>NZ_LT629703.1:3613125-4817500 GCF_900103365.1 Afipia sp. GAS231
ATCACCTCGCTGGTCGCCAGCGTGTTCGTCGACGACGTCGCCGAACATGTCGAGCGTGAGCATTATCCGGCGGAGCGGCCAGGTAGCGCGCTGCCGCTCGGCACAGCCATCCCCGAGGGCGTCAAGACCGCGCTGCTGACGATCCTGGTCTATCTGGTCGCGCTGCCGTTCGTGCTGTTCGCAGGCGCCGGCTTTCTGATCTTCTTCATCGCCACCGCGTGGCTGCTGGGCCGGGAATATTTCGAGCTCGCGGCGATGCGATTCCGCTCGCCGGCGGAAGCCAAGGCGATGCGCAAGGACAACGCGGCCACGGTGTTCACCGCGGGGCTGATCATCGCGGCGTTCGTGTCGATCCCGATCGTCAACCTGGCGACGCCGTTGTTCGGCATGGCGTTGATGGTTCACATGCACAAGCGGTTGTCTGGCCCGCGGCCGGAACTGATCGAGCCAAGGCAGCGAAGCGGCGTGCCGACGGCCTAGGGCGTCTGCTCATAACGCTGTCGTGTGATTCGATAGAGCGCCTGTCGCCGGAGCGGATCCGATTCTCCGAGGCGCGGATGATCGAAATCGTCGGCGTCGTTATGTGACATGCCCAATTTGGACATGACATGACGAGAACGCGTATTGCGGACACTCGCATGGGCGACAATTTCGGACATCCGAACCTCGCCAAAGCCAAACTCAAGCGCTTGTCGAGCGGCTTCCGTTGCGAACCCCTGGCCCCAAAAAGCACTTGCCAGCCGCCAGCCGACTTCTACGGCAGGTGTGAAGTGAGCCGAAAAATTGATGACCAAGAGTCCCACGGCGCCGAGAAATGCGCCTGATGATCGGAGCTCCACGGCCCACATACAGAACCCATGTGAGAATTGATGCTCGATCTGGTAATCGATCCAGGCATCGCTGGACTTCCTGGTCGGGAGGGGCCGCAAATACTCCATCACGCCGGGGTCCGCAGACATCTCGGCAAATGGAGCCCTGTCGGAATCCTGCCAGGATCGTAGGATCAAGCGATGCGAGCAAACTCTCATTCGACCGTCCTTGCGACACTTGAAACTGTAATCGAGGACACCCAGACTTCGCGAGTGAAAGCGGACATTGCGGGTTTATGCGTACGCGGTCTAGCGAGTGTTTTACGGCTCTAGTCTTGCGCGTCCGGCCGGTCGCGCACAAACGGCACCAGCAGCACGCCCGCAATCGCCACGCACGCGAGCATCGCCCAGGCCTCGTTGACGCAAAGCGCCAGTGACGCTTTCTCGACCAGCGGCCGGACGAACGCCACCGCGGCTTCGTCGGGCGGGCCCAGCGGCCGGTTGGCGAGCAGCGACGGATCGAGGCCGATCGCGGTCGCCGCGGTGAGATCGCCAGCCAGCAGGCGAATACGAAAGTCCTCGGCATAGATCGGGCTTCGGCCATACAGGATGGTGTCGATCAGCGCGATGCCGATGGCGCCGCCGAGATTGCGCATCAGGTTGAACAATCCGCTGGCATCCGCGACTTCGGACGCCGGCAGCGCGCCGAGCGCGATCCGGGTCGGCGGCAACAGGCAAAACATGATGGCGACGCCGCGCAGGATTTGCGGCCACAACATTTCGTCGAAGTCGGCGTTGCGCGGTTGATAGGCACTCAGCCCAAGCCCGATTGCGAACAGCGCAAAGCCGGCGCCGGTCAGCCACCGCGCGCCGAGCCGGCTCTCCAGGAACGCGGCGACGGGCGCTGCGACGAGCTGCGCGATCCCGGTCACCAGCATGATCGTGCCGATTTCGAAAGCGTCATGGCGGCGCACGAAAGCGAGAAACACCGGCATCAGGTAGACCGAGCCGAACAGCCCGACGCCGAGACAGAAGCTCAGGCCGCAGCCGATCGCAAACGAACGCCGCCGCAATGTTGCAAGGTGCACCACTGGATGCGCTGAGCGCAGCGAGCGGTGCACAAACCAGGCGATGCCGGCCGCACTCCCCGCGAGCAGGGAAACACAGACGGGCGACAGCCAGCCGCGCTGCGGCGCTTCCTTCAACCCGACCATGAGCGCGGCCAGCGCCGCCGCCAACAGTACCAGCGAGAGACCATCCAACGTGGCGAGTTCACCAAAATTGGTTTTCTGCTTCGGCAACAGCAATGGCGTCACGACGGCTGCGACCACGCCGGGAATGACATTGATCAGGAACAGCCACGGCCACGACCAGTTGTCCGTGATCCAGCCGCCGACGACGGGGCCGACCGTCGGCGCCAGCACCGCGACGACGCCACCGATGGTCGTGGCGACCGCGTGCAGCCGCGCCGGAAACAGCAAAAATACCGCGGAGAAAACCGCTGGGATCAACACGCCGCCGGAAAACCCTTGTGCCACCCGGTAGGCCAGCAACTCGCTCAGCGAGCCCGAGAAGGCGCATCCGACCGATGCCAGCGTGAACAGCGCGACCGCCACGGCAAACAGTCCCCGTAACGTGAGCACGCGCGTGAACAGCCCGGTCAGGGGAATCGCGATGACCTCCGCAATCAAATAGGCGGTCTGGATCCAGCTCATGGCGTCCGGGGAGATCGCGAGCTCATGCTGGATCGTCGGCAACGACGTCGCCACCACCTGGACGTCGAGGATGGCCATGAACATGCCAAGGCACATCCACAGAAAGCCGGCCCAGGTTCGAATTGACGGCGTCATCTCCGGCGTGCCCGACCAAAACTCCTGCCGCCCGCTCATGAAGCGGCGCGGGCGGGCTGTCCGCGAACGGCAGCAAGCGCGCGTGCCTCGGCACGTATCCGGATCCAGAGCACGACAGCGTTCAGCGCCGTGAACACTAATGCAATCACCGGCAAATGCAGCGCCAGGGGAAGCAGCGCAATCTCGCCGGCGACAACGACGTAGTTGGGGTGCGAAAAATACCGGTAGGGTCCGGACACCACCAGCGGTTCGCCTGATAGCACGATGATGCGCGTGGTCCACCGCGATTTCAGCGTCGCCAGGATCCAGAGCCGCACGCCCTGCAGCGCGACCAAGCCCGCAAGCGCGGCGAGATCGACGGTCTGGTCACGCCCCCAGATCCACAACGCGGTCAGCCACGCCGCATGGACCGACACCAGCAGCGGATAGTGCCGTGCGCCGACCTCGATCGCACCGCGTGCCAGCAGCTTCACCGTGTTGTGACGCGCCAGTACGAGTTCACCCAGGCGCTGCAGCGTGACCAGAGCGAGAATGATGGCAGCGAAGCTCATGATGCATGCCGCAGCGCGACGCAGCTTGCGGTGAAACCAGGCCCGAGCGCCGTCAACAGCGACCGCGGCGGCAAGCCGTGGGCGCGCGCCCGTTCCAGCACGAACAGAACGGTCGGCGACGACATGTTGCCGTAATCGGCGATCACCTCGCGCTCGTGGTCGAGCGCGCCCTGATGAAGCGAGAACGCCTGCTCCAGCGCACGGATCACCTTGGTCCCGCCGGGATGGCAAATGAAGCGATCGATGTCCTCGATCGAAAGCGCCATCCGCGACAGCATCTCGGCCACCGCGGGACGCATGTGTTCGGCAACGAAGCCCGGTATGGTCCGCTGGAAGATAACGCCAAATCCCTCAGGGTCGACGCTCCAGCCCATGATGTCGAGCGTATCCGGCCACAGCTTTTCACCGGTCGCCTCGATCCGGGTCGCGCCGCCATCGCCCGCGCGCAGCACCACTGCCGCGGCGCCATCGCCGAACAGGCTGGCGGCGACGACGTTGGCCTTGGTCAATTCGTCATGACGAACCGCCAGCGTGCAAAGCTCGAGCGCGACCAGCAGCACGTTGGTGCCGGGCCGCGCCTGCGCCAGCCGGGCCGCGATCGACAGCCCCGACACGCCGCCGGCGCAGCCCAGACCGAACACCGGCACGCGCGAAACATCCTGGCGAAAGCCGAGTTGGCCTGCGACACGCGCCTCCAGCGTCGGCGTCGCAATCCCCGTCGAACTCACGGTCACGACGGTATCGATATCGCCGGCCGAGAGGCCGGCCCCCGCGATCGCCTTAGCCGCGACGTCGATGAACAGCTTTTCGGCGCCCTCCAGGAAAGCCTGTGTCCGCTCCGGCCAGCCGCGTTGCTCGAGATACCATTCGATCGGTTTGACGCCGTAACGGTGGCGGATGCCGGTATTGGCAAACAGGCTCGAAAGCTGCTCGAACTCCGGGTAACGCTCGGTCAGGACGTCACGCGCCGCGGCGAGGATTTGCTTCTGGTGAAATTGATGTGGCGGAACCGAGGTCGCCAGAGAAATCAACGCGGCCGTGTCGCCCATATTATTATTGTCCCTGCCTGTGGCCCCGGTACATGAACCGTTTTGCGGAACGAATATTTCGGCGGCGGCGATCATCGAGCGCTCGGGGCATTCAAGATAAGTTGAATGCCGCCGGTCGAGGCCACCCATCCTGCAGGGAATGGCGGCGCGGTGATGACGGTCCGTCCGCCGTTACGACACGGAGACGCCGCACTTCCGCAACAAGCTCTTGGCAAAGCCGAACGGCGCCGGCGCCAACGGACCCGGCGGCGCGCGGGTGATCAGTGCCGTAAAGCCGAGCGCCGCCATCGCCAGCCAGAAGCACAGCCAGAAGCCGTCGATATAAGCGAGCGTGTTGGCCTCGCGGGCCACGGCCGCAGACAACGTCCCCACCGCCCGCGCCGGCGCGGTCCCAATACCGTGGCTGGCAAAGAAATTCGTAAGCTTCTGCAGCATGCGGGCGACGTCGCCGCTGCCGTTCTCGATATGCTGCCCAAGATAATTGGAGTGGATCTGCTCGCGCACCCGCAGCCAGGTTCCCATCAGGGCGACACCGATCTCGGCGCCACCGAGCCGCATGATCTGGATATAGGCGGCGAACGAGGTGGCGCGGGCCGGATCGGAATTCGACAGCGCCATGATGATGATCGGCAGCAGCGTGAGCGCCTGCCCGATCGACGTCAGCATCACGATCCCGACGAAGTCCTCCCGCGCCCAGTCGTGGCTGAGCTGCGTGCCCCAGAGATTGGCTGCAGCGAACGCCGAAAATCCCAGCACCACCACGGTGCGGGCATCGAAATGCCGCAGCAGATAGATCGCGATCGGCACCAGCACGAACATCGGCAGCGCGCCATAGGTGAACAACAGCACGCCGGTCTGCTCGGGCCTGAGCCCTCCTACCACCGAGAGGAAATTCGGCACCAGCGACGAGTTGCACAGACTGGTCAGGGTGTAGAGCAGAATGATGACCAGCGAGAGCCCGATATTGCGCGAGAACAGCACGTTGAAATGCGCCCAGGGCTGCGGGGCCAGCATCTCGTTGATCAGGAACAGAAGGAACAGCGCGCCGCCGCCGAGCAGCAGTGCCATGACCGTGCCGGATTCCAGCCAGTCGAGCCGGTTGCCCTGATCGAGCCCGGCATAGATCATCGATACTGCGGTGCCGAGCAGCAGCATGCCGCCCCAGTCGGCATCGCGCAAAAGCGCGCGGTTGACCGGTTCGTGGGGCGTGCCGAGATAGACCATCAGGCCCATCAGCGGCGCGATGACGACGCCCTGCCAGTACAGCCATTGCCAGCCCCAATGATCGACGTAGAAGCCGACCAGCGAGGTCGAGGTGTCGAGTGCGAAGCCGACGCGGATGGAATAGATCGCGATCGCCGGCACCCACCAGCGGATCGGCAGGTTTCGGAGCACGATCATCAGCGTCGCCGGCACGAAGGTGCCGAGCAGCATGCCATGCGCGATGCTGAGCACGATCAGCGTGGTGTAATCATGCACGAACGGGATCGTCAGCGAGACCAGCGCATAGACCAGGCTGGGGATGCCGAGCACGCGGCGCAGGCCGAACACGGTCGCCAGCCACGCCACCGCCGGCGCAACGAAGATTTGCGAGCCGATGCCCGCCGTTGAAAGCCAGGCGCCTTCGTCAAAGCCCAACGAAAACGCGCCGCGCAGGTCTGCGAGGCCAACCGAAGTCAGGCGGCTGTCGAAATTGGCCAGAAACGAACCGAGCAGCACGGCGCCGACCGCGAACAGCGGTCGAGGAGCAATGCCGCCGCGCGACAGCGGCCCGCGATCGGCGCCGTCATTTTCCGCCATCCGTCCCCGCATCCCCGGTGTGGATATTGGTCACAACCGACATGCCCGGCAGCAGCCGCTCGAGCAGCGGCTGGTTCTTGTCGATGATGATCCGGACCGGCACGCGCTGCACCACCTTGGTGAAATTGCCGGTGGCGTTATCCGGCGGCAGCAGCGCGAATTGCGATCCGGAGGCCGGTGAGATCCGCTCGACGCGGCCTTTCAGTTTCTCGTCGGGAAAGGAATCGACCGTGATGTCGACGGACTGGCCTGGTTTGACCCGCGTGAGCTGGGTCTCCTTGTAATTGGCGATCACATAGACGTTCGGCAGCGGCACCACGTTGATGAGGTTGCTGCCGATGTTGACGTAGTCGCCCGGCTGAACCTGACGCTCGCCGACGACGCCGTCGAACGGTGCTATGATCTTGGTGTAGCCGAGCTTGAGCTTCGCCGCCGCAAGTGCTGCCTGCGCGCCCAACACGTCGGCGGCGCGCTGTTTCTTGGTGCCGGCCAGCACTTCCATCTGGTGCTTCTGCGCGGCGATAACGGCGCGGCTGGCACGCACGTCGGCCTGCGCTTTCGCGTAAGCCGCCGTCGCCTGTTCGAATTTCTGCCGCGTGCCGGCTTCGGTCTGCGACAGCGACTGCTGGCGTTCCTGTTCCTGGCGCGCCTGAACCTCCTCGGCGGCGGCGGAGACCTGCGCCGCTTCGGCCTGCGCGATGGTGGCGTATTGCAGCTCGACCTGGTTGCTCAGGTTGTCGAGCGCGGCCTGTGCCGCGGCCACGGCGGCATCGGCCTGCGCCACCTGGGCCTGGTAGTCGGCGGGATCGATCTGGATCAGGAGATCGCCGGCCTTGACGCGCTGGAAATCGTTGGCGGCGACGGTCAAGACCTCGCCGGCGACCCGGCTGCTCAGCCGCGTCATCTCGGCGCGAACATAGGCGTCGTTGGTGGTCTGGGTCACGGCGTTGCCGACCCAGGCATCCCAGCGCAGCGTCGCCAGCGCGATGAAGAGGAAAGCCACCAGCACGGCGAACAGCGGTATAGCAAACCGGCTCCAGGCGCCGCGCTGAAGTGCGGCCGCGCGGGCGGCAGCGACGGCGGCTGCGGTTTGCGATGGCCCGGTGCCGGCCGGAGCCGGCGGTGCCGGGCTGGTCTGATCCTGTTGACTCAAGCTATCCCCCTCACATCAGTCTTCGCGAGAATGACGAAGCTTCGCGACATGACGATGAGCATGCCTCAGACCGTCTTTTCCGGCCAGCGGCAAAGATCGTTGATCAGGCATACTTCGCAGCGGGGCTTGCGGGCCAGGCAGGTATAGCGCCCATGCAGGATCAGCCAGTGATGGGCATGCAGCATGAACTCGGACGGAATCACCTTTTCCAGCCCGAGCTCAATCGCCAGCGGCGTATCGCCCGGCGCCATCCCGGTGCGGTTGCCGACGCGAAACACGTGGGTATCCACCGCCATGGTGTGTTCGCCGAACGCCATGTTGAGCACGACATTGGCGGTCTTGCGACCGGCGCCGGGCAGGCTTTCGATTTCGGCGCGGGTGCGCGGCACCTCGCCGCCGAACTCGGCGATCAGCTTTTCCGACAGCGCGATGACGTTCCTGGCCTTGTTGCGATAGAGCCCGATGGTCTTGATGTAATCGCGCACGGTGTCTTCGCCGAGCGCGAGCATCTTCTGCGGCGTATCGGCGACCGCGAACAACGCGCGCGTCGCCCGGTTGACGCCGGCGTCGGTCGCCTGCGCCGACAGCACCACGGCCACCAGCAGCGTATAGGGATTGAGATGTTCGAGCTCGCCCTTCGGCTCCGGGTTGGCCTTTTGGAAACGGCTGAAGGCCTCGTGGATCTCGGCCGCGGTCCAGGGTTTTGGCTTGACCGGCTTTTTGGCCCCCGGTTTGGACGGCGGTTTGGCGGTTTTTTTCGTCGCCTTGCTGGGCGCGGATTGAACGGCGGGTTTCTTGGCGCGTTGGGAACGGATGCTTTTAGCCATGATCCGGGTATACTGATACGCGATGACCGCAAGCAACGACTTTGATCCGGCGCTTAACGAGCCCAAACTGTTTTCGGCGCGGCTGACGCCACACCGTTCGCTCAATCGCACCGGCTTCCTGGTGCTGATGACGTTTCTCAGCGTCGTCAGTTTTGCCACCGGCATAGCGTTTCTCCTGATGGGCGCGTGGCCGGTGCTCGGCTTTCTCGGGCTCGACGTGCTGGTGATCTACTGGGCGTTCCGGGTCAATTTCCGCCGCGGCAACGCCACCGAGGAGATCACCGTCACGCCATCGGAATTGCGGGTGCGCCGGGTCAGCCATCGCGGCTATGTCGCCGAATGGGTGCTCAACCCGCTCTGGGTGCAGCTCGACCAGAAGGTCCACGCCGAATTCGGCATCGAGCGGCTTTATCTGGTTTCGCGAGGCCGCCGGGTTTCGATCGGGAGTTTTCTCGGAGCCGACGAAAAAGCCAGCTTTGCCAAAGCCTTGCTGGCCGCGTTGCAGACTGCCAAACGGGGCATCACCTATAACCCAATCCAGTAGACTCTTTATTTGACGCGTTTTCTTCACGCGAACCGGGTTCCACTTCGCTCGAAAACGCTATGGAATGCTTGTCGGGAATCGGGTGGTTCGGACGGCCCGTCCGCCCTACATCGATCAGTATGATGAACCTTGCCATGAATGAGCACCGCCTCACCAAACCGGGACCCCAGAACGCCGCGCTGCGCGACTACGACTCGGTGCGGCGCGCGATCGCCTTCATCTCGGAACACTGGCGCGCGCAGCCGACCATCGAAGCGATGGCGGATGCCGCCGCCGTGACCCCGGATGAGTTACACCACCTGTTCCGCCGCTGGGCCGGGCTGACGCCAAAGGCGTTCATGCAGGCGCTGACGCTCGATCACGCCAAAGGCCTGTTACGCGATTCCGCCAGCGTGCTCGATGCGGCACTGGACTCGGGCCTGTCGGGCCCGGGCCGGCTGCACGATCTGTTCGTCACCCATGAGGCGATGTCGCCGGGCGAATGGAAGAACGGCGGCGCCGGCATGACGCTGCGCTACGGTTTCCATCCCTCCCCGTTCGGCACCTCGATCGTGATCGCGAGCGGGCGCGGCCTCGCTGGTCTCGCCTTTGCCGACCCGGGGGGGGAGCAGGCGTCGTTCGCCGACATGAAGCGGCGCTGGCCCAACGCTGTTTATGTCGAAGACCGTGACGGCACCGCAGGCCTGGCGCAGCGTATCTTCGACACCAATCTGTGGCGGGCCGATCAGCCGCTGCGCGTCGTATTGATCGGCACCGACTTCGAGGTGCGGGTCTGGGAGACGCTGCTGAAGATCCCGATGGGCCGCGCGGTCTGCTATTCCGACATCGCCAACAAGATCAAGAATCCGAAGGCGTCCCGCGCCGTCGGTGCGGCGGTCGGACGCAATCCGGTCTCGTTCGTGGTGCCCTGCCATCGCGCACTCGGCAAAGGCGGCGCGCTGACCGGCTATCACTGGGGCATCACCCGCAAGCAGGCGATGCTGGGCTGGGAAGCCGGCCAAGTCGGGATGCATTGAGAATGCGTAGGGTGGGTTAGCCGAAGGCGTAACCCACCAACTTCGTACGGCGCGGATAGTCCGGCCGGTGGGTTACGGCTCCGCCTAACCCACCCTACGAAGTAAGCGCGCTCACCCCGCCAGATCGACCTTCGACGCCACCGTCGAGTCCGCGTTCAACCGGTAGATCACCGGCGCGCCGGTGGCGAGTTCGCGCTTCAGGATCTGCTCGGGCGTCAGCTTCTCCAGCACCATGATCAACGCACGCAACGAGTTGCCGTGGGCGGCGACCAGCGTGCGCTCGCCGCGCAGCACGCCGGGCAGGATTTCCTTGACGTAATAAGGCAGCGTGCGCGCCAGCGTATCCTTCAGGCTCTCGCCGCCGGGCGGCGGCACATCGTAGGAACGGCGCCAGATCAGCACCTGGTCCTCGCCCCACTTCTTGCGGGCGTCGTCCTTGTTGAGGCCGGACAGATCGCCGTAGTCGCGTTCGTTGAGCGCGAGGTCCTTGGTCGTCTTGAGTCCGGTCTGGCCGATCTCCGCCAGCATCAGATCCAGCGTATGCTGCGCGCGCGTCAGCACCGAGGTGAAGGCGACATCGAACGACAGCCCTTGCGCCTTCAGTTTGTGGCCGGCTTCCTTGGCCTCGGCGACGCCCTTTTCGGTCAGGCCAGGGTCTTTCCAGCCGGTGAACAGGTTCTTCAGATTCCAGTCGCTCTGGCCGTGACGCACCAGCACAAGTAGGCGATCGCTCATTTAAAAAGATTCCGTTTTCGTTTCGAGACGTTTTTAAGTTCAGAAATCCATCGGACCGAGCGTGTCGGTCATGGTGCAGGAGCCGGGCATCTTTCCTAAGTTAGTATCAACTCAACACCGTCTACTGCCTCACTGCCTCCCGATCCATGTTCGCGAATGATGTCCGTCAAGATTTCGAAAAGAGTTGGTCCCTTCCGCTGTTGTGCAAGCAAAAGGTCTTTTTTGACGCTCTCACGATTTTCCGGATGACATCTAGTGAGTTTGTGCTCGATGTATCGGACTGTTTCCGGAAATCCCAGCTTTTGTTGAGATCGACCAGAATTCTTCCACGTTACGACGAAACCATCGTCAGGCGTTCCGAAGCCACCCCGCAAAATGTCATTAAAGGCGTCCAGATTTCTTCCCCATTGATGGCGAGGAATTAGAACCTCACCTATGTGGTCGTAAAACGTCTCGAGATCATCAAATTTGGTTCCGTCTATTTCGTAGACCTTTTTCACCGACGATCTTTTCCGAACCCTAGAAGTCAGTCAGTCCGAGCACGTCGGTCATGGTGTAGAAGCCGGGCTTCTTGCCATGCGCCCATAGCGCCGCCTTGACCGCGCCTTGCGCGAACATGGTGCGGTCCTCGGCGCGGTGCGTCAGCTCGATGCGCTCCATCGCCCCGGCAAAGATAACGCTGTGGTCGCCGGTGACGGTGCCGCCGCGCAGCGATGCAAAGCCGATGTCGCCGGGGCGCCGCGCGCCGGTATGGCCGTCGCGGCCGCGCGCCGAATGAGTATGCAGGTCAACGCCACGGCCGGCAGCGGCCGCCTCGCCGAGCAGGAAGGCGGTGCCGGACGGCGCGTCGATCTTGGCCTTGTGGTGCATTTCGACGATCTCGATGTCGAAGCTTTCATCGAGTGACTGCGCCACCCGCTTGACCAAAGCGGCGAGCAAATTCACGCCAAGGCTCATATTGCCCGACTGTACGACCACCGCGCGCTGCGTCACGCTCTTGATCACGGCCATGTCGGAAGCGGAAAGTCCTGTGGTGCCGACGATGTGCACCAGGCCGCGTTCAGCGGCGATCGCGACATTGGCGATGGTGGCGGCGGGCACGGTGAAATCGAGGATGGCGTCGGCGTTGGCCGACAGTTTCCACAGGTCCGCCGACAGCTCGACGCCGTTGGCCGGAAGGCCGGCGAGCACGCCGGCATCCTTGCCCAGCAGGGCCGAGCCTGGCGCTTCCAGCGCGCCGGCAACGACCGCGCCCGGCGTCTCCGAAATCACCCGCACCAGCGCGCGGCCCATCCGGCCGCCGGCTCCCGCAACGATCAAACGCATGTCGGCCATGGCTTCACCTCTTCACGCCCTATAGCGGGGCGAGACCGTTCCGGCAACCGATTGAGCCCGCTACTCGTCATGCCCGGGCTCGTCCCGGGCATCCACGCCTTGCTACGAACGAGCAGGAAGACGCGGATGGCCGGGTCAAGCCCGGCCATGACGGAAGAATCGAATTCTACGGCTGCGGGCCGTCATAGCCCTCGATAATCACGAGATCGGCGATCGAATGCGGCTGCCGGACCTTGATGTTGGCCTGGTATTCGGGCGAGCGATAACAGGCCATCGCAGCCTCGTAGTCGGGAAACTCGATCACGACGTTGCGCGAGCGGCTCTCGCCCTCGGCGCCGGTGAATTTGCCGCCGCGCACGATGAACCGCCCGCCGAATTTCTGGAAGATGCCCGGGTTTGCCAGCGCATAGGGCTTGTAGCCTTCGTCATTGTGAACGTCGACGCGCGCAATCCAGTATCCCTTTGCCATTCGCTCTCTCCCTTTTGTGATCGCTTGTTTGACGCGCTTTCTTCGAAACCGCTATGCCAGCGCCTGCGCGATTTCCGCCTGGATGGCATCCGCCGCAGCCCTGGGATCGGCGGCACCCGTAATCGGCCGGCCGACCACCAGATAATCGGCGCCGGCCGCGATCGCACGCGCCGGCGTCATGATCCGCTTCTGGTCGCCGACATCGGCGCCGGCGGGCCGGATCCCAGGGGTCACCAGGTTCATCTGGTGGCCGACGATCTTGCGCACGCTGGCCGCTTCCTCGGGCGAGCAGACCAGCCCGTCGACGCCGAGCACCTGCGCCTGCTGCGCGCGCGCCTCGACCAGATCGGCGACATTGAGCCGGTAGCCGGCGGCGTGGAGATCGCCGTCGTCGTAGGAGGTCAGCACGGTGACTGCGAGAATTTTCAGGCCCGATCCCGCGCGTCCCTCAACCGCGGCCTTCATGGTCTGCGGATAGGCGTGCACGGTGAGGAACGTCGCGCCAAGCTTGGCGACGCTCTCGACACCGCGCGCCACCGTGTTGCCAATGTCGTGCAGCTTGAGATCGACGAACACCTTCTTGCCCGCGCCCGTGAGCCGGCTGACCAGCGGCAACCCGCCGGCATAAGCGAGCTGGTAGCCGATCTTGTAGAAGGTCACGCTGTCGCCGAGCCGCGCCACCATCGCTTCGGCCTCGGCAATACCGGGCAGATCGAGCGGCACAATCAGGCGGTCGCGGGGAGCGATCTTGGCTGGCTGCATGTCACCTCACATCATGCGTTGGGAAATGTCGATCAACTGCCGCGCCAGCGCTTTCAGCGCCTCGCTGTCGGCAGTGTTCTTCAGGTGGTCCATCTCGTCATAGGCCTGGTCGGCAAACGACACCGCGAGCTGGTTCGGGATCACGGTGGCGTGGCAGGCCGTCAGGATCAGCCGCAGCGCCGCCAGCGCGCGGCTGCCGCCGAGCCGCCCGCCGGAGGCGGCCGCGATCGCAAACACGCGGCCTTTGAACACGTCGCCGCGGCTCTCATGCGCGTCCTGCACCCGGCTCACCCAGTCGATGGTGTTCTTGACCAGCGCCGGCACCGAGGAATTATATTCCGGCGTCACGATCAGCACGCCATGATGCGCGCCGATCATCCGCTTCAAATTGACAGCATGTTTGGGCACGCCGGATTTCGCCTGCAGGTCGCCGTCATAGATCGGCAACGGAAAATCCGACAGCGAGATCCGGGTAACCTCGGCGCCCATCTGCGCGAATTCATGGGCAGCCACAGCGGCCAGCTTCGCATTGAGCGAGCCTGATCGTAGCGATCCCGGGATCACGAGGATTTTCAGCGCGGACATTTTTTAGAAATCGTACTCGGAGGCAGACCCTGCCACGCGAATACGCGGCAAGTTAACGCTTGCGATACACCCAGACCCGGGCGGGCGGAAGGTTCATCCAGATCCGCTCGGAAGCTTCTGTGGACACGCCGGGCAGCGATTTCGGGATCGGCGGCGCGACCGAATAGGTGAACTGGACGAAGGGCGCGCCCGGCGCCAGCGCCACAAAGGCGTCGCGGATCAGTTTCAGGCGCATCAGCATCGGTTTGGTGACGAGCGGAAGCCCGGAGACCACTGCGGAGGCCGGCGCATCCAGCACGCCGCCAAGCGAGTCGTGCAGCGCATAGGCATCGCCCTGCACTACCCTGGCCTGCGGATAGCGGTCGCGCAGCAGCGCGCAGAAGCCCGGATTATATTCGACCAGCACCAGCCGCTTTTGATCGACGCCATGTTCGATCAGCGCATTGGTGATCGCACCGGTGCCGGGTCCGAGTTCGACGACAGGTCCGGTGGAGTCGACATCGACATACTGCGCCATGGTCCGGGCCAGCAGCTTGCTCGACGGCATCACCGCGCCCATGTGCAGCGGCTTCTCGATCCATGAACGTAGGAAGCGAACCTCGTCGTCGAGACGGAGAGGCTTCTTCAACTTCAACGCACGCACGGACGATTGCAAAGGCATGTCGCTACCAGGCGGGACCCGCAACTAAACGGGGGATGTCAGAAAACAGTCATAAAGACGTATAGGTCAGATCAGAAACGGTCAAGCCAAACGGTAACGTGGCCGGTCCGACAAAGTGCCGGCGTTTCCTGAATAAAGCCCTGCGCGGCCTGGATTATTCGGCGCCAAGATTGGTCAGCGGTTCGCCGCGTCACAACCGCCGGTCGTGTTGGGGCGATTCGCTTACGAGCCGGCACGGGTGCCGAAGAAGTCCTTGACCTTGGTGAAGAAGCCCGCGGCTTCCGGCTGGGTTGCGCCGGACGACAGCTTTTCGAACTCGGACAGCAATTCCTGCTGCTTCTTGGTCAGATTCTGCGGCGTTTCGACCATGACCTGGACGTACATGTCACCGGTCTGGCGCGACCGCAGCACCGGCATACCCTTCGATGCAATGCGGAAGCGGCGGCCGGACTGCGTTCCCGGCGGCACTTTGACCTTGGTCTTGCCCTTGTCGATGGTCGGAACCTCGAATTCGCCGCCAAGCGCTGCCGCCACCATCGAGATTGGAACCCGGCAATGCAGGTCGGCGCCGTCGCGCTGGAAGAATTCGTGGGTCGACAGCGACAGGAAAATATAGAGGTCGCCGGGCGGTCCGCCACGGACGCCGGCCTCGCCTTCGCCAGCGAGCCGGATGCGGGTGCCGTCCTCGACGCCCTGGGGGATGTTGACCGACAGCGTGCGGTCGCGCGTGACCCGCCCCGAACCGGAGCAGCCCGGGCAGGCGTCCTCGATCATCTGGCCGCGGCCCTGACAGGTCGGGCAGGTGCGTTCCAGGGTGAAGAAGCCCTGGGCCTGGCGGACCCGGCCGGCGCCGCCGCACATCGAGCAGGTCTTCGGCTTGGTACCGGCCTTGGCGCCGGTGCCCGAACAGGGCTCGCAGGTAACCGAGACCGGAATCTCGATCTGCGCGGTCTTGCCCTGAAAAGCTTCTTCCAGCGTGATTTCCATGTTGTAGCGCAGGTCGGCGCCACGCTCGCGACCGCCGCCGCGGCCACCGCGCTGGCCGGCCATGCCGAACAGGTCTTCGAAAATATCGGAGAAGGACGAGGCGAAGCCGGCGCCGAATCCGGGACCACCGCCGCCCATGCCCTGCTCGAACGCGGCATGGCCATAGCGGTCATAGGCGGCGCGCTTGTCGCCGTCCTTGAGGACCTCGTAGGCTTCGTTGATTTCCTTGAACTTCACTTCGCTCGAGGCATCGCCCGGATTCTTGTCCGGATGCCATTTCATCGCGAGCTTGCGGAACGCCGCCTTGAGCTTCGAATCGTCCGCGGTCCGTTCGACTTCCAGGGTTTCGTAATAGCAGCGCTTGGTGGTGGACATCAGTCAAACCCGCCCGAATTCGTCTTCACGCCGAAGCAGCGTCCAAAGATGCCGCCTTCGGCTTAAAGAAAAATGACCCCCATCCATCGAGACGCAGCTTCGCGCTCTTTGGTATGGGGGTCATGATCGATCGCCCGCTTACGCCGACTTCTTGTTGTGCTTGTCGTCCTTGTCGTCGTCGACCTCGGTGAACTCCGCGTCGACCACGTCATCCTTGGCGGCGTCCTTGGCCGCGTCGGCTTCGGCCTGCTGCTTGTACATGGCCTCGCCGAGCTTCATCGAAGCCTGCGCCAGCGTGTTGGTCTTGGTCTTGATGGCCTCGGCATCGTCGCCCTTCAGCGCTTCCTTCAGATCGCTGACGGCGTCCTCGATGGCGCGACGCTCGGCGTCCTCGACCTTCGAACCGTGTTCGGCCAGCGCCTTCTCGGTGGAGTGCACCAGCGCGTCGGCATGGTTCTTGGCGTCAACAGCCTCGCGGCGCTTCTTGTCCTCGGCCGCATTGGCCTCGGCGTCCTTGACCATCTTCTGGATGTCGGCGTCGGACAGACCGCCGGACGCCTGAATCCGGATCTGCTGTTCCTTGCCGGTCGCCTTGTCCTTGGCCGAGACGTTGACGATGCCGTTGGCGTCGATGTCGAACGTCACCTCGATCTGCGGCATGCCGCGCGGCGACGGCGGAATGCCCATCAGGTCGAACTGGCCGAGCACCTTGTTGTCGGCCGCCATTTCGCGCTCGCCCTGGAAGACGCGGATGGTGACGGCGTTCTGGTTGTCCTCGGCGGTCGAGAACACCTGGCTCTTCTTGGTCGGGATCGTGGTGTTGCGGTCGATGATGCGGGTGAACACGCCGCCCAGCGTTTCGATGCCGAGCGAGAGCGGGGTCACGTCGAGCAGCAGCACGTCCTTGACGTCGCCTTGCAGCACGCCGGCCTGGATCGCCGCACCGATGGCGACGACTTCGTCCGGGTTGACGCCCTTGTGCGGCTCCTTGCCGAACAACTGCTTCACCACTTCCTGCACCTTCGGCATGCGGGTCATGCCGCCGACCAGCACCACTTCGCCGATTTCAGCGGCGGTGAGGCCTGCATCCTTCAGCGCCTTGCGGCACGGCTCGATGGTCTTCTGGACGAGATCGTCGACCAGCGCCTCGAACTTCGAGCGCGTCAGCTTCATCGTCAGATGCTTCGGACCGGTCTGGTCGGCCGTGATGAACGGCAGATTGATTTCGGTCTGCGTGGTCGAGGACAGTTCGATCTTGGCCTTTTCCGCGGCCTCTTTCAGGCGCTGCAACGCAAGCTTGTCGTTGCGCAGGTTGATGCCCTGCTCCTTCTGGAACTCATCGGCCAGATAGCTGACGAGCCGCATGTCGAAGTCTTCACCACCCAGGAACGTGTCGCCGTTGGTGGACTTCACCTCGAACACGCCGTCGCCGATTTCCAGAACCGAAACGTCGAAGGTGCCGCCGCCGAGATCGTACACCGCGATGGTGCCGGTCTTCGACTTGTCGAGGCCGTAAGCCAGCGCAGCCGCAGTCGGCTCGTTGATGATGCGCAGCACTTCGAGGCCAGCGATCTTGCCGGCGTCCTTGGTGGCCTGGCGCTGGGCGTCGTTGAAGTAGGCGGGAACCGTGATGACGGCCTGCTCGACCTTCTGGCCGAGATGAGCTTCTGCGGTCTCTTTCATCTTCTGCAGGATGAAAGCGGAGACCTGCGAAGGCGAATAGGTTTTGCTGTCGGCTTCGACCCAGGCGTCGCCGTTCGATGCCTTGACGATCTTGTAGGGGACGAGCTTCTTGTCCTTCTCGACCATCGGGTCGTCGTAGCGGCGGCCGACGAGGCGCTTCACTGCGAAGAAGGTGCGCTCGGGATTGGTCACCGCCTGGCGCTTGGCCGGCTGGCCGACGAGGCGCTCGCCATCATCGCTGAAAGCGACGATCGACGGCGTGGTGCGCATGCCCTCGGCGTTCTCGATGACTTTCGCAGTCTTGCCATCCATTACGGCGACGCACGAATTGGTGGTGCCGAGATCGATCCCAATGACCTTTCCCATGGTCCTCATATCCTTCTTGTTGCGGCAGGTTGGCTGGGCCCTGAGCGGCGCTCCTAACCGAACCCCCAACTATCAAATACTCGCGATATTGCGGTGGTGAGCCTCATATAGGAGGGGGGGTCCGGCCTGCAAGGACTGAACGCAACCTTGGGGCCTGAAAAGGCTGAGGTTTGAAAGAATGTGTCAGCTCAGGGCCGCGGCAGGTTCAGGCCCTGAGCCCCATTAAGCGATCGGTAATGTTTGCCGCACGAGGGGCCGCCGCGCGCCACGGCCGAACGGACCACGAACACCGAGACGGCTCGGTCAGGCCGCGGCCGGCTCGCGGCCGAGGATCTCCGACAGCGCCGACAACAGCCGGTCGATCTGCCCGTCGGTGCCGACGGTAATGCGCAGATAGTCGGCGATACGCGGCGCCGAAAAATGCCGGACGATCACCGCCCGTTGCCGCAGCGCTGCGGCCAGCGCCGCGCCCGCATGCGCCGGGTGACGAGCGAACACGAAGTTGGCGGAGGACGGCAACACGTCGAAGCCGAGCCGGGCCAGTCCACGATTGAGCCGCTCCCGGCCCTCGATGACGCGTGCGCGGGCCGTTTGAAACCAGGCCTCGTCTCCGAGCGAGGCGATGGCGCCGGCCTGCGCCGGCCGGCCCAGCGGATAGGAGTTGAAGCTGTCCTTGACGCGGTTGAGCGCCTCGATCAGATCGACATCGCCGATCGCATAGCCGACGCGAAGTCCGGCCAGCGCACGGGATTTCGACATGGTCTGAATGACCAGAAGATTGGGGTGAGAGGCGACCAGCGGTATCGCGGTCTCGGCGCCGAAATCGACATAGGCCTCGTCGATCACCACCGGGGCATCGGGATGTTGCTCCAGCAACGTTGCGATTTCGGCGCGCGACAACGCGATCCCTGTCGGCGCATTCGGATTGGGCACGATCAGCGCACCCGCGGGCTGGCGATAATCGGCAATGCGGATCTGCATCTTCGCATCGAGCGGCACCGCCTCGTAGGCGATCCCGAACAGACGGCAATAGACCGGGTAAAAACTGTAGGTGATGTCAGGGAACAATAGCGGCGCGTCGTGCTTCAGCAGGGCTGCAAAAGCGTGCGCCAGCACTTCGTCCGAGCCGTTGCCGACAAACACCTGTTCGGGTTTCACCTTGTGGTATGTGGCCAGCGCCGTTCGCAGCGCCTGGGCCTGCGGGTCCGGATACAGCCGCAACGCATCGGTGGCCTCGCCCCGGATCGCGTCCAGCGCGCGCGGCGACGGGCCGATCGGATTCTCATTGGTGTTGAGCTTGACCAGCTCCGTCATGCGCGGCTGTTCGCCCGGCACGTAGGGCGTCAGGCCGTGCGTCAAATGGCTCCAGAAGCGGCTCATCTCGTGATCTCGTTTAGGCGGACGCGGGGCGGCAAGGAAGGGCGGCGCAATTCGGGTTCCAGTGGGGCGCCGGCGAAACTCCCGAGAAAGCGTCGCCTGGCGCGCCTGCGATAACATACTGAGCAAATTACCGAAATCAGAACAATCGGAAACGTCGCAAAAATTTTGACCGGACCGCTCCCTGCCCGGCCGATCCCGTTGCCGTTCGGTTCGTTCATCTTCGTGACGAGCCCCGTCTGCCTACGGATCCGCCAACCCCCGCCCTGTTCCATGGACATCAAAACCGCTAAAAGCGGGCCGACTGAACCGAGGCCGCCAAGGCCCTCACTGCACCGGCCGACCACTGAACGGCCTCATTGCAAACCCGGTAGATCCTTCATGAAGCCACTTCGATATTTCGCTGCGGTTGCCCTTTTTGTTGCCGCCACCTGTTCTGCGCGTGCCGCGGACCCGGTGTTCGCGCCGGGCGCCAGGGTCGGCCTGGTGCCGCTGGTCGGCCTCGTCAAAGCAAAGACGTTTGTCGGGTTCGAGACCGAAGATCACGGGGTCAAGGTGCTGTTCGCGGATCTGCCGGTCGAAGCCTATGGCGAGGTCGCCAATGCCTTCAAGGCCAATCCCGGCGGCACCGGCGGCATCAAGCCGGAGAGCATCGAGACCGCGACGGGGCTTGCCTACTACACCGCTGAGAATGCCAAGGAAGGCGCCACCAATGTCCGGCGCTATTCGATGATCCTGCCGGGCCCGACCTTCTCGGGGTATGTCGCCGTGCAGGTGCCGGAAAACGCTTCGAAGATCTATACCGACGAAGCCGTGCGCCAGATGTTTGCAACGGCCGTGATCCGCGACCAGGTTCCGGTCGAGGAGCAGCTTGGGACGATGCCGTTCAACATGAGCGAGCTCAGCAATTTCAAGACGGTCCGCACGCTGGCGCCGGGCGCCGCCCTCATTCTCGCCGACGGCGACGAAAAGACCGGCTTCGAAATAGCGCCCTTCATGATCGTCGGCCTGATCGGATCCGCTCCGACTTCCCCCGACGATCGCGGCCGGTTTGCCCAGCAGATCGCGACCACGATACCCGGCGTACGCGACGCCAAAATCACGATGTCCGAGGCGGTGCGCATCGATGGCCAGCCCGGCTTTGAGACCCGGATCGACGCCATCAGCGGCAAGGACAACACGCCGGTCACTGTCGTGCAGTGGCTGCGGTTCGGCGCCCAGACCTCGATGCGCATCATCGGCAGTTCGCCGCGCGACGACTGGAGCAAGGCATTCCCGCGCTTCCGCGCCGTGCGCGACGGCATTCAGCCGCGCGGCTGATCCGCGCTTCGCCGGCGATGCCGAAGATTCAATCGCGCACCGCCGCGTAAACCCGCTTTACGCTTTCGCGGCGACCTGATTTGCTGACGCCTGTCTTTGACAGGGAGATGCACCATGTTCGACCGCAGCTTCGATCGCCGGCAAGTTCTCACGGGCATCGTTGCCGGCACGGCGGCGATGACGACCCTTTTCCCCGACGTGGCGGAGGCGGCTGCAATGAAACCTGATGACGCATCGGCGCTGTTGGTGATCGACGTGCAAAACTGTTTCCTGCCCGGCGGCAGCCTCGCGGTGAAGGACGGCGAGCAGGTCGTGCCCGTCATCAACCGCATCGCCAAGGGCTTTGCCAATGTGGTGATGACGCAGGACTGGCACACCCCGGGCCATATCTCGTTCGCCTCATCGCATTCAGGCAAGAAGCCGTTCGAAACCGTCGATCTCCCCTACGGCAAACAGGTGCTGTGGCCCGATCACTGCGTGCAGGGAACCGACGGCGCGGCGCTGTCGAAGGATCTCGCGATCCCGCAAGCCGGGCTCGTCATCCGCAAAGGTTTCCACAAGGATGTCGACAGCTATTCGGCCTTCACCGAAGCCGACGGCAAGACCACGACGGGCCTCGCCGCTTATCTCAAGGCGCGCAAGGTGAAGCGGCTGTTCGTGGCGGGCCTCGCGACAGATTTTTGCGTGGCATGGACCGCGCTCGATGCGCGCAAGGCCGGCTTCGAAACCTATGTGGTCGAAGACGCCTGCCGCGGCATCGACAACCAGGGCTCGATGGCCAAAGCCTGGGCCGATATGGCCAAGGCGGGGGTGAAGCGGATCCAGTCGAGCGATATTGCTGTTTAGCGCCGGCTGGCGCAGAGAGCAGGCATGTCCGACATCGGACCACCTCTTGCGTTCGAACTGACCCGCCGGGGCGCGTCGCAACGCATGGCCGGGCTGATCCAGGGCATGACCGGCTACCGCGAGACCGCGCGCGGCCAGTTCTCCCAACGCGAAGCCGCGCCGCTGACGGTTCCCCTGATCATCAGCCTCGGCACGCCGTTTCTGATCGCGCTCGGGCGCGAGCCCGCTGCGGCCGACCGCCAGACAAGTTTTGCCGCGGGGCTCTATGCCGGGCCGGTTCACATCGTATCGGACGGCGCCGCCGAATGCGTGCAGGTGGATTTCACGCCGCTCGGCGCCTATCGCTTCTTCGGCGGCGCCGTTGTCGATCTCGCCGAGCGCATGGTCGACATCGACGACGTGCTCGGCCGCGACGGCCGCCAGTTGCGCGAGCGGCTCGGCGCCACGCCGGACTGGCAGCGCCGTTTCGATCTGCTCGAAGACTTCATCGCGGACCGCTGCACCTATCGGCCGTCAGCCGAAATTGCCTTCGCGTGGCGACGGCTGGCACACAGCGCCGGCGGCGCGCGGATCGCTGCGCTGGCCGGGGAAATCGGCTGGAGCCGCAAGCACCTCGTCGATCGCTTTCGATCGGAGCTCGGCCTCGCGCCCAAATCCGTGGCTCGCATGATGCGCTTCCACCAGGCCTGCCGGCTGGCGCGCACCGAGACGGCGCACGGCTGGGCCGGGATTGCCGCCGAGTGCGGCTATGCCGACCAGGCCCATCTCGCCCGCGAATTCGCGGCCATGGCGGGCGAGTCACCGACGGCCTGGGCACGGCGTCTGGCATTGACCGACAGCCGGCTGACACTCCCGAACGAAGCCTTGGCCGACTGGTAACAAATCTTCAAGCCCGCGACATCGGGTTCGCGCATGGTGGCGCCGACGTGAAGTCGAGCAGGAGTTTCGCCATGACTGATCTGAATGAAATCGAGCCGCCGCGCATCTATCCCACGCTTCGCTACCGGGATGCCGAGGCGATGATCCGCTGGCTGAAGGAAGTCTTCGGCTTCACCGAGCGCGTCGTCTACCGCAACGACGGCGTGGTGCACCATGCCGAGCTCGCCTACGGGTCGTCCATCCTGATGCTGGGTCAATGCCGCGACGACCAATATGGCAAGCTCGTCGGAGATATCGGCGCGCGCCGGACCGACGCACTCTATGTTGCCGTCGACGATCCGGACGCGCTGTACGCCAAAGCCAAGGCTGCCGGCGCTAGCATCGAGATGGAACTGCACAATACCGATTACGGCAGCCGTGACTTCGCCTGCCGGGACCCGGAAGGCAATCTCTGGAGCTTCGGCAGCTACTGGCCGAAGGTCAACGAAAAGCCGTTGGCCGGATAGGCTCAGCTCGCGGCGTCGGTAGCCGACGCCGCCTTGGCGCCGCCTTTAGACACGCCGACCAGCGCCGGGCGCAGCACGCGCTCGCCGATCATGAAGCCGGCCTGCACGACTTGAACCACCGTCCCTGACGGAACCGAGGCATCGGGCACTTCGTACATCGCCTGCTGGAAGTTCGGATCGAACTTCTGGCCCGACGGATCGAACTTCTTGACGCCGTTCTTTTCCAGCGTGTTGAGCAGCGAGCGTTCGGTCAGTTCGACGCCTTCGATGAAGGCCTTGATGCCGGGATCGGCAGTCTCCTTGGCCTCGACCGGGATCGCATCGAGCGCGCGCTGCAGATTGTCGGCGATATCGAGAATGTCGCGCGCGAAACCGGTGATGCCGTAGGTTTTGGAATCGGCGACCTCGCGCCGGGTGCGCTGGCGCAGGTTTTCCATCTCCGCCAGCGTGCGCAGCGTCTTGTCGCGCGCATCAGCCAGTTCCTTGGTCAAGGCCTCGACCGACCCTTCCTCGGGATCGTCGGGCATGATGTAGGGCTTCGAGACGACGGGCTCGCCGGTCGGGGCCGCTTTCGCCGCGTCGTCATTCGGCCGGTTCGGATCGGTCATAAGGCTGCCTTCTCAAAAAACGCGTCTGGTCAAATGGGGATTTGCTGCCGGGGATATCGTGCTTTAGGCGGCGAAAATCAACCCTAATCGGGGGTGGATCAGCCGCCCAGCATCCGGCTGACGATCCGGGCCGCATAGTCCACGGTCGGGATGACGCGGGCATAGTTGAGCCGGGTCGGCCCGATCACGCCGAGAACGCCGACGATACGGCCCGAGGCGTCGCTATAGGGCGCGATGATGGTGGAGGAACCGGACAGCGAGAACAGTTTGTTCTCCGATCCGATGAAGATTCTAACGCCTTCGGCGCGTTCCGCCCGGCCCAGCAGATCAATGACGCCGCGCTTGGTCTCGAGATCGTCGAACAGCGATTTGACCCGCTCGAGATCTTCCAGCGCATGCAGGTCTTCCAGCAGATTGGCGTGGCCACGCACGATCAACTGCCGGTCCTCGGTTTCGCCGCCGGACCAGCTGGCGATGCCGGCCGAAATCACCTTCTGCGTCAGTTGATCGAGTTCGGTGCGGCTCTGCGTCAGCGCGGTTTCGAGCTCCAGCCGGGCTTCGGCGAGCGTTCGCCCGCGAATCCGCGAATTGAGGAAATTGGTGGCCTCGGTCAGCGCCGAAGAGGGAACGCCGGGCGGCAGCACCAGGACGCGGTTTTCGACCTGGCCGTCCTCGCCGACCAGCACCACCAGTGCGCGCTCCGGCTCCAGCCGGACGAATTCGATGTGTTTGAGCCGCGAATTGGATTTGGCGGTCAGCACCACCGCGGCCGCCCGGGTCAGTCCCGACAGCCGCGTCAGGGCTTCGCCCAAGGCGGCCTCGACCGACTGGGCGCGGCCGACGGCGGCCAACTGGGTCTGGATCGACGAGCGTTCGGCTTCGGTGAGATCGCCGACCTGCATCAGGGCGTCGACGAAGAAGCGCAGGCCGAGTTCGGTCGGCAGCCGGCCGGCCGAGGTATGCGGCGCATAGATCAGGCCGAGCGCTTCGAGGTCGGACATCACGTTGCGGACCGAGGCCGGCGACAGCGGCACCGCGATCAGGCGCGAGATATTGCGCGAGCCGACGGGTTCGCCGGTCGTGAGGTAACTCTCGACGATTTGACGAAAAATGTCGCGCGAGCGCTCGTTGAGCTGGGCGAGCCCCGCATTCGGCGCAATCAGGCCAATCGGATCGTGGTGGGCCAATATCTATTCCTCTCAGCCCCCCTAATCTGTCCATCCGAGACCCCAATGACAAGCATCCATTAAGCGCCAAACAGGGGCAAAAAGCCTTGCCGCACTGCGTTCCCCCTCCTACAAGCACCGCAACCGAGATTTGCCTGATTTTTCGAAAGGATTCCCCCATGCGGCCAAGCCGCCGTGCGCCCGATCAGCTGCGTCCCGTGTCGCTGGAACGCGGCGTGGTCAAATACGCCGAAGGTTCCTGCATGGTGAAGTTCGGCGACACCCATGTGCTGGTCACCGCGACGCTGGAAGAACGGCTGCCGCCCTGGCTGAAGGGTCAGGGCCGCGGCTGGGTCACGGCCGAATACGGCATGCTGCCGCGCGCCACGCTGGAACGCACCCGCCGCGAGGCCGCCGCCGGCAAGCAAGGCGGCCGTACCGTCGAAATCCAGCGCCTGATCGGCCGCTCGCTGCGCGCCGCCGTCGATCTCGAAGCGCTCGGCGAGCGCCAGATCACGGTCGATTGCGACGTCATCCAGGCCGATGGCGGCACGCGAACCGCCTCGATCACCGGCGCCTGGGTGGCGCTGGCCGATTGCATCGCCTGGATGAAGAACCGCAACATGATCAAGGCCAACAACGTGCTGCGCGACAATGTCGCGGCGATCTCCTGCGGCATCTACAAGGGCACCCCGGTGCTCGATCTCGACTATGCCGAGGACTCCGAGGCCGACACCGACGCCAATTTCGTCATGACCGGCGACGGCCGCATCATCGAGGTACAGGGTACCGCCGAGAAGACGCCGTTTTCGCAGGACGAGTTCCTGGCGCTGATGGAACTGGCGCGCAAGGGTGTCGCGCGTCTGGTGGACTTGCAGAAACTGGCCGTCGCGTAGTCTGATCGATCATGCACCGTCGAATCACCGGCAGGCTCGTGATCGCAACCCATAATCCCGGCAAGCTTGCCGAGATGCGGGAATTGCTGTCGCCGCATGGGGTCGAGGCGATTTCGGCGGGCGATCTCGGGCTCGGCGAGCCCGAAGAGACCGGCGAAACGTTTCGCGCCAACGCCGCGATCAAGGCGATTGCGGCGGCGAAGGCCTCGGGGCTTCCGTCCTTTGCCGACGACTCCGGCCTCGTGGTCGAGGCGCTGGATGGCGCGCCCGGGATCTACTCGGCGCGCTGGGCCGGCGAGACCAAGGATTTCACCGCGGCGATGACGCGGATCGAACGGCTGTTGCAGGAGCGCGGGGCGACGACACCGGACCAGCGCAAGGCGCATTTCGTCTCGGCGCTGTGCGTGGCCTGGCCCGACGATCATCTCGAAGAGGTCGAGGCGCGCGCCGACGGAACTTTGGTGTGGCCGCCGCGCGGCACTGCCGGCTTCGGCTACGATCCGGCGTTTCAGCCCGACGGACATACGCGCACCTTCGGCGAGATGAGCTCGATCGAGAAGCACGGATTGCCACCTTTAGGTTTGGGCCTGTCGCACCGCGCCCGCGCTTTCGTCAAACTGGCGGAGATCTGCCTTGACTGACGGCAAGCACCCCCACCCTAACCCTCCCCCGCAAGCGGGAGAGGGAAACAAGCAAGCGTTCGGCGTTTACGTGCACTGGCCGTTCTGCCTGTCGAAATGCCCGTATTGCGATTTCAACAGCCACGTCCGCCACGCACCGATCGACGAAGCGCGCTTTGCGAGCGCCTTTGCGCGCGAGATCGAGACCACGGCCGCGCGCATTCCGGGGCGGCAGGTGTCCTCGATCTTCCTCGGCGGCGGCACGCCGTCGCTGATGCAGCCGCACACCGTGGGCGCGGTTCTCGATGCGATCGGCAAGCACTGGCAGGTCGCCGATGACGTCGAGGTGACGCTGGAAGCCAATCCGACCAGCGTCGAAGCGACGCGCTTCCGCGGCTATCGCGCCGCCGGCGTCAACCGCGTTTCGCTCGGCGTGCAGGCACTCGACGACGCCTCGTTGAAGGCGCTGGGCCGGCTGCACACCGCGCGCGAGGCGCTGGATGCGGTCGCGATCGCGCGCACCGCGTTCGACCGCTACTCGTTCGACCTGATCTACGCCCGCCCCGACCAGACCCCTGACATGTGGGCCGACGAATTGAAGCTGGCGATTTCGGAAGCCGCCGAACATCTGTCGCTCTACCAGCTCACGATCGAGGAAGGCACGCCGTTCTTCGGCCTGCATGCCGCCGGCAAACTGAAGACGCCGGACGAAGCGGTCGCGCGCGCGCTGTACGACGTGACGCAGGACGTCTGCGCCGCGCACGGCCTGCCGTCGTACGAGATTTCCAACCACGCGCGGCCAGGCGCGGAGTGCAAGCACAATCTGGTCTATTGGCGCGGCGAGGAATATGCCGGCGTCGGCCCTGGCGCCCATGGCCGCTTGGACATTAACGGCACCAGGCACGCGGTCGCGACCGAAAAACGTCCCGAGGCGTGGCTGATGCGCGTCGAGGCCAACGGTCACGGCGTCACGACAGACGATCTCCTCAACAGCGAGGAACGTGCCGACGAATTCCTGCTGATGGGATTGCGGCTCGCCGAAGGCATCGATCCCAAGCGCTACGCGGCGCTGTCCGGTCGTACGCTCGATCCCGCCCGCATCGCCATCCTGCGCGACGAAGGCGCCATCACCGTCGACGCCGACGGAAGGCTGCGCGTGACGCAGTCGGGGTTCCCGGTGCTGGATGCGGTGGTCGCGGATTTAGCGGCGTAAGGACTGTCGTCCCTGCGAACGCAGGGACCCATACGCCGCGGCCCACGTAAACGGCACGCGGATAGAGACCTTCCTTCAAAATTAGCAGCGGTGGCTATGGGCCCCTGCGTTCGCAGGGGCGACAGAAACTACGCCCCAAAACTCTTCGGCGAGCCTGCTACCGCGACACCGCCGCCGGTCGCAACCTTCATCACCGCAAGCCCGCGTTCGTTGGTGCCGTCGGAGCGGAAACGAAACAGCCCGTCAATGCCGGCAAAGCCTGACGGGTTGGTCAGCGTCTCCGGCGCGAAGCGTTGCGCGCCCTGGGTGCGCGACAAGGCCGCGACCAGCGCGACCGCGTCGTAGGCCAGCGTCGCGGTGCGCACCGGCTCGCCGCCGTATTTGCTGCGGTAGCGGCCGGCGAAACTGCGAAAGCCCGACGGGTCCGGCGCGGCATAAAGCCCGCCCTGAAGCGCCGGGCTCGCGAACACCCGCGGATTGTCCCACAGACCGGTGCCGAGCAACTGGATGTTGCGCAAGTTAACGCCCGCCGCGGTCAGCGCATCCGCCGTCGCCACCACGGATTCGCCGTCGTCGGCGATCATCAGCGCATCGGCCGAACCGAGCGCCGCCGCCACCGTCCGCACCGCAGCCGAACGATCGGCGGAGTATTTCTCGAAGGCGATGACGCGGCCGCCTTTGCGGCCGACCGCCTGCTTGAAGGCGGCTTCCACCACATTGCCATAGGCGTTGTCAGGCACCAGTGCTGCGAACGAGCGTTTGCCGGTGCCCGCGGCGTAATCGATGATCCGGTTGACGTCGGACTCCGGCAGAAAGCTCAACAGATAGACGCCGCGCCCGGCGACGCTGGAATCGGTCGAGAATGCGATGACCGAGGTGCCGCGGGTGCGCGTCAGTTGCGCGGTCGCGGGAACCGAGGCGGCGAACAGCGGACCCAGGATGATTTCCGCGCCCTCGCCGAGCGCCTGCTGCGTGCCTTGTTGCGCGCCTTGCGGGCTGCCGCCGTCATCCTTGATCAGGAGCTGGACGTTGGGGTTCTGAAACTCGGCCAGCGCCATCTCGGCGGCGTTCTTCATCGATTGCGCGGCGACGCCGGCATTGCCCGCCGCCGACAGCGGCAGGATCAAACCGACCTTGACCTGGCCGTTGCCGACCGACAGCGGTTGCTGTTGCGGTCCGGCGGGTCCGGCATCCGGTTGCGACGAACTGAACGGATTGGAAAACTGGCTGAGCGATTGCTGCACGCCGGCGCAGGCGCCGAGCAGCGGCGCGCCGAGAATAAGGCCAACCGCCGTCCGTCGGGTCGCTCCGGACGGAGTTACAGGCTTGCGATCGAGCGGCCCTACCATCGTGTCTCTTCTCTTGGCCGACCGGGATCGGCCAGGACACCACCTCCGAAGTCGGAGGCGGATTCAGCCATATTGTCGGCGAATGGTTAACTAAATCAAAAGGATTATGGTCCCACGGCGGCACTGCCGGTTGCAGGAACCTGCCCTCCTCCCCTTTTTCGTAGCCTCGACTTTACTCTTTCGGGCCCACCGCGCTGTGGCGCCGAAGCTACTACCCCTCTAGATTGGTACTATGCGCGCAAAAACCAGCTCTAGTTACGCGACTGAAGATGAACCGGGTTCGAACATCCGGACATATTCGGTCGGCGGCCATGTCCTGAACGCACCAAAGCCGGTTCCCGGCCTCTATCTGGTGGCGACCCCGATCGGCCATCTCGGCGATATCACGCTGCGCGCGCTGGAGACGCTGGCCGGCGTCGACGTCATCGCCTGCGAGGACACCCGCATCACCCGCCGCCTGACCGAGCGCTATGCGATCTCGGCCCAGCTCAAACCCTATCACGAGCACAACGCCGCACTGGCGCGGCCGAAAATTCTGGAAAAACTGGCGCAGGGCGCCGCGATCGCGCTGGTATCGGACGCCGGCACGCCGTTGATCTCCGATCCCGGCTTCAAGCTGGTGCGCGAGGTCTGTGCCGCCGGCTTTGCGGTGATCGCAATACCCGGCGCGTCTTCGGTGCTGACCGCGCTCTCGGTCGCGGCACTGCCGACCGACCGATTCTACTTCGAAGGCTTTTTACCGCCCAAGCAGGGCGCGCGGCGCGCGCGGCTCGCTGAACTCGCGAAGATCGACGCCACGCTTGTCATGTTCGATTCCGGCAACCGGGTGCAGGACACGCTGGCGGATTTGGCCCTTATCATGGGCGACCGCGATGCCGCGATCTGCCGCGAGCTGACCAAAATGCATGAGCAGATCACCCGCGCGCCGATCGCGGAATTGGCGAAAGCCGCCGACACGCTGGAGACGCGCGGCGAATTCGTGCTGGTGGTCGCACCGCCGCGGCCGGACTCGCTCATCATGACGGATGACGCCCTCGACGAGCTTTTGCGCACCTCGCTTGCGCGCGACAGCGTCAAGGACAGCGTTGCCCATGCGGTCGAACTGTCAGGCCGGCCGCGCCGCGAAGTCTATGCCCGCGCGCTGGATCTCGCCAAAGAGGTTCGGGGCGAGCATGGCGAAGACTGACGGCGCCACGCCTTCAGACGCTGCCGCAAAGCCGGCCTCCCCGGCCCGGGTCGCGGCCTTTCGCACTGGTCTGTCGGCAGAAAGCCGCGCCGCCGCGCTGCTGATGGCCAAGGGCTATCGCATCCTCGCCAAACGCTTCAAAACGCCCCATGGCGAGATCGACCTGGTGGCGAAGAAACGCAATCTGCTTGTTTTCGTCGAGGTCAAGGCCCGCGCCAGCCTCGATGACGCGGCCTATGCGGTGACGCCGCGCCAGCAGGCACGGATCATCGACGCGGCCCAGGGGTGGCTGATGGCGCATCCCGAGCATGCGGAATTTGACCTCAGATTCGACGCCATCCTGATTGCGCCGCGGCATCTGCCGCGCCATCTGTTAGCGGCATTCGACGCTTCCACCTAAGAAGACCCCCTCCAGCGACCCGGACCCCCCAATATGAAATTGAATGTCGCCGTCCAGATGGACCCCATCGCGCGTATCAACATCCGCGGCGATTCGACTTTTGCATTATTGCTGGAAGCGCAAAAGCGCGGCCACGGCCTTTCCTATTACACCCCGGACAAGCTCTCGCTGCGCGGCGAGGAGCTGGTGGCGCCGGTGCAGGTGCTGACCGTGCGCGACGAGGCCGGCGATTACTTCACGCTTGGCGAGCCCAAGCGTGAACCACTGACCAACTTCGACGTGGTGCTGCTGCGCCAGGACCCGCCGTTCGACCTCGCCTACATCACCTCGACGCATTTCCTCGAGCGCATCCATCCCAAGACGCTGGTGGTGAACAACCCGGCCTCGGTGCGCAACGCGCCGGAAAAGATCATGGTGATGAACTTTCCGCAGCTGATGCCGCCGACCTTGATCTCGCGCGATCTCGACGAGATCAATTCGTTCCGCGACGAGCACGGCGCCGTCGTCATGAAACCGCTGCATGGCCATGGCGGCGCCGCGGTGTTTCGCGTGATGCCGCAGGACATGAATTTCGGCTCGCTGTTCGACATGTTCTCGGTCACCTTCCGCGAACCCTGGGTGATCCAGCGCTTCCTCCCCGAAGTGAAACACGGCGACAAGCGTATCATCCTGGTCGACGGCGAGTTCGCCGGTGCTGTCAACCGCGTGCCGGCCCCGGACGACCTGCGCTCCAACATGGTGCGCGGCGGCGCGGCCCACGCCACCGACCTCTCCGACCGCGAGCGCGAGATCTGCGCGACCGTCGGCCCCAGGCTGCGCGAACTCGGGCTGTTGTTCGTCGGCATCGACGTGATCGACGGCAACCTGACCGAGATCAACGTCACCTCGCCCACCGGCATCCGCGCGATCGCGCGGCTCAACGGCCCGGATGTGGCCGCCATGATCTGGGATACCATCGAGAAGAAGCGCGGCGGGAAATAATTTCCGGCAGCGCTGCCGGCAGCAGTCCGCCGGATCCCGGGGAATCGCCATGCGATCCCATGTTCCACCATCATACGGCCATTCTTTGGACAAGACTGGACGGAGCGCCGGCGGATAGTCGACCGGCGGCCTTCGGATGACATTGGACGGAAAAGGGAAACGCCAATGAACTCCACTCCGACGCCGAAAGAAACCGAACCTGCCCCAATCGGGCGCGCCGATAAACGACTCGCGCACGCCCACGAACAGATCACGTGCGCAGGCGAACAGCTCACGCGCCTAAGTGAACAGCTTGCAAAAATGGAACGCGATGCTGCGCACCCGCCTTCGGCGGGACCCGGCCAGCAATCACCACCCACGCAATCGTCACCTGGAAGGCCGTTGCTCCGGACCCTCGCAGCGTTGCCCTTGGCGGCGTGCATCATTGTCGGAGCCCTGGTTTTGCAGTCGTCCTATGGCGACGGGGCCAAGCTGGTTGTCGCCCGTTGGGCGCCGCAGCTCGTTTCAACTCCAGCATTGCCGCCGGAAGATCCACCGCTTCCCGCGCAGCCCGCGCCATCTACCGTTCAAGTGGCCGCGGCGGAGCCGGCACCACCACAGGTAACATCACCGCAAGCAACATCCCTGGCTCAGGCCGCACCGCAAGACACCGCGCCGACAGCCGCCGCGGCGTCTCCAGACCAGGCACAGTTGCTGCAAACGATTGTGCGCGATCTCGCGACGTTGGAGCGGAACATCGAACAGCTCAGGGCGAACCAACAACAAATGGTCAGCGACAATTCAAAAGCCATTGCGGAGCTCAAGGCGAGCCAGGAAGAAATGAAGCGCGTGCTCGCGAAGGTTTCGGAGCAGACCCTGCCCAAGGCGTCACCGCCTCCGGCGCAGCCGGCTCCGGCCTTGCGCAGGCCCGAGCGGACGTATCAGCCGCCGCAAGCGAGGGCCCGACCTCGATATTACCCGAGGGAGTGGATGTACGACGATTGGTAGCCGCCGGCGCCGTGATCATCGACATCTTCTCCTGCAACAACGCTTCGACGCGACGCCATGGGGTTGCGCGATATCCTCCTTTGTAGCCACTCGGCGGTCCGGATGTGGCTGCAAAGATTAGGGACACCATTGAAGCGAAGCGGGCCAAGAAATAATTTTCCGTCCCCGGTTGTGCCGTCAGTTGTTTTCTACTCCGTCATCTTATCCCACTTGCCAATTTCCGGAAGCGGGCGCAGCCTGTAGCTGCGGATGAATCCGTCCGCAAAAATGCGCGACAAATCAAAAGCGACAATTCAAAAACTGTGGAGGAAGACGTATGACGACGAATCTTTCGCGACGGTCACTGCTTGCGCTCGGTGCTGGCCTTGGTGCGGGTCTCGGCGCCTCAACCATGCTCGGCGGCAGCGCGCTGGCGCGCGCCCCCAAACTCGGCACCCAGACACCCTACTGGCACCGCTTCGTCCTCGGCGACGCCGAGGTGACGGTGGTTTCCGACGGCCCGCTGCCGCTCGGCGATCCCTCCGGCACCTTCACCGGCGTGCCGAAGGAAGAAGTGAAGAAGATGCTGTCGGACAATTTCCTCAACCCCGACAATGTCGTGCTGGAGCAGAACTCGCCGGTCGTGAACACCGGCGACAAACTGATCCTGTTCGACACCGGCATGGGCACCTCGCAGGCCTTCGGCCCGACCACCGGCCGCCAGCAGAAGAGCCTGGCGGAAGCCGGCATCAAGGCCAGCGATATCGACGCGGTGGTGCTGTCGCACGCCCATATCGACCATATCGGCGGCATCGTCGGCGCCGACGACAAGCCGCTGTTCCCGAACGCGCAGTACTACATCTCACAGGCGGACTTCGATTACTGGACCGACGAAGGCAAGCTCGGCAGTCCGCTGAAGGATTTCGTGGTGCACGCGCGGAAGAACCTGCTGCCGGTGCGCGATCGCCTGGTGTTCTTCAAGGACGGCCAGGAATTCCTGCCCGGCGTCCAGGCGATGGCGGCGCCCGGCCACACCGTGGGACATCACATCTTCATGGTGACGTCGAACGGAAAATCCTTCGCGTTCCTCGGCGACCTCACCCATCATGCCGTGCTGCTGCTGGAACGGCCGTTGATGGAATTCTCCTATGACACCGATCCGAAGCAGTCGGCGCAGTCGCGGGTCAAGATGCTGACCATGCTGGCCGCCAACAAGATCCCTGTGATGTCCTACCACTTCGCCTGGCCGGGCTATGGCCACGTCGCCCAGAACGGCGACGGCTTCCGGTATTATCCGGAGCCGATGTCCATGCTGCTCTGAACGATCGCGATCTTCCCCGGGGGCGGGCCGTTCGCCGGCCTCCGGGCACCCCCGTATCGATGGGACCCCGATTAGCGTAAGCCGGATCACGAGATCACGCCTTGCGTAAGATTCGGAGAGTCCCCATGAACGACCAGCCGACCACCAAGCCACCGCCGGCGCCGCCTCTCATTTATGAGGACACCGGCGCCGCGGCCCCCCTGGTCTATTTCGACATCGTCGGCGCCTACGGCACCATGAACGGCTCGATCGAGCTGGAACTGGCGACCCGCATTCTCGTTCCCAAGACCGACGGTACCACCGAGGTGAAGTTCATCTCGTCCGGCCGGCTGCGCTGCACCGCGAATGCCGCGACCAACTTGCGCAACGGCCTCGATGCGGCGTTGAAGATGCTGGAGCAGCCGGACGCCAAGACGATGGCGATTGCGGCGAGCAAGCTGAACTGAACGCCGCGCGCCGGCTTTCGCCACGCGGAAAAAACAACGGCCATCGCACCGGCAAATCTCCAAAGAAGCTAAATATTTACGCTTTCGGGAACTTTGGAACCGGGTTTAAGCGGCCTTCAATGCCTGAAGGCCAAGACTGCGGCCATGACAGCCACAGTTGCACCGGACACCTATTCCATTCCTGCCGCACCAACGCAGCAATCAAGGTCGCGCCTGCGCGTGTGCCTCGAATGGTTGCTCGCCGGCACGCATCCGGAGCCCGGCGATATCCGCAGCGAGTTGCTGCACCAGCGCGCCGGCAAGACCAAGACGCTCGCGGTCGCGATCTTCGCTTCGCTGTTGACGGCAACGATCGCCGCAGCACTGACCGGCGCCGCCTGGGCTTATGCCTGGATGGCGGCCGAGATGGCTCTCGGCAGCATCCGGATTTACCTGATGCTTAAGGACGTCGCGAAAGCCAAGGCTGCGCAACGAACCGGAACGTCCATGGCGCCGATCTGGGCCGGGCTCGCCTCCGTCTTCCTGATTACCGCCGGCTGTTATCAATGTGTCGGGTCGGGCGTGCTGCCGTTGATCCTGATGGCGGGCATCGGCCTCGCCAATCTGGTCGCCGGCATTTCCTCCCGCAACGCCGGCACGCCGCGCTATGGCGCGCTGCTGATCTGCATCCTGACGCTGCCGTTCGGGGTTGCGACCATCCTGTCGCCGATCCCGTATCTGTTTCTGGTCGGCCTGCAGACACCGCTCTATACCGCCGGGATGATTTTCCTGCTGCTGGAGAACCACAAGGGACTGCTCAACCTGCATCGTTCCGAGCACCGCAACCGCCAGATGGCGCATCACGACCTGCTCACTGGTCTTCCCAACCGCGCGATGAATCAAAAACTGTTCGCCGAGCTGCTCGCCGGACCGGAGCCTGTATCACCCAATTCGAAACTCACCGTGTTCTGTCTCGACCTCGACGGCTTCAAGGCCGTCAATGACGGACTGGGACATGCGACCGGCGATGCCGTTCTGGTCGAGGTGTCCAAGCGTTTGCGCGCCAGCATTCGCGAGGTCGATTTCGCCTGCCGCCTCGGCGGCGACGAATTCGTCATACTGCTGCCGGATATTTCGGGCGATGCCGCCATCTCCATCGCCCGGCGGATCATCGCTGCGGTCTCAAACCCCTTCGAATTCGCGCCCGCCGCAAAAATCGGCGTCAGCATCGGCATCGCCGCCGCGACCCGCGACGGCAACACCGCCGACGAACTCCTCAGCGCCGCCGACCGCGCCATGTACGAAGCCAAACGCCGCGGCAAGGGCGGGTTCGTGATCCATGCGCCTGACGTGGAGGGGGTGAGTCTGGTGCCGGCGGCGGATGCGCATCATGCGGGGTTTGCCGAGACGGCACTGCCACATCTCGCGGATTCCGCCGCCTAGCGCTCCATCGGCTTCTAATGTTCCCGTAATGTTCTTGACTTACCCTTGGGTTCCGCTACCTTCGATTGCGTAATGAGGGCGGCATGGTTCAGCGGGTTTCCACGGTAGCCTTTGAGGGGATCGAGGCTCGCGCGGTCGACGTGCAGGTGCAGGTCGCACCTGGATTGCCGGCGTTCGCGGTCGTCGGGCTGGGCGACAAGGCGGTGTCCGAGGCTCGCGAGCGGGTGCGCTCGGCGCTGATCGCCTCGGGGCTGGCGCTGCCGGCGCGCCGGATCACGGTCAATCTGGCGCCGGCCGACCTGCCGAAGGAAGGCAGCCATTACGATCTTCCCATTGCGCTTGGCCTGATGGCCGCCATCGGCGCGATCCCGCCGGATGCATTGAACGGCTACACCGTGCTCGGCGAACTCGGCCTCGACGGTTCGATCGCGCCGGTCGCGGGGGTGTTGCCGGCGGCGATCGGGGCGAATTCGCGCGACGAGGGGCTGATCTGCCCGGCCGCCTGCGGCTCGGAAGCGGCGTGGGCGAGCCCCGATATCCAGATCATCGCCGCGAAATCGCTGATCCAGATCGCCAACCACTTCAAGGGAACGCAGGTGCTGTCGCGCCCGCAACCCCGCGTGCACGAGCAGGAAGCGACGTCGCTCGACCTGCGCGACATCAAGGGCCAGGAAAGCGCCAAGCGCGCGCTCGAGATCGCGGCGGCCGGCGGGCATCATCTCCTTAAGAGAGGTCCAATTGATTTCAGATTAATTGGACCCCTGATCTTCTGATGGTGGCCTTTTATTCAGGTCACCCGACGTAGTAGTGCGTTCGGCCAACTCAGAACTGGCGTGGTTTCAGCCACTTACGAAGTAGTAAAAGTCAGGTATGGGATATATCGCAAGACTTTTACTATTCCCGCCCTCTTTCACTGGAGGCCTGGGTGCGATCGACAAAGGGACACGACCGGCGGAGCGCTTCGGACAACCTAATCGCGTCGTGGCGAGGTGCGGCCAATATCGCGAGTTCGTCGAATTCGGGAAACCGCTCCCTGATCTTCTGGACGATTTTCCTGACTGGTTTGGTAGGCGGAGTCGAATTTCGGATGAAGGGGGCGTTAGCCTTGGCAGCGTTGGTGACATCACTGACCTTGATGGGCTCGCCCGCCGCCAGAAATCCGGTCTCATCCAGCGCAGCCGCGAATTCCTTCGCCGTCATGTTCTGATGGGCAGAGAAACCTGCCTGCCCCCGTTTGAACGCCCGGCATACATCGCGTTTCAAGCGCCTGATATCGCCGTTCTTGCTCCGCATGTATCGCTCCATGCCGGGCGAGAGAGACGAGGCCGTGTCAAAGAAATCCGCGAACTCGGCGAAATCGTTCGTTGTTTTCAAGCAGATCTTCGTCTTACCGTAGAAGTCGTTCCATACAGACCGCACCTGCTTGAATTCCGAGATGGAGTTCCATGGTTCAGTGCTGAAGACGAGATGCGGCTTTGGGCCATCCGAGAGTGGCCTAATATCTTCGACCTCTGTCATACCGGCAGAATATGGCTTCCGCTTGAAGTCGTATTCCATGCTGATGTGCTTCTTGGATTTCTTCCCGACGAGATCAGCATTCCAGAGAAGCATCTCGCGGACGCTCGTGAAATAGTCCAACTCGATCTTGTGTACCGCGTCGCGTCGGAAAAACAGTTCGGTGATGTAATCGTTCTGCTCGTGTGTTTCGGTGCATTCGACCGGCGCCTTGATGCCGGCCTTGGCCAGCACATAGCGCTTGTCGGCATCAACTGTTTCCCCGCCTGGCTTGATCGTTGCCTGACCACGTGTTCGCCATCCAAGCACCTGACGAACGCGATGCTTCTCCGAGAGCACTTCGGGATCGCCCTTGAGAGCGTCGCGCGCGTCCGAGAAGCGCTTCGATATTGGGCCGCCCTTCGCTAATTCCATTTCCTGCTCAGTCGCATTCGTGAGAAAGCCGTCGGTAGTCACGCTGAAGACCATCTTGTCGGCCGGAATGCGGTTCATGATCTCGCCAACGACTGCACGAACGAATGATGTGATGTACGAAGCGTAGAAGGGATTGCTGATTGAGCTCTCGCCGATCCGCTCGCCACGTCGTTTCCTCAAGCTGAATACGCGCTTTTCACGAAGTCCTTGTGCCGTCTTACCGTAGCAGGAGTTCGTGAGCTCCTTCCAAAATGCATTCTCCATCTTGGTCGGAGACTCGTCGCGCTTCTGGATCGTTTCCTTGATGAAGTTGAAGAACACCTTGTCGTTCGTGTCTTGTGGAACCGCAACACCATGCTTGAGCGTCAACTCACAGCCCAATTGTTGGGCCAGCTCGATCTCTGGGCGCGCGCAATAGCTCCGCCCAGTCAGTGGAAAAATGATCCCGTTCTGACTTCTAACAGGGAGCGTCGGGTAGCGAGTGCCATCCGGAAACTTGAAGTCAACGCAAACGAATGCAGCATCGTCGGAACCCAACTCGTTCAGTGAGAACAGTGGTCGAATCGAACGCCAATCGAGACGACCGATCGTTGCCATTGCTGTCGGATACGCACCGGTCAAGTCGTAGTCGTACCAATCGTCCTCGAAACTTGGGCCGAACCACAGCTGCTCGTTACGGCCGCCGTGGTAGCATTCCGTTACAAAATCGACGAACCAACTAAGCTCTTCGAGATACGGCTTGTGATTCCATTTCCGAAACCCTTGCGTCTTCTCGTTCCAAATGACCTCTGTTACCGGCTCTTTGCCCACCAGCCCTGTCGGATCGCGCTGCGGTTCTTCCTCTTGCCATCCTTTCACGAGCAGCTTCATACCGATGCTCGACAGCGCACTTGGTACGAAGTCCTCGCCGGTGACATCTTGATAGATCTGCGTCAACCTGAGGAAATATTTGGCGCTGATCTCGGCGTCGATCAGCGCGTATTCGCGAAAGGCCTCCCAATCTGTATTTCGAAAGACCTTCATGTTTTTCTTTAGGTGAAGCTCCTCCTCGTCGTCCTCGGACAGCCTGATCTTCTCACGCTCAATTAGCTTGCCGATCTCGGCCAGGCTCTTGCGACCAGCCGGCGCTAACAAGATCGTGTCGCGAACGTATACGCTGATGTCGACAGTCTTCTCGTCGCCGTCATCGAAGCTGACCTTCAACGAAATCGGCGCGGATGCTGATATTAAGGAACTGCGAACGTTCTGAAGCCGCCAGAAAATCTGCTTACGATCCTCAAACGCTGGAAGATCAGCTCTGTTGTAATGCGCAACGAGGATGATTGTTTTCGGAATCTGCTGCTTTTTCCGAGCTCCGAGGGAAAGCGCATACACAATAAAATCCGTGAACGAGAGCCTCTGGTCGTCGTCGGGAATCGCTATCCCGCTCCACTCGACGCCATTACTGTTGATCGCGTGGAATTGGTACGACACGACTTCGTACTTGGCTTTGCCTTCCTTGATCTCCTCGATCTCAAACGCATCCTTCGGTGATTGATATTCGGTATCGAAGCCCAGAACCAAGAATTCTGATCGCTTGACGTCCTTGATAATCGCCCGCGGGAACGCATAATCGAATCTGCGGCCTTTCGGTTTATTACGAATCTTGACTGTATTGCTCGCGGCAAGGAACGCCGACTGGTCGACCTTTGGCTTTTCCGGCGTGGGATCATCCGACTCAGTTTCCTCCTGCTCAAGCTCGACAAAGTCTTCGTTGTCCACCGGGACCCCCGCGCATTCATCCCGGCAAGTGTAGGAGTTTCGCGGACGGCATGTATCTGGTAAACAGCGCTACCCACAGAGGAGTTGGCCGGATGACGTTCGAGCAGCGCTTTAAGAAAGATATGTTGGCGAGGTTCGACCGGGCCGAGGCTGCTATGCCCGGTTACGAGTTTAAAGTCATCCGAGATCTGATCGAGACTCATGGAGCCGTTGCAACCGCCAAGCGTCTGCTCGACATCAACTTCGTTACGCAGATGCAGTATGGGTTTGAAGCCCTGGCTGAACAAGGTCTGCTGGACTGCTCGATCGAACAGGCGACGATAGATCACGAGAGCAGCGGCGCCTTCACGGCCACCGAAATTGACGTCGCTAGGACTAGGCTAATGATTGTCCGTCGGAAGAAGAGGAAGTAGCTATCGCCACTTCAGCAGCACAGCTCAGCCAATGAAGCGTCCGATCGACCAGCTTCGTGAATCCGGATTATCTATGGAGGTTGGATCTCCGGACATTCCTATCACGGGGATGGTCAAGATTGGTGATCGGCTCCACATATTGAAGACGGACTCGATCCATCGAATTACGCTTGCTGACGACATCGATCCGGAGCGCACCAATATCAACGTGCCAAATTCGCAGCAAAAGGTCTTGGACGTCGGGTCGGGATCGCCTCTGGTAGGCAAAACGTTGCTTACAGCCAAACAGCTGTTCGAGTCGGGCTTCCTGGGGAATCAATTCGACAAGGGGAAAGCTATTGATTTGAGCTTTGAAGCTCTGAAGAACTTGACCGCAATGTTTGAACAGGCCTCAGTCTTCCGTGATCAAGATGAAGAAGAAGAGAAACGTGTCTCCGAGCAAGTAGTGAAAAATCGCACGTTTGTCCTGCCGTCCGCACCTGACGTAGAGCGGCGATGTAAGGAATTTGTCCAGAGTGCTGATCACGCGCTTCAGGCTCTTTTTGGGATCGGCGGCTTGTTCTATGGCGACAAGATCAAAGGGTGGTTCGAAGGCTTGGCTGATGAAATATCGCGTCTGCATGAAGGCGACGCACACTATATCGGATTCATGGGTGACGCCGCGAAGTTCTGCAAATCGATGCGTATAACCCGAAATTGCATTGAGCACAGAAAGCCCAATGAGCGGGTTGAAATACTGAACTACACCCTCACGCCGGCTAACGAATTGTTGCCTCCGATGATTGCTGTACACCATCCGAAATTCATTCAGCCCAAAATGCCCGTATCGACCTACACGGATCAGGTAACTAATCACATTGCTGATACTTTTGAACAAATGATCGCGTTCATGTGTTCGCGAAACGTCGACCGCTCGGTCGGCCTTCCAATGACAGTCGTTGAGCTTCCGACGGATCAACGATCAAACCAATTCGTCAAATACTCTTTTGGTATTGATGCTGGCGGACAGGTCATTCCGGCTGGTTAGCTGCTACGCGTGGACCGCACCCAGCCATTAAAGCTTCTCCACTTCGAGGCGCCTCCTGTTTCTACACGAACGACATGGTTGCCTGAAAGGGGACTTTACCCAGCAATCAGATGACAGTTAGCCCAGTCTATGGAGTCGAACAGCGAACACTTCTGCCGCTGCTTCAAAATGTAATCGGTCCAGCCGGCGTCCGCCTGGTCCTGAATATCGATTTGTTGGTAGCCGAAATCAGTCTTGGACCACTGCTCGCGCACGATTGCCGAGAATCGTTCGAATGAGCAATGGTACGGACGATCAATGATACAGTGGTAGTGCAGCCGGTTGTCAGCGCTGATCTCCAAGACGGCAAGCATTCGCAAGCGCCGGCCGTGCTTCTTGGCTGCACTTCCGAGGACCGCATGGTCCAGCCGGTTACGGAAATGGCGGAAGTTGATCGAGGCTTTGATTTGGTCGATGACGTTACCACCTGCGCGCTTCTTCAGTGTTAGCGTGACGGCTGCGGGGTTCAGAAAGGTGACGGCCTCGATCATATGTCTCAATTCGTCACCGGCACGTGGCGATGGGCTACTCATTGGTATGCGATCGGTGGCCAGCCCTCGGCGCGGCGCAGTCGGTTCAGTGTACGTAGTAGATAGTGGCGGCACCTGTTGCTGAGGATCAGAATCGCGCTAACCGGGCCGGTAAGGACGAACTTCTCCTCGCCGCGGCTGGTATGGCCTCTCTTGGTAACGTGGTACTTGCCGAAGTTGCATTTGCGACTGTAAAGCGTCTTGCGCAGGTCCATGAGTTCGCGGAAGCTGTGTGGCTTGTTCAGCTCTAGCCATTGATGGACGTCGGTAGGCATTGAGTTGGGGTAGAGCTCTCGCTGCTTCAGTGGGCGCACTGCCTGCTGCGTTAAAGGTGGCAGTTCGGCCTTTGGTTTTGAAGTCTCGGGTTCGTCGTCCCAGAGAGATCGAGGCGTGCTCTGTGGTGTGCTTGCGACTGAAATCGCTGAATTGCTTTGGTTCATATTAGCTCACCACGTTGTCTCAGCTCGTTCTCGTAGTCCTTTCGCTGAGCATCGGTGAAAGTGCGAGCGGGACCGGCCGGGCCGTACGTTCCTCCTCGGAGCCCACGCTCATGTTGTAGGGTGTTGCCGCCATATCGGTTCGTAGCCATTCCGCGCAGATGCGACGGATAGGCGCCGATTAGACGTTCTTCGATTTTGGTAGGCTTTGGAATTCTTGATACTGGCGCTCTGGCCATGAGTGTCTCCGTTTCGTTGCGAATTGGGCATCGCGGACGGCCTTTCGGGCAGTCCGAACGGAGGTATTTAGAAGATCTGTGCTAACTGCTTCGTCGAATTGGCTGAAAAAATTGTAGGTCTGCTGCCGTTGCCCAAACGCTGAAATCAAAGGACGGCCCGCTCCATCGTCAACCGAAGGAGCCCATCATGGCCAAGTCGTCCATCAACCTCGTTTCGTCCGTTCAAAAGCCGAACGCCACTCCAGTACTTCAACGCCGGAACCGCCTAGCAGGGAGTCTGGAACAGCAAATCTTGAAGATCGGCAATTTTCGCGAAGGCAAGCGGATTTCGCGTGAGCAGTTCTGGGTCGACGGTTCGGGCGCTATCTTCTTCCAGCTTCGCTACGGCAAGCAGCCGTTGGAGTTGGAGAAGGGCAAGAGCACCCTGAAGGCTGCTCCTGGCGCTTGGGATGACCTCGTGGCGCAGCTCGACGAGATCAAAACCATCGCAGTCGCCGGCGGTCTCGATGAGGCGCTGACGTCATGCGCTAACGCGGTGCGGTCGAATTTCAAGGCGACAAAGGACAAGAAGGCGGCCAAGAGCTGAAGCAGCCCTTCAGTTTGGTAGGTGCACTGTCTCGTTAATTGCGGGGCAGTCGCGCCGTTTGGCGGTTAGCTTTTCTTGGCTCCGCGTTTGGCTGGTCGCCGGAGAAAGTCGGCGGGTTCGGCCTGGAGGACATGGGAGAGCTTAACGAGGATTTCGAGGCCGACCCACGTCGCCCCCTTTTCGAGCTTGCTGATGTAGGTCCGATTTACGTCGGCCTCATAGGCCAGCGTCTCCTGCGAGAACCCTCGTTCCCGCCGAATCCTGCGCAAGTTAGCTGCAACAATATGGCGCCAGTCCATGGGCCAAAATGAGCAGCCTGATGTTTATTGACCCACCGCTTTAAATCGACAAAATGACACCTTTGATTGAGGAGTTAGGGAAATGGCGCCGACAATCTGGAGCAGGGAAAACAAACCGAGGGTGGTATTTGATAGGCCTTGGAAATGGCTACTGCTGCCGGGCGTCGTCATTCAGTGGACTCTGTACACGTTTCCCTCGGGCAACTTCGCTAAAGTGGTAACGGACACGCGCGTCGCCCGAAGCCTCCTGATGACCTATGTTATAAGTGGGGTTTTCTACGCGTTTGCTATTCCGGTCCTAGCTGTCTCTCTGTTCGTCGTCTTCGTCGGGCGATGAACCATGGCTCAGAAGCCCCCTCAGCTTCCGCTAGGATGCGTCCTCGTTTTAGCAGCTCTCATGGCTCTCGCTTTCGCGCTGCCGATCCTTTTTGTCGTCAGCGTATTTGCTTTCCCACTTTTTCTTGGCTTCCTCCTTTTATTTTCGCGGTGGAGTAGTCCACCTGCTTTAGTGGATATTGACGAGGGACAGATTTCTGCAGCAGTGCGGGATCTTGAGACAAGCCAGGCTGACCTCCGTGGCCAAATAGCGGAGATCAAGGGGAGAGGTGCGCGACAGGGCGTGCGCTATTTGGACGCGGAGCATCGCTTTGAAATGAGGTCTCGGGCGGGACAGGAGCTGAACCAAGCACTATTTGATGCTCGATCGTCGCTTGCCGACGTTGACGCCCGACTTGAGCTTGCTTCACGGCCGGACACCCGAACTTCCCACGCTTGGTGGTTAGCGATGAGAGCTTGGCGAAAAGGGCGAGCATTCCGATTTTCGTTCATCGCCGCTTCGGCGGGCTTTATCGTTTCGGCCGTCCTGCTGGAAGCAATTGTCTATCAGGGTCGACGTCCTGATTTGCTGTTGTGGAACATGATTCCGCAATTCTTCGGGCCTCATACTGAGGTAGGAACCTCCGTCGGATGGTTGCTTGGCTTGGCGACACTATCTATCGCACGTCGTCGCAACCGAATAATTGAAGAGCGAGAAAGCGTCATTTCCGAGCAAAGCGCCGAGAGCTTAGACGATCTCCTGGAATCGCAACCTGATGCCGACACTGATATCGATACTCAAGCGGTCGGTGGCGATCCGTACTTAATCTTGAACATAGCGCCGCAAGCATCGATACCTGAGATAAAGGCTGCCTATCGTTCGGCAATCGTCAAGTGCCACCCCGATACGGTCGCTGACCGCAGCTCGACTATTCGAAAAGTCGCGGAAGAAGAAGCTCAACGCATCAATGCCGCTTATAGCGCAATCCGAGACGAGCGCGGCTTCAACTGAGTCCAAGTTTCGTCTCGTGCAATGCCTACAGCCCGGCCTCGTCCTTCATCGGACCGATCAGCCCGGATGCTTCGGCCTTGTGGTCGGCTTCGGGATGGGCTTATGAGCCTGTTCGCCCTGTGCTCCCGTGACCGGATCATCGCCTGAAACCCAGTCCTTCGGGTCTTTCTGTGTGTTGTCTGCCATTCTGATCTCCTTTTCATCCCGACGTCGGACTGGAATCGTCGTTCCTTGTTTGTGCTCATACATCCTATCGTGATTTTTGGGCGGATCGGATGCCGGACCTCGATTACATCAGGGCTGAGATCGACGTATGCGTGTCCAGGTCGGACGGCAGCGAAAGGAAATACTCCAACTGCAACGGGCGGGTATTCCGACCGCATCGGCCGACGCCTTGCTGCAGCGCATGCTGGATAAGATCGATGGGCTCTGTGCTCGACGAGACAAGATCAAGGCCGAACAACCACGCGAGCTCAGGGTGCTTGGTGGTCGCAAATGGTAAGACATGCCCAGCCGCACCGGGAAAACCCTTCTGGGGCGGGCGTGTTTTCAACGCCTATTGCGGTCTCGCGTTAGGCTCCAAATGTGGAATGGCACCCACAATATTAGGCGGAGCAGGACTATCGCCGAGGCAATTTGAATCCAGATCATCCCACCAAGCTCTCGTAGCATGACTTCAATTCGCGCTCCCCAGGGCTCAGGAATTTGGTCGGCGATCGTCTCGATCGAATGGGTGAGCAGCCTCAACCAACTGCGGATCCATTCGGGGTGATACAAGAAGGCAACGAAAATCAAGGCCCAGGTCGCGATCATTGTTAGAAAGCGAAACGTATGCGCCTTAGCAAGTTGGCTAAATGTCGGGCGAGGGATCAAGCGGCGAAATGCCGAGCGGCAATGAATATTGCGACAGCACAAACGATCATTGCGGAAGCCGCCCCGACGATGACTCGGCGCAATCGAGTGCTGGCAGGATGGTGAACCATTCGGGCCTCCCGTGGTGTTATCGGGCTCGCCGCCGCACCGTCATCACTCCAATCAGGAAGGCAACGGCAAGCGCTTGAAGAGGCATTTGCTGTGTCCAACGACTAACTCGGTCCAAAGGCATGCCGGGCTCCCGGGCCGCGGCGATCATCTCGTTCACTTGCTGGCTCGCTGCGCGAAAAAAAATGGCTGCCTGAGCAAGAGAAGACGTTTTCGATGCATCGGCGTTCGCTTCGGAAGCGTTCAGCTTATCGATTAGCTCACCCATTGGTTGCCTCCTGTAAGATCAAAGTACCAATCACCTCGGTATTGGAAAGTTCCTTGGGCCTCGGCGCCGATGCAATGATGCGCTAAAGCTCTCAAATCCAGGTTTCCTTCGAATTCGAGTTGCGTTCCCTTGGAGCTGGCGGCACAGCCACGACGGGCAGTAGTTTGCTGCCGTTCCAAGCCTCAAGCTATTGACAATTTGCGGCTCGGCGGCCGTTAAGCTTCAGTGCGCTATGTCGACCAAGTCCCGGGAATACCTATACGGTCATTCGATCCGCTACTCGGCTGAAAAGGCCAAGCTGGCGCGGAAGGAAGCCGACCAGCTCGCGTGCCAAGCTTGGACCCTGCGCATGCTCGGTTATAAGGGTCCGGCTCAGCCGTCCCCGCTGCTAGGCGATGCGCTGAACGCTGGCTACTGCTACCTTGAGGTTCGATGCCTAGGCTGCGAAACGCATCAAACCGTCGCGCTCGACATCGTCCGCCGGCCGAAGACAACACCGATCCACGAACTGGAACGCTATATGCGATGTAGCCAGTGCTCCGATCTTCAAGGGCGTCCGTACAAGCGCAGCCACCTCGTGGCACTGCGCCAGGACAAGATCTCCACCAGCAGCCCACCGTCGGTTTGGTGGCCGGGAGAACGATGAAAATCTCACTCATCCAGGACCAGGCGATTGCAGCCCGCATGGCGCTGATAGTCGGCGCCGACAACTTCGATCGTCTGTTCCGAGGCATCCAGTTCGATGAGTTCGATGGGACCGTCCTGTATGTCTATGCCGCTGACGAATATCGGGCGTCGGAGATCGAAGACACGCTTTCCCTCCACATTTCGACTATCGCATCCGGTATTCTGAAACGTGAAGTCCCGATTGTGATGGTGTTGCCGCAAAAGCAGAAACAAGAACGCGATGTGTAATCTCTACTCCATCACAACGAACCAAGAAGCTATCAGCCGCTTGTTCCGGGTCATGAACCGGTATGTCGGTAACCTTGCGCCCATGCCGGGTGTCTTCCCAGACTATACGGCGCCGATCGTCCGCAATGGATCTGAAGGTCGTGAACTTGTCACGGCCAGGTGGGGAATGCCGTCCTCTCAGCATGCTCTTATGGAGGCTACCAAAAAACGCGCGTCTAAGCTTGAGGCTAAGGGCAAGCCCGTCGACTTCAAGGAACTGCTCAAGAGGGAGCCAGATGGCGGGTCGACCAACATCCGAAACGTGAAGAGCAAACACTGGACAAGGTGGCTCGGCGTCGAGAACCGATGCGTGGTCCCGTTCAACAGCTTTAGCGAGTTTAACAAGGCCGAAGGCGGCGACATCTGGTTCGCAATCGACGAAAGCCGGCCGCTCGCTTGCTTTGCCGGCATCTGGACTAACTGGACATCCGTCCGAAAGGTCAAGGAAGGCGAGACCACTAACGACCTCTATGCGTTCCTCACGACAGAGCCAAATGCCGAGGTCGGTGCCATCCATCCCAAAGCGATGCCGGTGATCCTGACGACCCCGGACGAGGTTGAAACCTGGATGACGGCGTCCGCGCACGAGGCGTTGAAGCTACAGCGGCCGTTGGCAGACGGAGCACTTCGGATCGTTATGCGCGGTGCCAAGGAGGATCAGGTCGGAACCCCGTGAAAATATGTTTTAGTCCCATACTGGTGGCCCGGCGAGCGGTGACGATCCAACGGGTACTTGCTGGATAAGGGACAACGAGTTATCTATTCTAGTTAAAGTTGAGGGGGAGATGCAGTAATGATTAAGCAATTTGCCTTAGCGGCCGTATTGGCTTTGGTGTCCGGTCCCAGTTGGGCGGAAGTGTGCAATCTCACCGATTTCGAGTCGAACGTTATTTCCTGCAAGAATGCCTGCGATACATCGCACCAACAAGCGGAGTGCAACGGCAGCGGCGCCATGAGCATTACCTCAGCCTCCGACGACGCGGACGGCATTATACGAGGGTTTGAAGTATGCCATTCCGACCGTGGAGGAAAAGATAAAACCAAAGATGAAATAGCAGAGGCATGCGTCAACTCCAACCGCCAAGACGTTATCAATATTGTTCGCAGAATTTATAACCATCCTAGGCCGGTGCCTACGCCTACGCCGATTCCTACCCCGACCGTGAAAAAATACGAGTTCAACAATGCTCCAATGCATGGCGCACCGGACGACAAGCAAGTCATTATCGCTGACCTCACTTTCGAAGGGACGGGAGATTATGCGCAAATTACGCTTGATTTCCGGCGCAATGGCGAGCGACTTTTCAATTTAAGCACATACGCCGTCAACTACTCTAAAGAGAACGGCAAACTGCTTGTCAAAATCACGACTTATGACAAAAACGTTCGTGATGTCTCAAAGTTCAAATACACAGTCACGGGCACACTGTCGGTGACAGTGCCGTAGCGAAGCCGTGTTTACGTCGGGCGTTCGGCTCTCGTTGCCCTGGTCAAGAGCTTCCATGTCGCTGCGAAGCGGGAAACACACCAGCGATGTTGGTAGCCGAAGGAGAAATAGTCGCTGATGGTATTGCTCTCTCACTAAGCGAAAGCGCTAACGAGGCGCTCTGATCTTGGTGAGCCCCTTGAACGAGCTTGCCCTAAGCAGCCCTTCTGACGTGATGTCCCGATACTCGATGTCGGCAACAAACGACGGCTCAACCCAGGTCGCCTTCGGCTTCTTAATCGGCCTAGTCAGTTTGGTCTTTGGACTGACCACCGTGTCGAGAGCATTCCTGATCTTCCGTGATGTGGTTCGATCCCAGCCTGTCCCGACCTTGCCCATGTAGACCAGCTCTTTGCCCTCGCGCTTGCCGAGATACAGAGCTGCGACGCCGGTCGGATCCTTGACGAAGCCGATGACCGGGAATTTCCCCTTCTGTATTGTTTTGATTTTTAGCCAGGCTTCTGTCCGCTCAGATCGGTACGGTGCGTCGGCTCGCTTCGAAATGATGCCTTCCCAATTTAGCTTGGTGGCATGCTCAAACATCTCCTGCCCATCGCCGAACAGGTGTTCGGAATAGATGACAGGCAGCTCGACGCCATTCTCGTCGAGTAGATCGCGCAGCGCCTGTTTGCGTTCAATCTGCGGAAGCCTTCGAAGGTCGCCATCTCGCCAGAGAAGGTCAAATGCGTAATAGACCAGCCTGTCCTGTCGGCCCGCGGCAAGGTCCACCTGCAGCTCGGAAAAATTCGTCCGGCCTTCGTGAATGACGACTACTTCGCCATCGACGATGGCCTGGCCGGAAATGTCGAAAGCGCCGGCAATGGTGGAGAAGCGTCTCACCCAGTCATGGCCGTTACGAGTGAAGGCCCGCTTCTTTCCTCGGTTCAGATTGAGCTGGACTCGGTAGCCGTCGAACTTGATCTCGTGAATCCACTGCGGCCCTACGGGAGCTTTAGCCCGGAGAGTGGCCAGTTGGGGCTTTATGAAGCCCGGCATTTCAAGATTAACCATACGCAACTCAACATGGACTGTGACGCAACGCCTGGATTATACTGTTGGCTTCGGGGGAATACGATTATGAACGAACAATTTTTTAAAGACCGTGCCAAGATCGTCCGGGAGATTGCCGATAAGGCAGACCCGCTTACGAAAAAGCGCTTGCTTGAACTGGCGAACCGGTACGAGGGCAAGCCTCGTCCACCAACTCCGCTGCCATTGCCCGCCGTTCAAATCACAAGCCAAAGTGAAGCATGAAAGGCATCAAAATCAGCGAAGAGCCGTGCCCGTGACCCGCCCAGAACCGGAAACAGGCGGTGGCGCTTAAGGCGTTGGTTTCTTAGCAGAGTAATCGGCGGCGTACCTAGCTTAACTTCGCACGTGGCCATACCAAGCAGCGCCCAACGTCCTCCTAGAGACTTGAGAGAGCGGTCTCGACTATTCTGATCTCTTCCTCAAGTTCGGTCGAGATTCGGTCCAGATTGAACCCGGACGAGGCAGCGCTCATCCGATTCTTCGCCAGCATCCGATTTCGATGGTCGCGTATTTCTTCCAAGGCCTTTCGATTTTTGAGTGTCGAATAGCCCGCCACGATATGTTCAATCGCCTTCGTCACTGCGCCCTCGATCCTGGCGATACGCCGGTACATGTATCACTCAGCCAACCCGAAGATTTTCGGCCGACTCTTTTCCCCGATTGGCGACAATTTCGTAGCTCACCTTGGCGCCTTCGTTGAGACCACTGAGTCCAGCTTTCTCGACGGCAGATATGTGGACGAACACGTCCTTACCGCCTCCATCAGGTTGAATGAATCCGTAGCCCTTTGTCGGGTTGAACCACTTTACCGTGCCTGTCTCCAACGTCGTCGCTCCCCTTTTGATTTGCGGCGGCATCTTAAATTCAGTCTGGATTGCTCCGCAAGCCAAAACCGTTATTCGCTGCCCTCGCGCGGGAGCTCAGGCAACAGCCATCCACAATTCGAATGCGAGAAACAACCTCCCGACGTCTGCTTAGCCTCCGAAAACTGACATGCAGCAATCGCTGCGGTATGTCCGAAAAGTGCCGATATTGTTGAAAAAGTCGAAAATCGAACAACCCAAAAAATCTCGCGAAAGTCCATTTCGGGGCTTCTCTGCTGCTGTATCGCCAGTCAGCAGCCCTACGAAGACCGGTGAGAGATTTTGGATGAAGCGACATGGTCCCTCGCGTCGCCGCGCGCAAACCGCATCAGTGGCTCTAAGAATTTTCGTTCGTCACCCCAAAAAGACTTTTTCAACAATATCTGCCACAAGCAGAACAATGGCCATGGGAGCCCGGCCCTGCTATGTCGGCTTGTGTCGAACGCGTGCCAACCGTCGCAACGCAAAAATCGCCCTTCCGATGGTCGCGGCGCCGAAGTTGCACACGCGTTGCTCACGCCAGAGCCGCACTGCTCTCGACGAAGAGTCGCGCTGACTTTCGCATCATCTCGTCTATTGATCTGCAACCTGAACATTTGGAGTGTCAGCTCGCACAGAAGTCTGCAAGGCTGCCGGGTCCACGTTCTTCCGCAGCGACCATTCGACAAGATTTTTTGGCCGATACGATGGATCCTTGCGCCACCTGTCGAAAACGCTGATATCAATTGTCTCGTTAACATTGATATGAGCGCCATCATCGCGCACTTGGGGCGCCTGTCCTATCGGACGGTAGTAGGCTCCTTCGAATATTTTGTAGATCCCCAAAAGAAATGGACCATACGAGTCGACCGCGGGCGAACGAAGCAAATCTCCGTCTAGCTGAACCTCAGACCGGAACGTAAGTCCGTGCGATTCTGCCTTCTTCATCAACCACAGCAAGGATGCCTGAGGAAGCAAGTCAGTCGGATAGCCTCCTCCGACATTTGCATGAGCACCTGCGAACCAGCGCTGCTCGACTGACGTCAGTGCTCGCCGCGGCGGTCTAATGATGTCGGTCGGGTCCGTACGATGAACGTCCCAAATAGTCGGAGCGAACTTTTTTCGGTGCTCGTCGATGGCTAACGCATGGTATGCGTTGAGGATCGGTAATCGCAACCCTGTTTGCAGATAGTCAAATTTTGAACTGCTGATACCTGTAAAGTCACCTGCTTCGATGCCAATCGACCCAACGGTGTCCCAAACTCCAACGAAGTTCACGTAAGCGAGCTGAGAATATTTCAAAAGCAATCGTTCTTGATCGTCTATCTTCTCAGAGTGTGCAACCTGCATGTCTCTTAGCGTCCAGATGGTTTGCTCATCCACTCGCCTGTAGCGATCAAACAGTTCTGTGACACCTATGGGCGATCCGGCTTTCAAAATACCGTCGATTGCGATCAATCCAGCTAATGCTCTCGCAGTGTAGGCGCCCCGGCTAAAGCCAAAGATGAAGATTTCGTCGCCAGCATTGTAATTCTCAACTAGCCATTCGTAGGCAGAGCGAATGTTCTCATCGAGGCCTTGGCCAAAAGCCCCTCCGATGAAGCCGTTTACGCCCAGCCCATAGTAGATCAGCTGCGGCGTACCATCGCTTCCTTTCGATGCGCATAGCGCTCGCATACGCCATACGTTTGTGTTTGTCCCGATGCTATTCCAAGTGCCATCGAGAAAAACCGCGAGACGCTTTTTCTGCTGCTGCTCTGAGCCGTTGAAATCCGGCTGATTGCCTGTTTTTTCTGGGGGGCGTCCTATGTAAATGCCGACACCTATCATCGCGGCGATGCCAATGAAAATCAGAACCTTATGGCTAATCCACCAGATTTTCCGCAAAACGGTCATGGCTCGACGCCTTCGAATCGGATGAAGAAAGCGTCATAATACAGCTGCGCGTACGCGGTGGGTAGTGCGCGGTCCATCGTACAACTGGTTTTGGACCATTCTTCACGGTTTAGGCCTGGCCTTGGCGGCAATCCGGTCGCGAAGAGATAGATTGCAGCCGCTGCTAACGATAGCGAGAAACAGAAGTCACCGTCATGGCTCGAACGGCTTGCGCGTTAGCCCCTCGAATCCGGGGCAAATGCCAAAGCGCCATCCTTGTCCGCAAAAAAGCGACCGCTGAGATTGCGGCGTATTTTCTGCGGGCCGAGAAGCTCAATCGTGATGTTTGCATCGGCAAAGAAGTCGCACATATATCCCGGACGATCAGTCGCCGCCTTGCACGCAACCTTGTTGAATTCGTTGATCTCGGTCGACTTGACGCCGTTTTCGGCGCGCATGGCGCGATCAAACGCGTTCTTCATCTCGCCCTGCGATGGCTCACCTCCGGAGCAGGCGGCGAGTGCAAGGCAAAAGGGAACGGCAAAGACAGCAGGACGAAAGGTCATATCGAAGTCCTCTTGATGTGAAGATTGTTTATTGATGAGCCAAATGAAGCAGCCGTAGACGTGAGGTCTGCCTGATGGAAAGTCGCCGTGGCGCTAGAGTTGCGGGGCGCGAACGTCAATCTTGCGTTCCATGTCACTTCGCGAATCCTGGAGCGACGCGATATCGTTCGTCAGATTGGTTGCTGCCCGGTAGGGATCCCACAACTCCAAGACCGCCCGACTGACATGCCTCGGCGAGGCCCCCGTCTGCAACGACATGCGAACAACCAGGCGACACGGCGCACTCTGGATTCCCTTGAGCTTTTCTTCCAAGGCATTCGTGTTGTCGGGAAAGCTGACGGCACAATGAGCGTTTTTTCCACCCTTCACCAACGTCGAGGTGTCGGGAAGCCACCCACCTGAATAGACCAGGACGCTTTCAGACACTGCAGGCGGATTGAGGATGATCGGGTCCGCGCCGAATTTCTCGCGCACTCTTGAAATCCAATCTTCGAACCTTGGCTGCTTCTCCGGCCGATAGGACACGAAATATTGCATGTACACGAGTTGATGCCCGGAACCAGGAGAAGAAAAAACGAGCCGGAAATTCTCTTCAGCGCCGTCCGGCGCTGCCTGACTGGCTGACAGCGAACTTCGGTAGGTGAGGCCAGCTATGTCAGTTGTAAGGCGAAGGCCCGACGGACACCCGGACTGCGGACAGGGGTCTTGAATGTAGAGCTTGGTAATGCCCGTCTTGTAGTTGGTGTAAAGTGCCTGGCCGAACTCGTCCGCCAGCTCCGGCGTCTCGCAATTATTGAACGCGTCACAGGTCTTCCCGGGAACCTTTCCGGGTAAATACCGCAGCAAGGCTTGCCTGGCTTCATCAAAAGACTGTCCAATCGTGATGCCGAAGAGATCAGACGGAATGGATGCCGGAACTCCGTCGTGCGCCGGAATTGACGAAATTGGTTTAAACGCTTTTTCGGTGGAAGCGTCGACCTTGGGTCGCAGATGATCCCAAAGTCCAGCCGCCCATGCGGACCCGGAACAAAAAAGCAGAGCAACGGAAACGACCAAAGGGCCACGCCAACGCGTCATCGAGCAAAACTCCAAACTTCAATGACAAGCTTCATAAATGCAAATTCATAGGATCAAGTTAGGCTAGCCTCTCGATCTTGCGTTTTCGTATCAACGCATCGTTAGCTAACTCGACCGGATCGTCGAAGCTGGCAGAGACATGGCGCCAGACCGGTCGCGTTTCCCATGGATAATCGTGAATTTGAGTTGCTTGTCTGCCCTCGCGCGCGGACGGCGCGATTTTCTGATGCCTTTCGCGGGTTGCCCGTTGGCTTCGACGGCTGGCCTTCAATGCCCAAATGATTAAAGGCTTCCTAGCTTCTCTGCTAAAAGTCTCAATCGCCGTTTCGTTCAGTATTGAGAAGGAGATCCTAACATCTTCCGCAATGTTGGGAGATTAGCATGTTGCTCGGACGTTCGCGGATATTGCTGGCAGCGATCATTGCCATTCTATTTGGTCCTCCGGATTCCAAAGCCTTTGAAAGATCGCTCCGCCCAGCTCGTGGCGACGCATGTAGATCGCTACCGGCGGACCAGGAGTCGTCTTATTGGCGGTGCCCTGGCCCGGCTGGATTGAGTTTCAGCTACTTCGATCACGTTACACTGGGCGGACTCGCATTCGGTCTTGCCGGTCGCGAGCAGGCGCTTACCGATGATTTGAGCTGGACGCCGGCTCAAGACGGCCTCGGAAGCCGAGTTGAGTGGCACACAAAGGACGGGCGGCCGTTCGCCGCGATCGTCGCGCGATGGCGGCAGATCGATGGGGCGACGGTGGCACAAGCCGTCGCCGAACTCCTGGTCATCAAGGTTTCCGAACGAGGGGGGTGTCTCGTTGCGGCGCTCGCAGCGCTGCGGCGAAATGCAATGGCAGACGCGGGAAGCATGGCAGATCGCCTGGCTCCGTCGTTTCGATGCGGCGTCGATAAGCCTGCGTTGGAGGCGGACGACGAACTGTTCGGGATGAGTTCGGCGAAAAAGCTGGACGCATCGTTCGCTGAAACGGAGACGCTCGATCACAACGGTTCGCTGGTGACACTCGCTCGCTCCAACCAAGAACAGATCGAAATTCGCTACACCGAGCCTCGGAAGGCACTGCAGATCGATCCGGGTACGGTCCTGTTCCGAGGCAGGATTTCGGCAGGGCTGATCCAGGGGGAGGCTTTCGTATTCAAATCCGGATGCGCCCCCGCGGGCTATCCCGTAACCGGGCGCAGAACCGACGGCATTCTCGTACTATCGGGAGATGCCCCCCATCGAGGACCCGGCTGTGAAATTGCTGACGCATCGAAGCGCTCAAAACATTCGACCTTGATCTTCAGCTACGAACCTCTGCTGAATTCACACCGAGAGATCGCCGCGGCCGGCCCCGCAACGGTGTCGGAATGCAGCCGATGCATTTCGGCTTCGATCACGTCGATCGAGGGCGTCGGCACGGAACATGCTTTCGTCGAGGCTCGTATCAGCAAGCCTGACATCGAGCATTATTGCAGCGACGAGGGACTCGATACCACGGCCGCTCAACTGGCTGAGTGCATCCGCGACAATTCCACCAACCTGCGCAAGACGCTGCGCGCCGAGGCGAACTGTGCGGCGCTGACGATAAAACCTGTCAGCGGCGGTAGTTACAAGTTCCTCGCCATGGGCGAGGACTATGGTGGTCGCGCTCCTACCTGGACGGACTTAACAAGCGGAAAGGTCGAATGCGGCGCACGCGCTTGCAACGGTGCCGTTGCGACCACGGATTTCACGCTGCTCTGTCCTGCCGCTATTCCCGGATGGAGCGGGCGGCATTATTGACGGCGGCGGCTGTCGGTTCGGTCAAGTGTGCCGCACACCTACCGTTCCGCATCCGCTTTGCGCCTATTGTCGATTACCCCCGACGATGCAGGGCAGTGTCGGCAACGAGGCGCGCGAACGATTGCCCGCCTAGAGCGCACGCCGGCAATACGCGAGGCGCTTGCGGATGTCAGCAGCCGGAGGCTTGCCGCCGAGGGGTGATCCAGAGTCGTGTTAGCGGCCGGCGACGTCGGCTTAGGGTCGATTGTGTTGAAAAACTCGAAAGTCGCGGTGCTCCGAAAATCTCGCAAATGTTACGCATTGGCGATTTCAGCCGCTGCAAGGCTCCGTAGGTTCGATACGAAGGTCAGCGATCATTTTGCGGCAATTGATGTGCTCCCTCACCTCGTAGCGAGAGAGACGCACCAGCGGTCCTGAGAATTTTCAATCATCGGCGAAAAAGGACTTTTTCAACAATATCGGTCAAAAGCGGACCTGGCGCCCATTTTGCCAGATGTCTGCTTTTCCCGCAAAAGCGGACCAACAGACAAGCCGCGATGCGGGGGTTACGCGAATTGAACGCGCAACGATACGGGTCCCGTCAAACATAAACGCTGGTTTGTGCTTTAAGACGGAGACTTGCGGCGCTGACTTGGAGCCGCAAAACTGTTAAAGCCAAGGACGCACGCAAATTCGCGCTTTGCACGCCTGCGCATTGATCGGGCCCAACTTGCAGTACGAACTGACGCCACCTCGCAGTGATATTAAAACACAGCATGCTCCTGGAAAGTTGAGAACATAGCGCTCGATCCTGGCTTTCACTGGGACTGAGCCTCAGGTGGCCATGGTCGGCCACTGGCTATATCCGGATGTCTGGGCTCACTTCCGATCCTGCCGGTCTCGTCTCGGATTTCGTCGATTTCCACGAGGCAACGTTTTGCCAGCTCCGCTCTCGGTCCTCCACTGGGTATCATGGCGAACAGCCTCGCGCGGATACTCGCAAGCGGCTCTCCGACCTCCGTATGCCAGACGCCGTTATCGCCCAACGGACGCCGCGCAATCGCCAACCCACGGAGCGTGTACATGACGTTCCCGGGCGACGACAAACCTTGAGCGCATGCATCAAACAAAGCCATAAAGATCGATTCGTCGACCAACTCGATCATGGCTCTTTCGAAGATACTCCGCGGATTATTCTCTCTAACGTCACGATAGTGTTCTGTCAGTTTCGCGCGAACCTTGGGAAACTTCCTGGCCCAAGCTGCGATTGTGTGTGCCATTTGAAAATCCGAGCTTGTCGAGACTTCCCCGCGCGCCAAGTGATCCAGCATGGCTAGCGCCGCCTGTTCGGTATCAAGTCGACGCGCAGCCCCACGCCACCAGCTTTCTCGGAAATAATTTGAGTCCGCCGCAGCCAATCCCTCCAGCACATTGAGCGCGGTATCTCCCGGACTTTGAGGCAACGTTTCAAAAAGTCGCCTCAACGCGTGCGGCTGCCGGTGCTGTTCCGGAAGCATCCTAACGGCCTTCAGAACGTCTTCCGGCTTGTCCGAGAAGGGAAACAAATCGATCCAACCCATCAATTCGCCTCGGTTGTCGTCTAATCGCCAGGTTTGCTCCCGAGCTTCCGAAAGCAACGTTCGCAGCCCCTCCATTAGGACCGCAGCTGGAATAACCTCCCCCGCCCGAGCTGCTGCTGCCAGAAGGTCGCGCTTGACCGACACGGGTTGGGGGAGCGCCAGAAGTCTGCACAGCTCGCTCCGCTTGTCACCGTGAGGCAAACCGAATCCAATCCCGGCAAGACCAATCGCGTGCCGCTGCTCAGCGTCGCTTTTGGCAGGATCTCCGAAAGTCCTAACCTCATCGAAAATCCATTCGGCAAATTCAGACGTCGGAAGGGGTCCGTCTGCGCGCGCGCTTCGTAACGCTTTATGGTCCGGGTAGTGCGTCCAGCCACCTAGAATTGGCTTTTGTTCAGCGACACGACCAGCCGACCAAATCTCATACAGAGCGCGCGCGGCATCAATTCCCCAACGAATGTCAGCCAAGCCGCGCTTTAAAACGAGATTAGCGGCCGCGTCGGGCATTGCCGCAAAGGCAGAGGCGTAAATACGGGTATTGATCATCCGGTCCGCGTCGGGAGCAGACAGATCGCACTCGTTTAGTCGCGCTAGGGCTTCCGCCAGGTTTGGATCCGCGAGCCTGCCGACGGCACTGGCAACGTTAGAACCCGCAGATCGATCAAGGGGGGTCGAGTCGCAAAGAACACCGATCCAACGCTCGACTAGTTTACACAGCTCCACGCGATAGACCGCATCTATTGGGGGCTTGTCGTCGCCGACGTCTCGTCCATGCCGGCGGAGGAGTTCCGCAAGCAGGCTAATTCTCCGCGAAACAGCGGTTTCCCCATGAGCAATCAAAATCGGCCAGAACACGTCCGGGCGCGTCGCGGTCAACGCGTCTTCAACCCTACGAAATTGGTCGTAAAGCGGAGCAGAGCCGCTCGGAAACAGGGTCTGAATCTGGTCATCGAGCGCAAATAACAGATCGAATAGCGCACTGACCGTATTGGGGCCAGCCACGCTAGCAGCTGCGTTCTGTCGCCGCGGTGTCGCATCGGATCCGAGCGCAGCCTCCTTAATCGTATCACTGTCTATGGGGTCGACGGAATCGAGGAGGTCGCGGGTATCGTAAGGTAGCGGCTTGTCGTCGAGGATACGCGCCAAGAGACCGCGCCCAACAGCGCGCGGATATGCGGCATGAGCGCGAGCGATTGCATGCGTGAAATGTAGGTCGGTGAAGCTTTCGTCCGCTGCTTCGATAAGCGCAGCTATCTCCTCCTCAGCATCCGTTGGCTTCTCATGCACAATTCGCTCGAGGCGTCGGATTGGGTCGGTCTCCCGGTCCCGCACCTTCGCGCGTTCGCTGACGAGCCGCGCATTAAGTTTTTCGCTCGCCAAACGTTCGGGATAGCCTTTCTGCGCCAACTTCTCCCAGACTTGGTCGCTAGCTACCTCAAGGATTTTGCTAACGTGCTGATCTCCGCGGCGAAACTCGAGCGCTTCAACAATAGCGACGACGACGTCGGGATCGGGATCGTTGACCGCAATAGTCGCGGCGAGATCCATACCGTCCATCCCGCTATGGCTAGCGATTTCGCTTAAGGCAAGGCTTCGTTGCCGCGAGGGTAAAGCCCGCAAACGAGCTTCACGATCCGAGCCCAACACGCCGGGACGAAAGCGTCCAGCTGCACGAAAACATTCGAACTGGACTTGGTCGTCGGTGCTGCTCGCAAGAGGCCAAATTTGATCCGCAAACTCGGGCTTCCCGGACACGGCCATAAATCGGACGGCGCGGTCAATTGCACCGGGGCGATGCCAGCGGTTTACAAAGCCCAGTATACGATGCCGCAACAGCGCCCAAACTCGGTCCGATGCTCGGTCCAGCATTGCCGCGGCCAGAATTGGATCAATGGCCAGGGTTTCCTCAATGGCCGCGGCGACTGCCGCACTCCCCTGCTCATCAGCACGCGAGAGGCGATCGCATGCGAACAAGATCGATTCTTCCCAGCTTGGTCTGTCCAGGACGTCTTGGCGTAGCTTTCTACGGGCATCCGCCTCTCCGGCAGCCGAGCGGACCATCAAATCCACTACTTCGGCGGCTGCATACCATTCCTGAAACAATTGATGTTGAAAGCTTACGTCTCCCAAGGGGCCGCTTTTGCGAACGACAAGATGAGCGTTCACCAGGCCATCAACGATTTCGCGCGGCTGGGGCAGAGTAGTGAGGAAAACTTGGCCGTTCGTGACCAAAGTCTGAACGACGCTTGAAACAACGCGATTTGCTTCGCTGTCTGAGATGGCCGTATTCGAAGTGCGGTTTGCTTCGGCGGCGAGACCGGCCAACAGCGCGTTGTGCTGTCCGAACGTGTGCAATCGCTCCGCTTTGTCGCGCGCGAGCTCAGTTTGCTCAACAAACATCTTGAGCACCGCTTCCTTCGTCTCTGGAAACGGTCGGCCCTCTGGCAATGCCAACAGAGCATGCAGATATAGCGGATTTTGCACGAGCTCGCGCAGGCCGGAGGTCCGCCAAGCTCTATCGAGGAGATCGACGCCACGTTGCCCGTGTTCGGCAAGAGCCAGCTCCATTTGCTGATCTTGCGAAAGTGGCTCGACCTCGAAGATTGGCCCGGAAACTGGCTGCTCTTCCCGCCGAGAGCTAATCACCATCCCGAGCTGGGGGTAATCGCGTTGAAGCGCCTTAAGATCGCCGATTGCTCGCATCCGCGCTGGTGCACCCAATTCGTTCCAGCCGTCCAGCACAAGACACAACCGACCGTGATATGCGAGCTGCATCAAGTGCTGTCTGCGGAAGACGCCGAACGCATTTCGTCGCAGGACCGAATCAAAGAAATCCTCTTGTCGGTTGGCCCACTCACCGAGCGGCACGAGCACCGGAACCGGACAATCAGACCAGGCCATGCACTCTGAGAGCTGAACGAGCAACGTCGACTTGCCGATACCGCCCGGCGCAACGATCGAAACGGGCTCAGCAAGCATGACGACCCGTGCGAGCCCATCAAGCGGCACAAACGAGTTCTGGTGGCCACTGAGCTTGATCGTGCGGGCGATCGTTCGCTTTGGGTGACCATGAGCGGCTCGGAATGCTTGAATATCAGCTTCCGAAGCTGCGCGAAGTCGTTGAGCAACTATATCGAGGGCGTCGCCGCTCGGTAGATCAAGTCCCCGCAGAAATTCTTCGTCTGCTGGATCGAGCTGCTGCGACGGCTTTACTTGCCCAAGCGGTCTACCGGCGGATATCGCACCCAAGGCCCGCTCAATGGCGTCCTTTTTCCATCGATGCAACGATTCGACCGTGTAACGCTCATCGTCCGAGTCGATCAATTTCGAACAAGTTTGACAGAGCCAGATCCCGTTGTTGCCGCTTCCCCGCTCAGCCGGCGTCATCTTTGGATCATAACGCTTGCCGTTCGGGGCAGCCGCCGCGATGTGAGCGGCCACTCCAACATTGATCGTAGCGTCTTCGCGTATCGCCGGTCCCGACGTCGAGCGCACGCAATCGGGATTTGAGCAGTGGTGCCCAACCCTCGCTGCAAGCGTTCGGATAGTCTTCGCTGAGAAGTCGTCGCGGCTGGTCATTTGGAAACGGATTCGCTGAAAGAAGCTTTATATAGGAAACTGGAGCCGTAGCGGGAATTCCGACCACGAAAAACACGACATGCATTCGGAATTTTGCAAATTTTGCGAACGGGCCTTCGCGTTTCGCGAACCCGCGGAAACGGGGCCCCGGGGCGGGGGCCGGCCCTCTGCTCGCCAGGCGCAAATCCTGAATGAGCCGCGGCGCTAATGCCAGCGCAGCGACACAATTGCCAGCAACCAGGTGCGCGGCGCGCGCTGTTTGTCGATTCAGTGGACCGTAGACCATACGCGACTTCTCCAGAAGCGATGGAGGCACGGCTTGGAAGTATCTGGGGCGCCAAGAGAAATTTGGAGCGGGGTGAAGGGGCTCGAAGCCTCGACCCGATCTCGGCAAGGTCGTACTAACGGGGATTGCCGAAGTGGGCACTCTAAAAATTCTCTATCCAGTTGATGTTTAAACGAAAATTCAAAGCCGTTGTCACCCGTGGGGATTGTGGAGACGTCTAGTCCGATGAACACCGGCGAAACCAATGGCAACGAATTTCATCGCATACTTTCGAGTTTCGACCGAACGCCAAGGCAAATCTGGGCTCGGCTTGGCGGCCCAGCAGCGCAAGATCACCGATTTTGTCGCGAGCGCTGGCATTCTGATTGCCGAATTCACTGACATCCAGTCTGGTCGCGACGACAACCGTATTGAGCTTCAGAAAGCACTGGCGCTCGCAAAGCGCGAAAACGCAAAGCTGATTATCGCCCGGCTCGATCGCTTCTCTCGTCGTGTCAGTTTCATCGCCAACATTCTGGAGCAGGGTATTGGTTTGGTCTGCGCCGAAATGCCCAATGCGACAGATTTCCAACTGCATATCTTCGCTGCCCTCGCCCAGGAAGAACGCCGGCTGATCTCCGAACGAACGAAGGCAGCGTTGGCTGAGGCAAAACGTCGAGGCAAAGTTCTTGGCGCAAATGGAAGGAGTTTGGCCGCGAAGAACCGCAGGGCTGCTGACGACTTTGCAGTCTCACTCCGCGCAAAATTGGATGCGGGTTTGATGGGGCGGCCTTACAGTGAGATTGCGCGGCGCCTGAATGATGCGGGGATCACGACGGTGACAGGCAGTAAGTTCTACCCGCAAACCGTCAAGAATTATTTTCAACGGTTTAGCACGCTTCGATGCGACAAAACCTAATACAAGTGATGAGCGGCCCAAAACAATCGAAAAAGGCGCTCTGTTTCATTTCCTATGGCTGGTTGGGCTGAGGCCAATTCAACGAGCTCTGGCGGTCTGGAGCAGCGTCACGAAGCTGTCGATAAGTCGCACTCACCAATAATCTGGGTTGCTCTCAATGAGGTCCGTGATTCAATGCGCTGATTCGCAACGCACCGGGCGCCTTCATGACTACGCAGCGAGAAATCGTAAAAGTCGGGCTGGCTGTATTGCATAAGAACAGATTGCTATTGGTCCGAAAACGAGGTGGCAAGAGCTACATCTTACCAGGCGGCAAGCCTGAAGCGGGAGAGAATGACGTTGAAGCTCTCTATAGAGAGATCGATGAAGAGCTAGGCTGTTCAATGAATGGCGAGTCTCTCGTTTTCTTAGGAGCATTTTCGGACACAGCTGCCGACCTAATCGATACCATCGTCGTCGTTCGACTTTACTGCGCCCAGTTGGTGGGGGCGCCTAATCCGAAATCGGAGATCGAATGCATAACGTGGTTCTCACCCGAACAAGATTGTGACGTAACGCTGGCTCCCAGCATCCAAAACCACATCCTGCCATTCCTTCGGTCGACAGGCCGACTAGGCGTCAACGGGTAGTCCAGCGAAGTATTCCGGACCGTGCGCTGTTCGCAGGTCCATTCTCACGAGTCCTTGGTTTTCGGACGTCTGTGCAAGCTCTCGTGCGATCAGTTCATCGAGAACAAACTGACCTACGTATACGCGCGATCCAAATCTATCCTTCTCGCAAAGGCCGATAGCAGCGGTTTTGCCAACGCCACAATAGCCCGTGAGTCCAATTAGCCTGGGCAACTCACTGCAGCTCTATGCTCAGTATGCAGAAATCGTCATGAAGCGCGTCCTTGGATAAGGCGCACGGCAAATCGCTCGAAGTAATGTAGGTCACTAGAACGCGCTGCACGTCCCCTGTGTATTTGTTCGTCTTTGGATCGAACTCACGGAGCAGCAGTGTGTCCCCTTCCTGAAAGGAACGATCTGTCGCTCGCCGCAAGTCGTGTTTCTTTTTCCCGGTACGTATTGCTCTGAAGAATTCAGGCCAGCATTTCAGAACATGTTCGACAGGAGGACGATGTCGTTCCAGAATCTTGTCAAAAGTCGTCTTACTTTCAACCATTGCTATTGTCCTATTCAACAGAAGCGATTTCCAGATGATCCAGATTGAACTGGAAAGCATTCTCGGCTGTAGGAGGCTTCAAATCCAAAAGTTCAAGCTCATCTACAACAGTCGAAGGTAACGCTTCGGGTGGCACTGACGTCGAGTTTGGCTTTGAAAGTACGATGTCTCGAATTCTATCGAACTTGCGGCCCCGCTGCAGCTCTTTGACGAACTGTACGCATATTCCAAGGATTGGCCTTATTTCGTCGTCATTCAAATAGAACCCCGGCGAGCCACAATCAATATAAACGACTCCTGCCACCGGACTTTTATCAAAGTATCTCTTTTCAGGTTCAAGTATTGGAATCGCCAGAACAAAACTAACTCCAGGAGCCATCGATCGGGGCGCGAGAGGATCGAGTTTATCCATCGTTCCTCGCAATGCTTCCACGCTCACACCCTTCCGCGACCGAACAATTTTTCTGCAACGGTACGCTAATCCGATTGTCATCGTTGATGTTGGAAATGTTCGGGCTGCAGTCGATTCTTGGGAGTCGATTTCGACTGTTCCCGCGTAGTCAGCAGTTTGCTGAAGTAGCTCTTCAGTCCCAACTACCATCGTACGGTGCAGAGTAACCCTAAGCCTTTCGGCCTTAGGGTAGAGGTGCAGAATGGCACCCGTGACCGCACTTGAGATGGCCGTTCCTAGGAGCGCGGTCGGCCCCGGCAGATATTCTCTCCGCCAATGAGCGCGAACCTTATCGTCTCGAACCTTCGCTGCTTGGCTTGTCGTGCCAGCGAAGTCGAAATAGCCGCCAGTCCAACAAATAGCATCCGTTTGGAGAAAGCTATTCCTGTTCGCGCTTATATATTCATAGATGCCCGGATCGAGACAGCGCTCAAGCTGAGCGCTTCGGTTCACGCCGATGCGGCTAATTGTGTAATTGCCACCTATTTCATGTTTCCTCTGAAGTACGTCTTCCTTCTCTATCGATGGAACAAAGCCACCACATTTGTAAAGCATATAGACCAAAAGCCGGTTTTGAAATGAGATACGAATGTCTGGTGCACTAAGCAGACCTGCGATCCGTCTCTCTTTGCAGCGCAGAACTACGTTTGTGTCCCTGCGAAGTCTCCTCTTAAGCTCAGACAGGGCAACACCGAACTCATGCCCGAATTCTGATTTCTGCAAGCGCTCGAATTCGTCGAATAAACCGGTGGCTCCGCTAGCGCTAGAGTGTTTGAGATCGATAGCCTGAAGGTGCTCAACCAACTTTGGCTTGTTAGCGAAGAGCTCATCCAGGATACGGTCCTGTCGATATTGGGATATTCGAAGGCGGAGCAAATCGATCATCGCTCCATCGCCTTGACCGACAATCAAAAAGGTCCGCCTGGGCGAGTCCAGCGACGGTTGCGCTAAGGCTTCATTTCTCCAATATGAATGCTGCTCACGCTCACTGCCCTCAATACCGAAGCCAGTCGCTAGAACTATTAGATCGAACCTTACTGCCCCACCTTCGTTCGATCGATCTTGATCTACGTGGGTTGTCCCATCAGGCGCTCTCCTTTCGCCCACCCATTCGATTAGAAGGCCACCCTTTCCATCATCATAGATTTCAACGTGCCGAGCATTACAGAATAAGTCAACTTTCTTAACCGACGCGAGACGTCTCCACTCGGTGAGTATCTGAACCACGACATCTGAGGCACGTGCTGCCGTCCAGTTCATCACAGGAAGCATAGCAACGCCCGACTGACTGCCTTCTTTGGGCCAATCGTAAATATGAGGGTGGAGCCAACGCGCGTCGCTTCCCTGCTGCAAAGGCATTAGAACGTCGCACTGCTCCAGAACGGTGATGTGGGCATCAACGCCCTTTTTCAGCAGACCTGCAGCAACCGTGAGGCCAGCGAACCCGCCGCCTATCACAGCTATTTTAATCGAGCGATCGCTGACTTGGTCGCAGGTCACGACGCCTTGTTCGACAAGCGCGTAAGCCAAATTCAGAGCTCGGACTTGCTGGCTCCAAACGGTCACACCGGTGTCGAAAGCGCCCAACAAATACAAGGGCCAAGCCGCAACTTTAGAATGCTGCAGAATTTCAGGAGAGCCGGTCATGTTAGGATCACTCATATGCGTTGCCAGGTTGGGACAACCTAGAGTGTATATTTGGCAGGCGATTGGCGCGAGCACTATTTTAGTGTCGGCCTTACTTCAGCTGGTTGACTGCAATTTCGATTCGCGTCGCAAACTTTGCGCCGGCTCAACTTACCTTCTCAGAGCGGTTTCGATAGCCACCCAGGATGCGAGGATTCAATCTCGGTAAGTCCATTCTGTAACAGCAGCGACTGAATCAAAGATCGCTTCTACGCCATTGGCCATTGGGTCCGTCGCAGAAATACGCCCTTCCGCCCACTTTAGCCAATCGCCGATCTTCCGACCGCCTATTTCCTTCTCAGGATCAATATCGGTCTGCTTCATTATCTCCAGAAAGGCTCGAGCGATTTCGAGCTGTCTCCAATCGCCAGCAAGCTCTATGAAGTGCCGCCAGCGGTTGTTATCGCGTTTTTTGCGTTGTTGCTCTTCGTAGCGCTGTCGCTCAACAATTTGACGCTGCCTCTCAGCCTCTTCTCGGTTCCGTCGCTGCTCTACCAATAGAGGTCCCGCGGCAACCAAGGTCGCCAGGATATCGGGCAACAACTCTTCTAAGCGTTTCTGGTCGCTTTCAATCCACTCTTGGCGCAACCCGGCCGGGAGATAGGTCTTTATCGAGAAGACTAATTTGCCGCTCGGTAGGAGTTCTTGGACTATTTGCCGATCCCGATAGAGCCAGTTCTTCTTCTCTTCGGCCGTCGGCGGGCGTCGAACCTGCTTTTGCTTTTCGCGGAGTTGAACCTCTAATTTCTCGCCTTGCAGCTCGATCAAAAGTTCTCGCCGCTCCCCTTCTTTAATCCGAGCTCCCTGCTTCTCAAGGACCTTGAACAGCGTATCAAGAATTAAGTGCTGCCGCTGCGCGACTTGTGTTAGCTCGCCAGGATCGAGATGCTTCTTCCGCCAAGGGTCTCGCTCTCGTCGGGCCTCTTGCTTTCGGAGCTCTCGGTCAGCTAGCCATCGCGCTATGATTTCGTGCGGCCGATTTAGCTTCTCCGGCACCTTGATTTCCGCCGCTAACGTAGTTTCGACGGCCTCCCTCGCTACGATCGGAAGCGCTGGCTCTTTTGGTGCGGTCGGGGTCGGAGATATTGTGACCTTCAAAGGCGTGGACTCGCCGGCCACAGGCAATCTGTAGGTAACCACCTTCTTGCCCGCCGCTTTCTTCGCCCAATGTCCACGTGGCGGATACGGAATGCTGAGTTTATCGCAAATCTTGGCGAGGCCGTTTCCGGTAATGCCGTAGTTGTCGGCCAACCGGCTCATCGGAGTTTGCCAAACTTGTTGGTATAGCTCGTCGCGAGTTACGGTGACCGGCTGTTTTTTGGGGATTTCTGATCCGTCCATCTCGTTCCCCCATCAAATGCAACAAGAGCGAATGATGCATCGGGACCTTCAACTTCGCTTTGCGTACTGGTCTGCCAAAACTCTAGCTCGTTTGTTAGATTAGTATCTTTCCTCACCGACCAAACCCGGTGGAACCTCCATCGGGAAATTTTCGCGGCGAAGAGTGACCCGTTTGGGATCTTTTAGCTCCCGTCCACAGCGCCTTCGTCGGCCGGCAATTGCATGGACGAACCATCGGGTCGAGCCATCTCGAAGACCGGCTCTTTCCCGCTAACCTTTTGAATGAATTTGGTCGGATTCTCCGGGTTGACGAACAGCATCATGCCGTTGCCGTCGCGGAAAACGACCTCAAAGTTCTGATCGTTGGGGTCGACCGTCAGCCGCAATTCCTTGATCAAGCTCTGCAGCCGCGCAGAAATTTGGGCGCGCAGCTTGTACACGTCGCCACCCCTGCTGGACCGGATGCGCTCGATCAACTCTGACACCTGATCTGGCTTCTTGTAGTACGTCAGTGCTGTTTCATCGAGCACCGCAATCTCGTGGCTCAGACGCCTCAGTTCACTCTTTGCTGCTGCAAGGTCTTGTTCGCGCTTCTTGATCCTTCCAGCCAGGAATTCGCTGTCGAAGTCCGCCATCTTCATGCCGATGTCGTACGAGCGCTGAAGTTCGTCTTCCAGAATTTTGGTCCTGCCTTCGGTGGCTTCCTGCTGAATGACGAGTTCGGCCCGCTTATCGGTGTGCTCTGTGGAGCGGACCAGCGAAGCCAAGTCGAGCTTTTCGACGAACTGAAGGAACGTTGTCTCGAATTGGTCGTACCGCCACCGGCCAGTCATTGCGCATTTGTGATTCCGAAGCGCGTTCGAGCAGACCAAGTATGAATGTCCTTTGGGCGGCGTCCCTTTGTTTTCATACTGCATTGGCTCGCCGCAGTAGGCACAGACGGCCAGCTTCGAGAACAGGTTGGTGTAGTGCTTACCCTTCGGGCCGCCGCTGCCCTTTTTTCCCGGCTCGGGCTTCGTCCTGCGTTCTAACCGGCCACGCTGCGCCGTTTCGAACGTGGATTGATCCACTATTCGCGGGAAGTAGTTGCGAACGGGATCTCCGTCCGGAATTCGCTTGCTGCCGTCCATGCGATTTGGCTGAAATGTGCCGATCGCTGCCCCACTGCTCAAAATCTTGTTGACGGTTGATTCCCGCCACCCACCCTTGCCGGTGAAGGTTGGAATTGCATCTGCATTTAGGCGCCGAACGATCTTGTAGGTCCCGATTCCCGAGGCAGCTTCATTAAATATTCGTCGGACGATCGCAGCACGCTCCTCGATCACGTCGAAATCGCTGCGGTCGGGCTTGAGCAGAAGCCAGCTTGGACATCTCGCCGTCAGCTTTTCCTTGCCTGCAGTGGCGCGCTTGTCTTTCCACGCTTCGGCGAGCCGATCGCTCTTTCGGGCAGATTCCTCGTTCGCCCGGCTCATTTTGGCTATGGAGATGATCAGATCTTCAAAGCTGACCTTCCCCTTGAACACCCGCTCGTCGTCTAAGGTCACGAGGATCAGACCGGATTTCACGATCTCCATGAATGGTTCGAGGGCCATCATGGGCTCCTGACGGCTCATCCGGTCGAACGACTCTACGAGAAGATAGGACCCCTTCTCGATCTTTCCCTCCCGAACGGCTTCCAGAAAGCGACCGAACGCTCCTGAAGAGATATTTTTACCGGAGAAGGCTGAGACACCGATGTCGTGGAGATTGAGCTCCTCTACCAGCTCAAGGCCATGGTCTTTGGCATACTTTCGCGATGCCTCTCGTTGGCGACGAAGGCTATCCCCCTTCAGCTGGAGATCGGTCGACATCCTCACGTACGAGTATGCCTTTGGCCGTGGTGCTTGGGGATCTGTAACCATCAGAATCGACTAACATTTTTTGATTCAATTGTCCACCAGATACTGATGATCGGCTCGCCCGGCGCCGGCAAGTCGATGCTGGCGGCACGGCTGCCGTCGATCCTGCCGCCGCTGTCGCCGTCGGAACTATTGGAAGTGTCGATGATCGCTTCCGTCGCCGGCGAAATCCGCGACGGCGCATTGACGGCGCGGCGGCCGTTTCGCAGCCCCCATCATTCCGCCAGTATGGCGGCGCTGACCGGCGGCGGCATCCGCGCCAAGCCCGGTGAAATTTCGCTGGCGCATCAGGGCGTGCTGTTTCTCGACGAATTGCCGGAGTTCGATCCGCGCGTGCTGGACTCACTGCGCCAGCCGCTGGAGAACGGTGAGGTCGCGGTGAGCCGGGCCAACCATCGCGTCACGTACCCTGCGCGCTTCATGCTGGTCGCGGCGATGAATCCGTGCCGCTGCGGCCATGCCTATGAACCCGGCTATTCCTGCAAGCGCGGACGGATCGACCGCTGCACCGCGGATTATCAGATGCGCATCTCCGGTCCGCTGATGGATCGCATCGACCTGCGCATCGAAGTCCCGGCGGTGACTGCCGCCGACCTGATCCTGCCGCCGCCGTCCGAGGGTTCGGCGGAAGTCGCCGCACGGGTAGCCGCTGCGCGCGACATCCAACTCAAGCGCTACGCCGCAGCCGGCATGCCGCAGGTCCGCACCAATGCCGAAGCGCCGGCGTCGCTGTTGGAGACGATCGCGCAGCCGGATGCGCAGGGCCAAAAGCTGCTGCGCGACGCCGCCGACACCATGAAGCTGACCGCGCGCGGCTATCACCGCGTGCTGCGCGTCGCGCGCACGCTCGCCGATCTCGACGGCGCCGAGAAAATCGGCCGGCTGCATCTGGCCGAAGCGCTGTCGTACCGCGCGCTGGCCGAGGATCTCCGTCGGGCGGCGTGATTCCCGACGTAGAACCGTACATTTCGAATTGGATCTCACTCGCGATAAGATTGCGAGGTGGTCGAGACGAGGCCTCTTCGCCGATCACGGAATCGCCCGCACATGATCGCATTTTAGCCCAATAACTGGGGATTTCTCAGTCGAGGGCAGGGTTCTAAAATCGGAGCCCCCTATGTTCAAGTATGCATTTGTTGCGTCTGTATTGCTCGTCCTTACGCCCACCGCTTCGGAAGCGCGTTCCGTCGGAACGATCCTCCAAGCGCCCGGCTGCAATGTCACGATGCCTTGCGATTTTTCTTCATCGCAACCAGGCCGGTCCATCGCACACACACTGCTACGATCAGAGAGGCGCTCGACACCGCGCGTCGATTACGGTCGGCCGGACGTACCACAAGCCAAAGTCGCGAGCGCCGAAATCGTCAGCGGTCGTCCCTCCGGCTGCCCACGATCTTTCTGTGGTTGCGGAGCTTCACTACGGGTCTTCGGCCGAATCGTGCCTGAATTAAACCTCGCATCCAACTGGCTTCGCTTTCCCCGAACCGCGCCTGCTCCGGGAATGGTTGCTGCGCGACGCGGGCACGTATTCGTGCTTGAGGCGCATGTCGAAGGCGATACCTGGATGGCATACGATGCCAACTCCGGCGGCCACGCGACGCGGATACATGCGCGCTCGCTTCGCGGCTATATCGTCGTTAATCCTCGCGCGGCATGAAACCGTGTGGTCGCCAACGCTTGTTTGACAGCGGCGGCCCGGAAAACGAAGTTCGGAAAATTGCGGTGTGCAAATGCGGTCCTCCAGCGTGCATCGCCTGGAGGGCTCGGCATGGTCCGATCTTGGTCAGTTAGTCTTTCGACCACTTTGCGGCTCATCGATGAACGCGACAGGCGTTCCTTTCCTGACGTTTTTACCCAGCCAGGCGACGTCCCAGTTGGTCAATCGGACGCACCCGTGTGACTCCGATTTGCCCACCTTGCCTGGATTGGGCGTGCCGTGAATGCCATAGCCTTCCGCAGACAAACCAATCCAGTATGACCCGACAGGATTATTTGGTCCTGGCTCAATCGTGAAAGGCTTCTTGGTCTTTACGCCTTTGAATTTGTAATCTGGGTTATAGCGGTAAGTCGGGTTGGCATCGGACGAGATGACTTTGACCGTACCGGTAGGGGTAGGCTTCTCCTCGCTGCCAATAGTCGCCGGAAAGAATGCAACCAATGCGCCTGAGGGATCGAAGACTTTGACAGCTCGAAGCGTCTTGTAGACTTCAATTCGGCCGATTGCTTCTGCAGGCTTGCTGAGTACGTTGGCTACAGAAATTGTATCGCCGACTTTGTCAAACTGCTTATTGGGATTCAACAACGCAAGAAGATTCTCGCTCATATGAAATCGCTCTGCAATGCCCTCGCGTGGGCTAGAGTAGCCGAGAGACTTGAGATATTTCATATCTTCCAGCTTCGCAGGCAGCTTCTTTAAGAAGGGGCCCTTCACGTCACTTTCGGTAATCTTGTAGTCGGTAATGACTGTGTCTTGACTCGTTGCCACGAGCTTGGTCCACAAATCGGGCGTCAAGGCATTACCCGCCGGCAAACCGGCGGCCAAGGCAAACTCCCGCAATGCCTTTTGGGCATTCTCGCCAAGCTTGCCGTCGATTTCACCCGGCGAGAATCGCGCACGGTCGAGGAGGATTTCCGCTTTGACAACTGCCGGGTCTAACCTGTCCTTGCTTGTCGGCTTGGAGTTATTCTGAGCATTATTGATCGCTGAAGCATCAAGGGCTTCCCCCCAGGCGGGCAAGATCAGCAAAATCCATAAACTAGAAGCTGTCACCAAGCGGCGTATTTCGCTGACGATTGGCTTGTGTCCGGGCACGGCGTTATTGCTTCTTCAAACAGAGGCCCACCGTCGGTGGGTTTGCGCATTTCGCTCCGTCGGGTGCACCGCCGCTCGGGCAGAACGCCGAGGCTAAAATCTCGTTCGCCTCGCAACTTACCTGCCCGTCGCCTTGGACAACACGAACCGGGGTACCAGAGTCGCCCTTGTCGCCTTTTTCACCCTTTTCTCCTTTGTCCCCCGGAGCACCTTGCGGACCCTGCGGACCCTGGGCGCCAGTCTGGCCCTGCGTTCCGGCAACTCCTTGAATACCTTGCGCACCTTGAGGCCCGGCAGGACCCTGCGGTCCTGGATCGCCCTTGGGCCCAGGGTCTTTCCCGCAAGCGGCAAGCGAAAGCGACGCACCAACGAGCATGACTGCCAAAAATCGCATGGGTGTGCCTCGAAGCGTGAATGAAACTATTCAACAATGCGGCGAGAAGAACGTTGGTTCCCGATCCACTGAACAACCACCTTATACTTAGCCCTGCATACTTAGCCCCGCTCGAACCATCCGCTCGCCCTTCTCGGCTTTTTGCAGGAAACGACCTGCCCGGCTTGGAACGACGCACATATTGCGCCGTTGAGTCCTAGCCTGCATCGCCGGCTCAGCGCCGCTCGCATTGGCCAGGAAACAAAGCCGTGAAAGATTTCGCTAACGCATCCTTTTCGCCGGATACCGTCGCCATCCTGCAGTCAGCGATGGAGGCGGCCGTCGCAACACTTCCAGAGCCTGTGAGTTCATCGAACGTGCAATCGATAGCGCAGTCCATACTGCGCAGTGCCAAAGAGGGCGAAAGAGATCCGACTGCTCTGCAGCGGCTGGCTTTGCTGGAGCTTCAAATTACGCCCCGGAGTTGAGTCCTGTCGGGACAATGTTTCGAGGTATTCGAGAAATGAAACCCGGGCTCTTTCTTATTGTAGCGATGTCGCTCACACCTTTGCCTGCGGTGGCTCAACCCGCCAGGCAGAAAAGCGTCAGTGGAATAGCGTGGTCACCCGCATTAGCACCACGTTCGCAAGCAGGTAGCATCGCCGCTGAACGCCGCCGCCGCGATACTGCGTGACTTCGCAGCCCGGATGAGCGCGGCGGCATCCGGAACCACTCTCACAGCGGCCCCGGATATCGCTTCGCTCATCCGGGCTACAGGCGACAGGCCGCCCCGTCGTCAACCCGGCAGTAACGACTTTCATTTACGCTTCACCAACCATAGGCCCCGCCCCGCGGGCTTATGTCTGGCGAGTATCGTGTCATGTTGCGTTTCAATCTGCTGGCCTCGGTCGTGCCGTTGGCCGTTGCCGCCGTGTTTGCGCGCGGCGAGTTCTCCCCGGGGTCCCGCCCCTGCATCGAAGTCGCGGGCACGGCGGTCCAGATCGCCACGCTTTCCTGGCAGGCGCAGCGTCATGTCAGCTTCACCAGCGATCCCTCCCGCGCGACCGTGCGGGTCCAGATCTCCGACAGCGCCGCAGCGGCCGACTTCACCGTGATCGACGACATCGACAGTGCCGAAGCCGGCGCCTGCAATGCCGGCACGGCGGCAGAGCTGGTGGCGATTTCGACCCGGCCGCAGGCGTCGGAACCGGTGATCTATCTTTCCGCCAATGGGCCGGCCGACTACCGGATCTTCGTGCAATCGAAGAGCTTTTCGGTCCGCGATGCCGCTGCTTTGATCGTCGGCGCCCAAGATACCATTGTTCGAGACGGCCACCACCGGCTCGAGGCCGCGTCGCTCTGAGTCCTGAACGTGGTCGCGACCGGGCCCGGTTAACCTTTCATCAACCATGTTCTCATCGCGCGCCGCAACCGCGCGCGGTCTCAAACACTTCGCAAGTGTCGGCGACGCATCGTCTCGGTCAGGCGCGTCGCGCAGTTGAATCGTCCCTGTTCGGGCACAGAATTCAGGATCATTGACGATGGGGCGGACGTTCCGGATCAAACTGCATTTTCGCCGCTTCGCCCGCCGTCATCCCTGGCTCGTCTTCGTCGTCCGCTCCTTCATGGTGTTCTCCGCCACCTTCGGCGGCGCCTACGGTTTCATCGCCGGCGCCCGGTCGGAGAATTCGGGTTATGACCCGCACGCCTTTGCGATCGGCATCGCCTTCCTGTTCGCGCTGGCCTGCGTTGCACTCGCCACCATGAGCTTCCGCTTCCGCATGCTGCGCAAGAAGATGCGCAAGATCGCGATGCACAATGAAACGATGGCCGACCGGAACTGGGAATTGCAGGAGGCCGAGCAGCGCACCCGCCGCCTGTTCGAAGCCCAGGGCGACCTGATCGTGCTGCGCGACGCCAACGGCCGCATCACCTTTGCCAACGACGCCTATTGCGAACTGGCGCAGATGGATCGCGACGCCCTGGTCGGCAGCAATGCCAGGCTCAGCGTGCTCGAACAGGGCGACACCGCGCTCGAATCCAACGGCACCCGAATTCACGACCAGAAGATCGAAGGCCCGCTCGGGCCGCGCTGGATCGCCTGGCGCGAAGGGCTGGTCCGCAACGACGCCGGCGAGGCCGCCGAGCTGCAATGCGTCGGCCGCGACGTCACCGACCGCACCGAAAGCGAACGCGCGCTGGCGCAAGCCCGCGACCAGGCCGACGCGGCGAACCGCGCCAAGTCGCGCTTCCTGGCGATGGCGAGCCACGAGATCCGCACGCCCCTGAACGGCATCATCGGCATGAGCGGGCTGCTGATGGATACGCCGCTGACGCCGGAACAGGCGACCTACGTCAAGGCGGTCAAGACCTCGGGCGACGCGCTGCTGTCGCTGATCGAGGAACTCTTGGATTATTCCAAGATCGAGGCCGGCAAGATCGACCTCGAACATCGCGCCTTCCCGCTATCGGGCATGATCGAGGATATCACCGAATTGCTGGCGCCGCGCGCCCAGGCCCGCAAGATCGAGATCGCGGCCTATGTCGACGAGCGGCTGCCGATGGAAGTGATCGGCGACGCGGCGCGGCTGCGGCAGGTGCTGCTCAATCTCGCCGGCAATGCGATCAAGTTCACCCAGACCGGCGGCGTCGCGCTGATCGTCGAGCCCGGCATCTGGCCGAACGAAATCAGTTTCCTGGTCCGCGATACCGGCATCGGCATCGCGCCAGAGGCGCAGCAACGGATCTTCCGCGAGTTCGAGCAGGCCGACGACCGCGTCGCCCGCAGCTATGGCGGCACCGGCCTGGGCTTGAGCATCAGCGAGCGCATCGTCAAGCGGATGGGCGGCCGTATCACGCTGGAGAGCAAGCCGGGCGCAGGCTCGACCTTCGAAGTGTCGATCCCGCTCGCAACCGCCGGCGGCCCCGCGAAGACCTTTGCCGCGCCGGATCTCGCGGGCCAGTCAATCATGCTGGTTTCGTCACAAGGCATCGAAGCCTCCTTGACCGCGCGGCGGCTGCAGCGCTGGGGCGCCCAGACCTGCATGGTGTCGGACGCCAGTGTCGCGCAGGCGCTGCTGCCGGAGCGCTCCTGGCACGCGATCCTGATCGATCACGCGCTGGGAACGGCGGATATCGAAGCGTTGGCCGAGTCCGCGCGGCTTCATGCCACCCAGCGTATCGTGATGTTCACGCCGGCGACGCGGCAGGAGATGCAGCCCTCCGCTGGCTCCGCATGCACCGGTTATCTGGTCAAGCCGCTGCGCGCGGCCTCGCTCGCCGCCCGCCTGACCACAGCGCCCGATGTCATGGCGCCGGGCATTGCTGGCGACGCTATTGCCGGCGACGCGCCGATCGAGACACCGGCCGCGCCGTCGCGCACCGGCCTGTCGATCCTGGTCGCCGAGGACAATGAGATCAATGCGCTCTTGATGCGCTCGCTGCTCGGCCGGCTCGGGCACCACGCTGTCATCACCACCAACGGCGAAGAAGCGCTGGAATCCTGGCTATCGGCGAAATCTGCCGGCAGCCCCTATGACCTGGTGCTGATGGACATCCAGATGCCGCAGCTCAACGGCATCGACGCGACCCAACGTATCCGTCAGCTCGAAGCCGGCCAGTCCGGACGGCGGACGCCGATCCTCGCGCTCACCGCCAACACGCTGGTGGAGGATCGCTACGCCTGCTTCGAAGCCGGCATGGACGGATTTTTGATCAAGCCGCTCGATCGCGACAAGCTTGCCGAAGCGCTGGCGGGTCTGGCGGCGTCACGGCACATCGCAGCGTAACTTGTAGGGTGGGTTAGGCGAAGCCGTAACCCACCGACAAAGCTCACCGCATATCGAGACCGCGGAGGGGTACGCTTCGCTAACCCACCCTACCAAGCAAGCATTTCGGATCACAGCCGCCGCAACGCGACGGTCTCGATCAAATGATCGGCGCTCTTCTTCAGGATCAGCGTCGCGCGCGGCCGGGTCGGCAGAATGTTGTCCTCGAGATTGGCGAGGTTGGTGCGTTCCCAAATCGCGATCGCGGTCGCCGTTGCTTCCTCATCGGAGAGCGGCGCGTAACGATGGAAATACGACCGGGGATCGTGGAACGCGGTATCGCGCAGCGCGAGGAAGCGGCGGACATACCAGTTGCGCAGCACCGGCTCCTCGGCGTCGATATAGACCGAGAAGTCGAAGAAGTCGGAAACGACCGGCACCGCCTGGCCATCGCGCGGCAGCCGGCCGGTCTGCAGCACGTTGACGCCCTCGACGATCAGGATGTCCGGACGGTCGACCTCGGCCCACTCGTTCGGAACGATGTCGTAGGTCATGTGCGAATAGACCGGCGCCCGCACCTTGCGGCGCCCGGCCTTGATGTCGGACAGGAACGACAGCAACGTCGGCAGGTCGTAGCTCTCGGGAAAGCCCTTTTTCTGCATCAGGCCCTGCCGCTCGAGCACGGCATTGGGAAACAGAAAGCCGTCTGTCGTGATGAGTTCGACCTTGGGCCGCGGCGACCAGCGCGCCAGCAGCGCCTGCAGCACGCGTGCGGTGGTCGATTTGCCGACCGCCACCGAACCGGCGACGCCGATGATATAGGGCACCTTGCGGTCGCGGATGCCGAGGAACTGGCGTTGCGCCTGATAGAGCCGCAGCGTCGCATCGACATAAATCGACAGCAGCCGCGACAGCGGCAGATAAATGTCCTCGACTTCGCGCAGGTCGAGCCGGTCGTGCATCGAGCGCAGCCGCTCGAACTCACCGGGCTCCAGCGTCATCGGCGTGTCGTCGCGCAAATGCGCCCACTGCGCGCGCGAGAAAATCCGGTAGGGGTTATACTGCTGGTCGGGAGCGCGAATATCCATGGTGCATCTCTTGAACTAGTCGCGCTTGCGCGAAGCCTTCTCTTCAAGTCCGGACATATTCTGACGCTGGCCCAATGTGGCTTCGACCTCTTCGAGCGTCACGCCACGCGACTTCAGCAGCACCAGCAGATGAAACAGCAGATCGGCGCTTTCGGCAATCAGGTGATCGCGATCATTCTCGACGGCCGCGATCACGGTCTCGACCGCTTCCTCGCCTAGTTTCTTGGCGCAATGCTCCGCGCCCTTGTCGAGCAATTTGCGGGTGTAGGACGCCTCTCCGCCCGATGCGGCCCGTGCATCGATGGTGGCGGCCAGATCATGGACCGTGAAACGCGACATCAACAAAACTCAACTCACGCGCCGGGCAACAGGCCGCTGGCGCCATCCCTGGAAGGACTTAGCACTTTTGTGACAGCGAGTCGTCAGGGATCGAGCCGCATCGGCAGCCCGGCCCGCACCATGTGATCCTTGGCTTCGCGTATGGTAAATTCGCCGAAATGGAATATCGAGGCCGCCAGCACCGCGGTGGCGTGGCCCTGACGAATGCCGTCGACGAGGTGGTCGAGATTGCCGACGCCGCCGGATGCGATTACCGGTACGGGAACACTGTCGGCAATCGCCTGCGTCAGCGGCAGGTCGAACCCCTGCCGCGTGCCGTCCCGGTCCATCGAGGTCAACAGGATTTCACCGGCGCCGAGCGAGACCACCTCCTGGGCATATTCGATGGCGTCGATCCCGGTGGAATTGCGGCCGCCATGGGTGAAGATCTCCCAGCGCTCGCCGCCGCCGCGCTTGACCCGCTTGGCGTCGATCGCGACCACGATGCATTGCTCGCCGAATTTTTCGGCGCCCTGCTTGACGAATTCGCGGTTGGAGACAGCCGCCGAGTTGATCGAGACCTTGTCGGCGCCGGAGCGCAGCAGCACCTTGATATCGTCGACCGTGCGCACCCCACCACCGACCGTCAGCGGCATGAAGCACGCCTCCGCGGTACGCCGCACGACGTCGAGCATGGTGCCGCGGTTTTCATGGGTGGCGGTGATGTCGAGGAAGCAAAGCTCGTCGGCGCCAGCGGCGTCATAGGCAATCGCCGCCTCGACGGGATCGCCGGCATCGCGCAGATCGACGAAGTTGACGCCCTTGACCACGCGGCCGTCCTTGACGTCGAGACAGGGGATCACGCGGACCTTGAACATCAGAAAACTCCGGCGCGCGCGTTGCGGATCAAGGTCAACGCCGCAGCCGGATCGAGCCGGCCGTCATAGAGCGCGCGGCCGGCGATGGCACCGGCGAGCTTTTTGGCGCGCGGCTGCAGCAGCGCCTTGACGTCCTCGATCGAGGCAAACCCGCCGGAGGCGATGACGGGTATCGAGATCGTCTCGGCCAGCGCAATGGTGGCGTCGAGATTGAGGCCTTTGAGCAGGCCATCGCGCGCGATGTCGGTGAAGATGATCGCGGCGACACCGGCGTCCTCGAAACGCTGCGCGATTTCGAGCGCGGTAACTTGAGAAGTTTCTGCCCAGCCTTCGACCGCGACCTTGCCGTCGCGCGCGTCGAGCCCGACCGCGACGCGGCCGGGAAATTTTCGCGCGGCGCTCTTGACCAGTTCGGGGTCACGCACCGCCGCGGTGCCGATGATGACGCGCGCGATGCCCTTGCCGAGCCAGGCTTCGACGGTCTTGAGATCGCGAATGCCGCCGCCGAGCTGAACCGGCATGGTGACCGCCTTCAGCATCGCCTCAACCGCCAGCGCGTTCATCGGCTTGCCGGCAAAGGCGCCGTCGAGATCGACGACGTGCAGATACTCGAATCCCTGCGCGGCGAACGAACGTGCCTGCGCGGCGGGATCGAGGTTGAACACGGTCGCGCGCGACATGTCGCCCTGTTCGAGGCGGACGCACTGGCCATTTTTCAGGTCAACGGCGGGAAAAAGTATCACGGCTTCCACTTCAGAAAGTTCGAAATCAAAGCCAGCCCGAAACGCTGACTTTTCTCGGGATGAAACTGGGTGCCGATCGCGGTGTCTTTGCCGACCATCGCGGTGACCGGTCCGCCGTAATCGGCGCGCAACAACACATCGGCCTCGTTGGCCGCATTGAGGTGATAGGAGTGCACGAAATAGGCGTGACGGCCCTTCGGTCCGAGCGGCAGCCGCTCCAGCACCGGATGCTCCCCGACCATGTCGAGCGTGTTCCAGCCCATGTGCGGGATCTTCAAATTCTCCTCGCGCGGCGAGATCTTCTCGACGTCGCCGGCGATCCAGTTGAAGCCGTCGGTGGTGACATGCTCCTTGCCGCGCGTCGCCATCAACTGCATGCCGACGCAGATGCCGAAGAACGGCCGCGCCTTGGCGCGCACCGCTTCGGTCATCGCTTCCAGCATGCCGTCGAGCGAATCGAGGCCGCGGCGGCAATCGGCAAAGGCGCCGACGCCGGGCAACACGATGCGGTCGGCGCGAAACACGACTTCAGGGTCGCGCGTCACCACGATCTTCTGCGGATCCTGCATGGCCCGCGAGGCGCGCTCGAACGCTTTCGCGGCCGAGTGCAGATTGCCGGAACCGTAATCGATGATGGCGACGCTCATCGCGACCCTCCAGGCTCCGGAAACAATCCGATAATGCCGCCCTGCGGCAATGGCGGCGGCTTCGAAAACGGCTGACCCGGAATATTGCGCGTCGGCGGCGGCCCGCCGCGATCGACCGCCCATTGATCGTTGGTGAGGCCGCGCTGCTTGGCGGTCCAGCGATCGAAGAAGCGGCGCTCGGCCGATTCAGCGTCGTCCGCGACCACGATATCGAGCTGACGCCAGTTGCGGCGCGACAGCGTCCAGCGCTGCAGGCTGGCCGCTTCGAACCCCATCAGGATGGCGAGCAGGAGATCGACGAACAGGATCGCACCTCTGGTGGCACCGAGCACGGTCATGCCGACGTCGATCGCAACCGTCAGCACGACCCAGCCGATCAGCGCCAGCCACAGCCTGTTCCAGATCAGCCAGATCATGCTCAGGGCCGCGGCCCAGAAATGGAAGCCGTCGCGCACGAAGACGAATTTGTCGGTCGCCGCAAGATCGGCGCCGGTGGCCACGGGGGCATGCACTGTGTAAACCGGCATCGAGACTCTCCGCCGCGAAGAACGAGATCAGCCGCCGAGCTGACCCTTGGTGGAAGGCACTTCGCCCGCGTTGCGCGGATCGATCGCAACCGCCGCACGCAGCGCCCTGGCCAGACCCTTGAAGCAGGATTCGGCGATGTGATGGCTGTTCTCGCCATATAGGGTCTCGACGTGCAAAGTCACGCCCGCATTGATGGCGAAGGCGTTGAACCATTCGCGCACCAGCTCGGTGTCGAACTCGCCGACCTTGTCGCGCGGAAAATCCACCTTGAACACCAGCACCGGGCGGCCCGAAATGTCGATCACGACGCGGCTCAGCGTCTCGTCCATCGGCATGTGGATCGAGGCATAGCGGGTGATGCCGGCCATGGTGCCGAGCGCCTGCTTCACGGCCTGCCCGAGCGCGATCCCGACGTCTTCGGTGGTGTGGTGGTGGTCGACATGGAGATCGCCGTCCGCCTTGACCGCGATGTCGATCCGGGAATGCCGGGCCAGGAGGTCGAGCATATGGTCGAAGAAGCCGATACCGGTCGAAACCTTGGACACGCCCGTGCCGTCGAGGTTTACCGCCACCTCGATGTCGGTTTCCTTGGTCTTGCGCTTGATGGACGCTGTGCGCATGGAAAGTGCTTCCTTTAGGCGGATTCTTGGGGTGGATCGGCCGAAAACGCGGCCCTTTTAACAGGCCGGTGGTGCCTTCGCTACTGCGGGATGAAGCCTAAATGACCGACTTCGACCTATGGTGACCGGATTCGCAGGCCTCTTTCCATTCTGACGCGTTTTCTTCACGCGAACCGGACCCCACTTCGCTCGAAAACGCTATGAAATCGCGTGATTGTAACCCCGCGCGTCAGACCCTAAATCTGACAGGAACGAGGACAATTCATGCACGCATCCCAGAATGAGCCGGCGGTCTGGCACGGCACCACGATTTTAACGGTCCGCAAGGGCGGCAAGGTGGTGATCGGTGGCGACGGCCAGGTCTCGATCGGCCAGACCGTGATCAAATCCAACGCCAAAAAGGTCCGCAAACTTGGCAAGGGCGACGTCATCGGCGGCTTCGCCGGCGCCACCGCCGACGCCTTCACCCTGTTCGAGCGGCTGGAGAGCAAGCTCGAGCAATATCCGGGGCAATTGACCCGCGCCGCGGTTGAACTCGCCAAGGACTGGCGGACCGACCGCTATCTGCGCCGGCTGGAAGCGATGATGATCGTCGCCGACAAGGACGTGTCGCTGGTCCTGACCGGGACCGGCGACGTGCTCGAGCCGGAAGCCGGCGTGATGGCGATCGGCTCCGGCGGCAATTACGCGCTGGCCGCTGCCCGGGCGCTGGTCGATACCGACAAGGATGCCGAGACCATCGTGCGCCGTGCCCTCGATATCGCCGCCGATATCTGCGTCTACACCAACCGGAACGTGACCATCGAAACGCTGTGAGGGCCGGCCCGTCATGGTGCAGGAAATCTTGGCGCGGGAAGTCTTGGCGCAGGAAGTTTCGGCGCAGGAAGTTTCGGCGCGGGACTATATCTTCCGCCCGATGACGTCGGCCGACCTGCCACTGATCCGGCGGTGGCTCGCCGAACCGCATGTCAGGGAATGGTGGGGTGAACCGTCGGAGCAATATGCCCTGGTCAGTGGCGATCTCGACGTGCCGGCAATGGATCAATACGTCGTTTCGACAGGCGGCACCGATTTCGGCTACATCCAGTGCTACGACCTGACCGCCTGGAATTCAGGTTTTGGAACCCAGCCCGAGGGGACGCGTGGCATCGATCTCTTCATTGGTGAGCCCGGCATGATCGAACAGGGCCATGGTTCGGCATTCATCCGCGCCTTCGCCGACGCGCGGCTGGCTGCCGGTTTGCCGCGGATGGTCACCGATCCCGATCCGGAGAACCTTCGCGCCGTGCGCGCCTACGAGAAGGCGGGCTTTGCGAAGACTCATACGGTCGATGCGCCTGATGGCGTGGCCCTGCTGATGGTGCGTGACGCATGAGCGACAGCATCGGAAAGCCCGTCCCGGCCAGCCGTATTTCGGCGTGGCATTGGCTCACGATCGCGGCTGCCATTCTCATAGCCCAGGCCTCGATCCTCTACGCGATGGGGCGGCTGCCGATCTGCGCCTGCGGCTATGTCAAACTCTGGCACGGCGCGGTGCAGAGTTCGGAGAATTCGCAGCACATCACCGACTGGTACACGCTATCGCATATCCTCCACGGCTTTCTGTTCTACGGTGCGGCCTTCCTCGCCTTCCCGCGCCTCGCCTGGCAGGGCCGCCTGATCCTCGCGATGCTGGTCGAGGGCGGCTGGGAGCTGGTCGAGAATTCCAACTGGATTATCGAACGCTATCGCGCCGGGACCATTTCGCTGGATTATTTCGGTGACTCCATCGTCAACTCGGTGTCCGATAATCTGGCGATGATCGGCGGCTTCCTGCTCGCGCGGAGGCTTCCGGTCGCGGTTACCGTCGGGCTGGCGCTGCTGTTCGAAGGGGTGCTGGCGCTCCACATTCGCGACAATCTGACGCTGAACATCATCATGCTGATTCACCCGTTCGAGGCCATCAAACAGTGGCAGGCGGGACCGCCGATCATTTGATGCCACGAAATGTGACTTGTTCTCACGACCTTCGAGCCCTAGCTAGGAAATATGACCGAATTTTCTCCCCGCGAAATCGTCTCCGAACTTGACCGCTACATCGTCGGCCAGTCCGACGCCAAGCGCGCGGTATCGATCGCGCTGCGCAACCGCTGGCGGCGGCTGCAGCTCACCGGCAATCTGCGCGAAGAAGTGCTGCCGAAAAACATCCTGATGATCGGGCCGACCGGCGTCGGCAAGACCGAAATCGCACGGCGGCTGGCGAAACTCGCCGGTGCACCCTTCATCAAGGTCGAAGCCACCAAATTCACCGAAGTCGGCTATGTCGGCCGCGACGTCGAGCAGATCATCCGCGATCTTGTCGAAGTTGCGATCTCACAGGTGCGCGAACGCAAGCGCAAGGATGTCCAGGCCCGCGCGCAACAGGCCGCCGAGGAGCGCGTGCTCGATGCGCTGGTAGGGCCCGGCTCCAGCCCGGCAACGCGGGATTCCTTCCGCAAAAAACTGCGCGCCGGCGAGCTCAACGACAAGGAAATCGAGATCGAGACGCAATCGTCCGGCAGCGGCCTGCCGATGTTCGAAATCCCGGGCTTGCCGGGCGCGCAGATGGGTGCAATTTCGATCGGCGACATCTTTGGCAAGATGGGCGGCCGCAGCAAGACCCGCCGCCTGACGGTCGAGAGCTCACACGAAATTCTCATCAACGAGGAATCCGACAAGCTGCTGGACAGCGATCAGCTGGTGCAGGAAGCGATCAACGCGGTCGAGAACAACGGCATCGTGTTCCTCGACGAAATCGACAAGATCTGCGTGCGCGATGGCCGCACCGGCGGCGACGTCTCGCGCGAAGGCGTTCAGCGCGACCTGTTGCCGCTGATCGAAGGCACCACCGTCTCGACCAAGCACGGCGCGGTCAAGACCGACCACATCCTGTTCATCGCGTCAGGCGCGTTCCATATCGCCAAACCCTCTGACCTGCTGCCCGAGCTGCAGGGGCGGTTGCCGATCCGCGTCGAGCTTTCGGCGCTGACCCGCGACGACATGCGCCGGATCCTGACCGAGCCGGAAGCTTCCCTGATCAAGCAATATGTTGCACTGATGCAGACCGAGGGCGTGACGCTCGACATCACCGACAGCGCGATCGATGCGCTGGCCGACGTCGCGGTTGCCGTCAACTCGACCGTGGAAAATATCGGCGCACGGCGACTACAGACGGTGATGGAGCGCGTGCTCGACGAAATCTCGTTTGCCGCCCCCGACCGTAACGGCGAGACCATCAAGGTCGACGCCGACTATGTGCAAAAGCACGTCGGCGACCTCGCCAAGAACGCCGATCTGAGCCGGTTTATTTTGTAGACTCTCTCGTCGTCCCCGCGAACGCGGGGACCCATAGCCACAAATAGCTGTGATTGTTTCGGCTGTGGCTCCAGCCCAGTTCAACATCAACAGCGGTGGTTATGGGTCCCGGCTCAAGGCCGGGACGACACCTGTAATAATTGCGCCTCACATGTTCGCTGTGTGATAGTCCGCATCTGATCTGATCGTTTCGGGTGCCAAATGAATTTGCGGGTGTGGGAAAATCCCTGGCGCTTGATGCTGGCCGTCAATGCCGCCGTCATCCTCGGAGTTTTCTGGCACAAGATCACGCTGCCGCCCTTCGTCCCCTACATTCACCTGCTGGTCGACTATCATTTCGGCTTCACCAAGCGCGCGCTGATCGGCGCCATCGTCGGCCTGTTCGAGGCCAAGGTACCGGTGTGGCTGGTGTTCGCGCTCGGCGGCGCGGTCTGGCTGCTCACGGCGGGCCTGTTCGTCCACCTGTTCCGGCGGACGTTCGGCCTCGATGAAAAGCATTGGCCGCTGTTCATTTTCGTCGCCGGCTCGCCGTTCTTCCTGAAGAATTTCATGCACACGCTTGGCCATTTCGACATTTATGGCTGCCTGTTCGCGATTGTTCTGCTGCTGATTCCGGCGCGTTCGCTCTTCTATGTGCTGTTCGCTGCGATGTTCTCGACCGTTCTCATTCTGATCCATCACATCCATCTCCTGATGTATGTGCCGACCATCGCCGCCATCGTGGTGCTGCGTTATTACCTGGTGCAGGGCGTGAGCCGGCAAAACGTGGCCGTCGGCCTGGCCCTGCTCGCAGCCGTCGGCGTGCTGTTCATTGCCGCGCAATTCAGCGGCACGATGGCGGTGCCGGAGCCGGAATTCACGGCCTATCTGCGCAGCCGGATGGCCGACCCGTCACGGAACGACCTGCTCAGCTTTGCCTACATCTGGTACCAGCCGCTGGCCAAGGAAGTTTCGGATACCTGGCAACGGTTGCCGCACAATGCCCTCGGCATTCCCGTGTTCGCGCTGCTGATCTGGCTGCATACGCCGCTGTGGCGATATTTTCGCGCCCTGATCGCAGCCCTCAGCGTCGACGCCCACCGCCACATCGTCACCGCGGCGATCGCCGTGATCAGCCTCGCTTATCTCGTGATGTTCGCGATGGTGTTCGATTATTCCCGGTGGATTTCGAACTGGGCGGTGTGCCTGTTCCTGATCCTGCACGCGGTGAAGATGTTGCCGGCGTCACAGGACGTGCCGCTGATTTCAGCGGACGATCGAAAGACGATGGTGTTCGGCTGGATCGTGACGCTGATTCCACGCGTCGGGATCGTGCGGCCGTTTTAGTTTTGACGCGTTTCTACCGCAGATAAGTCTACGCAATCTGCGCAAGCTTGATTGCTATGCGAACCGGTACCCACTTCGCTTGAAAACGCTATGGGCTACAATCTCGAACGTCTTACCCGTACGTACAACGCGCCCTCGCCGCCATGGCCGATCGCGGCTTCCTCGAATCCGACCACCATCGATCGGAATTCCGGCAGGCTCAACCATTCCGGCACCTGTCGGCGCAGCACGCCGCGTTCAGAGCCGGCGCCCAGCTTGCCCTTGCCGGTGATGACGAGCACGAAAGTCAGCCCGTCATGATGGGCGCGCTGCAGGAAGCCAAACAACGCCCGGTGCGCACGGGTCTGGGTCATGCCATGCAAATCGAGCCGGGCATCGATCTCCTTGCGGCCGCGCGACAGGTGCGAACGCTCGCGGCGGCCGATCGGCGCCAGCGGCGGCGGTTCCGCTCTTGGCGGAGAAATGATCGGCGCCGGCGCGGACGGCGTGGGCGAAGCGATGGTTTTCGGCGCGACCTTGGCCTCGGTCTCCGGCGAAGCGACCGGCACCTTCGCAGCGCGGTGGCGCTTGCGCAGCGGCTTGACCTGCTTGGCCACGCTTTCCCACAGCGCGTGCTCCTCGGCGCTGAGGCCGCGCTTGCGCCGCGGCGGCAGCGGCAATTCCGGGATCAGGCTCGAAGACCGGCGCTTCATTGGCGGTATCGACGATGACGACGGCGGGACTTTTCTGAAGCCGGCGCGGTAGCAGGCCGCGCTTCCGGCAGCGGCACTGGTTTTGCGACCGTGGCTTGAGCCGTTGAAGGGGCCTGGGCGGTCGGCGTGGCCGGCTTTTGCGTCGAGCCTGCCGCCGGTGGCGTCACCGCCGGGGCTGCATTTTTGGGGTCCTTCAGCGGATCGGTTTGCGGAAACAGCTTGGCGATCTTTTGCGACGGTCGCGCATCCGGCACCGGCACCAGGCGTCCGCGCGCCGCGGGATCGAGGCTCTTCGGGACCAGAATGACGAAACGCATATTGTTCTTGAGACGGCCCGCGATCTTTCCGGCATCACTGCCGGCGCCGAAATAAAGGTCCGCGCGCGCCGGGCCGACGATCGCGGAGCCGGTGTCCTGCGCGATCATCAGCCGGTGAAACGGCGTCTTCGACACTTCGGATTCGATCGGTAACTGGCCTTCGATGAAGAACGGCGTGCCGTAGACGTGCAGCGATTTGTCGACTGCGATCGAGCGGCCCGGCGTCAGCGGCACGCCCTGGGCGCCGACCGCCTCGTCCTTGTCGGAGAGCTGCACCTCGCGGAAGAAGATGTAGGACCGGTTCTGCCGACGCAACTCGTTGGCGCCCTCGGGGTTCTGCTCCATCCACTCCCGGATCTTCTGCATCGACATCTGATCTTTCGGGATGATGCCGCGGTCAATCAGGATGCGGCCGACCGCCGTATAGGGATAGCCGTTATGCGCATCGTAATTGATGCGCAGCGTCGAACCGTCGTCGAGGTTGACGCGGGCGGAGCCCTGGATCTGCGAGAACAGCAAATCGGTCTGGTTCCTCAGCCAGCAGATTTCGAGACCGCGTCCCTCGATCGCGCCATCCTCGATCTCGGCGCGGTCGTAATAGGGCACCAGCTTGCGGCGGCCGATCTTGCGGAACACCTGACCCTTGTTGGGCAATCCGACCGAATTCTGGTTGGTGCCCCGGACGAACAGATTGGAGGGACGGCGATAGACCGGCACATTGTAGACTTCGTTCTGGGTCCGCGAGCCGTCGATGACAGGCTCGTAGTAACCGGTGACAAAGCCCTCGCCTTCGCCGAGCCGCGAAATCCGCAGCGGCAGAAAATTTTGCTCGAAGAAGGCTTTTGCCGCGGCGCTGTCGGCGAGATCGAGGCCCTTGGCGATGCGGCAGGGATCGCGCAGCGACGTGCCCAGCGCTTTCGAATCCGATGGCGCGCCGGTCTGTGCCGCGATCGGCTTGCAACTGGTGCGAAAGGCCTTGTACGCCGAGAGGTGGTCGTCCTCGCTCCAGCCCGCGATATCGGACCAGGCCACCGGCGCATACTGGGTGCCGGCGATTTGAAGCGGTAGTTCAAGCTGCGGGTATGGCAGTTGACGGGGCGCTGGCTCAGGCAGACGCGAACGGGAATGCGCGCGCGAATGGCGGGCGGCAAACGCATCCGAGGCAGCAATCGACAACGCCAAAGCCATCACGCCAATCGCAAGCCTTGCAAGTTCAAGCCCTGCAAGGCTGTGCGCTTTAGCCCGCGCTTCCCGTGCCAACCAGCTTCCAATTCGGATCGCGAGACGTGGTGTCGCGGGCGAATGTCCAGACATCGGTGATATCGGCGACCTTATCCGGGTTGCCATCGACAATGGTGCCGGTCTTGTCGCGGGTGACCGAAATCATCTGCGACACGAAACGAACGGTCAGTTGCGCCGCCCGGTCGCGGGCTTCCGCGCCCACCAGTTCGGCCTTGTCGATTGAAACGAAGCGGGTTTCGGTTTTCTGTTCGTGCTTCTCGCGATCCTTGATCACGCCGTCGAAGCTGTCATAGACCTCCGACGACAGCAGGTCCTTCAGCGCGCGACGATCGCCGTTGGCAAAGGCCAGCACGATCATTTCGTAGGCGCTGCGCGCGCCGGAGATGAAGTGCTTGGGATCGAACGAGGAGTCCTGGGCGACAATGGCATCGAGGCCCTGCGCGAGCGGGGTGCCCTGCTCGGCGATGCCCTTCCAGCGGTCGGTCGGCGGCACCACATCCGGGGTCGGCGCCAGCGGCGCCTGATCGATCACGGCGCCCGGCATCGGAACGACGTTGTTGTCCTGGCTACGCTGCACGACATTGGGCGCAGCGCGATCATAGGGCGGCCGCTCGCTCCCGGTGCGCTGTCCGAGCACGCTGCGCAGGCGCAGGAAAATAAAGACCGCCAGCGCCAGGAAGATGATGGTGTAAATATCGAACACGTCTATTCGCTTTCTGGTTCTAACGCCGGTAACGGGCCCGGCGGTCGAGTGTTCCGTAGCGCCCGGTTCTGATTGAATCAGAACCCGGCTCTGGTCTTTAGTTGTGATGCGTTTTCTTGATGTGAACCGGTGGCCACTTCACTCGAAAACGCTCTTGGGGGCCCTCTTACACGTCTTCCTTAAGAGTTTACCCCGGGGAACGGCAGAGATTACATCTTCAATTGAGTCTGCAGCATGTAGGCATGAAACTTTGCCCAGCCAATGGCGCGTTTTGGCGCGGGTTTTGGCGCGGGTGAAGTGTAGCGCGTTTTGACCTCAAGGGGAAACCCGATGATGCCCGGAAATCACGTATATTCAACTATTTAGGCGTTCAGCGGGCCGGCCGGCCAAGCCGGATTAGCCATATCCGTCACAAATCGCCGTCAGCCCCACTTCGCGCCGGCCCGTCGTCCTTGTGGAATGAGGCGGGGCTATGATAGCCACTCGCCCGGCAAAGGCATTCCCGCCCTCCGAGCGAATTCAGACGAAGATCCGGTCTCCGCTCGCCAGCGCTTCAGGAGAGAGTTTCATGACCAACGGTAACGGCGCGCCTCCCGAGCAGGCCCCTCCCCAGCTCAACGTGCTGGCGCAGTATACCAAGGACCTGTCGTTCGAAAATCCGAACGCCCCCGCCTCCCTGGCGCCGCAGCAGCAGCAGCCGGCGATCAACATCCAGATCAATGTCGGCGCCAACAACGTCTCCGAAAACGAGTTCGAAGTAACGCTTTCGATCGAGGGCAAGGCCGAAAACGGCGGCAAGGTGATGTTCAGTTTCGAACTCGCTTATGCCGGCGTGTTCCGGATCGTGAATGTCCCGAAGGAAAACCTGCATCCACTGGTCATGATCGAATGCCCGCGGCTGCTGTTCCCGTTCGCGCGCGAAATCATCGCCACTGCGGTGCGCGACGGCGGCTTCCCCCCGCTGATGCTGGATCCGGTCGATTTCGTCGGCCTGTACCGTCAGAATATGGAACGGCAGGCTGCCGAGCAGGCCGCTTCCGGCGCCAAGCCGAGCTAAGCCAAATCTAGGCTAAGTCAGGTCCGGGCTAACCGGCCGCGCCGAGAAACTCGTTCCAGATCGGCTTGTCACCCAACGTGGCCACGAAGGCGCGATGCGCTTCGCGGTCAGCGTCGGTGATCCGCGGCGCCAGGGCAACCTCGCGCTGCCGTCGCGGCGTTTCGCCGATGCCGTTGGTTTGGCTCGCCCTTGTTTCGGACGCCAGGATCAGCTGCGACTGCCGTGCCCCGATCAGGTCGATATAGACCTCCGCCAGCAGCTCGGAGTCGAGCAGCGCGCCATGCTTGGTGCGGCGGGAATTGTCGATCGCGTAGCGCGAACAGAGATCATCCAGCCGGTTTGACACGCCCGGATGCTTGCGGCGCGCCAGCAGCAGCGTGTCGACCAGCCGGTCGCGGGAAATCGGCTGCCGCTTGATCCGATCGAGCTCGGCGTTGATGAAGCTGATGTCAAACGACGCGTTGTGAATCACCAGCGGTGCGTCGCCGATGAATTCCAGGAACTCTTCCACCACTTCCGTGAACCGTGGCTTCGTCGACAGGAACTCGGCGGACAGGCCGTGCACGGCGAAGGCCTCCGCCGGCATGTCACGCTCGGGATTGATGTAGCAGTGGTAGGTCTGCCCCGTCGGCATGCGGTTGAAAATCTCGACGCAACCGATTTCAACCAGCCGGTCGCCGCGCAAGGGATCGAGGCCTGTGGTTTCGGTATCGAGAACGATTTCGCGCATGGGTTCTTCGGGGAATTGGATCTAAGGCGAATCAGGCCCGCCGCTGCGGCATCTTAACGACCTCGGCCAGAATGTCGCGGATCGCCGCCCGCACCGGGTCCAGTCCGTGCGAGGTATCCACCACGAAATCCGCGCGCTTGCGTTTTTCGGCATCGGGCAACTGCCGCGCCAGGATGGCGTCGAGTGCCTCATGCGTCATGGTGCCGCGCGCGAGAATTCGCTCACGCTGGGCTTCCGGCGACGTCGAGACCACCACCACGGCATCGACACGCTTCTCGCCGCCGGTTTCGAACAAGAGCGGAATATCCATCACCACGACGGGTGCGCCGGATTGCTCGGCGGCAGCCAGGAATTTCTGGCGGGAGGCGCCGAGCATCGGATGAACGATCTGCTCGAGCCGCTTGATGGCAGCGGGATCGTGTACGACCTTGGCGGACAGTTTGGCGCGATCGACCTTGCCGTCAACCGTGGTGCCGGGAAATGCGGCTTCGACCGCCGGCGCCGCCTCGCCTTCATAGATTTTGTGAACCGCCGCATCGGCGTCGTAAACCGGAACACCCGCCTCCATGAACAGTTTTGCGGTGGTGGATTTGCCCATCCCGATCGAGCCGGTTAGTCCAAGGATCCGCATCGAGATCGCCGCTTCCTCAAAAAGATTTCAGATACCGAGCAGCCGCTCGCTTCGCAGAAACCCCAGCAAGGGCAGCAGCGGCAGGCCGAGGATGGTGAAGTGATCACCGTCAATGCGCTCGAACAAATGCACACCGAGCCCTTCCAGCTGGTAAGCGCCGACGCTTGATGTCACCGCCTCGCCGGCCGCATCGAGATAGGCTGATATCTCGCTGTCGCTCAACGGCCGCATGGTCATGGTGGCGACGCTGACATCGGCAAACACTATCTTGCCGTCGCAGGCGACCGCAACGGCGGAATGCAGCGCATGACTGTTGCCGGCGAGCTGCCGCAATTGCTCGGCGGCCTGCGCCCTGCCCGATGGCTTGCTGAACAGCCGCTCTCCCAGCGCCAGCGTCTGGTCGGCGCCAATCACATGGCGGCCGGGATTTTTCGACGCCACGAACAGCGCCTTCTCGCGCGCCAGCAGACCGGCAATCTCGCCGGGCGAAGTGAGCCCGGAATTCCTTTGCACCGCGCGTTCGTCGATGTCGGCGGGAACGGCTTCAAAACTGATCCCGGCGTTGCCGAGCAGCATCTGCCGCGCCCGGCTTTGTGAGGCCAGTATCAGGGGATGTTTTCCGCGCCAGATGGTCATCGACGACTATTCCGGAAGCCGCTGGCGCTGGCGGTCGGTAAACAGCTTCATGACAGCGGCGGCGGTTTCCTCGATCGAGCGCCGCGTCACGTCAAGCTGCGCCCAACCAAACCTGGCGCTGAGTTTCCGCGCATACGCCACTTCATCGGCGACCGACTCGCGATCGATATAATCGTCATTGCCGGTTTCAGCACCCATGCTCAAGAGCCGGTTCTGCCGTACCTGAATCAGCCGTTCCGGCGTTGCATGGAGACTGACGACCAGCGGCTTCTTCAATGTTTCCAGTTGATGCGGCAGCGGAATGCCCGGCACCAGCGGCACGTTTGCAGTCCTTATGCCGCGGTTGGCGAGATAAATCGAGGTCGGCGTTTTCGAGGTGCGGGACACGCCAACCAGAACCACGTCGGCATCTTCGAGGCCTTCGACATGCTGACCGTCATCGTGGATCATGGTGTAGTTCAAGGCGTCGATGCGCTTGAAATATTCCGCGTTCAGGACGTGCTGGGCGCCGACGCGCCCGGTGGTGGCGGCCCCCAGATATGCTTCGAACAACTGCATCACCGGGCCGATGATCGACAGGCTCGGAATATTGATATCCCTGCATTTGGCTTCGAGCCGGCTGACCAGATCCTTTTCCAAGAGCGTGAACAGCACGATGCCGGGCGCCTCCTCGATCTCATCGAGCACCCGATCGAGCTGCTTCTGGCTCCGCACCAGGGGATAGACATGCTCCACCGCGGACACGTTGGCATATTGCGCGGCGACCGCGCGCGCCACCGTGATCAGCGTCTCGCCGGTCGAATCGGAGACCAGATGAAGATGAAAATAGTTGCCGGTCGTGGGCACCAAAACCCCTGTGTAATCTGTGAATCCCTGTGGAGCTTAACCGAGATAATCGGGCCTGGGTCACCACGTCCGGGATAAGTCGGACTTTTCTTCACAGGGCCGTCCGCAAGGACAACTCAAATCGCAGGTTTGGACGGTAGTGGGAAGATGTGGACTTGTCTCTTCATAACCTGACCACAGAGCGGCGCAAGCGCTTGAAGCACGTAGCGTTATTCGCAAGCCGGCCGTTGCGGAAAAAATGGGTGATGAGTGTGAACAAGTCCGGCAGGAAGCTGGGACAGATAAGTGTGAGTCCAATTCACCGCTACTTAGACTCTAACCTAAGATTCTAGAATTATTAGTTTAGAGAAGCGGTGCATTGAGGATATGTCTCGCTCCCACGCTGGCGGCGGACTTTCTGCAACGCCGGAATGGCCGCAAGGTTTCAGGGACGGGCAAGGGCGATCGCGATGTACGAGTGGATCAAGGCGCTGCATGTGATTGCGGTCATCGCGTGGATGGCCGGCATGCTCTACCTGCCGCGGTTGTTCGTCTACCATTGCGAGGCGGAGATCGGCTCAAGGCAGTCGGAGACGTTCAAGATCATGGAACGTCGGCTGCTGAAAGCGATCATCAATCCCGCCATGATCGTGACCTGGTTGGCGGGGCTATATCTCGCCTGGAGCGGTCACTGGTACACGTCCGGCTGGTTTCACGGCAAATTCGCGCTGGTGCTCGCGATGTCCGGGGTGCACGGCTTTTTTTCCCGTTGCGTGAAAGATTTTGCCGCTGACCGGAATGCCAGAAGCCAGAAATTCTATCGAATTATCAATGAGGTACCGACGCTGCTGATGATCCTCATCGTTATCCTGGTAGTGGTGAAGCCGTTCTAGGTCGCGCATTCGCGGGGCCTGTCACCCCTCACCGGCTTGCAGAACGTCAGACGATTTTCTATATTGTCGAAATCCCACCCCACGCAGGCGGATGTGGTCGTGCTCCGGTTTCCTCATTGGACCGGCCGCCGCATCAGGTTTGAAGCCTCACCGGCGCTTTCCTTGCTTAGACCTGCGGACCTTCGATTTCTCGTGTCCGCTTTTTCTCAAAGCCACCTCGCACCCCTTCCCCAAAATACTCCACAGGACCACCCCAAATGCGGGAAATGAAACTCCAAGACCTCAAAGCTAAAACGCCGGCCGAGCTTGTCTCGTTTGCGGAAGAGAACGGGGTCGAAAATGCCAGCACCATGCGTAAGCAGGAGCTGATGTTCGCCATTCTCAAGCAACTCGCGATTCAAGAAACCGACATTATCGGCGAAGGCGTCGTTGAGGTTCTCTCCGACGGCTTCGGATTCTTGCGCTCGCCCGATGCAAATTACCTGCCGGGTCCGGACGACATCTACGTTTCGCCCTCGCAGATCCGCCGCTTCGGTCTTCGCACCGGCGACACCATCGAAGGCCACATCCGCAGCCCGAAGGAAGGCGAACGCTATTTCGCGCTGCTGAAGGTCAACACCCTCAATTTCGAAGATCCGGAAAAGTCGAAGCACAAGGTCAATTTCGACAATCTGACGCCGCTGTTTCCTGATCAACGCTTCCGTCTCGAACTCGAAGACCCGACGCGAAAAGACCTTTCTGCAAGGGTTATCGACATCGTGGCGCCGATCGGCAAAGGCCAGCGCGCGCTGATCGTGGCGCCGCCGCGCACCGGCAAGACGGTGCTGATGCAGAACATCGCGCACTCGATCACCGCCAATCATCCGGAATGTTATCTGATCGTGCTGCTGATCGACGAACGTCCGGAAGAAGTCACGGACATGCAGCGCTCGGTGAAGGGCGAGGTGGTGTCTTCCACCTTCGACGAACCGGCGGTGCGTCACGTCCAGGTCGCCGAGATGGTGATCGAGAAGGCCAAGCGTCTCGTCGAACACGGCCGCGACGTCGTCATCCTGCTCGACTCGATCACGCGTCTGGGCCGCGCCTACAACACCGTGGTGCCGTCATCCGGCAAGGTGCTGACCGGCGGCGTCGATGCCAACGCGTTGCAGCGCCCGAAGCGATTCTTCGGCGCCGCGCGTAACATCGAGGAGGGCGGTTCGCTGACGATCATCGCGACCGCGCTGGTCGATACCGGCAGCCGAATGGACGAAGTCATCTTCGAAGAGTTCAAGGGCACCGGTAACTCCGAACTGATTCTGGACCGCAAGGTCTCGGACAAGCGGACCTTCCCGGCGATCGACATCTCCCGCTCCGGCACCCGCAAGGAAGAGCTGATCACCGATCCGCAGCTCCTGAAGAAAATGTACGTGCTGCGCCGGATCCTCAATCCGATGGGCACGATGGATGCGATCGACTTCCTGCTCGACAAGCTCCGCAACACCAAGAACAACTCGGAATTCTTCGATTCCATGAATACCTGAGCCGTCAGGCCGGGTTTGATCGGGGCGCCTCGTGCAAACGGGGCGCCCTTTTTCATGTTGCGGACTTTGCTGCGGCAAAACTGCAGCACGAGGGTGGGGTTTTGGCCGAGGAGCCAATTCAATAACTATCTGATAATTATAGACTTTCAGTAGAATCTCGCGGCGGGGAGGGCGCCCGCGAAGCAATCTTGCAGCATAGGTGCCGCGCGAATGCTGCAGCATGCGACCGCCCGACGGCGCCATTTCCTGCAGATCGGCTGCGCCGGCCAAGCTGAAATTGCGTTGCCTTTTCAAGGTCTCCTGCACAAATAGGCGATGCATCCGCGGGACCAGACCATTTTTGCGCTGTCGTCAGGCCGGCCGCCCAGCGCGATCGCCATGGTGCGGGTGTCGGGTCCGCAAGCCAGGCCATTGTTGAACGCCCTTGGCGGAAAGATCCCGCAGGCGCGCGCGGCGACACGGGTGTTGCTTCGGGATGTCGGCCAGCGGCCGATCGACGATGCGGTGGTGCTCTGGTTTCCCGGTCCTGCCAGTGCGACCGGCGAGGACGTCGCGGAGTTTCACGTCCATGGCGGCCGGGCGGTGCTGGCCGCGTTGTTCGCGGCGCTGGCGGGGTTCGAAAATGTTCGTGCCGCCGAGCCCGGCGAATTTACCCGGCGCGCGTTCGAGAACGGCAAGCTCGATCTGACCGAAGCAGAAGGGCTCGACGATCTCATCCACGCCGACACCGATCGTCAGCGCCGCCAGGCGTTGCGCCAGCTCAAGGGATTGCTCGGCGACAAAGCGCGCGACTGGCGCGCGCAGATCATTGAGGCGTCGGCGCTGATCGAGGCCGGTATCGATTTTTCGGACGAGGGCGATGTGCCGGCGGAGCTGATTGCGCCTGCGATTTCGAAAATCAAAACGCTGCTGGCGGAAATTGAAGAGGTCCTTGCGGCACAGGGCCGAAGTGAACGGCTGCGCGACGGGCTGGTGGTTGCGATCGCCGGCCCGCCGAATGTCGGAAAATCGACGCTGATGAATCAGCTCGCGCGGCGTGAGGTTGCGATCGTGTCGCCGCATGCCGGCACCACGCGCGACGTCATCGAGGTGCAGCTCGATCTCGACGGTTATCCGGTGACGGTGATCGACACCGCCGGAATTCGCGAGACCGACGATCCCGTCGAGCAGGAGGGCGTGCGCCGGGCGAGGGCGCGCGCGGATGATGCCGACCTGGTGCTATGGCTGGCCGATTCGCCGCAGGCCGGGATTGTGCACGATGGGGCCGCGCCGGTTTGGCCAGTGCGGAACAAGATCGATCTCGCGGGTCGGCCAATGGCCGAGGGGCAGGGGAAGGCCGGGTTCGAGATTTCGGCCAGCCGCGGCGACGGACTGCCCGAGCTGATCGCCGCGCTGGTCGGCTTTGCGCAGGATTTCTTTGGCGGCAACGAGGGCGGGTTGATCGGCCGGACCCGGCAGCGAAAATTGCTGCAGGAAACCGCGGCCTCGCTGCAGCGCTGTATTGATGTTGTCGGCAAGGGCGAGGAGCTGGCAGCTGAGGAGCTTCGAACCGCTGTTCATTCTTTGGGCAGGTTGCTTGGCCAGGTCGACGTCGAGGACATTCTCGATGTGATCTTCCATGAATTCTGCGTAGGTAAATAGGTACCACTGTCCTTGGCGAAGCTGTTTCACGTGAAACACTTTCTGGAACCAGCGTTTCACGTGAAACAATCGCCGGTTCTCGCGGCATTTCCAGCTTTCCGGTTTTGCGACTTCGGGATAGAAGTCGCGCCATGATCTCCGGGCCAAACTCATTCGACGTCATCGTCATCGGCGGCGGCCATGCCGGCTGCGAAGCCGCGAGCGCGGCTGCGCGGATGGGAGCCCAGACCGCCCTGGTGACGCATCGTTTTGCGACCATCGGTGCGATGTCCTGTAACCCCGCCATTGGCGGCTTGGGCAAGGGACATCTGGTTCGTGAGGTCGATGCGCTTGATGGCCTGATGGGCCGGGTCGCCGATGCCGGCGGCATTCAGTTCCGGATGCTGAACCGCCGCAAGGGTCCGGCCGTCCGTGGGCCAAGGGCCCAGGCCGATCGCAAACTTTACGCTGCGGCGATGCAGGCCGCGATTACCGAAACCGCCAATCTGAGCGTCATCGAGGGGGAGGCGGACGAACTGATCGTCTCCGGCGGCCGGGTCACCGGCATCCGCCTGGGTGATGGGCGTCAGCTCGCTTGCGGCGCCGTGGTCATTACGACAGGCACCTTCCTGCGCGGGTTGATCCATCTCGGGGAGAAGAACTGGCCGGCCGGTCGGGTCGGCGAAGCTCCGGCGATGGGGCTCTCGGCCTCGTTCGAGCGCGCAGGCTTTATCCTTGGGCGCCTCAAGACTGGCACGCCGCCGCGGCTCGATGGCACCACCATCGACTGGTCTGCGGTCGAGATGCAGCCCGGCGACGAGCCGCCGGAGCCGTTTTCGGTGATGACCGACCGGATCACGACGCCGCAGATCCAGTGCGGCATTACCCGCACGACGCCGGCGACCCATGAGGTGATCCGGGCCAATGTACATCGCTCGCCGATGTATTCCGGCCAGATCAAGAGCAGCGGCCCGCGCTATTGCCCTTCGATCGAGGACAAGATCGTTCGCTTCGGCGACCGCGACGGTCACCAGATTTTTCTGGAGCCGGAAGGTCTCGACGACTCCACCGTCTATCCCAACGGCATTTCGACCTCGCTGCCGGAAGAGGTTCAGTTGGCGATCCTGGCGACCATTCCCGGTCTCGAGCGGGTCAAGATGGTCCGGCCAGGCTATGCCATCGAATACGATCACGTCGATCCCCGCGAGCTTGAGCCAACCCTGCAGACCAGGCGCCTGCCGGGTCTGTTCCTGGCCGGGCAGATCAACGGCACCACCGGTTACGAAGAGGCGGCGGCGCAGGGAATTGTCGCGGGTCTGAATGCCGCCCTGATGGCCGGGAGTGCCGATCCGATCGTGTTCGATCGCGCCGACGGCTATCTCGGGGTGATGATCGACGATCTCGTGACCCGCGGGATTACCGAGCCGTATCGGATGTTCACCTCGCGGGCTGAGTATCGCCTGACGCTGCGGGCCGACAATGCCGACCAGCGTCTGACCGATAAGGGAATTGCCCTGGGCTGCGTCGGGCCGGCCCGTTCGGAGCGCCATGCCGCGAAGATGGCCGCGCTCGATGCCGCGAAGTCGTTGGCGAAATCGTTGGCGATCACCCCCAACGAAGCCGCCAGGCACGGCCTGACGCTGAACAAGGACGGCCATCGCCGCTCGGCGTTCGAGCTGTTGGCCTATCCGGAGATCGAGTGGAGCATGCTGCAGGGGATCTGGCCGGGGCTATCGGCCATTGACCCATCGATCGCGGTGCACTTGGAGATCGACGCCAAATACGATGTCTATCTGAAGCGCCAGACCGCCGACGTCGATGCCTTCCGGCGCGACGAGGGGCTGGTTCTGACCGATATCGACTATGCCGATGTGCCCGGGCTCTCCAACGAGGCGCGCGCCAAGCTCGAAGCCGCACGGCCGCGGACCGTGGGGCAGGCGGGTCGGCTCGATGGTTTGACACCCGCGGCCTTGGGAATTCTTGCGGCCTATCTACGGCGCGAAGCGCGGCGGAAGACTTCGAAGGTCAGCGCCTAGGATTGTTTCACGTGAAACGGGGCGGGGAGCGAAGGCGCACTCCAGCATCCGTCATTGCGAGGAGCGCTTGCGACGAAGCAATCCAGACTTCCTTGTGGCTAGATGGATTGCTTCGCTTCGCTCGCAATGACGACTCTAAACAACCAGCAAGATCCCCAATGCCCAAACCCCCCACCTCACCCATCCTTCCATCCGACAAAGCCGCCGCCCTAGCCCTCACCCCCGTTTCACGTGAAACAGAGGCGCGGCTGGATCGCTATGTCGATCTTCTCGTGGAGTGGCAGGCCAAGACCAATCTCGTCGCGCCGTCGACGCTTCCAAATCTATGGACCCGGCATATCTCCGATTCGCTGCAGCTCTTGAGCCTGGCGCCCTCGGCAAAAACGTGGGTCGATCTCGGTAGCGGCGGCGGCTTTCCAGGCGTGGTGCTGGCCTGCGCGTTGGCGGAGGTGCTGGGCGCAAATATTCATCTGATCGAGCGCAACGCCAAGAAGGCGGCCTTCCTGCGCGAGGCGATTCGCGTGACCTCGGCAGCAGGGACCGTGCACTTGGCTGACATCGGGGATAGTGTGGATAGAATCGCCGGACCGATCGATTGCATCACTGCGCGGGCACTGGCTCCGTTACATCAACTCATCGGTTTCGCGGAACCGGTGGTGAGAAAGGGCGCGAAAGCGTTGTTTCTCAAGGGCCAAGATGTAGAGGCTGAATTGACCGAGGCCACTAAATATTGGAATATCGAGCCGCGACTCCACTCCAGCCGCACCAGCGGAAACGGCTGGATCGTCGAACTCGACCAGATCGAGCGGCGAATGACCTCCGCGACGGCAGACGGAAGTTGAGTGCGATGGTAATTGATCAAATTTATCAAGAGGATAGAGCGCCCATGCCGGCCGGCCATCCGCGTATCCTGTCGCTCGCCAACCAGAAGGGCGGCGTCGGAAAGACCACCACAGCGATCAATCTTGGCACCGCACTCGCTGCGATTGGCGAGCGCGTCCTGATCGTCGATCTCGATCCGCAGGGCAATGCCTCCACCGGTCTCGGCATCGATCGCCGCAGCCGCAACTGCTCGACTTACGACGTGCTGATCGGCGAAGCGCCGCTGCGCGAAGCTGTTGTCGCCACGGCGGTGCCGCGGCTTCACATCGCCTCCTCGACCATGGACCTGTCCGGCCTCGAGCTCGAACTGGGGTCGACGCCCGGCCGCGCCTTCCGTCTGCGCGATGCGATCGCCGCGCTGAATCAAAATGCCGACGAGGGGTCCGATTACACCTATGTGCTGATCGATTGCCCGCCGTCGCTCAATCTTCTCACCGTCAACGCGATGGCGGCATCCGACGCGATCCTGGTGCCGCTGCAATGCGAGTTCTTCGCGCTCGAAGGTCTGTCGCAGTTGTTGCAGACGGTGGAGCAGGTGCGCTCGACGCTCAATCCGAACCTGTCGATCCACGGCATCGTGCTGACCATGTTCGACTCGCGCAACAACCTGTCGAACCAGGTCGTCGCCGACGTCCGGCAGTTCATGGGCTCGAAGGTCTACAACACCATGATCCCGCGCAACGTCCGTATCTCCGAGGCGCCGTCCTACGGCAAGCCGGTGCTGGTCTACGATCTCAAATGCGTCGGCAGCGATGCGTATCTGAAGCTCGCGACCGAAGTGATCCAGCGCGAGCGCGAGCTGAAGACGCATTGAGATACGTAGGGTGGGCAAAGGCGTCTTCGCCGTGCCCACCACCTTCACCACCCTACGAATTTCTAGTTCCGGAGTGATGCGAAGTGAATCCAAGGGAGTTGGCGATGGCCGACGAAGCGCGTTCGCGACTGGGCCGCGGTCTTGCAAGTCTGATCGGAGATGTCGGCGGCGAGGCTGCGCATGTCGACCGGCCGCGCAACCAGCGCAAGGTGCCGATCGAATTTTTGAAGCCCAATCCGCGCAACCCGCGTCGGACTTTTTCCGATGCCGAACTCGGTGAGCTCGCCGCCTCCGTCAAGCAGCATGGCGTGATCCAGCCGATCGTGGTGCGCCCGATCAAGGGCGTGCAGGATCGTTTTGAGATCATCGCCGGCGAACGCCGCTGGCGCGCCGCCCAGCTCGCCGGCCTGCACGACGTGCCGATCGTCCCCCTCGACGTCACTGAGGCTGAAGCGCTCGAAATCGCGATCATCGAAAACGTGCAGCGCGAAGACCTCAACGCCATGGAAGAGGCGCAGGGCTATCACGCGCTGGCGGACGAATTCAAACGCAGCCAGGAAGACATCGCCAAGATCGTCGGCAAGAGCCGCAGCCACGTCGCCAACATGATGCGGCTGACCAAGCTGCCGTCGGAAGTGCAGGCCTATATCGCCAAGGGCGAATTGTCGGCCGGCCATGCCCGCGCGCTGATCGGCGTGCCCGACCCGCTGGCGGCCGCCAAGCGCATCGTCGCCGAAGGCCTCAACGTGCGCCAGACCGAAGCGCTGGCGCATGAAGAAGGCGTGCCGGAGCGCAAGCCGCAGAAGGCGCGCAGCACCGGCGGCGGCAAGGTCAAGGATCCGGACACGATCGCGCTGGAAAAGCGCGTCAGCGACGCGCTCGGTCTGGCCGTGACCGTCAACCACCGCGATCCCGGCGGCTCAGTCCTGATCAACTACCGCAACCTCGAACAGCTCGACGAGGTGATGCGGCGACTGGCGCGGGGAAGCTAGTCTCTGTCGTCCCGGCCTAGTGCGCAATTGCGCACGGGCGCCGGGACCCATACCGCGTTGTGCTATCGGCAAAAGCGGGATGGCTGACGCCTCCGCCAGTAACTGGCGGTAGAGCGGAGTGAGATTAGGCTGGGTCGCGACGCCCGGCCTTTCGTGTGCCATTTCTACTTTGCATGGGGTTGTTTTCGCGATTTTGTGTCTGGCCCCTCCAGAGCGTCCGGATGTGCCGCGCTGGCGCTGACGGCGAATCGATTCAACTCCAACCCATCATGCTTTAGTGGTTATGGGTCCCGGCCCCCGTGCGCAATTGCGCACTAGGCCGGGACGACGCCTGAGAAAGTTACCCCCGTCGCCGCGCATTGGCGGCGATCGCGAGCAGCGTTCGTTGCGCGATCGCGGACGCCAGCGCGGTCTGCTTGCGCATGTCGAACGCCGCGGTGGCGAGCTGCTCGATGATGGCGGCGAGCTTGGTCGGGCTGAAATTGCGCAGCGCGATTTCAACATTGGCCTTGCGCGAGAAATGGACGCGAGGATATCCGCTCTCCAGCAACACCGACGTTGGCGTACCCTCGGCGACCGCCAATGCCGACTTGTGCAGCCATGCCGCCTGACGCTGGGCTGCCATGATGATCACGCCGGGATAGGTGCCGGCAACCATCGCTTTGACGAATTCGCTCTCGACCACCTCGGGCTTGCCGGCAAAGGCGCCGTCGACGATCGGGTCGAGTTTGAGTTCGGACGCGTCGGAAACCACGGTCATGACGTCGTCGAGCGTGACCTCGCCTTGGCCATGGGCATAGAGCGCGAGCTTGCGAAGCTCGTTGCGCGACGCCTGACGGTCGCCGCCGAGCAGCGCCGTCAACACCGCGCGTGCATCGGGCGCGATGCGCAAATCCGAAACGCCCAGTTCGTCGTCGATCAATTTGGCGAGGTCGCGCTCGGTGTCCGGATAGCAGGCAATGGCGACGGCGGTCTTGGCGCGTTCGCAGGCCTTGCGTAAGGGAGATTCCGGCCGCAGCTCGCCGGCCTCGATCACGATGCGGCAATCCTTCAAGGGCATGTCGGCCAGCGTGTCTATACCGCCGGCGAAACTGCGCGAGCCGGCGCGTACCCGGATGGCGCGGCGGCCGCCGAACAGCGGCACCGTCATCGCTTCGTCAACCAGCCGCGACGGTTCCACCGCCAGTTCGTCGCCATCGAGCCGGACCAGCGAAAACGGATCGTTGGGATCGTCGACCGCGGACGCCAATAAAGCGTCAGCGCGTTCGCGCACCAGGCCGGCGTCCGGACCGTAGAGCAGGATGATGGGGCGGCCGGCATCTGGCCGGGCGAGAAAAGCGTCGATGTCTCGTCCCTTGAGCGCGACCACATCAAACTCTTTTTTTTAAGAGGGGCATTTCCAGGCGCGCTTCGCGTGACTGGTAATGACCGGTCAGGTGCCGGCGACGAAGAACGACGCCAGCCGGGTCTGGATGTTTTCCGCGATTTCATTGGCCGCGCGGTCTTCGGCGTCGCGGAAGGCGCGGGCGCGGGCGAAGCGCTGAAGCTGGCCCGGGATATCGTAGGACACGCGCGAGAAGGTCGTGCCGGTCATCACCGATTTGTTGGTGGCGAGCTCAATCAGATTGTACTGCGCATCGATGCCGTAGTTTTCGCTGGTCGGCAATCCGGTGGCCTGATCGATCATCAGCGACGAGCGGTTGGTGTTGAAGCGAAGCACCAACCGATGCGTCGGCGGCATGCCGGTGGCGTTGCCGTACAGCTTGAACGCCAGCGCGTTGCGGATCTCGACCTGGATGCGGGCTTCGCGCGACGCGTTGTTCTTGTCGACCGGCGGGACTTCCACGCCCATCAGCTTTTCGCGCAGACCGGGCGTGCCGTCAGGATGCTCGGCATACATCGGCTGGAAGCAACCAGCCGTCAGCGCTGCCAGAGCGGCCACGGCGAGCAGCCGAGCAACGATCCGGGTGTTAGCCAACGACATTCACAATCCTCATCGGAACCACGATTACCTTGCGGACGGGCTTGCCGCCGAGGGCCAGTTTTACCGCATCGAGAGCCAGAACGGCAGCCTCGATTTCCGGATTTTGGGCGCCCCGTGGCACGGTTACATCACCCCGTTTTTTGCCGTTGACCTGGACCACCAGTGTCACCGTGTCTTCAACCAGCAAATCGCGTTCGATTTGGGGCCAATTGGCCTCCGAAATCAGCCCGGATTGCCCCAATACCGTCCAGCACTCCTCGGCCAGATGCGGCATCATGGGCGCGAAAAGTTGAACAAGGATGACGGAGGCTTCCCGGACCGCCCAGGCGGTGTCGGGCGACGGCGTGCCTTCCTTGGCCAGCACCTCAGCCAGCGAATTGGTGAATTCGCGGATGTGGGCGAGGCAGACGTTGAAATGCAGCCGCTCGATGCCGGTAGAGACCTTGTCGAGCGCGCCATGGGCCGCCTTGCGCAGCGCCAGCGCGTCCGGGCCGAACGCCGCCGGCCGGGCCGCCGGAGCTGATTTGGCCAGGTCAGCGGATTCGTTCACCAGCCGCCACAGCCGCTGCAGGAAGCGCGAGGCGCCCTGGACACGCTCGTCGCTCCAGATCACGTCGCGGTCGGGCGGCGAGTCCGACAGCATGAACCAGCGCGCGACGTCGGCGCCGTAGGTCGCGATGATGTCGTCGGGGTCGACGGTGTTCTTCTTCGACTTCGACATCTTCTCGATGGCGCCGATCGTGACGTCTTCACCGGTCGTGAGCAATACGGCGCGCTTACTGTTGCCGCCGGTCTCGATCCTGACTTCAGCGGGCGTGACGTAGGCGCCGTCAGCCTTCTGATAGGTCTCGTGCACCACCATGCCCTGCGTGAACATGCCGGCGAACGGCTCGTCCATGCCGATATGGCCGGTGGCCTTCATCGCGCGAGTGAAGAAGCGGCTGTACAAGAGATGCAGGATCGCGTGCTCGACACCGCCGATATATTGATCGATCGGCAGCATCCGGTTGGCGACGTCGAGCGTGGTCGGCGCCTTCTCGTTCCAGGGGTCGGTGAAGCGCGCAAAGTACCAGGACGAGTCCACGAAGGTGTCCATGGTGTCGGTTTCGCGCTGCGCCTTGCCGCCGCATTTGGGGCAGGTGACGTGCTTCCAGGTCGGATGATGGTCGAGCGCGTTGCCGGGTTTGTCGAAGGACACATCCTCGGGCAGCACCACCGGCAGATCCGCATCCGGCACCGGCACGACATCGCATTTCGGGCAATGGATCACCGGGATCGGACAGCCCCAATAGCGCTGGCGCGAAATGCCCCAGTCGCGCAGGCGGAAATTCACCTGCCGCTCGCCGACCGGCATGTTGCCACGCAGTTCCGCCTCCAGCCGTTTGGCGATCTCTTCCTTGGCTTGCTCGATGGTCATGCCGTCGAGGAAGCGGGAATTGATCATCCGGCCGTCGCCGTCATAGGCGGTGTCGGTAATGACAAAGGTCTTCGGGTCCTGGCCCTCGGGGCAGACCACCGGCGTGACGCCGAGGTCGTATTTGTTGACGAAATCGAGGTCGCGCTGGTCGTGCCCCGGGCAGCCGAAGATGGCGCCGGTGCCGTATTCCATCAGCACGAAGTTGGCGACGTAGACTGGAATCTTCCAGTTTGGATCGAATGGATGGACGGCGCGGATGCCGGTGTCGAAACCCTGCTTCTCCGCGGTGTCGATGATTTCCTGCGCGGTGCCGATCTTCTTCACCTCGGCGATGAATTCCGCGAGCTTTGGATTCTTCGCGGCCGCCGCCTGCGCCAGCGGGTGATCGGGCGCGATCGCCATGAACTTTGCGCCGAACAGCGTGTCGGGCCGCGTCGTGAAAATCTTCAGCTCAGATTCGCCGGCCGGCGTCGTGGCCGTATCCAGCGCGAAGCGCACCAGCAGGCCTTCCGAGCGGCCGATCCAGTTGCGCTGCATCAGCCGCACCTTGTCGGGCCAGCGATCGAGGCCATCCAGCGCGTCCAGCAGTTCCTGCGAGTACTTCGTGATCTTGAAGACCCACTGGCTCATCTCGCGCTGCTCGACCACGGCGCCGGAGCGCCAGCCGCGGCCGTCGATCACCTGCTCGTTGGCGAGCACGGTCATGTCGACCGGATCCCAGTTGAGCTTGCGCTTCTCACGCTCGGCGAGGCCGACGCCCAGCATGTCCAGAAACATCTTCTGCTGATGCTTGTAGTAGCTGGGATCGCAGGTCGCGAATTCGCGTGACCAGTCGAGCGACAGCCCGATCGACTGGAGTTGTTTCTTCATCGCGGCGATGTTCTCGTAGGTCCAGGCCTTCGGCGCCACCTTGCGCTCGATCGCGGCATTCTCGGCCGGCAGCCCGAACGCGTCCCAGCCCATCGGATGCAGCACGTTGAAACCTTTGGCGCGCATGAACCGCGCCAGCACGTCGCCCAGCGTGTAATTGCGGACATGCCCGATATGGATGCGCCCGGACGGGTAGGGGAACATCTCGAGCACGTAATATTTCGGCCGCGGATCGTCGTTTTTGGAGGCGAAGATCGCCTTCTGGTCCCACTGGCGTTGCCAGCGCGGCTCGGAATCACGGGCGTTATAGCGTTCGGAGGTCATGAAATCGCAGGGCTTTTTGTGGATTCGGGGTCCCGTTTAGGGACGGCGGACTAGGCCACAAAAGAGGCTGGGGGGTCAACGGGTTGGGGGAGGGTGGGAAGGCGTGATTGCGGGGCCGCAGATGACGGCGATTACCCGGCCATTGCCATCCCGGCCTCGTCGACCAGCTTGGCGAAGCCGTGCTCGACCACGGTGTTGCGGCCGCGGTGCTTGGCGGCGTAGAGGGCGGCGTCGGCGGCCTCGATCAGGTCGCCGGGGCGCTGGTTTTCGTTCGGCAACGTCACGGCCACGCCGACGCTGACCGTGACGGTCTGGTGGCTGGACGTCGCATGGGGCAGCGCCAGCTCCTGGATCGCCGCACGTACGGTCTCGCCGACCTCGAGCGCCTTGACCGGACCGGTGTTCGGCAGCAGCAGGCAGAACTCTTCGCCACCATAGCGTCCGGCAAAGCCCATGGTGTCGGCGGCGATGCCGGCCAGGGTTTCGCCGAGCTGGGTCAGGCAGGCGTCGCCTTCCGGATGGCCATAGGTGTCGTTGTAGAGCTTGAAGTGATCGACATCGATCATCAGCAGCGACAGCTCGCTGTTGTATTGCTGCGCCTTCATCCACTCAAAATCCAGGCGGCTCTGAAAGCCGCGCCGGTTGGCGAGGCCCGACAGCATGTCGATCGAGGCCATCACGGTGAGCCGGTCATTGGTGGCGACCAATTCGCGCTCGCGCTGGCTGAGCTGCGCCGCCATCGCATTGAAGGCGCGGGCCAGCGGCATGAATTCGGACGGCAGCCGGCTGCGGGCGACGCGCGCCGACGAGTCGCCCTCGCCGAAGCGCCTGGCCATTCCGGTCATGACTTCGATCGGGTTGATGATGAGCTTTTCGGCGGCGATCAGCGCGCCGAGCAGCACGAACAGGCAGACGAAGCAAAGCTGCAGATAGGCGGTGCGGATCTCGCGATTGATCGCCGCCGTGACCTTGGCCTCGTCGATGCTGACGATCAGGCGCGACTCTGTGCCGGGAATGCGGATGAAGCTGAGGGCGCGCCTGAAGCCATCGGTCGCCGAAAACGCGATCGAGCCGTTGGGCGCGTCGGAACTCAGCGCCTTCTCGGCGATCGCCGACAATAGCGGCACACCGTCGAGCGACCGTCCGATCATGCTGGCCTGATCGCCCGGCGCCGCCATGATGGTCCCGGTTGAGTCGATCAGCGCTGCCGTGACGCCGGGGCGGCCGCTGAGGTTGCCGAGGATTTTCGACATCCAGTCGAGGCTGACGGCGGCGAGGATGACGGAATCGGCCTCGTCGTTGATGGCCGACACCGGATAGGCCGCCATCACGATCGGCGAATTGGTCGGCTTCGCGAACAAAAAGTCGCTCAGGACGAAGTCGCGGGTTTCGCGCGTTTTCTTCATATAGGCGCGGTCGCTGAGATCGAGGCCGACAAAGGCGTTGGTGGTCGAGCACTGCACCCGTCCGTTGCCGCCGACGATCAGCAGCGTGCGGATCCAGGGCAGGTTGACCGGAAGGCTGGCGCGCATCATGTCGCAACTGCGGGCGATTCCGCCCGCCGAGGCGCGGATATAGGCGGCGGATTTCAGGATGGTCTCGACCGACGAAATCACCTCGCGCTGGGCGTCGGCGCTGTGCCGGGCGAGGTTGGAGAATTCCTCGGAGGCCTGTGCGATCTGGCGGGCGCGGGTGTCTTCGAGCGAACGGGCGCGTTCCAGCATCAAGGGCGCCACCAGGATCACGGCGAGCAGCGCCAGCCGTGCGCGGATTCCCAGAAGCTTCTTGAGTTTGACCCTGTTGCGGTTGAAACTGACGCCAGACATCTTTGTCCCCTACCCCGCATGGCAGGGTAGAGAGAAGGGTTCAAAAAGCCTTTCCCGAACTTGGTAAAATTCGAGGAAATCCCGTAAATTTACCAGCAGCGCGCGAGATGATGCGAGAGATGACAGCACCGCTAACCAAGTCTTTACCAAACGGTCTCGCCACCGTGGAGCAGGAGATCGCACGCGCCTGCAAGGAAGCGCGCCGCGAACGCGCGCAGGTGACGCTGATCGCGGTGTCGAAGACGTTCGATGCGGCGGCGATTTCGCCTGTTATCGATGCCGGACAGCGCGTATTCGGCGAAAATCGCGTGCAGGAGGCGAAGGCGAAGTGGCCAGGGTTAACGTCCGCTCACTCCGGCATTGCCCTGCACCTGATCGGCCCGCTGCAATCCAACAAGGCCAAGGAAGCGGTGGCGCTGTTCGATGCCATCCATTCGGTCGACCGTCCGAGCATTTGCGAAGCGTTAGCCAAGGAAATCAATTCTCAGAAAAAGCAGCCGGAATTGTTCATCCAGCTCAACACCGGTGAGGAACCGCAGAAGGCCGGTGTCGCGCCTGGCGAGGCGGATGCGTTCATTGCAGCGTGCCGGGACAAGTATGGCCTCGTCATTTCCGGGCTGATGTGCATCCCGCCGGTCAACGAGGCGCCGGCGCCGCATTTCGCGCTGACGGCCAAGATCGCTGCGCGCAACGGCTTGAAGAATCTGTCGATGGGCATGAGCGCCGATTTCGCCGTCGCGATCCAGTTCGGCGCCACCCATGTGCGCGTGGGGTCGGCGATTTTTGGACATCGGTAACCGGGCGGCCTTGCCGTCTCGCCACCGTCATTGCGAGCGAAGCGAAGCAATCCATCCTGCGACGGAAAAGGAAGAATGGATTGCTTCGTCGCAAGTGCTCCTCGCAATGAGGGGGGAGAGAGTTACGCGAACCCCACCGATACTTTTCCAAGCAAACCAAAATCGCATTCGACCCGGTCGCCCGCCTGAATCGGCAGCGGCGGGTGGCACGTTCCCGTCGTCACCACGCGGCCGGCCTTCAGCGTCATGCCGAGCTGGCGCAGTTCGTTGGCGAGCCACGTCAGCCCGACCAGGGGATCGCCGAGCACATTCTTGCCGTGGCCGATGAACTGCTGACCGCGCAGCGTGATGACGGGCTTCTCCTCGACGAGATCGAGCGCGCGCCAGTCCGTCGTTGTCGGCGGACCGAGCACGAACAAATGCGCGCAGGCATTGTCCGCGATGATCTGCGCGGCGCCGGCGCTGACGAAATCCGCAAATCGCGAATCCGGAATCTCGATCGCGGGATGCAGCGTGTCGACCGCATCGAGCACCTGCTGCACCGTGTAGGGTGTGGAGCGCGCCGGCAAATCCTTACGCATGCGAAAGGCAAATTCGGGCTCGGCAACGCGCATTTCATTGCCGGCCAAGTGAGCCGTGCCGCCGTCCGATATCACCGTCTCGGCCAGGATCCGTCCGGCCATCGGGCCGTCGACATTGATGTGCCTTTGCCCGGCCTCGCTGGTGGCTGCGATCTTCCAGCCGAACAGCGGCAGGTGAGAATATTTTTCGATCGCCGCCTGAATCGCATAGCCCTCGGCGCGGTCGCGTGGCCGCTGATCGGCATCGATGCCCGCGAACTTGGTGCCGGCGCGCCAATGCTCGTGCAGCGTCTTCGACGCCGCGGCGATCTGGTTCCTGTCGAGCATGGATTGGGTCCCCGGTCAGCCGATGATGATCTTGGTCGCTGGGCCCATCCGCCGCAACAGACGCAGCATGTCGGATTTCGTCATCGATACGCATCCCGCCGTCGGTGAGAAATTCGGGCGCGCCAGATGCAGGAACACGGCGCTGCCACGACCGGCGACGCGCGGACTAAAATTGTGGTCGATCTCGACGATGAAGTCGTAGAGGTGATCCTGCCGCGTCAGCCGGTCTCCGGCCTGGCCGTCAGCCAGCCGGATCGGCTGGTTGTAGCGGCGGTCGGTGGGATCCTCGCACCAGGCGTCTTCGGGTTGGATCGGCCGCGCCGGCAGATAGGTCTGCGGTTGCGGATGGCGGTCGGCGCGCCACCACAACTGCAGCGGGCGGAAGGTCCCCCTCGGGGTGCCGCCATCGCCTTCGCGCTTGTTGGCGAGGATGCCGCCGCGGCCAAGTGCCACCGGGATGGTCCAGCCATCCACGGTCAGCCAGCCCCGGCGGGGGTCGCCGGCGGCGCGGTGGACCCGGATCATCGAGGCTGGTCGATCACGCGCAAGTGTCTGATAAGTGATTGAAAAGGTGGAATTTCCCATGCCTATGCCGAATCTTGGGGTTGTCTGTCTGGCGGCAATTGCTCTATCTGGCGCCATTACAGGACATTCATCCAAATACCTTCCGAATCTGGGATAGACTGCGGTTCGCCTTGTGAATCTGTAACAATCTCTTACTTGAATGCGAATCACTACCTGACGGCCTAGGCTCGCCCCTGAGCCGGCTCCCGTCACCGACCAAGACCCGGCTAGAGACGCTTCCCTTGTGTCCGCCGCCTGCCTCAAGAGGATCGTACCTATGGCCAATGCCCGCAAGATCCTGATCGTGGAAGACGATACCGATCTGCGCGATACGCTGGTCGAGCAGTTGTCGCTGCATGAAGAGTTCGAAGCTTCTGCGGTCGATACCGGCGCCAAGGGTGCCAGTGCTGCGAAGGCCAATTCCCCCGACCTGGTGCTGATGGATGTCGGCCTGCCCGACACCGACGGAAGGGAAGTCGTTCGGTCCCTGCGCAAGGGCGGCTTCAAGGCCCCGATCATCATGCTGACCGGCCACGACACCGATTCGGACACCATTCTCGGGCTGGAATCCGGTGCCAACGACTACGTCGCAAAACCGTTCCGGTTCGCGGTGCTGCTGGCCCGGATCCGGGCCCAGCTCCGCCAGCACGAGGCCAGCGAGGATGCGGTGTTTTCCGTCGGGCCGTACAGCTTCCGCCCTGGCTCCAAGATGCTGACCGGCGCCAACGCCCGGAAGGTGCGGCTGACCGAGAAGGAAACCGCGATTCTCCGCTTCCTGTACCGCGCCGGCCAGATGCCGGTGTCGCGCGAAACGCTGCTGCAGGAAGTCTGGGGCTACAATTCGGGCGTCACCACGCACACGTTGGAAACCCATATCTACCGCCTGCGCCAGAAGATCGAAAAAGATGCAGCCAACCCCGAAATCCTGGTGACGGAAGCCGGTGGCTACAAGCTGGTGCCGTGATACGTTTAGCACCTGCGATTCGTAAATTTTTGCGCATCCCGGTGCCCGGTCCAAATGTCGATCGAAGATGATGTAGCTCTGCTCGAGCGGGTCCCGACATTGCGACTGTTGGGCAATACGGCTCTGCGCATGCTGGCGATCGGCTCCGAGCAGCGCGATTTCGCGCGTGGCGACCAGCTGTTCAACGCCGGCGACGAGGCCGATGCCGGCTATGTAGTTCAGCGCGGCGCGTTCCGGGTCGAGGATGGCGGCGCCGAAATCATTGCAGGACCCGGCGCCCTGATCGGCGAGCTGGCGCTGATCGTCTCAATGCAGCGGCCGTCCAGCGCGGTTGCGATCGAACATTCCTCGGTGATCCGGGTGGCGCGCAGCCTGTTCCAGCGCGTGCTCGAAAGCGACCCTGCCGCGGCGCGCCGGCTGCGCGACGAACTCGCCACCCGCACCAGCCAGCTCGCCAGCGATATCTTGATGGCCGGCGCCAAGCTCAGCACCTGATCCCTTTACGAACGTAATTGCTCACACGTCCAGCGTCACCGTGACCGGCACATGGTCGGACGGCCGTTCCCAGCCACGGGCATCGCGGGTGATACGGAAATCGCTGATGCCGTCTTTCAGCGCGCGCGAGACCCAGATGTGGTCGAGCCTGCGGCCGCGGTCGCCCACGGTCCAGTCGGCGGCGCGGTAGCTCCACCAGGTATAGACCTTTTCCGACATCGGGATCCGCTCGCGCGCGACGTCAAACCATTCGCCATGGGTCTGCGCCGCCAAGAGCTTCTCGGTTTCGATCGGCGTATGCGACACGATCTTCAGAAGCTGCTTGTGCGACCACACGTCGTTCTCGTGCGGCGCGACGTTGAGATCGCCGACCAGGATATGCCGGTCGTCGCCGCGCGGATGCAGCGGCTCGCAGGCTTTCATCTCATCGAGGAATTTCAGCTTGTGATCGAACTTCGGATTGAGCACGGGATCGGGAATGTCGCCGCCGGCCGGAACGTAGAAGTTATGCAGCACCAGCGGCTTTGCCAGTTGCGCCTTCTCGCCGAACGACACCGAGATGTGGCGTGAATCGACCTTGTCGCAGAAGGTCCGGATGTCGGTGTTTTCGAACGGCAGTTTCGAGACGATGGCGACGCCGTGATAGCCCTTCTGCCCGTTCAGCGCGACATGCTCATAGCCAAGACGCTTGAAGCGTTTCAGCGGGAAGGCATCGTCGATGCATTTGGTTTCCTGCAGGCACAGCACGTCCGGCCGCACCGATTTGAGGAATTTGGCGACGATGTCGATGCGCAGGCGCACCGAGTTGATATTCCAGGTTGTCAGGGAGAAGCGCATCACAGGGATGTAGCAGCTTTTTGCTGCTGTCATGGCCGGCTGGACACCGGCCATCCACGTCTTTCTGCGCGGCGAGGTCAGCCCGGCGGGGTCTGATAATTGGTGAAATCAATCTTGAACAGGGCGGGATCGACCTTCTTGGAGGTGTCCAGATTGTAGACCGCGACCGTGGTGTCGTAGCCCTGCGGGTCGGTCACCGTCCATTGCTTGAGCTGGCCGTCCTTGGCGCCGACCATCATCATCAGGCGGCTGGTGCCGATCACGACATTCTTCTCCTCGATCGTGACGCTGATGAAGACATCATCGGCGGTGATGCTCACGACATTGGTGTCTTTCAGCAGATCGATCCGGTCCGACAGCAGGAAGCGCAGCGGTGTTTGCGACAGCGGATAGATGTCCTGGGTCGCGAGCTTGTTGTCGCGTACCGCCAGCGACGATCCGTCGGCGATGATGGCAATCGGGCTCTGGTCATACTCGAAGCGCACCTTGCCCGGCTTCTGGATGTAGAAGTCGCCCTTGGTCTTGCTGCCGTCGGGGCCGACCTGAACGAAATTCCCGACCAGGGTCTGCAGCGACGACAGATAGGAGCTCACCTTCGCGGCCTGCGCCTTCTGGCTGGCATCGAAGCTCGCGAAAATATTGGCTGGCACATTGCGGCGCGGATCCGGAATGATCGGATTGGGCGGCGCCTGGGTCGTCCCTGTCGTCATCGCCTTGTCCTGCGCGCTCAGCTGCGCGCCGCCGTCGCGCGCCTTGGGCGCGGGTTTCGGCACCGGAACGGTTTGCGAGAACACGGGGGTCGCAGCGCCCGCCAAGGATGTCGCGATCAGCAGCGCCAGTCCGCAACGGAAGCCGCGTGAGAGGGATGGTTGTGTCATCAGATATTTCGGATCTCTATTCGACGCGGCAATCTTGATCACATCGGTCTCGCCGATTCCGGTCATTTTATCGCGCTTTCGACCAAAGGAGGTATCGTTTTTCCGTGAAAATCGTTTCGCCGGGCCTGCTTGACAGCAGCCTTTAGAAGCGTCCCTGGCCCTCTTCTTCCTCAACCAGAATTTCGCGCTTGCCGGCGTGATTCGCCTGCCCGACGATACCTTCGAGTTCCATCCGCTCCATCAGTGACGCAGCGCGGTTGTAGCCGATTTGCAGTCGGCGCTGAATGTAGGAGGTCGAGGCCTTGCGATCGCGTTTGACGATCGCAACCGCCTGCGAGAACAGGTCGCCGGCGCCATCGCCGCCGCCCATGCCGGTGGAATCGAACACCGCGCCGTCCTCGTCGGTCGGCTCTTCCGCCGTGACCGCTTCGAGATATTCCGGCTGGCCCTGGGTCTTGAGATGGCGCACCACCTTCTCGACTTCTTCGTCCGACACGAAGGGCCCGTGCACGCGGCTGATGCGTCCGCCACCTGCCATATAGAGCATGTCGCCCTGGCCGAGCAGTTGTTCGGCACCCATCTCGCCAAGGATGGTGCGGCTGTCGATCTTCGAGGTGACCTGGAACGAGATGCGGGTCGGGAAGTTCGCCTTGATCGTGCCGGTGATGACGTCGACCGACGGACGCTGGGTCGCGAGAATGACGTGCAGGCCGGCGGCGCGCGCCATCTGCGCCAGGCGCTGCACCGCGCCTTCGATGTCCTTGCCGGCGACCATCATCAGGTCGGCCATTTCGTCGACGATGATGACGATGTAGGGCAGCGGCTCGAGGTCGAGCTTCTCTTCCTCGTAGATCGCCTTGCCGGTCTCCTTGTCGAAGCCGGTATGTACCGTGCGCGTCAGGTCCTCGCCCTTGCCCTTGGCTTCGACCAGCCGCTGATTGTAGCCGTCGATGTTGCGCACGCCGAGCTTGGACATCTTCTTGTAGCGCTCTTCCATCTCGCGCACGGCCCATTTCAGCGCGACCACCGCCTTCTTCGGATCGGTCACGACAGGCGTCAGCAGATGCGGAATGCCGTCATAGACGGAGAGTTCGAGCATCTTGGGATCGACCATGATCAGGCGGCACTGGTCCGGCCGCAGCCGGTACACGAGGCTCAGGATCATGGTGTTGATGGCGACCGACTTGCCCGAGCCGGTGGTACCGGCGATCAGCATGTGCGGCGTACGCGCCAGATCGATAATGATGGATTCGCCGCCGATGTTCTTGCCGAGGCAGAGCGGCAGCTTCGCGGAGGACTCGTCCTTCGCGGTCAGCAATTCGCGCAGGTAGACCTTTTCGCGATGGACGTTCGGCAATTCGATGCCGATGGCGTTGCGGCCGGCGACCACGGCGACGCGCGCCGACAGCGCGCTCATCGAGCGGGCGATATCGTCGGCAAGGCCGATCACGCGCGAGGACTTGATGCCGGGAGCGGGCTCGAGTTCGTACAGCGTCACGACCGGACCGGGGTTGGCCTTGACGATCTCACCGCGGACACCGAAGTCTTGCAGCACGCCTTCCAGCGCGCGCGAATTGGCTTCCAGCTCGGCCTTGCTGAGCGGCTGGCGATCCGATGCCTTGGGCGCGGTCAGGACCGAGACCGAGGGCAGCTCAAACTTGTCGGATTTCTTGGTAGCGCGCGGTGCGGCCTTCTTGCGCGGGGCGCGGGCGGCTGGAGCCTCCTCTTCCTCGTCTTCCTCTTCTTCCTCGTCCTCGAAGTCTTCTCCCTGCGGTGCGATCGACGGCGCGGTGCGACCGCTCAGGCTTGGTTCCTGGCGCTCAAAGGATGAGGTGCGGGGCTGCGGCGCGCTTGCGACCAGCGAACGATAGGCGGTGCCGAACAGCCAGGCGAGGCGAGCCTTCGTGCTCATCAGCGCATGAAACACCCATCCAAGCGAAACCGAGCTGCGATCGTCCTCTTCTTCGACGAACGGTGTGTCGTCGTCCTCGATCGGCGTCAGCTCTTCCTCCCGCGCCCGCGAACCCCAGCCACTGGCGAACATGAAGGCCGCGCACATCGCCGCGAACAGAATGGTTCCGAGCACCAGCCGGTAGGTGAAACCGGCAGGGCCGAACACCACGGCCGGCGCACGCACCAGCGCGTCGCCGACGACGCCGCCAAGCCCGGTCGGCAGCGGCCATGCACCGCCATGCGGCCAGCAGCTGGCAAAGCCCGCCGCGATCACGGTGCAGAGAATCCAGCAGCCGAGGCGCAATGCCTCGCGGTCGAAGGTGCGATGGGTCAGCATGCGCCAGCCCCACACTGCGACGGGGAGGATCAGCATGATCGCGCCGAGGCCGAGAATCTGCATCAGGAGGTCGGCGCCGATCGCGCCGGGATAGCCGACGATGTTGCGGATCGGACGCGAGGTCGCATGGCTCAGGCTCGGGTCCTGCACCGACCAGGTCATCAGCGCAGTCGCCGCCACGCCGGACAGAGCGATCAGGCTCAGCCCTGCGAGTTCGCGCACGCGTCGCGCCAAAGCGTCGCGGATCGAGGCCGGCAGGTGGCCGACCAGGGGAATGACACGTTCGATCGCTGGCATGCTCATGGGGCCCTGCGATTAATCCAGAATTTCGACCAGCCGGTGCAACGCCTCGGCCGTTGATTCACTATCGGAGACCAGCGCGAGCCGGATGTAACCCGCGCCGGGATTGAAGCCGTCGTCCTGCGGACGCGACAGATAGCTGCCGGGGATCACGCGCACGCCGGCGTCGCGGTAAAGCCTCACGGCCGCGGCTTCGTCGCCGCCACGCTCGGAGACGTCGAGCCAGACGCAGAAGCCGCCGGCCGGCCTGACATAACCGTAGCGATTGCCGAGGATCTGGTCGGCGAGATCGAACTTGATGCGGTAGAGCCGGCGATTTTCCTCGACATGCGCTTCGTCGCTATAGGCCGCGACCGCGACATGCTGCAGCGGTACCGGCACCTGCGGTGCCGCGACGTTGCGCAGTTCATGGAAGGCCGCGAGGAAATTCTTGTCGCCGGCGGCAAAGCCGACGCGCATGCCCGGCAGATTCGATCGCTTCGACAGCGACTGGAAGGCGACAACATTGCTAAAATCGGGTCCGGCATATTCCAGCGCGCTGCCCGGCGCCTGCTTGGTGTAGATTTCCGAATAGCACTCGTCGCTCAGGATCATGAAGCCGTAGCGGTCTGCGAGTTTTTTCAATTTTGCAAAATAGTCGGGTGAGGCGACCGAGCCTTGCGGATTGGCCGGCGAGGCGATGAAGATCGCGACCGTGCGCGCCAGCGTCGCGTCATCGAGCGCGTCGAGATCGGGCAAAAATCCGTTGGCGAGCGTGGTCGGCAGATAGATGGTTTCGCATCCGGCGGCGCGGGCGCCGGCGCCATAGGCCGGATAGAAGGGGTTCGGCACCAGGATCGCAGGCTTCCCCCGGCGCGCGCCGACGTAACGGGCCGCAGTGATGGCCGCGAAAAACAGCCCTTCGCGGCTGCCGTTCAAAACCAGGATTTCGCTCTCGGGATCGACCGGCCGCGGCAAATGGAATCGGGTCGAAAGCCAGTTCGAGGCCGCCCGCCGGAACGGCTCGATTCCCTTGGCGATCGGATAGCGGCCGAAATCGGCGATATGCTTTGATAGCACTGGGCCGACAAAGGCCGGCACGGGATGCTGCGGTTCACCCAAAGATAGCGTAATCAATGGCTTAGCCGGCTGGTAGGGGGCCAGCAGCTCGGCCGTCCGCGCAAATGGCGAACGCTCGGCCTGACCGGCAGGAGAGACGCTGCCGGCGCCCTGCGCCACGCCGGAAGAGGCGGTCATTGCCATGTCTGAAACGCCAGCACTTTCAAAAGCGGTCGGAGGATCGGAGCGACCATCGGAAACCGATCAAACCACCATAGATACGGCGAGGTTAAGACGCGATTAACCATCGGCGCCAGCGCCGATTTTGATCGAAATTGGTAGCCCAAGTGCAGCGGCTTCTCCGGAATGGCCATACCCCAAGACCGTCACCCTGAGGCTCGCAGCGGTCGTGACGATCGCGATCGCCTATTCCAGCAAATGGAGGCAACGTAACGGGTTGCGTTACCGCGCCGGCATGCGCTCGAAACTCGGCATGCCCTCGGGAATGTGGTGGAAGGGCTGCTTGTCGATCGTGAAGATCGCGATCTGCGGCGTGATCTGGGCGGGGTTGTCGAGTGTCCCGACCTTCACCACCACGACCGGCCGCTGCGGCCGCGTCACCACATGCGTGCCGCATTCGGCGCAGAATTCGCGCGTCACCGGCTTCTCCAGGTCCTTGCGTGCAAACTGCTTCGGCGCGCCCTTGGTGTATTTGAAGCCGTCGCCCGGCATCACCACGAACATGTTGGGCGACCCGCCCGTGATGAACTGGCATTCGCGGCAATGACATTGCGCCTGCAACAACGGCTCGCCTTCGGCCTCATAGCGCACCGCGCCGCAATAGCATCCGCCTTCGAGTTTCATGACGTCCTCCCTGTTCTTTGTTGCTTCAAGATTACTGCGTTCCGGACAACCTTACTCGGCTGTCGCGCACTTCATCGCGGAGTTCGCCCTGAACTTCCAATTGACCACTTTTTACCAACGCCCTCAGTCGCCCCATGACGAAGGTGTCGCCATATTCGATTAAGTCGTCTGGCCCGCTTACCAAAGTCTGCCCCACGACTTTCCAGACATTCTGCCACCTGTTCGTCACCTGGGACGTCAGCCTGGAATCGAAGAAGGAAATTGGTGCCGATACAAGTACGCCACCTTTGATGACCCGCAGCGGCGCGTTCTCCGCCAGAAGTTGCCGCCAGAGATTTTGATAGTGCTTTCGAGCGGTTTCCTGCAATGGTTTTGCCAACTCCCAGAACTTTTCGCGGCAGATGATGTCGTGATGAAGCATGCCGATGCTTATTAGCAAACGCGCCGGTCGAGCTCTCTCTTGCTCCGACTGACTGGGCACTGTGACCTCGCTCAGGTCGACCACCTCGCATGGTGCATCGCCGAGGCGCGATAACCAATCGAGGAAGCCCGCGTACTCCTTCGCGGATCGTCGCGTCAGCCAGACGATCTTGCGTTTGTCAGGTGCGCGAGCGTCATCCGATACTCGCTCGGAGTCGGTGCAGATCTCGATCCAGTTGGGGGCGCCCAATTCATCCGCAACCCACTTCGCGCGCACGTGCGGGTCAGACGAATTGATGGGTCCGAAGCTGAGGTCGTCGTACGTCGTGATCACGGGATCGGATCGCCCGGCCTTTCGGAGAGCCTGAAGCAGGCATCCCGCGCCGGACGACGTAAAAACGAAATGAAGATCGGCCTTCATCACGGATCCTCGATGGAAGTGCCTAGATGGCACTTCCGGAAGTCCGCGTCCACTTCAACGTATTCCTTGGCATTGGTGACAAAAAGAAAGGGGCCCCAACTTGCGCTGGAGCCCCTCTACGGTCAGGGCATTGCCGGGTATGTGCCCGAACCGAAGTTGTGGGTGCGACCCCTGGGGATCGCACCCCGGGAGAACCTACATGTTGTAAGCGCGCTCCGTGTGCTCGGTGACGTCGAGGCCTTCACGCTCGGTCTCGACGTTGACGCGCAGGCCAACGATGACGTCGACCACCTTGTAGAGGATCGCCGAACCGATGCCCGACCACACCAGCGTGGTGCAGACGCCCCAGCTCTGCGAGATCATCTGGGCAGCGAAGTCGTAGTCCGCGATCTTGCCGGTGGTGTAGTCCATGATGCCCGTGCCGCCGAGGGCCGGATTCACCAGGATGCCGGTGCCGAGCGCGCCGACGATGCCGCCGACGCAGTGGACGCCGAACACATCGAGCGAGTCGTCATAGCCGAGCGCATTCTTCACCACGGTGCAGAAGAACAGGCAGACGACGCCAACCACGAGACCGAGCACGATCGCGCCCATCGGACCGGAGTAACCGGCCGCCGGCGTAACCGCGACGAGGCCTGCCACCGCGCCCGACAACGCGCCGAGCACCGAGGGATGACCCTTGACGATCCATTCCGCGAACATCCAGGCCATCGCCGCCGCTGCAGTTGCAACGAAGGAGTTGGTCATGGCGAGCGCGGCGCCGCCGGAGGCTTCGAGGTTCGATCCGGCGTTGAAGCCGAACCAGCCGACCCAGAGCAGCGAAGCGCCGATCATGGTCATGGTCAGCGAGTGCGGAGCCATCAGCTCCTTGCCGTAGCCGACCCGCTTGCCGATCAGGAGCGCACCGACGAGACCGGCGATACCGGCGTTGATGTGCACCACGGTGCCGCCAGCGAAGTCGATCGCGCCCTTCTTGAAGATCCAGCCGGCGTCGGCGTTCACTTCGTCGAGCTTGGCCTGCGCCGCGGTCTTCGCCGCACCGTCAGCCGCCGCAGCCAGCGCCTTCACCGCATCCGAGATCGCGTCCGGTCCGGCCCAGTACCAAACCATGTGTGCGATCGGGAAGTAGATCAGCGTCACCCAGAGCGGGATGAACAATGCGATCGCCGCGAACTTCATGCGTTCGGCAAAGGCGCCGACGATGAGGGCGGGGGTGATCGCCGCGAAGGTCATCTGGAAGCAGACATAGACCAGTTCCGAGATGTTGGCGTCGACGCTGAAGGTCGCCGCTTTCGAATCCGGGGTCACGCCCATCAGGAAGGCCTTGGAGAAGCCGCCGATGAAGTCGGAACCGCCGGTGAAGGCGAGGCTGTAGCCGTAGAGAGCCCAGATCAGGGTCACGATGCAGACCGTGTAGAAAACCTGCATCAGCACCGAGAGCATGTTCTTGGAGCGGACCAGGCCGCCATAGAACAGCGCAAGGCCCGGGATCGTCATCAACAGCACCAGCACTGTCGATGTCAGCATCCAGGCATTGTCGCCCTTGTTGATGGTTGGTTCGGCGTAGGCCGCGGTCGCCGCGAACAGGCCGACTGCGAGAGCCGCCAATCCCGCGCTATAGGGACGCTTAAACGTCATTTGTTGTACTCCTGAGTGGTAAGGTTGAGCGCGAAATCAGAGGGCTGCGGCATCCGCCTCACCCGTGCGGATGCGAACCGCATGGTCGAGGTTGATGACGAAGATCTTGCCGTCGCCGATCTGGCCGGTTTTGGCAGCCGTGGTGATGGCGTCGATGGTCTTGTCGACCTGGTCCGAGGCGACGGCGACCTCGATCTTGATCTTGGGCAGGAAACTCACGGCATATTCGGCGCCGCGATAGATTTCGGTATGACCCTTCTGTCGGCCATATCCCTTGACTTCCGTCACCGTGAGACCGTGAACGCCAATGGCGGTCAGGGCGTCACGGACTTCTTCGAGCTTGAATGGCTTGATGATCGCCATAACAATTTTCATGGGTCCTATCCCCGCTTGGGCCCGGCTTGGACAAACCGGGCGTTCTCGACTGAGGTTCACCACGCGGAGAAGTTCACTACGCGGGCACAGCCAGGACCCTTAGAGTCAAATACCGTGCCAGATCGGCGGAATTCCCTAACGGTTTATGAATCCGGCCCTTTTCGCCCTTTGCGGGAAAAGGCCCCACCTGCGCTATTCCGTCGCGCTCAAAGCGTAATCAGGCATGCTTAAAACGTGAGCACGTCAGAGTGCGAACATAATCCTGCCCAGCGTGAGGGCAGCGGAACGGTATTTAGATGGGGATTTTATTGCAGCGCTTCGCCGTGTTGCGAAATATCCAGGCCTTCGAGCTCCTGCTGCAGCGACACCCGCAGCGGTACGAACACGCTCACCAGCTTGAGCAGCACGTAGGTCACACTCCCGGACCAGACCAGGGTGACGGCGACCCCGTAGAGCTGAATCAGCACCTGCTGCGGATGACCCTCGATCAGGCCGGAGGTGCCGCCGATGGCGCTGACCGCGAAGACGCCGGCGAGCAAGGTGCCGGTCAGTCCGCCGATGCCGTGCACGCCGAACACGTCGAGCGAGTCGTCATAGTTGAAACGGTGCTTGAGCCAGGTGCAGGCCCAGAAGCACACGATACCGGCAACGATGCCGATGATGACGCCGTGCCACGGCGCCACGAAGCCGGACGCCGGCGTAATCGTTCCGAGACCGGCGACTGCGCCGGAGATCATGCCGAGCACCGAGGGCTTGCGCCGCGTCGCCCACTCGATTGCGCCCCAGGTCAGCGCGCCGGCGCAGGCCGCCAGATGCGTCGAGATGATCGCCATCACCGCACGCGAATTGGCCGCGAGTGCCGATCCGCCATTGAAGCCGAACCAGCCGACCCACAACAGGCCGGTGCCCATGACCGCGAGCGACAGGTCGAACGGAGAAAGGTTGTCGCTGCCATAGCCGTGGCGCCGGCCCATCACCTTTGCTGCGACCAATCCGCCGATGCCGGCGGAAAGATGCACGACCAGCCCGCCGGCGAAATCCAGCACGCCTTTGGTGGCGAGGAAGCCGCCGCCCCATACCCAATGCGCCAGCGGCACATAGACGAACATGAACCAGCCGATCGCGAACAGCAGATAGGCGGAAAACCGCATCCGGTCGGCCACCGAACCCGCCACCAGCGCCACCGTGATGATCGCGAACGTCATCTGATAGAGCATGAAAAGCGCTTCAGGGATGGTCTTTGCGGCCGGGTTGACGCTGTCCATGGTCATCCCGATCAGGAGCCAGCGGTCGAGCGTGCCGAGCCAGGGCCCGTCGCCGACAAAGGCCAGCGAATAGCCGAACGCCACCCACAGGATCGAGATCATCGCGACCGCCGCGAGCGACTGCGCCATGGTCGCCAGTACGTTCTTCTTGCGCACCATGCCGGAATAGAACAGCGCCAGACCCGGTATCGTCATCATCAACACCAGCGCGGTGGCGACGATCATCCAGGCGGTGTCGGCGGTGTTGATGGTCGACGCTTGGGCGAAGGCCGGTGTTGCCAGCGAAGTCGCCGCAAGCGTGATGAGCGCAGCCAGCTTCGCTGCACGATAAGATAGTGCCCCCATGGAATTACCCCGGCCTGTTGTCGTTTTTTCCCGCGCGTTCGGCGTCGTTGCCGCCGCGCCCTGGATTTGTTGCTTGGATTTGTTTGACGTCAGAGCGCGTCGTTGTCGGTCTCGCCGGTGCGAATGCGCAGCGCGTGATCGATCGGCGTCACGAAGATCTTGCCGTCGCCGATCTGTCCGGTGCGCGCGTTCGAGGTGATGACGGCGACCGCCTTGTCGGCGATGTCGGAGTCGACAGCGATTTCGATCCGGAGCTTGGGCAGGAAGTTCACGACATATTCGGCGCCGCGATAGATCTCGGTGTGGCCCTTCTGGCGGCCGTAACCCTTGACCTCGGTCACGGTCATGCCGTGGACCCCGATTTCCGTCAGTGCCTGGCGCACCTCGTCGAGTTTGAACGGTTTGATGATCGCAACGACGAGTTTCATGGTCAGGCCTTTATGTCCCAAGGGGATTCGCTGGTATTCGCTGTTGGCAGGCCGGCCACCCGGTGGTTCGGCTGCTGGTTCAAATCTGGCATCTTTCTGGGCAAATGGCACAAAAAACTTGCAGGTTTAAGGGGAAAACATTTGGGGCTGGTGATCCCGGTCACTGTACAGGGGTAAGCATCACCAGCCAGAATGCAGTTCCGTCGCCGGCCCCCGCTGGCTTTGTCCGTCCCCCCAACGGCTCAAGGAAATAAAATGTCGGACCGATCGTGGTTTTATGCATCCAACGGCCAGCAACAGGGCCCTTATCCCGAAGTCCAGCTACGCGACCTGATTGCCCGCGGAACGGTCAGGGCGGATACCCTGGTCTGGTCCGAGGGCATGGCCGGCTGGCAGAAGGCGGGAGAAATTCCGGGCCTGATGTCCGGGGCTACGAGGCCCCCGGCGATGCCGCAAGCCGGCGCGCCGCCGATGACCGGTGGCTATGGCGGCGGCGGTGTCGAGGGGCCGCTGTCGATCGATCTGCCGCTGTTGCCGATGCTCGGGCGTTTCCTGCTGCTGGTGGTCGGATATTTTCTGGTGATTCCGTCGCCGTGGACCGGCACCGCCTTCTATCGATGGATGGCGTCCCGCGTGACGGTCCCGGGCCGGCCCAACTTTGCTTTTACCGGCCAACCCCTCGACATCTGGTACGTCTTCATCGCGACGGGCGTGATGTCCTATGTCGGCGCCTACGAAAGCTCCCTGCAGCTCATCACCATTCCGATTTCGGCGGTTCTGGGCTGGGTCATGCTGCGTTGGCTCTTCAGCAATCTGAGCTCGAACGGTCAACAGCTTCCGATCGCCTTCAACGGCAGCGTATGGACCTTCCTCGGCTGGCAAGTGCTGATGTACATTTCGTTCATCACCATCATCGGCTGGGCCTGGGTCATCGCAGCCTGGATGCGCTGGATCTGCCGCAACATTACCGGCACCCGGCGCGAGGTGATCTTCATCGGCACCGGATTGGAAATTCTGTGGCGGACGCTCGTGTTCTCGATCGCCTGCATCTTCATCATCCCGATTCCGTGGGTGCTGCGCTGGTATAACCGCTGGTACATCTCGCAATTCGCACTGGTCGAGCGCACCGCCTGAGCGGGTCTATGCGCCGGCGCATTATAGCTTGCGCTGGCGCACCGAGCCTTCCTGCGCCACCGACGCCACCAGCGTGCCGTCGGGCTTGAAGATCTGGCCGCGGGTCAGCCCGCGGCCACCCTGTGCGCTCGGCGAATCCTGCGCATAAAGTAGCCATTCGTCGGCGCGGAACGGGCGGTGAAACCACATCGCGTGGTCGAGGCTCGCCGGCATCATGCGCTTGTCGAACAGCGTACGGCCGTAGCGCGCCATGATCGCATCGAGCAGCGAGAAATCCGAAGCATAGGCCAGCGCGCACATGTGCAGCGCCGGATCGTCGGGCAGTTTCGCCGCGGTGCGAATCCAGACGTGAATGCGGCCGTCGTCGATCTTCTGGCCGAAGTAGCGGCCGAGCTCGACCGGACGCAGTTCGATCGGCCGGTCGGATTCATAATAGCGGCGAATGAAGTCCGGCATGTCGCGGAACATCGGCTGCTTGGCAACTTCCTCGGCGGTGAGTTTTTCCGGCGGCGGCACGTCGGGCATCTTGTCCTGATGATCGAACTCGGTCTCCTCGTCGTTGTGAAACGACACGATCATCGAAAAGATCGCATTGCCGTGCTGGATCGCGGTGATCCTCCGCGTCGCATAGCTCTTGCCGTCGCGCAGCCGTTCGACCTCGTAGATGATCGGAATCTGCGGATCGCCGGGCAGGATGAAATAGCAATGCAGCGAATGCGGCAGCCGGCCTTCGACGGTGCGGCATGCCGCCACCATCGCCTGTCCGATCACCTGTCCGCCGAACACCCGCTGCCAGCGCGTCTTCGGGCTGTTGCCGCGGAACAGGTTCACCTCGATCTGTTCGAGATCGAGGATGGAGATCAGGTCAATCACGCCGTTGGACATTGAAATGCTTTCGGTTTCCCGGTCATTCCGGGGCACGCGCAAGCGTGAACCCGGAATCTTGAGATTCCCCGGGGGTGCAATTGCACCCCTGAGGTTCGATGCTGCGCATCGCCCCGGAATGACGGTCGAAGGGATTACGCCCCTTGTTTCAGCCCCTGTTTCGCCCAGCTATTATCAGGTAGCAAGCGTAGTCTGATGAAGTAACCAGGTTAGGATTTCATGACGGCACAGCGAAGCATTGTCATCTGTGGCGGCGCCTTTGCCGGGCTGGCGCTGGCGTTGGCGCTCCGTCAGGGGCTCGGACCCGATATTCCGGTGATTGTCGCCGATCCGACACTGGCCACACGGCCGAGCCGCGATCCGCGCGCGACCGCGATCGTCGCCGCCTGCCGGCGGCTGTTCGAGGCGCTCGGCGTCTGGGACCAGGTCGCAGCGGATTCGCAAGCCATCCTCGACATGGTCGTGACCGATTCCAGGCTGGAAGACGCAACGCGGCCGGTGTTCCTGACCTTTGGCGGCCATGTCGAGCCGGGCGAGCCGTTTGCGCACATGGTCGAAAACCGCCGCCTGATCGATGCGCTGGTGGTGCGGGCCGAGGCCGAAGGGATCGACCTTCGCGCCACCGCGGTGTCGAGCTACGATTCACGCGCCGATGGCGTCGACGTGACGCTCGCCGATGGCAGCGTCATCGAAGCCAGCCTGCTGGTCGCCGCCGACGGCGCGCGTTCGAAACTGCGCGAACGCGCCGGGATCGCCACCCATGGCTGGGATTACGACCAGTCCGGCATCGTCGTCACGGTCGGTCATGAGCGCGATCATCACGGCCGCGCCGAAGAGCATTTTCTCCCCGCAGGCCCGTTCGCGATCCTGCCTTTGACCGGCAAGCGCTCGTCGCTGGTGTGGACCGAGAACCGCGCCGAGGCTGTGCGGATCATCGCGCTCAACGAAGAAGAATTTCATGCCGAGCTCGAACGGCGTTTCGGGCTGCATCTCGGCGAGATCAAGGCGCTCGACAAGCCCCGCGCATTCCCGCTCGGCTATTTCGTCGCGCGCTCGTTCATTGCCGAACGACTGGCGCTGGTCGGCGACGCCGCGCACGTAATTCATCCGATCGCGGGGCAGGGGCTCAACATGGGCCTGAAGGACGTAGCTGCACTGGCCGAAGTGGTGGTCGATGCGGCGCGGCTTGGCATCGATCTCGGCCAGGCCGACGTGCTCGAGCACTACCAGCGCTGGCGCCGCTTCGACACCATGGCGATGGGCGTCGCCACCAACACGCTGAACTTCCTGTTCTCCAACGAATCGACCTTGCTGCGCACCGTGCGCGATATCGGTCTCGGCCTGGTCGATCGCGCGCCGCCGCTGAAGAGCCTGTTCATCCGCCAGGCGGCGGGATTGTCGGGCGAAGTGCCGCGGCTGCTGAAGGGCGAGGCGCTGTAGGGGGCGAGTTACGCTTTAGCCGTCATTGCGAGGAGCCAACGGGTCGCGCGAATGCGCGCCCGATGACAGGCTCCGCGACGAAGCAATCCGTTCTTTCTTTGCGCGGCGCGATGGATTGCTTCGCTTCGCTCGCAATGACGGGGAGAGGGATCGGCGCAGACGCCGTCAGTCGATCTTCCGCGCCTCTTCCGGCAGCATGATCGGGATGCCGTCGCGGATCGGGTAGGCGAGCTTGGCCGAGCGCGAGATCAGCTCCTGCCGCGCGGTGTCGAATTCCAGCGAGCCCTTGGTGACCGGGCACACCAGGATTTCCAGCAGTTTTGGATCGACGGTGCTGTCGAGGCGTTCAGGCGAAGCGCTCATTGATATCTCCGGTCATGCCGGGGTGCCTTAGCACATCGACGCGCAGGCTGTCATGACGCGTGGCGGCGGTCATGACACCGCCATCCGCAGCAGTTCCTCGACCACGGCCTGCCGCCGCGCTTTCGGCAGGGGTTGCTCCGACGACGCATAGCCCACGAACGTCCAGTAGAGAATTTGCGCGCGGGCGCGGGCGACCTCGGTGGACAATCCGGCCTGCTTCAACAGCACCTCGATATAGCCGATGCGCCTGAGGCCGATGGCCTGTACGGCCGTCCGCGCGCCAGCATCCACCGTTGCCCAGGTGCGGACCGCATTCTCCAGCGCCGGCCTTGCGGAAAACGCCCCGCGCAACAGCACCGACAACGCATCGCGGTCCTTCGGCGTCGCCTCGAGGCCGGCAATGACCTGCTCGGTCGCGACGTCGCTCCAGTGTTTGAGGATGGCGGCGTGGAACGCGGAGATATCCGCGAAATGCCAATAGAAACTGCCGCGCGACACTCCCATCGCCTTCGCCAGCGGCTCGGCCTTGAGCGCGGTGAAGCCGCTTTTCGTCAGGGTTTCGAGGCCCTGGTCGAGCCAGTCCTTGGCGGAGAGTTGATCGGTCATGCTGATACCTGCGACGTTCCACCATACACAACTGTATTGACAGCCGCCAGCGCATGGTCATATACCATACAGTACTGTATGGAGGGCCGTCAGATGCGCGATATCATCCTGCAATGCGCCGGCGTCGCCGGAATTCTCGTCGCCATCATCCACGGTCTGCTTGGCGAAACCAAAGTATTCGCGCGCGCCAAGATCGAGCCGGAGCATCTGCGCACCTTGATCCGGCTGGTGTGGCAGGCCGGCACGGTCGCATGGATCGGTGGCGGCGTGCTGCTGCTGGCAGCACCTTCGCTGGGGTCGGAGAGCGCGCGGCACTGGATTGTCGTCACCACCGTCGCCGTCTATGCCGTCGGCGTCGCCGCCAATTGCTGGTGGTCGCGCGGCCGCGGCTTCGGCTGGAAAGCGCTCGGCGTGGTCGTGGCGCTCGCGGTGGCCGGATATTAGAGGAATCCGAAACCCGTCACGCCGGCGTTTTCGGATCGCCCGTCCGGCACCGCCTGCGCAGGCCTGCGATTAAGACTTCATTTCCGGATTCGCAGAACCGGTCCCGGCCGGTTGTAGCCGGGGCGCTCTGCCAGATGCCATAACCGTTGAAATCATTGCATAATTATCGTTTACGACCCGATAACCATACCCGCATAAGTTGTGGGTACGTTAGCGGGATAGAACTTGTTGGTGCCAGCATTGGTCGGGGCAAACAACCGTAGGCGAAAGAGATGTTCCGCGTTCTCACCTGCGTTACGGCCGAGCACGATTGGCGACTGGTGCTGCTCGCCGGCCTGGTTTGTTTCGTCGCGAGCATCGTTGCCATCAACATTTTTCATCGTGCGATCACGTCGCAAGCCAGGACGCGGCTGATCTGGATTTTGATTGCGGGTGCTGCGATCGGCTACGGGATTTGGGCCACGCATTTCATCGCCATGCTCGCCTACGAGCCCGGCGTCTCAACCGGATACGGCGTCGTTCTGACAACGCTGTCGCTCGTCGTGGCAATGGCACTGACCTGCGGCGGTTTCGGTTTTTCCGCCAACGTTCCCGGTCGATGGCAGGCGCCGATCGGCGGCGCCATTATTGGGGCGGGCATTGCCAGCATGCATTATCTCGGCATGTGGGCGCTCGAGGTTCCGGGCCGGGTCACCTGGTCGATGGATCTCGTGTTCACCTCCATCGTTCTCGGGATGGCTTTCGGCTACGTCGCGCTCGTGATTGCGCTTCAACACAGAGAAAGGTGGGGGACGCTTGTTTCCGCGGTTTTCCTGACGCTGGCAATTGTCTCGCATCATTTCACCGCGATGGGCGCGGTGGAGATCATTCCCGATCCGACGCGGGCACCCGACGCGCTGTCGTTTTCTCCTGCCTTTCTCGCCATAACGATTGCCGGCGTGGCGCTGTCGGTGCTCGGGATGAGTCTCGTCGGCACGATCGCGGATCGCCGCCTTGCCAGCCGAACCCTCAGGTTCGAGGAAATCATCGACCAGCTCTCGCTCGCCCAGCGGCAGCTTGAAGGCACCCAAAGGGAATTGCAGGAGCAGAAACTCAGGCTGGACTCGGCGATCAATCACATGGGCGAGGGCCTGTGCATGTTCGACGCCGAAAAGCGGCTTGTCGTCTGCAATGATCGTTATGCCAGAATGTATCGCCTGCCGCCGGAACTGCTGCGGGCGGGGACGCCACATCGCGAAATCATCAGCCATCGCATTACCAGCGGCATTCTCGAGGGTGAGACCAGCGACAACGCGGCAAAACAACTGCTGTCGACCCTGAATGCGCTGCCAAGCGATGCCACCGCAAGCCGGGTCGACGAGCTTGCCGATGGTCGGTTGATCTGCATTACCAGGCAGCCAATGCCCGGTGGCGGCTGGGTCGCAACCCACCGCGACGTCACCGAGCAGCGGCGGTCCGAGGCCAAGATCACCCACATGGCCCAGCATGACGCGCTGACCGACCTGCCAAACCGGGTCTTGCTCAGGGAGCGGTTGGAGCACGCCCTCGCGGTCACCCGCACCGGAGGTTCCAATCTAGCGGTGTTGATGCTCGATCTCGATCGCTTCAAGGAGGTCAACGACACGCTCGGACATCCGACGGGCGATACCCTGCTGCAGGCAGTAGCCACGCGCCTGCTCGGCTGCGTCCGGGAAACGACGATGATCGCCCGGTTGGGCGGCGACGAGTTCGCCGTCATCGAACACATGGACGATCCGGCCGTCGAGGCCGTTGCGCTGGCCGAGCGGATCAAGAAGGCGCTTTGCGAACCCTTCGATCTCGGCGACCATCGGGTTACCGCAGGAACGAGCATCGGCATTGCCGTTGCGCCGTGCGATGGAACCGATTCCGACGAGATTTTGAAGAGCGCCGATCTTGCACTGTACTCAGCCAAGAGCTGCGGCCGCGGCTCGTTCCGCTTCTTCGAGCCGGCGCAGGACCAGCTCATGCACGCCCGCCGCAACCTCGAACGGGATATGCGCAGCGCGCTTGCCAATGATGAGTTCGAACTCTGCTACCAGCCGTTCGTCAATCTCAAGAGCGGCAAGATCGTCGGTCTTGAGGCGCTGGTGCGTTGGCATCATCCCCAGCGTGGCCTGGTCATGCCCGGCGAATTCATCCCGCTGGCTGAAGAAACCGGCCTGATCGTGCCGATCGGGGAATGGGTGTTGCGGACCGCGCTCGCCGAGGCGGCAGGCTGGCCCGCCAATCTCAAGATCGCGGTCAATCTGTCCCCCGCTCAATTCAGGGGCAAAGAGCTGGTTCCGATCATCGTCAGCGCGATGGCGAGTTCGGGAATTGCGCCACGAAGGCTCGAACTCGAGGTGACCGAGACCGCCATCATGCATGATTGCGACGCGGTGTTCTCCGCGCTCGGCCAGTTGCACAAACGCGGCGTGCGCGTGGCCCTGGATGACTTCGGCACCGGTTACTCGTCCCTGAGCTTTCTGCAAAAATTTCCCTTCGACAAGATCAAGATCGACCGCAGTTTCGTCAGCGAACTATCGAGCGCCAGGGAGGAATCTCGCCGGATCGCGCGCGCGGTGGTCCGCTTTGCCGTCAGTCTCGGCAAGACCACCACGGCAGAGGGCGTGGAAACCAGGGAACAATGGGACATTCTCCGCGAAGAGGGATGCGTCGAATCGCAGGGCTATCATTTCAGTTCGCCGATCGCCGCCTCCGAAGTCGCGCAAATGGTGCGCACCCGGATCCGGGTGTCGGCCAATGCGGCGTGATGGTATCCCCTTGCACGACCGGCTGCTGCAGCCCGGCGTGGGCGTCGCGCTTGCGGTCGCCGGATACTAGGCGCTCGCCGAACGGGAGCATCGCATGACCTCAAGCCCGGCACTCGATCTACAAAAACTTGTCGCGCTCAATGCGACCGCCGGCTTGAACAGGCTGGCGGGATTCGAAGTCGTCGCGGCCGGCGACGGCAACGCCGAACTTCGCATGCAGTGGAATGACGACTTCACCCAATATGCCGGTTATCTCCACGCCGGCATGATCGCCGCGCTGCTCGATACCGCCTGCGGATTTGCTGCCGCCACCCTCGTCGGCGGCGTGATGGCGTCGCACTTCTCGATGAACTGCCTGAAGCCGGCGGTCGGAAGAATTTTCGTCGCAAAGGGCACGACGCTGCGGGCCGGACGCAAGCAGATCTTTGCACGCGCAGAGTTGTTTGCTGAAAGCGAAGCAGGCGAGCGCTCGCTGGTCGCGACCGGGGAAACCCTGATGGTGCCGACCGGCGCCTGACGTGCCGCGCGGCTCACGGGTGCGTAATGCGCCAGATCGTGCCGTTGTCGCCGAGGCCGTCGCGTTCGTTGGTCGAGCAATAGAGATCGCCGGTCGAGGGATGCACGGCGAGGCCGACGCAATTGCGGATCCCGGTGGCGAAGACGCCCACGTTCTTTCCGTCGGGATCAAACGTCAAAACGCCGGCGCGGTTGGTCTCGTCGCCCCAGCTGGCGCCGAGCGGGCGTTGCGCGATCCACGACGGCAGTCCCCCCGGCGCGCTGCCCATGCCCTGGCCGACATTGCCGAGCGAGCCGACCGAAACCAGCATCTGCTTGTCGTCTTTGCTGAAGACGACATCGCGTGTCGAGTGTCCGCCTTCCGGCAGTGAGGCGATCACGGTTTCCGGTTTGCCGGCAGCCTTGGTATCGCCGGATGTGTAGGGAAAGCGAACGACGCTGTTGGTATTCGCCACGTAAATCCATTTGGGATGATCGCCGCTGGGGAAGAACGCAATCCCGAACGGTGCATCGAGTTTGCCAGCGAAGATCTCGCTGACCGCGGGCTTTGAGCCGTCGCTGGATGGACGCAGGACACGAATGCGCCCTGCATCGGTCTCCGCAACGAAGATGTCACCATTGGGCGCGACGCGCATCTGGCGCGGCCCGCTCAATCCTTCGGCGAACAGCTCGATCTTGAAGCCCGCCGGAACCTGCGGTGCTGCCGACGAAGGCCGGGGCACGACGCGCGAACTATTCGACGCCGAGGTAGTCGCGCCCGACTTTGGCAAATCGGCGGGGCGAATCAGCCTGACGACGCCGGGCTTGTCGGAACGCCAGTCGCCAAATGCGGCCTCGCCGGTCAGTGGTCCGTTTTGCGCCGAAGCGTGATCGAGCCCAGCGAACAGGATGACGCCGGCGCAAATCCATCGATGCATCGATCGCATGATCCCTCGTCTGTCGCCGTTGTTTGCGAAGACACTCTAACCGGGAAAGCAATCTAACGCCGCGTTCGTTCCGGCATGAAAGCATGCTTCGACGCAATCGTGATCAGACATGATGGGATCCGAGGGCGTTACCCTCGGATTCCATCCCTTGGATCTCGATCAGGAAGCCGGCACCTGGACCTGCTTGGCCGATGCGTGGCTGAGCCAGTCCGCGAACCTGACAGCACCGATCCGTGCTTTACCGATTGGTGTCAGCGATTGATCGTCCAGCTCGGAGCCGAAGTAGCGGGCGTGGACATCAGCGATCACCTTGCGCCGGTCGCCCTTGGCGGCAAGGAACTGCCGCGCGAACTCGTCGAGCGGAGCGGCGTCGGCTCCGGCGACTTCGACCGTGCCATTGACGGGCGGTGCGACCGCAAGATCGGCCAGCGCCGCGGCAACGTCATCCGACGCGATCGGCTGGAACAAGGCAGGCGACAGCCTGATCGTGTCGCCGCTGGCGCCGGATTCAACAATGCCGCCGACGAATTCGAAGAACTGCGTGGCGCGGAGAATCGTGTAGGGCCGCGCGGAGGCCTTGATCAGGTCTTCCTGCGCTTTCTTGGCGCGGAAGTAGCCGTTCTCGGGGGAGCGTTCGCAGGCGACAATGGACAATGCGAGATGAAGTCCGACGCCGGCGGCGGCTTCGGCGGCCAGCAGGTTCCGGGTCGAGGTCTCGAAAAACGCCAGCACCGCGGCGTCTTCCCACGAGGGCGAATTCGCGACGTCGACGACGACCTGGGCGCCCGACATCGCCTCGGCCAGCCCTTCGCGCGTGATGGAATTGACGCCCGACTGGGGCGAGGCCGCCACGACTTCGTGACCCTTTTGCCGTAGCCTTGCGACAACATTCGATCCGATGAGGCCGCTGCCTCCAATAACGACGATCTTCATGATTTTTCTCCGGTTTGTCGCCCGTCCATCGGGCTGGCAGCCGGACCATGCGCGCGAGGCGGCCGGAAAGCCTTGCAGCGTCATTGGATTGTTATTGAATTCCTCTTGGAGTTTCGTCCAAGGATAGCCAGCAACGATAGAAATCGCGGCAGTACGGGGCAGGGAGTGCCGAAGTGCAATTCTTGTTCGAAAATTGCGTCCTCGACACCGACCGGCGGGAGTTCAGCCGAGGTTCGGGGCCGGTCGCCATGGGACCGCAGGTCTTCGACCTGCTGCTCTATCTGGTCCAGAACCGCGCCCACGTCGTCAGCAAGGACGATGTGCTGGATGCGGTATGGGCCGGGCGGATCGTTTCCGAATCGACCTTGACCAGCCATATCAATGCGGTGCGCAAGGCGATCGGCGACTCTGGTGGCGAGCAGCGCCTGGTCCGCACCATTGCCCGCAAGGGATTTCGCTTCATCGGCGAGGTCAAGGAAATCGATGCGCCGGATAGCGCAGGTTCATCCGGGGCGGAGACCGCCCCACCGGAAGTGGCGCCGGCGCCGTTGCCGGCCCTTCCCGACAAGCCGTCGATTGCCGTGCTGGCCTTCCAGAATCTGAGCGGCGATCCGGCACAGGAATATTTCGCCGACGGCGTGGTCGAAGACATCATCACCGCGCTGTCGCATTATCGCTGGCTGTTCGTCATCGCCCGCAACTCGAGCTTCACCTACAGGGGCCGTGCGGTCGACGTGAAGCAGATCGGCCGCGAACTCGGCGTGCGCTACGTGCTGGAAGGCAGCTTGCGCAAGGCGGCGAACCGGGTTCGCATCACCGGCCAGCTGATCGACGCTGCGACCGGGGCGCATATCTGGGCGGAACGTTTCGAAGGCACGCTCGACGACATCTTCGAACTGCAGGACCGGATCGCCGCTGATGTCGTCGGCAACATCGCGCCGCAGCTCGAGCGCGCCGAGATCGAACGGGCGAAACGCAAGCCGACCGAAAATCTCAACGCCTATGATTATTATCTGCGCGGGATGGCCAACCTGAATCGGGGCACACGCCAAGCCATCGACGAGGCGCTGCCGCTGTTCGAAAAGGCCATCCAGCTCGACGCATCCTACGCCTCGGCCTACGGCATGGCCGCCTGGTGCCATTTCTGGCGCAAGGTCAACGGATGGATGGCCGATCCTGTCAGCGAGATTGCCGAGGGCGCCCGGTTGGCGCGCCGGGGCGTCGAACTTGGCCGGGACGACGCGGTCGCGCTGACGCGCTGCGGTCACGCGCTGGCGCATCTTGGCGGCGATCTCGATGGCGGCATTGCCTTGCTCGACCGCGCCGTGATGCTCAATCCAAATCTGGCGGCGGCCTGGTTTCTCGGCGGATTTTTGCGGGTCTGGCTCGGCGAACCCGACAACGCCATCGCCCATTTCGAGCGCGCCATGCGCTTCAGCCCGCTCGATCCGGAAACCTACCGGATGCAGGCCGGAATGGCCGCGGCGCATCTGTTCGCCCGGCGTTTCGACGACGCCTCTGCTTGGGCGGAAAAAGCATATCGCGACTTGCCGAGTTTCCTGATGGCTGTGGCCGTGGTCGCGGCCAGCCATACGCTGGCCGGTCGAATCGACGAGGGCCGCCGGGCCATGGATCATCTGCGCAAGCTCGATCCCATGCTGCGCATTTCAGGTCTCAAGAATTGGCTGTCGATCCGTCGTCCGGAAGATCTGGCGGTGTTCGCGGATGGTCTGCGACGCGCGGGGCTGCCGGAGTGATCGAGTGGGCACCGTCATTCCGGGGCGATGCGGAGCATCGAACCTCAGGGGTGCGATTGCACCTCGGGGAATCTCGAGATTCCAGCTCTGGTCCTTCAGATCAGCCCGGAATGACAGCCGCGCCTACCGCAGCCCGGTGTCGCCGCTGGTGCGCTTCTTGGTGAGGTCATCTCAGTCACCGCGATCCAGAGTTAGAATCGTTCCAATCGTTGGCGCATTACTTTAGGATTTTTCTAATTCTAAGTTCGATCGAGTTAGAGAAATTCCAATCCATCGCAGCACTTCTGATTCCCGAAATATTTTGCAACAGTGTTAGTTGCTCCCGCTGCCGCGGAGGCCTGATCTCCGCAGTCTTGGGGGATCCATGTCGCCGCACCAAACTCCGCGCTCACCGCGCCTGACGCTTCGTCCGGCACTTCTTCGTCCGATCCGGACAACCTTGCTCGCCGCAACGGCGATGTCGATGATGAGCGCGGCGGCATCGGCCGGCGACGGCGACGCCAACGATCTTCTGCTCAAGAAGCTGGAGAAGATGGAACAGCGCATTCAGTCGCTCGAAGCGGAGCTGAAGCAGAAGCAGGCACCTCCTTCGGCTACCGCGGCGAAACCGCCGCAAGCACCGGCTTCGCCGAAAAACGCCAATGCGGCCGTTCCCCCGGCCCCGCCCGCCGATGCGGGCAAGGCTACGGAAACGGCGTCGGTCAAATCCTCCACGCTATTGCCGGAAAAACCCATTCTGGGCTTGACCGATTCTCCGGTACCCGGTCTCACCATCGGCGCCTATGGCGAGATCAAGTTCGGCTCGCAGCAAAATCCGGCCGCCAACGGCCAATGGCAGAAGGGCTTCGACGCAGCTCGCGTCGTCCTGCTGCCGACCTATGCGATCACTCCGAACATTATCTTCAATGCGGAGATCGAATTCGAGCACGGCGGCATCGCGTTCGATTCGGATGACAAGCGTCATGGTTCAGCCGAGATCGAGCAAATCTGGGTCGATTTCAAGATCATCGACCAGTTCAACTGGCGTGCGCCAGGCATCGATCTGGTGCCGATCGGCTACATCAACCAGCATCACGAGCCGACACAGTTCTACAGCGTGAACCGCCCCCAACTCTACAACGGCCTCATTCCGTCAACCTTTCACGTGCCAGCCAGCAGTGTCTATGGCCGGATTGCCGACGGCCTGAGCTACCAGTTCCAGATCAGCTCGAGCGTCGAAGATTTCGGCGACGACTTCGGTTTGCGTACCGACGCAAACACCGTTCCGGCTTTCCCGACTGGGTATGCCGCGGGTATCACCGGCTTGAACGCGCTTGGCAATTCGAGGCCGGTGGTCGGTGACTTCAGGCAGTTGAGCAACGACCTGGCCTATTCCGGAAAACTGGACTTCGCGCCGGCGTTCCTGCCGGGTTTTGCCGGCAGCGTGAGCGCCTACTACACGCCCAACACGACACCGCGCGGAGCTCACGACGATCTTGGCGGCTTGCTCGGAAAGTCGAGCCTCGCATTGTTTGATGCAGAATTCCGCTACCGGGTTCAGGGTACGGGTCTTGAATTGCGTGGCGAGTACGTTCAGGCAAGGTTTGGCAATCCGGCAAATCTGCGCGCAAACAACGACAGCGATCCGACCAACAACGTCGGCAAGACGATGTGGGGCTATTCCGGCGAGGTTGCGTATCATGTGCCGCTGGGAACCGTCCTCAACAGCGAGTGGGAGGCCGTCCCGTTCTACCGCTACACCCGCCAGGACTTCCAAACCGCGGGCTTCGCCGGTACCGACGCGAACACGCCGACCAGCTCGGGCCAGCGTCAATACCATACCGCCGGCATTGCCGTCTTCCCATCGCCCAAAGTCGTGCTAAAGGCGACCTATCAAAGGGTGATCGACAAATCCCTTGCCGGGGCATTGTCGGATTCCTTCCTCGGGGGTGTCGGTTTCTTCTTCTAATGTGCGGTCCGGAAGCTGCGCGATGGCTCGATTGGGATCGCAACCCGGCCCGTGATCGACTGGTACTCGTTTTAGGGACGATGAAGTATGACGAAATGGCTTCGATATGTCGTGCCCGCTGCAACGGTCGCGTCGATGGCTTCACCGGCGTACGCCGTCCAGTATCTGTCGATCGGTGAAGCGCAAAAGCAGGCGTTTCCATCGGCGACGCACTTCAGCGAAGTGCAGGCCGGCCGGGTCTGGAAAGCCGAGGCCGGAGGACGCGGGATCGGATTTTTCATCTTCGATCGTGTTGTCGGCAAGCACCTCTTCATCGACTACGCCGTCGCCTTGAGTCCGAACGGCGCCGTGCAAAAGGTCGAGATATTGCAGTACCGGGAATCCTACGGTGGGGAGGTCAACAGCCCGAGCTGGCTTGCGCAATTCGTCGGCAAGACCAGCGGCAGCCCACTCCGGATCAACGGCGATATCACGAATATCGCGGGTGCGACGCTGTCATCGACGCATGTGGCGGAAGGGGTCAAGAGGATACTGGCCGCATATGGCAATCGCCTCCGATAGTTTACGCCGCGCAAGACCGCTGCTCGGAACGTATGTCGAGATTACGGTCGCGGGAGCAACTGCGCCCGCGATGGAGGCGGCGGTGAATGCCGCGTTCGAGACCATCGCGACGGTCCACCGGCTGATGAGCTTTCACGAGGCGGACAGTGACGTCAGCCGCCTCAACCGCGAAGCTCACCTGCGCGCGGTCGGCGTGCATGACTGGACCTTTCAGGTTTTGCAGATGGCGGTCGACCTGCATCGACGGTCAGGCGGAATATTCGACGTCGCCGTCGCGCCGGCGCTGCAGTGGATCGGCCTGTTGCCCCGGATGGATGACCGTTCCCCGACCGCGACCGAACCCCGATCGTTCGACGCGATCGAACTGCTTCAACGGCAAACGGTTCGATTTCTGGATCGCGGGGTTGCGATTGACCTCGGGGGGATTGCAAAGGGATTCGCCGTCGACCGCGCGCTGCAGGTCTTGCGCGGTCTCGACATGCCAAGCGGTCTGGTGAACGCCGGCGGCGATCTTGCCGGCTATGGGCCCGACCCGCACACCGTTCATATCCGCGATCCACGCGACCCGCGCCGCCTGATCTGCCGCGTGGAGGTCACCAATGAAGCGCTGGCAACGACGGCCCGTCGTTTCGATTTGTTTCATTCGGCCGACACGACGGGTTCGGCTGTCATCGATCCGGTCACCAGCAGGCCGGCCGACGGCATCGATGGTGCCACCGTGCGCGCCCCCTCCTGCATGGTCGCCGACGCCTTGACGAAAATCGCCATGATTTCCGGGACCGACGCGCTGGCGCTGCTGGAGCATTACAACGCCGAGGCGCTATTGATCTCGACGGACGGCGACATCCAGATCACCCCCGGCTGGCATCAGGCAGTACACCTTGCGGCTTAAACCCTCACTCCGGTTTTCAACCTACGCGGCTTTCGCGACGCTGTTCCTGACGGGAGCGGGCTGGCTGGTGGCGGACTGGCAAAAGGACATCTCCAGCGACGATATCTGGCAGTCGACCGCCGTCTACCTGCTCATGGTTCACGGCGGCGCCGCCATGGCGACACTGTTGCTGATCGGCGCCCTGATTCCCGTGCATGTGCTGCGCGGCTGGCGCAGCGGCAAGAATATGGTTTCGGGATCGGTGATGATTACGCTGAATGCGCTTCTGATCGTGACCGCCTTCGGACTCTACTATTTGGGATCCGAGACGGTGCGGCCCTGGATGAAGCTGATACACCTTGGCGCCGGGTTTGGTTTGCCGGCGCTGTTTGCGGTCCATATCTTCCTGGGACGACGACAATCCAGCCAGCGCGATCCGCTTCGCTCACGCGTTCCCTGAAGCGGTTATTCTGAAATCCTGCGCTCCGCTGGCGCGCCTGCGATCGTTCACCAATCGGGAACCAAACAACTACTGCAACCCGGTGTCGCCGCTGGTGCGCTTCTTGGCGAGGTCCATTTCGGTCACCGCGATCAGGATTTCCGCGCGCGTCTTCAGGTCGGCGGCTTCCAGCATCGCCTGCTTTTCCGCCGGCCCGTAGGGCGACATCATCGCCAGCGCGTTGACCAGCGCTTCGTTCGGCGCGCTCTCGATGCCTTCCCAATCCACTTTCAGATTGTTCGCTTTGAGAAAATCGGTCAGCACATCGAGCAACGCCGCGCGGTCGACGGCGTCCTCGCCCTTGCGCGCGACGAAATCGTCGACATAGGAAAAGAAATCCACCTTGCATTGCCGATACGCGGTCAGCACGGTGAGTTCCTCGACCACCTTGAAGCGCGAGACGCCGGTCAGTTCGAGGATGTAGCGGCCGTCGCCGGATTCGGCGAGCTGGGTGATGCGGCCGACGCAGCCGACGCGAAACAGCACCGGGCGGGCCTCGTCCTTGCTGTGCGAAATATCCGGCTGGATCATTCCGATCAGGCGGTGGCCGTCGCGCAGGCTATCGTCGACCATCGCCAGATAGCGCGGCTCGAAAATATTGAGCGGCATCTGGCCGCGCGGCAGCAGCAGCGCGCCGGGTAGCGGGAACACCGGAATGGTTTCGGGAAGCTCGCCGGGTCCGCGGTATTCGGCATTGATCGGCATCTGCGGTCCCGGCGTTAGTGCGTTACAGGTTTGCGCGTGTTCTGATCACAAAGCTGCTGCCCACTTATGTGGAATACACGCGTCAGTTTTACGAAAACAGAATCGTCGACAGCCGCTTGCGTCCGTCCACGGTGGCTTCGTCCATGCCGCCCCACGCCTCGAAGAACTGCACCAGCTGCTTGCGGGCGCCGTCCTCGTTCCATTTGCGATCGCGCCGGACGATTTCGAGCAACTGGTTGGTCGCTTCAGCGCGGTTGCCCTGCGCGTTGAGCGCGGTCGCCAGGTCGAATCGCGCCTGATGATCGAGCGGGTTTGCGGCGACTTTCTGTTCCAGCTCGGCCACCGGACCGACCGCCTGGGCCTGTTCGGCAAGATCGATCGAGGCCTGCACCGCCTTGACGGCGGCGTCGTTGCGCTTGGATTCCGGCACCATGCCGATGGTCTGCTTGGCTTGCTCGAGCGCGCCGGTGGTCACGTAGCATTTTGCAAGACCGGCCAGCGCCGCAATATTGGTGGCGTCGACACCCAGCACCTCGGCATAGATTTGCGCGGCGGCCGCGGGATCGCCCTCCGCCAGCACCGCCTCGGCCTCCCCGAGGATTTCGGCGATATTCGGTTCACCCGGCGCCGCCATGCCCTTGGTGAGCTTGTCGATGAAAGCGTTGACCTGGCTCTCCGGCTGCGCGCCCATGAAACCGTCGGCGGGCTGGCCGTTGACGAAGGCGATCACGGCCGGGATCGACTGGATGCCCATCTGGCCGGGAATCTGCGGATGCTCGTCGATGTTCATCTTGACCAGCTTGACCTTGCCCTTGGCCGCGCGGACCGCCTTTTCGATGATCGGCGTGAGCTGGCGGCAGGGGCCGCACCAGGGCGCCCAGAAGTCGATCAGCACCGGCTGGCGCTTCGATTCCTCGATGACGTCCTGCACGAAGGTCTGGGTGGTCGTCTCCTTGATCAGATCGGCGGTTGCCTGCGGCACTGCGGCGCCGCCCTGCTCAACTATGGTCACGGTATCCTCGCCTGATGTCTCGAGAAGATGCGGAATGGATCTGGTCGGCCGCTTCTAGCACGGCTGGGGACCAAGTTCTTGCCAGCTAAATGGCGGTTTGGCCGCAAAATTCAATCCGCGCCGGACTTCCAACCGGGGTTACGAGCCGGGCCTTGGTGCAGCCGGTCGCGGGCGGCAATTCCCTCGATTCGTCCTCCCGAAATGCATGTGCCCGTCCCTGGGTTCCCAAGATAGGTGAAAACAGCCGGATTAGGCCCGTTTCGGCGTGGTTTCGACCCGATTCGCGCCTATTTGTTAAGAAGGCCGGATGATCCGGATGTCACGGAAGCGCGTTCGCCCTGTTGCATTCGCGGTCGGCATTTGGCATAGCTCTGCCGCTGACGGCGAGCGATCGCCGCCACATCGGATGCGGGTGTAGCTCAGTGGTAGAGCACGACCTTGCCAAGGTCGGGGTCGAGGGTTCGAGCCCCTTCGCCCGCTCCAAGATTTTCTCAATTGGCAAATCATTGACGCAACGACAGGCCGCCTTTTGGCGGCCTTGTTGTTTTTTGATCTGTTCATGTGATCCAGCTCGCTTTCAATCCGATCGGAATGTGCGATGCTGTAATACCTGAGGTTGCAATTCCATTTGCTGTCGCGGCGGGGCATTTCCATGGGCCGAAAGATCGTTCTGCTGTCCGACGGCACCGGCAATTCCGCCGCCAAGGTCTGGCGCACCAATGTCTGGCGCACCTTCGAGGCGCTGGATCTCTCCGGCAACGACCAGGTCGCGCTCTATGACGACGGCGTCGGCACGTCCTCGTTCAAGCCGATGGCAATCCTCGGCGGCGCGTTTGGCCTCGGGCTGCGGCGCAACGTCATCGCGCTCTATAAGTTCGCCTGCCGCAACTACCACAGCGCCGACGACGAACTGTTCGGCTTCGGCTTCAGCCGCGGCGCCTTCACCATCCGGATCGTGATCGGCCTGATCGTCAGCCAGGGGCTGGTCAAGGCCGACAGCGAGGCCGAACTCGACAGCCTGGCGAAGGCCGCCTACCGCGCCTATCGCCGGGCGCGTTACAAACACCTGAAGCTCGAGCGGCCGTACCAGGCGATCCGCAACCTGTTCCCGCCGAAGTACCCGCCGAAGGAGGTGCGCACGCACGTCAAGATCCGATTCGTCGGGGTCTGGGATACGGTCGCGGCCTACGGCATGCCGATCAGTGAAATGACCGCCGGTATTCACAAGTACCTCTGGCCGATCGAACTTCCTGATGACCACCGGCCGCACCCCGATATCATGCGCGCCTGCCAGGCGCTGGCGCTGGACGAGGAGCGAACCACGTTCCACCCCCAGCTCTGGGACGAGAGCGACGAGGAAAGCGGCGGCGGGAAAACGGCCGATCCGCAAGGGCGGCGTTTCATCAAGGATGAGCGCGTCAGCCAGGTCTGGTTCGCGGGCGTGCACACCAATGTCGGCGGCGGCTATCCCGACGATGCGCTGGCCTACATTCCGTTCGTCTGGATGATCACCGAAGCGCAGCGCTGCGGGCTCCGGTTCAAGTCGGACTACGCCAACCAGCCCGACGATCCCGACCTGATGCGGGCCGATCCGGACACCTTCAAGAACGCCATTTCGAAACGGGACAAGGACGGACGACTCTACGATCCGCGCAAGGGGCTCGGCGGCTATTATCGCTATGGGCCGCGCAAGCTGGTGCCTCACTTCTATCCGGACTCGAAGAAGGAGGAGGATGACGAGATAGAGGTCCAGCGCGCCAAGATCCACGAGAGTGTTTTCCGGCGCATCGACAACCATGCCCAGGCCTATGCACCGGTCGGGCTTCCGCCGTTTTATGACGTCGTCAAGGACACCGGCGAAATCGTATCGCCGGACGAGTTCAGGATCGCGGCCGGCCGCGAACCGTTCGAAACCAGAAAAGCCGCGGCGCAACGTGCGCTGGCGCAGGAACACGTCTGGAACTGGGTCTGGGCGCGCCGCATCCTGTATTTTGCCACCGTCGGCGCGACGCTGTGGCTGGTGATGTTTCCGCTGCTGAGCAGCGCGCAGAAGGTCGACGAACTCACCAGTCCGTTCCGCATGATCTCAGATTTCGTCCGGTTCGCCGGCTCGTTCCTGCCGGACTTTGCCCAGACCTGGGTCGAGGGCTATGCGCGCGCGCCGTTGTGGTTCGCCGTCATGGCGGGCCTCGTCACCGCTCTGCTGTACCTGTCGTCCAAGGTTGCGTCGCGCACCTCAAGCGTGATGGCCTCGATCTGGGGAAAAACATCGCACGCGCCGAAGGGCCTGCCGGACAACTTCGTCTATCACTTGCGCAGCAACCGTTTCTACATCGGCTTTCACGAGGGGTTGAAAAAGAAGATAGCGCCGCTCTTCTTCGCGGTGATGTTCGTCTATCTCGCCGCCGGTCTCGTCAGCCATTTCCTTTTCGATGTCTTTGACGTGGCCGGGGCGACCTGCGAAGGCAGCAAACCTCCCTTGGTCGAGCTGAAGGCGCCCGCTCAGGGCATTGACCCGAAGGAAACGAAGAGCAGTCCGGTCGATTTCGGACCGTCAGACCTTTGTGTGGCGACAGGCATCATGCTGACGCGCGGTGCGCACTATCGGGCCACGATCGTACCGGTCGAGCCGGTCCAGGCGTGGAGCAACGGCATCTGGCATTACGACTTTCCGATCGGCGGATATCCCACGATAGCGCCGCCGCCCTGGTACATCCGTCTCTATTACTCGCTGTTCCTGCCATTCCGGCGCGAGTTCAACCACGACTGGTTCCGGATCGTGCTGCGGTTCGGCGAGGTGGGCGGTGAGGAAACGTTTTACGACCCGGATCCCACCGACCCCGTCATCGAGTTTCCGTTCAGGCCGACCCGCGATGGCGAATTGTTTGTTTTCGTCAACGACGCCGTGATCGGGATTCCAGGCCTGTATCGCGCCTTCTATCGCAACAACACCGGCACGGCACGCCTCACCATCGAACGGCTCAAAGGAAGATAGTGCGATCAGCCGGAAACGGCTGCGATCTCGCTCTCCTTGTCGAGATGCGACGGTGCCCAGCCTAGTTCGAGGCGCGCCTTGGCGCCGCTCAGCCGCTGGTCGAGCGCATACCCTCTCGCCCATTCGCCGAGTTCGGCGGCGATCGCGTCGGCAGACAGGATCTGCGGCGCTTGGTCCGGCTTGCCGAAGCGTCTGGCGAAAGCGCGCGCGATGCGGCCGACGGAAAATCCCTCGATCGACGCGCCGATGTAACTCGATCCTGCGGGCGCCCGTTCGAGCGCCAGAGCATAGAGGGCGGCGAGATCCTCGCTGTGCACCAGCGGCCATCGCACCGCCTCGCTTTCGACAATGCGGACCCCTTCGCCGTCGCGGGCCTCGCCGGCGAAACGGCGAAATACCCCGCCTTCGGCCTCGTAGACCATCGCCGGATGGATGACGATGCCCGCGATGTCTGATGACGTCAGCACGCGCCTGATCTGCGGGACCATCCAGGCGAAGGCGGGAAGGGGCCGGAACGGCGTCTCTTCCGTGGCACCACCGTCACCCGTGGCGCCGAATAGCCAGCAGCCGCCGGTATAGATGAAGCGCGGCCTGTTTTCTTGTCGCGCGAGCGCGGGCAGGATGGCGTCAAGCAGCCGACGATCCACCGCGCCCATGTCGGTGTTGAAATCACACGCCGCGTGAATGACGGCGTCGATCCGCGGCAGCCTCGCGGTCCAGGCTTCGGGCGACCCGATGTCGCCGGCAAGCGGCGTCGCGGCCAATTGCCGGAGTTTTGCCGCGGACGCTTCGGATCGCGCGAGGCTGAACAATTCATGTCCCCGTTCAATCAGTTCCCGCACCACGGCGGAGCCGATCGAGCCTGTCCCACCGAGAACCAAGACGCGCACGATCTACCTCTTATGTGCAGCCCGCCCGTCAGTTGGCGCTGCTCGCCTGACCACCGCGTTAGCTTCGTACGAATATTGCGGTGCACGCGCGTGGCCGCAAAAAAGTCCCAAACCAATTCGCCGGCAAGAAAATTTTCTCTCAATTTGTTTCGGTCTGACTGAGCAGCGTATCGTACGCTTTTCACCCGCACTGGATGTGCTACCATTTTGCCGTCTGTTCCACCTCACCAAACCAAATTCGTCTCTCGAACGTTCAAAAAATAACAGGCGCAGCCATCAAGCTGCATAGGGAGTGACGCGATGAAATCGGCTTTCCATCGATCTATTCTTGCGCTCACGGCAATCCTCGTTGTCGCGGGGGCCAGTCAGGCCAACGCACAACAGAAGCCGCTGAAGAAATACGAGTCCGGTACCAAGGAGTTCTGGACCCATCCGCCGGACGACTGGTTCCTCGGCGACGAAACCGAAGCCCAGAAGGGGCTCGCGCCGCCGTCCGGTCCGCCGACCGGCTCATCCGACGCCGAACTGGCGACGCTGATGAAGAAGATCAAGCTGCCCGCGGGCTTCAAGATCGAGGTCTATGCCTCGAACGTGCTGGCGGCGCGGCAGATGGCCTGGGGCGACAAGGGGACGCTGTTCGTCGGCTCCTTCGGCCTCGGCAATGTCTATGCGATCAAGGACAATGGCGGCAAGAAAGAGGTCAAGACCATCCTCAAGGGCCTCAACATGCCCACTGGTCTGGCTTTCCGCGACGGCGCGCTCTACGTCATCGCCGTCGACAAGCTGATCAAGTACGAGAACGCCGAAGCCAATCTCGACAAGCTCGGCGACGGCAAGGTGGTGTATGACGACATGCCGTCCTACGCCGCGCATGGCTGGAAATATATCGCGGTCGACAAGGAAGGCTGGTTCTACATTCCGTTCGGACCTCCCTTCAACGTCGGTATTCCCCCGACCAGCGTGTCGCAGATCCGCCGCGTCGATCCCAAGACCGGCAATGCCGAAGTCTGGGCGCTCGGCGTTCGCAACAGCGTCGGCGGCGACGTCGATCCGCGCACCGGCAAATACTGGTTCACCGAAAACGCCCGCGACTGGATCAGCGACGATCTGCCGAGCGACAAGCTCAACATGATCAACAAGATCGGCGAGCATTTCGGTTATCCCTATTGCCACCAGGGCGATTTGCCGGATCCGAAGTTCGCGATGGGTCACAAGTGCTCGGAATTCACACCGCCGGTGCTGAATCTCGGCGCCCATGTGGCCCCGCTCGGCATGAAGTTCTATACCGGCGATCAATTCCCCGCCGAGTACAAGAACAACATCTTGATCGCCGAACACGGCTCATGGAATCGGCATAAGTACCAGGGCGCCAACATTACGCGCGTCACCGTCGGTCCGGATGGCAAGAACGCCAAGAAAGAGGTCTTTGCTTCCGGCTTCCTCGAAGGCGACCAGGGCTATCTCGGCCGTCCGGCTGATATCATCCTGGCCAAGGATGGTTCGATCCTTGTCGCCGACGACTGGGCCGGTGCGATCTACCGCATCAGCTACAGCAAGAAGTAAGGCTTAAGTGAAGAAGAGGCTGCGGTTGCTCCAGCAATGGAACTCGCCGCAGCCTTTTCATTTGAGGTATTGGCGATCTCATTTCGATCGTCATGCCCGGGCTTGACCCGGGCATCCATCAAACAAAAGATTCACTCAAGAAGATGGATTGCCGGGGCAAGCCCGGCAATGACAGCCGGAGGAATTGCGATGCGCAATGCACTTGTCGGAGCATCCGTTGCGGCGTTGATCGCGTTTGGTCCTGCGTCCCACGCCGCCGATATCGCCGCCGGCAAGGAGAAGGCCGAGCTCTGCGCCGGCTGTCACGGCGACAACGGAATTTCGCAGACCGAGAACATTCCTTCGCTGGCAGGCCAGCTCGATCAGTTCATCCAGTGGCAACTGGTGTTCTTCCGTGCCGGCACCCGCAAGAACGAGCAGATGCAGCCGGTTATCGAGCAGCTCAACAATGACGACATCCGCAACCTCGGCGCCTATTTTGCGCAGCTCGCGCCGCCGAAGGCGTCGAAATCGGACGACAATCCCGATCTGTCGACAAAGGGCGCCCAGGCCGCTGCCGGGCGGCGCTGCGCCTCATGCCACGGCGATAGTTTCGCCGGCACCAAGGCGGTGGCCCGCATCGCCGGCCAGCGCGAGGAATATCTCGTGAAGGCGCTCCGCGACTACAAGTCGGGCGTCCGCGCCGGCGGCGCGATGGCGACGATGGCCGACGTCGCCTATCCCCTCAGCGAGGAAGAGATCGAGGCACTGGCGCATTATCTGGCGAATTTGTAAATCTTTGTCGTCCCTGCGAACGCAGGGACCGATACCGCGTGATCTGTCGATAAGATGCGGTGGCTGGGACCATTTGCACAACAACTGCCGCGGCGTATGGGTCCCTGCTTTCGCAGGGACGACACCGAATGGTGGCTCTCACCCCCGCTGCTTCTCATAGGCCTTGAGATGCGTGTAGGCCGTCCGCAGCTTCGCCAGCGGCACCTTCGCGGCGTCGCCACGCGCGACGAGATCGCCGATCACATGATCCGCTTCGACCGCAGCACCCGCCTTGATGTCGCGGAACATCGACGCCGTCATTTGCGAGCCTTCGGCGGTGAGCAAGCCGCGGGTGCGCTCGAAGAACGGTCCGGTCGGGGCATGGCCCGCCGCTTTCGCGATCGCGCTGGTCTCATCCAGCATGCCGAGCATGAAATCCCGCCCCCCCGGGGCGGCCAGGATATTGCCCACTGACGTCCGCATCAGGCAGGTCGAGGCGGCGAGCGTGGAGAGAAACACCCATTTCTCCCACATCTCCTGCACGATGTTCTCGCTGGCGACCGCGCCGGTGATGCCGTTGGTCATGATTTTCGCAATGGCGCGGACGCGATCCGACATCTTGCCGTCGCGCTCGCCGAAATTGAGCGATTGCATCGGCTGGAGCTGCACCACCTCGCGCTTCTCGTTGAGCGTGGCCGCGATCGCACAGAGGCCGCCGAGCACGCGCTCGCGGCCGAATTTCGCATCGAGTATATCCAGATGCAGCATCCCGTTGAGCATCGGGATGATAGAGGTCTGCGGCCCGACCGCCGGCGCGAACGACTTGATGGCGTCGTCGAGGTCGAAAGCCTTGCAGCTCAGCAGGATGACGTCGAAATGTTGCCTGAGCGTATCCGCCTGCACGGTCGGCGGATTTTTCAGCGTGACGTCACCGTTCGGGCTCTTGATGACGAGGCCCGCGCTCGCAAGCTCGGAGGCGCGCTTCGGCCGCACCAGGAAGGTGACGTCGTTGCCGGCCTGAAGCAGCCTGCCGCCAAAGTATCCGCCGATGGCTCCGGCGCCGACCACGAGAACGCGCATGGATAACTTCCTTTTGTTGTTGTTGTACCCGGCTTGTCATGCCCGGGCATAGTAGTCTTGCTTTTGCGCAGACTACGTAAACTTGTCTGCGATCCCGGGCATCCACGCCTTTTCACTTCGATAGATGAAGACGCGGATGGCCGGGTCAAGCCCGGCCATGACGCGTCAATGCATGATTGATATGCGCGTCACCATTTCTCTCCGAACGGTCGAATCTCCAGCTCGAACGTCCAGGCGCTGCGCGGCTGCTGGTAGAGTTGCCAATAGGACGCGGCGACCGAGGCGGGCGGCATCAGCAGATCGGGATTGTTGAGCGCTTCCTTGCCCCAGAGCTGCTCGCGGCGCTCGCGTACCCAGGCGGTATCGACGCCGGAATCGATGATGAGATGGGCGACATGGATGTTCTGCGGCCCCAGTTCGCGCGCCATCGATTGCGCGACCGCACGCAACCCGAACTTGGCGCTGGCGAAAGCCGCAAAGCCGCTGCCGCCGCGCAAGGACGCGGTCGCACCCGTGAAGAAGATGTTGCCCTTGCCGCGCGGCAGCATCAGCCGGGCCGACTCGCGCCCGGCCAGGAAGCCGGCCCAGCAGGCCATTTCCCAGACCTTTCGGAACACACGATCGGTGGTTTCCAGGATCGGAAAATTGACATTGGCGCCGACATTGAAGATGCAGACTTCGAGCGGGGCATGCGCGTCGGCGTCGTTGAGGAAGGCCGCGACCTCGTCCTCCTTCCGCGCATCGAGCGTGCGCGCCACGATCGATCCGCCGGCCGCTTCGATCTCCTTGACCAGCGGTTCCAGCTTGGCGCCGTCGCGTCGGCCGGCGAACACGGTAAATCCCTCGGCGGCAAATTTCTTGGCGATCTCGCCGCCGATGTAGTCGCCGGCGCCGATCACGGCCACGGATGCGTTTCGCTTTTGCATTGTAGTGTTCCTTGGGCCTCCGTCATTGCGAGGAGCGAAGCGACGAAGCAATCCACACTTCCTTCGTAGTAAGATGGATTGCTTCGCTTCGCTCGCAATGACGGCGAGGGTTATTTCCCCGAAACCATTTCCTCGACTTCGCGCAACTGCTCCTTGCCGAAGAACATCTCCTTGCCGACAAAGAACGTCGGCGATCCGAACGCGCCGCGTTCGACCGCGGCCTGGGTGTTCTCGATCAGCTTTGCCTTCACCTCGGGCTCCTGCGAGCGGGCGAGCAGCTTTGCCGCGTCGATGCCTGACGACGTGAGCGCCTTCACGGCGACTTCCGGGTCGTCCATCTTCTTCGGCTCGACCCACATGTGATGGTAGGCCGCGTCGACATACTTCTCGAACACGCCCTCCAATTGCGCGGCTACGGCCGCCCGCATCAGGTTCAGCGTGTTGACCGGGAAAAATGGATTCATGACATAGGGCTTGACGTCAAAACGCTTGACGAAGCGCTCGGTCTCCAGCGCGTGAAACTCGCGCTTGTTCTTGATGCCGGCGAGCGTTTCGGCGGGCGACTTGTTGTTGGTGGCCTTGAAGATGCCGCCGAGCAGCACCGGGACATATTCGAATTTCACGCCCGTGCGCTTTTCGATCGCCGGGATCGCCTCATGGCTGAGGAAGGCGTTGGGGCTGCCGAAATCGAACAGGAATTGCGGATTTGAGCTCACGGCGGTCTCCCCGAAACGGCGCTTCTTATATGATCGCTATCATTCCAATTAGCGTAGCGGCTCGGATTGGCGGGATCAACCGGAGCTGCCCGGGTTTCTTGGCTCAGATTTGGCGTAGAAACGCCCGTTCCGCCAGACGTGCGGCGTGGTCGCGTATATCCGCCGGCCATTCGGCGATCAATTTTTCGAAACGGCGCGGGTCGGCGGCGAACAGCGCACGGATCGCCTCCTCGTAATGCGGCCGGTTGCCGGCCATAACGGACATGAAGCGGTAGGTCGCTTCCTGCCCGAGGCGGATACGGTCGGCGTCCTCGTTCACGCGCCGCGCCTCGTCGACCAGTTTTCGGATCGCCACCGAGGCGCCGCCCTTTTGCTGCGCCAGCCAGTCCCAGTGCCGCGGCAGCAGCGTGATTTCGCGGGCGACCACGCCGAGTTTCGGGCGGCCGGGACCGCGCGGTGGGGTGACCACAACATCTTCGTCGGCCGACGGCGTTGTGGCCGGTGGAATTCGCGCCAGCACGTCGTCGACCGAGCCGCGAAAGTCGAGGTCGACCGGCGCGCTGGTTTGGGCGTCAAAAACCAGGATCGAGGCGTGCGAATGCCGGTCGAGCGCGTCGCGGCCGGCGCGCGCGACGTCGCGGAGACTGCCCGATCCAATACAGCGATCGCCGTCGAAGGCGACGTAGGCGGGGTCAGCGGCCGGGGTCATACAATTCCTCAGGTTTGGGGCGTATATTACCCGGGTAAATTGTCGCTGTCAAAGAACCCGAGTCATCACCCGAACGGGTGTCTCGACTTTCGCGCGGCCGGCTGGCACCAACGCGCCATCAATCCGGGGGACGGTCATGCTGACGGTGCATCATCTCAACAATTCCCGCTCGCAGCGCGTGCTGTGGCTGCTCGAAGAACTCGGCGTGCCCTACGAGATCGTTCGCTATCAGCGCCAGCCGGACATGCGTGCGCCAAAGGAATTGCGCGCCATCCACCCGCTCGGCAAGTCGCCGGTCATCACCGACAACGGCAATACCATCGCCGAGTCTGGCGCGATCTGCGAGTACCTCATCGATACCTATGGCAACGGCCGCCTGATTCCATCAGCGAAGACGCCGGAACGGCTGCGCTATACGTATTGGCTGCATTACGCGGAAGGCTCCGCGATGTCGCCGCTGCTGCTGAAGCTGCTGTTCACACTGATGCCAAAGCGGGCGCCGGCTTTGCTGCGGCCGCTGGTGCGCAAGGTTTCGAACCAGGCGCTGACCACGCTGGTCAATCCGCAGCTCAAGCAGCACATGGATTATTGGGAAGACGAACTGGCGAAAAGCGAATGGTTCGCCGGCCAAGAATTCACCGGCGCCGACATTCAGATGAGCTTTCCGTTGGAAGCCGCTGCGGCGCGTGGCGGACTGGAGCAGGGCCATCCCAAGGCGATGGCGTTCCTCGAACGCATTCATGCGCGGCCGGCCTATGCGCGGGCGTTGGAAAAGGGCGGGCCGTATGTGGTTGGAAGGTAGCTAAGCTCTGTCATTCCGGGATGGTGCGCTAGCACCAGACCCGGAATCTCGAGCTTCCGGGTTCGATGCTGCGCATCGCCCCGGAATGACGACAACGGCTAGGGCTGCACCGCCCCAATCACTTCCTTCACCAGCCGTCCGAGCCCCCTGATATCTCCCGTTGGATCGACGCTGTCGCCGAGACGCACCACGACCAGATGCTGCGACGGCATGATCACGATGCGCTGGCCGAGATCGCCGGATGCGAAGAACGCATCGCGGGGAATGCCGAGCCGCTCGCGCCCCTTGGCGCTGGGATATTCGCTGCGATTGGTCCAGAAGCCCGCGGCATAATCCGTGTCGAGCGTTGCGGCGGCACAAAAATCGACCCAGTCCTCGTGCAGGATGCGTTTGCCGCCGACGATGCCGTCGTTGAGATAGAGCAGGCCGAACCTCGCCCAGTCGCGCGCGCTCGCCAGCATGTAAGTCGAGCCTTGCAGGGTGCCCGCGCCATCGAATTCCAGCGTCACGTTGCGCATGCCCAGCGGATTGAACAATTCGCGCCACGCGAACGCCAAGGTCTGCTCCGGTCCGCCGACGGCATCACGCACGATGCGCGCCAGGATTTGCGTGGTCGGGCTCGAGTAATGCCACCGCGTGCCCGGCGGTGCGATCATTCTGGCGTTGACGGCATAGGCGGCGGTGTCGTCGTGCAGGAACATTTGGCTCGAGCGATCGAAGCCGGAATTGGTTTCATCGAGATCAAGGCCCGAGGTCATGCGCATGAGATGCTCGACTTCGATCTCGCGGCGCGGATCGTCGGCACCGTGCCATTCCGGAATCGGCGCCGGCATCGAGGGCGTCACCAGGCCCTGCTGCGTCAGGATGCCGATCAGCGCATTGACCACCGACTTGGTTATGGAAAAACCGAGCAGCGGGGTGTCGACGCCGATGCCTGTGGCGTAGCGCTCGGCGATCACCTGGCCGTTGTGCACCACGACGACCGCCTTGGTGCGCCGAAACGGTGGATCGGGCGGCTCTTCGAAGGCGTGATCGAGCGCGGCCTTCAAGGCCGGATTTGAAGGCTCGACCACAGCGGGTCCTGCGATCTCAGGCAACAGCGGCGGCGTCTTCGGGGTCTTGAGCGCTTCGAGGTCGCTTCGCACAAGATAAGGCGGCTTCGATCCGTGTTGCTCGACGCAACCAAGCCCATCGTGAAACACAGCACGGCTGCGGAACAGGCCGAGCGTCGAGGTGTCGACGGTTTTGCCGGTGCGATCGAGCTGGAAGCCGAGCACAGGGCGCAGCAGACGAATCCCGGAGCGGTCGGAAGCTTCCGTGAAGATCGTCTGCGGATCGAGGCCCGAGACGAATGTTTTGACGCAGATGTTATGGGCGACATAGCCGGTAGCGACACGAATGGCGCGATCCGGGCGGAAGATCACGCCGGCAGCAGCCAGAATGGCCAGTACCAAACCGGCGACGATCCACTTTGCCCAACCCACACGCCTCTCCTGCAGACGGTCACACGGCGCCGCGGTCACGTATGGTGCGACCGCGGGCTATCCTCAATCAGGCGTCCGCATGCAATACCCTGCCACGGGTTTCCGGCAGCGCGAAGGCGGCAATGAAGAATACGCCATAGGCGGCGACAGCAAAGATGGCGATCGCGTTGGCGAGCGTCGTCGAGGTCGAGAGCGATCCGACCAGGAACGGAAACAGCGCGCCGATACCACGGCCGAAATTGTAGCAGAAGCCTTGCCCCGATCCGCGCAGCCTGGTCGGAAACAGTTCGGTGAGGAACGCGCCGACGCCGGAGAAGTAGCCGGAGGCGAAGAAGCCGAGCGGGAAGCCCAGCAGCCACAGCATCTCGTTGGTCAGTTGCAACTGCGTGTAGAGGATGACGATGGCGATGGCGCCGAGCGAGAAGGTCAGGAACAGGTTGCGCCGTCCGATGCGGTCGGCGAGCCAGGCGCCGACGAGATAGCCGGCGAACGAGCCAATGATCAGCGCCGAGAGGTAGCCGGTCGAAGAGACCACCGAGAGCTTGCGCTCGACGGTGAGAAAACGCGGCACCCAGAAGGTGATGGCGTAGTAGCCGCCCTGACAGCCCGTGACCATCAGCGACGCCAGGATAGTGGTCTTCAGGATCGGGCCTGAGAAGATCTCCCACAGTGCCGGCCGGTCACCCGAGGCGGCCTGCTTGACCCGCGTCGCCGCGGCGATCTCCGGCTCGGTGACGTAGCGGCGCAGATAGAACACCAGGAGCGCCGGCAATGCGCCGATCGCGAACATCCAGCGCCAGGCGAGTTCGGGCGGCAGATACGAGAACAGGATCGCCTGCGAAAGCACCGCCAGGCCCCATCCGACCGCCCAGCCTGACTGAACCGAACCAACCGCGCGGCCGCGATATTGCGCCCGGATCGCCTCGCCCATCAGCACCGCGCCCGCGGCCCATTCGCCGCCGAAGCCCAGGCCCAGCAGCGCGCGTGCAATGATCAACTGATCGAAATTCTGCACGAAGGCGCAGACCAGCGAGAAGAACGAGAACCACAGGATGGTGAGTTGAAGCGTCCTGACCCGGCCGATGCGATCGGCGAGATAGCCGCCGAGCCAGCCACCGACCGCGGAGGCCAACAGCGTCACGGTTCCGGCAAGTCCGGCGCTGCCCGGATCGACCTTCCACATCGCGATGATGGTGCCGATCACGAGCGGATAGATCATGAAGTCCATGCCGTCGAGCGCCCAGCCCGCCGCGCAGGCCCAGAACGTCCGCCGTTCCGGCTGATTCATATCGCGATAAAAAGCGAGAAGGCTGGTGTCCTCGATGGCAGCGACTTCGATCGCGCCCGATGGTTCGGCCGTGCTCATGATGTTTCCCCCGGAAGTTCTTAGCCGGCCTTTGCGCCACCCCACGCCGGCCGGTTGACGTGAGGCGCGGGCACCATACGCCGATGCCGTGGCCGGGCAAATCCCAAGCCCTCTAAATCCGGAGCCGCTATTGTCCCGCCGCGGCAGCACCGCGGGTGCGCGGATCGGGCGCGCCGAGCAGGCCGTTGGGCGTCACCGCAATCGAGTTGGCCGAGGTCTGGCCGACTGGCTCGATCACCTGATGACCCCTGGCCTTCAGGTCATCGAGGACTTCTGTGGGGAAGCCGCGCTCGACCCGGACCTCGTCCGGCATCCATTGATGGTGCACACGCGGGGCCGCCACGGCGGCGGCGACGTCCATCTTGTAGTCGATGACGTCGACGACGATCTGAACCACTGCCGAGATGATGCGGCTGCCGCCCGGCGTCCCCGTGACCAGCACCGGTCTGCCGTCCTTCAGCACGATGGTCGGCGACATCGACGATAGCGGCCGCTTGCCGGGGCCGGGCAGGTTGGCCTCATAGCCGACGAGCCCAAAAGCGTTCGACGCGCCTGGCGCCGCGGTGAAATCATCGAGTTCGTTGTTGAGGAGCACGCCGATGCCGTCGGCGACCAGGCCGACGCCATAGGGAAAATTCAGGGTGTAGGTGTTGCTGACCGCGTTGCCGCTGCTGTCGACCACGGAATAATGCGTGGTGTTGCTGCCTTCGCGCGGCGGTTTCAACGCCAATGCGTCGGCCGGCGTCGCGCGCGCGAGGTCGATGCCGTCGCGCTGTTTGGCGGCGTACTCCTTCGAGATCAGGATGTCGGCTGGCGCGTTGACGAAAGCGGGATCGCCGAGATAGCGCGCGCGGTCGGCGTAAGCGCGCTTCATGGCTTCGACGATGACATGCAACGAGGGCGCCGAGCCCTGCTTCATGTCGGACATCGGAAACCCTTCGAGGATGTTCAACGTTTCCAGCAACACCGTGCCGCCGGACGACGGCAGCGGCATCGACACGATGTCGTAGCCGCGATAATTGCCGCGCACGGGGTTTCGGATCACCGCCTGATATGATTTCAGGTCTTCCGGCGCTATGATGCCGCCGGCATTGCTGACGGCCTTGGCCAGCCGCTCGGCGATCGGCCCTTCGTAAAAGGCGCGCGATCCCTTTTCGGCAATCGCCGACAACGTCGCCGCAAGGTCGGCCTGGATCAACCGGTCGCCATCATGCAGCGGCGTGCCGTCGACGTGAGAAAAGATCTTTGCGGAATTCGGCCAGCGCGCCATCCGGCGGTACATGTCCGGCAAGGTGTCGGCCATGTCGTCGGTGACCACAAAACCGTCGCGGGCGAGCTCGATGGCAGGCTTGAGAATTTGCGCCAGCGTGAAACGGCCGGAGCCGTATTTTTCCAGCGCCAGCGTCAATCCCGCAACCGTGCCGGGTACGCCGATGCCGAGCGCCGAGTTGCGCGACTTGTCGGCATCGGGTTTGCCATCCGCGCCGAGAAAGCTGTCGCTCTTCATCGCCGCCGGCGCGGTCTCGCGATAATCGATCGCGATGTCTTCATGGCGCTCGGCCGAATGGATCACCATGAAACCACCGCCGCCGATGTTTCCGGCACGCGGATAGGTGACGGCCATCGCAAAGCCGGTCGCGACCGCGGCATCAATGGCATTGCCGCCCTGCCGCAGGATGCCGGCGCCAACTTCTGCGGCGAGTTTCTCCTGTGCAACCACCATGCCGTGTTCGGCGGGAACGGCATGAACAGTGGTGAGGACCGGCGGCGAATAGACCTGACGCTCCTGCGCAACGGCCGTAACACTGCAGGCGGACAGCAGCACGAGGGCTGAAATTCTCGCGCGCCACCCAGATGAAAATATCGTCATCAAAAATCCGCCGCAGTTGGAGTCTGTGACGCTTGGCGAACGCGCAAGCGTGGGTGACGCATGCTATATGGGTTCGCAGGCGCTCGGCAAAACGCCTTCGCGTGAATTTTGAAGGAATTCGAGGCATGGCGGTCGCTTCCGAGACCATTGGCGGCGAAATCCCGCAGCAATACCCGCGCCGGTCCGCCGTCATCAGCTGGATTTTCTTCGACTGGGCGGCGCAGCCTTATTTCACGCTGATCACGACCTTCGTGTTTGCGCCCTATTTCGCCAGCTTCGTGGCGCCGGATCCGGCCAGCGGACAAGCGCTGTGGGGCTTTGCCACTGCAGCCGCCGGCCTGATGATCGCGCTGATGTCGCCGGTGCTGGGCGCGATTGCCGATGCCAGCGGCCGGCGCAAGCCGTGGATCGCGGGTTTTGGCGTATTGCTTGTGATCGGCTCCGCGTTCATGTGGATCGGCAGGCCCGGCGATCCCGCGGTGATTCCGCCATTGCTGCTCGCCTATGCGATCGCGAGCGTCGGCGTCGAATTCGCCACCGTGTTCAACAACGCTATGATGCCGACCTTGGTGCCGCCGGACAAGATCGGGCGATTGTCCGGCACCGGCTGGGCCACCGGTTATATCGGCGGCATCCTCAGCCTGATCCTGGTGCTGGGCTTTCTCGCCGCCAATCCCGATACCGGGCGCACGCTGTTCGGCTTCTCGCCGCTATTCGGTCTCGATCCGGCCACGCACGAGGGCGACCGCATCACCGGTCCTTTGACCGGCATCTGGTTCATCATCTTCGTGCTGCCGATGTTTCTGCTGACGCCGGACTATCCGGCGCGACGACCGCTGCGTGCGGCGCTGCGCGAAGGCTTGACAGGCTTGAGGCAAACGCTCGGCGAACTGCCGAAGCAGAAAGCGATGGCGACGTTCCTGCTCGCCAACATGATCTACACCGACGGCCTGGTGTCGCTGTTCGCCTTCGGCGGCATCTATGCGGCCGGCACCTTCGGCTGGCATACGATCCAGATCGGTACCTTCGGCATCATTCTCGCCATCGCCGGAACTTTCGGCGCCTGGCTCGGCGGCAAGCTGGACGATCGTTTGGGACCGAAGCAGGTCATATCAGGCAGCATGCTGGTGCTGCTGTTCGCCATCACCGCGATCCTCTTGGTCGACAAGGATTCGATCTTCTTGGTGAAAGTTGCGCCGCCGGTACCGGGCGCGCCATTGTTCTCCGGCGCGGCCGAGCGCGCCTATCTCGTGCTCGGTTGCCTGATCGGCGCGGCCGGCGGTCCGCTGCAAGCGGCATCGCGCACGCTTTTGATTCGCCTGGCGCCAAAGGATCGCATCGCGCAATATTTCGGACTGTTCGCGCTGACCGGAAAAGTCACTTCTTTCATTGGCCCGCTGCTGATCGGCGCGATCACCGCGGCCACCGCAAGCCAGAAGGCGGGCATGGCGACGCTGGTGCTGTTCTTTGTCGCGGGGTTGGGGCTGTTGGTGCGGGTGAGGGAATTGCCCGTCGTCCCGGCGAACGCCGGCAACTGTTATGAAGGCCGTGGTGCGAGGTAGGCTTTCCGGTCTCGCACCATGGCGTTGAGGGTCGTGAGGAGTTTTCGGGCTACGGCGATCAGGGCAAGTTTGGCGGGTTTACCGGCGGTGCGGAGCTTTTGGTAAAAAGCTTTAACCGAACCATCGCGGCGTACGGCGTTGAGAGCGGCCATGTAGAGAGCGTCGCGGACCCGCTTGCGGCCGCCACCGATGGCTCGTTTGCCGCGATATAGGCCGCTATCGACGTTAAGCGGAGCCAGACCAGCCAACGCAGCCACCTGCTTAGGCCCGACGCGACCGAGTTCGGGCATCTGGGCGATGAGCTGCATACAGGCGACAGGCCCGACGCCTGGTGCCGATCGTATCAGACGCGCGTCGTCGGATATCGTCGGCTCGGCCTTGATGAGGGTTTTGATCCTGGCCTCGATCGCCTTGACCTCGCCGTTGAGGAAGTCGATGAGGCGCGCAATGCTTTCGATCATGGCGGGATCACGCGTCTCGCTGCGCCGGTTCTTCTCCTGAGCCCGCATGTGGACCAGTTGATCGCGGCGTTTTGCGAGGAGTGACAGGGCGTTCCGGGCTGGATCTGGCGCCTGTTCGGAAGCCGGCGCCATCGTCCGCGCAAAGCCGGCGAGCATGTGGGCGTCAATCGCATCGGTTTTAGCCAGCCGTCCTCGCGCGCGGGCAAAGTCGCGAGCGCGGGCGGGATTGATGCGGGCAAACCGGATCCTGGCCCGATGCAACGCTTCGGCAAGTTCTCGGTCGTAGACGCCTGTGGCTTCGAATACGACAAAGACATTGCCGCATCGCCAACGCGCCACCTGCTCCGTGATGGCCTGTAGCGCGTTGGCGATGCGCTCGGGTTTGCCGACGGCATCATCAAAAATGTCGAGCGTATGCTTGGAGACGTCGATTCCGACGCAGCGAAGGGATAAGATCATGGGGCCTGTCCCTGTGATGCGAGGTCTGTTGGCGCAGCCTCGTGCAACTGTTCAGGTTAATGGTCGAAACGGGCGGGAGACCGAGCCGGTTTACGGCGTCATGCGCCAGGGACCCAACGGCTTCCCGCCCACCCCATCATGACAGACCCTGCACACACAGGGACCCATACCGCGTGATCTATCGTTAGTTCGTTGAGGCCGGTCGCTTCTTCAACAACGGCCTGTGGTTATGGGTCCCCGCGCCCGTGCGCAATTGCGCACTAGGCGGGGACGACGATGGATAATCAATGCCTGAAATGCCTTACCCCAGTAAACACCATCGCGATGCCGTGTTCATCGGCGGCCTTGATCACTTCCTCGTCGCGGAGCGATCCGCCGGGCTGGATCACCGCGGTGGCGCCGGCCTCGATGCAGGCCAGCATGCCGTCGGCGAACGGGAAGAATGCGTCGGAGGCGACCACCGAACCCTTGGTCAGCGGCTCTGCCAGCTTCAGTTCGGCGGCGGCATCCAGCGCCTTGCGGGCGGCGATGCGCGCGGAATCGACCCGGCTCATCTGGCCGGCACCGATGCCGACGGTGGCGAGATCCTTGGCATAGATGATGGTGTTCGACTTGACGTGCTTGGCGACCCGGAACGCAAACTTGAGATCGCGCAGTTCGGCATCTGACGGCGCGCGCTTGGTCGCGACCTTCAGCGCCATGTCCTCGACCACGGCATTGTCGCGACTCTGCACCAGCATGCCGCCGGCCACCGTCTTCGCGGTCAGGCCCACGGTGCGCGGATCGGGCAACCCGTCGGCCAGCAGCAGGCGCAAGTTCCGCCGTCCGCCGATGATGGCGATCGCTTCTTCGGTCGCATCGGGCGCGATGATGACTTCGGTGAAGATGCCGATGATGGCGCGCGCGGTTTCGGCATCGAGCGTTCGGTTCAACGCGATGATGCCGCCATAGGCCGAGGTCGAATCGCAAGCCAGTGCCTTGCGGTAGGCCTCGACGAGATCGGCGCCCTCGGCGACGCCGCAGGGGTTGGCGTGCTTGACGATGACGCAGGCCGCGGTGCGCTTCGGATCGAATTCGCCGATGCATTCATAGGCCGCATCGGTGTCGTTGATGTTGTTGTAGGACAGTTCCTTGCCCTGCAACTGCCGCGCGCTGGCGACGCCCGGGCGCTTGTCCGGCGTGGCATAGAAGGCCGCGGTCTGGTGCGGGTTCTCGCCGTAACGCAGCGACTGGATCAAGCGGCCGCCGAAGGCGCGGTAATCAGGCGCATCGTTCTTGAGCTGAACCGCAAACCAGTTCGAGATCGCAGCGTCATAGGCCGCGGTGCGCGCATAGGCCTTGGCGGCGAGGCGGCGGCGCAGCCCAAGCGTGGTGGCACCCTTGTTGGCGGCGAGTTCGTCGAGCACGGCCTGATAATCGGAAGCTTCCACCACGACGGCGACATCGTCGTGATTCTTCGCCGCCGCGCGGATCATCGCCGGGCCGCCGATGTCGATGTTCTCGATGCAATCCTCGTAACCGGCGCCGTTGTCGACGGTGGCCTCGAACGGATAGAGGTTCACGACCAGGAGATCGATCGGCGCGATGCCGTGCGTCTTCATGGCGTCGGCGTGTTCCTTGTTGTCGCGGATCGCGAGCAGGCCGCCATGCACCTTCGGATGCAGGGTCTTGACCCGTCCATCCATCATTTCCGGAAAGCCCGTGAGGTCGGAAACGTCGGAGACCTTCAGCCCCGCTGCCGCGATCGCCTTGGCGGTGCCGCCGGTGGAGACGAGATCGATGCCGTGGCCGGCCAGCGCCTTGGCAAATTCAATCAGGCCGGTCTTGTCGGAAACGGACAACAGAGCGCGGGTGACGCGTCGCGGATGGTCGGTCATGGGCAAGTTCCTCGGTTAAAGGGTGCTATTGCCCAGGCGCGCGGCAGCTATGCCCGCGCTTCCCGATGGTGCTCCATCCAAAGTCGCCAGTCGCGCGAACGGCGGGTGGTTAGCAGATTTCGACGGCGGTAACAACGGCCAGATCCGGTTCGTGCCGGCACCCCTGCGCGACATTTTACTACAACGGCAATTCCGGCTCGCGGCGGGCGTTGCGCCTTGCGGTGGTGGCCGAGGGCGAGGTCGTCGAGCGCACAAAGCTCCAGCGGATCGACGGGGCGGTCCGCGAATCCTGCCGGATCACGATCTGGGCGGTGCGGCGGGGGCCGTCATTGCCGGCCAGGAACACGCTGTCCTCGAGGTCGACCTTGTCGTCGAGCGCTTCAAAGGTCCAGACGTCGCGGTTCGGCAATACCAGCATGACGCCGCGGGCGTCGCTGAGGCGGCTCGCCTTGACAGCGGGATGCAGATGAAACCGCACGGCAAAGTCGGTCTCGTTACCTTTAATGCGCGCGCCCGGCGCCGGCGACACCGTGTCCTCGCCGTCGAGCCGGGCGCCGTCCTGGGCAATCATCAGTACCCGGCGATGCACGATGCCAAATCGCGCGAGATAGCCGTCGTGCGAGGTGTGCAGCAGGTCGCCGTTCGCGACCGCCTCGCGATAGCTCTCCACATTGGACGGACCGCTGACAACAGGCGCGCCCTGCAACAGGCGCTTCATCGCCGACAGTTCGACGAACTGGCACGACGAAGTCTCGTGATAGGTCAGGGTCGAATGCGCCGCGGTCGAGCGCGCGAAGGCGCGCCAGTTGTCGCGGCCGGTCGAGGGCATGCCGCAATTGACGACGATCCGGCTCGGCCCCGAGGACAGTTCGAACGCCAGGCAGCCGGCATGCGCGTCCTGGCTGACATTTGGCGGCGGCGGCGGGCCGGTGTCGATGATGACGGTGGTGGCGCCGGCATCGAGGCGCTGAAATCCGGTATGCGGCATGCTCGACATCGGCACGCCGTGGGTGTCGTCGTAGGCGAGCAGGGTCGCGACCAGGTCGGACGGCGCGTTGCTCATGCCGTTGAACAGCGCAAAGCTGCCGTCGCCGTGGCGGAAGAAGCGCAGCATCGGCATCATGCGATCGATCGCGTTCAGCAGCGCCGCCGGCGGCGCGATGTTGCGCGCTGCAAATGTCTGGCGCAGCGGCAGCATGTCGCTGAGCAGTTCGACCAGCGCGCCGGGATTGCGCGAAATGTGCCCGCCGTCGGGCAGGATCTGCCGTTGCAGTTCGTCGGACAGCCGCCTTGTTGCCGAGCGGATGTGCTTGGCCTGGTTGGCCAGGCACAGCGAGGCGTAGCACAGCGCGATCAGCACCTGCAGCCGCGGGACGCCGTCGGCGATGTCGATCATGGTGTAGCGCAGGTAGCGAATCTCGCGGGTCAGTCCGCGCAGATATTTGCGATAGAACTTGTTGTCGGTGTCGCCGAGCACCAAAGGCGCCTGCGACAACAGCGAGATCACCCGGCGCGCCAGCACGTCGGCGCGGCGTTCGAGCGGCCGCCGCCGCCCCGGATTCGAGATCCAGTCGTCGACCAGCGAGCGGGCGTTGGCGCGGGTCAGCGCGGTATCGGCGGCGCGCAAGTGCCGCAGCCATCCGAAGCCGAGCAGCGCCACTTCCCAGTCTTCCGACGGCGGCTCGAGATCGAAGATCGAGCGGCCGTGGCAGGTCACGATCTTGCCGGCGAAGACGAAGCGGCCGGCATAGATTTCGGCGGCGCGGGTGGCGTCCGCGGTCCGCAGGTCATGCGGCGCGATGATCAGGCGGTCGGCCCGGCCCGGCCACAGCCGCGACAGCGCCACCGTCCCGCCGCTGGCGCGCGCCGCCATGCTCCGCGCAAAGCGGCCCATGATAAGCGTCGAGATGCGTCTGCGTTGAGCGACCGACACGCCGTGCCTTGGAAGGGAGGGAGGGAATTGTGGCGAATCCTTTTAATCCGGAAACGCCAGCATGACACCATCTTGAAACCGCGCGAATCACCCGAAGGGTATGGGATTCCGGCTTAAAATCAGGATTTAACCAGTCGTGCCGCGTAAAATCCATCCAACCCGCCAAGCCGGGGGTCTTCGTGGGGCAAATGGCAGGGCAGGGTGCGCAAATCGCCGTCTGCGGTGATGATTTCGCTGAGGCCCGCGACCTCGCCGGCCTCAACCGGCGCACGGCGGACGGCGGATTCGGTGGCCAAAAGCGCCGCGACCGCCTGCTCGCCTTCCTCGGGTTCGAGCGAGCAGGTGCAATAGACCAGCGTGCCGCCCGGCTTGAGCAGGGCGACGGCCTTGTGCAGCAACCGCTTCTGCAGGGTTGCCAGTGCCGCGATGTCGGCTTCCTGTCGCAACCAGGCGACATCAGGGTGACGGCGGATGGTCCCGGTCGAGGTGCAGGGTGCGTCGACCAGGACGCCGTCGAAGGTGCCGTCGCCGCCGGTCCATTCGGCGGCGTCGGTCACCACGTCACTGGCTTTGAGGTCCAGCCGGGCCAGATTGTCGCGCAGCCGCGACATCCGCGCCGGCGACCGATCGACCGCTGTGACGTCAGCGCCCGCAAGCGCCAATTGCGCGGTTTTGCCGCCGGGCGCCGCGCAGAGGTCGACGATGCGTTTGCCGCTGACGTCGCCAAAAAGCTTTGCCGGAAGTGCTGCGGCGGCGTCCTGCACCCACCATTGGCCTTCGGTAAAGCCGGGCAGCATCATCACCGAACCCTGCAGCAGGGTGCGGACGGTTCCGGTTGGCAGCGTTTCGCCATGCAGCCGCGTCGCCCATTGGGCTGCGTCTGTTTTCACGGTGATGTCGAGCGAGGGCTCATGGCTGATCGCCAGCGCCATCGCGCGCGCGTTGGCTTCGCCATAGGCGGCAATCCAGCGTGCCGACAGCCAGGGCGGAATATCCAGCGTCTGTGCCTTGACCTCGTCGATCAGGGGCTGGCCTTCGCGGGCGCAACGGCGCAGCACGGCATTGACGAGCCCGGCATATTTCGCGGCCCGCCGGTCCGATTGCACCAGCCGGACGCTGAGGTCGACGGCGGCATGATCGGGCACATCCATCCAGAGAATTTGCGCCGCGCCGATCAACAGCGCGCTTTGCGCGCGCGGCGCGTCGGTCGGGATGCCGCGATCGAGCAGGCGCGAAAGCAAATGGCCGAGGGTGCCGAGCCGCCGCAGGATCGTCGCCACAAGACGCCGCATCAGCGCGCGGTCGCGATCGGCCAGCGACTTCAGGCCGGGATGCGCGCCGGCGCCGTCGAGCTGGTCATCGAGCGTGCGGTGCTTGTGCAGGACGCCGTCGAGAATATCCGCAGCGATCCGCCGCGCCGCGAGACCAGGCACTTCGGAAGGTACTGCGAATCTTGAAGGGGGCATGAATCAGGAACGTCTCGGGAGGCGGAAAGGTTTCGGCGTATGCCTTTGAAAACAAAAACTCCTTTGGCAGGCGAATATGCCAAATGTAAGAATCGCCACGACGATTTCACGATTGTGATGTCATCCCGGCGTCCCTATTTTGGATACGAAGCGTGCCGCCGAAGAGTTTGAGATGACCGACGATCCTTCACCACCCTCTGCGCCAGAACGCAAGCCGTTGACACCGGCTGCCGAGCGCGCCCTCGCCGAGGCCGAGGCGCGCCGCAAAGCCGCTGCGGCCGCCGCCACGCCGCATCCGAAGGAATTTCAGGGCCCGAAAGGCCCGGAACCGACACGATATGGCGATTGGGAGCGGAAGGGCATCGCCTCGGATTTCTGAGGCTGTCTTTGCAGGGCTTGCCGATTGCCCCGACTCACCCCCTAGTCGGACAAATGCCCCCATACGAGAGGATTCGTCCTTACCGGTCCGCCCGAAACCGCTGGTTTGCGGCGGCGCTGCCGTGGCTGTTCGTGATCGCCGTGGCGGCGGGGACGATGCTGCCTGTGCGTCACTGGGTGCGTGACCTGTGGCAGCACCCGGCGGATAGTCAGGCGGCGCGAGACGCGGAAACCATCTGGCGACAGGCCGGCCATCCGGACCTGCACTATCCCGTCGACGTGCTGCGAACGATTGACGGCGACACGTTTCTGGCGCGCGTGCATGTGTCGCCCGGCCTCGACCTGACCACGCGGGTCCGCCTGCGCGGCATCGACGCGCCGGAGTTGAAAGCGGCCTGTCCGCAGGAATTGCAAATGGCCGAAGCCGCGACGGATGCCTTGCGCGCCTTGCTCGGCGAGGGCGAGGTCACGATCTCAAATATCGGCCCGGACAAATATAGCGGCCGGGTCGACGCGGATGTTGCGACCAGGAAGACTCCAAACGTATCGAGCGCGATGCTCGCGGCCGGTCATGCGCGCAGTTACAACGGCGGCCACCGCAGCGGCTGGTGTGCGAATGCCGATCAATTGCTTCCGAAATGAAAAAGCCGCGCGGCTGCGCGGCTTTCGTATTGAGATGTCGCGGATCAGCGCGTGACGGTCACGCTGGTGCCGACCGAGACGCGTTGATAGAGGTCGGTGATATCGGCGTTCAGCATGCGGATGCAGCCGTAGGAGACGAAGCCGCCGACCGAGCCCGGCATGTTGGTGCCGTGGATGGCGTATTCGCCGCCGGCCAGGGTCATCGCCGCGACGCCCATCGGGTTGCGCGGCGAGCCACCTTCAATCAGGTCCGGAATGTTCGGCTTGTCGCGCTTGACTTCCTTCGGCGGAGCCCAGGCCGGGTTGCGGTACTTGCCGTCGATCCGGGTGGTGCCGGCCCACTGCTTGCCGGACTTGCCGACGCCGACCGGGTAACGCATGGCGTGGCCGGAATCGAGAATGAGATACAGCCGGCGCTCGTTGGTCTTCACCACGATCGTGCCCGGCGTGTAATCGCCGCGGATGCCGACCATCTCCGGCCGCGCTTGCGCTGCCGACGACATCAAAACGCCTGCCCCAATGGTGGCGGCCAGCGCCATCGCTACTTTGATCGACATTCCAATCTCCACTTCCGCGCGCCCGTGCGAGGGGCCCTCAAATTGCCTGCAAATCCAGCGCGTTGCCGGTTTGCCGTCCTACCCACCCAATATTAACCGCGTGCCTTAACCGGATGGTTTCCACGCCGGGCCGGTGGTGAATTTCGATGAGGGGAAGAAACGGAATGTTCGAATCAAAGTAAATGACTTGAAAACAACACTTGGCCGCGAAATGCGCACAAGGCCGCCACGCGGCTGACAAAGGCGTGACCGGGTCAAGGCAAGGGGGCAAGCAAGAGCCCGGATGACGGATTTACCGCCGCGAAGGGTGGGCAGCTACCGCGCGCGCCCCGCGCCCTGTTTGGGCGCGAGGCGGATGCAATCGACGGTCGCTCAGGCCGTCGCGCCCTTCTTGTTCTGCCGGTTCTCGACGAGGTCGTCGACCACGGCGGGATCGGCCAGCGTCGAGGTATCGCCGAGGCTGCCCGGTTCGTCTTCGGCAATCTTGCGCAGGATGCGACGCATGATCTTGCCGGAACGGGTTTTGGGCAGGCCCGGCGCGAACTGGATCTGGTCGGGCGAGGCGATCGGACCGATGTCCTTGCGGACCCAGGCGACCAGCTCCTTGCGAAGTGCGTCGCTGGGCTGGGTGCCGGCCATCAAGGTCACATAGGCGTAGATGCCCTGGCCCTTGATGTCGTGGGGATAGCCGACCACGGCGGCTTCCGACACCGCCTCATGCGCCACCAGCGAGCTTTCGACTTCGGCGGTGCCCATGCGGTGGCCCGACACGTTGATGACGTCGTCGACGCGGCCGGTGATCCAGTAATAGCCGTCGGCGTCGCGGCGGCAGCCGTCGCCGGTGAAGTATTTGCCCTTGTAGGTCGAGAAATAGGTCTGCTCGAAGCGGGCGTGATCGCCATAGACCGTGCGCATCTGCCCCGGCCAGGACTTGGCGATGCAGAGATTGCCGCTAGTTTCGCCTTCCAGCACCTTGCCGTCGGCGTCGACGATTTCAGGCACCACGCCGAAGAACGGCTGCGTCGCCGAACCCGGCTTGAGTTTGGTCGCGCCCGGCAGCGGCGTGATCAAAATACCGCCGGTCTCGGTCTGCCACCAGGTATCGACGATCGGGCAACGGTCGTCGCCGACCACGCGGTGATACCATTCCCAGGCTTCCGGATTGATCGGCTCGCCGACCGAGCCGAGCAGGCGCAGACTGGCGCGCGAGGTCTTCTTCACCGGATCGTCGCCCGACTGCATCAGCGCGCGGATCGCTGTCGGCGCGGTGTAGAAGATGTTGACCTTGTGCTTGTCGATGACGTTCCAGAACCGCGAATTGTCCGGATAGTTCGGCACGCCCTCGAACATCAGCGTGGTGGCGCCGTTCGCCAGCGGCCCGTAGAGAATGTAGCTGTGGCCGGTGACCCAGCCGACGTCGGCGGTGCACCAGTAGATGTCGCCGTCGTGGTAGTCGAACACGTATTGATGCGTCATCGCCGCGAATACGAGATAGCCGCCCGAGGTGTGCAGCACGCCCTTGGGCTGGCCGGTCGAGCCCGACGTATAGAGAATGAACAGCGGATCTTCCGCATGCATCGGCTCGCACGGGCACTCCGTCGTCACCATGGCGGCGGCGTCGTGGTACCAGAGGTCGCGCGTCGGGTTCATGTCGACCGGGGAGCCGGTGCGCTTGACCACGACGACCCAGTCGACGCCTCCACTTTTTTGGATCGCGGCATCGACATTGGCCTTCAGCGGCACCTTCTTGCCGCCGCGCAGACCTTCGTCGGCGGTGATGACGATCCTGGACTGGCAGTCGGTGATGCGCTGGGCGAGGCTATCCGGCGAGAAGCCGGCGAACACCACCGAATGGATCGCGCCGATCCGCGCGCAGGCCAGCATGGCGTAGGCGGCTTCCGGAATCATCGGCAGGTAGATCGTGACGCGATCGCCCTTCTTGACGTTCCTTGTGCGCAGGATGTTGGCCATCTTGCAGACTTCGTCGTGCAGCTGCCGGTACGTGATGTGCTTCGACTGCGAGGGATCGTCGCCTTCCCAGATGATGGCGGTCTGGTCGGCGCGCTTCTCGAGGTGGCGGTCGATGCAGTTCCAGGCGACGTTGAGGACGCCATCCTCGAACCATTTGATCGAGATGTTGCCGGGGGCAAAGGAGACGTTCTCGACCTTGTGGAACGGCTTGATCCAGTCGACGCGCTTGGCCTGATCGGCCCAAAATCCGTTGGGGTCGGAGACCGAGCGGGCATACATCTCGCGGTATTTGGCGGCGTCGACGAAGGCGCGCTTGGTCCATTCCGCGGACACGTCGTAAATCTTCTCGGACATCGTTCCCTCCACTCATCGCGGCGCCGTACCAAATCTGGCGGCCGCAAACCCGATTTCATTGCCACGATTATGCGTCGCGGGGCGATCCCCGGACAAGGCGGAAACGTCTGCGACCTTGGTCGGTTGGGCGGCCCGCTGACCCCACCCCAAGTCAAAACGGCGATCATTTTCGCGGTTTGGAGGAGGTTGAAATCAACGTTATCGCGCGAATGGCTCCCATGACCGGTATCCAGTAACCGCAAATAACGGAATCGGGACTCGCAATGGCCATCCTTACCCCTTAAATGGCTTTCCCGGGGCCGGACGGCTCCCCCGGAACCAAGCCCATCAAGAGGCATTACCGGAAGAACCAGCGGAGCAAGGCAACGACGACGATGATGGATCAGCAGAATTTCGAGGCTACGCGGCCCGTTTCCGCCGATCCTGCCGTTGCTTTGGCAGAAGCGCTCGGGCAATTGCCCAAAACAACCCCCTCCTTGAAGGCGCCGGCGAGAATTCCGGCGCCGAAGGCCAAGATCGAAACCCGCGCGACGGTGGAGTCACTGGCGCAGGGCCACGGGCTGAAGCTCGGCGATCAGAACGGGCTGACCATCCGCCGCATCAAGCGCGGAAAGGGATATTCATTCATTCGCGCCAATGGCACGCCGATCCGACATGCCGGCACCATCAAGCGCCTGCACTCGATGGCGGTTCCGCCGGCCTATCGCGAAGTCCGCTATTCGGCGGATCCGGCGTCGCATCTGCAAGCCGTCGGCCTCGATGCTGCGGGCCGGTTGCAGTACCGCTATCACGCCGATTGGGAAAAGGTCCGCGAGCACCGCAAGGCGCATCGCCTGGCGCGGCTGGTCGCAGCACTGCCGAAGATCCGCCGCAACGTCTCGATGCACCTGTCGGGCAATGAGCCGACGCGTGAATTCGCGCTCTCGGCCGTGATCGAACTGATCGCGCGCACCGCGATCCGGCCTGGCAACGAGTCCTATGCCCGTCTCAACGGCACCCGCGGCGCCACCACGCTATTGAAGTCCAATGTCACCCTGGAAGACGACAGCCTGGTCCTGACCTTCAAGGCCAAGGGCGGCAAGGCCACGCGCAAGGAATGCGACGCGGCCAAGCTGGTGCGCGCCATCGGCATCCTGCGCACCGTTCCGGGCAAGCGCATGTTCCAGTACCGCGATAAATCCGGCACCGTGCGCGCCGTCTCGACCACGTCGGTGAACGCGTTCCTGCGCGAGATCGCCGGCATCAAGATTTCGCTGAAGGATTTCCGCACCCTGATGGCATCGGCCGTGGTGCTGGAATCGCTGTCGCGGATTTCGCCGGCGGCCAGCGAGCGCGGCCGTCGCAAGCAGGTGCTCGACGCCGTGCGCGCCGCAGCCGACGAACTGTCGAACACACCGGCGATCTGCCGCAAGAGCTATGTCCACGACACCATCGTCACCGCGTTCGAAGACGGCATCCTCGAACGCTTTGCCGCGACGATGAAGGGCTACCGCACCCAGGCCAAGCGCGAAGCGCTGCTGGCGCAGGTGGTGACGGCGGCGGCGGCGTAAGACGCACAAACGCGCGCGTCGTTTTTCTGCTCCGCCTGGAAGCCGCGTGAGCCGACCTCGGATTACATCTTGCCAGGTGGCTGGCGCGCATCCGGTCCGGGATCCCGTCCCGTGGCCGCAATCGCCAGCCGTGCAAAATAATGCATCCAACCCTTTTCGTGGTTGGCGCACTGCACAGCGTTCGGCAAGCCGCTATGGGTCATGCACAGCAGGGTGCCGCCGTCGCGATCAATCAGATCGATCTCGATCAGGCTCGAGCCCGGCGGCACCTCCTCGTTGCCGTCCCAACCGAAACTGTAGGCCAGACGGTGGACCGGGACGACTTCGCGGAACGCGCCGCGGGCGGTATTGCCGCGCTCACCGATTCCCTTGACGAGGTAGAGCCCGTCCGGATGCGGCTCGGTCGCGGCCTCCGTGCCCATCCAGCTCAGGATTTTGTCAGGATCTGTCAGGAAGGCGAAAACCGTGGCACGCGGGGCCGCGATCTGGGTCTCGCGTCGAACGATGAGAGGCTCAGTCATCCATGCTGCTCCAAGAAGCTGCTCCAAGACCTGAATGGGGCAGATGGCAGCGCCGGGGCCGGTCGTCAAGGTTAGGTCGTGACAAGGATGGCGCGCCAACCCATGATCGCGCCATGCAGCTCTCCTCGACACTCGCCTGGCTCGTCGATACGGCCGCCGAGACCGCGGGCGCCGACCGGCTGCTCGCGGAGCTTGGTGCGCATCTGGTCGCCGACGGATTGCCGCTCGTGGCGGGCGCGCTGACGCTCGACGTGCCGCACCCGCTGATTGCCAGACGCACCTGGCTGTGGCGCGCCGAAACCGGAGCGGTCATCGAAGCCGTGGACTTTGCGCCGGGCGCGACGGCGTTGGTACCGGAGGCGCCCAACCATGCCGGCCGCCGCTGGTTGAGTGAAATCGCGGAAGGCCGCGCTTACGAGGACGTCATCGGGCCGGGTCCGGACGGACCGTCGCTCGGCTGGATCGGGCCGCGTCCCTTCACCCCCAAAGAGACGAACGAACTCCGCCAGGCGGCACGCTTCGCGGCTTCGCCGCTTGCGGTCCTCGCCGTACGCGCCACGTTGACGGCAACGCTCGAAGCCTATCTCGGCCGGCGCAGCGCGGCGCGTGTGCTGGCAGCGCCGTTGCGACGCGACCGCGGCGAGACCATTCAGGCCGCGCTGCTCTATGCCGATCTGCGTAACTTTACCGCGCTCTCGGAGAGCAATCCTCCAGCGACTGTCATCGCCGCACTCGACGCCTGGTTCGATCGTATCGCCGGCGCGGTTCATGCGTTCGGCGGCGAGGTGCTGAAGTTCATCGGTGACGGTGTGCTGGCGATCTTTCCGGTGGTCAACGAGGCGCCGCGGCGCGCCTCCGAGGCGGCATTGCGCGCAGCGTCCGCCGCGCAGGCCGGGATGGCGCATCTGGATGACGAGCGGCGCCGACAAGGGCTGCCGCCGCTGTCGTTTGGTGCCGCGTTGCATCTCGGCGAGATGCTCTGGGGCAATATTGGCGCCGCCAACCGGCTCGATTTCACCGCGATCGGTCCGGCCGTTAACCTGGTGAGCAGACTCGAGGGGTTGTGCCGGCCACTCGGCAAGACGGTCCTTGTTTCCGGTGCGCTGGCGGCCGAGACCGACATCCCGTTGATGCCGCTTGGGACGCATTCTCTCCGCGGTATCGCTTCGCCCTGCGCGGTCTTCACCCTGCCGGAGGGTTGAGCCGGATCGCCGGCATCGAGCGCCGGCGTGACCCCATCCACGGTTGATCGTCTACCTGGCCGACGAGGCCACCACCCTGACGGAATTCGCCGCCGAACTTTCCGGGCCCGGCGACAGCGGCTGCAAACGACACGCGTCCTCTGCGGCATGCGCATTCGACAGGAACACCAGGTTCCTGCCGCCACGCTTGGCGTCGTAAAGGGCGTCATCGGCCCATTTTGCGACGATCTCCGGCGCGGCATCTTCCTGCGCGAATGCGACGCCGAGGCTGATCGTCACCACATTGGCGGCGCCGTCCGCGGGATCGATTCCGGGATTGACGATGCTGAGCGCTTCTACCGAGCGGCGGATGCGTTCCGCGATCGTCCAGGCGAGATCGGGCGAGGCGTGCGCGAGAACGACAAGGAATTCCTCGCCGCCATAGCGAAAGACGGCGTCTTCGCCTAACCGCACCGATTCCGCGATCGTCTTCGCGACCCGTCTGATGCATTCGTCGCCGGCGGCATGGCCGGCGGTGTCGTTCAGTCGCTTGAACCAGTCGATGTCGGCCATGATGAACGCGATACAGGCTCTCGGGATCGCCGGGTCGCGCCACAGCTTCTCGATCAGATCGGTCGCCGAGCGGCGGTTGCCGAGCCCGGTGAGCGGGTCGCATGTCGCCAGTATTTCCAACTGATCATTGGCTCGTTTCAGCGCGTCGCTGCGAAACTGGCTGCGCAGCGACATCAGGAAGGCTTTTTGACCGAGGATCGACTGGGTTTTCCGCGCGATCGTCGCCGCGTAGATTCCCATGGCGTAGAACACCGAGGTCCCGATCGCTTCCTCGAGGTTGATCGCGGGATTGAAGATTTCGAAGCCGAAAAAGGTCGCCGTGGAGCAGACCATCAGGGCCAGCGTCCAGACATAGTCGACATTGAACACCACGATCGCGATGGTGTTGGCGTACATGATGCAGGTGAGGAAGCGCTCATAGTCGGTGCCGCCGGCCGCGACGGCGAGGTAGCCGTAGGCGATCATGACGGTGATCATCAGCAGCAGCAGCGACAGGCCTTCGACCGCGGCGCTGCGGGGCTTTCGCCAGACCAGGTAGGCACAGCCGTGCAGCGCCGGAACCAGCAGCCCGCTGATGGCGGTGGTGAGGATGAGGAATTCGGGAGCGAGAAGATAGCTGATCGGCACGAAGGCCATGCTGATCAGCGCGACCCAGACCATCCATGCGCGCGCAATCTTGCTTCGTTGCGACCAGTCCTTCGTGCGATAGGCCAGAACCATCTCGGGAGAAAACCGGATGTCACGGGTGCGTTGCGACAGCAGCCGCTCCGCCTCGGCTTCGAGCGCTGAAGTCATGGACAGGCTTGCGGTGTCCTCGAGCGCTGCCGGGCTCAGGTTGCTGGCACCCGATTTCAAGAGCTGTTCCTCCCCGGCGTCATTCTTGCCGCAGGGTCCAGAGTAAGCGCCCAAAATGCTAAATTTCCCTGAGGCGGAGGGGCAAAGCAGGAAGTAGGGGTGTTATAATACCTATCGACGACGAATCTACAGGCCGCCCATCTTGCAGACCATTTTCCATTCGTCGGCCGTGACCGGCTGAACCGACAGCCGCGAATATTTCACCAGCGCCATGTCAGACAGTTTCTTGTCGGCCTTGATCGCGGCCATCGTCACCGGTGTTTTCAGGGGCTTGTCCGCCTTGATGTCGACGCAGACGAATTTTCCGGTCTTGTCGGTCGGATCGGGATAGGCCTCCTTGACGATCTCGGCGATGCCGACGATCTCCTTGCCTTCGTTGGAGTGGTAGAAGAAGGCGCGGTCGCCCTTCTTCATGGCCACGAGATTTTGGCGTGCGGTGAAATTGCGTACGCCGGTCCAGGCCTCGCCCTTGGCGCCTTTGGCGACCTGCTGGTCCCACGACCAGGTTGAGGGTTCGGATTTCACCAGCCAGTACGCCATTGCATCTTCCTCTGTGGCACGGCGGCAATTCCGCCGGCGCGTCGCCGTTGACGATATCGTTACGTCCGTCCGATCGCAACGGCGGCAGGCTAGCGCCCAAGCCTCGCGCCGATTTATTCCAGGCCCCAGAACAAGATGTTTTGACCGCCGGCCGCATTGAATGCGTTCGCCGCGGATGACATCCGTTGCCGATGTCGAGAGGTCGTCACATGTCAGCGCATCGCCGGGATTTTCTCCATCTGGTCGCAGCAGGCGTCGCTGCCGCGGCGATCGCCACGCCGTCCGTCAGGGCGCAAGCGCCGGGGCCAAAGAAAATCAGGGCGATCGCCTTCGACGGCTTTCCGATCATCGATCCGCGTCCGGTATTCGCCAGGGCCGAAGCGATGTTTCCCGGCAAAGGCGGGGAGTTGAGCAATGCCTGGCGCACGCGGCAGTTCGAGTACACATGGTTGCGGACCATGAGCGGCAGCTATGTCGACTTCTGGCAGGTCACCGAACAGGCGCTGGTGTTTGCCGCCAGGCTGGTGAAGCTGGAAATGTCGCCGACGCAGCGCGACCAGTTGATGGAATCCTATCTCAGACTGAAGGCTTGGCCCGATGTGGCGGCGGCGCTGAAGCAATTGAAGGACGCCGGCATCCGGATGGCGTTCCTGTCCAACTTTACCGCCGAGATGCTCGATGCGGCGGTCAGGAATTCGGGGCTCGAGGGGATATTCGAACCGCATCTCAGCACCGACCGCGTGCAGGCGTTCAAGCCGGATCCGCGCGCTTACCGGATGGGTGTCGATGCCTTCGGGATGGCGAAGGAAGAAATCGCCTTCGCCGCGTTTGCCGGCTGGGATGCCGCCGGCGCCAAACGGTTTGGGTATCCGACGTTCTGGGTCAATCGCGCCAATGCGCCGCTTGAAGAACTTGACGTGGCCCCCGATGGGACCGGCGCCGGCCTTCAGGAGCTCGTTGCCTTTGCGGGCGTGTAGTCTTTTGTTTGACGCGTTTTCTTTACGCGAACCGGTACCCACTTCGCTCGAAAACGCTATGGTCAATCATTCTTCCGCCTTGAACGGCCGCGTCAGCAGACCTTCGATCGCGGCGTCGATCGTGACCTTGCCGCTCAGGATCGCTGCGACCGCCTTCGATACCGGCATGTCGACGTTTCGCGATGCCGCCAGTTCGATCAGAACCGGTGCAGTGAATTCGCCTTCGGCGAGTTTTCCCGGCGCCGGCTTTTCGCCGCGGCCGAGCGCGATACCGAATGCGAAATTGCGCGATTGAAGGCTCGAGCAACTCAGGATCAGGTCGCCGAGGCCCGATAGCCCAGCCAGCGTTTCGCCGCGCGCGCCGCAGGCGCGACCGAGCCGGGCCAGTTCGCTGAAGCCCCGCGTTGTCAACGCCGCCTGCGCCGAGGCGCCGAGTTTGCGGCCGACGACGATGCCGGCCGCGATCGCCAGCACGTTCTTGGCGGCGCCGCCGATCTCGACGCCGCGCACATCCGTGGTGTGATAGGGCCGGAACGTGGACGAGCCCAGCATCTGCACCAGATCGCTCGCCAGCGTTTCATCCCTTGCCGCGAGCGTCACCGCGGTCGGAAGGCCGCGCGCCACGTCGTCGGCGAAGTTCGGGCCCGACAGGATCGCCGCCATTGCCTGCGGGATCACCTCAGTGATGACCTCGGTCATGAACAGATGCGTGCCGCGCTCGATGCCCTTGGCGCAGGCGACAACCGGCGTTCGCGGCTTGAGAAGTGGCGCCAGCGCCATCGCCGCCTCGCGCAGGTTTTGCGCGGGTGTTGCGATCAGGATGATGTCCGCGCGGGCGGCTGCGGCAAGATCATTGACGATCGCGATCCGCGCATCGACGCTGACGCCGGGCAGTTTTGGATTCTTGCGCGTCGCTTTCATCTGCGCGGCGTTCTCGGCGCCGCGCACGTAAAGCACGACGTCGCGGCCGGCACGCGCGGCCGCACAGGCCAGCGCGGTGCCGTAAGCACCGGCGCCGATCACGCCGACCGCGTTGCCGGAAACCATCTCAGTATCCCGCGCGGGTGTTGGTGAAGCCCGCCGGTGCTGATGCATTGGCGTCGAGCAGCCAGCGCGCTCGCGGCGGCGCGTCCATGCCGTCGATCAGTCCAAGCGCCATCCGTTCCGCGCCGGCCCAGGCGATCATCGCGCCATTGTCGGTGCAGAGCTCCGGCGGCGGCATGATCAGCGTGGTGCCGGCCTTGGCGGCAACCTCCTGCAAGGCGTCGCGGATGGCATGGTTGGCGGCGACGCCGCCCGCGGCCACCAGCGCGCGGGGCGAGCCGAACCGTTCGTGGAACAACCGCAGGCCGACGCTCAGCCGATCGGCGGTCGCTTCCAGCACGGCAGCCTGGAAACCGGCGCAGAGATCGCAGATGTCCTGCGGCTCCAGTGGCGTCATCCGGCTGGCTTCGCTGCGAACCGCGGTCTTCAATCCCGACAGCGAGAAATTCGCATCCGGCCGTCCGAGCATCGGCCGCGGAAACGCAAATCGCTTCGGGTCGCCGCTGGCCGCAGCACGTTCGACCTCGGGTCCGCCGGGATAGGGCAGCGACAGCATCTTCGCGACCTTGTCGAAGGCTTCGCCCATCGCGTCGTCGACGGTGGTGCCGAGCCGGACATACTCGCCGACGCCGACCACGGCCACGATCTGGGTATGACCGCCGGAGGCGAGGAACAGGCAATAGGGAAACGCGAGCGCGTCGGTCAGCCGCGGCGTCAGCGCATGGGCCTCGAGGTGGTTGACCGCAATCAGCGGCGTGTCATGCACCATCGCGATGGCTTTTGCGGTGGTGAGGCCGACGATCACGCCGCCGATCAGGCCGGGGCCGGCCGCGGCCGCCACCGCCGACAATTGCGCGAAGCCGACACCGGCTTCCTGCATGGCGCGGCCGACGATGCCGTCGAGCAGGTCGACATGGGCGCGGGCGGCGATCTCCGGCACCACGCCGCCGAAGCGGGCGTGCTCGGATGTTTGCGAGTGGACGATATTGGACAGAATCTGGCCGCTGCCGTCGTCGCCGCGCGCGACCACGGCGGCCGCGGTTTCATCGCAGGTGGTTTCGATCCCCAATACCAGCATCGGCATGTCCTGATTTCAGGTCCTGCAATCTGAGCCCTTGTGCTACGGCCGTCACAACGCTTCCGTAACCGGGTAGCATTACGAGGTCTCAAGGTGCAATCGTCGCCTTGCACTGATGTGGCTTTAGCGGAGATCTTCCATGGCCGTTCTCGTGACCCGCCCGCATCCGGACGATGAGGCGACGGCATCGGCACTGCGCGCCCGGGGTTTTGAGGTGTTGCGGGCGCCGATGCTGCGGTTCGAGCCGGTGGTGTTTCGCGATGACGAGGATGCGGCCTATGGCGCCGTCATCGTCACCTCGGCCAACGCGCTGCGGGCCATCGCGTCACAGCTGGCAGGTAGCCGGCTGGTCAAATTGCCATTGTTTGCGGTCGGGGAACATACCGCGGCGGCGGCCCGCGAGGCCGGGTTTACGCAAGTGATTGCAGCCAAGGGCGATGCCAGCGCCTTGCGCGATCTGGTGCTGGCCGGCGTCAAGGCCAGGCAACTGAAGAAGGCGAGCACGCTGTTGTATCTGGCCGGCGCCGATCTGGCGCGCGATCTGGCCGGCGAGCTCGGCGAGAAGGGTTTTACCGTGGTGACGCACACCACCTACCGGATGGTTCCGGCCTCTCACCTGCCGCGGGAAATTTGTGACGCTTTCGTGGCGCATCAGGTCGAGGCGGTGCTGCACTACTCACGCCGTAGCGCGCGCGCGTTTCTCGAAGCGGCCCGCGCCGGCGGCGTCGAAATATCGGCATTGGCGCTGCCGCAATGCTGTATCTCGTCCGCCGTCGCCGCCGTTCTGCGGGACGCCGGTGCGACCCAGGTCACGGCGGCGGCCCAGGCCGACGAAAATGCCTTGTTCGAGGCCCTGGACCGCGCCTTGGGCCATGCTTTGCGACCACGATCCGGCTCTAATCTATAAGTCTGAGCAGCGCGTTACCGGAAAACCGGTGCCTGCGCTCCGGGATCGTGCTCTATACATCCCGATTCTGCTAAGTTCCGGCACCTAACTGCTGAAGGGACCGTTGTGATGGTCGAAGACAGGCGTGATGAAACCGGATCGCTGCCCGATTCGGAACGGCCCAAGCGAGCGCCGCCGACGATCGACCTCGAGGCGACTGATGTGTCGACCGCGACATCGCATGCCGACGGCGCCGCCCATGCCGACGGCGCCGCGCATTCTGAACCGCTTGCTGAACCGGCTGCCGAGCCCGCCGCCGAGCCAGCTTCGGAGCAGCCGGCGACGCCTTCGGCGGCGGCTCCGAATTCTGCTCCGATTTCTCCGTGGATCATTGCGCCGGTCTCCGGCGCGGTCGCGGCGGCGCTGGTGATCGGCGTCGGCTGGATGCTGGGTTGGCCTGCGGTTCAGCCCGTCACGACGCCACCTGTGCCCGCGGTCAATGCCGCCGCCATCGACGATCTCACCGCGCGTATCGCGGGACTGGAGTCGAAGGTCGGCAAGCCGGTGGCCGATCCCGCGGCCGCGGCGCGCGTCGAAGGTCTGGAAAAATCGCTCGCCGCGTTGCGCACGCAAGGCGACAAGCTTGCCTCCGTGCTCAATGACGTGAAGTCCGCGCCGCGCGCTGACGGTGCTGTTGCGCCGGATCTGAATGCCGTCAACGAACGGATCGCCAAAATCGAAAGTTTGCTGCGAACGCAGAGCGCGGAAATCGCGCAGCAGGACAGCAAGATTGCCGATACCAGGGCAACCGACGCCAAGCCCGCCGATGATCTGCCGCTGCGTCGCGTCGTGGCGGGCGCACTGCTTGAAGTGCTGGTGCGGATCGGCGATCCCTACCCGGCGGCGCTGGCGGCGGCGAAAGCGCTGGCGCCGAACGCCGACGTCTTGAAGCCGCTTGACCAATTTGCCGACAAGGGCGTGCCTAACCCCAACAAGCTCAGCACCGAATTGCTGGCGCTGGTGCCGAAACTGCTGCCGGCGCAGCAGGGCGGCGCGGCCGGTTCCGGCGTCATCGAACGGCTGCAGGCCGGGGCGTCGAAGCTGGTCAAGATCGAGCGTACCGACACCGTCGGCAACGATCGCGGCGCCGTGGTGGCGCGGATCACCGCGGCGGCGCTGCGCAACGATTCCAACGAAGCGCGGCGCGAGTTGAAGACGCTGGAGCCTGCCGACCGTGCCGCGGCACAGGCCTGGCTGGACAAGGCCGACGCGCGCGACGTCGCGCTGGCCGCGTCGCGCCAGTTCGCCGCTGATGCCATGGCCGTGCTCGCCAAACCGGCGCCATAAGGATTCCGATGATCCGGATCATTCTGTTTCTGTTGTTGATCGCGCTGGGCGCGGCGGGTGCTGCCTGGGTTGCCGAGCAGACGGGCGACTTCGTGCTGACGTGGGGCACCGTGCGCATGACGACCACCTTTCCGGTGTTCGTGCTGATGTCAGGCGTCGTGGTTGTTGCGGCGATCATGCTGTGGTCGATTCTGCGCGGCTTCTGGCGGATGCCCGGCCATATCAGGCGTGGCCGCCGCGAACGCCGTCACGCCCGCGGCCGGCACGCGATCACGCAAGGATTGCTGGCGATCGGACATGGCGATTCCTCGGCCGCGCGCGGCCACGCCGAAGTGGCGCGCAAATTGGCCGCGCATGATCCGCTGGCGCTGCTGCTGCATGCGCAATCGGCGCAGCTCGACGGCGACCGCGACGGCGCGCAGCGCGCCTTTCGCGCCATGGCCGAACGCGAGGATACACGGCTGCTCGGCCTGCGCGGCCTGTTCATCGAGGCGCAGCGCGCCGACGATCCCGTCGCCGCCGTGATGGTCGCCGAGGAAGCGCTGAAACTGTCGCCGTCGTCGTCATGGGCGTCGCATGCGGTGCTCGGCTTCTGCTGCGCCAAGGGCGACTGGACCGGCGCGCTGACGATCCTCGACAACAACCAGTCTGCCGGACTGATCGACAAGGCGACCTATCGCCGCCAGCGCGGCGTGCTGCTGACGGCCCGCGCGCTGGAATTGCAGAATGTCGATCGCGACCTGTCGCGCGAGAGCGTGATGGAAGCGGTCAAGCTGGCCCCGACCCTGGTGCCGGCCGCGGTGCTGGCCAGCAAATATGAAAGCGAGGCGCATCAGGTGCGGCGTTCGATGCGGCTGGTCGAGGCCGCGTGGCTGGCGCAGCCGCATCCCGATCTCGCCGACGCCTATGCGCATGTCAAACTCGGCGACGCCGCGCGGCAGCGGCTGGTGCGGGTCGAGACTTTGGCCGCGAAAGCGCCGGGACATATCGAAGGCGCGCTGGCGATTGCGCGCGCCGCGATCGACGCCGCCGAATTCGGCAAGGCCCGCGCGGCGCTGGAGCCGTTCATCTCGGCGCCGACGCAGCGGGTCGCGATGCTGATGGCGGAACTCGAGCGCACCGAACATGGCGACAGCGGCCGGGCGCGGGCATGGACCCTGCGCGCGGTGCGCGCGCTGCACGATCCGGCCTGGACCGCCGATGGCTATGTCAGCGATCGCTGGCGTCCGGTATCGCCGGTGACCGGGCGGCTCGACGCGTTCCAGTGGCTGACGCCGGTCGCGAGCCTGCCGTCCGACAAGGGTGCGGCGATCGAACCGTCGCCGTTCGAGGAAGCCATGCTGGCGACCCCGCGCCGGGCGGTCGTGCTCGAACCGCCGGCCGCCGGGAGCGAGCCGGAATCCGAGCTCGCGGCCGCCGCCCAGGACAATGCGCCACCCGCCACCGTCGAACCGGCCCCCATCGATGCGGCGCCCGTCGTAGCGGCCCCGGTCGCGACACCGGCCCCGCCGCCGCCGCGATCCGCCGAATCGGCTCCGATGGCGTCCGCTCCCTTGTTCCGGGCCCGTCAGGATATTCCGAAAGCCGCGCCTGCGCCGATTCCGGCCGTAATTCCGATCATCCGGGCCCCCGACGACCCCGGAATCGACGAGGACGGCGTGGCGGACGAATTCGCGGAACAAATCGGCCCGCCCAAGGCCCAGGCCGGCGGCTGGCGCGGATTTTTGTCACGCTGGGGCGGTAACTAGGAACTCCATAGCGTTTTCAAGCGAAGCATGCCCTCGGACTTGATCCGTGGGTGGGCTTCCGGTCCGCGCCAGGAAAACGCGTCAAAACTAAAAATGACTGCGTTTTTCTTGCCAATCGGGGCCGTGCCCGATATCAGGTGCGGGCGTTTCGGGCGGTTGCCCGACGCTAGCGTTCGGTCCGCCGCAATAGCTCAGTTGGTAGAGCACGTCATTCGTAATGACGGGGTCACAGGTTCGAGTCCTGTTTGCGGCACCAGCCTTTTTCAAATACTTAGCTCGTTATCGTCGGGCGCTCAAAGCCACAAGCTCGGCCTACGCCCCACTTTGGGCACCGGCGTTTAAGTCATCGATAAACAATCGTCCGAACGAAGCTCCTTAACCTTTTCAAACGCTGCTGGAAGACCGGGGCCCACTATGGGCGCTGCCTGCCTCTCAAGCTCAGCCAACTGCTGGTTCAGGTCAAAAAGAAACTTCAGCGGGTTTGCTTTCGGCTTCATCCCATAAGCTTTGCGAACTGCAGCGTCTAATGCGTCTTGCGCCACATCTAGCGGATGGTTGCCCGGCAATTCGACAGAGCGATACAGCTCCCGCAGAGACAGCTCGTGCTTACTGCACAGGTCGCGGCGAACAGCGCGCAATTTTCGCGCGGCTGTCGCGACCGCTTTTACACTCTCAATCGTGGGTGATTGGGGCCAGGGAAAACTATCAAACACGGAGTTTGATGTGTAGCGGTATCGCTCTGTCAACGTAGAGCAGCGTTCGGTGAACCAGCTCCAATGGACGGACGATTGAAGGATGCCGAAGGAGTAGTCGTCATCTCTTGGAAATACAATGAGCTGAGCATTGGGATGAATTTTATTTGAGATGAATTCGAAGATCGGTCGCTTTGTTACTTGTCCACACGCGATATAGCGATCAATTCTGCTTATAGTCTTCATCAGATCGGCGCGTCGATAAGACATTCGCCACCACTGATTGAGGAAGTTTCCATGGTGCCGGTTCACCCTGGCTGAAGCATTTTCTTCTAATGTTTTCTTGTTTCTTTCGCTTTCTTCTGCCGCTTTCTTTTTGCGCTCAGGCAGCACAGATGCCTCAATTCGTTCATAAGCCAGCGGATATTTCTTCGCAGACAAAACGTCGAGGTCGCCGAAGTCGATAACGTAGCGATCAGGCAGGCCATCCTTCGATGCGAATAAGGTATTCGCGATTAGAAAAGGAAAAATAACATCTGCGTACTTTTTATCACTCGCCAACCAAGTTTTGGCTTCCGCTGGTTTTAGAAGAAATGCTTTGTGACCGTGTGTCTGCCCTTGTGAGCAAGCGTCACTCTGCGAATTTATTAAAAGTGATGTCGCCTTGGTTACATCGAAGCCGTAAGAAAGGGCCGACGAAATGATCTCTCGGTCTTCGTGGTGCCAACCGGCACTCGGATCGGAACCCTCTTGTATATAAAGCCTTTTCGCCCCAGGTTGAGCTCCTTTCACCCAATTGATAATGGACACGTGAACGTCTGCGTCGCCAGACCAAGGCATACTCGAGACTGCTTCAGTAATCGTACCACCCTCGGATACGATATAATCAAGCCCTCCTTCTCGCGAGTAGTTCTGACGCACGGTATTGGTGCCGACAAGTCCCGCACGCTGCCCATCTTTGAGATGGTCGTGCGTCAATCTCAACCAGTAGACACAATAGTCGGCGTGTCCCGGCACGTCTGGATGGGCTTCACGCAACCTGTGTAAATAGGGCGCTCCAAGTTCTTCTTGCATCTTATTTTTGCTTTGGAACGGAGGGTTGCCGATCACGGTGTCGACCTCTGGCCAGGGCGTAAACAACGCATCCACTTTTTTGATGTTGTCATCGAGATTATCTAGAGGTAGGCCATCGTAGAAACCTAACTCAACTTCATCACGTCCCAGCGCCGCCAACGCTTCGTTTAGCGCAAGTTTCTTGGCGAGCATCAGCGTAACTTTGGTGAGTTCGACGCCAAAAGCATCCACGTCGAAACCGAAAAACTTCTTTGGACTAATGATGCTGGCAGTAAGCGACTGCTTGACAACCGATCTCGCTGAAAAATTCTCTTCCATGCGAGCGAGAAGGCGAAGATCAAGCCGTGCTAGTTCGCGGTAGGCCATATAAAGAAAGTTGCCACTTCCGCATGCCGGATCAAAAACACGGTACTCCATTAATTGACGACGCAAATCAACGAGATCTTGCAAGCGCACTGCGCTATCAATGCGCTCAACCCACGGCTTTACGATAGTCGGTCCGATAATTCTTTGAATGTCGGCCTCAGATGTGAAATGAGCACCTAATGCGTGCCTCTCTTCTGCATCCATGCTTTGTTGGAACAGCGTGCCGAAAATGATCGGATTGATTTTAGCCCAATTCTCGGTAGCGGCGCCCTTCTTGCCGCCAATCAATTCCAATTCATCGCGGCTTAGTTCGACAGCTTCAATTTCAGCGAACAGGCCTCCATTGAAATAGCGAACGTCTCTGAATCTTCCGGCGGAAGCGCGCTTGGGCGTGTTCATCTGCTGAAATAGGCCATTGAAAAGGTCGTAAGACGACTGGCCCTTGTTCAAACAATCATCGACCAAAGTTACGACGGTCCCAGACGGGAGAAGGTCAATGTCTTCGGCGAACATTGCCACCATCAACTGCAATATAAACCGTTGAGCCTGGGTGCGCGGAATAGGATTTTTTGGTCGCCGGGTCAGTGCTTTGAACAGCGATGCCATATTGTCGGCGGTTCTGCGGGAAACGTCTTCTCTGTCATTGTTAAATATCGGCTTTCGCTCATCCGCGAATAAGAAGTTTAAGGCGGTGTAGCGAGTGGGAAGTTCTTGCAGCTTCACCACATCAACAGGGTCATTCAGTTGGCGGTCAAAGTCGTAGATCCAGAATTCGGAGAAGTTGCAAAGGATGACGTATCGGGGCCTGTCGGGGACCGCGTTGAGCCAATAGTCAAATGCTTGATTGTAATGAAGATGCAGCTTCTCGCCGGCCTTCTTCATTTCAATTAGTACGCGGGGCTTCCAGACGAGGTCAGCAAAAGATGTCCCCTTTCCAGAGGCCTTCTTTATCCGCTCTTCGAGGGTAGCGCCCGCTTCTTTGTAGCCCTTATGGCCGAAAGCTTGAAAAAGTCGGTCGCAGAAGACTTGCGCCTCGCCCTTTTCGTCGCCCTTCAGTAGCTTCGCATACGCTACGAACTGGTTCAAATCATCAGCAATCTTCGACACGCGGCCAACCTTTCGTGCAGCCCACGCAAATCAATCGGGCCAGTTCCTTGTAGTGCAAAAAGTAGTTGCATGCTCAAAAAGTGCTCTGAGTGATTAGCGGGCCACCAGATTTGGCCAAATATGGATGACGCACACCCATCGCCTTCGGCCACAGGTGCATCAACTCCCCCAACCCCTCAATCCGCCGAAAACCCAAACGGCACGCTCAACGTCCTGAAATCATCCGGCAACAGTTCGCGGCCGATCGGAAGCGCCGAGCGCGCGGCGCAGCGGGGGCGGTGACAGACGCGGCAGGCGACGCCGACCGGTGTGGGCTCTTCCGCGCGCGGGTCTCCGCCGTTGGTATAAATCAGATGTTTGGCATGTTCGGCGGCGCAGCCGACGGCGATGGCGCGCTCGACGCGCACGGCGTCGAACGAACCGCCGCCGGCGGTGACGGTGCGGGCGATCGAAAAGAAGCGCTGTCCATCAGGCAATTCCAGCCATTGCGTGACGATCTGGCGCGGCGTTTTGAAAACGCCGTGCACCGACCATAGCGGGCAGGCGCCGCCGTGTTTCGCAAACGGGAATCCGGCGCCGTCGAGAAGTTTTGAAATATTGCCGGCCGGATCGACACGGATCAGGAAGAACGGCACTTTCTCCTGGCCGGGCCGCTGCAAGGTCGTGATGCGATGCGCTGTTTGTTCGAAGCTGGTGCCGAATTGACGGGCCAGCGCCTCCAGATCGTAATGACGCGTCTCGGCGGCTTTCGCGAACGCCGAATACGGCATGATGATCGCGCCGGCGGCGTAACCGGCCAGCGCCCGGCGTGCCAGCAGCTCGGCGCTCTTGCTGGCGAACTGGCCGGCTTCGAGGGCCGCACCGATCTCGTCTTCCATTTCGAGATAAGCGAGCTGCTTGGCCAACTGAAAATGCAGGCTTGCGGTGTCGAGCGAGTCCTCCAGCAGCAATTGCTTGCGATGCAGGTCGAGCCGCCGGATCGAGCCGAGCATGACGTCGGGCGGCAGATAGCGGACTTGCAGGTTGTGGCGATCCTTCAGCAGCTCGATGAATCCGCTCGGGCCGGAAGCTGTCTGGGCAATGCGTTCGGCGGCATCGTCGAGCGCCGGGAAATTATTGCGGCGCGCGGCGAGAAAGCGCCGGACTTCTTCGACCGAATCGTTGGCGTCAAAGCCGTTCGGATCCGCGGCCGATGCGGCGCCGGTGAATGCGGGAGAGCGCCGGTCCGCCAGCGCGAGCTGTTCCTCGCGATAGGCGGTGTAGAGCCGCAGAAACGCTTCGGCCATGCCGGAATAGCTGATGGCGAGGTCAGAGATTTCGAGCGCGGGGATGTCGATGTCGGAAAACATCGGCTCCTTCAGGATCGATTGCAGCCGTGCCGTGTTGTCGGCGCCGCCGTCGCCCGCCAGCGCGGCGAGATCGATCTTGTAGGTGCGGGCCAGACGCAGCAGCATGTCGGCCGTCACCGGCCGCTGATTGCGTTCCAAGAGCGCGACATAGGGGGCGGAGATATCGAGATCGGCCGCCATGTCGGCCTGGGTCAGCCCGAGGTCGCGCCGCAGCCGTCGCAGCCGCGGTCCCATGAAGATCGAGCGGGCATTCGAGGTCGTCATGATCGGTCACCGGCAATTGTAAGAGACTTACAACTATACAATGAGATATTGTAAAGTATGACAAGTTTGCATCGCGAAGTCTAGCGATTTGCGCTGCCGTGCGTTCAAGTGGCTGCAGGATTTGTCGTCACCGAAGGGATCACGAACATGAATTTCCAGCCACGCGGAATCAGCGATCAGGGCATTCAGGGCCCCGCTTCCTATCAGAGCGAACTCGAAGCGGCCGAAGCTCTGCTCAAGAACCAGCCGACCTGGAACGGCGTCAAGGCCGAGGCCGTGGCCCGGATGCGCCTGCAGAACCGCTTCAAGACCGGTCTCGATATCGCCCGCTACACCGCGGCGCTGATGCGCGCCGACATGGCGGCCTATGACGCCGATCCCACCAAGTACACCCAGTCGCTCGGCTGCTGGCACGGCTTCGTCGCGCAGCAGAAGCTGATTTCGATCAAGAAGCATTTCGGTGGCAAGACCGATCGCCGTTACCTGTACCTCTCCGGCTGGATGATCGCGGCGCTGCGTTCCGAATTCGGACCGCTGCCGGATCAGTCGATGCACGAGAAGACCTCGGTGCCGGCTCTGATCGAAGAGTTGTACACCTTCCTGCGCCAGGCCGACTCGCGCGAGCTCAACGATATCTTCCGCGGCCTCGACGCGGCCCGCAAGGCCGGCGACAAGGCCAAGGAAGCTGACCTGATCGCGAAGATCGACAACTTCCAGACCCACGTCGTGCCCGTCATCGCCGACATCGACGCCGGCTTCGGCAATGCCGAAGCGACCTATCTGCTGGCCAAGAAGATGATCGAGGCGGGCGCCTGCGCGCTGCAGATCGAAAACCAGGTCTCCGACGAAAAGCAGTGCGGCCATCAGGACGGCAAGGTCACGGTGCCGCACGAGGTCTTCCTCGCGAAGATCCGCGCCTGCCGCCACGCCTTCCTTGAACTCGGCGTCGAAGACGGCGTCATCGTGACCCGCACCGACTCGCTCGGCGCAGGTTTGACGCAGCAGATCGCCGTCAGCCACAAGCCCGGCGACCTCGGCGATCAGTACAACAGCTTCCTCGATTGCGAAGAAGTGACGGCCGACAATGCCCGCAATGGCGACGTCATCATCAACCGCAACGGCAAGATGATGCGTCCGAAGCGGCTGCCCAGCAACCTCTACCAGTTCCGCGCCGGCACCGGCGAAGACCGTTGCGTGCTCGACAGCATCACCTCGCTGCAGAACGGCGCCGATCTCTTGTGGATCGAGACCGAGAAGCCGCATATCGAGCAGATCGCCAAGATGGTCGACCGCATTCGCGAGGTCGTTCCGAACGCCAAGCTCGCCTACAACAACTCGCCGTCGTTCAACTGGACGCTCAACTTCCGTTGGCAGGTCTACGACGCGATGAAGGAAGCCGGCAAGGACGTCAGCAAGTACAACCGCGCCGACCTGATGAAGGTGGAATACGACGGTACGCCGCTGGCGATCGAAGCCGACGAACGCATCCGCACCTTCCAGGCGGATTCGGCCAAGCGCGCCGGCATCTTCCATCACCTGATCACGTTGCCGACCTATCACACGATGGCGCTGTCGACCGATAACCTTGCGAAGGCGTATTTCGGCGACCAGGGCATGCTGGGCTATGTGAAGAGCATTCAGCGCGAGGAGATCCGTCAGGGTATCGCCTGCGCCAAGCATCAGAACATGGCCGGCTCCGACATCGGCGACGATCACAAGGAATACTTCGCCGGCGAGGCTGCCCTGAAGGCGGGCGGCGCGCACAACACGATGAACCAGTTCGGCTAATTCGCCACGCTAACGTTCTGGAACGGCGCATCGGCCATTGGCTGATGCGCCGTTTCTCTTTTTTGCGACGAGAGCGTTTTCGAGCGAAGTGGGTACCGGTTCGCGTAAAGAAAACGCGTCAAATCAAGAGTCTACGTGATCCACCTCACATAAATTCCCGCGGGGCACGACTAGTTTTTCCCCAATCGCAAGGGGAGACACTCACATGCGCAAATTCATTCTGATCGCAGGGTTCGTTCTGGCTTCCGCCACCGCGCAGGCTGAACCGCGGAGTTTGTCACTGTCCGGCAGCGATGTGCTGGCGGCGCCGGCACCGGCCAAGATCGCCGACGCACCGAAGACCGCGGAAGCCCCGCAGGTTGTGGAAGTGCCCAAGACTGAGACACCAAAGACTGAAGCGCCCAAGGCCGAAACACCGAAATACATCGAGCGCCCGGCGGCGGTCGAACCCAAAGCCGAGACGCCGAAGGTTGAACAGGCAACCGTCGAGTCGACCAAGCCCGCGAAGACGGCAAGGGCTGAAAAGCCGCGGCACAAGCGTTACTGGACCGAAGGCCGCATCATCAGCGAACTTCATCGCCACGGGATTTATTGGTAGGGCGCGGTCACTGATCGAATTACCAGACGTCGTCATGGCCGGGCTTGACCCGGCCATCCACGTCTTCCTTTTCCGTACCCAAGAACGTGGATGCCCGGGACAAGCCCGGGCATGACGGTGCTTGTGACGATGTGCCGAATGCAACGCCAGCCAGAACCAGCGCCGCTCGCCCTTACTGCGAAACCGTCTGCACCACGCTCGACAGCGGACGTGCGCTCACGGCCGGCACCTTCAAATCCTTGACCAGCAACGCATCGTACTCCGGCAGGGTTTCCAGCGGCGCCTTGGCCTTCATCTCGACCACCTTGTAGCCGCCGGCCTTGAGGCGGCGCAGGATCGTCGGCAGGGCCTGCGCGGTGTGCTTCTGCAAATCGTGCATCAGGATGATGCCCTTGCCCTGCTTGTCGAGCTTGGTCATCACGGTCTGGATCACCTGATCGGACGACGTGGACTTGAAGTCGAGCGAGTCGATATCGACGGAGAACATCGAGATGTTCCGGCCGGCGAGATATTCCAGCGTCGGCTGGGTATGGGCCAGCCCGGGGAAGCGGAAGAACGGCGACGGATTGGCATTGATCGCCATCTTCACGGCGCTGAAGCCCTTCTCGATCTCGTCCTTGCCCGCCTGCTCGGTCATCTTCTTGCTGTGGAGATCGGCGTGCGACCAGGTGTGCGCGCCGATGGTGTGGCCGGCCGCGGCAACCTGCTTGAGGATGTCAGGGTGATAGGTGGTGTGCAGGCCGATCGGGAAGAACACCGCCTTGGTGCATTCGTCTGCCAATGCCTTCAGCACCGTCGGCGTGGTCGGCCACGGACCGTCGTCGAAGGTCAGCACCACTTCCTTATCGGCGAGGAAATCGAACTGCTTATACTGCAGGAAGCCGAAGCCCGGTCCGCCCGTGGTGTCGATCACGACCGTGCGGCTGACGCCGAGCGCATCGGGATTGGCGCAGGCGGCTTTGGCGGGCTGCGGAACCGGTGCGGGCGCTGGCGCCGGCTTCGACAGCGAGGCGGTGACCTCGACATCGTCCCTGGCGGCTTTGGCCGTGGCGGGCAGCGGCTCGGCCTTGCGGGCGGCAATGGTCTGAGGCGGAGCCGCGTCGGCGCGCGGCGAGGAGGTCCAGAACCAAACTCCGGCGATCGCAACCGCCGCAACAATACTGGCCATCATCAGGCCGAACGCATTACGCATCGCTACTCTTTCCACATACAGGGGCACACACGCGACGCGCCATTAATGCGAACAAGGTCTTAACGCCTCCCCAACACGCTTCCGTTCGGCCAATAAAAATAGGCCCTTGGCCAGCGTGATGTCGGTCACAGTCTGATAGCCCCGATCCATAGCATGGTCGGGTCATCAAACAACGGGCCCGCATCGTGCGGTGCCAACGGGAGCCGAACATGACCGCCACTTTCACCAGCAGCTTTCGCAAGGCCGGTTTAGCGCTGATTTTCGCCGCCTCGATTTCAGCTGTCACGTCGACTTCGGGCTTTGCTTTCAGTGCCGAAGCGCAGTCGATGTGCACCGGAGACGCGTTCCGCCTGTGCAGTTCGGAGATCCCCAATATTCCGGCGATCACCTCCTGCATGATCAAGCAGCGCGCCAGCCTCTCCAGCGGTTGCCGCACGGTTCTGGACCGCGATCTCGCCGCTCAAAAGTCCGGCAAGCTCGCCGCGCAGTAAGCGATCGATCCCGATTTTCGAACAGCGCTTGCGGCGATGAGACGCAGGCGCTTTTTCGGTTCCCAAACCTTCACCCTCCCGAGCTTTCACCTTCCAAAGCCTTCACCAGTCCTCCGGCTGAGGCGCGCTTTCGCGACGCGAAGCGGTTTCCACTTCGCTCGAAAACGCTATAGAACGCCTCCATCGCGTCCATTCGGTGTGAAGGCATGTTAAATGACCAAAATCCTGTTCGTCATTCCGTTGGTTCTGATCGCTTCCGCGGCTCACGCGCAGCAGCAGGGTCATGACGCCTGCGCCCGCGACGTCTCGCGGTTTTGCCGGGCACAGATGCAGGACGGTGACCAGATCGTGCTGGCGTGCCTGAAGCAGAACCGCGCGCGCATCAGCAAGGCGTGCCAGGCGATGCTGGCGAGCCACGGGCAGTAGTCGCTCCGCCTCTCCCGCTTGCGGGGGAGGCCGACGCGCGTAGCGCGGCGGGTGGGGGCTCTCTCCACGCAGGCAGTCCCGACGCTGAGGCACCCCCACCCCAGCCCTCCCCCGCAAGCGGGAGAGGGAGCGCACGGCGCCCCGGAATGACAGTGGTGCCCGCCCCATTCTACTTTGCATGGGGTTGTTTTCGCGATTTTGTGTCGGGACCCCCACAGTAGCGCCCGCAGATGCGCAATGGCGCATCGGGGGATGACCTACGTACTGCTGCCCGCCGCCGTCGCGACCACCGGCAACAGCTCGTTGGCCGCGCGGTCGGGCGTGTCTTCCTTCCAGCGCACCGAGCCGAACGGCCGCTCCAGCATGCGGCGCACACGTATCGGTTCCGGCCCGACGTGAAAATCGATCGCGCGCTGATGCAGCGCGCGTTCGGACTGGGTGGCGCGGTTGCGCTGGCGCAGATAATCCAGCCAGGTCGGGCAGTGATAGCGCTCGGTCCATAGTTCGGGATCGGCGATGTCGCGCGCGATCGACCAGCCATAGGCGCCGTTGCGCTGGCGGCTGAGCTGCACTTCCTGCATCACGTTGTGGAACAGCCGCGCGTTCTCCTGCGAGACGCGATACTCGATCTCGACCACTAATGGCCCGCTGCGTCCGGTCAGCGACAACCGCACCTCGGGATCGGCGAGCACTTCGGTGGCGGCTTCGTTGCGGGCGCCGATCGGCGGCATCCGCAGCCAGATGCCGAGCAGCGGCGACAGCAGCATCAGGCCGGCGGAAACCAACAGCGCGGTTTCCACGCCGGCGGCGTCGGTCAGGTGTCCCCAGCCCCAGCTTCCCATCGCGATGCCGCCGGCGATCGAGGCCTGGAACGCCGCCAGCGATCGGCCGGCGACCCAGCGCGGCGCCGAGAGCTGCACGCCGATATTGAACAGGGCTACCGCCAGCATCCAGACGCCGCCGGCCAGCACCAGAGCCGCCGCGGTCAGCACCGGCTCGTTGCTAAGGGCTACGGACGCGATCGCGCCCGCCATCGATATCGCGCAGGCGCGGATCGCGGCCTCGCCGCTCATGCGCCGGCGTACCGCGGCGATATTCAGCGCGCCGATCACCGCGCCCATTCCGAACGCCCCCAGCATGATGCCGTAGGTCTGCGCGCCGCCATGCAGCAGATCGCGCGCGACCAGCGGCATCAGCGCCGAAACCGAGCCGCCGATCAGGCCGGTGACCAGCGTTCGGATCAGCACGATGCGGATCGACGGCGAGTTGGCGATGTAGCGCACCCCCGAGACGATGGCGCGATTGAGCCGCTCGCGCGGCAGCCGCGACGGCTCGCTGGCGCGATTCCACAGAAACAGCACGATCATCAGCGGCAGATACAGCGCAGCGTTCACCGCAAACGCCGCCACCGCGCCCGCGGTCGCGACCACGATGCCGCCGATCGCGGGGCCAAAGCTGCGCGCGATGTTGTAGCTGATGCCGTTGAGGGCTACCGCCGACGGCAGCGTTTCCGCCGGCACCTGTTCGCTGACGGAGGCCTGCCAGGCCGGTCCGAACAGCGCCATGCCGCTGCCGACCACGAAGCACAGCGCCAGCAGGATATTCGGGGTGACGAGGTTGAACCACGCCAGCACCGTCAGCGCGGTCGCGCCTGTCAGCGCGATCATGAGCGAGACCAGCGCCACGATGCGGCGGTCGTGCATGTCGGCGATGGCGCCGGCCGGCATCGAGATCAGCATGATCGGCAGCATCAGCGCGGTTTGCACCAGGGCTACCTTGTCGGCGGAGGACGTCATTTGCGTCATCGCCCAGGCGGCGCCGACGCCCTGGATCAGGATGCCGAGGTTGGAAACCAGGCTGGCGAGCCAGATGCGCCGGAACACCGAATGGCGCAGCGGGGCCGTAATGCTGTCGGGGGCAAAAGACGGGCGCTTCGGCTGGTCGGTCATGTCCCGTTCCATTGGCCGGCTGTCACCGGCTTGATTCCATTGGAATTTAAAGTGATGCCTGCGAAAACCCTGCCCTGTCCAGTGGTTCCGCCGCTATCGATGGTGCTACAGCACAGCTAAAGTATTGAAAAGTAACGGGAGGTTCCAAAATGAGCGTGTCGCGGCGGTTGATTCTCAGGAGCGCCGGGGCGTTGCCCTTGCTGGCCGGTCCATTCGGCTTTTCAGCCTTTGCCCAGACCGCTCCGGCAGCACCTGCGCCGGCGGAAATGCCGCCGGTGCTGTTCGTGCACGGCAACGGCGACCATGCGGCGCTCTGGATCACCACGATGTGGCGGATGGAATCGAACGGCGTGCCGCGCGACCGGATGTTCGCGATCAATTTCACCGATCCGCTGGCGCGCACCGACGACAAAGTGGAGCAGGCCGATCGCTCCTCGACCGAGGACCAGCGCCGCGAACTCGGCGAAGCGATCAAGGAACTGAAGCGCCGCACCGGTGCGGCGCGGATCGCGCTGGTCGGCAATTCGCGCGGCGGCAATCCGATCCGTTCCTATATCAAGAACGGCGGCGGCGCCGATGTCAGTCATGCGGTGCTGTGCGGCGTTCCCAACCATGGCGTCTATGTCTCGGATCAAGGCCTCGGTGCCGAGTTCAACGGTGGCGGCCCGTTCCTGCGCGACCTGAACGAGGGCGATACCGAAGTGACACCGGGCACCGCGTTCCTGACGCTGCGCAGCGACGGCATGGACAAATATGCGCAAGCCGACGGCCGCTTTGTCGGCAAGCCGGGCACGCCGACCGGCGTGACGGCGGACGGCCCGGCGCTGAAGGGCGCGACCAATCTCGTGCTCGGCGCGATCGATCATCGCGAGACCGCGTATCATCCGCGCGCGTTTCGCGAGATCTACAAATTCATCGCCGGCCGCGAACCGTCGCGGATCGAGATTGTGCCGGAAGCGGCCGTCACACTGAGCGGACTTGTGACCGGCACGCCCGGCGGTATTCAAACCAATCGTCCGGTGTCCGGTGCATCGGTGGAAGTCTATCGCGTGTCCGCCGATACCGGCGAGCGCATCGGCGGCCCCGTTCATTCGTCGCAAACCGGCGCGGATGGCCGTTGGGGGCCGGCCAAGGTCGAGCCGAGCTGGTACCTGGAAATCGTGCTGACATCGGCCGGCTCGACGACGACGCATTTCTACCGCTCGCCGTTTCCGCGCTCTTCCGACATCGTGCACCTGCGCGCGGCGCGCCCGCTTGGAGCGGCCGATGCCGGCGCTGGCGCCGTGGTGTTGATGTCGCGGCCGCGCGGCTATTTCGGCCTGCCGCGCGACATCGTGTTGATCGACGGCAAGGAGCCAACGGATGTGAAGCCGGACGTGCCGACCGATTCCGTCACGACGTTGCGGCTTCCGGCGGCGGAGGCCGGCCGCCCCGTGGTGGCGGTGTTCAATCAGGAGCGGATCGTGGCCCGGGCCTGGCCGGCGTCCGAAAACCGGATCACGGTCGCGGAACTGACCTACTAGATTAGAACGTTTTCCGGACGCGCGGGGCCTTTGCCGCGCCCGGATCGGATACATAGATAAGCCGTGGCGCTGTAGCCGCGCCGGGAAATGGCGGACCGGAATATGAGCATAGCCGAATCCTACGATATGCCCGCCGGGCGCGAGCTGCTGATCCCGCCGAGCCCGCCGCGGGCGCCAGAAACCATGACGGCGCTGGGGCGCATGATGGCGATGCGCGAAAGCATTCTCAGCACCTGGGGCCAGCGCGCGTACGAAGAGGACATCCTTCAAGGCCGCTTTTTCGGGCGCAGCAGCTTCATCCTGAATGCGCCGGATCCGATCCGGCATGTGCTGGTCGACAATTACGAGAACTACACCCGCACGCCGGCCGGCTTCCGGGTGTTGCGTCCCATCCTCGGCGAGGGGTTGCTCATTGCCGAGGGGCGGGCCTGGAAATATCAGCGCCGGACGCTGGCGCCCGCCTTCACGCCGCGCGCGGTGGCGACACTCATTCCGCACATGCTGGCGGCGACCGACGAGACCATCGTCAAGCTCAAGGCGGCGAGCCACGCACCGGTGGATTTGCGCGAGGCGATGCAGCGCATGACGCTCGAGATCGCCGGCCGCACCATGTTCTCGTTCGGCATGGACCGTCACGGCGCGGCGCTGCGCGATTTCGTGATGGAGTATGGCGATCGGCTGGCGCGGCCGCATTTCCTGGATTTGCTGCTGCCGCTGAACTGGCCGAGCCCGCAGGATTTCGCGCGCGCCCGCTTCCGCAAGCGCTGGACCGCCTTCGTCGGCATGCTGATGGCCGAACGCCGCGCCGCCGGCAAGAACGAGGGTGCTCCGCCGAACGATCTGTTCGACCTGATGGGCGCGGCACGCGATCCCGAGACCGGCGAGGCCTTCACCGACGAGCAGCTCGGCGATCAGGTCGCGACCATGATTCTCGCCGGCCACGAGACCACGGCCACGACGCTGTTCTGGTCGCTGTATTTGCTGGCGCTCGATCCGGCCACCCAGGAACAGGTTGCGGCCGAGGTGAAGGGCGCGACCGTCAACGGCGCGCTCGATCTCGATCGGTTGAAATTCACCCGTGCGGTGGTCGACGAGACCATGCGGCTTTATCCGCCGGCCTTCCTGATCGCGCGGGCGGCGGCGGGGCCGGATACGATCGCCGGCAGGCCGGTCCGGAAAAACGACGTCATTCTGATCGCGCCCTGGCTGTTGCACCGGCACGAAAAGCTCTGGCGCGACCCTAATGCATTTATCCCGTCCCGCTTCATGACCGGCACATCGCCCGATCGCTTCGCCTATCTGCCGTTCGGTGTCGGTGCGCGCGTCTGCATCGGGGCGCATTTCGCTTTGGTGGAAGCCACGCTGGCGCTGGCCAAGATGATCGGGGCGTTTCGAGTCAGTCTGCTCGACAAGGAACCGGTGGTACCGCTCGGCGTGGTGACGACCCAGCCTGACCGCTCGCCGATGTTTGTCATTGCGCCGCGGTAGCCAAGGCGTCGTTGAAAGGTTTCGTAGAAGCGCGTCAAAACAAGTTTCGGGCATTGCTGGCATGCTCCGGCGATCCCATTTAGGTTGCCTGACATGAGCGATATCCAGGCCCAGTTCTCTGTGCTGAAGCAGACCGCCGATCCGGCGGTGGCCGATGCCATCGCGCGCCTGATCGAGGACGGCGAAGACCATGAGCTCAACCGCGTCAATGTGCTGGATTTCGCGCGGCGAACAGGGCTCGACGAGGAGCTGATAATCTCGGGCTTCCTCCATGCCTCGCGGCTTGGTCTGTTCGAATTGACCTGGAATGTACTGTGCCCCGGCTGTGGCGGGGTGCTCGATGCGCATTCGACGCTGAAGTCGCTACGGCATGACGATTACAACTGCGCGCTGTGCGCGGCGGGCTACGAAGCCTCGGTCGATGAGCAGGTCGAGGTTGCCTTCACCGTCAGCCCGCGGGTCCGGCGGATCGCCGCGCATGATCCCAATACGTTGCCGATCTGGGAATACTTCAAACAGATATTCTGGAGTTCCGGCATCGATCTCAACAAGGAGTCGTTTGCGGAGCTGACCGACGAGGTGACGCTGGACGCGCTGGAGCTGCCGGCCGGCGAAAAAGCCGTGCTGTCGCTGCAGTTGCCGGCGCAGTTCATCATCGTGTTCGAACCGGTGACCCATGCCGCGCAATTCATCGACGTTCAGGGTGAGCCGACCAAGGAGCGGCAGCAACTATCGCTGATGTACAACAACGTCCATGCCCCGACCGGAACCACCACCATGCGTCCCGGTCCGTTACGGCTGTCGCTCGACAACCAGACCGGTGTGCGGGTGCTGCCGTCGGTGTTCATCGCCGCCGACGGGCTCCATCACCTGCTAGGCAAGCGCAAGCCGTTCCTGACCGCCAAGCGGATGCTGACCAACCAGACCTTCCGAGACGTTTACAAGGCCGACAATCTCAATATCGATCAGCGGCTGAAGATCACGTCGCTGACATTCCTGTTCACCGATCTGAAGGGATCGACGGCGCTGTACGAGCGGGTCGGCGACCTCGCCGCCTTCGATCTGGTGCGCGCGCATTTCCACGCGTTGCTGGAAATCATCTCGTCCGAAAAAGGCGCGGTGGTCAAAACCATCGGTGACGCGGTGATGGCGACCTTCATCCGGCCCGAACACGCGCTGGCCGCCGCACTGCGCATGCGGTCCGCCATGGCCGTGCTCAACACCCAGCGCGGCACCGAGGATCTGGTGGTGAAGATCGGAATTCACGAAGGGCCGTGTCTTGCCGTGATGCTCAACGAGCGTCAGGATTATTTCGGCCAGACCGTCAATATCGCAGCGAGGGTGCAGAGCCTGTCGACGTCACAGGAAATTCACATCACCGGCCCGGTGATCGACTCGCCCGCGGTTGCCACGATCCTGGAGCGGGAGGCGATCAAACCGATCCAGAAACAAGCGGCGTTGCGCGGCATCGCCGACAAGATGGTGGTGTACGAAATACGGTGAGGTGGGCGGTCATTCCGGGATGGTGCGTTAGCACCAGACCTCAGATGCGCAATTGCGCATCGGGGAATCTCGAGATTCCGGGTTCGATGCTTCGCATCGCCCCGGAATGACGATGTAACGAGATTGCCTAAACGTAATGCTCGCCGCGGAACCCGCGCCAATTGCGCCGGGTTGATTTCCACGCCATATAATCCGTATCAAAACCTCATTCGATAGAGATCCCGATGCTCGACGGACTTCGCCAATTCATTGCCGACATTGTCTCCCCCAGTGCGGATGAAGAGCGGGCGTTCGACGATACCGGCTATCGGCTGGCGGCGACGGCGCTGCTGGTCCACGTCGTCTCGCTCGATGGCGAACCGACCGAGGTCGAGAAGCGCAAATTGCACGGTTTGATCGAGAGTAGCTTCAAGCTTGACCCCGGCACCGCCGACCGGCTGATCGCCTCCGCGATCAAGGTCGAGGGCGAGGCTGTCGATCTCTATCATTTCACCAGCGTCATCATGCGCTCGGTCAACGAGGAGGGCCGGCTGCGCATCATCGAGATGATGTGGGAGCTGGTCTATGCCGACGGTCAGGTCAGCGAGTTCGAGGACAATGTGGTCTGGCGTGCCGCGGATCTGCTCGGCGTTTCCTCGCGCGACCGGATCGATCTCAAGCACCGTGTGGCGGAGCGGCAATCGGTCCCGCCCAAGGACGCTTCGACGTCTGCGGACGCCGCGATGTGAGACACCGCGGAGCGTGTCGTCTATCGAACATAACGAAACTTTAATGTGTGTGGCCGGCGCGCAATAAACCCGGAAATACGGTGTTTTCCCAGCAGGCGTTGTGCGTTTGCATACCGACATGCCTGCCGGTGGCTTGCGTCACACCACATGCCTATGCTCTCGTCCTGTCATTCGCGGCGTAACCTGAAATTGAACTAAGAGTTTTCAATCGTGACCGAGCGCGTGACGCTGATTACCGGTGCATCGGCGGGCATAGGCACCGAGCTGGCGCGTGTGTTTGCAGCCAAGGGTCATCGTTTGGCGCTGGTGGCGCGACGGGCGGATCGCCTGACCGCGTTGGCGGACGAAATCACGGCCGCGGGTGGCGTGGCGCCTGTCGTCATTCCCTGCGATCTTACACAGCCCGATTCCGGCGACAGGATTGCCGAGGCTTTGGCTGCCGCTGGCCTTGAGGTCGAGTACGTCGTCAACAATGCAGGCTTCGGCGTGTTCGGCAGGGCCGTTCAGCGCGACCGCGCCGACCAGCTGGACATCATCGCGGTCAACATCCGGGCGCTGACCGACCTGTCGCTGCGGTTTTCCGAACAATTGATCCGCAACCGCGGCGGCATCCTCAATGTCGGTTCGATCGCCGGCTTTCTGCCCGGCCCGGGAATGGCGGTTTACTACGCCTCCAAGGCTTATGTGCTGTCGTTCACGGAAGCATTGCGCGCCGAACTGGCGCCGCACGGCGTTCGCGTCACGGTGGTCTGTCCCGGTCCGGTGCCGTCGGAATTCCAGGCGCGCGCCGGCTTCACGCCGGGATTTGACTCGGCCGTCCTCAACGTCTCGCCGGCTGATGTCGCGCAGCAGGCCTATAGCGGTCTGATGGCTAACCAGCGGGCAGTGCTGCCCGGTATCGGCATCAAGATGGTGCCATTCCTGCTTCGGCTGTTCCCGCGCGGATTTATCCTGGGCGCCGTCGGTCGCCTCCAGCTCCGCCAGCGCTAGAATTCCTGTCGTTTTGGCCTGAAAGCGTGACGCCAGACACATCTGGCCCGCGATTTGCTTATTATTTCTGCAAGTCCAAGATTTCTGCAAGTTCAGGTGAACTCACCCGAAATTAAGACTCACTTAGGTATGGTTTCGGTTTGAGATGCCCCAGGCAACGTCGATGTCGTTCGGGTCGAGCAAAAATGGCGCCAATATCCTGCCCTTTCCGGGGCGAAGGGTGCTGCTTGCGCCCGAGCCGGCACCGTCGCTGCCGGTCCTGATCGTCCTGCACCAGGAAACCTCGACCCCGGGCCGGGTCGGCAATGCGCTCCGCGCGCTCGGCCATCCACTCGATATCAGGCGCCCGCGGTTCGGCGATGCCTTGCCGGAAACGCTGGATCGGCATGCCGGCGCGGTCATTTTCGGCGGCCCGATGAGCGCCAACGATTCCGACGAATATGTCCGCCGGGAAATCGACTGGATCGAAGTGCCCCTGCGCGAGCAGCGGCCGTTCCTGGGCATCTGCCTCGGTGCTCAGATGCTCGCCAAACAATTGAGGGCGCAGGTCGCGCCGCATCCCGAGGGCCGGGTTGAGTGTGGCTACTATCCGATCCGTCCGACCGAAGCGGGCCATGCGATCTGCCCGGACTGGCCGGAGCGCGTCTATCACTGGCACGGCGAGGGATTTCATTTGCCGGGGGGAGCCGAACTGCTCGCCGAAGGCAATGATTTTCCGGTGCAGGCGTTTCAGCACGGCCATGCGTTCGGCTTGCAGTTCCACCCTGACGTGACCTACGCGATGATGCATCGCTGGACCACACGCGGCTGCGTAAGGATGGATTCACCCGGCGCACATCCGCGTCACCTGCACTTTGCCGATCGCGCGATGCACGATGTGGCCGAGCGCGCGTGGCTGAAACGCTTCATCGACGGCTGGCTCGCGCGCATGCCGCGCACGATCATGTCGGAAGCTGCGGAATAGCCGCCACGCGGAATTTGCGTCGCGGGTCCGAGCGTCTTTCAAAATTTCTGGATGTGCTAATGTCGCCTGCATAAGCAGACGCACGTCAACGCGTGGCGCCGCCAAAGAGAAAAAACGACAGGGAGATCGCCGTGGATTATCAGCATATTCTCTACGAGGTCAGCGACAAGGTCGCGACCATCACGCTCAATCGTCCGGATCGCATGAATGCGTGGACGGCGATCATGGAGCGCGACGTGCGCCATGCGATGGAAACGGCCGCTGCCGACGACAATGTCCGCGTCATCGTCCTGACCGGTGCCGGGCGCGCGTTCTGCGCCGGCGCCGACATGGAGGGATTGAAGGCGATCGATCCCAGCGAGATCCGGCGCGGCGAGAATACGCCGTTCGACATGAACCGCCGCGCCGACTGGCAGACGCGCTACGCTTATTACCCCGCGATCCCCAAACCTGTGATCGGCATGCTGAACGGCGCCACCGCCGGCATCGGCCTCGTCCACGCCCTGTATTGCGACCTGCGGTTCGCGGCCGACAATACCGTGTTCACGACGGCGTTCTCGCGCCGCGGCCTGATCGCCGAACACGGCATCAGCTGGATGCTGCCGCTGCTGGTCGGCCACGCCAATGCGCTCGATCTCTTGATGTCGGCGCGCCGCGTCACCAGCGACGAAGCGCTGCGCATTGGCCTCGTCAACCGGATCTATCCGCCGGATCAATTGCGTGAGCAGACCTATGCCTATGCGCGAGACCTCGCCGACTTCGTCTCGCCCAGCGCGATTTCGGTGATCAAACGCCAGCTCTACGACGTGCCGTTCCAGACGCTCGCCGAGGCAACCATCGACGCCAACCGCGAAATGCAGATCGCGCTGAAGGGGAGCGATTTCAAAGAGGGTGTGGCGAGCTTCATGGAGAAGCGGCCGCCACGCTTTACGGGGAGGTGAGGGGGAGGGGGTCTAGCACTTGCCCAGGCCCGTCTTCGCCCTTTGGGCTTCGCCGGGCACCACGCTTCGCCCTTAGGGCTTCGCCCTTAGGGTATCTCGTGGCTGCGCCACGCGAAGCCCGAAGGGCGAAGCGTGGTGGAGCCAGGCGGGATCGAACCGCCGACCTCGTCATTGCGAACGACGCGCTCTCCCAGCTGAGCTATGGCCCCGTTGCGACCGCCTTCAGGTATCCCTTGGGATGACCCGGAAACGGTGACAATCGGCGCCATTTACAGTCTGGCCCAAGGTCAAGTCAAGAACGGTGAAAGTGTCCGATTTCGGTGCCATTTTGCCGGGAACTTCCCTTGTTTGCCGGGGGCCAAACCGATATCTAGCTGGGTGTCCCACCTGCGAGCCCCCATCACATGCGCGCCGTCCTCGACATCGTCATCATCGTCCTCGACCTCTATGTCTGGCTTTTGATCGCGTCTGCCATTCTTTCCTGGCTGATCGCCTTCAATGTCGTGAATACGCGTAACCAGTTCGTCGCCGCGGTGGCCGAATTCCTGTTCCGGATCACCGAGCCGGTGCTGGCGCCGATCAGGCGGGTGCTGCCCAGCATGGGTGGGCTCGACCTCTCGCCGATCGTCCTGATCCTGATCATCATGTTCATCCAGCGGGTGATCGCCTACTACATCTATCCCAACGTCATCTGATCCAAGGCGCTGAAGGACCGCGCCGATGGACCCTTGGCGCTATTCCACCGAGGGCATCAGCGTTGCATTGCGGGTAACCCCGCGCGGCGGCCGCGACGACATCGACGGCATTGAAACGCTCGCCAACGGGCGCAGCGTGGTCAAGGTCCGGGTTCGCGTCATCGCCGAGGGCGGCGAGGCCAACCGCGCGGTCATGGAATTGCTGGCCAAGGCGCTCGGTGTGCCGAAGTCCAGGGTCAGGATTCTGTCCGGCGCCACCTCGCGGATGAAGCAGGTTGCCGTCGACGGCGATCCGAAAATGCTCGGGGATACCTTGCGCAAGGTGACCGCAGCAAATCTGGAAAAGGACTGAGATGACGGCAAGCATCATCGATGGAAAGGTCATTGCAGCGGAGCTTCGTGAGCGCGTCGCCGCAGAGGTCGCGCGGGTCAAGCGCGATCATCAGCTGACGCCGGGCCTGGCGGTGGTGCTGGTCGGCCATGATCCCGCCAGCGAGGTCTATGTCCGCAGCAAGCACAAGCAGACCCAGGCCGCCGGCATGGCCTCGTTCGAGCACAAATTGCCCGACGACGTCGCGCAAGCCGATCTGCTGGCGCTGATCGCAAAGCTCAACCGCGACCCTGATGTGCACGGCATTCTCGTGCAGTTGCCGCTGCCGAAATCGATCCACACCGAAACCATCATCAACGCCATCGATCCGGCCAAGGATGTCGACGGGCTGCATCCGAGCAATGCCGGACGCCTCGCCGGCGGCTTTACCGCGCTGTCGCCGTGCACGCCGCTCGGCTGCATCATCCTGACCAAGAGTGTGCATGCCTCGCTCGAGGGCCTGAACGCGATCGTGATCGGCCGCTCCAACCTGGTCGGCCGTCCGTTGGTGCAACTGCTGCTCAACGAAAACGCCACGGTGACGATCGCGCATTCGCGCTCGCGCGATCTCGCGCAACTCTGCGCCCGCGCCGATCTGGTCTATGCCGCCGTCGGCAAACCCGAAATGGTGCGCGCGGACTGGGTCAAGCCGGGCGCCACCGTGATCGATATCGGCATCAACCGGTTTCCGACATCGGACGGCAAGACCCGTCTCGTCGGCGATGTCGCGTTCAAGGAAGTGGCCGAAGTGGCCGGCGCCATCACGCCGGTGCCCGGAGGTGTCGGGCAGATGACCGTGGCTTGCCTGCTGGTGAATACGCTGCGCGCGGCCTGCGCGATTCACAAGCTGCCCGCGCCGGGGGTTTAGGCGGCTGTCATTCCGGGATGGTCCGAAGGACCAGACCTCAGATGCGCAATTGCGCATCGGGGAATCTCGAGATTCCGGGTTCGATGCTTCGCATCGCCCCGGAATGACGACTACGTCGTCACCCCGCGCAATTCTCGATCAGCCGCCGGTAGAACCGGATCATGTCGGCATAGCCCTCGACGCTGAGGCGTTCGTTGGTGCCGTGAAAGCGCTTCAGGTCGTCGGAATTCGCGCGCACCGGCGAGAAGCGGAAAATCCTGTCGGTGACGCCGACATAGTGCCGCGAGTCGGTGGCGGCCACCATCAGGCCGGGCGCGACGACGACATCCGGAAATATTTCGCGGATCGTGCGGTTCAGCATCTGGAACGACGGGTTTGCGGTTGCCGTTACCGGCGGCGGGTCGGTATTGCCGGGAAACGGCGTGATGGAAATGCGTTCGTTGGCGATCGTGGTCCGCACATGATCGACCACGCTGGATTGCGTGTCGCCGGGGATCAGGCGGAAGTTGACGGTCGCCTCGGCGTTGCCGGGCAGCACGTTGTCCTTGTCGCCGGCGTTGAAGATGGTCAACGCCGTGGTGGTGCGCACCATCGCTTCGGTGGGCCCGCTCTTTTCGAATTCGCGCAATAATAGCGGCTTGAACAGCCACAGGTTCGACAGCGCCACGCGGTTGAAGCCGGCCATCTCGGGCGCCAACGTGTCGAACATTTCCGCCACCGTGCTGCGGATCTGCATCGGCAGGCGATGATCTTCCAGCCGCGTCAGCGCCGCGCTCATCATGCCGATGGCGGTATCGCGCGGCGGCATCGACGAATGGCCGGGCGTCGCATGCGCGTTCAGCACCACCGTGGCGTAGCCCTTTTCGGCGACGCCGATCAGCGCGGCCGGTCTGTCGAGGCCCTTCATGATGCCTTCGGTGATCAACAGGCCCTCGTCGATCACGAAATCGAGGCGCACGCCGCGCGAGGCCAATAGTGCGGCGATCGACTTGGCGCCTGATGTGCCCGCGGTTTCCTCGTCATGGCCGAAGGCAAAATAGATGGTTCGCTTCGGGCGGAACCCGGCCTTGGCCATCGCCTCGGCGGCTTCCAGCATCGAATACAGGTTGCCCTTGTCGTCCCAGGAACCACGGCCCCAGATGTAGCCGTCGGCAATGACGCCGTCGTAGGGCGGTTGTTGCCAGTCCTTTTCGGTGCCGGGTGCGACCGGCACCACGTCCTGATGCGCAAGCAGCGCGATCGGCTGCGCCTTTGGGTCGTTCTTGGGATCGGAGCCCTCCCATGTGTAGAGCAGGCTGTAGTTGGCGACCACCTCACGCTTGGCGGCGGCGTGGAACGCCGGAAAGCTCTTTTCGATATGGGCCTGCATGCCGCGCAGCGCTTCGGCGTGCTGCTCGGGCTTTTCGTAGCTCGAAATGGTTTTGAACCTGATGGCCTCGCTCAGTCGCGTCGCGGCCGCCTGGGCGTCGACCGCCGCGCGCGGTACCGCCGCCACCTGAAGCTGCCGCGAGCCGTGGGTCGCGACGTTGAACGCCAGTACGCCGGCGACGACCACGATCGCCGCGATCGCGAGCAGCAGGATGTTGCGGATGATTTTGATGAGCCGGCGCATGGTGACTATCTCCCCTGATGGTGAGGAGCGCGTCTTCGCGCGTCTCGAACCATGAGGCCAACGGTTTGTGCCCGTGCGGGGCTCTCATCCTTCGAGACGCCCGCTGACGCGGGCTCCTCAGGATAAGGGATTGGTGCTTCGAACTACTTCCCCTTGGCGCGCGCGATGCCTTCCAGGATCAGTTTGTGCGCATCTTCGGCGTCGCCCCAGCGCAGCACCTTCACCCATTTGCCGGGTTCGAGATCCTTGTAGTGCTCGAAGAAGTGCTGGATCTGCTGCAGCGTGATGTCGGGGAGGTCGTTGTAGTTCTTCACCTTGTCGTAGCGCTGGGTCAGCTTGGATGAGGGAACCGCGATGATCTTCTCGTCGCCGCCGGCTTCGTCTTCCATCAGCAGCACGCCGACCGGCCGCACGCTCATGACCGCGCCCGGGACGATGGCGCGGGTGTTGGCCACCAGCACGTCGCAGGGGTCGCCGTCGCCCGACAGCGTGTGCGGGATGAAGCCGTAATTGCCGGGATAGCGCATCGCCGTATAGAGGAAGCGGTCGACCACCAGCGTGCCGGCGTCCTTGTCCATTTCGTATTTGATCGGCTCGCCGCCGACAGGCACTTCGATGATGACGTTGACCTCGTGCGGCGGATTTTTTCCGATCGAAATGGCGTCAATGCGCATGGAGGGCTCCGGCTTTGCGTTGAAGGACGCGCCCTGAATCGGCCGCGTGTCAGGGCCGGTTTAGACCGGCAGCAAAGCAGGGAAAAGCCTGAAATAGGCTCAGTTGGTCCAGGCGAAGGCGACCTTGTCGAGCGACTTCGGTCCGAATTTCTCCGAGGAGCGGGCGACCATGCGGCCGCCAAGGGCGCGATAAAATTCCGTCGCCGGATCGTTGTCGGACAGTGCCCAGATCACCATGCTCTTGAGCCCGCTCTGCACCAGGTCGCGGCGTGCGGCGGTGAACAGGCGGCGGCCGAAGCCGAGGCCCTGGAATTCCGGCCGCAGGTAGAGCTCGTAGATCTCGCCTTCGAAATGCAGGCTGCGGGCGCGGTTACGGCCATAGTTGGCGTAGCCGGCAACCTTGTCGCCGAACACCAGCACGCTGACACGGCTGCCTTTGCGGATCGCTGAGTCCCACCATTGCGGGCCGCGACGGTTGATCAGCTTCTCAAGTTCTGCGCCGGGGATGATGCCCTGATACGCCGAGCGCCAGGCTTCGTCATGGGTAGACGCCACCGCGGCTGCATCCGCAGCTTTGGCCGGTCGAACCTCGATCAGGGTTGTGCTCATGATCCAATCAAAGCAAGTCAGCGGCCCGGCTTCAAGGTCCATCGTTAATTATGGGTTAACCTGTGGATTTTCTGCATCAGTTTCTTAACCCTTCTGTACCGAAAGAGGACAAAGCGCTGCTTTGCCCGGCATTTCGCTGATGCGAGGAAGGGCAAAACCCTCCGGGAATCCCTTCGGGGAACGCCGTCGCGAAATCCCGTTCACGGAAAAATGCACCGGATTTGATTCGCCGCCGGTATTCTGTTGGTCCATCCGCGTCCCCTTCCTTGGCTGCGTCAGGCCCGTTCATGCATCCAGTCAGAGTGTTTCTTATCGCCGCGGCCGTCGTCGCGCTCGGCGTGACGACCGGGTCGGCGCAACCGGCTTTCGGCCCGCAGGGTGCCGAGGGAGAGCCAAATCGCCTGCAGCAATGGCTGGTGCCGTCGCCGGATCCGGCCACGCCGGCGCATGCCGTGCTGTTTCGCCCACCCGGCGACGGTCCGTTTCCGCTTGTCCTGATCGCGCACGCCACCACCCAGAACGTGCTGCGCCGCGCGCAAATGCCGCAGCCGGAATACCGGGCGCTGGCAGCATGGCTGGTGGCGCGCGGCTATGCCGTGCTGGTTCCCGAGCGTTTGGGCCATGGCGCGACCGGCGGAAAGTACCTCGAAGACCAGGGCGGCTGCGACGATGCCGACTACGCCAAATCCGGCCGCGCCACCGCCGACGAGATTGCGTCGGCCGCAGGCTTTGTGCGCAACCAACCCTTCATCCGGCCGGGCGGCATGGTCGTGATCGGCCATTCGGCCGGTGCCTGGGGCGCGCTGGCGCTGGCGAGCGAAGACCCCAGGGACATCGCTGTTATCATCGCCTTCGCGCCCGGCCGCGGCGGCCATGCCAATGATTTTCCCAATCAGGTCTGCGCGCCGCACACCCTGGTTTCCGCGGCGGGCGCGTTCGGCAAGGCCGCGCACGTCAAGGTGACGTGGCTGGTGGCGGCCAATGACAGCTACTTCTCGCCGGCGCTGTCGAAGCAACTGGCCGACGCGTTCCGCAACGCCGGCGGTCAGGTCGATTTTCGCGCGTTGCCGGCCTACGGCAGCGAGGGACACTGGCTGCCCGAAACCGAAGCTGGTGTAAGACTGGCCGGACCCGATCTCGATCGCGCCTTGAAACCGCGATCCCCCACGCCGGCCAAAAAACGATGACGCTGTATTTTCTCGTCAAATATCTGCACGTGCTGGGCGCCATCGTGATCCTCGGCACCGGCTCGGGAATCGCGTTCTTCATGCTGATGGCGCATCGCTCGGGCGATGCGGCCTTCATCGCGCGCACGGCGGCGACGGTCGTGTTCGCCGACATGCTGTTCACGCTGACGGCGGTGTTGCTGCAACCCGTCAGCGGCGGCGTATTGATGATGCTCTCGTCAACCGAGGTGACCGAACGCTGGCTAATGACTTCGCTCGGGCTTTATGCGGTCGCAGGATTGTTCTGGGTGCCCGTGATCTTCATGCAGATCGAGATGCGCGAGCTCGCACGCAAGGCTGCAACGGAGAGCCTACCGTTGCCGCCACGTTATTTCGCGCTGTTCCGCCGCTGGTTCCTGTTCGGCATTCCCGGCTTCGGTTCGGTCATGGCGATCCTCTGGCTGATGATCGCCAAACCCTTTTGAGGTCGATGTGGAAGCCGCGATCGTATCACGCAAAATCCTGGTCCTCGGCGCTTCCGGCCTGATCGGACGGTTCGTCACCGACGATCTGCGCCTGCGCGGCTTTCAGGTGTTCGGCGTCGCGCGGCAGTTTTCGCCGTCGCAAAGGCAAAGCGCTGCCGATCTCGAATTGCCGGTCATGTCGATGGATGCGGCGGCGCTGTCGCGGTTGATCTGGGAGCGCGAGATTGATGTCGTGGTCAACTGCCTAGGCGTGTTGCAGGACGGTCCGGGCAGCGATACCGGCGCCGTGCACCGCGATTTCGTCGCGCGGCTGCTGGCGGCGATCCGCGACAGTGGCCGGCCGGTTCGTCTGGTCCACATCTCGATCCCCGGCGCCGCCAACGAGGACCGTACCGCCTTCAGCCAGACCAAGCGGGAGGCCGAGCGGCTGATCGCGGCATCTGGCGCAGCTTACGCAATTCTGCGGCCGGGCTTTGTGGTCGCGCCGGCGGCCTATGGCGGCAGCGCGATGCTGCGTGCGCTGGCGGCGTTTCCGCTGCAATTGCCGGCGGAGGAAGCCGCGACCCCGTTCCAGCCGGTCGCGGTGGAGGATATCGCCGCGACCATTGCCTGGCTCGCCCTCCGCGACATCGATGACGCCGCGACCCGTGCCGTGGCCTGGGACATGATGCAGCCGCAGCCGGTGACGCTGTCCGGCGTCATCGACCAATTCCGCTGGTCGCTCGGCACGTCCCGCTGGCCGCGCGTGACGATGCCGGCCTTCCTGCTCGATCTCGGCGCCCGATTGGGCGACCTCGCCAACCGCCTCGGCTGGATGCCGCCGATGCGTTTCACTGCGATCGCCGAATTGCGGCGCGGTGTCACCGGTGACCCCTCGGGCTGGATGGAAGCGACCGGCATCGTGCCGAAAACCATCGCCCAGGCCGTGGGCGGCCACGTCGCCACCATTCAGGACAAATGGTTCGCGCGGCTATTCCCAGTGAAGGCGCTTGTCATCGCGAGCCTGAGCCTGTTCTGGACCGTGTCGGGCTTCATCGCGCTGTTCATTTCCTATTCCGCAGCCACCGGTATTCTGAGCTCGCACGGCTTTCCGCCGTCGCTGATCGGGCCGGTGACTGTGCTCACCAGCCTGACGGACATGAGCATTGGCGTGCTGATCGCCTTCCGCCGCACCTGCGCGATTGGATTAGTCGCCGGTATTCTCGCCTCGCTCGGCTATATGGTGGGCGCGGCGATCCTGACGCCGGATCTCTGGATCGAACCGCTCGGCGCGCTGGTCAAGACCGGGCCGGCGATCGTGCTGATGCTGGTAGCGCTGCTGATAATGGATAACCGATGAGCAACTGGCCTGACGACGACGTGATCCTGTACGATGGCGTTTGCATCTTCTGCTCGCGCTGGATCCGCTTCGTTGCCGTCAGCGACACCGCGCACCGCTTCCGCTTCACGGCGATCCAGTCGCCTTACGGCACAAGACTGGCGCAGGCCTTCGGCATCGACCCCAATGATCCCGACACCAACGCCGTGGTTCATGGCGGCGTCGCATACTTCAAGTCCGACGCGGCGTTGACCGTGCTGAGTTCGCTGCCGGGATGGGGCTGGACGCGCGCCTTGTTCGGGGTGCCGAAGCCGCTCCGTAACGCGGTCTACAGCCTTGTTGCGCGCAACCGCTACCGGATTTTCGGGAAGTATGAGGAATGCTTTATCCCGGATGCGGAGATGCGGGCGCGGGTGATGGAGTAGGTGGCCATGGATCACGTTAGCGTTGCCTCCGCGAAATTCCACGTCCCGGCGGGTGAGGATTTTCTGCTGCTGTCGCCAACGGCGCAGGCCTATGCGTACCGCAACGTCGATCGCATGTTCGCGACGCGGCCGATCCGCCGGGGCAATACGGTTTTGCAACTCGAGCGGGGCCGGGAGATTTCGCCGCAATACCAGGCCGATCAGGCCACGCATGGCGTCGACGCGTATATCGAACGCGCCAACGTCGCAGGCCTTTTGGTCATCAGGAACGAGCAGATCGTTTTGGAGCGCTACTCCCTCGGGTTGGAGGAAAACCAGCGCTGGTCGTCGATGTCGATGATCAAGTCGCTGACGTCGACATTGGTCGGCGCCGCGTTGCAGCAGGGCGCGATCTCGAGCCTCGACGACGCAGTCTCGAAATATATCCCGGCGCTGCGCGGCTGCGCCTACGACGCGGTCACGGTTCGCAGCCTGCTCACGATGTCCTCCGGCGTGCGCTGGAGCGAGGATTACACCGATCGAAACTCCGACGTGAACCGCTACAGCAAGTCGCTCGGCGACAAGGTCCCCGGCGGCGTGCTGGCGCTGATGCGCAGCCTGAAGGCCGAGCATCCGCCCGGCCATCATTTTTCCTACAACACCGGCGACACCTACGTGCTCGGCTGCCTGGTTTCGGCGGTGACGGGGAAAAACCTCGCCGATTTCATGTCGGAGACGATCTGGTCTCCGCTCGGCATGGAGTTCGACGCTTTCTATACGCTGGAATCGGAAGGCGGGCAGGAGATCGGCGGCAGCCGCGCCGGCATCGCGCTGCGGGATTTCGGCCGCTTCGGCGTTTTCCTGCTGCGCAACGGCGTGATCGATCACACGCCCGTGCTTCCCGCCGACTGGATCGAAAGCGCGAACCGCCGCGCGTTCGTCTTCGAAGCCGACACCAATCGGTACGGAGCGACAGGATACGGCTATAGCTGGTGGATCGATCCGGACGACTCCATGGCCGCCGTCGGCTTTGCCGGTCAGTCGCTCTATGTGAACCGCAAGGCCGGGGTCGTCATCGTCACGCTGTCATGCCAACCGCAGCCGCCGTATTCGGAGGCGTATAGTGTCGATCTGAAAGCTGAGTATCACGCGTTCAAGAATGCGGTGCTGGCGGAGGTTGGTTGATGGAGCAAGCCGTCATTGCGAGGAGCGCTAGCGACGACGCAATCCATCGCGCCGAGCAAAGAAAGAATGGATTGCTTCGCTTCGCTCGCAATGACGGTAATGACGTTCATCGCGCCAGCGCCAGCACCTCTCCCGCCGCTCTCTGACCACTGTCCCTCGCCCCATGCGCGGTCGAGAAAAATCCCGGCGAGGTCGCTTCGCCCGCAAAGAACAGACGGCCATCGACCGGTGCCGCCAGCACCGCGCGCTTGTCGGCGTGACCGGGCAAAGCATGGGAGTAGGAGCCGCGGGCGAAGGGGTCGTGGGCCCAGCGCGACTCGGCAAGCGGCTTCAGCTTCTTTCTCAAGTCGTTGCCGAGGAAGCCCACGATCTCGTCGATGCTATGCTCGGCAAACGCGCCCGGGCCGGCGTCTTCCAGCGAATGCGCGAAACGGCCGCCGAAAAAGCCTTCGATGCAGGGCTGGCCGAACGGGCGGATGTGATAGGTGCCCATCTCGGTGCGCATGGTGGCGCCGCGCAGATTGCCTTCGACCGGCAAGGCTTCGGGCTCTGCGAGCGCCAGCGTCACCTTGTCGGCGAGGCCGAGCGGCAGGCCGCGCGCGGCGTCGATCTTGGCGGTCAAGGGCGGATCGAAGCGGATCGCTTCGTCGGCGATCAGGTTGGTCGGCACGGTGACGATCACCTTGGCTGCGGTCAGGGTGCCCTGCGAGGTCTCGATGCGGATGCGCTGGCCGGAGTGATCGATCAGCGTCACCTCGCAGTTGAGCGCGAGCGGGCATGTTGCGCCATAGGCCGCCATCAGCGCGCCATAGCCGCGGCGGACGCGCCAGTTGAGATCGGTATCTTCATAGGCGTCCATGTCCAGGATTGAGACCTGGTCGAGCTCGCAGCCGTTGATGTAGGTCGAGATCGCGTCGATCATCGGGTTCCAGCGGTTGCCGGGTTCGAGGCAGAGATTGGCGGCGCTGTCGCGATGATTTTTCTTGGCGACTTTGGCCGCTTGCTCGGCGCGGTCATAGAAGCCGTCGAGGGCGGCGATGAAATCGTCGCGCTCGGCTTGCGGGAACGCCTTGCCATAGGCGCGTTCGCGCCACGGCGGCAGGGTCTTGTTGATCTCGAAGTTGAGTTGTTCGGCGATCTTCACGAACGAGTTCTGGTCGGCCGAATGCAGCCAGCCGCAACCAAGGTCGAAGACGACGTCAGGCGAAGCCATGATGGTGTGGGCGCGGCCGCCGACGCGGTCGCGCGCTTCCAGCACGAGGGTGGAAAGGCCTGAAAGCTTCAGGGCATGCGCGGCGCCGAGGCCTGCGGCGCCGGCGCCGATGATCGCGACATCGACTGAGGAGGGGAGGGACGTCATGTCTCCGCCTCTAGCATGTTCGGCGGCCGCCCTGAAGCCGCCTCATTCACACTGTCGTCACCCGCGAAGGCGGGTGACCCAGTATTCCGAGAGGGTTGTGATTATCCGATAAACTGCGGCGTACTGGATGCCCCGTCTTCGCGGGGCATGACAGCTTACGCCACTTCCTGCTTGGACTTTTCCGCGCGCTTGCGGTCGTTGGCGTCCAAGAACTTCTTGCGCAGGCGGATCGACTTCGGGGTGATCTCGACCAGTTCGTCTTCCTCGATATAGGCCAGCGCCTTTTCCAGGGTCATGCGGATTGGCGGCGTCAAGCGCACCGCTTCGTCCTTCGACGTGGTGCGGATGTTGGTGAGCTGCTTGCCCTTGAGGATGTTGATCTCGAGGTCGTTGTCGCGGGTGTGCTCGCCGACGATCATGCCCTTGTAGACCTTCCAGCCCGGCTCGATCATCATCGGGCCGCGGTCTTCCAGCTTGAACATGGCGTAGGCGACGGCCTCGCCCTGGTCGTTGGAGATCAAGACGCCGTTGCGGCGGCCCTGGATGTCGCCCTTGTAGGGCAGGTAGTTGTGGAACAGGCGGTTGATGATCGCCGTGCCCTTGGTGTCGGTCATCAGTTCACCCTGATAGCCGATCAGGCCGCGGGTCGGCGCGTAGAATACCAGACGCAGGCGGTTGCCGCCCGACGGGCGCATCTCGATCATCTCGGCCTTGCGCTCGCTCATCTTCTGCACGACCACGCCGGAGAATTCCTCGTCGACGTCGATCACGACTTCCTCGACCGGCTCCAGCAAGGTGCCGTTCTCGTCCTTGGTCAGCACCACGCGCGGGCGCGACACCGACAGCTCGAAACCTTCGCGGCGCATGGTCTCGATCAGGATCGCGAGCTGCAATTCGCCGCGGCCCGACACTTCCATGGCATCGCGGTCCTGCGATTCGACGACGCGGAGCGCGACGTTACCCTCGGCCTCGCGCAGCAGGCGGTCGCGGATCAGGCGGCTGGTGACCTTGTCGCCTTCGGTGCCGGCGAGCGGGGAGTTGTTGACGATGAACGACATCGACACCGTCGGCGGATCGATCGGCTGCGCCTGGATCGGCGTTTCGACGGAGGGATCGCAGAAGGTGTCAGCGACGGTGCCCTTGGGCAAGCCCGCGATCGCGACGATGTCGCCGGCCTCGGCGAGGTCGACCGGCTGCCGTTCAAGGCCGCGGAACGCCAGGATCTTGGTGATGCGGCCGGTTTCCACCAGCTTGCCGTCGCGCGAAATCACCTTCACCGACTGGTTCGGTTTGACCGAGCCGGAGGCGATGCGGCCGGTGATGATGCGGCCGAGATAGGGGTTGGCTTCGAGGATGGTGCCGAGCAGCCGGAACGGGCCTTCCTCGACCACCGGCGGCGCCACGTGCTTGATGACGAGGTCGAACAGCGGCTGCATGCCGTCCTCGTGGGAGGCCTCCGGGGTGGTCCCCATCCAGCCGTTCTTGCCCGAACCGTACAGGATCGGGAAATCGAGCTGGTCGTCGGTAGCGTCGAGCGCGGCGAACAGGTCAAACACCTCGTTCACGACTTCGGTGATGCGGGCGTCCGGGCGGTCGACCTTGTTGATGGCGACGATCGGCTTCAGGCCGAGCTTGAGTGCCTTGCCGACCACGAACTTGGTCTGCGGCATCGGGCCTTCGGCGGCGTCGACCAGCACGATCACGCCGTCGACCATCGACAGGATGCGCTCGACCTCACCACCGAAATCGGCGTGGCCGGGGGTGTCGACGATGTTGATCTGGGTGTCTTTCCACTGCACCGAAGTGCACTTGGCCAGAATGGTGATGCCGCGTTCGCGCTCCAGATCGTTGGAGTCCATCGCGCGCTCTACCTGACGTTCGTTGTCGCGATAGGTGCCGGATTGTTGCAGCAGCTTGTCGACGAGCGTGGTTTTGCCGTGGTCGACGTGGGCGATGATGGCGATGTTGCGAAGCTTCATGATTCTCTTCTGCATCAGGACATAGGCTGGAGCGCGATCTCGCCGGAAAACCGGGACCCACTTTTCCGGATCGTGCTCAAAACCTGAAATTCGGGGGACGCTTGGTCCCAAAAAGGAAGCCCGGCCAAAAGGACCGGGCAAACCCTACTCGTTGCGGCGCAATATATTCAGAAAACGCCAAAAAACAAGGGTTTATTGGGTGGTTGGTTAGCCGATTTCGGCATGGCAGTCGCTTGGCAGCGGCCTAATTGCCCTTTTCGGGGTCAGGATAGACCCCCCGCAAGACTTCTTCGAAATGGTTCTTGACCGCCTCGTTGCAGAGGCAGGATCGAGCCCGCAGGCCGTCCGGGTTGCGGACCAGAATCGAGCCCCGGCGCGTCTCCAGAATACCCTCCGCCTTGAAGGTCTGGATCACCCGGCTGGTATAGGAGCGGCCGACACCCAGCAGCGTCGACAACTGCTCGTGGGTCAGCGGGACGACCTCGTCGCCGTCCGTGCGTTCCATCGCCGAAATGATCCATTTGGCGGTTCGCTGCTCGATCGAATGGATGGCGTTGCAGGCGGTGGACTGGAACATCTGCGCCAGCATGCAGTCGGCGTAGCGTGCGAAGATATTGCTCAGCGTGGGCGATTTCGCCTTCACCGCATCGAGCTTGCTGACCGCCAGCCGCACGAAGGGACCGGCGAACTTGACCATGATGCGGGTATAGGCCGGCAGATATCCCTGGCTGACGATGCCGCCGACCGCGCCTTCGCGGCCGACCAGAATGGTTTCGACGTCGCGGCCGTCCTCGTTGGCAACCAAGTAGGACACCAGACTGGGTCCGCATGGGAAATGCACGGTCTCGACGTCGTCGCCGGGGTTATAGAGCAGCTCGCCCGGACCGGTGTCGGCCGCGACCAGATGCGGATCGATCAGCGCGAAATCGGCGCTGCTGAGCCGGCGCAGCAGGTTGTTGAGCGGCCGCTCGCCGGCCGCCTCGTTTGGTCGCGTGAGCATGGAAATCCCTGTTCCCCTCCAAACACAATAATCGGCTTCCCGCCGCCGGTATGTTCACTAGTGAACAGACTAGGTAACGGCGATGTGGTGGTTTCAGTTCCGGAACCTGCGGCGCGCTCACCCCGAGGCGTCGATTTTCAGGTTTCCCTCCGGGCTTTCGCCGAGGCATCAATGCTGAACCTGTCATCCGGCACGAGCATGAAACCCGCCTCTTTCGACGGCATGCCCAACGACGTCTTGATCGTCGAGGACGATCCGATCATCGCCCTCGACTTCGAGGACACGCTGCTCGGCTTTGGCGTGAAGACGGTCCGCAGCGCGGCCAGTGTGGTCAGGGCGCTCGATCTGATCGAACAGCGGCCGCCGGATTTTGCGCTGCTCGACGTCGGCCTGATCCGCGAAAACAGTTTTGCGGTCGCCGAACGGCTGGCGGCGCTAAAGATTCCGTTCGTTTTCGTCACCGGCTATGGCAGCGACGCCCGGCTGCCGGCCGCTTTCGCCAACCAGCCGCGGCTGCCCAAACCCTATTCGACCGACGCGCTCAAGGCGCTGTTGAACAAGCGCTGAGCGCGTCTGCCGCCTAAACCGGCTTCGGATCCAGCGTCGTCGACCACAACGCGACGTCGGCGCGATCGCGCAGCGTCACCGTCATCTGCCCGCTGGCGCCGTCGATCTTGACGTGGCCGAAGAACTGCATGCCGGCGGATGGCGGCAGGTTCTGCTTGTCGAGGCCGGGCGCCTTGATGAAGCGCACCTCGGGGCCAAACGTATTGTCGAGTTCGTTCGGGCCGAACGTGCCGGCATGCAGCGGGCCGGAGACGAATTCCCAGAACGGATCGAATTCCTGGAACTGGGCCTTGTCCGGGTTGTAGTAATGCGCGGCGGCGTAATGCACGTCCGCCGTCAGCCATACCGTGTTGACGACGCCCGAGGTCTTGATGAAGCGCAGGATGTCGGCGATCTCGAGTTCGCGCCCGCGCGGCGGACCATCACCCTGGGCAAAGGCTTCCGAACCCTTTTTGTTGGCCGCATCGTCATAGACGATGATGGAAAGCGGCATGTCGGAGGCGATCACCTTCCAGGTGGCGCGCGAGTTCAACAGCGCGCGCTTCAGCCACGCGAGCTGCTCGGGTCCGATGAAATAGCTGTCGTGCCCGTAGCTGGTCTGCAGGTTCGGACCGTTGGGACCGCGATAGCTGCGCTCGTCCAGCATGAAGACGTCGAGATGCGGGCCGTAATTGAGCGTGCGATAGACCCGGCCCGGCTCGACGATGCTCTCGCGCATCGGATACATTTCGTGGAACGCGCGGGCGGCGCGCGCCGCCAGCAGGGTGATGTCGCGCTCCTTGTAGGCGGCGGGCAACTGCTTCGAGGCCGACCAGTTGTTGGTGACCTCGTGGTCGTCCCACTGCACGAAGATCGGCACCTCGGCGTTGAAGGCGCGCAGATTGTCGTCCAGGAAATTGTATTTGTGGGCGGCGCGGAATTCGTCGAGCGTCTCGGCGACCTTGGCCTTCTCCGGGATCGTCACGTTCTTCCAGAGTTTGCCGTCGGCAAGCTTCACTTCGGACGGGATCACGCCGTCGGCATAGATGGTGTCGCCGGAATGCAGCAGGAAATCCGGACGGTGCTTGCGCATGGTGGCAAAGGTGAACATGCCGCCGTCATCCGGATTGATGCCCCAGCCCTGTCCGGCGACGTCGCCGCCCCAGACGAAACTGACGTCGCGTCGATCGGCCGGCGCGGTCCGGAACCGTCCGACCACGGCTTCGCTCTGGATGTCGGTATGCGAGAGGTCGCGAAAGCGGACGCGGTAGAAGATGTCCTGTCCCGCGGGCAGGTTTTCCAGCAGCATTTTTGCGGTGAAATCGCTTTCGGGCAGCGCCGCGATCGGCGGCAGCGCTCGCGCATTGGCAAAGGATTCCGTGGTGGCGACCTCGACCATCATCTGCGAGGGCCGGTCGGCGCGCGCCCACACCACGCCGCCATCGGCGCCGACGTCGCCGGATTGCACGCCATGCGTGATCAGTGGCCTGTCAGCAGCGCGGCTGAGATAGGGCATCGCCAGCACGCCGATGGCGCCTGAACCCGCGGTGGAAAGAAAACGGCGCCGGGAAATGCGAAACGTCATGCGAGCCTCCTTAAGCCAGGCACCATAGTGCACGGCAATCGCCGACAGACCTAAAAAGAATTGATGACGGTTCGATTACAGAAACAAGCCGTTCAGGCGATACCGGCGGCCCGGAACTGGGCGCTCGCCCGCTGCAGGTTTTGCGGCATGTTCATCAACAGCGCCTTGCGATCGGCGACGGCGTTGTGAAATTGCTCGATCGCGATGTTGAACGCCGTCAACGTGCCATCTTCGATCGCGCCGTGTTCGAAGCACACCAGCGTATCGCGCAGAATGGCGTCGGCTTCCGATTGCATCTGGTCGAGCTCGTCCATCGAATCGCTGCCGCGGGCGGCGGTCAGCATTTCCAGCAGCCGGTCGCGCTGCGAGGTGTTGAGGCTGCGCTCGTCCTTCTTCAGGTAGCCGGCAAACCACGCACCGGCGGAGCCCATCGCCGACAATCCCATCAATCCCCACCAGATGAAATCGCTGTAGCGGTCGAGGAAGGTTTTTTCCTCGCCGTCGACAAAGGCGGCGGCGCCGGGATGGACCGGGATGGTGGCGTCCTTGTCGGTGTCCGGCGTCTCGATCTTCGCGGCAAGTGGAAATTCAGTCTTCAGGGTTTGCCGGATCGCGAACAATTGCCGGGTGAAGGCGGCGACGGTCGATTCCGAAACGCCTTTGCGCGCCACGATGTGGTGCGAGAAGCTGATGGTCTTGACCTCTTCCTCGGGCTTGTCCGGCGCGGCGCCAAAGGTTCCGGCCGGGATTTCCGACGCCTCATAGGCCGGGTGGTTCTGCGCAATCGCGTCCGCCAGGTCGATCGCCAGGAATTTCGGCGTTCCGCCGTCGCGCGTCGAGGCCGCGATCGCATCCGCGGTGATCTTGCTGTTGACCGGGCCGGCCGCAAGATAGGCGTCCGCCTTCTGGTTGCGAATGGCATCGGCGGCCTCGTTGGCCGGAAACTGAATGATCTCGACCTTGGCGGGATCGACGCCGTATTGTGCCAGGATCACTTTCAACAAATTGACGTTGGCCGGGGTGCGGCCGACGACGCCGACCCGGCGGCCGGAGAGCTGCGCGATTTTCGCGATCTTCGGCGCGGCCTTCTTGCCCTTGGTCTTTGGCGCGGGTGGCACCCAAAGGACGACGACGTTCTTGCGCAGCGTCGCCACCGCTTGCGCATTTTTGGGTACCTCGAGGTCGCCGCGGATAATGGCGATATCGGCCTTGCCTTCGCCGAGCAGATTGGCGCTCGCGGCCGCCCCGTCGGTCTGGATCGGGCGCAGCCGGACCTGGCTGCGTTGTTGGTTGTTGAAGGCCTGCGTCAACGCCTGGACGACCTTGAGGTCGTCGCTGTTGGCCGGGCCAACCGCTACTCTGAGCGTCACCGGGCGCATCGCAAAATAATAACCCGCCGCCAGCGCGCCGACGATCGCCAGCACGCCGGCCAGCATGACGAATGTCGGGCGCTGCTTTGCCGGGCGGGGCGAGGCCGGAGCCGGCTTTTCGGCGGGGGCGGGGCCGTCAGTCATCAATCCCTGAACGATCGTTTGAGCTGCAATATCGTGTCGGCCATCTACTTATGGGGTCATTCTAGCAAATTTCCTGCCCAACCGGGGTTACATCTACGTCATGGTTACCGGGTCCGCGCGTGGCCATTGGACGCGCCGGGCGGCCGGTTTCAGGTGGGGATCCCGCGGGCGCCCATCGGTGTTAGGTTAGACCGGTGTGAAACAGGGAGGCGATCATGGTGGAACGGCTGTCGGCGGAGGCGCGCGTGGCGGCGCTGGCGGAGCTGCCGGGCTGGTCGGAGACCACCGGCCGCGAGGCGATCGCCCGGACGTTCATCTTCAGGGATTTCAACGAAGCCTTCGGCTTCATGACCCGCGCGGCGCTGGTCGCCGAAAAGAAAGACCATCATCCGGAGTGGAAGAACATCTACAAGACGGTGGAAGTCGTGCTGGCGACCCACGACGCCGGCGGCGTCACCCGGCTCGATATCGAGTTGGCCCGGGCCATGAACGGGATCGCGAGGCAACTGGGCGTTGGTTGATTCCGCGCAGCTTTCGACCTTGCGCGGGCGGCGATGCATCACCAGTTTTTGAACCAGTTGCATCGGCAGCGGCGGTCCGCCGCGCCGGATTTCAAGGAGCGCCGCGATGGCCTCGTCCGAACATACCGTGGGTTTCGAGCCTGCCGACCGGCTGGCGCAGGACCGCGAGAGTGTGCGCCGGCGCTTCTGGATCAAGCTGAAGCGGGTCGTTGCGAAGCTTCCGTTCGCCGAGGACCTGCTCGCGGCCTATTATTGCGCGTTCGACAAACAGACGCCGCGCCATGTGCAGGCGGCGCTGCTCGGCGCCATCGCCTACTTCATCCTGCCGTTCGATTTCATACCGGACATGCTGCCGGTGCTCGGTTTCACCGACGACGCCGCGATCCTGGCCACCGCCATCCGCATGGTCGCGGGCCATATCACCCAGGACCATCGCGATGCCGCCCGCGCCGCCTTGAAGCGCGGGATCGATGAAGCAGAGGTGGAATAGCAGAGACGAGCCATTCAATTCCCGTCATGGCCGGGCTTGTCCCGGCCATCCACGTCTTTCCCGCTTGCTGTGAGCAAAGACGTGGATGCCCGGCACACGGCCGGGCATGACGAGTATTACGACAAGATCACTTCGCGGGGGCCGGAGGACGGACCACCTGGGCCCGCGCGTTCTTGTCGGCTTCCCAGGCCTGGAACTGCTTGAACAGCGCTTCGCGGTCGGTCTCGTTCTTCACGGTCGCCGCGGTCGCCGGGCTCTGTTGCAGGAACGTGTCGAACCGGGCGCGGGTCACCGCTTCGATGTTATGGCTCTTCAGCCATTGATCGGCGATCGGAAGGCGATGCCAATCCTGCAGCGGCGCCGACAGCGAGACCTCCTTCCATTTCGGATGGAAGGGTGGGTTCTGGAACGTCGGGAATTTCGTGAAGAAGGCATCGACGAACAGCGAAAGCTTGCGATAGCGGTCGGTGTTCGGCGCCCAGTTGTAGGCCGCCAGCACCGCGGGGACCGCGATGGTGTCGACGCGCTCGCCCTCCGTAATCAGGTTCGGGTAATCCTTCGCCGTCAGCACCGCCGGTAGATAGTCGCCCTGCAACGGCTTGGCGTAGTCGACCGGAACGAAGTGGAAACGGTCCTTGTCGTCCTTGAATGCGCTGACCGACTTGTACGGCTTGCCGCCCACGGCAATCACGGCGTCGAGTTCACCTTTCTTCAGCATCTCCATCGAGATGCGCTGCTCGATATAGACGAGGTTCGGCTTGAGGCCGAGGCGCTCGAATACGATGGACGCCGTGACGAAGGTGCCGCCGTTGGGAAGGTCGACGCTGACCCTCTTGCCGTTGAGATCGGCGAGACTGCGGACCGATTTCGAGGCGATGACATACATCTCTTCGTTGTAGAGCTTGGTCACATAGGTGAACTGCTTCTTGATGTCCTTCGCAAAGCCCTTCCGCTCGAGATAATCGAGCGTATCGGCGCGCACGATGCCGAGATCGACGCCCTGCAGGAACAGAATGTCGGCGACGCTCTGCACCGATCCGCGCCCGACGATCGGGAGTACGCGCAACTTGTTGCCGTCGTCGAGTACGGAGGCGAGGTCGGCGCCGATCTGCACATAGGTGCCGCCGATCGTGCCGGAGATCAGCGTGACCGTGTTCTGATTCAGGGCCTGCTTGGTGGCGGCCGAACCGAACTGGAAAATAGCCTTGAGGCTTTCGCTGACCTTGGCCGGATCGAGCTCGGCCTCTTCGGCGCGAGCGGTCTGACCACAAACCATCATGATGGCAACCAGTGCCATCGCAAACAAACGTCGCATGTATCCCCCTGCGTAGTGCCTGTCTTTGAGTGAAGCCTAGTTCTGAGTCTGGAGCCGGCGCTTGGCGTCGACTGAACCGAGCTGGGCCGCCTTCTGGTACCAAAGCCGTGCCGCAGCGGGATCGGGTGTGACGCTGCGCATGTCCTGGGTGCCGAGCACCTGCGGGTCATAGGTCCCCGCCAGCATCAGGGCCGCTTCGGCTTCCTGCGCATCCGCCGCCCGCTCGAGCAACAGCCGGGCGGAGGTGATGTCACCGATCGCGAGCAATCCCTTTGCCCGCTTCAGCAGCGCCGCGAGTTCATCCGGGGCGATACGTCTTGCCGACGGCGGCGGAGCCGCCTCTACCGGGGCTGCTTGTGTTGCCGGTTCGATCGCCACAACCTTGTTCTTGATAGCGCCCTGATAGGCGGCTGCGATCTCGTCGCGCGACGGCGACACCGACGTCAGGCCGGCGGGCTGAATCCGGCGGGGCGTTGCAGTGTCTGGCGCCGGCTCGGAATCGGTTGGCCGTGCGGCGACGCTTTGCGGCGGCAGCGCCGGCTCCGTCGCGCTGAGCTGACCGGGTGTTTCGCCGGCGAGCGAGGCCTTCGCGTTGGCGAATACCGAAAGCGGATTGTCCATCGACATGATCGCGAGCGCGATGCCGGCGGCGGTTGCTGCGGCGATGCCGCCCTTGAGAATTCGCGACCAAAGCAGTGCGCGGCTGATGTTCCGCTCGCCGCCGCTGCCAAACCGGTGTTTGGGTTCTTCGTCATCGTCATAGTTGGATAGGAACAGCGGGACCGGCTCGTAGCCCAGCGCATCTTCCTGCAATTCGTCCGGCGCTTCATAAGGCAGTGCGACGGCGCGACCGGGGGGATGCGTCTCATACAACCGGGAATCGCTGATGGCTTCGTCGAACCTGTCGTACGGATCGCTCGAATGAACCTGCCTTGTACGCTCCACCATGGTGATGCTCCCACCTACAAACGCAACTGTGGGTACCCCGCATCTGGTTGTTTTATTGTTGGCGCGCGGCAACCCTTTAACTCGTCGCTAAATCGCACGCCGAATGGGTTCAAAAAACGACGCCGACCGGCGCGAATTGGGAGATATTTTGGTTTGATTGAGGCGTAATCGCCTAATTCATAGATTTAAAATGCGGATTACTTAGCAACTAATTATCTCAAATTGCGCGCGTCTGTCCCGAAGTGACGCGTCTGTCCCGAAGTGATACGGCGGCCGAGCATTGGCCGCCGTCGGTAGCGAGTTGTTGTCGCCGGCGAGGCGCCCGCGTCTCAGGGATGCAGGATCACCTTGCCCATCGCCTGGCGGCCGGCGAGCACTTTCAGCGCCTCGGCGGTTTGCGCCAGCGGGAAGGTGCGGTCGACATGCGAGGAGATCTTGCCTTCCGCGGTCCACTTCACGAGCTTCTCCAGATTGGCGCGGTTCTGTTCCGGATTGAGCCGGGTCCATGCGCCCCAGAATACGCCGCGGATATCGCAGCCCTTGAGCAGCGCCAGATTGAGCGGCATCTTTGGAATGTCGCCGGCGGCAAAGCCGATCACCAGGAAGCGTCCCTCCCACGCGATGGCGCGCAACGCGGCTTCGGCATAGCTGCCGCCGACCGGATCGAAAATGATGTCGACGCCCTTGCCGCCGGTCAGCCGCTTCAGGCCTTCCTTCAGATCTTCCTTGGCGTAGTTCAGCGTCAGTTCGGCGCCGTGGGCCTTGGCGAATTCAAGCTTCTCATCCGAAGATGCGCAGGCGATCACCTTCAGGCCCATCAGTTTGCCGAGTTCGCAGGCGGCAAGGCCGGTGCCGCCGGCCGCGCCCAGCACCGCCAGCGTCTCGCCGGGCTTCGGGCTGGCGCGATCTTCCAGCGCATGCAGCGCGGTGCCGTAGATGATGATGATTCCGGCGGCGCGATCGAAATCCAGATTGTCCGGAATCTTCACGATCGTATTCGCCGGCAGCGCGATCTTTTCGCGCGCGCCGTTGTGACCGCAAGAAGCCACCACGCGATCTCCGACCTTCAGGTCGGTGACGCCGGCGCCGACGCTTTCGATCACGCCCGCAACCTCGGCGGCCGGCGAGAACGGGAACGGCGGCTTGATCTGGTATTTGCCCTGGATCATCAGGATGTCGAAGAAATTCAGCGCCGCGGATTTGATCGCGATCACGGCCTGGCCCGGCTCGGCGACGGGATCGGGCACGTCGGCCAGCACGAGATCGTCGGGTTGGCAATATTGCGAGCAGAGAATGGCTTTCATGGACACACCTGATTTTCGGACGCACAAGGAAGGCTGGATGCTTCTTGCCGGATTTGAAGCCGGGCTACAATCCGATTCGGTGCTTAGGTCGCATGCCGGCCTATCCGCCGTCATTGCGAGCGAAGCGAAGCAATCCAGAGCTGCGACCGAGGACTTGATTGCTTCGTCGCTCACGCTCCTCGCAATGACGGGGAGTGAGAAAAACCGGGCTAAAGGGGAGTGAAACAATGTTTGAAAAAGGCCTGCTGGCGGGAAAGCGGATCTTGGTGACCGGCGGCGGCTCCGGGCTCGGGGCCGCGATGGGACGCCGCTTCGTCGAACTCGGTGCCGAGCTGATCGTTTGCGGCCGCCGGCTCGAATTGCTGGAGGCGACCGCCGCGCAGATGCGCAGCGAAATGGGCGGCAAGGTCTCGGTGGCGAGATGCGATATCCGCGATGGCGCCGCGGTCGAGGCCATGATGGATTCGGTCTGGGGCGAAGCGCCGATCGACGTGCTGGTCAACAACGCCGCCGCGACCTTCATCGCGCAGACCGAACATCTGTCGTTCCGCGCCGCGGATGCGATCCTGGCGCCGACGCTCCATGGCACGATGTATTGCACGCTCGCCGCCGGCAAGCGCTGGATCGACGGCAAGCACAAGGGCGTGGTGCTGAGCATTCTCTCGACCTCGACCATCACCGGACGCGCCTTCACGGTGCCCTCGGCGATGGCCAAGACCGCCGTACTGGCGATGACCAAGAGCCTTGCGGTGGAATGGGGCCCGAAGGGCGTTCGTTTGGTCGCAATCGCGCCCGGCGCGTTTCCGACCCCCGGCGCTTCCGGCCAGTTGCGGCCCGAGGGCCGCGACGAAAGCTGGGCGCATCGCAATCCGCTCGGCCGCGCCGGCGAACACAGCGAGCTCGCCAATCTCGCGAGTTTCCTGATTTCGGACCAGGCCGGCTACATCAATGGCGAGATGGTGGTGCAGGACGGCGGCTCGCATCTGCGCAGTTCCGGAGCGGAGGATCTGCTGCAATGGACCGAAGCGCAGTGGGAGAAGCAGCGCGAAGGTCGCGCCAAGAGCTAGGCAGGAGCTGGACTCGCAAGGGTGAGACTCGAAGATCGCGTAAAGAGTCTGCTAACAAGACTTGCACCGGAACGCAGGCTCAGCGGTGGGCAAAGGCGTAACTGCCTTTCCAAAAAAGCATTTCCCGGCTATCCATGCCCGACGACTCGTTGTGTCGTCGGGCCATCTTCCAGTCACAATGATAAGGGAATCAGTCGTCCGTGCGGGGAAAGCTGACATCTCTGGTTGCTGTTGTTGCGTTGTGCGGGGTGACATCCTTCGCGCACGCGCAAACGGCTGCGCCGAAGGGCGCCAAGGATGCGGCCAAACCTGCGGCTGCCGCAAAGCCCGCGGCCAAGCCGGACCCGGCCGCAACCGCTGCGGCGGGCGGCGCAGAGCCGAACCTGATCGGTCAATTCGGCACCTGGGGCGCCTACACCGCGATGCCGAACGGCAGGAAGGTCTGCTTCGCATTGGCCAAGCCGGCTTCCTCGAAGACCAATCCTCCGAACCGTCCGCGCGATCCGGCCTACGCGTTCGTCTCGACGCGCCCGGCGGAGAAGGTCGTCAACGAAGTCTCGATCATGATCGGCTACGCGCTGAAGCCGGGCTCGGAATCCTCGCTCGAGGTCGGTGGCGCGTCGTACGCGATGTACACCCAGGGCGACGGGCTCTGGATCAAGAACGCCGCCGAGGAAGAGCGGATGGTCGAGGCCATGCGCAAATCCGCCGACGCCACCGTCAAGGGCGTCTCCGCCAAGGGCACCGAGACCACCGACACCTTCTCGCTGAAGGGTCTGGCCCAGGCGCTCGACCGGCTGGCGCAGGATTGCCGGCGTTAGAGCATGATCCGGAAAAGTGGTCCCCGGCTTTCCGAAAAGATCATGCTCCAAGCAAGACAAGCAGGATTAGCGGCTTTTTAGGCCCAAACTGACGCATTTGGTGGCTTTCCAGCGGGCGCCGGAAAGCCTATTTGATGGGCCATGACCGACACCGTGACCAGCAAGACCGCGGCCCCTTCCGGGGCAACCGCACCTTTGGAAAAATTGCCGCTCGAAACCTATGTGCCGCCGGCCAAGCCGTCGCTGATCGGCCTGTCGCGCGCCGAGATCGCGGACCGGTTGGGCGAGATCGGGGTTGCGGCCGGCCAGCGCAAGATGCGCACGCAGCAGCTCTGGCACTGGATGTATGTCCGCGGCGCCAAAGAGTTCGACGAGATGACCAGCATTTCCAAGGAAATGCGCGCGCAGCTCGTGCAGCATTTCACCGTCGCGCGTCCCGAAGTGGTCGCCGAGCAGATTTCCAACGACGGCACCCGAAAATGGCTGCTGCGGCTGCCGAGCGGCGACGATCTGCAGAAGGCGCATGAAGTCGAATGCGTCTACATCCCCGAAACCGACCGCGGCACGCTGTGCGTCTCCTCGCAGGTTGGCTGCACGCTGAATTGCTCGTTCTGCCACACCGGCACGCAGCGGCTGGTGCGCAATCTCACCGCGGGTGAAATCGTCGGCCAGATCATGGTGGCGCGCGACCGCCTCGACGATTGGGCCGATCGCGAGACCCCGACCGGCAGCCGCCGCGTCACCAATGTCGTCATGATGGGCATGGGCGAGCCGCTGTACAATTTCGACGCGGTGCGCGACGCGCTCTTGATCGTTGCCGACAACGAGGGCATCGGCATTTCCCGCCGTCGCATCACGCTGTCGACCTCGGGCGTGGTGCCCAACATCATCCGCACCGGCGACGAGATCGGCGTCATGCTGGCGATTTCGCTGCATGCGGTGCGCGACGAACTGCGCAACGAACTGGTGCCGCTCAATCGCAAATATCCGATTGCCGAATTGCTGCAGGCCTGCCGCGACTATCCGGGCTCGTCGAATGCGCGGCGCATCACCTTCGAATATGTGATGCTGAAGGGCGTCAACGATTCCCTGGATGACGCCAAGCTGCTGGTGAAGCTGCTGAAGGGCATTCACGCCAAGATCAATCTGATTCCGTTCAATCCGTGGCCAGGCACGCGCTACGAATGCTCGGACTGGGAGCAGATCGAAAAATTCTCCGAGTATATTTTCAACGCCGGCTACTCCTCGCCGGTACGTACCCCGCGCGGCCGCGACATCCTCGCCGCCTGCGGCCAGTTGAAGTCGGAGACCGAAAAATTGTCCGTGCGCGAGCGCGATGCGCTGCGCGCCATGGCGATGACGGACTGAAGATGGCGAGTCTTGTTTCAGCCGTCATTGCGAGGAGCGTAGCGACGAAGCAATCCAGAGGCTCGATCGGAGCCTGTGGATTGCTTCGCGGAGCCTGTCATCGGGCGGCGCTTTGCGCCGACCCGTTGGCTCGCAATGACGGTGTGCAGTCATGGCGCTGATCGGCCGCCTCTTTGTCGTGTTCTTTGCTTTCCTGCTGGCGTGCTTCGCAGCCGGGGCGATCGTGGTCGTTGCGGTGCTGTATCCGGAATTCAGCGATCTCGGCGTCCGTGAGATCGATCAGAGCGCGATCAACGTCGTGCTCGGCTTTGGCTTCATCTTTATCTCGGGCTTTGCGCTGTTGCCGGCGCTGATCGTGGTTCTGATCACCGAGGCATTTTATATCCGGAGCGTGCTCACTTACGCGGTTGGCGGCGCGATCGTCGGCGCGGCCTGCTATCTCGGACTGGTTCCGTTCGATACGCAGACGATGCAGTTCGATGGCATCGTGCGTCGTCACCTCGAAATCATGACCGGCGCGGGCATCGTCGCCGGCCTTGTCTACTGGATGATCGCCGGCCGCAGTGCGGGCGCCTGGCGCGAACCGCCGCGCCCGTTGCGGCCTCCGCCGCCACTGCCGTCGCAGTCGAGGCCGCAGCCGTGATGCTTTCCAACGCCAACCGCCTCGGCTAAACCCCGCGCCATGAACCGGACCGGACTTCTCATCGCGCTCGGCCTCGCGCTGGTCATCGGATTGCTGTTCGGGATTTTTCCCGAACTCGATCTGAAGCTGGCGGCGCTGTTCTACGATCCCGCCACCAAATCGTTCCCGGCAAAGGCCGATGCCGTGGCCGCATGGGCGCGCGACGGTGCGATGTGGGTGGCGTGGGCGCTGGCGCTGCCGGCGCTGGTTGCCATCGTCGCCAAGCTGCTGCGGCCGGACCGGCCGATGCTGATCCCCGGCCGCGCGGCGGTGTTTTTGCTGGTCACGATACTTCTGTCCGCCGTCGTCCTCACTAATCTCACCTTCAAGAGCCATTGGGGCCGGCCGCGGCCGGTGATGGTGACGCAGTTCGACGGGCCCTGGCAATTCGTGCCGTGGTGGGACCCGCGCGGCGAATGCGAGCGCAACTGCTCGTTTTTCTCCGGCGAGGGCGCCACCGCGTTCTGGACCTTTGCGCCTGCGGTGCTGACGCCGCCGGCGTGGCGGCCGCTGGCCTATGCAGCGGCGACCCTGTTCGGGATCACCACCAGCGTGCTGCGGATGGCGTTCGGCGGGCATTTCTTCACCGATGTCGCGGCCGCCGGGCTGGTCAGCTTTCTGGTGATCTGGCTGGCCTATGCCTGGATCTACCGCTGGCCGTCGACCCGGCTGTCGGATGCGCAGATCGAGGCCGCGCTGGCGCGGCTGGGCAGCCCCGGCTATCGCCTGTGGCAGCGCTGGCGCGGCCGCGCCGTCCCTTAAAACGCGTGCCCCTGGCTGCGAAATTTGCTATTCGCGCCCTCAACGTCACAAGACATTTCGAGCGATTGGAAGGTTTATGAGCACGATTTTGAAGAGCCTGCCCAAGGGCGAGAAAGTCGGCATCGCCTTCTCGGGCGGGCTCGATACCAGCGCGGCGCTGTTGTGGATGAAGCAGAAGGGCGCGCGGACCTTCGCCTACACCGCCAACCTCGGCCAGCCCGACGAGGCCGACTACAACGAGATTCCGCGCAAGGCGATGGAGTACGGCGCCGAGAAAGCCCGGCTGGTCGATTGCCGCACCCAACTGGTCCACGAAGGCATCGCCGCGATCCAGTCCGGCGCCTTCCATATCTCGACCGGCGGCATCACCTATTTCAACACCACGCCGCTCGGCCGCGCCGTGACCGGCACGATGCTGGTGGCGGCGATGAAGGAGGACGGCGTCAACATCTGGGGCGACGGCTCGACCTTCAAGGGCAACGACATCGAGCGCTTCTACCGTTACGGCCTGCTGACCAACCCGAATCTCCGCATCTACAAGCCCTGGCTCGACCAGCAGTTCATCGACGAACTCGGCGGCCGCGCCGAAATGTCGGCGTTCATGACCGCGCATGGCTTCGGTTACAAGATGAGCGCCGAGAAGGCCTATTCGACCGACAGCAACATCCTCGGCGCCACCCACGAGGCCAAGGATCTCGAGCAGCTCGACAGCGGCATCAAGATCGTCAATCCGATCATGGGCGTGCCGTTCTGGCGCGACGACTGCGCCGTCAAGGCCGAGAAGGTCACCGTGCGGTTCGCGGAAGGTCAGCCGGTGGCGCTGAACGGCAAGACGTTTGCCGATCCGGTCGCGCTGTTCCTCGAGGCCAACGCCATCGGCGGCCGGCATGGCCTTGGCATGAGCGACCAGATCGAGAACCGGATCATCGAGGCCAAGAGCCGCGGCATCTACGAAGCGCCCGGCATGGCGCTGCTGCACATCGCTTATGAGCGCCTGGTCACCGGCATCCACAACGAGGATACTATCGAGCAATACCGCATCAGCGGCATGCGCCTCGGCCGGCTGCTGTACCAGGGACGGTGGTTCGATTCGCAGGCGCTGATGCTGCGCGAAACCGCGCAGCGCTGGGTGGCGCGTGCCGTCACCGGCGAGGTGGCGCTCGAACTGCGCCGCGGCAACGACTACTCGATCCTGAACACCGAGAGCCCGAACCTGACCTACGCGCCGGAGCGGCTGAGCATGGAGAAGGTCGAGGACGCGCCGTTCACGCCGGCCGACCGCATCGGGCAACTGACGATGCGCAACCTGGATATCGCCGATACCCGGACCAAGCTCAATCTTTACGCCGACAACGGCCTGCTATCGAGCGGCGAGGGCGCGGACATCTTCAGACTTGGCAGCGACAAGGACTGAGGCGCGGGGGCTCTACCCACGTCATTGCGAGGAGCGTAAGCGACGACTTGTCCGCCGTAGCTCGAAGAGCGAAGGCGGAAGCAATCCATATTGTCTTCTGCTGTCATTCCGGGGCGCGAAGCGAACCCGGAATCTCGAGATTCCGGGTTCGATGCTCCGCATCGCCCCGGAATGACGGATTAGACATACGACAATGGCCGGGATTGCTCCCGGCCATTTCATTTGATGACGACGTGCTCGCGTTACCGCGGCGGCGCGACGCCGGGCGGGGGCGGCGGCAGCGACGCCTGGCCGCCATTGAGCAGCGGCGTGATGCGGCGGACGGTGACGCGCCGGTTGATGGCGCTCGGCCCGTCGGTCTGCTCCTTCAGGTACTGCTTGCCGTAGCCCTGCGAGGTCAGGTTTTCGGCGGGCACCCCGAACTGCTGCGTCAGCAACGTCGCGGCGGATTCGGCGCGGCGGTCCGACAGCGACAGGTTGTCGGTGTCGCTGCCGACCGCGTCGGTGTGGCCCTCGATCAGGAACACCTCGCGCGGGTTGCGCTGGATCGCCCGGTTGAGGCCATCGGCGATCGCCTGCAGCTTCGAGGCCTGGTCGGGAGGAATTTCCCACGATCCGGTCGCGAAGTTGATGGTGTTGACGTCGATGCTCGGCATCAACTGGCGCACGTTCGGGCTGTAGCGGATTTCGTCGAGCGAATAACGCCGCTCGATCCGGTCCACCGGCGGTGCCTCCATGGTGTCGTAGATCAGCTCGGGCGGCGCTTCCTCGGAATCGACGATGTATCGATCATAAGGGATGCGGACCACCGGCGGCGGCAGGTCGACATAGAAGCCGCCGACCGCGCGCGGATCGCGGTAGCTGTTGTCGATGATGATGATCTCGCGACCGCGATCGTCGCGGCGAATCCGCCGCAGCAACTGGCCGTCGGGGCCGATCACCGTGATGACCTCCGAGCCGTCCGGACGGATCACGACCGTGCGGGTTTCGCCGCCGATCACCTCGGTCCGGATGTCACGCGCACCGTACTGGAAGCGATCCATCTCGTCGTGACGGACATATTCCTGTCCGCCCGGGTCGCGGATGATGATCCGGCCCGGCTCGGTGATGACGGTGCGGCCGCCCTCCTGGACTTCGCGGCGCTGACCGCGGAAGTCACTGAGGTTGCGCGGTCCCTGCATGACCGCACCCGCCGCGATCGGCGCCAGGGCAACCGCGGGGCGCGGTATGGCCGGCAGCGGCGCGGTGATCTGCGGGGCGCGCTGGAACGCCGGAGTGACCGTCGGCGGCGCGTTCTGCGTCCGACCGGGAGGTGGCGCGGAGTTCGGCCCGGCCGGCACAGCGGTGGGTGCCGCGGGAACGCCTGCGGCTGGTGCCCCGGCCGCAGGTGCGGTTCCCGGGATAGCACCCGGTGCGGTGGTGCCCGGAGGCGGCCCGCCGGGACGTCCCTGTCCCTGCTGACCAGGTCCACCAGGTCCGCCGGGACCACGCGGCGGCGGCGCCCCCGTCGGGCTCGTGCCCGCAGGAGGGGTAGACGTCGGAGGCGTGGTTGTCGGCGGCGCCGTTTGCGGAATCGTCGCAGGTGCCTGCTTGGCGCCGGAAGGAGGAGGAGGCGGCGGAGGCGGCGGCGCAGCCGGTTGCGGCGACGCAGCGCCACCGGGCTTCTGCTGAAGCTGTTCCCGGCCGCCCGGAGACACCGGAGCACCCTTTTCGAGCCGTTCAATCCGCGGTGCAGGCGTAGCTGGCGTCTCGGGCTGCTTCGGCGCGACAGGCGCCACAGGCTTCTGCGGCGGAGGCGGGGGTGGTGGCGGCGGTGGTGGCGGTGCCACATGGGGTGCCGGTGCCGGTGCCACATGCGGAGGCGGGGGCGGCGGCGGGGGTGGCGCATGCGGAGGCGGCGGTGGTGGCGGCGGAGCGGGACGCGGCGCTGCAGCCGGGGGAGGCGGCGGCGGTGGTGCGGGACGCGGTGCAGCAGCCGGCGGCGGCGGCGGTGCGGGATGCGGTACTGCGGCGGGCGGCGGGCCCTTCGGTGGCGGCCCTTTCGGCTTTCCATCGGGGCCAAGCTCTTCCCTGGCTTGCGCCATGACGAGCGGTGCAGTTTGCGCATGCGATGCGGAAGTCGCGAGCTGAGCTACCGTCAGAGCAGTGGTGGCCAGCAGCAGGATGCGAAGATTTGTCATGATGTCTCTAGGTCCCGGAAGGTTCTTGGAAGCAATGGATTGGCCTTTGCCGAAGGTTTCGGCTGGTCGATCAACAGCTAATCGTTAGGCCGGATTGTGGCGGGGTATGAAACTCGGACGCGATATATTTCGTCGAAGCAACAGGTTACATGCATCATTATTCATTGCTCATTCAGGCCGCCCCCATCAGGTGCGGCCCATGTTGCTGTAGAGATCAGTAGCCGGATTCGGCGTGCGAGGTCCATCCGGTCCACGCAGCGGAAGTTCGTCAGGCATCTTGCCCGGTAGCTCCTGCGGCTGCGGCGGCGCGCCCGGCTCGTGCATCGGCGGCGGTATCTCCGGACGCGGATTGCCCGGAGGTGCCTCTTGCGGTGGTTCGGTTGGATGTCCCGGCGTTGCCGGTGGAATTTCGGGAGGTTCGATCGGCATCGCGGACAACGTCGTAGATGCAGCTATGTTCCGTGCGACACAATGGCCCTGTGTGCATGACCTCCGGGCAAACGCTTTGCGTTTGTCCCGAGGAAAACCGCTGCCCACTTTTCCGGGTCACGCAATTATCTGGAACCCAGAACCAGCAGCGTGTTGCTGCGGGTCTTGCCGGTCTCCGCATAGCCGCGGGCGCGCATGTCGGCGATGCAGTCCTCAAGCCACTCGTTCTTTGATAGATGCTCGATCACCACCGCGCGGGGCCACAGCGTTGGCGGGGCGTCCTGGAAGAAGGGAATCAGCGCGCGGTCCTCGAATCCTTCGATGTCGATCTTCAGGGCGTCGACGCGTGCGACGCCGGCGTCCTCGAGAATGCGCTGCAGCCGCAGCGACGGCACCTTGATCGCCTTGCTCGAAACTTCACCTGTCACGATATGGCTGGCGCCGAGATTGTCGCCATCGGGTTCGATCATCAGTTCGCCGTCGGTTGCGGCCGCGGCCGCGGCCACCAGTTGGACCTGCGTATAACCGGACGCTGAATTGTTGAAGGCCAGCCGCGCGTGGGTCACGGGATACGGCTCGATCGCGATCACCTTGCCGGCCGGTCCGACATGGCGCGCCAGCACCATCGCATAGGTGCCGACATTGGCGCCGACGTCGACGAACACGCCGTCGGCAGGCACATGGGCGCGCAGAAAATCCAGTTCCTCGATATTGTAATCGGGATTGAACAGCGCGCCGCGTTCGGTGGCGCTGGCCTGGTGATAAAAGCGGAACGCCGCGCCCTGGTAGGCGACATCCACAGGACCCGCGCGCAGCAGGTTGACCAGCCGCGACAGCCATGGACGAAACGCGCCGCGCTTCAGCCGCGAGCGATGCGCCAACCGGATGATGGCGCCCTGCGCGGCAGTCGGGGCAAACGCGCCGAACGGCGCGGGCGAAGGGTCATTGTCGGGCTTCAAGCTGTCGTCCTCGGTGAAAACAGGGTTTGCATAGCCCGTTTTGGGCGCGACTCCAACGACATCGTCGTCCCTGCGAACGCAGGGGCCGATACGCCGCGGCCCAACCACGTCATTGCGAGCCAACGGGTCGCGCGAATGCGCGCCCGGTGACAGGCTCCGCGAAGCAATCCATCTTGCGCGATCAAGAAAGAATGGATTGCTTCCGCCTTTGCTCGTTGAGCTTCGGCGGACAAGTCGTCGCTTCGCTCCCTTGCACAAACGCTTCGCGTTTGTTGCAGGCAATGACGTTGGCGTATAGCGATGGAAAATTTGGTGGACGCACAATACAAGGACGGTAACCAGTCCCCAACCCGGTGAGAAGCGTATGCGACCTTACATCATCTGTCACATGGGCACGTCAATCGATGGACGGCTGCATCCCAGCCGCTTTACGCGGGCAGCCGAAGGCATTTCGCAGGACGTTCTGCGCAGCCATTACGAAAAGGTGCATGACAACTTCGAGGCCGATGGATGGATCGTCGGCCGCAAGACCATGAGTGAAATGGCCAAGGGAACCGAACGCAGCATGGCCGCAGCACCGAAGCTGCCACGCCAAGCACATATCGCCAAACCCGACGGCCGCAAGCTCGCCGTCGGGATCGACCCGTCGGGCCGTGCTCATTACGGCAAGGACAATGTCGGCGGCGACCACGTCGTTGCGGTGCTCGGCGAACAGGTTTCCGATGCCTATCTCGCCGAACTTCGCGAAGATGGTGTTTCCTATGTCTTCGCCGGCAAAACAGGCGATGACCTGTCCGGGGCGATGGCGCAACTGGGCTCGGTTTTCGGCGCCAAAAAACTGCTTCTCGAAGGCGGCGGCAGGATCAATGGCGCCTTCCTCAAACACCATCTCATCGACGAGTTCAGCACGCTGATCTACCCGGCCGTCGACGGGGTGGCCGGCACGCAGAGCATCGTCGACTACACCGGCCCGGAAGGCGACCGCCCCGGCGCCGGCCAGTCGTTGCGGCTCACGCACTGCGAAATGCTGGAGGGCGGAATGGTCTGGCTGCGTCACAAGGTGGAGCGTGCGCCCGGGTAGGGCGGGCACGATACACGCTCCCGTGCTTGCGCTTCCCAGTCGGCGGGTCTTTTGTGCAGCAAAAGAGCTTTCACGCTGTTTTCGCCGCCTTAAGTCCAAGCCGCGCCTCGACCGCTTCGCGCATCACGAATTTTTGGATCTTGCCGGTGACCGTCATGGGAAACTCATCGACGAATTCGATGTAGCGCGGGATCTTGTTGTGGGCGATCTGGCCCTCGCAGAAGCTGCGGACCTCCTCTGGTGTCAGCGTCTCGCCGGAACGCGGCCTGATCCAGGCGCAGAGTTCTTCGCCGTTGCGATCATCGGCGACCCCAAAAATCTGCACGTCCTGAATCTTGGGGTGGCGGTAGAGAAATTCCTCGATCTCGCGCGGATACAGGTTCTCGCCGCCGCGGATCACCATGTCCTTGATACGGCCAACGATGTTGCAGTAGCCTTCGTTATCGATCACGGCGATGTCACCTGTGTGCATCCAACCCTTGGCGTCGAGGACCTCGTCAGTCTTTTCAGGTTCGTCCCAATAGCCCAGCATCACGCAGTAGCCGCGGGTGCACAATTCGCCGGGTTCGCCGCGCGGCACGATGCGGCCCTCAAGGTCGACGATCTTGACCTCGACATGTGGATGAACGCGTCCGACGGTCGAGACCCGGCGCTCCAACGGATCATCGGTGGCACTTTGGAAGCTGGCTGGGCTCGTCTCGGTCATGCCATAGCCAATGGTCACCTCACGCATATTCATCAGACTGTTGACGCGCCGCATCACCTCGATCGGGCAAGGCGCGCCGGCCATCATGCCAGTGCGCAGCGATGACAGATCGAATTTGGCAAAGTCGGGGTGGTCGAGTTCGGCGATGAACATGGTCGGAACACCGTAAAGCGCTGTGCATTTCTCCCGCTCCACCGTCTGCAGCGTCACCAGAGGATCAAAGCCTTCGCCGGGATAGATCATGGTTGCGCCCGAGGTGAGCGAAGCCAGGTTACCGATCACCATGCCGAAGCAGTGATAGAGCGGCACCGGGATGCAAATACGATCTTGTTCCGTCAGCCGCATGGTGCGGCCGAGGAAATAGCCGTTGTTGAGGATATTGTGGTGCGTCAGCGTGACGCCCTTGGGCGATCCTGTCGTGCCGCTGGTGAACTGGATGTTGACGGGGTCGTCGAACTGCAAGGTAGCTGTCAGCGTCGCAAGCGCGCTGCGGTGGCGCGGTCCACCCATGCGGGCTATTTCTTCAAACGGTATCGCGCCAGGGCAAGCCGGCGCTCCGATCTGGATCACCGCGCGGAGCTGCGGCAACCGCGCGGCGCGCAGATCACCCGGTCGTGCCTTGTTTAGCTCGGGCATCAGCGTGTTCAGCATCTCCATGTAGTTGGAGGTCTTGAATTCGGTGGCCGTAACGAGCGCGGCGCATCCGACCTTGGCAAGCGCGAATTCAAGTTCGCTCAGGCGGTAGGCGGGATTGATGGTGACGAGGATGAGCCCGGCCTTGGCCGCGGCAAACTGCGTCAACGTCCATTCAGGACGGTTGAGCGACCACACCCCGATGCGCGCGCCGCGTTCGAGGCCAAGGGCGAGAAAACCGGCCGCGAGCGCATCGACTCGCTCGGCCAGTTCCTTCCAAGTCCATCTGACGCCATGGCTCGGCGAAACCAGCGCCTCACGATCGGCCCAGAGCCCGGCCGCCTGATCAAGACTTCGGCCAATGGTGATGCCCAGCAGCGGCGCATCGGCGACACCGCAAACATAGCTGTCCGCATTCTCGATCATGTCTGCTCTCCCTGCGTCGCGGCGCTTTTGCCCGGATGTTAGCCGGAAGCGTTGGCATTTGCATATGGATCTGCGGCTTCATGCCCGCGCCGGCGTTCTCCCCAATGGGACGAGCTCGAAGTCGGCTTTTGAGCCAGAAATGGAGCGGGGGACGCCGTCAGGTCGGCAAGGGCCAGGTGACGTCCTTACCTTTTAGTTCCTTGTAGCGCCGTGTGTGAGCGCGGATGCTTCCGAGATCGGACATGCCGCGCGACAGCCAATCTCGATCAAGGCGTGCGGCGTCATCGATAGCCGCCATGGTGGTCGCCTGAAGCGCTCGTTTCGCGAAGGCGTAGGCCGCATGGCAATCCGGCGGTACCAGCGCCGCCCAGGCGACGGCGGTCTCCAGCAATTTGTCCGGTGCAACTGTCTGCTGGACGATGCCCAGGCGGGTCGCGGCCGCCAGATCGTAGATCTGACCAAACAGCGTCATCTCGAACGCCGAGCGCGGACCTATCGCGTGCTTGATGATCTCGCAGTAAACGGCGGGCATTGGAATCCCGATCGGCACCTCGTTCAACGAGAACTGCAGCGGGCCTTCGCAGGCGATCCGGTGATCGCAATCAATCGCGGTGATGAATCCCCCGGCATAGGCGTGGCCGTTGATCGCCGCGACGGTGGGCCTCGGATACGTGAACAGACGCAGGTTGGTCGCGCGATATTCGTCGAACCAGGCGTCGATTTCCTTGATCGATCGACGCGCGAACATCGGGAAATGATGATCGAAGTCGAGGCCCGCCGTGAACACCGCGCCCGATCCGGTAAGAACCACGGCGCAATCGTCGAACTCGGATTCCAGGCGATCGAACGCCGCGTGAAGATCGGCGAAGAAAGCCGGATTCTGCGCGTTGACCTTGTTGGTGTTCATCGTCACCACGGCCACGTGCGGGTGCTTGCGTTCAATGGTCCAGGGCATCGGTCATCCTTCGGTTCAGGGGTCTCGGGTCACGGAAGTTCAGGCGAGTTTGAACAGACGCCGTGCGTTGTCCGTCAGGAACGCCGATCGGGCTTCGACGCCGAGATTCAGGCCATCGAGGCCGGCGATACATTCGCCCGCAGGCCAGAAGGGATGGTTGGATCCGAAGAGAACCCGATGCCTCTTGTTGCCGCGCATGTACTCGACGAGATCGGACGGGTAGCGGCTGACCTTGTAGGCGGACGTATCGATGAAGACGTTCGGGTACTTCATGACGAGTGACAACATTTCGTCGAGCCACGGCACGCCGATATGGCCGCCGAGAATGCGAAGTTCCGGAAATTCGAGCGCGACGCGATCGAGATAAGGAATGGGGCGCCCCGGTTCGGATTCGCGCAGCGGCCCCGCGTGTCCGACCTGCGTGCAGAACGGGATGTCGAGCTCGCAGCACTCCGCGAACAGCGGATAGTACCGGCGATCGTCCGGCGGCAGCCCCCACACCCAGGGCAGAACGCGCAGTCCCTTGAAGCCGTCCCTCTTCACCCGCAGCCTCAACTCCCGCACCGCATCCATCGGGCGGAACAGATCGACCGATGCGATCCCGATGAAACGATCGGGATAAGCCCGACAGTGCTGGGCGACCTCGTCGTTGCTGATCATCGGGCCGCTCGGGCCGTGCCAGCCGCAGAGCATGCCGACGGCGACGCCCGCGCGGTCCATCTCGGCAAGCGTGTCTTCTATTGGAGGCGCCGTTTCCGACCACTTGCCCGGTCTCCAGCGCCGCAACGACTCGAACATTGGATTCCCGATCCAGGCGGGGTTCGGGTGCTGCATCCAGGCGTCGATGATCATTTTGCGGTGCTCGCGTCTGACGATCGAGGCTGACACCTGCGACCCGTCGACGCGAAAGGCGAAGCTGCTCAACCGGCTTTGGTCGTGGTCTCTCGTGGCCACACCGCCATCATTAGGCGCGTGGACCGGTCAGCGTCTTGAAGAAATCGGACAGCCTGCGCGTGAGGTCCGCGCCAGGCCTTTCGGAATGCGCCAGGGGTGACGCCGGCGTGCCGCCGAAACTCCCTGGTCAGATGAGCCTGGTCGGAAAATCCCAGATCGCCGGCGGCCGCAGACAGACCGGCTTCCCCCGCCGCGATTTCAAACACCGACCGGCGAAACCGCTGCATGGCCAGAAAACGCTTCGGCGGAAAGCCGGTCGACGTTCTCATTCGTCTGTGAATCGTGCGCACCGATCTACCGATTTGATGCGCCAGGTTGTCGACGCGGTCGTGCTTGGTGTCGAAGTGCTCGGCATCGAAGTGCCCGGCGCTCGTCTCCGATCGGTGCCCGGCCTGCCGGGATAAAGCGAACAAGGCCCGGTCCAGCGGAGCGAGGATATCAAGCTGCGATGGGCTCCTCTGGATGACGCAAGCCAACAGATCGCGGCATGCGATGACCGCAGGATCGTCGGCACTCGCCGAATTTGGCCAGGTCGACTTGAACTTGACGCCGACAATCCAGCCGAAGAAAGCGCCGCTTTTCCTTCGATGAACACCGTTTGGCTCGTTGAAGACCACTCGGCCGCCAGGTGCGGCCTCGCGAAATATGAAAGTAAGCTCCTTCAGCGGAGAAGCGAAAGTGAGCCGGCTCTCCGTCAGCCTTCCGCGGTCCTTCAGGACGTAGATCGAATCCACGAATCCGCCATGATCCGCCAGAGGGGCGAACTCGGCATAAAAAGATGGGCGAGCGAAGACGCCCTCGCTGTCTTCTGCCTTCTCGGTTGGGCCGGAGGCCGCCCGATGTCGATCTTTTGCCGGCAAATTCACCCCTTGCAGAATTCAGGATTGTACCCCTGCAATCACGTATCTTATCCGCTGCCAGTCGACCGAAGACAAGCGTAGCAGTTCAGTCGTGCATTTGCCCCTTCGCAGGCGGTGGAACTTCCCCGGCCAATGCTGGAGGGCGGAATGGTCTGGCTGCGTCACAAGGTGGAGCGCGCGCCTGCGTAAGGCCGCGAGGGATACCCGATCAACCTTGCGGCAAAGCGCGCCGCGCGTGCGCCGCCCATGCCAACTCCGGGTCGAACGCCGATATGGATCGAACGACCGCATCTGGCGGATTTTGTTGATTTAGTCGCCGCTTTGTTTCGGACTCCTCCGTTTTCAGGGTCATGGTCTATTTTTTGGGGTGTTGTCTCAGGATCGGGCCGGGCATCGGCGCCGATTTCTTTGGAGCCGTCATGCCGGCACGGGGCAAGCGGCTGGCATCGCTCGAAGCTTTGCGAGCTTCCTCAGATTCTGCGCCGTGGCCGCGAGTAGGAACTCGTCTCGCGCACCGCTCGGACCGCGCAGTCTAAGGCGACCGAGTCTGAGGATGCGCTTGAGATGGGCGAACAACATCTCGATCTTCTTCCGGCGATGTCGCGAACGCTCATAGGCCGGCGTGTTTGCCAAGCTTCGGGCAACATCCCGCGCATCTTCGTCGAGATCGCGCGGCACTTTACGTTGTGGCGTGTTGGGACAGCACTTTGGCTTGAAGGCGCAGCCTTGGCAATCAGACTTGCTTGAGCGGTATAACCGCGTCCCTTCCTTGGTGATGCCTGAGCGCGGCGTCGCGAATGTCCGCCGGAACTGCACCAGCAGCTTGCCCTGCGGGCAAGTGTAATGGTTGCGTTCAGCATCGAACACGAAGTCGGATCGCGAGAAGGTCCCGTCGGTCCGGTTGGACTTGTCGAACACCGGAATATGCGGCTCGATCTGCCTCTCCTTGACCAGCCAGGCCAGGTTTGCGGCCGAGCCATAGGCGCTGTCAGCGGCAAGGTGCCGGGGCATTATGCCAAAGCGTCTGGCGGTTCGATCGATCATGGTACGTGAGGCGCCGACCTCCGCCTGGCGGATGGCTCGGCTGGCTTCGACGTCGAGAATGACAGCATTCTCAGTATCGATCAGATAGTTGGTGGCGTAGGCGAAGAAGGCGTGCCCCTTGTGGGCGCCGGTCCATTGCGCCGCCGGATCCGACGGTGAGACGAACTTCGGCTTCACCTCGCTGGCCGCACCGAAGGCAGCATCGTCCAGCGTTGCCAGATACTCGCGAACGGCCCTGCCGGCATCGGCGCCCAGACTTGCGATCGGCCACTGGTCGCCGGGAACGGACCGCTGCTTGTTGGCGTCGGCAGCGATCAGGCTCGCGTCCACCGCAAAGCCTTCGCCACCGACAAGACCCTCGCGAAGGCACCGCTCCACCACGGTCTCGAACAAATGCCGCAGCATATCGCTCTGCCGGAACCGACCATGCCGGTTGCGCGAGAAGGTGGAGTGGTCCGGAACCCTGCCGTCGAGCCCGAGGTGACAAAACCAGCGATAGGCCAGGTTGAGATGGATCTCCTCGCACAGCCGCCGTTCGGACCGGATGCCCATGCAGTAGCCGACAATCAGCATCCGCATCATCAGTTCGGGATCAATCGAGGGGCGGCCGATGTTGCTGTAGAACGGCTTCAGCTCCGTGCGCACCTTCTCGAGGTCGAGGAACCGGTCAATGCGTCGGAGCAGGTGATCTTCGGGGACATGGTCGTCGAGGCAGAAATCGTAGAACAGCTGCGCCGGCGCCGTCTGCATCCCCATCATCGTCCCGCTCCTCCGCAAATCAATACGAGGATGGAATCACGCCAGCCACCGCCGATCAACGGCGGACTAAATCAACAATATCGGCGCGAAGCGGTCGTTCACCCAGGTGCCAATGCCTTCGATCGCTATGGTCTCGCTTACTGGCGCAACGGCTCAGCGCTGAAATACGATTTTGCCGCCAACTATCGTTACGTCGGCCTTGATGTCCTTGATCTGATCCGCCGGCACGGCCATGTAATCCGCCGAGAGAACCACTAGGTCGGCCAACTTTCCTGGCTCAAGCGTACCCTTCCGCCCTTCTTCGAACGTGTAACGTGCAGCAGCACTCGTATAGAGGCGCAGAGCCTGCTCGCGGGTGATGGCTTCGGAAGCGCCGTAAACGTTACCGTTGGGGTCCTTCCGTGTCACCATGATGTACATGTTGAGAAGCGGGTTGATGGGATTGACTGGAAAATCGGTTCCAGCTCCGAGACTGTCGATGCCCATCCTCTCGATCAAGGTCTTTGTGGGCACGGCACGGTCCGCAGTCGCTCGCCCGAGGAAGCGCTCGACAGTCGCCGCCTTGTCCCACATGAATACGTTCTGAAAATCGACGCGGGCCCCTAGCCTATGGGCGCGCTCCATCTGTTCGGGCCTGATTAAGCTTGCATGGATGAGGATGAAGCGCCGGTCTCGGATCGACTTTTCCCTGTCCGCAGCCTCGAACGCGTCGAGTACATGGTCGATACCGAGGTCTCCCACGACGTGGACGCCTACGCGCCAATTGTATCGGTTGCAGATCGAGACGAGTTGCTTCAATCGCTCGGGCGTCTGCTGCGCGATGCCGTGGTAGTCGTCATGCGAATCGGGATAGACATCGCGGGTCAGCGCGGTCTTCAGAGTCATGCCGCCGTCGTAGAAGATCTTGATGCCGGCAAACTTCAGCCAGTCGTCACCAAATCCGGACGACGCGCCGTTACCGGACATGACCGCTTCCCACGCAGCCATGTCCACCGGCGGCTCCGGCCGGAACATCAGACCCGCGCGGAGAGTGGCTTCTCCAGAAACAGCGATCTTCTGAAGCGTCCGGATGTCCCGAGCTTCCGTCGCTCCCTCGACCACACTCGTAATCCCGAAGCTGTTCAGGACCCCCTCGGCGATCTTGAACTGCCGGACCTCGTCTTCCTCACTCCACGGCGGCACGGCCCTCTCGACCCGATCGATCGCAGTCTCGACGAGAACGCCGGTTAACTCCCCGGATGCGTCCTTTTCGAAAGATCCGCCGCTTGGATTGGGCGTGCTCTTGTCGACTCCCGCTTTCTGCAGTGCCAAGCCGTTCGCCATCGAAAAGTGACCAACGGTCCGCAGGTAGACGGGATTGTTCGGAGCGACGCCATCGATTTCCTGTTTGGTGAGATAGCGCTTCTCAGCGAGCTGCGACGGTGGATGCCATGCGCCGCCCACGATCCATTCGCCCGGGTTCTTCTTGGCAGCAAATGTCTTGATTGCATCGAGAGCCTCGACGACCGTCTTAGCCCTGCTCATGCTCACTACGTACTCCGAGAGACCGGCGGCCTTGAAATGCGCGTGAGTATCGATCAGCCCAGGAACGACAGTCTTGCCGGCCAGGTCCAGCACACGTGTCCGTGTGCCGATGGTGGATTTGACCGACGCGTTGCTTCCTGTTGCGAGTATCTTGCCGTCCAGAACGGCCAACGCCTCCACGACGGATGACCGATCATCCATGGTCAGGACTTTTCCGTTGATCAGAACCAGGTCGGGCGAACGCGGGTCCGCCTGTTGCGCGTACGTTGGGCTGGCGAGGCACAGGCCAAATCCCAGGAGCACCAGAGGGTTTGCCGTCCTTATCATGAAATTGCTCCGCCTCGCGTTGTTCGATGACGAACAATAGTTCCAGGGATGCAGAATGCATCTAGTTTAATTTCCGTGCCGACCGGATTCGGGTACTGGCCTGAGAGCAGGTCCCCTGGATGACGATTTGAGGTCAGCTTTTTCGAGGTCGGCTTCAGGTCAGAGCTGACTCTAAGGAAATGGCAGCTTCTGGCGGATACCGTTTAGGGAAAGCCTCGTCCTCAACTCGCTGTGAGCGTCTGGGCTGGCGATGGCCGGCGACCTGCCAAGACGGTGCTGGTCAGGCCTGCCGGCCGTATCTCTCGGTTACCGCCGCCGCGACGAACTTTCTGCGTCCGGTGCTGCCTGGGCTTGTGCCATGGGCGGCGCACCAGTCCGGAAATGTGGAGGGGTCGATGTAAACACGCAGCACGACGTGTCCATAGGCCTTGAGCCCGTGCTCCATTTCCTCGGCCATCTTGAGCCATTCTTTCCAGTTCGGGGGCATCTTGTCGCCATCGTCGAAAAGCTGCAGCAACGCGGGATAATCTTCCTCCTTGATCCAATAGGCCCCGACTGCGGGAGGCGGTTTATCCTCGGAATTCGTCATACGTGTTCTCCCTGCAGATGCTGCCTGTCACTGACAGATCGAGGCGGGTCCCCCGCCTCGATCTGCCGTAAATCAGTGATTCGATCATTGATGAAATTTATCTCCGAATCGAAACGCGTCCCCTTGCAAAGTCGGGCCGCCGAAATTCCGCGATATCCCCTGGACGCCGATGGCAGCGTAGGCATGACAGTCGCTTCGCCATCCCGCCCTCCGCGTCGCTCTATAGCGAGCCGAAGACCATAGCTTCAAAACCGTCTTTGAGCTCACCCAAGGGGCCGTCTCTGATCGGCGCTTGTGGCGCAAAGCGGACATCCCGTAAATTGCCAATGCCCGTTAAGTGCCGAACCCGGAAGTCGCCACAGTCGATTTCGCCTTCAAATCGCTCGAGCGCTCGCTCTTACCTGTGTCACGGCGACGCCGGAGATCGCGAGCAGCCCGCCGACAATCAGCTTCGGGGTCATTCGGTCGCCAAGGAACAGCACGCTCGAAATCAAGGCGAACACCGGAAGCAGCAGACCGAAGGGTGCGACGCGGCCCATGGAGCATCGGGCGATCAGCCAGAACCAAAGCCCGAAGCCGGCAATTCCGCCGATGAAAATGGTGTAGGCGAGCGCCAGCCAGCCACGTTCATCCGCCGTGACAAGGCTTGCCAGTTGTCCATGTTCAATGAGTAACGACATCAACATGACCTGCGGCACCGTGAGTAGCGACGACCACCCCATCAACATCAGGGGATCAAAAGGGCCGTAGCGCTTGGTAAGGATGTTGGACACCGCGAATGCGAAGGCTGCCCCGACCACAAGCAGCAGCGGAAGCGCGTTGGCCGACAGGCCAGGCCCCGCTGCCAACACGACCACGCCGGCGAATCCAAGCACCACTCCGGCGGACGTAGTTAAAGACGGCCTCTCCGCGAGCAACGGCCAGGCCAACAGGACGGTGAAGGGCGTGGCGAGTTGTAATGCGACGGCCGACATGCTTCCCGAGCCGAGCCCAAGGCCAACATAGAACAGCCCGAAGTTCAGTCCACCAAGGAAAAACGAAATAGCTGCGATAGGGCCGATCTGTCGACGTGTGGGTCTTTTGACGAACGGAACAAGCAGCAGCGCGATGGCCACGAAGCGCAGTGCGAGGAAGAAGAGAGGCGGAAACTCCGTAACGCCCACTTTGATGGCCACGAACTGATAACCCCAGAGCAAGGGGACGGCCACCGCACAGACGATCTGGAGGGCAGACATGGCATTCTTCCTTTCAAGACCATTCGGTCCAGATATAAGCGCGCTAACAGCGGAGCCGTTCATGGGTTGTCTACTTGATGAAGCGGGCGATAAGAGCGTCAACGGTGGCTTGCGACGTGATCCGTGTCGGTGCCGTTTTACCGACCACGCGCAGCCCCCAGAAGAAACAGACGAGAATTCGGGCCGCACTTGAAGGCTCAACGCCATCGGCCAACTTGCCCGCCGCCTTCACACGGGAAAGTGCATCAGCCACCCGGGCCTCCACGGCTTTGAAGTAGCTCCCGATGCGACGATCAACCTCAGCGTCATGGCCAGCCAGTTCCATGGCTGTGGCCAGCAGCAGGCATCCGCGCCTGCCATTGGCACCGCTCGCCCGGTCAACGTAGCCGGCAAGGTAGGCCCGCAGGCGGTCGACCGGCTCTCCGCGGGGGTCGAGTTCGATATCCATCCGTGTCAGGGCATCGGCAACGTAGCGATCGAGCGCCCGCAGGAACAGCGAGTGCTTGTCACCGAAAGCGGCGTAGAGGCTGCCACGCGAGAGCTTGGTCGCACGAAGCAGGTCCGGTAGCGCCGTGGCATGATAGCCGCGCGACCAGAACACCCCCATCGCGCGTTCGACAGCGGCTTCGGTGTCGAAACTTCGGGGACGGCCACGGGGCAACTGCACAGGGGTTTGGTGGCGCATGGCTGATATGTAGACCAACTGGTCTATATATCGCAAGTGACCGCTTCGTGAACTTGCGGCAGCGCCGTCATGCGCCAGGCAGTTAAATGGAGGGTGCAGCCCGGGACTGTCACCGGAACCGAGGTTTCGATTCACCCTGCCTTAAGGCAAATCTCGCTAAAACCGGGCTGCCGGCCTGGCTTCGCAATGGGTCCGCGCCGGCTTTGCATCCAGACCAATGCGGGTAACGTGGACAACATCGCCCATCCCATCACTTTCGTGCTCGATGCCTGGCGGGGCCAGGTTTTCGATCCCGGCAAGCAGTTGGTCTTCGCCGCCCTGCTCGTGTTGCTGGGCGCTTACATGGGTTGGCGGTCTTCCTGGCCGCGCCGCGCGGCCGATGCGGCCGAAAGCGTGACGGCGACGCTGGCCATCATCAACATCAACCTCGTGCTGACGCCCGTCGTGTGGCTTTTGTCGGAGCACTTCAAGGCGCTTTATGCGTTGCTTGGAATACCGAGTGTGCCGGGCTCCGTCTGGGAGGGATTGCCGCTCTGGCTGCTCAGCCTCATCGCCATCCTGGCTCAGGATTTCGCCAACTATTGGAACCATCGCGCCATGCATTTGAAATGGCTGTGGCCGGTGCACGCAATTCATCATTCCGATCCTGTCGTCAACGGCTTGACGGCATATCGCATCCACATCCTGGAGGCGCTGGTGATGTGGGGCTCCTATATCATCATGCTGACGTGGCTCGGCATGCCCGCCGACGCAATAGGTGTCGGTGCGCTATTGCTGACGTTCCACAACGTCTACGTCCATATCAATGTCGACTGGGGCCACGGCCCGCTGCGCTTGTTGGTCGCCTCGCCGCGCTTTCACCGCTGGCACCATGCCGATGTGCCGGAGGCCCACGGCAAGAACCTCGCCAACGTCTTTCCGTTCTTCGACTGGATGTTTGGCACCTATCGCGTCCCAGGACCATGCGACACGCCCGTCGGCGCCGCCGGCATACCGCGCAACGACGTTGTGAAGCTGACATTGTGGCCGCTGCTGGAATGGGCACGGCTGGCGAGCCTGTGGGTCGAGGCAATGCGAGTCCGGATCGTCGGTTGGCTGGCGCGCGGCGCCGGCCTGGGCAAGGCCATGCCTTTCGACATCAAGGCAGACCAGAATTGCGTAAATTATGGTAACGCTGCAGTTAACCGCGCCGATCCAACAGGCGGTTGAAACCGGCAAATCAAAAGGGCCGGCCGGATGGTACGACATCCAGCCGGCCCTTTCGGTATTTAGGCGTTCGCGCCGCCGTCGACGGTCAGCGTCGAACCGGTGATGTACTGAGCCTTTGCGCTCGCCAGGAACGCGACCGCGTTGGCGATGTCCTCCGGTCTGCCATACCGGCCCAATGCCTGCCTCGATTGCGCGTCGTCAAGAAGGTCCGGCTCGAAATGCTGGGCAGCGCGCGCGGCTGGAAGGTGCGATGGGATGGGCCGTCGCCGCAGCGGCCATGGCGGCCTGGCCAGGCAACGGCTAAGTGCCGTAGCGGATGCTCAGGTGGTTGGATGCCACCATCCAAATATCGCAACAAAGAAACATCCGACCAAGGCACATCCTGATCTCGCCGATGTGCTGGATAATTTGGCCGGGGTCTACACGGATCAGGGCCGCACCGCCGATGCCGAGCCGCTTCACAAGCGGTCGGCGGCCATTCGCGCGAAGGCAGCAGCGAAACCGATCTGAACTGCAAAATGGGATCCACGCTTGCAGCGTGTCCTAGCGTTCGACCCGGTACAGGCGCCACCGTGCCGGCACGCCCTTGAGCTGGTGAAGGCCGCGATCCTGGAAGCGGACCTGGGATTGCGGCATCAGATCCCTGACCGCGCTCGAGACCAGCACCTCGCCGGCGCGCGCTTTCGCGGCGACGCGCGCACCGATGTGAAACGCGAGACCGACCACCTCGCCGCCGCTCACCTTGTATTCGCCGGCGTGCAGGCCCACCCTGATCTCCAGCCCGAGCGTGCGCACGGCCTCGTGGATCGCGGCCGCGCAACTGATACCGGCCGCCGGCGCCTTGAACGTCGCCAGCAATCCGTCCCCCGTCGTCACCACTTCCTTGCCGCGCGAACTCTTCAGCTCTTTACGGACGGCGGCGTAATAGTGATTCATCACCTGGGTCCAGCGGACATCGCCGAGCCGTGCTGCCTTTTCGGTAGACCGAACGATGTCGACGAAGAGGATCGTCGCGAGCGCCTGTTTGAGCTCGGGGTCGTTGGCGGCGGTTCGGCGCCGGGTCGCGATGCTTCCAGTCAGCGGTTCGTAGCGGTGGTTGCGCCGCCGCGCGATCGCGGCTTTCGCGTAATCGCTGGCACGCTGCACCGTGCGGCAACGAATGGTCTTGTCCCGCGGCGGAAGCGTCCAGTAGACCTTGCGTCCAGCTCCGACGCCATGGACCTCCACGGCGCCCCACTTCAGGAAGACCGCCGAACCAACCCGTCGAATGCACCATGCCTTTGACGTGTATCCGGAAACGTTCGACTGATGGACGCCGACGCGAAGGAAATTGGGCATGAACGTGCAACCGATCGAAAGGCCGTTGAGGCCTACCTGGGGTAAAGCGTAATCATAGCTTCCCGCATTGGCAACAGGACTCCCAAGATCCGCTTCCAAGCCTCACTCGCGCGTGATCATGCATGCGTCCGGGCTGCTGGACGGCGTCATGATGCGCCGTTTCGCTTCGAATTTCTCGCTCCAGCGATGGACGGTGATGCCCGTGTTACCGGCTGCCGCCCATTGGTCGTATTGCTGGTGTCCTGCGTCGGCAAGATCACTTCGTCCCTGCCGCATCAACGCCAGGATCATGGCCTGGCGCATCTCGAAGTCGTAATAGTCCTGATGGCGATCGCCGAAGACACCTGCGCGGATTTTCTCGGTGAGGTCGGTGGCTGGAACGCCGACGCGGCAGAGGGCGACGACGCTTACGAAGCGATCGAAGGGGCCGTTGTCTTGATAGATGCGCTCCAGCAGCGGTAGCGCGACCGGTCCCAGATCGGCCAATTTGTAAATCAATGACTCGCCGAGCGAGGCATAGTGGCGCCCTGATGCATCCCTCCAGCGCGCGAGCACGGCGCTGACGAAGCTCGGCGCTACCCGCCGAAAGTCCGCATCGGGAAGCGCGACCATCATGTCGCTCCAGATCTGCACATCGCGCGAATTTGGTTGCGTGGTGAGGGCTTCGGCCGCCGCGACCGCCAATCGTTCGGCGCGGCTGGCGATCAGGTCGGGTCTGGCCGTCAGAATCTTCAGGGTGAGCCCGGCCGTAGAACCGAGCGGATGGGCGAGCAGGCGATCGAGCTCGGCTGCCGCGGCCGCTTCGCCCAGATCTTGAGCCCGTTCGAGCGCCGCAGAGCCCGCGGCATAGATTTGTTCCGAGCGCGACGCGGGGCTGGAGGGCTGCAGGCCGAGACTTGCACCCACCAGGGCAACGTTGTCCGGATGTGGCCGCCAGCGCTCTGTCATGAAATGGTTCGGGCACTCCCAGCGGGAGCCTCCGCCGCTGACAAAGCAGCCGACGATCGGCAATGGCAGATACTGGTAGGGCGCGGCCTTGACCGACGCGACCTGGTGCTTGTCGTCGCCAGACGTGAGCGTGATCCTGTCGATGTGGCCTTCCGCGCCGATAATGCGCAATTCTTCCTGCGCAAACCGAAGCCGAACCACGGGAAGATCGGGCGTTTCGACCGTGGCGTAGAGGCAGAACGGCGTGCCGCCGATGGTCGTCTTGACGTCCCGCGTCACGGCGGCTTTCCAGCGCGCGTTTTCCGCGATGCGGTCGCAGAGCTCCGGCGCGCCGAGGCGCAGGGCCGTGAAGCGTGGACGGTCATCGCGCAGCGCAGGCGATATGGTTCTATCGCCGGCGTCCTCGTTCTCTTCGTACACGACGGACAGTGGATAGGTCAGCAGCAAGCGCTCCGCACTCGGCGCGTCATAGAGCTTTCCGAGGACGACGAGCGATTGCGTGCCCGGATCGAACGGCAGCGACTGGCCGGAATTCTCCGTCGCAATCTCTGCAGCGAGACGATCGAGCGCGACGTGCCCGTGGATGGCTACCGCAGCGTAGCCGAAGAACCAGGCAAGGCCGACGAGCGACCACGCCGGCGATATTTTCCCCTTGGTGGGTTCGACGACGAGTTGGGCGAAGCCGAGATTGATCGTGACGATCGACCAGAGCGGCGCGGCCAGGAACATGAGAAAGAAGCCGATATCCGGTATGGCCTGAAGCAGGAAGATGCCGAATGTCAGCCAGAACCAGACCAACGCCTTGGGCCAGCGGCATCCGCGCAGGTATGTGACGGCGCTCCCGAGGGCGTTGAAAAGTCGGCCTGTCCCGCGTGTAATCGTCCGGGCCACGGGTGGTACAGTCCTGGCAACGGCTACGCTTGCCGTGAGCAGCGATGCGCGGTTCTCTTTCAAGACTCGTGCGAGCGGTCTCGCTCCCGCGATGACGGCCGCCAGCAGGCCGAAGCGGAGCAGGAGACCCAGTCCATCCCCGTCGCCGATGAGGAAGAGCAGAAGCGGCGCCCAGAGAATCTGCAGGGCAACGAAGGCCGCCAGCACACCCAGTGCAATCACGACAGGTTTAGGCAGGCGTGCAAGCATTTCTTATCCACAATTGGACAGGAGCAGGAGCGCCCCGACGCTACCTTGAATTGGTTGTCGAAGTGTTCGCGGCCGGCGTTGCCGATGGGTGATGCGGTTAAATGTCCAGCGTAGGCATTGGCCCTTCCACCCCTTCACGGGACAGGTGTAGTCTGTCTGCAAAAAAGCGTACGGTTGAATTTCTCAACCGCGACGCCGCGCAGACCGTGGAGGGAGCGCCATGAAATTTCCTCGCCGCACATTCCTGCATCTGGCCGCGGGTGCTGGGGTGTTACCGGCGGTGACCCGCATGTCGTGGGCGCAAGCCTATCCGTCGCGGCCGGGACGCATCATCGTCGGCTTTGCCGCGGGCGGAGCCACCGACATCCAGGCGCGGCTGATGGGTCAGTGGCTGTCGGATCGGATCGGCCAGCAATTCATCATCGAAAACCGCGCCGGCGCCAGCGGCAACATCGGCACCGAGGCAGTCGCCAAGGCGGCCCCTGACGGCTACACGCTGCTGCAGATCGTAACGCCGCATGCGATCAATGCCGCGCTCTACAGCAATCTCAATTTCGACTTCTTGCGCGACATCGCTCCGGTGATCTGCGCGGCGCGGCTGGCCTACGTCGTCGTGGTGCATCCGTCGGTACCCGCCAAGACGATCCCCGAATTCATCGCCTACGCCAAGGCCAACCCGGGCAAGATCAATTACGGATCGGCCGGTCCCGGCACGCCGCAAAACATTGCGTGCGAACTCTTCAAGATGATGACTGGCGTGGACCTGGTCCACGTCCCGTACCGGGGCGGTGCGCCTGCGACCACCGATCTGGTCGGCGGCCATCTGCATGTGATCTTCAGTCCGCTGTCGGAATCGATCGAACACATCAAGGCCGGCAAGCTGCGCGCTTTGGCGGTAACGACCACGACCCGTTTGGACGTGCTGCCGGATGTTCCTGTCGTGGCTGACTTCGTGCCCGGTTACGAAGCCAGCGGTTTCGCGGGCATCGGCGCGCCGAAAAACACCCCGGCCGACATCATCGATCTCTTGAACAAGGAGCTCAATGCCGGGCTCGCCGATCCCAAAATCAAGGCCCGGATTGTTGAGTTGGGCGGCACAGTGGCTGGGGGCTCGCCCGCGGAATTCGGCACGATCCTCATCGAGGCCACCGAAAAGTGGGCGAAGGTGATCAAGGTCGCGGGCATCAAGGTTGAATAGGCCGCGCGCCACCGGACCGCGAAATCCGATGGCCAGGGAAAACGGCGCAGGCTGTCGGGATCTGCGCTGATCGTTCGTCCTCTGGATGCAAACAGCGTCATGCGCTCATCCGGAGGCTTCCAATGAACCCCACCATCACAGCCTTTGAACGGTCGCCCGACCGCGGCAAGGGACAGGCACGTGACATGCGTGTTCGCTGGGCGCTCGAAGAAGTGGGCCAGCCTTACGGCGTTCGTCTGGTTTCGTTCAGCGAGATGAAGGAACCCGCGCACCGTGCGCTTCATCCGTTTGGGCAGATTCCGACCTATGAGGAAGGCGATCTCGCTTTGTTCGAGTCGGGGGCGATCGTGTTCCATATTGCGGGGCGCCATAGTGGCCTGCTACCCGACGATGCGAATGCCCGTGCCCGCGCGATCGCATGGATGTTTGCCGCGCTCAGCACGATAGAGCCCCCGATCGTCGATCTGGGAGTAGCTGTGCTGCTGGAGCGCGACAGGAACTGGTATGCGCAGCGCCTGCCTCTGGTCGAGGATCGCATTCGTGGGCGGCTCGGCGAACTCGCGGAGCGCCTGGGCGATGCCGACTGGCTCGATGGCGCGTTCAGCGCCGGTGATCTTCTGATGGTGACCGTGCTGCGCAGGTTGAACGGATCGGCTATCCTGCAGGAATATCCTGTTCTCTCCGCCTACGTCGCCCGCGGCGAAGCGCGGCCGGCCTTCAGGCGTGCTTTCGACGCTCAATTGGCGGTTTTCACCGCCGCATCGCCCGACTGATGACGGCCGCCGTGGATGCGGCCGCCATTGACGCCGCCGGGCGGGGACACGACATATCCGGTACCGCCGATCGGGGGCACTGCTCGGGAGCAAGTTATGGACGCGCCGTCACACATCGATCCCGCCACCGCGTATTCCGTCGACGACGTCGTCTACTGGCTGACCAACGGGACGCGCGATGAGCGCTTCATCGACAATATTTTCGCCGAGCTGTGTATCCGGCTCCAGCGGGCGGGCCTTCCGGTCAAGCGGGCGACGCTTCACATCCTGATTCAGCATCCGCAATGGCTTGGCGCCCGGATCATGTGGGCCGACGGCATGCGCGAGGCCGAGCTGGCGCGGGTGGACCACGATGTCCGGGAGCGATCGGAATATATCGGCAGTCCCGCCAACGAAATTCATGACGGTGCGACCGAGGTGCGCGAGAATTTCGAGCGCGATCGCTCGCTCGGCCGCCAGCACGCCGTTTATGACGAGATGCGGGCGAAAGGCCTCACCGACTATGTGGCGTGGCCGCTGTACCACACGCTCGGCAAGCGGCACTTCGTGACCTTTGCCACCGACCGGCCCGGTGGTTTCGACGATGCGCATCTCGCCAGCCTGTTGAGCGTGTTGCCGGTTCTGGCGCTGGTCAGCGAAATCCGGGTCAAGAACCGCCTGGCGCGAACGCTGCTCGAAACCTATGTCGGGTCGCATGCCGGCGAACTTATTCTGGCCGGCGCCACAAGGCGCGGAACCGGGACGACGGTGAGCGCCGCCATCATGATCTGCGATCTCAGGGATTTTACAAAAATCTCCGACAACTGGCCGCGCGATGACGTCATCGATCTCCTGAACGGCTATTTCGACGCGATGTCGGAGCCGGTGGCGAAGCACGGCGGAGAAATATTGAAATTCATCGGCGACGGCATGCTGGCGATTTTCCCGCTCAGCCAGCCCCATGCCTGCGCCAACCTGATGCACGCCGTGTCCGAAGCCCGGCAGGCCATGATTGCCCTGAACGAAAAGAACCGCGAGACCGGTCGTGCGCCGCTCAATTACGGCATCGGCATCCATGTCGGCGACGTCATGTACGGCAACATCGGCTCGCGCGCCCGTCTCGATTTCACCGTGATCGGCCCCGCCGTCAACATGGCCTCGCGCCTCGAAGCCCTCACCAAGCAGCTGGGCCGGACGGTGCTGCTGTCGCGCGCGTTCGCCGACTTCGTCAAGGACGATTTCGAACTCGAACGCGTCGGCGAACATCCGGTGCGCGGCTTCAACGACCCGATCGAATTGTTTGCGTATCATGGCTGAGGCCGAGCCGCTCCTGGCGCAAAGCCGACGGTGGGAACGATGTTGACGCGTCAACATTAGTCCGGCGCACAAAATCTAACGACAAGGAGGAGCTACCATGACCTTGCGATCTGCCTGCCTGGCATCGTGCTTCGTTGTCTTCGCCCTTGCGAGGCCCGCTTTTGCCGAGGATAGCTGCGGTGTCGGCTGTCACGCCTCGCCCTCCGGGTCATGCGTCCGCGACGGATGGGAGCAGGGATTGCCGGTTCGCAACGAGTGCCCGGCCACGTCCCGACCGACGCCCCCTTGCGGCCAATACCATCGATGGAGCCGGCAATCGATGCAATGCGTGCTGCGCTGATCGCGGGGCGGCTTTTCCTTTTCCCGTTGTGGAAGAAGGGAAGAGACTAAGCCGCCTTCTTCGTCCCGTTGCGGTGACGCAGGAAGCGGCCGAGCAGGCGACGCTTGCCTTTGCGCGGGATCAGGTCGATGTCGCTGACGAGCTTGGCGCCGCCCTTGCGCCGCTCCAGCACGATCTTGCGGCTGTGGAAGGCTTCGAGTTCGACGCGATGGGCGACGCTGACGATGGTGGCCCTCGGCAATTCCTTGATGACGATGTCCATCATCTTGTCCTGGCTCTTTTCGTCGAGCGCCGAGGTCGCTTCATCCAGCACCACGATGTCGGGGTTGTGCAGCAATAGCCGCGCGAAGGCCAGCCGCTGCTTTTCGCCGCCGGACAAAGTCTGGTCCCACGGCGCCTCTTCCTCGATCTTCTCCTTGAGATGATCGAGGCCGACCTTGTGCAGGGCGTCGCCCATCTGATCGACGTTCCAGTCCTCGGCGGCGCCGGGATAGGCGATGGCGCGGCGCAAGGTGCCGGAAGGGATGTAGGGCTTCTGCGGCAGCATGAACAGCCGCCGGTCGGGATGGAAATTGACGCTGCCGCCGCCCCATGGCCACAGCCCCGCGATCGCGCGCACCAGCGTGCTCTTGCCGGTGCCGGATTCGCCGGCGACCAGCAAGCGCTCGCCCGGCTCGATCACCACTTCGGTTTCGCCGACCACCGCGGTGCCGTCGTCGAGCGTCACCGAGAGATCGTTGAGGCTGAGCATGGCACTGCCCTCGGTTTCGCCGCGCTTGATGCGGCCGATACCGTCGCCGCGCTCGGCGCGCTCCAGCCCGTCGAGCGACATCATCAGCGAGGCGATGCGCCGCGCGCAGGCGTTCCAGTCCGCCAGCCGCGGATAATTGTCGACCAGCCAGCCGAACGCGGTCTGCACGATGGTGAAAGCGGAAGCCGCCTGCATCACCTGTCCGAGCGACATGCTGCCGTCGAGAAATTTTGGCGCGCACAACAGCAGCGGAACTACCGGCGCGATCAGGCTCGATCCCTGCGACACCAGCGTGGTGCGCATATGCTGGCCGGCCAGCCGCGCCCATTGCCGCAGCACTTTCGTAAAGGTCTTGTCGATGCCGTCGCGCTCTTCCTCCTCGCCGCCGAGCAGCGCGATGCTCTCGCCGTTCTCGCGCACCCGCGTCAGCGTGTAGCGGTATTCGGCCTCAGCCTGGTTCTTGTCCTCGGACACCTGCACGAAGCGGCGTCCGATGGTCATGATCGCCCCTGAGGCAATGGCCGCGTAGAGCACGGCGGCGATCACGAGGAAGCCGGGAATGGTGAGCGTCGATCCGCCGACGGTCACGGTCAGCGCGCCGCCAATGGTCCAGAGCACCAGGATGAAGGTCGCGGCCGACAGAAATGCCGAGGTGACGCCGGCGATGAAATCGACCGGCGAGTCGGTGGCGATCCGCAGATCCTCGGCGATGCGGTATTCCGGATTCTTGTGGTCGCCGCCGACGAGGTTGAGCTGGTAGTAGCGGCCGCTGGCGAGCCAGCGCGACACCACCGAACTGGTCAGCCAGGCGCGCCAGCGGCGCTGAATGCCCATGCGCGCGAACACCTGCGCCACGCCGAGCAGGACGCTGCCGATCGCCAGCGGAAAGAACACCGCGGAGAGATGGAGGACGCCTATGGAGTCCTTCTTCTCGATGGCGTCGAAGATCGCCCGGTTCCAGACGTTGATGCCGTATTGAAAACCGACATTGGCGACGATCAGGACCAGAAGACCGATCGTGAAAATCCACGCCAGCCGGTCGCCGCTTTTACCCCAGAAGCCGCGCGCGCTGATCCAGAATCGCGTCAGCAGGTAATCCTTTCGCGCTTGTTCGGCTTCTTCCTCGGTCCACTCCGGATCGGGCTCGACCACCTCCGGCGGCGGCGGTTCGACATGCTCGCCGTCTTCGTCGGCGATATCGACGATCTCGGACTTCTTTTCAGAGGTTTTCTTCGCAGTGGAATCCTTCGCCGGGGATTTCTTCGCGGACGGTTTCGGCTTGACGACTGATTTGGCCATGGCGCGGTAACGCGAGGGAAATCAGAAGGTTCCATCGGGTTCCAGGCCTTCCCCGTCATTGCGAGGAGCGAAGCGACGAAGCAATCCAGTCTTTCTTTGCGCGGCAAGATGGATTGCCGCGTCGCTTCGCTCCTCGCAATGACGGGGAGGGGAGGGTCTCACTCCGCCGCCGTCGCGGCCGCGCGCCTCTCCTTGCGCGCGCGTCCCAGCCGGTTCAGCACGCGCGCGAGCTGTTCGGCCGAATAGGGCTTTTGCAGCAGCTCGTAGCCGGTGCTGCCGTGTTCCGACAGCACATGGCTGTAGCCGCTGGTCAGCACGACCGGCAGATCGCCATGGCGGCGACCGATTTCCTGCGCCAGTTCGATGCCGGTCATCCCCGGCATCACCACGTCGGTGAACACCACGTCGAAACGGTCGGCGTCCGCGGTCAGCTCTTCGAGCGCGTGCGTGGCGTTGCCGACCAGTTTGGCGGTGTAGCCGAGCCCGGCCAGCGCGTCGGCGGCAAATTTTCCGACCTCGGGATTGTCCTCGACCACCAGCACCGTCATGCCGTGGCCGTCGAGCGGCGGCGCATCTTGCTCCGGCATCTGTTGCGGCCCGCCCGATGCGGCGGCGCGCGGCAGATACAGCGTGAAGGTGCTGCCGTTGCCGACTTCGCTGGCGACGACGACTTCGCCGCCGGACTGCTTGGCAAAGCCGAACACCTGCGAGAGGCCGAGCCCGGTGCCCTGGCCGACCTGCTTGGTGGTGAAGAACGGCTCGAAGATGCGTTCGAACTGATCCTTGGGAATGCCGATGCCGGTATCGGCGACCGACACCGCGACATAGCCGAGCGGATTTGGGGCATGCGGATGTTGCGAAGGCGCGGCAGCGTTGGGCAATGCGTCGGCGGTTCGCACAGTCACCGTGAGCCGGCCCCGGCCGTCCATGGCGTCCATCGCGTCCCGCGCATTGACCGCCATGTTAATGATGGCGGTCTCGAACTGGCCGGCGTCGGCGTTGATGAAGCAGGGCTGGTCCGGCGCAGCGATGACGATCTCGATCCGCGACCCGATCAGCGTGCCGATCATTTCGCCGAGCATCCGCACATTATGCCCGACGTCGAACCGTTCGGGTTTCAAGGTCTGCCGTCGCGCGAAAGCCAGCAACTGGCTGGTCAGCCTGGCGGCGCGCGTCACGGTATCGGAGATCGCCTCGATATAGCGCAGCCGCCTCTGTTCCGGCAGGTCCGGCCGTCGCAGCAGGTCGACGGAAGCGCGAATCACCGTGAGCAGGTTGTTGAAGTCGTGCGCGACGCCGCCGGTGAGCTGGCCCAGCGCCTCGAGCCGCTGGCCGTGCTTCAGCGCCTCCTCGGCTTCCAGCCGCCTGTCGGCTTCGAAATACAGCCGGCGCGTTCGCCGCAACGCCGAGGCGAGCAGCACGAACAACAGCGCTGTGGCCGGCGCGCCGAAGATCAGATGCTGGCTCATGGTGGCGAGCCAGCGCGAGCGGATCGCCGCCGTCTCGAGGCCGGCTGAGATATAGATCGGATATTCGGCGAGCCGCTGGTAGCCGAGCCGGCGCTCGATGCCGTCGGCTGGCGACGTCACGGTGATCAGTCCGGCCTTGGGATCGGCTGCGATCTTTTGGCCGATGGGCCCGTTGCGGTCGAGCCTGATATCGCGGTCGCTGGCCGGGAAGCGGGCCAGCACCATGCCGTCGGTCAGGCCGAACGCGAAAAAGCTGCCGGGCTCGCGGCCGATCCGGGCGTAGAAATTCTCGAAATATTCCGGCAGTACCGAGGCCTGGATCACGCCGGCAAAGCTGCCGTCCTCGTTGCTGCGCCGTCGGCTGACGCCGAAGAATGCCGCGCCCTGATAGGGCGGCCGCGGCTTCAGCGCCTCGCCGATATAGGTGCCGATTTCGTGGTCGACATGGGCCTTGAAATAATCCCGGTCCGAAAAATCGATCTCGGGCGCCGGCACGACCAGGCTGTTGGCGAGCGCATGGCCCTTGGCGTCGAAAATCCAGGCCGATTTCACCTGCGGCAGCGAATCCGCAAGCTGTTTCAGCCGCTGATGCAGGATTTCCTCACGGGAAACGATGCCGGCATCGGGGATGCCGCGGATGATTTCGGCGATCTCCGACAAAGTGCGGTCGATGGTTTCGAACACTTTCAGTGCGTGTTCGTGCGCGACATCCAGCGTTCGCTCGATCTCGCGGTCGGCGGCTTGCTGGATCGAAACCCAGGACAGCGCGGATGCAAAGACAAATAACGCCAGCGGCAGCGCCAATGAGGCGACCATCATCCACTGCAGCAGTCTCAGCGAATTGCGTTGTGCCGTCTGCACGGGCGCTCCGAGTCTGCGCCGAGCTTACTGCAAACCGGCGCAGGTCACAAAGCGGAGCGAGCGAACAGGAACTTGCCTTCGTCGGCTAGTCCGGATCGATAAACTGATAATCAATTCTAATACGGCCATCCTCGGCCAGCAGGCACACGATCAGGCCGGTCGCAGCCACCGTGGCGCCGCCCTTCGGTACCATGCGCCAGTTGAACTTGACCATGTCGCGCAGATGCTCGACGCCACCGTCGACCTCGAACCAGTTGTTGCGCTCGGCGACGTTGGTCTGGTGCGAGGTGGCAACGCGCGTTTCCAGATCGGCGTGGCCGTGCACCTCGCGCAGATGCACATAATGGGTGCCATTTTCGATCCAGAGAGCGGCGATCTGGGCGCGGCGCGCGGCCGGATCGGCTTCATTCCAGATGTGGATGTAACGCTTGGCGAGGTCTTCTGCGGGGGACATGACAGCTCTCACTCCTGACGACGGTCGGGCCGGATCAGCGACGACACCCAAAGGATAGGGAGAAATATCTGGACGATGAATGGCTGTTTAGCCTAGATTATTGTCCAATCGTCCAGTCCAGCGGCGACAAGGAGCTGTTCCATGGACCCCCTCGACGACGCCTTTGCGGCCATGCGGGTGCGCGAATCGCTCTATGCGCGGGTCGATGCCAGCGCGCCCTGGGCGATTCGCTTCAGGGAAGGCAAGGCGGCGCGATTCGGCCTCGTGATCTCAGGCACATGCTGGCTGACGATGGAGGCGCCCGAGCGATCGATCCCGCTCGCGGCGGGCGATTGCTACGTGATCCTGGACGGATCGACCTACACGCTCGGCGACAACACGCGCTCGACGCCGCTGAATTGTTTCGACGTGGTGCCGAAACTGGTCGATGGCGCCGTCAGCATCGGCGGCGGCGGAACGGCGGCCACCGTCGTGACCGGATGGTTCGTCTATGACGAACTCGGCGCGCGCCCGTTGATGGCGCTGTTGCCGCGCGTGCTGCATACCCGTGTCGACGGCTACCGCACCGATATTCTGAAAACCACGCTCGAACTGCTGGCGAAGGAGACCGAGCGTCCCGGCTTAGGCTCCGGCGTCGTGATCTCGGGGCTTGCGGATATTCTATTCGTGCAGGCGATCCGCAGCCATCTCAACAACACCAATGAAGACGATGTCGGCTGGCTCGCGGCGTTGTCCGACAAACGCATCGGCGCGGCGATGCGCGCGCTGCACGGCAAGCCCGCGGATCCCTGGACGGTCGAGAAGCTGGCCGTGCTTTCGAACATGTCGCGCTCGGCTTTTGCCGCGCGCTTCAAGGCCAGGCTCGGCGAGGCGCCGCTGGAATACCTGACGCGATGGCGGATGTTCCGCGCCGGCGTGCTGCTGCGGCACAGCGAGCGTTCGCTGGCCGAGATCGCCAATGAAGTCGGCTATGAGAGCGACGCGGCGCTGAGCAAGGCCTTCCACCGCGTCGTCGGCATGGCGCCCGGCGCATTTCGCAAGCTCAATGCCGATGTCTCGGTGACGCCGCAGCGGGCGGCGTAGGCGGTGATTTCGACGTCATCCGGAGGCGCGAGGCTCGAAGGTGAGCCTCGAAGGATGCTGGACGACGTTCGGAGAATAATCTTGCAGCCTAGATCTGCCGCTCGACCATCTTCAGCTTGAGTTCCGCGATCGCTTCCGACGGATTCAAACCCTTCGGGCATGCCTTGGCGCAGTTCATGATGGTGTGGCAGCGATAGAGCCGGAACGGGTCTTCGAGATTGTCGAGCCGCTCGCCGGTGGCCTCGTCGCGGGAGTCCTTGACCCAGCGCGTCGCCTGCAGCAGCGCGGCGGGGCCGAGGAAGCGGTCGCTGTTCCACCAGTAGCTCGGGCACGAGGTCGAGCAGCAGGCGCAGAGGATGCACTCGTAGAGCCCGTCGAGCTTTTCGCGGTCCTCGTGGCTCTGCTTCCATTCCTTCTGCGGCGTCGGCGTCGTGGTCTTCAGCCACGGCTCGATCGAGGCATATTGGGCATAGAAATTGGTCAGGTCAGGAACCAGATCCTTGACGACAGGCTGGTGCGGCAGCGGATTGACCTTGACCGCGCCGCCTGCCGCCACGTCGTGCATCGACTTGGTGCAGGCCAGCGTGTTCTGGCCGTCGATGTTCATGGCGCAGGAGCCGCAGACGCCTTCGCGGCAGGAGCGGCGGAAGGTCAGCGTCGGATCGATGTTGTTCTTGATCCAGATCAGGCCGTCGAGCACCATCGGCCCGCAATCGTTGACGTCGATATGGTAGGTATCGATACCAGGATTTTTGCCGTCGTCCGGGTTCCAGCGATAAACCTTGAACTCGCGTGTCTCGGTCGCGCCCGCCGGCTTCGGCCATGCCTTGCCGCCGGTGATCTTGGAATTCTTCGGAAGCGCGAATTCAACCATGTCTGCTAGCCTTCGCTGTCGGGATCAATACACTCGCGCCTTCGGCGGGATGTACTGCACGTCGTTCGTCATCGTGTAATCATGCACCGGGCGGTAATCGATCGCGGTCTTGCCGCCGTTGTCGATCCACGCCAGCGTGTGCTTCATCCAGTTCTTGTCGTCGCGGGCGGCGAAATCCTCGCGGGCGTGGGCGCCGCGGCTTTCGGTGCGGTTGGCGGCCGAGTCCATCGTCACCACCGCCTGCACGATCAGATTGTCGAATTCGAGCGTCTCGATCAGGTCCGAATTCCAGACCAGCGAACGGTCCGAGGTGCCGACGTCGCCGATACCGCCATGCACCTTGTGAATCAGGTTCTGGCCTTCGTGCAGGATGTCGCCGGTGCGGAACACCGCGCAGTTGGTCTGCATCACATGCTGCATGCCGTCGCGCAGCTTTGCGGTCGGCGTGCCGCCGGAGGCGTAGCGGTAATGATCGAGCCGGCCGAGCGCGAGATCGGCGGAGCCCGCCGGCAGTTCCGGCTGCTTGCCGTTCGGCGTCAGCTTTTCGGCCAGCCGCAGGGCTGCGGCGCGGCCGAACACGACGAGGTCGATCAGCGAGTTGGAGCCGAGGCGGTTGGCGCCGTGCACCGAGACGCAGGCGGCTTCGCCGATCGCCATCAGGCCGGGCACGATCGCGTTGTCGTCGCCGTTCTTCTTGGTCAGCACTTCGGCGTGGAAGTTGGTCGGGATGCCGCCCATGTTGTAGTGCACGGTCGGCACGATCGGGATCGGCTCGCGGGTGACGTCGACATTGGCGAAGATCTTCGCCGATTCGGAAATGCCGGGCAGCCGTTCGTGCAGCACCTTGGGATCGAGATGGTCGAGGTGCAGGAAGATGTGATCCTTCTTCTTGCCGACGCCGCGGCCTTCGCGGATTTCGATCGTCATCGCACGCGAGACCACGTCGCGCGAGGCGAGGTCCTTGGCGGAAGGCGCATAGCGCTCCATGAAGCGCTCGCCCTCGGCATTGACGAGATAGCCGCCTTCGCCGCGCGCGCCCTCGGTGACCAGACAGCCCGAACCGTAGATGCCGGTCGGGTGGAACTGGATGAATTCCATGTCCTGCAGCGGCAGGCCGGCGCGCAGCGCCATGGCGCCGCCGTCGCCGGTGCAGGTATGCGCCGAGGTGCAGGAGGCATAGGCGCGGCCGTAGCCGCCGGTGGCCAGAATCGTGGTCTGGGCGCGGAAGCGATGCAGCGTGCCGTCGTCGAGCTTGAGCGCGATGACGCCGCGGCAGACGCCCTGGTCGTCCATGATCAGGTCGATGGCGAAGAACTCGATGTAGAATTCGGCCGCGTGGCGCAGCGCCTGGCCGTACATCGTGTGCAGCATGGCGTGGCCGGTGCGGTCGGCGGCGGCACAGGTGCGCTGCGCCTGGCCCTTGCCGTAGTCCAGCGTCATGCCGCCGAACGGGCGCTGGTAGATCTTGCCGTCCTCGGTGCGCGAGAACGGCACGCCCCAATGTTCGAGCTCGTAGACGGCGTCGGGCGCGTTGCGCACCATGTATTCGATCGCGTCCTGGTCGCCGAGCCAGTCCGACCCCTTGACGGTGTCGTACATGTGCCAGCGCCAGTCGTCCGGATGCATGTTGCCGAGCGAGGCCGAGATGCCGCCCTGGGCGGCGACGGTGTGCGACCGGGTCGGGAACACCTTGGTGATGCAGGCGGTGCGCAAGCCCGCTTCGCTGCAGCCGACCACGGCGCGCAGGCCTGCGCCGCCGGCGCCGACGACCACGACGTCGTAGGTGTGGTCTTCGATCGGATAGGCCTTGCCGTTGGTGGCGGGGCCGCTGCCGTTGCTGCCCTTGCCGTTAGCCTCGTTGGCCGAATCTTTAGAAGCCATGGGTTAGACTCCCGATGACAATTTTAGAATGGCGTAGATCGAGGCCAGCGCCACCGCGAAACAGAAGAAGTTGTTGGCCATCACGCTGGCGAGCTTCAGTTTCTCACTGTGGATGTAGTCCTCGATCACGACCTGCATGCCGATCTTCATGTGCCAGGCGCTGGCGATGATGAACAGCAACAGGATGATCGCGATCGGCAGCGAGCCGAGAATCTGTGCCGCACCCGCCTGGTTGCGGCCGATCAGCATCAGCACGACCACGATGACGGGCACGATCAGCAGCGTCATCGCTACCGCCGTGAGGCGCTGGCGCCAGAAATCGGACGTGCCGGAATGCGAGGCGCCGAGGTTGCGAACGCGCCCCAGCGGCGTGCGCATCGAGGGAGATTTGGGCGCGGTCATCGGCCGCCTCCGATCGTGTAGGCGACGATCCAGACCAGTACCGTCAGCGAAATGCCGCCGATCGCAGCACCCCAGGTCAGGCCCTCGCGCTCGCTCGCCTTGAAGCCGTAGCCGAGGTCCCAGACGAAATGGCGCAGCCCCGAGAGCAGATGGTGCAGCAGCGCCCAAGTGTAGCCGAACACGATCAGCCGCCCGATGAAGCTGCCGGTAAAGGCCTGCACATGGGCGTAGGCGGTGGGGCCGGAGGCGGCGGCAATCAGCCACCAGGCCAATAGAAGCGTGCCGAAATACAGCGCGATCCCGGTTGCCCGGTGAACGATGGACAGCGCCATCGTCAGGGTCCAGCGATAGGTCTGCATATGCGGGGAAAGCGGTCGTTCGATCCTGGCGGTCATCGGCGGCTTTGAAAGTTGGCGGGGCCACGGGATGGCCCATCGCGGATCGCGGTAGAGTAATTCTATTTACGTAGTCGAAACAGCGAGTGCAACGACCAAAATCATCAATTCCGAACGATGGTTCATACCTATGGAGGAGGCCTGCAATTGCAGACGTTGACAAACACCCTTGGTGGTCCATGGCTAGGTCCGTTCTGGTATACCTGAAGCACGATTCATGAACGCGCGCGGCTCGTCGCGCGGGCCAAGAAACTGCAGGTCAAACTGCAGGTCAAACTTCAGGGGAAACGACAGGGGAAGCCACAGATGGCCATCGCCGGGCTTAACGTCACCGAGCTTGTCGAACTGGCGCTGATGCTGGTCGGCGTCGGCGCGATATCGGGGTTTTTCGCCGGCGTGTTCGGGATCGGCGGCGGTGCGATCCTGGTGCCGGTGTTCTACGAATGCTTCCGGCTCGCCGGCGTGCCGCTGGAAGTACGGATGCCGCTCTGCATCGGCACCTCGCTCGCCATCATCATTCCGACCTCGCTCAGCTCGTTTCGCGCCCATTACGCCCGCGGCGCGGTCGACATGGAGATATTGAAGACCTGGCTGATCCCGATCGTGATCGGCGTCATCGCCGGCGGGATCACCGCGCGTTACGCGCCGGAGCGGCTGTTCAAGATCGTGTTCGTCTGCGTGGCCTGGACCGCGGCGGCGCGGCTGATCCTCGGCCGCGCCAGCTGGAAGCTCGGCGACGAATTCCCATCGGGGCCGCTGATGAAAATCTATGGCTTCATCGTCGGGCTGCTCTCGACCCTGATGGGGGTCGGCGGCGGGCTGTTCCTCAACTTGCTGATGACGTTCTATGGAAGGCCGATCCACCAAGCGGTCGCGACCTCGTCGGCGCTGGCGGTCCTGATCTCGATCCCCGGCGCGATCGGCTACGTCTATGCCGGCTGGCCGGCGGCAGCACATTATCCAGAGGTCACAGCGCTGCAATTTCCATTCGCACTCGGTTACGTCTCGCTGATCGGTGCGCTCTTGGTGATGCCGACCAGCCTGCTGGTCGCACCGCTCGGCGTCCGCGTCGCGCATGCGATGTCGAAGCGCACGCTCGAGGTGGCGTTCGGCAGCTACCTGTTCATCGTCGGCAGCCGTTTCGTGATAAGCTTGGCGTCCGGGCAGTAATTTTCTCCGCGGGAGCCGACATGACCAGCACGCCTCCTCCCATCATGCCGGCGGCGATTCCGCCAGAACTCGACCGCTGGAATTGGGGCGCGTTTCTGCTGAACTGGATATGGGGCGTCGGCAACAACACCTTCATCGCGTTGCTGTGCTTTGTTCCCGGCGTCGGCATCGTCATGGTCTTCGTGCTTGGCGCCAAAGGCAGCCGTTGGGCGTGGCGCAACGGGCGTTGGGACAGCATCGAGCACTTCAAACGGGTCCAGCGGCTGTGGGCGATCTGGGCCGTCGTGATCTACCTCGGAGCCATTGTGCTGGCCGGCGGGATCTTCGGCGGCGTGTTCTATGCGCTCCAGCATTCCGACGCTTACGAGCTTGGCGCCTCCACGCTCCAGACCAATGCCGATGCGGTTGCCGTGCTCGGGACGCCGATCATAACCGGCTTTCCCATGGGCAAGATTTCAACCAACGGAGCGTCCGGACGCGCCCTTCTCAATTTTTCGGCGACCGGGCCGAAGGCCTCGGGACGGATTTTCCTGGAAGCGATCAAACAGAACGGAGTTTGGTCGCTGAAAAATCTCCGGCTCAAGGTCGACGGCCGCGAGGATGCGATCGATCTTCTCAGGCAGTCGAGGGCGGAGCTAAGAAGTTTTCCGACGCTCTCCCCTCCGTCATTGCGAGGAGCAGCGCGACGAAGCAATCCATATTTTCGCGAGGGATAGATGGATTGCTTCGCTTCGCTCTGCCGGCGCCACTTGGCTACTTCGCGTAAATCTTCGCGTAGGTATCCCGCAAGATATTCTTCTGCACCTTGCCCATGGCGTTGCGCGGCAGTTCGTCGACGACGAAGACGCGCTTCGGCATCTTGAATTTGGCGAGCCGGCCGTCGAGCGCCTTCAGCACGCCGGCCTCGGTGACGTCGGCATCCTTGGTGCAGACCAGCACCGCGGTGACGCCTTCGCCGAAATCGGCATGCGGCACGCCGATCACGGCGGATTCCACCACCCCCGGCATGGCGTCGATCTCGCTCTCGATTTCCTTCGGGTAGACGTTGAAGCCGCCGGAGATGACGAGATCCTTGCCGCGGCCGAGGATGTGGACATAGCCCTTGTCGTCGATCTTGCCGAGATCGCCGGTGATGAAGAAGCCGTCATCGCGGAATTCGGCTTTTGTCTTCTCCGGCATCCGCCAATAACCCTTGAAGACGTTCGGGCCCTTGACCTCGATCATGCCGATGGTGTCGCGCGCCAGCTCCTTGCCGGTCTCGGGATCGGTGACGCGCACGGAGACGCCGGGCAGGGGAAGGCCGACGGCGCCGGGGACGCGATCGCCGTCATAGGGGTTCGAGGTGTTCATGTTGGTTTCGGTCATGCCGTAGCGTTCGAGGATGGCAAAACCTGTTCGAGCCGACCATTCGCGATGGGTATCGGCCAGCAGCGGCGCCGAGCCTGAAATGAACAGCCGCATGTGCTTGGTCGTCTCTTTGGTCAGCGCCGGGCTCTGCAGCAGCCGCGTATAGAAGGTCGGCACGCCCATCAGCACGGTGGCCCGCGCCATCAGCTTGATGATCAGTTCGGGGTCGAGCTTCGGCAGGAAGATCATCGAGGCGCGCGCGAACAGCGTGACGTTGCTCGCCACGAACAGGCCGTGGGTGTGATAGATCGGCAGCGCGTGGATCAAAACGTCCTTGTCGGTGAAGCGCCAGTAGTCGACCAGGCCCAGGGAGTTCGACGCCAGATTGTCATGCGTCAGCATCGCGCCCTTGGAGCGGCCGGTGGTGCCTGAGGTATAGAGGATTGCGGCGAGGTCATCGTCGGCGCGCGCGACGGTGGTGAAATCGGAAGACGCTTTCGCCGCGGCATCGGTCAGCGAACCCTTGCCGTCGGCGCCGAGCGTTTCGACCTTGGCGTTGACCTTGGCCGCGATCGCGCCGATGCCTTCGGCCTTCGAGGGATCGCACACCACCAGCGACGGTTCGGCATCGCCGATGAAGTAGTCGAGTTCGTTCAGCGTGTAGGCGGTGTTGAGCGGCAGGTACACCGCGCCCGCGCGCACGGTCGCGAGATAGAGCACCAGCGCCGGCACCGATTTTTCGGTTTGCGCCGCAACACGGTCGCCGGTCTTGACGCCGCGTGCAACCAGCACATTCGCCATCTGCCCGGCGCGGGCGATCAGGTCGCCGTAGCTGATTTTGGTGCCGTCAAGCATCTCGATCGCGAGCCGGTTCGGATTGTCTGACGTGTCGAACAGGCGAGAAAACAGGTTGGCGTTCATGATGGTTTTCCGGGTCGCATTCATGCATCATTGCGGGGGGCGGGTGCGGTCCAGTAGGACGCGGCAACCACATAATTCAATAGCAAAAACGCCCTTCACAAAGCAACGGAGACAGTTTGCATGTCAAATAACGGGAAACGCGTGGCCTGGGTGACCGGCGGCGGCAGCGGGATCGGCGAGGCCGCGGCGGCAGCGCTGGCAGCGGATGGCTGGATCGTGGTGGTTTCGGGGCGCCGCAAGGACGCGCTGGAGCACGTGGTCGCTAACATCACCAAAAACGGCGGCAAGGCCGAGGCCATCGCGCTCGACGTCTCTGACAAGGACAGCGTCAACAAGGCCGCCGACCAGATCGTCGCCAAACATGCCCGGATCGACCTGTTGGTCAACAGCGCCGGGATCAACGTGCCGAAGCGAAGCTGGGCCGACATGGAACTGTCGGGCTGGGACAAGCTGGTCGAAATCAATCTCAACGGCGTGCTGTATTGCATGCACGCGGTGCTGCCGACCATGCGCAAGCAGAAGGACGGCTGCATCATCAACGTCGCGTCGTGGGCCGGCCGCCACGTCTCGAAGATGCCGGGTCCGGCCTACACCACGACCAAGCATGCGGTGCAGGCGCTGACCCATTCCTTCAACATGGACGAATGTGTCAACGGCCTGCGCGCCTGCTGCTTCTCGCCCGGCGAAGTCGCGACCCCGATTCTGAAACTGCGCCCCGTGGTGCCGTCGGAAGCCGAGCAGGCCAAGATGCTGCAGCCCGAGGATTGCGGCCGCACCATCGCCTTCGTCGCCAGCATGCCGCCGCGGGTGTGCATGAACGAGATCCTGATCAGCCCGACGCATAATCGCGGCTTCATTCAGACGCCGCATAATCGGGATTGATGATGTAGGGCGGATTAGCGCAGCGTAATCCGCCTTACCCTAATGTGTTGGCGGGTTACGCGGAGTTTATCATCGGGCGCGCATACGCGCGACCCGTTGGCTAACCCGCCCGCCCTACGCACTTTGAAAGGCTCACCATGTTGCGTCTCGTCCGGTTCTCTCCGCATCTCTCCCTGGCTTGTATCGCCGCCTGCACCTTGGCGTTGTCGGCCGTGACCTCGTCGGCCGCGCCGATGGATCGCATCCACGAGCTGGCGCAGCAGGAACAAGCCCCGCTGCTCGACACGCTGCGCGACCTCGTGAATATCGAATCCGGCAGCAAGGATGCCGAGGGCCTGGCCCGGCTGGCGGCGTTGATCGGCGAACGCCTGACCCGGCTGGGCGGCAAGGTCGAGACCATCGAGCCGACCGACATCTACCGGATGGGCGACACGCCGCCCAAGCCGGGGGCCATGGTACACGCCGAATTCAAGGGGACCGGCAGCAAGAAGGTCATGCTGATCGCCCACATGGACACCGTGTACCTGCGCGGCATGCTGAAAGACCAGCCCTTCCGCATCGACGGCGAGCGCGCCTACGGCCTGGCCGTTGCCGACGACAAGCAGGGCGTTGCGCTCATCCTGCACACCGTGGCGATGCTGCAAACACTGAAGTTCGCGGATTACGGCACGCTGACCGTGCTGATCAACGGCGATGAGGAGATCAGCTCACCGGGCTCGCGCAGCACCATCACCCGCATGGCGGCCGAACAGGACGCCGTGTTCTCCTACGAAGGCGGCGGAGAGGACGGCCGCCTGCGGCTTGCCACCAGCGGCGTCGGCGCGGCCTACCTCACGGTGGACGGCAAGGCCTCGCACGCCGGCTCGGCGCCGGACAAGGGCGTGAACGCGCTGGTCGAGCTGTCGCACCAGGTGCTGCAATTGAGCGATTTGTCGCGGCGCGACCAGGGCCTTTCGCTGAACTGGACGGTCTCGCAGGCCGGCACCAACCGCAACGTCATCCCGGCACAGGCCAGCGCCCAGGCGGACGCAAGGGCGTTGAAGGTGTCCGATTTCACCGAGTTGGAGGCCACGCTGCAGCAACGTGTGCAGACCCAGCGCCTCCCCGACGCCAAGGTGCAGCTCCGGTTCGAGATGCGCCGCCCGCCGCTGGAAGCCACGCCCGCGTCGCGCGGCCTGGCTGCCCACGGCGCTACCATCTACGAGGAACTGGGATTGCCGTTGAAGGTGGTCGACGTCGCCAGCGGCGGCGGCACCGACGCCGCGTTCGCCGCCCTCAAGACCGCAGCCCCCGTCATCGAGGGATTCGGCCTGAGCGGCTATGGTGCCCACTCGAACGATGCCGAATACGTGAAGCTGGAGACCATCGTGCCGCGCCTTTACCTCTCGGTGCGCATGATCATGGATGTGGCGCAGGACAAGGTGAAATAAGGCCGGTGGTGCCGGCGAACCGGGATTGATCTCGATGTCGTAGGGTGGGCAAAGCGCAAGCGTGTCCACCAACTTTATTGAACGCGAGTTGTTATGGTGGGCACGGCGCAAGTGCGCCTTTGCCCACCCTACAATTTCACCTCACACGATAATCTCGTTCAGTTCCTTGCCGGAATGTTCCGGCACCATCATGGTCACGCCGACCGCCATCGCGGCCATCAGCACGGGAATGCAGAGGAACGACAGCGTGAACGATCCGGCATATTGCTGAAGTGCGATGGTGACGAACGGGAACAGCACGAAGCCGACGAAATAGGCGATCGCCCACACCACGCCATTGGCCGCACCCCGGATCCGGGTCGGAAACACTTCCGCGGTCAGCGTCGTGCTCGGCCCCCAGAAGCCGAGGAAGCCAAAACTCCAGGCCAGACCGAACACCCACATCAGCACGTGGTTGTCGGTCAGGACCCACAGCGTCAGGAAGATAGCGCCCTCGATCAGCGTCACGACGAAGGCCAGCCGGCGGCCGATCTTGTCGGCGAGCCAGCCCGCGACGCAGAGGCCGAGGAATCCCGAGAGGCCCCAGAACACGTAGAACAGGCTGTATTCGGCGGTCGACCAGTGTTTTTCGGTGGCGAGATAGAGCGGCATCCAGCCGCCGACGGTGCCGAAGATGCAGGTGCTGCAGCACGCCACGAACAGCGCCACCAGCGTGGCCGGCAGCGCGTCCGGCAGGAACGCCTGGCGGATGCCGACCGATTTGGCCTTGCCGAACCAGGTTTTGTCCTCGTCGCTGACGCTGCCGCCGCGCGACAATGTTTCCGCAATGCGCTGCTTGCGATCCTGCGCGCGCACCCAATAGGGCGATTCCGGGCAGGTGGCGCGAACGTAGATCGCCAGCAGTGCGATCACGCCGGGCACCATCACCGCGACCCGCCAACCGAAGTCGGCAGCGACCAATCCCGTAATGCCGCCCGCCAGCGATGCACCGAGACACCAGCTCGCGCGCGACGCGCTGATCACCCGGCCGCGCAGCCGCGCCGGCCAGGTTTCGGCAACCAGCATCGATCCGAGCGACCATTCGCCGTTGAGCGCGAAGCCGACCATCGATCGCGCGATCACGAACGTGGCAAAGGTCGGCGACAGGGCGACGACCGGCATCAACAACGAGAACATCGCGATGTTGACGGCGAGCAGCGTGCGGCGGCCGAGCCTGTCCGACAGCCACGGCCAGAAGTAAAGCCCGGCTATTCCGAAGAACAAGGCGATCTGTATGCCCGAACGATATTCGGGAATGGTGAGCGCGAATTCCTTGACCACCAGGGGCGAGATCAGCCCGAAGATCACGCCGTCCATGCCGTCAAAACCCCAGCCCAGCGCGTTGGCGGAAGCAATATGCCAGTGTGTTTTGGTGAGTTCTTCGCTACCGGCGACGGCGCGGTAATTGGCGTTCTGAAGATGTTTCTGTTCGAGCGGTCCAACTTCTCCGCCCACCGGACTTGCCGCAGGTGCGGCTAATCCATCCGCAGTGATGCTGCTCATGGTCGTCCTCCCGCATCGCGCCGCACCGTTGACGGCGCTTGTTGTCACCGGCTTTGTTTTTTGCGCGATGCCGGATGCGTCAGGCTGGACTAACTCGGAGGGTGCATCAAGAAGATTACTCGCGGCGGTGCACGCGTCATTTCCGCGAAGTGGAAATTGGAGGGAAGCTGTCGTCCCTGCGTTCGCAGGGACGACGATGTGGAGGGCGCACGGCTTACCCCGCACTTAGTTTCAAACATCACGATAAATTATTCGCCGAAACCACCCCCAGAACCTCCCGTAGCTCGGCCAACGACGGCGCAGTCGGACCCCCCTAAAGGCTCCGCCGCTGTCGTGACACGATCCGGCCGACATCCGTCGGTCACCTCATCAATCGGGAGATTATCCATGTCGAAGCGTATTGCACTTCTGTCCGCCGCGGCCTTCAGCCTTCTCGCCCTGTCGGCCACCATCACTGCGCCGGCCAGCGCCGAAGAAAAGACCGTCATGGTCGGCGGCGCCGCGATGTTCCCCTCCAAGAACATCGTTCAGAACGCCGTCAACTCCAAGGACCACACCACGCTGGTCGCCGCGGTGAAGGCCGCCGGCCTGGTCGACACGCTGGAAAGCAAGGGCCCGTTCACGGTGTTCGCGCCGACCAACGCCGCCTTCGGCAAGCTGCCGGCCGGCACCGTCGACACGCTGGTGAAGCCCGAGAACAAGGCGACCCTGACCAAGATCCTCACCTACCATGTGGTTCCCGGCAAGCTCGAGGCGTCGGACCTGACCGATGGCAAGAAGCTCAAGACCGCCGAAGGTGAGGAACTGACCGTCAAGAAGGCCGACGGCAAGGTCTGGATCATCGACGCCAAGGGCGGTTCCTCGATGGTGACGATCTCGAACGTCAATCAGTCGAACGGCGTGATCCATGTGGTCGATACCGTGCTGATGCCGGCGTCCTGACTCCCGCGCGTCCCTGCATTGTCCCGGCAGGATGCGTAACGAGGCGAGCCGGGGCCACCCGGCTCGCTTTTTTGTGACCGCGAAACGCCGTCGTGCGTCGATTTGATCGCGTCATCCAGGTAACGGAATCCAGGTTCCCGGCGTATAAACCGGTATGAATTGCCTTCTTGTTTGACGCGTTTTCTTGACGTGAACCGGTATCCACTTCACGGGAAAACGCTAGCGTGGAAAACAGCCATGTCGACCTTGACCGTCAGCGACGAGCACGCCACAGCGACCCCGGCGAAAGTGATCCAGCCCGCCTGGGTGCGGGCGCTGCACTGGACCAACGCGGTCGCGATGGTGCTGATGATCATGTCGGGCTGGCAGATCTATAACGCCTCGCCGTTGTTCGGCTTCTCGTTCCCGCCCTCGATCACGCTGGGCGGCTGGCTCGGCGGCGCGCTGCTCTGGCACTTTGCCGCGATGTGGCTGTTGATGGTCAACGGCCTGATCTATCTGGCGCTCGGGTTTGCCACCGGCCGCTTCCGCAAGAAGCTGCTGCCGATCACGCCCGCGGGCGTGGTCTCCGATACCAAAGCAGCGCTGACCTTCAAGCTGTCGCACGACGACCTCAGCAAATACAATTCGGTGCAGAAGCTGCTCTACGCGGGAATTATCGTCGTCGGCATCGTCATCGTGCTGTCCGGCCTGTCGATCTGGAAACCGGTGCAGTTGCAATGGCTGACGGCGCTGTTCGGCGGCTACGACGTGGCCCGTTACGTTCACTTCATCTGCATGGCGGCGATTGTCGCTTTCATGGTGGTTCATGTCGCGCTCGCCCTTCTGGTGCCGAAGAGCCTGCGCGCCATGATCATTGGCCGGTAAGGGAGCAAGATCATGGGCCGCATGCGCAAACTTCTGATTCCGGGCGTCGACAAGAATCTGCTGGTCAGGGACGCCGCCAGGGCGATGCCGGACTTCACGCGGCGCCGCTTCATCACCGCAGGCGCCAGCCTCGGCGCGCTGACGCTGTTGACCGGCTGCGACGTCAAGGACAGTTTTTCCGCTGAGGAGATGCTGAAGCAGATTTCGAAATTCAACGACGGCGTGCAGGCCGCGATCTTCAATCCCAACGCGCTGGCGCCAACGTTTTCGGAAAAGGACATTACCAAGCCGTTTCCGTTCAACGCCTATTACGACATCGACGACGCGCCCGAGGTCGACGGCAAGAGCTGGAAGCTCGAAGTGCGCGGCCTCGTCGACAACAACAAGCCGTGGACACTGGAAGAATTGTACAAGCTGCCGCAGGTCAAGCAGATCACGCGCCATATCTGCGTCGAAGGTTGGAGCGCGATCGGAAGCTGGACCGGCACGCCGCTGCGCGATTTCCTGAAAATCATCGGCGCCGACACCCGCGCCAAATATGTCTGGTTCCAGTGCGCCGACAAGGACGGCTACAATTCGCCGCTCGACATGGCGACTGCGCTGCATCCGCAGACCCAGATGACGTTCAAGTTCGCCGACGAGATATTGCCGCGCGCCTACGGTTTTCCGATGAAGATCCGGGTGCCGACCAAACTCGGCTTCAAGAACCCGAAATACGTCCTGTCGATGGAAGTCACCAACGACTACAAGGGCGGCTACTGGGAAGACCAGGGGTACAATTCGTTCAGCGGGAGTTGAACCCTCGTGGTGAGGAGGCGCTCCGCAGGAGCGCCGTCTCGAACCATGAGGCCCCTATGTCGCCATCCTTCGAGACGCCGCTTCGCGGCTCCTCAGGATGAGGTTTGCGCGGGCAGCCTCCTCTGAAACGCCGCCAGCACCGCACCCAGCGCCAGCATCGCGGCCGAAACGTTCAGCGCGACCGACAGGCTGCCCATCGCGTCGGTGATGGCGCCGACCGCGATCGGGCCCAGCGTCTGGCCGATGCCGAAGGAGATCGTCATCGCCGCGATCGCGGTCGGCCACGCCGCGGGCGGATAGTTCATGCGGACGAAGGCGGTGGTCGAGCCGACCACGGCGAAGAACGCGACGCCGAACACCAGCGCTGACAGCGCCAATAGCCACACCGAGTGGCCGAAGATCGGCATCGCCGCGCCGATCGCGTTGACGCCGAGGATGACGGTGGTGGTGAGGCCGCCGCGATCGAGCGCGAGCACGCGCCGCCACACCCAAGGGGTCACGAAGGCGCTCAAGCCGATCAGGCTCCAGAACGCGCTTTGCGCTGCGGCGCCGCCGCCGGCATCGCGCACATAGGCGATCATGAAGGTCATGTAGGCGATGTAGCCGGCACCGAACAGGAAGTAGGCGGCGAGATAGATCGCAACCGGCGCGATCGTGAATTTGGATTTGGCTGCCGTGGCGCCGGTGGCGTCGGCGTGCAGCGGCGCCAGCAGCAGCGGAATGGTCATGCCGACTGCCAGAAGGGTCATCGCCCACCACACGATCCACCACGAACCCGGCCCGAAGGCCTGCAGCACGAACGGCGCCGCCAGACCCGAGGCCAGGATGCCGATGCCGGGTCCGGCATAGAACAGGCTCAGCAGAAAATTCGCCCGTTCGGGCCGCGACTGCGCGATCGTCGCGGCCAGCGCGCCGCCGCCGACGAATCCAGCCGCGGCGCCAACGCCGGCGAGGAGGCGAGCAAAACTCAGCACCACGAAATTACCTGACAGCGCGCAGAGCGCCAGCGACAGCACGCAGGCCAGCGTCCCCCAGCGCGCCGTAGCGGCGAGGCCGTAGCGCCGGATCACGCGCGAGACGAGCAGGGCGCCGGCGAGATAGCCGGCCGCATTGATCGTGTTCATGAAGCCGGCGGCGGAATACGACCAGGCCAGCGAGTCGCGCATGTCAGGCAGCACCAGCGCATAGGCGAAGCGGCCGATGCCGAGACCGACGGTCGGCGCCAGCGACAGAATGAGGATCAGCCGCGCGGGATGCGGGTAAAGCTGGTGAACATCAGGGGATTTCACGGAAAACTCCGGCAGGGGCCGCATTGTGACAGGCAAAGCCTGCGTTGCACAGCCGGCCGGTTCGCAACGGTGTCTTGTTATTCGCGCAACGACCGAAAAGTGCCAACAGCAGAATTCGCGGTGGCGGCCTACGCGATCAAATCGCTGGTGCCGCGAGACAAGACGCCGCTCACTCGGGAAGTCCTGCTTTGCGGAGGCCGTCGATATACAATTGAAGCCCCGGTAGGTCGCCGTGCGGTACCCGTTCAGAAATGCGAAAACCGGGTTCGAGTTCGAGCAGACCGGCTACGGCCTCCCTTGCCTCTGCTTCGCGTCCCAGATGAGCCAGAGCCGATGCGAGGCAGCGATAAGCGAAGGGATAGAGCGGATTCTGGCGGGCGGCCTTCCTGGCTGCCGAGACGGCCTCATCGAAACGACGAAGACCGATGAATGCAACGCCCATTCCTGCAAACGTTGAAAAAAGCAACGGATCAAACGGGCTTAGTCGAATGCGGCGCTCAAAGCTCCGGATTGCCTCTTCGGGCTGCCCCGCCATCAGGTAGGCGAAACCCCGCTGGTCCCATACGCGGGATGAATTGGGGTTTAGGGTGACCGCACGGTCCACCATCTCCCTCGCCGTATCGTAATCGTCAGAGAAGGAAGCGGTTGCGTTGCCAAGCACACTCAATGCGAAAGTGGCGTTCCCGTCGATACTGAGTGCCAACCGGAGCAGCCGCAATCCTTCCGCAATTTCCGACTTCGGATCGGCCGCCCATCCCAGGCGTGCATTTCGCAGGTGGCACTCCGCTGCAAGGGTAGCGGCAAAGCTGCTCCGAGGGTCAATCTCCAACGCGCGCGAGGCAAGCCGAAAGCTCTCGGCCGATCCGTCCCGGGTCCATGACAGGAGGTGTTGTGCTCGAAGACAGAGGTCGTAGGCGCTGAAGTTGTTCGGCCGACGCGCCGCCAAGGCCATTTCGGTTTGAAGCAATTTTGGCTGGATGGCAGAAACAACGTTCACCGCCACCTCGTCCTGCAGCGCAAAAACATCGGTTAGATCACCTTCAAATCGATCAGCCCAAAGGTGCGCGCCGGTCATGGCATCAATCAATTGGCCGGCAATGCGGACTTTGCCGGCTGCCTTGCGCACACTTCCTTCCAGGACGTAGCGAACACCGAGCTCGCGCCCGACCTGTTTGATATCGACGGCCCTCCCTTTGTAGGTAAAGCTCGAATTGCGCGCGATCACGAACAGGGATTTGAACCGCGACAAGGCGGTGATGATTTCGTCCACCATGCCATCCGCGAAATAGTCCTGCTCCGGATCACCACTCATATTCTGGAACGGCAAGACCGCGATGGAAGGCTTATCGGGAAGGGCGAGCGGTTCAGCGTCGTCAGGGGGCAGGCGGTTCGGCACAAATGGCACGGCGGGACCGGTTGGAATGCGCCAGACGCGCATCGGTTCGGCGATATTCTTCAGGGATCGCGAACCTGTATCCTCAAAGGTAATATCCACCTTGCCGCGAATTTGCCGATGGGCATCGTCGGAGATGCTGACACCGCCGGGTTCCGCGAGCCCTTCGAGACGCACCGCAATATTGACCCCATCACCAAAGATATCGTCGGCTTCGATAATGATGTCACCGACGTGAATGCCGATGCGGAGTTCGATCCGCTTGTCCTGCGGCACGTCGGTATTTCGCTTGGCCACGCCGCGCTGAACTTCGACGGCGCATCGCACGGCGTCGACGACGCTGGCGAACTCAACCAGAGCACCGTCCCCGGTATTCTTGACGATGCGTCCGTGATGCTCGCTGATTTTGGGATCGAAAAGCGTCTTTCTAAGAGCTTTCAGTCGCGCCAGCGTGCCTACTTCGTCGATCCCTATCAAGCGGCAAGAGCCCACGACATCCGCCGCCAGAATAGCCGCCAGTCGCCGCTCTACGTGCTCGCTGCTCAAGACGCACCCCCGGTCGGGGAAACTGGATGCATCTATACCAGAATGGTGGGCCGATGTCCGGTTTTGCCGGCGCCGTATTCAGGCCGACGGCGGCGGTGTATCGGTTGCAACCCGTACCATCCCCAAACCGTTTTCAAACCCTTGGAGCTCCGCATGCGCGCCGCACCGTTTCTCTATTTCAACGGCGATTGCGAAAGCGCGCTGCAATTCTACCAGGCCTGCGGCCTCGGCAAGATTGTGGAGCTCAGGCGAATCGAAGGGACCCCGCTGGCGGAACGCGATGGCCCGGCCTGGAATCAGAAAGTGCTGTTTTCCCGTTTCGAAGGCCCTGGACTTCGTCTCTGCGCATCCGACGGTGCCGATTCAGAGCCGATGAAGGGATGCGCCATCTTCCTCGAAGCTGACGACGCCGGTACGGCCGAGAAGCTGTTCGACGCGTTGTCCGCTGGCGGGCGGATCACCGTTGCGTTCAAGAAGCAGTTTTGGGGCGATCACTACGGCAACTTCACCGACAAATTCGGCGTTCAATGGGCGGTTGGCAGTGCGGTCAAAGCCAGCGAATAAGGCCGTGCACATGGACCTGCGCGCCCAGCGCAATTGTCGCCCGTGCAAGCCGCCTTGCCAATCGGCTTCGGGCGTTTTAGCACTCCCGCGCGCTGCGACAGTGGTCGTCATGCCCGGGCAGAAGTGCGAAGCACGTCTTCGCACTAGGTGACCCGGGCATCCACGCCCTTCCTGCTTGCTGCGCCAAAGACGTGGATGGCCGGGACAAGCCCGGCCATGACGGGCTGAACGAGGACATATTCATGGCGACCCATAAACTGCTGCTTCTCTCCGGCGACGGCATCGGCCCCGAAGTGATGGGCGAGGTGAAACGCCTGATCGACTGGATCAACGCGGCAGGCATCGCGCGTTTCGAGACCGAGCAGGGGCTGGTCGGCGGCTCCGCCTATGACGCGCACAAGGTTTCCATCAGCGAGGGCGACATGGCCAAGGCCACAGCCGCCGACGCCGTGATCTTCGGCGCGGTGGGCGGTCCGAAGTGGGACAGCGTGCCCTATGAGGTGCGGCCCGAAGCCGGGCTGTTGCGGCTGCGCAAGGATCTCGGCCTGTTCGCCAACCTGCGTCCGGCGGTGTGCTACCCGGCGCTGGCGGAGGCCTCCAGCCTGAAGCGCGAGATCGTCGAAGGCCTCGACATCATGATCGTGCGCGAACTCACCGGCGGCGTGTATTTCGGCGAGCCGAAGACCATCACCGATCTCGGCAACGGCCAGAAGCGCGCCATCGATACCCAGGTCTACGACACCTACGAGATCGAGCGCATCGCCCGCGTCGCGTTTGACCTGGCGCGCAAGCGCCGCAACAAGCTGACCTCGATGGAAAAGCGCAACGTCATGAAGTCAGGCGTGCTCTGGAACGAGGTGGTGACGCAGGTGCATGCCCGCGAATACAAGGATGTCACGCTAGAACATCAGCTCGCCGATTCCGGCGGCATGAATCTGGTGAAGGCGCCGAAGCAGTTCGACGTCATCGTTACCGACAATCTGTTCGGCGACATGCTCAGCGATATCGCGGCGATGCTGACGGGATCTCTCGGCATGCTGCCGTCGGCCTCGCTCGGCGAAATCGACGCCAAGACCAAAAAGCGCCGCTCGCTGTTCGAGCCGGTGCACGGCTCGGCGCCTGACATTGCCGGCAAAGGCCTCGCCAATCCGATCGCGATGATTTCCTCGTTTGCGATGGCGCTGCGCTATTCGTTCGACATGGGCGATCTCGCCGACAAGATCGAAGCCGCGATCGCCGCCGTGCTGGCGAGCGGGCTGCGCACCGCCGACATCAAGTCCGAGGGCACCACCGCGGCCAGCACTACGCAGATGGGCGATGCGATTTTGAAGGAATTGCAGAAGCTGCACGCGTAAGCGTTCCACGCACCAAACAAAAAGCCCGGTCGTGAGACCGGGCTTTTTCTTGAAGCGAAGTGGTCGCGATCAATACAGCGGGAACGGCGTGGGGACACCGCCGAGATCCGACGGCGGGTTAAGCGGCTGGCGGTCGATCGGGCGGTTGTTGTTTTCGCGCGCGAAGGACGGGTAACCGATCGCCGGCGGGAAGGCGTAGTCCTGGAATTTGCGGTCGCCCGGCAGCACTTCGGTGCCGGCGTCGAGCCAGGAGCGCGTGGTGACGTAAACGCGGGTGTGCGGCCCCTGCTGATAGACCCGGTTCGGACCCTGCGGGCCGTAAACGATGCGGCCGTCCTTGTCGTATTTCGGGCGGGACTGGGCGCTGGCGGAAGTTACGCTGGCAGCGACGAGCGCCGCGGCAGCAAGCAGCATCGCGAGCTTGCTCGCAGCAGGGAATTTCGGGGTCATCACATCCTCGTCCTGGTCAACCCGCGCGGGCCGGCGGATCGTCACGTCTGATTGGGCGCATTGTAGCCGCCCCTCACGTGGCATCGCTAGGTCAATTGCGCCACACCGGATCAGAATAATGCCACGAAAAGCGAAAAAATTTCATGAAAACCAGTGTCTTGGCCGGATGTCGCCACAATTACGGATGGTTGCGAAAGCTCGATCCGCCAAACCGGTATCAGAACGCGCCGCGCAGCCGCGGGTTGTCGGCGCCGGTCAGCCAGTCCGCCGACAGCGCCGGCACCGATGTCACCGTGCAATCGCTTCGCCGCAGTTCGGCATGAGCGAACAATTCCGCCAGTTTGGGTTCGTTTCCGGCGGTCAGCAGCATCAGGCGGTTCAGCATGCAGCCGATCGCGGCGCGGCGGGCCGGGAAGTTCTCGCCTTGGCACGACCAGCCGGAAATGCGGAAATTGGGATCGTCGAAGCGCTTGATGAAGCCGAGGCAGGCGCGGGCGTCGTCCGCGCCGCCGACCAGGCGAAGCAGCGTCACCGGGCCGAATTTGCTGTCGATGACCCCCGCGGCCTCCAGCGCCAGCGCGCCGTCCGGGTCCATGCGCGCGGCGATGTCGGCGACGGCGGGCACGGCCTGATGCTCGTCGCCCGGGCGATAGAGTTCGAGTTCGGCGACCGGTTTGCCGTCGGGGCCGCTCCAGTGAAAGGCGTCCTTGCGGCCGCCCTCGGGGTGCCGGGATATCTGATAAACCTCTGTTTTGCCTTGGAAAATAAACTGGCTGACGGCAAAGGCCGGCGCCGAGCGGGTGGCCACGGCCCAGCCGTCCCGCACCGAGGGGGCCATCGCGGTCGCATCCGGCAACTGCTGCCACAGCGCGATACCGACGATGGCCACCAGCGCCAGCGTCATCACATAGGCACAGAGCCGGGCCACGGTGCCGCAGACTTCGTCGACGAAACCCATCAGCAGGGGATGGATTCTTGTCGTATAATTGGAGGTGGCTGTTCTAGCCGGAAACGAATGCATCAAACGCCCAAACGCACGGTAAAACGTTGTCTTGCGGGCGTTTCTCGCATAGAAGCGCTGCCTCTTCCCTTTCCGCTTGACGCGGCGGGCAAGCATTTTTCCTCGGAGAGTGAACGATGGGTTACAAAGTCGCGGTGGTCGGTGCGACCGGCAATGTCGGGCGCGAAATGCTCAACATCCTGGACGAGCGCAAATTCCCCGCCGACGAGGTCGTGGTGCTGGCCTCGCGCCGCAGCGTCGGCGTCGAGGTCTCCTATGGCGACCGAACCCTGAAGGTCAAAGCGCTCGAGCACTATGATTTTTCCGACGTCGATATTTGCCTGATGTCGGCCGGTGGCGCGGTGTCGAAGGAATGGTCGCCCAAGATCGGCGCCGCAGGCTGCGTCGTGATCGACAATTCGTCGGCCTGGCGGATGGATCCGGACGTGCCGCTGATCGTGCCGGAAGTGAACGCCGACGCGGTCGCGGGCTTCACCAAGAAGAACATCATCGCCAACCCGAACTGCTCGACCGCGCAACTCGTGGTCGCGCTGAAGCCGCTGCACGACAAGGCTACCATCACCCGCGTCGTGGTCGCGACCTATCAATCGGTGTCGGGCGCCGGCAAGGATGCGATGGACGAACTGTTCACGCAGACCAAGGCCGTCTACACCAACAGCGAACTGGTCAACAAGAAATTCCCGAAGCGTATCGCCTTCAACGTCATCCCCGAGATCGACGTGTTCATGGAGGACGGCTACACCAAGGAAGAGTGGAAGATGATGATGGAGACCAAGAAGATTCTTGATCCCAAAATCAGGCTGACCGCGACCTGCGTCCGCGTGCCTGTGTTCGTCGGCCACTCCGAAGCCGTTAACATCGAATTCGCCAACCCGATCAGCGCCGACGAGGCGCGCAACATCCTGCGCAACGCGCCGGGTTGCCTCGTCATCGACAAACACGAGCCAGGCGGCTACGTCACGCCGTATGAGGCGGCCGGCGAGGACGCGACCTATATCAGCCGCATCCGCGAGGATAATACGGTCGAGAACGGCCTGTCGCTGTGGTGCGTCTCCGACAACCTGCGCAAGGGTGCCGCGCTGAACGCGATCCAGATCGCCGAGTGCCTGATCAACCGCAAGCTGATCAGCGCCAAGAAGAAGGCCGCCTGAGCGGCGGCGAATAGGATTATTGAAGTGAGTCCCTCATGGTGAGGAGCGCGTCTTCGCGCGTCTCGAACCATGAGGCCCGTGGCCCATCCTTCGAGACGCGGCCAAGTGGCCGCTCCTCAGGATGAGGACAGTTCCGGGCCACGAGACTACGCGATCTCGCTATTCGCCCACTAACTCGCCGATGCCGCGAAATTCCTTCGCCACCGGATCGAGCACGAACAGCGAGCCTTCGGCGACGCCGAAATAGGCGCCGTGCAGGCTCATCTCGCCGCGCTCGACACTGTTGCGCACGAACGGAAACGTCATCAGGTTTTCGAGGCTGCGAAACACCGCGGCCTTTTCGATCCGCGTCGTGAAATCCTGCCGGCTCTCATGCTCGCGCTGGCTGACCTTCTCGCCGGGCTTGATGAACATCTGCATCCACCGCCCGATGAAGTCGCCCGGCGACAGCGGATCGATATCGTCGATGAAGGCTTTGATGCCGCCGCACTGGGCATGGCCGAGCACCACGACGTGTTTCACCTTCAAGACCTGTACCGCGTATTCCAATGCCGCCGAGACGCCATGCGCGCCGCCGTCGGGCTGGAATACCGGCACCAGATTGGCGACGTTGCGCACCACGAACAGCTCGCCCGGGCCGGCGTCGAAAATCACTTCCGGCGAAACCCGGGAATCGCAGCAGCCGATCACCATGACGGCGGGCGACTGGCCGCGCTCGGAAAGTTCCCGATAGCGGGTCTGCTCGGTCGGCAGCCGCTGCGAGGTGAAGGTCCGGTAGCCTTCGATCAGATGTTTGGGAAATTCAGCCATGCTTTCCGCCTTGATTGGCCCTTGCCTAACCACAGGCCGATGACAGGAACAAGGCTTTCGGGCCCCGGCTCGAAATGTTAGGCGTGGTTGCCAAAAAAATGCTCAAGGAACTCGCCGATGACCCGTCCGCGCCGCAGCCTGTTGTTCATGCCGGGATCGAACGCGCGGGCGCTGGAGAAGGCGCGCATATTGCCCGCCGATGGCATCATTCTCGACCTCGAGGATTCGGTGGCGCCGGACGCCAAGGCTACCGCCCGCGACCAGATCGCCAAGGCGGTCGCGGCCGGTGGGTTCGGCAAGCGCGAGGTGCTGATCCGCATCAACAGCCTCGATACGCCCTGGTGGGTCGACGATATCGGCATGGCCGGCAAGGCCAGGCCCGACGGCATCCTGGTTCCCAAAATCTCCACCGTCGGCGATCTCAATGCCATCGCCGACCGTCTTAGTGACATCAACGCCGACACCTCGATCCGGGTCTGGGCCATGATCGAGACCGCGCGCGCGGTGTTGGACGCGGACAAGCTCGCTGCCGCGGCCAAGGATTCGGAAACCCGCCTCGCCGGCTTCGTGTTCGGACCCAATGATATTTCGCGGGAGACGCGGATCCGGATGGCGCCGGGCCGGGCGGCGATGATCCCGATGATCACGCATTGTATTCTGGCGACGCGCGCACACGGGCTGGAAATTCTCGACGGTCCCTACAGCGACATCGCCAATATCGACGGCTTTGCCGCCGAATGCGCCCAGGGCCGCGATCTCGGCTTCGACGGCAAGACACTGATCCATCCGAGCCACATCGAAGCCTGCAACGCCATCTTCACGCCGCCGGCCGAAGAGGTCGCTGAAGCCCGCAAGATCATCGCGGCATTTGCCAAGCCCGAAAACGCCTCGCGCGGCGCGATCCAGCTCGACGGCCGGATGGTAGAGCGGCTGCACGCCGACATGGCCAAGCGCACGATCGCGATTGCCGACGCGATCGCGGCGATGGGAAGTTGATTCATCCCACGGTCGAGGCCCTCTTCCCCTCTCCCCCCTGTGGGAGAGGGTGGACGCGATGCGCGGCATCGCGGACGGGTGAGGGGTTCTCTCCGCGGATAGAAACCCCTCATCCGGCGCGCTTTGCGCGCCACCTTCTCCCATCCCAACTCGGGTTTACCCGAGTTGGGCATATTAATTGTCGAAGTCGGATAAATCCGACTTCGATGGGAGAAGGGAGGAGTCCGTGCTCAACCGAACTTCTCCGCCGCCCAGGCATACAGGCTTCCCGGGATCGGCTCTTCACCGCCGCGGCCCTTGGGCGAGATGTGCAGGCCGATGATGCCGGGATCGGCGAGCAGCGCCGAAAAATCCGAGCGCTCGAAAAACAGCTTCGGTTCGGCATGCACGGCATAGAACGACTGCTTCGGCAGCGCATGCTGCAATTCATTCGACCGGCGCGCCAAGGCTGTGAGCGCGGCCGGACCGTAGATCGCGACCCTGATATCGGAAAGGCGGTTTGAACGGCCGCGCCATTGCCGCCAGGCAAAGGTCAGGCGATGGCGCAGCGCCAGCCAGTCCGGCGTCAGTTCGTCCTGTTCCATCAGCTCTTCGAACGCGCGCACGATTTTGTCGTCCGGCGGCAAATACAGCACCGAGTTGCCGAGCTGGCGCGGACGCTCCCAGGCGAAATAGGGTTTTGCCGGATCGATCTCGACCGGCTTCAACAGCAGCACGTCGGCGTCGAGCCAGAGCCCGGCCTTTTCCGCCATCAGCCGCATGCGGAAGAAATCGCTGAACTGCAGAATGGTCCAGTCACGCCAGCTTCCGTCGGGCTCCGGCGGACGCAGCCGTTCGGCAAAGAAATGCGGCAGGATCGCCTCGGCCTCGGCATTGCCGACGCCGTCGGGCAGGCCGGCGAGCGGGTCGAAACTGTAGACGGTGACCTTGTGGCCGGCAGCGACCTGCGATCGCAGGCAGGTCAGCCGGAGCCCGTCGAGCGGGCCATGCCAGAAGCTGACGACGTCAGGCCGCATCCGCGTCGCCCCATAAAAAAAGAGCCCCGATTTTTGCTCGGGGCTCTCAGAGAAACATCAAGCCCAGGCGCGTTCTTTCTTCGCCTTGGCTTCGTAGCTGTCGATCGAGGTCTTCTTCTCCATCGTCAGCCCGATGTCGTCGAGGCCGTTGAGCAGGCAATGCTTGCGGAACGGATCGATCTCGAACTTCACCGTGCCGCCGTCGGGGCCACGGATTTCCTGCTTGGCGAGATCGATCGACAACGTCGCATTGGAGCCGCGGTCGGCATCGTCGAACAGCTTGTCGAGATCTTCTTGGGCAACGCGGATCGGCAGAATGCCGTTCTTGAAGCAGTTGTTGTAGAAGATGTCGCCGAACGAGGTCGAGATCACGCAGCGGATGCCGAAATCCAACAGCGCCCACGGCGCGTGCTCACGGCTCGAGCCGCAGCCGAAATTATCACCGGCGACCAGCACCTTCGAATTCCGGTAGGCCGGCTTGTTGAGGATGAAATCGGGATTCTCGCTGCCGTCATCCTTGTAGCGCTGTTCCGAGAAAAGCCCCTTGCCGAGGCCGGTGCGCTTGATGGTTTTCAGGTACTGCTTCGGAATGATCATGTCGGTGTCGACATTGATGATCTTCAAGGGCGCCGCGACGCCTTCCAGTGTGGTGAACTTTTCCATCGATCGCTTCCCGGTCTGAAATGAGGGATAGGGCGGCTGATTTATACCGAATAGGGCCTTGGCAAAAGGCTAATTTCCGCATGGTTGCTTTGTTTGACGCGTTTTCTTGACGCGAACCGGGCTCCACAAAACGCTATGGCCTAACCTGCATTGGCCTCGATCGCCTCCATATCGGCGTCGGAGAGCCCGAAATGGTGCCCGATTTCGTGAATCAGGACGTGGCGGACGATATGGCCCAGCGTTTCCTCATGCTCGGCCCAGTAGTCGAGGATCGGCCGGCGGTAGAGCCAGATCATGTTGGGCAGGCGGGCGATGTCGCCGTGGCTCTGCTGCGGCAGGCCGGTGCCCTGGAACAGGCCGAGCAGGTCGAATTCGGATTGCGCCTGCATCTCGTCCAGGACTTCGTCGGTCGGAAAATCGTCGACGCGCAGGATCACGCCTTCGCACAGAGTGCGAAAATCAGCCGGCAGGCGCTCGAACACCTCATGCGCCATGGCTTCCATTTCGGCGAGCGAGGGGGCTTTTGCTTCGGTCCACATGACGCCTACTTAGAACATGTTCCCGACCGGCGCATACCGGTTTTGCGGGAGTTGACCTTGGCGCTCCAATCGGAGACCGTACGGCCTGATATCAGGCTTGGGTGGGCGATATGACGCGGTTTGTGACGGTTGCACTTTGGGTGGCTTTCGCCGGGCTTTTGCTCACGGGCACGGCCGCGCAGGCGCAAACGGCGACGCAGGGCGCGCGGAAGCCGGCCGTGTCGGTCACGGACGTGTCCGCGCAAAGCCGAAAGCTGCGGCGCGTGCCGATCTACCGGCCCGATTGGGAGCCCGACGTCTATCCCCGCTACAACCCCGGCCCCAACGCGGTGCGGGATTGCACGGCGACCTATGTGCAGGAACGTCGGCCGAGCGGCACGGTGATCACGCCGCGCATGAACTGCTACTGGCGGCCCGGCTAGGCACTCTGTCGCTTGCTGACTTAGTGTTGCTTTCGCATGGCACCGATCAGTCCGGCGGCGACGACAAGCGCTGATGCGCCGTAGACCAGGATGGCCATGACCACCTGGGTGAGATGGCTTGCGGTTCCCATCCCGCCGCCGGGGCCCTGCGACGCAAGGGCAGCACTGGCCCACGACACGCCAGCGACGATCGAAGCCGTCGCCATCGCGGCGCGCGACATCGAACTGTGCATGCATGGTAATGTCATGACGATCTCCTGAAGAACCAACTCAAGAAGATACGGCGACAGTCTACGACGGTTTTGCGCACGCGCGTGAAAATATTGTCCTGCGCAGCGGAACAACGACATGTGATCCGCATTCATGTTCGTGGCGCGATCATTCAGGCCGCATTCACGTGATCAGCTTCAACATCTGAACTGCGTCGCGTCGATGCGGCTCACATGAACCCAGGGAGACCCTAGATGCAGGTGACGAAAGTATCTCCGGCCAAAGTTTTTGGGCTTGCGGCCGTCGGCGCATTGCTCGTGCTCGCCGCTCCGACCGCACAAGCGCTGTCGCTCAGCAATCCCGGCGCCGCCGCGGCGGTCCAGCAGGATATCAAAGCCGATACCACCGAAGTCAGGTGGGGATATCATCATCACCATCGCTGGCACCGCGGCTGGCATCGTCACCACCGCTGGCATCATCGTCATCACTGGCGCCGCTGGTAATATCCCGTAGCGTTTTCAAGCGAAGTGGCTACCGGTTCGCATAGCAATCAAGCTTGCGCAGATTGCGTAGACTTATCTGCGGTAGAAAACGCGTCAACCAAATAATTGAATTCAAATAGGCCCGCTATCGCGGGCCTGTTTTCGTTTCGGCGGTCTTTTCGTTTCAATCTCCGCTGGTGCATGATGTCGCGGTTGCGAAACCGGCCCGTTCGCTTCACGTTATCTGGCCATATCGATCCAACCAGGAGCTCATCATGAAGCGTTTGATCGGCGCGGCCCTCGTTGCGGGCGCATTTGTATTTGCCACTCCGGCAACGATCGATCAGGTTGCGGCTGCGCCGCAAGCAAAGTCGGCTGTTACGCGAGATCCGATCGACATCAGCGCACGCCGTCACTACCGGCACCATGATCGTCACTACGGCTATCGTACGTACGATCGGTCCTATTACTATGCGCGGCCCTATTATTATCGGCCGTATCCGTATTACGCGCCGGCGCCGTTCCCGTTCGGCCTCGGCTTTGGTCCGTTCTGGTGAAGATGAATCGTAGGGTGGATTAGCGCTAGCGTAATCCACCCTCTTTGCCCGAGAGAGAAGAGGTAGGTTACGCCTTGCGGCTAACCCACCCTACGAAGCGACGAAGCATTTCTTCGTTGCGGCGCGCGCATTCATGGCGGGTTCACGTGCCTGTCCGTAATGTCATGATGGGGCGATCGCACACAAACGCGGCGCGGCCCGCCGCCGTGCGGCGCAAGGCATCGACGCCGGTTAGGGAGGTTCATCGATGACGACATCCAATCCCGGACGCGGCCTTGTCCGCCGTCTGGGTCTTGCGGCTGCGGCCATCCTCGTTCTCGCAGCCTTCTCACAACAGCGCGCCGAGGCGTTTTCGCTTGCCAGTCCCGGCACTGCGCCGTTGGCGAAAGTCGCGACCGACGGATCGGTGATCCCGGTTCGCGGCGGTCACGGTGGTGGCGGCCATGGCGGCGGCGGTTTCCACGGCGGAGGTGGTGGCTTCCACGGTGGAGGTTTCCATGGTGGAGGTTTCCACGGTGGTAGTTTTCACGGCGGCGGCTTTCATGGCGGTGGTTTCCGCGCCGCGCACGTGTTCCGCGGTGGTGGCTATGGCGGCTATCGCGCGTTCCACTATGGCGGCTATCGCCATGCGTACTATCGGCCGCACTTCTTTCACCGGCATCATCACTTCCGGCGCTTCTACGGAGCGTCCTACTATCCCTACTATTACGGTTATCCGCACCGCTACTGCCGGGTGGTCTGGACCTATTACGGGCCGCACAGGATCTGCCGCTATCGCCCGTGGTACCGTCACCACTATTGGCATCGGCGCCACCACTGGCACCACTATCGCTATTGGTGAGCATAAAGAAAAACAGGCGCCCGATCGGGCGCCTGTTTTTCTTCACGGAAAGCGTCGCGGGCTTAGCTGCCAGGGCTTAGCTGCCGAAACCCCAGTCCTTGAATTTCCACGGCTTGATCTTCCACGGCGTGATATTTTCAAGCCGCCACTGTTCCATCCGCTCCGACCGATGGCTGAGACGGGAGGTTTCCTTGCCCGGTACCTCCGGCGGAAGATCGACGATGCGCGACTGATTGCTGCGACGCGACTGCCTGGTCGCCTCGCTGATCAAATCGACGAATTCGGGCTTGTCCGCCATGGCCGGTTTCCTCGCGAAAATGCTTCCGCAAGGGATCAATCTGCGCCCAGCCCGTTAACGAGGCGTTTCCAGAACGCCTCGTTGTCGAGACAAACGGCTTCTTTTGTTCTGACGCGTTTTCTGCCGCAGATAAGTTTACGCAATCTGCGCAAGCTTGATTGCGGTGCGAACCGGTGCCCACCCACGGATCAAGTCCGAGGGCATGCTTCGCTCGAAAACGCTTTTTTAATGCCAGTCCCGGATGTCGACGAAGTGCCCGGCGATCGCCGCGGCCGCTGCCATTGCCGGCGACACCAGGTGGGTGCGGCCCTTGAAACCCTGACGGCCTTCGAAGTTGCGGTTCGAGGTCGAAGCGCAGCGTTCTTCCGGCGCCAGCTTGTCCGGGTTCATGGCAAGGCACATCGAGCAGCCCGGCTCGCGCCATTCGAAGCCGGCCGCGATGAAGATCTTGTCGAGGCCTTCGGCTTCCGCCTGCTCCTTCACGATGCCGGAGCCCGGCACGATCATCGCGTTGACATGACTGCTGACGGTCTTGCCCGCGGCGACCTTGGCGGCCGCGCGCAGATCCTCGATGCGGCCGTTGGTGCAGGAGCCGATGAAAACCCGATCCAGCTTGATGTCGGTGATCTTCGTTCCCGCCGTCAGGCCCATATATTTCAGCGCACGATGCTTCGACAGCCGCTTGGCTTCGTCGGCGATCTCATCGGGATCCGGCACCAGGCCCGCGATCGAGACCACGTCTTCGGGCGAGGTGCCCCAGGTTACGATCGGCGGCAGTTTGGCCGCGTCCAGCTTGAGCTCGTGGTCGAAATGCGCGCCCTGGTCGGAGCGTAGCGTGTCCCAGTAGCGCATCGCGGCATCCCAGGCCTCGTCCTTCGGCGATTTCGGGCGGCCCTTGAGGAATTCGAACGCCTTTTCGTCTGGCGCGATCAGGCCGGCGCGGGCGCCGCCTTCGATCGACATGTTGCAGACGGTCATGCGGCCTTCCATCGACAGTGCACGGATCGCATCGCCGGCATATTCCAGCACATAGCCGGTGCCGCCGGCGGTGCCGATCTCGCCGATGATCGCCAGGATGATGTCCTTGCCGGTGACGCCGTCGGGCAATTTGCCGTCGACCGACACGCGCATGTTCTTGGCCTTCTTCTGGATCAGCGTCTGCGTCGCCAGCACGTGCTCGACTTCCGAGGTGCCGATGCCGTGCGCCAGCGCGCCGAACGCGCCATGCGTCGAGGTGTGGCTGTCACCGCAGACGATGGTGGTGCCGGGCAGCGTAAAGCCCTGCTCCGGGCCGATGACGTGGACGATGCCCTGACGCTTGTCGAATTCGTTGAAATACTCGATGCCGAATTCCTTGGCGTTCGCTTCCATCACCCGCATCTGCTCGATGCTCTCCGGATCGGGATTGGGCTTGGAGCGGTCGGTGGTCGGGATGTTGTGATCGACCACGGCCAGCGTCTTCTCCGGCGCGTGTACCTTGCGGCCGGTGGCGCGCAGGCCTTCGAACGCCTGCGGCGAGGTCACCTCGTGCACCAGGTGGCGGTCGATGTAGAGCAGGCAGGTGCCGTCATCGGCTTCGTGCACCAGGTGGTCGTTCCAGATCTTGTCGTACAGCGTGGTCGGTTTGGACATGAGCGTCAGCTCCAAAGGAAATTCTGTGTGAGCGATAAAGCGCGGCAGCGCGCGAGCAGAGCAGATTCAGCGCAGCATCAGGCTGCGCTTGTAAGCTCTGAGGTCGCCGAGGTCGCAAAGCGTCCGAAGAAGCGGCCAGGCAGCCGCGAGCGGTCGTCGATCACGATGGGGGCGACGTTCCGGCCGGCAGTGCTGGTCTGATCTGGAACCATTTTAAATTTCTAACACAGGCCCTGCAGCCGCGACAATCAATCGATTGGACAGGGCAGATGTCCATATAGGTACCGGGCAACAAAAAAGCGCGGGGCAAGCCCCGCGCTCTCCGTCACATCTCCTGAGGAGACGAATTACTCGCCGACGGCGGCAGCGCGCTCGGTCTTTTCGACGATGCGGGCCGACTTGCCGCGCAGCTGACGCAGGTAATACAGCTTGGCGCGACGCACCTTGCCGCGGCGCACCACCTTGATCGAGTCGATCATCGGCGACATCACGGGGAATACGCGCTCGACGCCTTCGCCGTAGGAGATCTTGCGAACGGTGAAGCTCTCGTTGAGCCCGCCGCCGGAACGGCCGATGCAGACGCCTTCATAGGCCTGCACGCGGGTGCGCTCGCCTTCGACCACCTTGACGTTGACGATCACGGTATCGCCGGGGCCAAATTCCGGAATCGTCTTGGTGGCGGCGAGCTTGTCGAACTGCTCTTTTTCGAGCTCTTGAATGAGGTTCATTTTGAAATCTCCATCGGCGGCGCGCCCAGCCAGTCCAGCGCGGGCTGCGCGAACGTCCATCTATCCATGCGCGGATTTGGCGCCCGTATAAGGCAAAGGCGCGCGCTTGTCACCCGTCTGTCGTGCTTTTTGTCCCGGTTTGGCGGGACTTTATCGCCCACAGATCCGGGCGCCGCGCCCGGGTCAGGGCCTCGGACTCGGCCCGGCGCCAGGCCGCCACCTTGGCATGGTCGCCGGAAGTAAGGGTTTCGGGGATGGTCCGGCCCTCGAACTCCTGCGGCCGGGTATATTGGGGGTATTCCAGTAGTCCTTCGGAAAAGCTCTCGTCCGTCCCGGAGGCCAGTTTGCCCATCACGCCCGGCAAAAGCCGCACGCAGGCGTCGATCAGCGCTAACGCTGCGATTTCGCCGCCTGACAGCACGTAATCGCCGACCGAGACTTCCTCGAGGTTCCGCGCGTCGATGACCCGCTGGTCGATGCCCTCGAACCGGCCGCAGACGATCAGGGGGCCGGGCCCGGCGGCGAGTTCCAGCACCCGCGACTGGGTCAATGGCCGACCCCGCGGGCTCATCAGCAGGCGCGGCCTGGTCTGGTCAGCCTCCGCGACATCGATGGCGGCTGCCAGCACGTCGGCCCGCAGCACCATGCCGGGTCCGCCGCCGGCCGGAGTGTCGTCAACGCTGCGATGCTTGTCGGTGGCGGAATCCCGGATATCGCGCGCCTCCAGCGACCACAGCCCCGAGGCCAGCGCCTTGCCCGCCAGGCTGACGCCGAGCGGCCCCGGAAACATGTCGGGGAAAAGCGTGAGAACGGTGGCGCGCCAAATCATTGAAAACACGTCATTGGAAACCCATCACGTGAGCGTCGGAACGTCGTCGCCTTCGATTTCCTGCGGCAGTTCGATCACCACGCGTCCGCCGGCAAGATCGACCGTGGGCACCACAGCATTGGTGAACGGCAGCAACAACGTGGGACCGCTCGGTGGCGCGATCTCGATGATGTCGCCGGCGCCGAAATTATGGATCGCCAGCACGCGGCCGATCGGTTCATTCGCAGCATTGACGGCGGCAAGCCCGATCAGGTCGGCGTGGTAATATTCGTCCGCGTCGGTCGCGGGCAGTTTGTCACGCGCGACATAGAGTTCGATGCCGTTGAGGCGCTCGGCGTCCTCGCGAGTCGCAACGCCTTTCAGCGTCGCCACCAGATGGTCCTTGGCCGGACGGGCGTGCGTCACTTCGAACTGGCGCGCGCCGTCTTTGGTCGTCAGCGGGCCGTAATCCATCACGGCCAGCGGGTCTTCGGTAAATGGCCACAGTTTCACTGCGCCGCGCACGCCATGCGCGGCGCCGATCCGGGCGACGCAAATCGGTGCTGCCACCGTCGTGCGCCGCTACGTCTTACTTCGAAGCAGCTTCAGCGGCGGCCTTGCGCTCCTTGCGCGGCACGGCCTTTTCCGGGTTGTTGCGCGCGGCGCGCTTGACGACGCCGGCAGCATCCAGGAAGCGGGTCACGCGGTCCGACGGCTGCGCGCCCTTGGCGAGCCAGGCCTTGACCTTGTCCATGTCGAGCTTGAGCCGGGACTCGTTGTCCTTCGGCAGCAGCGGATTGAAATGGCCGAGACGCTCGATGAAGCGGCCGTCGCGGGGAAAGCGCGAGTCGGCGACGACGACGTGATAGACCGGACGCTTCTTGGTGCCTGCGCGAGCGAGGCGGATAACGACTGACATTTAGTTCTCCTGCGTGTGGTTGGATTAAGCGATGGTTTGTTAGTTCGTCATTGCTTGCACAAACGCGAAGCGTTTGTGCAAGGGAGCGAAGCGACGAAGCAATCCAGTCTTCCTTGTGGCTCTCTGGATTGCTTCGCTGCGCTCGCAATGACGGAAGCGATCATTTTTTCTTCCCCGGAAAGCCGAGGCCAGGCAAGCCTGGCTTGCCGCTGAGCCCGGTTAAGCCCGGTAGGTTCGGCAGGCCTGAACGCAAGCCGGCCGGAAGATCCTTGGGCAGCGCAGGCATGCCGCCCGGTGCTGCGCCGCCCGGCATTTTCTCCGCCAGCGCCTTCATCTGTTCGGGCGACGGCATGCCGCCGCCAAAGCCCATGGCCTGCGCGATCCCGGCCATCGGGCCGCGCTTGCCCGAACCCATGGCCTTCATCATGTCGGCCATGTTCCGGTGCATCTTCAAGAGCTTGTTGACTTCCTCGACCTTGGAGCCGGCGCCGGCGGCGATGCGTTTTTTGCGGCTGGCCTTGAGGATGTCGGGGTTCTTGCGCTCCTGCCGCGTCATCGAATCGATCACCGCGACCTGGCGCTTGATGATCTTGTCGTCGATTCCGGCGGCCGAAATCTGGTTCTTCATCTTGGCAATGCCGGGCATCATGCCCATCAGGCCGCTGATGCCGCCCATGTTCGCCATCTGCAAAAGCTGCTCGCGCATGTCAGTGAGATCGAACTGACCCTTGCGCATGCGCTCGGCGGTGCGCGCGGCTTTCTCGGCGTCGATATTGGCGGCGGCCTTTTCGACCAGCGACACCACGTCGCCCATGCCGAGAATGCGGCCGGCAATACGTGAGGGATGGAAATCTTCCAGCGCATCGGTCTTTTCGCCGGTCCCGATCAGCTTGATCGGCTTGCCGGTGACCGCGCGCATCGACAATGCAGCGCCGCCGCGGCCGTCGCCGTCCACTCGTGTGAGCACGATGCCGGTGAGGCCGACGCGTTGATCGAAGGCGCGTGCGAGATTGACGGCGTCCTGGCCGGTGAGGGAGTCCGCGACCAGCAGCACTTCATGCGGGTTGGCGGCGGTTTTGATTTCCGCAGCCTCGCTCATCATCTCTTCGTCGAGCGTGGTGCGGCCGGCAGTGTCGAGCAGCACCACGTCGTAGCCGCCGAGCTTGCCGGCCTCCAGCGCGCGGCGCGCGATCTGCGCCGGCTTCTGGCCGGCCACGATCGGCAGTGTCGGGATATCGAGATCGCGGCCGAGCACGGCCAGCTGCTCCATCGCCGCCGGGCGGTAGATGTCGAGCGAGGCCATCAAGACCTTGCGCTTGTCGCGCTGGACCATGCGGCGCGCGAGCTTGGCGGTGGTGGTGGTTTTGCCGGAGCCCTGCAGGCCGACCATCATGATCGCGACAGGCGGGACGGCGTTGAGATCGATGCTCTGAGCGTCGGAGCCGAGCGTGTTGACCAGCTCGTCATGGACGATCTTGACCACCATCTGGCCGGGCGTGACCGACTTGACGACGGTGGCGCCGACCGCCTGCTCGCGGACGCGGTCGGTGAAGCTGCGCACGACATCGAGCGAGACGTCGGCTTCGAGCAGCGCGCGGCGCACCTCGCGCATCGCGGCATCGACGTCGGCTTCCGACAGCGAACCGCGGCCCGTCAGCCGATCGAGTATCCCACCAAGCTTTTCCGACAGATTGTCGAACAATGCCGTTTTCCTCTGTCCTGCATCTTGCAGGCGTCGCCTAATCCACCACCGTCATACCCCGCGAAGGCGGGGTATCCAGTACGCCGCAGCCTCTCGGTTCAAGCGAGCAGCTCTGGGATACTGGATCACCCGCTTTCGCGGGTGATGACCGGAACGCCAGTCGTCTTCCAAACAATTTTACGCCCGAGGGCGCATCGCGCTGTCGGGCGTTGGCCTCCGGTCTCAAGGGCCGGGCGGCGGGTCGAAAAGAACGTCTTTTCGAGAAGTCGGCGGTTTAAACCCCTGGAAAGAGGCAAAGTCAAGGAAAGTCGCGATAGAGTACTATTATACCTCCGTCAAGATATTGTAATAGCTGACGTTTCTGGAATCAGGAAAATTTCGGCGACGCGAAGGGGCGTCTAAAGCATGCGCGCCATTCTACTTTGCATGGGGTTGTTTTCGCAATTTTGTGTTTGGGCCTTCCAGAGCATCGTTTAGTTGCCGCAGGGTTCCGGTTGGGCCGGCACACGCCATATATCGCGGCATGGTTTCTTTCTCCCTCCCTTCGTGATCCCACCCCGTGCCCATCACCCGCCGCCGTGTTCTTGGAGTGCTCGCAGGGGCCGCCGCGGCCGTGGGTGTGCCGTCAATCTGGATGTCCCGCATGAAAACCTATGACGGCCCGGTCTCCGATCATTTCGATGGCCTGCAGTTCTTCGATCCCGACGGAGCGCCGCCGAAGTCGCTGGGCGAAGTGCTGCGCTGGCAGTTCGGCTCTGGCCAGCAGCGCGAAAACTGGGCGGAGTGGGTGCCGAGTCCGTTTTCCGACACGCCGCCGGCGCGGGTCGAGGGCAACAAGGTGCGGCTGTCGTTCGTCGGCCATGCGAGCTGGCTGGTCCAGACCGCCGGTCTCAACATCCTGGTCGATCCCGTGTGGTCGATGCGGGCCTCGCCGTTCTCGTTCGCCGGGCCCAAACGTCACAACGATCCCGGCATCGCGTTCGATGCCTTGCCCAGGATCGATATCGTGCTGGTGTCGCACGGCCATTACGATCATCTCGACCTCGCGACGCTGTCGAAACTCGCCGCAAAATTTTCGCCGCGGGTGATCACGCCGCTCGGCAACGACGTCACGATGCGCGACGCGGATGCGGCGATCAAGGCCGAAGCGTTCGACTGGCAGGATCGCGTCGAACTCGGCAATGGCCTCGCGGTCACCCTGGTGCCGACGCGGCACTGGTCGGCGCGTGGATTGTTCGACCGCAACAAGGCGCTGTGGGCGAGTTTTGTTTTGGAGACGCCGGCCGGCAAGCTCTACATCGTCTGCGATTCCGGTTACGGCGAAGGCAAGCATTTCCGCCGCGTCGCCGAGCAGCACGGCCCGCTAAGGCTGGCGATCCTTCCCATTGGCGCCTATGAGCCGCGCTGGTTCATGAAAGACCAGCACATGAATCCGTCCGACGCGGTGAAGGCGCTGGCCGATTGCAGCGCGCAACAAGCACTGGCGCATCATCACGGCACGTTCCAGTTGACCGATGAAGCGATCGATGCGCCGGTCATCGCGCTCGGCGAGGCGCTCGACGAAGCCAAAATTCCGCGCGAGCGGTTTGCGGCGTTGAAGCCGGGGCAGGTGATGGAGATTTAGTCCGCCATCGTCCCGGTGCTCGCGCGCAGTTGCGCACCAGGCCTGGACGACGAATTACCGCGCCGCAGTTCGCGGCAGTCCTCCGCGCACGTAATCGCTGACGAGAAATTGTACGCCGGTCGCGGAATAATCACCGCGTCGTGAAACAGATTTACGTCCGGGAAAACAGTCAGGAAATCTCCACAACAACTCAAGCTGGCCTGAAGCCAAGCTTCAGGACCGCCATGCGAACCGCGACTAAGCGTGATGCTCAGGGCTGCCCCTTCAGAAGGATATTTCAGCATGGCTATCACGGCGAGTTTTTCTTCCAATGGTCTTCTTTCGATATTCGGCGACGCGAACAAGAACAGCGTGGTCGTGAGCCGCGATGCGGCAGGCCGCATTTTGATCAATGGCGGCGCAGTCAAGATCCTGGGCGGCAGCGCGACGGTCGCCAACACCACGAACATCCAGATGTTCGGCCTGGACGGCAACGACAGCCTCACGGTCGACGAAACCAACGGTGCGATGCCTCCGGTCTCGATGTTCGGTGGTAACGGCAACGACACCCTCACCGGCGGTTCGGGCAATGACATCTTGTTCGGCCAGGCGGGCGACGACACCCTGATCGGCAAAGGCGGCAACGATCTGCTGTTCGGCGGCGCGGGTAACGATACCCTGATCGGCGGCAGCGGCGACGACCAGATGTTCGGCGAGGCCGGCAACGATCTCATGATCTGGAATCCCGGCGACGGCACCGATCTGATGGAAGGCGGCGACGGCATCGACACCGCGCAGGTCAACGGCGGCAACGGCGCCGAAGTTTTCACGATCACGGCCAATGGCTCCCGGGTCCGCTTCGACCGGATCAGCCCGGCCCCGTTCTCGCTTGACATCGGAACCACCGAAAACCTGGTGGTGAACGCCAACGGCGGCGACGACGTCATCACGGCGGGGAACGGTCTCGCCAGCCTGATCAAGCTCACCATCGACGGCGGTGCCGGCAACGACACCATCACCGGCGGCGACGGCAACGACACGCTGATCGGCGGCGACGGCAACGACGTCATCACCGGCGGCCGCGGCAGTGATACGGCGCGGCTCGGCAACGGCGACGACACTTTCATCTGGAATCCCGGTGATGGCAGCGACACGGTCGACGGCGGCGCCGGCCGGGACACGCTGCAGTTCAACGGCGCGAACGTCGGAGAAAAGATCAATCTCTCCGCCAACGGCACCCGCGCGCGGCTCACCCGCGATGTCGGCAACGTCACCATGGATCTCAACGCCATGGAGCAGATCAACATCGTGGCGCTGGGCGGTGCGGACAACATCACGGTCGGCGATCTGACCAGGACCGGCATTACGCAAGTCAATATCGATCTGAGCGGGACGCCCGGCAGCGGCACCGGCGATGGCCAGGCGGACGCCGTGTCCGTCAACGGCACCAATGGTAACGACCAGATCCAGATCGCGAGCTCCGGCACTTCGGTTACCGTCACAGGGCTGGCGGCCGCGATCGGCATCACCGGTATCGAGGTCGGCGATACGTTGACCGTCAGTGCCGGCAACGGCAACGACACCATCAACGCGTCCGGCGTTCAATCGGGCGCCATGAACCTTGTCCTCGACGGCGGTGCCGGCAACGACACCATCATCGGCAGCGCCGGCAATGACACGCTGCTCGGCGGCGACGGCAACGATACGGTCACCGGCGGGCGCGGCAACGACGTGGCCTTGCTCGGGAGCGGCAACGATGCCTTCGTCTGGAATCCGGGCGACGGCAGCGACACGGTCGAGGGCCAGGACGGCACCGATACGCTGGTGTTCAATGGCTCCAATGCCGCCGAGAACATGGATATCTCGGCCAATGGCACCCGCGCCAGGCTGTTCCGCGATGTCGGTAACGTCACGATGGATCTCAACAGCGTCGAGCACATTCAGCTCAACGCGCTTGGCGGCGCCGACACCATCACGGTCAACGATCTCTCCGGGACCGGCGTCACGCAAGTGGCGATCAATCTGGGCGCCACGCCGGGCACTCCCGGCGGTGACGGCCAGCATGACACCGTGATCGCCAACGGGACGCAGGCGGACGACCACATCAGCGTCGTCAACAGCGGCGGTTCGGTGGTGGTGAGAGGCCTCGCGGCACAGGTGTCGATCGCGAACGCCGAAGCCGGCGACCAGCTCGTCGTCAACGGCCTCGGCGGCAATGACGTGATCGACGCGTCCTCGATCAAGGCCGGGCAGCTCCAGCTCACGCTCAACGGTGGCGACGGCAACGACCAGATCATTGGCAGCGCCGGCGACGATATCGTCAACGGCGGCCGCGGCAACGACGTCGCCTTGATGGGCGCCGGCAACGACACCTTCGTCTGGAATCCGGGCGACGGCAGCGACACGGTCGAGGGCCAGGCCGGCACCGACACGCTGCAGTTCAACGGTTCCAACGCGAACGAGAATATCGACATCTCGGCCAATGGCAGCCGGGTGCGGCTGTTCCGCGACGTCGGCAATGTCACGATGGATCTCAACGGCGTCGAGAATATCAACGTTGCGGCACTCGGAGGCGCCGACACCATCACCGTCAACGACCTGACCGGGACCGACGCCAAGCAGGTCGCGATCGATCTCAGCGGCACAATCGGCAGCGGCGTCGGGGACGGCCAGGCGGATACGATCGTCATCAACGCGACCAACGGCGACGACGTCATCAACATCAGCGAAAGCAATGGTGTGGTTACCGTGTCGGGCCTCGCCGAGGATGTGACGATCAAGGGGTTCGATACCGGCGATCGCATCGTGATCAACGGTCTTGGCGGCGACGACGTCATCACTGCGTCCGGCCTTCAGCCGGGCATCCAGTTGACCGCCAATGGCGGCGATGGCGATGACGTCATCATCGGCGGCCTCGGCAACGACATCCTGACCGGCGGCAACGGCGATGACGTTCTGATCGGCGGTGGCGGGCAGGACGTGCTCGATGGCGGACCCGGCAACAACATCGTGATCCAGGGCTTTGCCGGCCCGGCGCCGGGCGCGAGTGCGGCTCTGCTCGGCCAGTTCATGGCGTCGAGCTTTGCCCCGGCGGGCCCGGGCCTTGGAGCGATGGCGATGGCCGATCCGCAAGCCGGTCAGCAGCCGGTGTTGGCGATGTCACAGCACGCGTGATCGTGGCGTTGCCTTGAAGACTGATTGCCCTGGAGAATGCAGATGAGCGATGAAACCGGCAGCATGAGACGGCTAGATCAAGGACTCGAAGCCCTCGTGTTGTTGCTGCATTTCCAGGGCGTCGCAGCCGATCGCGAGCAGATCCGGCATCGGCTGGGAACGGACAAGGTCGGCGCATCGGAGATTCTCCGGTGCGCCAGGGATCTCGGGTTAAAGGCACGGTCCTTCCGCACCGGCTGGTCGCGGCTCGCCCGCACGCCGCTGCCCGCGATCGCGAGCTTGCGTGACGGCGGCTTCATGGTGATCGGCAAAGCCACCGAGGATCAGGTGCTGGTTCAGTTATCCGGGCAGGCTCGCCCCGCTTTCATGACCAGGACCGAACTGCTCGCGATCTGGGACGGCGGGTTGATCCTGATGACGCGCCGGGCCGGCTTGTCCGACATCGTCAGGCGCTTCGACATCACCTGGTTTCTCGGCGCGATCCACAAGTACCGGCGCCTGCTCGGCGAGGTATTGGTCGCGTCGTTCTTCCTGCAGATCTTTGCGCTGGTCTCGCCGCTGTTCTTCCAGGTGGTGATCGACAAGGTGCTGGTGCATCGCTCGCTGAGCACGCTGGACGTGCTGGTGATCGGGTTGGTCGCGATCTCGATGTTCGAGACCATTCTGGGCATCCTGCGAACCTACCTGTTCGCGCACACCACCAACCGCATCGACGTCGAACTCGGCGCGCGCCTGTTCCGTCACCTGCTGGCATTGCCGATGGCCTACTTCCAGGCGCGGCGGGTCGGCGATTCCGTGGCGAGGGTGCGCGAACTCGAGAATATCCGCAATTTCCTCACCAGCTCGGCGCTGACGCTGGCGATCGATCTGCTGTTCACCTTTGTGTTTCTCGCGGTCATGTTCGTCTATTCGCCGCTGCTGACAGGAATCGTGCTCGGCTCGTTCCCGTTCTACATCGCGATCTCGGCAGGCGTGACGCCGCTGTTCCGGCGACGGCTCGACGAGAAATTCCGCCGCGGCGCCGAGAACCAGGCTTTTCTGGTCGAGAGCGTAACCGGCATCGAGACGCTCAAGGCGATGGCGGTCGAGCCGCAGATGCAGCGGCGCTGGGAGGAGCAACTCGCGGGTTATGTCACGGCGAGCTTTCGGGTCCTCAGTCTGGGCAATACCGCTAGCCAGATGGTCCAGTTCGTCAGCAAGGTCGTCATCGCGGCCATCCTGTATTTCGGCGCCCGGCTGGTGATCGATAACAGCCTGTCGGTCGGCGAACTCGTGGCCTTCAACATCCTGGCCGGCCGGGTCAGCGCGCCGGTGCTGCGTCTGGCGCAGATCTGGCAGGACTTTCACCAGGCGCGGCTTTCGGTGCAGCGGCTGGGCGATATCCTGAACACGACCGCGGAGCCGACCTATTCGGTGGGCCGCGCGCAGTTGCCCGCGCTCCGCGGCAACATCAGCTTCGAGCACGTGACATTTCGCTACCGGGTCGATGGCCAGGAAATCCTGCACGACATCAGCTTCGACGTACCCGCGGGACAGATGGTCGGCATCGTCGGTCCGTCCGGTTCGGGCAAGAGCACGTTTGCAAAACTGGTGCAGCGGCTCTACGTGCCGGAAAGCGGGCGGGTATTGATTGACGGAACCGATATCGCGATGGCCGATCCGGCCGGGCTGCGTCGCCAGATCGGCGTGGTGCTGCAGGAAAACGTGCTGTTCAACCGTTCGGTGCGCGAGAACATCGCGCTCAGCGATCCGGCGATGCCGATGGCGCGTATCGTCGCGGCCGCGACGCTGGCGGGCGCGCATGAATTCATCCTCGAACTGCCCGAAGGCTACGACACCGTCGTCGGCGAACGGGGCTCGACGCTGTCAGGTGGCCAGCGCCAGCGGATCGCGATTGCCCGCGCGCTGATCGCTGACCCCCGAATCCTGATCTTCGATGAGGCAACGAGCGCGCTCGACTACGAGAGCGAGCGCATCATCCAGCAGAACATGAAGGAGATCGCGAGGGGACGCACGGTTTTGATCATCGCGCACCGGCTCTCCACCGTCCGGGCGGCGGACCGCATCGTGACGCTGGAGCGCGGCCGTCTGGTCGAGGACGGAACCCACGATGCCCTGATCAAGACCGGCGGCCGTTATGCGACGCTGCACCGGATGCAGGGAGGAATCTATGAAGTCGGCTAACCAGGCGTTGCCGGTCAAGCCGGCGCAAACCGTCATTCCGTTCAAGCGCAAGCCGGAGAGGCGCGGCGACGAACTCGCTTTCCTGCCGGCCGCGCTGGAGATCGTGGAGACGCCGCCGTCGCCGACCGGCCGCCTGCTGGTGGCAAGCATCGTCCTGCTGTTCTGCCTGGTACTGATCTGGTCGTGGTTCGGGACCATCGACATCGTGGCGTCGGCAACCGGCAAGATCATGCCGAGCGGCCGCACCAAGGTAATCCAGCCGTTCGAGACTGGCGTGGTGCGTTCGATCCGGGTGCAGGACGGGCAGGTAGTGAAGGCCGGCGACGTGCTGGTCGAGCTCGATCCGACCGTCAACGCGGCCGAACGCGATCATTCCCAGAACGACCTGATCGCCGAGAAGCTCAATATCGCGCGGCTGCGTGCGGCGCTGGCGGCCGTGGACGATCGCGAGGCCGATTTCATCCCGCCGGCCGGCGCGGACCCGGGCTTGGTCAGCACCCAGCGCCAGTTGTTGCTCAATCAGGTGACCGAGCACCGCGCCAAGATCGCAGCATTGGCCCGTCAACAGGCGCAGAAGGAGGCCGAGCAGGCCACCACCGCAGCCACCATCCACAAGCTCGAAGCGATGATTCCGGTGGTCCAGCAACGCGTCGACATCCGCAAGACGCTGATGGAGCGGGAGCTGAGTTCGAAGATCACTTACTTCGAGACCCTTCAGTTGCTGGTCGAACAGCAGGAGGAACTCAGCGTCCAGAAGAGCCATCTGACGGAAGCCGAGGCCGCGGTGGCGGCTATACGCGAGACCCGCGGCCAGGCGGCGGCCGAATACCGGCACACGCTGTCGGACGAACTCGCCAAGGCCGAGCAAAAGGCCAGCGGATTGGCCCAGGACCTGATCAAGGCCGAGCAGAAGACCAGGCTCCAGCAGTTGGCTTCACCGGTTGACGGCGTGGTGCAGCAGCTCGCGATCCATACGGTCGGCGGTGTCGTCACGCCCGCGCAGGCGCTGCTGGTGATCGTGCCGAGCGACAGCCGGCTGGAAATCGAGGCAATGGTGTCGAACCGCGACATCGGTTTTGTCCATCCCGGGCAGGACGCCGAGATCAAGATCGATACCTTCAATTTCACCCGCTACGGCCTGCTGCGCGGTGAGGTCTTGAGCGTTTCGCAGGATGCCATCATTCGCGACCAGCCGCAGGATCGCTCGGGCGACCGCCGCCCGGGTACGCAGAACGACTCCAGCGAACCGAAGGGCCAGGAGTTGAACTATAGCGCACGCGTATCGCTCGATCGCACCAAGATGCAGATCGACGACCGGATGGTCGATTTGTCGCCGGGCATGGCGGTCACGGTGGAGATCAAGACCGGGTCACGGACGATTCTGGATTATCTGCTGTCGCCGCTGATTCGCTATCAGCAGGATGTTCTGCACGAGCGGTGATCGTAAAACCCATCAACGTCATTGCGAGCGAAAGCGAAGCAATCCAGTTGGCGGCACATAAGGAAGAATGGATTGCTTCGTCGCTTCGCTCCCTTGCACAAACGCTTCGCGTTTGTTGCAGGCAATGACGGCTGAGTGCGTAGCCGGGACGACGGATCATTCCTTCGGCTTGATCGCCCAGGACACGCTGACCGTCACCGACAGCGTCTCTTCGCCTTGCGCCACCTGTGCGCCGGCGGCCATCGGAGCTGCCATCTTGCTGCGGAATACCGGCGGACCTGAACCGCCTTCCTCGGAAATGCCGAGCGGTTCGCCGAGCGTCACACCGGCCGCCTTGGCGTAGATTTCCGCCTTGCGGCGCGCGTCAGCGACAGCCTTCTCGCGGGCCTCATCCAGCAGCTTCGACGCCTGCGACACCACAAAATTGATGCCGCCGAGTTCGTTGGCGCCGGCGCTGACCAGGACGTCGATGATGCTGGCGACCTTGGTGACGTCGCGCAGTTTCACCGTGACGCGGTTGCTGGCGCGATAGCCGACCACGGGCGATGGGCCGGAGCGGTTCGGCGCGTATTGCGGCTGCAACGACAGCCGCGAGGTCTGATAGTCCTTCTCGTCGATCCCGGCGCCTTTCAGCGCCAGCAGCACCTTGCCCATCGCCGCATTGTTGGCATCGGAGGCCTCGCGCGCGGTCTTGGCGTCGGAGGTCACGCCGCCATCGATCTGTGCCTGGTCCGGCGGCACCGACACGGTGGCTTCGCCGGTCACGGAGATCGCTGGTGGCGGCGCCGTCTCGGCCAACGCGGGCGCGACGAGCCAGGTGGCGGCGGCAACGGCGAGTGCGAGCGCGTGCTTCATGCGGATCACTTCAGCGGCACATAGACGTTGATCACCAGCTTGTCTTCCGCGGTCTTCAAGGGATCGGTGATGTATTCCTCGATGAAGGTGTCCTTGGCTTCCAGTTTCTTGTCGTCGAGGTGATTGGTGATCGCCTCATAGGTGTTGTCCATATTGTCGTAGGAGCCGCGATGGACGAATTTCAGCGCCTTGCCCTCCGGCGATTTGCTGATGCTCATGTCCTTGGTCAGGTTCTTCGGATCCTGCTCGACCGGAATTTCGGCCAGGAACGTAAATCCGGTATCGTCGGTCGAGGTGTAGACGATCATCGAATTGCCCGTGGCCTTGATGCCCTGCTTGTCGAGCAGCGCGGTCAGCGCCTTGAACGAATCGATCAGGGTGTCGAAGGCGGCATCCCAATTGGCGGTGCCCTTCATGACCACCACCTTTTTGGGCTCCAGCGCGAACGGCTCGCCGAAGGGGTCGGCGGTCTGGACGGTTGCGGCCGGCGGCGGGGCGGCCGGGGTCTGCGCGGTTGCCGGCGGGGGTGACGGTGCTGCCGACGGGCTCGCGACGGGGGCCGGCGTCGCAGCCGGCGCGGGTGTGGCCGATGCGGCCGGCGCCGGCGTGGCCGAAGGCTCGGGGGTTGCGGCAGGCGCCGGGGTGGCCTGCGGGGCTGGGGTTGGCGTGGCCGCTGGGGCCTGCGCCAGGGCGGTGCCACCCAGCGCGATCGCCACGACGGGGACCAGCGCGACCAGGGCCGAGCGGAAACTGCGGATACGGTTCATTCAGGTATTCTCCATCCCACCAAGCGCCTGCGGTACAACAAGAGCGCCTGCGGCGTGTCCCGGCCGATGCCTGCAAAAGGCGCAATCCGTTCCTAACACGTGAGGTCTGCTTTCGTCCCATGACAGATGCGTCATGCACCCCTGCGGACTGGTCAACGCGCCATCATTCGCCATATAAGCAGGCAGAAATTGGGAATTTCCATGAGCGCGCTGGCCAACCACAGCTTTGCCAAGATGAACGGGATCGGCAACGAAATCGTCGTGGTGGATTTGCGCGATTCGAAGGCGGCCGTGACGGCCGAGGAGGCGCGCGCGGTAGCGTCGCCGGCCGGCGTGCCCTACGACCAGTTGATGGTGCTGCAGCCGCCGCGGCTGCAGGGCACCGAAGCCTTCATCAAGATCTACAACAATGACGGCTCGGAAGCCGGCGCCTGCGGCAACGGCATGCGCTGCGTGGTGCGCCGCCTGTTCGAGAAGACCGGCCAGTCCGCCGTGACGTTCGAGACCCGCGCTGGCCTCCTGAACTGCTGGCAGGGCCCGGCGCCTGATCTCTATACGGTGGACATGGGCGCGCCCAAGTTCGGCTGGCAGGACATTCCGCTGGCGGAAGAGTTTCGCGACACCCGCTATATCGAGTTGCAGGTCGGACCGATCGACGCGCCGATCCTGCATTCGCCTTCGGTGGTCAACATGGGCAATCCGCATGCGATCTTCTGGGTCGACGATATCGAGGCCTATGACCTCGAACGCTTCGGGCCGCTGCTGGAAAATCATCCGATCTTTCCCGATCGCGCCAACATCACGCTCGCTCATATCGTCGACCGCGATCACATCACGATGCGCACCTGGGAGCGCGGCGCCGGTCTGACGCGGGCCTGCGGCTCGGCGGCCTGTGCCACCGCGGTCGCGGCCGCGCGGCTGAAGCGCACCAACCGCACCGTCGAGATGACGCTGCCCGGCGGCAAGCTTTCGATCGAGTGGCGCGAGCGCGACGACCATGTGCTGATGACCGGTACCGCCGATTTCGAATATGAGGGTCGTTTCGATCCGGCGCTGTTCGCCCACGTCGCGTGAGATGAGCGTCGACGTCCTCACCTTCGGCTGCCGCCTCAACGCCTTCGAATCCGAAGTGATCGCGCGCGAGGCCGAGCGCGCCGGCCTCTCCGATACCGTCGTCATCAACAGTTGCGCCGTCACCAACGAGGCGGTGGCGCAGGCGCGGCAATCGATCCGGCGGCTGAAGCGCGAGCGGCCTGGGTTACGCATCGTCGTCACCGGCTGCGCGGCGCAGACCCAGCCGGGCATGTTTGCCGAAATGATCGAGGTCGATCGCGTCGTCGGCAATGACGAGAAGATGCGCGGAGACGCCTGGCGCGATGCGCGCGCGGCGTTTGACGGCGGCTTCGGTATCGAGACAAGCGAGAAGATTGCGGTTGCCGATATCATGGCGGTGCGCGAGATGGCGCCGCATCTGCTTGACGGCTTCAAGACCGGCCTGCCTCGCGTATTCGTGCAGGTGCAGAACGGCTGCGACCATCGCTGCACTTTCTGCATCATCCCCTATGGCCGCGGCAATTCGCGCTCGGTGCCGATGGGTGCCGTCGTCGATCAGGTCCGTGCGCTGGTCGAGCGCGGCCACGCCGAGATCGTGCTGACCGGCGTCGACATGACGAGCTACGGCGCCGATCTGCCAGGCGAGCCGAAGCTCGGGCGACTCACCAAGCAGATCCTGCGGCATGTGCCGGAACTGAAACGCTTGCGAATTTCATCGATCGATTCGATCGAGGCCGACCGCGATCTGCTCGACGTTATATCGGAAGAAGAGCGGCTGATGCCGCATCTGCATTTATCGCTGCAGTCCGGCGACGATCTGATCCTGAAGCGGATGAAGCGGCGGCATTTACGGAATGACGCCATCGAATTTTGCGCGCAGGTGCGGCGGCTGCGGCCGGACATCGCGCTCGGAGCCGACATCATCGCGGGCTTTCCGACCGAGACCGAAGAGATGTTTTCCCGTTCGCAGGATCTGGTCGACGAATGCGATCTCACCTTCCTGCACGTGTTTCCCTATTCCAAGCGTCCGGGCACGCCGGCGGCACGGATGCCGCAGGTGGCGGGCGAGGCGATCAAGGAACGCGCCAAGCGATTGCGCGCGACGGGAGACGTGGCGCTGCAAAGGCGTCTGGCGTCGGAGACGGGCGCAACGCGTCAGGTCTTGATCGAGAGTGGGAAACAGGGGCGCACCGAGCATTTCCTGCCGGTGGCGATTGAAGGTGAATCGCCGGGCGCGGTGCGGGCGCTGGCCGTCACGGGGAATGATGGTGCTCGGCTGACGGTGTGAGCCGCTAATTCCGCTGTCATCGCCCGGCTTGACCGGGCGACCCAGTACGCCGCGGCTTCTCGGTTGATCGCCGGCTACTCGGAATACTGGATCATCCGCTTTCGCGGATAATGACAACGGAGGATGGGGAGAGGGAAGAAGCTACTCCCCGTTCCATCCGCACTTGCGCAACCGCTCGTGCATATGCTCCGGCGCCGGTGCCACCACGTGCACGGGCTCCTTGTTCCTCGAGATCGGAATCCCGATTTCTCGGGAATGCAGATGCAGGACCGGCTCGCCGAATCTTGGACCGTTGCCATAGATGTTGTCGCCGACGATCGGCCAGCCCGTCGCCGACGTATGCACGCGCAGTTGATGGGTGCGGCCGGTGACCGGCTCCAGCGCCAGCCAACAGAGGCCGTCGCCGCGTCCGCAGACTTTCCAGTTTGTGACGGCTTTTTGACCGTCCGGGTCCGGCTTCTGCCACCAGCCGCGTTCCTCGTTGAGGCGGCCGAGCGGCATGTCGATGGTGCCTTCGTCCTCCGTAGGTCCGCCTTCGACCACCGCCCAATAGGTCTTCGAAATCTTGCCGTGCTTGAACAGCAGGCCGAGCGAAGCGGTGGCCTTGCGGTGGCGTCCCAGCACCAGGCAGCCGGAGGTATCCTTGTCGAGCCGGTGGGCCAGCACCGGCGGCCGCGGCAGGCCGTATCGCAAGCCGTCGAACGAGGCCTCCAGATTGGCGCCGCCCTTGGGGCCGCGATGCACCGGCAGGCCGGCCGGCTTGTTGATGACCAGCATCAGGCCGTCGCGGTGGAGCACGCGGGCCTGGATTTCCGCTTCGGTCAATCCGGGAACATCAAACGATGTCCTCCGGACATCAAGTGATGCCGGGGGGATATCGAAGGGTTTGTTGTGACTTTCGTTCATGGCGCGAAACCGCTAACACAGCGCCGACATGAACGATACCACTCCCGGACCCCCCAAATTGAGCTGGTGGCGGCGGCTTTCGGGCGGCCTGAAGCGGACCTCGAGTTCGCTCGGGACCGCCGTTGCCGACCTCGTCACCAAGCGCAAGCTCGACCGCGCCATGCTCGACGATATCGAGGATGTGCTGCTGCGCGCCGATCTCGGCACCGAGGTCGCAGCCCGCATCGCGACCGCCGTCGGCACCGGCCGCTACGACAAGGCGATCTCGGCGGACGACGTCAAGGCGGTGGTCGCGACCGAAGTTGAAAAAGTGCTGTCGCCGGTGGCAAAGCCGCTGGAGATCGACTCCTCGCACAAGCCGTTCGTCATCCTCGTGGTCGGCGTCAACGGTTCCGGCAAGACCACCACCATCGGCAAGCTGGCGGCGAAACTTTCCGCCGAAGGTCGCAAGCTGATGCTGGCGGCCGGCGACACCTTTCGTGCCGCCGCCATCGAGCAATTGAAGGTTTGGGGCGAGCGCACCAAATCGCCGGTCATTGCGGGTACGCAAGGCTCGGACTCGGCGAGTCTGGCCTTCAACGCGCTGACGGCAGCGAAAGAGCAGAACATCGACGTGCTCTTGGTCGATACCGCCGGCCGGCTGCAGAACAAGGCCGAGCTGATGAACGAACTGGAAAAGGTCGTTCGCGTCATCAAGAAGGTCGATGCCTCGGCGCCACATGCGGTGCTGCTGGTGCTCGACGCCACGGTGGGACAAAATGCGCTGTCGCAGGTCGAGGCATTTCATCGTACCGCTGGGGTCACCGGCCTTGTCATGACCAAGCTCGATGGCACCGCGCGCGGGGGCATTCTGGTGGCGCTGTCGGAGAAATTCAAACTGCCGGTGCACTTCATCGGCGTCGGCGAAAGCGTCGACGATCTCGCGCCGTTCACCGCGCGTGATTTCGCCAACGCGATCGCAGGAATCGAGTCTTAGGTTTCACTTGTCATGCCCCGCGCAGGCGGGGCATCCAGTACGCCGCGCTGCTGATCAGAATCGAGGCGCTCGGAATACTGGATCACCCGCTTCAGTGCGCAATGGCGCACAAGGCGAGTGATGACGACAACACAGGGTATGAAATGGACAAGACCCAGCCGCATCCGCTGTTCAAGCTCGCGACCGAACTCGGTCCGCTGCTCGTGTTCTTTGTCGCCAACGCCAAGGCCAACCTGTTCGTCGCCACCGGCGCCTTCATGGTGGCGATCGTGGCGGCGATGATCGCGTCCTATGTGGTGACGCGGCACATTCCGATCATGGCTGTCGTCACCGGCGTCATCGTCATCGTGTTTGGCACGCTGACCCTGGTGCTGCACGATGAAACCTTCATCAAGGTGAAGCCGACCATCATCTACGGCCTGTTCGCCGCGATCCTCGGCGGCGGGTTGTTGTTCGGTCGTTCCTTCATCGCCATCATGTTCGACCAGATGTTCAACCTGACGCCACATGGCTGGCGCATCCTGACGCTGCGCTGGGCGCTGTTCTTCTTTGGCATGGCGATTTTGAACGAAATCATCTGGCGCAGCCAGACGACGGACTTCTGGGTGAATTTCAAAGTGTTCGGCGTGACGCCGCTGACGATGATTTTTGCGATCGCCCAGATGCCGCTGACCAAGCGCTATCATCTGGAGCCGGCCACGCTCGAAGCGAGCGAGGCGGAGGGCGGGGATATCAGCAAGGGCTGAGGTCGGTGCTTGCGCTCCCTCTCCCGCTTGCGGGGGAGGGCCGGGGTGGGGGTGGTTCCGCACAGTGTGCTCGGGGATAGATTCTCCTACTCACCCCGCGCCGTCATTGCGAGGAGCGAAGCGACGAAGCATTCCATTCTTTCTTTGTGCCGAAAGATGGATTGCTTCGCTTCGCTCGCAATGACGAGAAGATCAGCTCTTCTGCTTGGCGATGATCTTGTCCTTGATCCCGTCATAGGTCTTCCGCGGGACGATGTCCTTGTTCACCAGGTCATCCTTGCCCTTGTAGGGGCGGCCCGCGATGATCTTGGCCGAATAGGCCTTGCCGATGCCGGGGAGCGCATCGAGCTGATCGGCGGTCGCGGTGTTGATATCCAGCAGCTCGGCCTTCGGCGCAGGTGCCATCTTCGACTCGGCGGCGGGCGCCTTCGGAGCCGGAGCCATCATCTTGCCGTCGGATTTGGCGGCGGGCTGCGCGGTCTGGGCCATCGACGGGGTGGCCGTCAGCATGCCCAGGGTGAGCGCGGTTGCGAGAACGGAAGCGAGCGTGAAATGACGCATAGAAGTGTCCCTCCAAGGACGGTTTAAGTAACGCCATTAAACTAGCTTCGGATTCGTGGCGGCGCCATGGCCTCAGAATGAACGGCAGATAAAAGCGCGGAAATATTTGGAGGGCACGTCATTCCGGGGCGATGCGTAGCATCGAACCCGGAATCTCGAGATTCCGGGTTCATCGCTGCGCGATGCCCCGGAATGACGGCGAGCAGTTACGTCCCGGCCCTCAGCGCCTTCTCGATCTCGACCTTCAGCACACTGTCGATATTGTCAGACGTCACCGGCCCGACCATCTTGTAGAGGATGGTGCCTTCGCGGCCGACCACGAACGTTTCGGGCACGCCGTAGACGCCCCATTCGATCGAGCCGCGGCCGTTGGCATCGACGCCGACGATGCCGAACGGATTGCCGTAGCGGCCGAGGAACCGGCGGGCGTTATCAGCGGAGTCCTTGTAGTTGATGCCTATGACCTGCAGCCGCTTGTCCTTGGCCAGTTGCACGAACAGCGGCGCCTCGTCGTGGCAGGGCACGCACCAGGATGCCCAGACGTTGACGATGCTGACCTTGCCCTTCAACGCCGCCGGATCGAGCCCTGGCACCACCGCGCCGTTGACGGCAAGGCCTTCCAGCGCCGGCAGCACGGTCTGCGGCGCCGGACGGCCGATCAGGGCGGACGGAATCTTCGCGGGATCGCCGCCATGCAGCCGCACCAGAAACAGTCCGGCCAGGGCTGCGAAGCCGATCAGCGGCAGCGCCACCACCCAGCGCCGGCCGCGCGGGGGAACGTCCGATTGCGCTGGCTCGCCCATCAGATGTCCGTCGCGTTGCGGCCGGAGCGACGGGTGACGCCGCTGGCCTCGAGTTCGCGCAACCGCGCCTGCTGCCGGCGATAGTCGATCGCGATCCAGACGATCAGGATCAGCACCATGGCCGCTACCAGCGCGTAGGACGTCACGATGAAGGAGGCGTAGGGACCGAGCGTCATCGCGTCACGCCGCCTGCTGGCTGGCTTGCATCATCTGCAAGGCGCGGACGCGGCGGCGCAGGATCTCGTTACGCATCGCCGCCAGATGCAGCGTGACGAACAGCAGGGAAAACCCGACCGCCATCACCAGCAACGGAATCAGGAACGCCTTGTCGAGCGAGGGCCCGCCCATCCGCATCACCGAGGCCGGCTGATGCAGCGTGTTCCACCAGTCGACCGAGAATTTGATGATCGGCAGGTTGAGCGCGCCGACCAGTGTCAGAATCGCCGCCGCGCGCGCGGCGCGCGAGGGATCGTCGACCGCGCGCCACAGCGCAATCAGGCCGAGATACATCAGAAATAAAATCAGCACCGAGGTCAGCCGCGCATCCCATTCCCAATAGGTGCCCCACATCGGCCGGCCCCACAGGGAACCGGTGACCAGCGCCAGGAAGGTAAAGGCGGCGCCGATCGGGGCGGCGGCCTTGGCGGCGACGTCGGCTAGCGGATGCCGCCACACCAGCGTGCCCAGCGCCGCAAGGCTCATCACGCCCCAGACGAACATCGACAGCCACGCGTTCGGTACGTGGATGAACATGATCTTGACGGTGGCGCCCTGTTGGTAGTCGTCGGGCGCCATCGCCGACTGATAGAGGCCGATCAGCAGCAGGATCGCGGTCGCGCCCGCCAGCCACGGCAGCACGCGCGCCGTCAGCGACAGGAATTTCGTGGGGTTGGCGAGGTCGAGCAGCGTCATGGCATCCTGATAGTCGTCGGCGGCGTCACAGGCAATCGCTGGTCCATCGCATTTCCTTGATCAGTCCAACCCGTGCCGCAGGCTAGCCGCCGCGGCAAACGGGCCGATGACGAAACTGACCAGCGACAGCGCGCACAGGATCGAAAATGGCGTTCCGAACGACAGCGGCCCCGTGATCGCGGCCTGCGAGGCCGCGACGCCAAAAATCAGCACCGGGATCGACAGCGGCAGCACCAGCACCGCCAGCAACAACCCGCCGCGGTGCAATGTCACGGCCAGCGCCGCGCCGATCATGCCGGTAAAGGTCAGCGCTGGCGTTCCGACCAGCAGCGTCAGCGCCACCGCCGTGGTCGCGGCCGCATCCAGGTTCAACAGCAGCCCGAGCACGGGAGTTGCGATCACCAGCGGCAGCCCGGCGGCGAGCCAGTGCGCCAGCGCTTTGGCGGCGCAGGCCAGTTCCAGCGGGGTCCGCCCCATCACGATCAGGTCGAGGGAACCGTCGTCATGGTCCGACGTGAACAGGCGATCGAGCGTCAGCAGGCTCGCCAGCAGCGCGCCAAGCCAGAGGATCGCGGGTCCAAGCCGGGTCAGCAGCGCCAGATCCGGCCCGATCGCGAACGGCATCAGCACCGTGACGGTGAGGAAAAACAGCACGCCGATCAGCGCGCCGCCGCCGACGCGCAGCGCGATTTTGATGTCCCGTCGGATCAGCGCGGCGAGGGCAGTCATGCGGCACCTCGACATGCGCGGTGCGCTCCCTCTCCCGCTTGCGGGGGAGGGTTGGGGTGGGGGTGTTTCCGCATCGGGATTCCCTGCGTGGAGAGAGCCCCCACCCGCCGCGCTCTTCGAGCGCGTCGGCCTCCCCCGCAAGCGGGAGAGGCGAAGCGGACCAGCGAAGTCGCCTCTGGCACCATCACGTCGCACCCCCGATCCGCAATTCCTGCGCCTCGATGCCGAGCGGGGCGTGGGTGGCGGCGATGACGATGCCGCCGCGGGCCAGATGGTCGCGCGCTAGTCCAGCGAACAGGTCTTGCCCGGCGGCATCGAGCGCCGAGGTCGGCTCGTCCAGGAGCCAGACCGGCCGCCGCACCACCAGCAGCCGGGCGATCGACAGCCGCCGCCGCTGGCCGGCCGACAAAAACGCTGCCGGCAAATGGGTGGCATGGCCGAGCCCGACCGAGGCGAGGCATGGGCTGAGATCCGCGACCTCGCCGCCGAGAAAATCGCGCCAGAACGACAGGTTTTCGGCGACGCTGAGCGCCGGCTTCAGCGCGTCGCGGTGGCCGAGATAGTGGGATTGTTCTGATAGGGTCAGCTCAGTGTCGCCGCCTTCCAGGTCGAACGATCCGCCCGCCGGCACCAGCAGCCCTGCGATCAGGCGCAGCAGCGAGGTCTTGCCCGATCCGTTCGGGCCGGTGACGGCCAGCGCCTGGCCGGAGGAAGCCTCGAAATCGAGGCCGGAAAACACCTCGCGGCCGCCCCTGATACAACTGACTTGGCGCCCCGAGAGCCGCATCTTGTCCTTCACAGCCCTTTGCACAGCCCTCTGAAAACCCAGCCCTCTGAAAGCCAGCCCTTTGAATCCTATGGGTACCGCATCCAAATTTGTGGGTCGCGCCGTGCCGCCGCGCGATTGTCGGTGTGGCGGCGCTTCTAGAAAGATTCTATAAGTCCGGAACTTGATGCAGCACACAATCGGCCGCCGCAAGCCAATTGGCTGACCAAGCGGCGGTGTTTAAATACCCTTGCCGGGTATAACTGAGAATTGGGATTTCCTCACATGACCTCGCTCGACAGCTTCAAATGCCGCAAGACCCTCAAGGTCGGTGGCAAGACCTACGTTTATTACAGCCTGCCCGCCGCCGAGAAGAACGGTCTGAAGGGAATTTCGAAGCTTCCCTATTCGATGAAGGTGCTGCTGGAGAACCTGCTGCGGTTCGAGGACGATCGCACGGTCAAGAAGGCCGACATCATCGCGGTGTCGAAGTGGATGAAGACGCGCAAGCTGCAGCATGAAATCGCGTTCCGTCCCGCGCGCGTGCTGATGCAGGATTTCACCGGCGTGCCGGCGGTGGTCGACCTCGCCGCGATGCGCAACGCGATGCAGGCGCTCGGCGGTGACGCCGAGAAGATCAATCCGCTGGTGCCGGTCGATCTCGTCATCGACCACTCGGTGATCGTGAACTTCTTCGGTGACAACAAGGCGTTCGGCAAGAACGTGGTCGAGGAATACAAGCAGAACCAGGAGCGCTATGAGTTCCTGAAGTGGGGCCAGAAGGCGTTTTCGAATTTCTCCGTGGTGCCGCCCGGCACCGGCATCTGCCACCAGGTCAATCTCGAATATCTCGCGCAGACGGTGTGGACCCGCAAGGAGAAGCTGACGGTCGGCAAGAAGACCGGCACCTTCGAGGTGGCCTATCCCGACACGCTGGTCGGCACCGACTCGCACACCACCATGGTCAACGGCCTCGCCGTGCTCGGTTGGGGCGTCGGCGGCATCGAGGCGGAAGCCGCGATGCTCGGCCAGCCGCAGTCGATGCTGCTGCCGGAAGTGATTGGCTTCAAGCTCAAGGGCTCGCTGAAGGAAGGCGTGACCGCAACCGACCTGGTGCTGACCGTGACGCAGATGCTGCGCAAGCAGGGCGTGGTCGGCAAGTTCGTCGAGTTCTACGGCCCCGGCCTCGATCATCTCTCGGTCGCCGACAAGGCCACCATCGGCAACATGGCGCCGGAATATGGCGCGACCTGCGGCTTCTTCCCGGTCGATGCCGCGACCATCGATTATCTCAAGACTTCCGGCCGCAAGCCGGAGCGCGTCAAGCTGGTCGTTGCCTATGCCAAGGCGCAGGGCCTGTTCCGCACCGCCAAGTCCGCCGATCCGGTGTTCACGGAAAAGCTGATGCTCGACCTTGGCGACGTGGTGCCGTCGATGGCCGGACCGAAACGGCCCGAAGGCCGCGTCGCGCTGCCCGCGGTCGCCGCAGGCTTCTCCGCGGCGATGAGCACCGAATACAAGAAGGCCGCGGACATCTCGAAGCGCTATGCGGTCGAGGCCCGCAATTTCGATCTCGGCCACGGCGACGTCGTGATCGCGGCGATCACCTCCTGCACCAACACCTCGAACCCGAGCGTGCTGATCGGTGCCGGCCTGCTGGCCCGCAACGCCGCCGCCAAGGGTCTCAAGGCCGCGCCCTGGGTCAAGACCTCGCTGGCTCCGGGCAGCCAGGTGGTCGCGGAGTATCTTTCCAATTCCGGCCTACAGCTCGAACTCGACAAGGTCGGCTTCAACCTGGTCGGCTTCGGCTGCACCACCTGCATCGGCAACTCGGGCCCGCTGCCGGAGGAGATTTCGAAGTCGATCAACGACAACGGCATCATCGGTGCCGCCGTGCTGTCGGGTAACCGCAACTTCGAAGGCCGCGTCAGCCCCGACGTGCAAGCGAATTACCTCGCCTCGCCGCCGCTGGTGGTGGCCTACGCGCTGGCGGGAACGGTGACCAAGGATCTCTCGGTCGAGCCGATCGGCAACGGCAAGGACGGCAAGCCGGTGTACCTGAAGGACATCTGGCCGACGACCAAGGAAATCAACGCCTACATGAAGAAGTACGTCACCGCGACGATCTTCAAGAAGCGCTACGCCGACGTGTTCAAGGGCGACGTCAACTGGCGCAAGATCAAGACGGTCGAGAGCGAGACCTATCGCTGGAACATGAGCTCGACCTACGTGCAGAACCCGCCTTACTTCGAAGGCATGAAGAAGGAGCCCGAGCCGATCATTGACGTCGTCGATGCGCGGATTCTGGCGATGTTCGGCGACAAGATCACCACCGACCACATCTCGCCGGCCGGTTCGATCAAGCTGACTTCGCCGGCCGGAAAATATCTGTCGGAGCACCAGGTACGCCCCGCCGACTTCAACCAGTACGGCACGCGGCGCGGCAATCACCAGATCATGATGCGCGGCACCTTCGCCAACATCCGCATCAAGAACTTCATGCTGAAGGGCGCCGACGGCAACATTCCGGAAGGCGGCCTCACCAAGCACTGGCCCGACGGCGAGCAGATGTCGATCTACGATGCCGCGATGAAGTATCAGCAGGAGCAGGTGCCGCTGGTGGTGTTCGCCGGCGCCGAATACGGCAACGGCTCGTCGCGCGACTGGGCCGCCAAGGGAACCCGGCTGCTCGGCGTTCGCGCCGTGATCTGCCAGAGCTTCGAGCGCATCCATCGCTCGAACCTGGTCGGCATGGGCGTGCTGCCGCTGACCTTCGAGGAAGGAACCTCGTGGTCGTCGCTGGGCCTGAAGGGCGACGAGAAGGTGACGATCCGGGGCTTGCAGGGCGACCTGAAGCCGCGCCAGACCCTGACCGCGGAAATCGTCTCCGGCGACGGCTCGCTGCGGCGCGTGCCGCTGCTGGGCCGCATCGATACCCTCGACGAGCTCGAGTACTACCGCAACGGCGGCATTCTGCAGTATGTGCTGCGCAATCTCGCGGCCTGACGCGGATTTGTGATCAGCGCCTCACTGCGAAGTGAGTAGCGACACCCAAGAAGGCGGCCTATGAAAAGGGCCGCTTTCGGCGTTTTGGGGCACGCTCACAAGGATCAGGACGATGCCCCTTACGAACTCGCCCCGTAAAACTACGGATGGAAATCGCTACGACCGGTTCGCAGTATGACAGCGATGATGGCCTATAACCGTATTTCACGTTGGTCCGGCGCGCTCAGTGCAGGTGCACTCGGCGTCTGCGCGATCGTCGCCGTTATCAGACCCGCCCATGCCGACCCGCGCGCCGTGGTCGAGCTGTTCACCTCGCAGGGATGTTCGTCCTGTCCGCCCGCCGACAAGATCCTCGGCGAGCTCTCCAAGGACCCCTCGGTGATCGCGCTGAGCATGCCGATCGACTATTGGGATTATCTCGGCTGGAAGGACACGCTGGCGGACTCGCGCTTCAGCGCCCGCCAGAAAGCCTACTCGCATATGCGCGGCGATCGCGACGTCTATACGCCGCAGGTGATCGTCAACGGTTCGGCGCATGTGATCGGCAGCGATCGCGACAGCATCGAAGGCGCGATCCAGGATACGACCAAGGCCGATGGCGTGATGTCGGTGCCGGTGACGATGACACTGTCCGGCAAGCTGATCAATGTTTCGGTCGCCGCCAGCAAGGCGCCGACGATCGCGCACGGCGAGGTCTGGATCTGTTCGGTCTCGAAGGCGGTGCCGATTTCGATCGGGCGCGGAGAAAATCGCGGCCGCGAAATCACCTACTACAATGTGGTGCGCAATCTCTTGAAGGTCGGCGACTGGAATGGCAATTCCGGAAGCTGGACCGTGCCGATCGAGAATATCTCGCGTGACGGCGTCGATGCCGCGGTGGTCTATGTTCAGGACGGCAATCGCGAGAAGCCGGGCCCGATGCTCGGCGCGGCCTATACGCCGCTGCGTTAAATTCCAAAGGAAATTTTGGAGCGGATGTCGCGGCTGCCGGCGAGGGCTTGGCGGCTGTCGAAACACGGCCGGCGCAGCAGGGCTCCGGAAAGCAGACCCCAGAAACGAAAAAGGACCAACTTTCGTTGGCCCGAGTTCGGGATTAACTCCCCTGCGAACAGACCCGATCCCGACGGCCCCGGGGGGCTGGGGGCTGAGGAATCCGGAACCGAAAGGACCGGGTCAACGCAGAATTATCTTCTCGCAATCCAGCGGGGCGGTCGGTTGGCGGAAGTAGGGCAGCAATAAGATTCCGCTAACGATCGCGTGACTCGACGTTTCCTGCGGTATCGGGAGAAACCGAGCCGGACAATCCGTCGCGGCTCCCGCGATGTCCGGCTTCCCGGGATATCGACAAAGGCCCTTGCGACGCTCCGCGGTTAGCGCAATCATGTCATGGCGATGACAGGAAGTGCTGTCATCGGGATGACAGGAGGCACCCGATGAGTTCGATATCGGAGGACACCGATCCAAGCGAGAACCGCGCAGCGGCGCGCGCCGCCGTTGCGAGCCCCGGGCAAACAACTCCCTCGCCAAATCGCGTCACGTTCAACCGCCTCGAACTCAACCGCATCCTCAACCTGTACGGCCGCATGGTCGCCGACGGCGAGTGGCGCGACTACGCCATCGACTTCCTGAAAGACCGCGCCGTGTTCTCGGTGTTTCGCCGCGCCTCCGAAGTCCCGATCTATCGCATCGAGAAAGATCCGCGGCTGGCGCGCAAGCAGGGCATGTACAGCGTGATCACGGCGACCGGGCTGATCCTGCGCCGCGGCCACGAACTCGAGCGCGTGCTGCTGGTGATCGACCGCAAGCTGGCGGTGGTTTAATCGTAGGGTGGGTCAGGCGAAGCCGTAACCCACCGCGGTATTAACAGCGCCGCACGAAGTTGGTGGGTTACGCTTCGCTAACCCACCCTACGCATTTGCGAAGCTCACGCTTTCCCATCCGGCAGCGTGCCCGCACCTTCGCCCAGCGCGCGCTGCATCATCACGGTGTCGAGCCAACGGCCGAATTTGAGGCCGACACTGGGATGGGTCCCGATCATCTGGAAACCGGTCTTGGTGTGGACGCCGATCGAACCGGCATTGGCGGAGTCGCCGATCACGGCGATCATCTGCCGATAGCCGCGCGCCTCGCATTCGACGATCAGCCGCTGCATGAGTTGCAGGCCGATGCCGCGGCGGTGGGTCGAAGGCTGCAGGTAGACCGAATTCTCCACCGTGAAGCGATAGGCCGGCCGTGGCCGGTACGGCCCGGCATAGGCGTAGCCGATGACGCGGCCTTCGACGGCGGCGACCAGGTACGGAAACCCGCCGTCGATCAAGGCCCGGAAGCGCCGGGTCATCTCGGCAAGGTCGGGCGGGATCAGCTCGAAGGTCGCGGTGCCGTAGCGCACCGCGTGTTCGTAGATTTCGGTGACAAAGGGGAGGTCGGCCTCGGTCGCGGGCCTGATTTCTGCTGCGGACATGGGGGAAGATTAGAATCTTTTCCGTGAAAGGGAAGCCGCTCCGCACTTCTTCCCTTCTCCCACAAGGGGAGAGGGGAAGAGAAAACAAAAAGCCCCGGCGCGAAGGCCGGGGCTTTAAATCGTCGGGCTAGGCTGAAGCGCTAGTCGCGCTGGCCGAGCAGCTGCAGCAGCAGCGTGAACAGGTTGATGAAGTTCAGGTAGAGCGACAGCGCGCCGGTGATCGCCGCCCGCTCCGCAATGTCACCGCCCTGCGAGGCATAGCCGTAGATGTAGTCGTTCTTCAGCCGCTGGGTATCCCAGGCGGTGAGGCCCGCGAACACCAGCACGCCGACCACGGAGACGATGAACTGCAGCATCGAGCTCGCCAGGAAGATGTTGACCAGGCTCGCGATGATGATGCCGAACAGGCCCATGATCAGGAACGAGCCCATGCCAGTCATGTCACGCTTGGTGGTGTAACCGTAGAGGCTCAGCGCGCCGAACGATGCCGCGGTGATGAAGAACACCCGCACGATCGAGGTGTGGGTGTACACCAGGAAGATCGACGACAGCGAAATGCCCATCAGTGCGGCAAACACCCAGAACAGCATCTGGGCGGTCGCCGGCCGCAGCCGGTTGATGCCGGCGGAGATCGCGAACACCATCGCCAGCGGCGCGAAGATGAACAGCCACTTCAGCGGGCTGACATACATCGCGTAGCCGAACGGCGTCAGGAAGGCGTTGCCGAATTTGGCAGCACCCGCCGACGGATCCGTCGTCACCGCCGCCATATAGACGCCGAGCGCCGCCAGGCCGGTGATGGCCAGGCCGATGCTCATGTAGTTGTAGATGCGCAGCATGTAGGCGCGCAGACCGGCATCGACGGTCGCGGCATCAGCGCGCCCGGCGGCCCGGCCGAAAGGAGAAGCGTAGTTACGGTCTAGGTCCGACATGGTCGAATTCCCGTTGGTTGCCCGGCGGAGCGCAAGGGGTTTTGCGACGCCGGTTAGAAATCTATCTCAGATCACCGCGATTTGCCGACATTAATTTTACGTCATCAAACCGGGTCTGTTCCCATCCGATATGTGGGAAACTAACACATTCGCTGCAAGCTTCCACGCGCGGCTGAATGTCGCTCCGATCAGCGATTCCCGAGCAAAAGCAGGGTTAACCCTGCCTTGCGGCCGCTACAATTTGTCACAAATTCCGCAACACGCTGGCCGGCTTCTGGTTCAGGGCCAGCAACGTCCCCGCGAGTCCGAGGCCGACGGTGACGATCAGGGCGGCGGCGACCACGCCGGCCGCGCTGCCGGCCTGCCAAATGAAGCTCAACGTCATGATCCGGGTCACGATCAGCCAGGCCGCGACCGAGCCCGCGATCACGCCGAACACGGCGGTGGCAAACCCGATCATCAGATATTCCAGCGCATAGGCGCCGAGCAGCCGCACCCTTGTGGCGCCCAGCGTCTTCAGGATCACGGCGTCGTAGACCCGGTGCCTGTGGCCGGCGGCCAGCGCGCCGCCCAGCACCAGGATGGCCGAGATCAGCGTCACCGCGCTGGCGCCGCGGATCGCGAGCACGAGGTTGGTGACGACGGTGCCGATGGTCTCCAGCGCCTCGCGCACCCGCACGCTCGTCACCATCGGGAAGGCGTCCGCGACCTGCCTGATGATCCTGGCGTCGCCGGCGGCGTCCGGATGGGCTTCGGTTAGCGTAGCGACATGGGTCAGCGGCGCGCCCTTGAAGGCGTTCGGCGAGAACACCAGCACGAAATTGAAGCCCAGCCCCTGCCAGTCGATGTTGCGCAGGTTGGCGATTTTCGCCGGGATGTCGCGGCCGAGCACATTGACCACGACCTCGTCGCCGATCTTGAGCTTCAGGCCGTCGGCGATCTTCTTCTCCATCGAGACCAGCGGCGGGCCGCTATAGTCGGCGCCCCACCATTCGCCCTCGACGATCTTCGAGCCTTTGGGAATCTCGCCGGTATAGGTCAGGCCGCGGTCGCTCTGCAGCACCCATTCGGAATCCTGGGAGGCGCCGAGTTCTTCGGCCTTGACGCCGCGGGCGGCGACGATACGCCCGCGCAGCATCGGCACGTCCTCCACGGTCGAGTCGGGTGCGGTCTGCTTGAGGAAGGCTGAGAAACGGTCGGCCTCCGTGGTCGGAATGTCGATGAAGAAGAACGACGGCGCGCGATCCGGCAAGGCGGCCAGAAACTGCCGCCGCAGATTGCCGTCGATCTGGGTGATCGTGACCAGTACCGCGAGGCCAAGGCCGAGCGACATCACCACCGACGGCGTCAGTGCGCCCGGCCGGTAGATGTTGGCAATCGCCAGCCGCAGCATGGTGATGCGGGACCGCGGCAGGCGGCGCGCCAGCGCCATCAGGCCGGCGGCAACGCCGCGCAGCACCACGAAGACGACGATCGAGGAAACCACGAACACCGCGGCGACGCGCTTGTCATAGGCAAGGCCGATGGCAACGCCGATCAGCAGCGCGATCACGGCGGCCATCAGCGCGAGATAGCTCCAGCGCGGGCGATGCCATTCGCGGGCGACCTCTTCGCGGAACAATGCCGCGACCGGCACGTCATGGACCCGGCCGAGCGGCCATAGCCCGAAGGCGAGCGCGGTGAGCAGCCCGTAGATGAACGACAATGCGAGTTCGTCCGGGTGCAGCGCCGGGATCACCGGCAGCGGCAGCACCTTGCCGAACACGCCGACGATGACGAACGGCAGCGCGGCGCCGGCCGCGAGCCCGATGATCGAGCCGATCCCGGCCAGCACGACCACCTGGGTCAGATAGATCGAAAAAACGTCGCGGCCGGTGGCGCCGAGCGCCTTGAACGCGGCGATGACGTCGCGGCGGCGGTCGATGTGGCTCTTGACCGCATTGGCGACGCCGACGCCGCCGACCAGCAGCGCGGCAAGGCCGACCAGCGTGAGGAATTGCGTGAAGCGGCTGATGGTGCGCTCGAGCTGCGGCGAGGCGTTGCCGCGGCTGCGAATTTCCCAGCCGGCTTGCGGGTGCGTGGCGCGCGCATCGTCGACCAGCCGGGTCGCGGCGCGATCGTCGGTCGCATTATCAGGCAACCTGACGCGGTAAATCCATCGCACCAGGCTGCCCGGCTGCAGCAGGCCAGTTGTGCGCAGACTGGCCTCGCTGACCAGAAAGCGCGGGCCGAGCCCGACATTGCCGGCGAGCTTGTCCGGCTCGGCCTCGACCACGCTACGAATCTGATAGGTGGCGTTGCCGATGGTGACGCGGTCGCCGAGCTTGAGGTCGAGCCGCGCCAGCAATGTGGAGTCCGCCGCCGCACCGAACGCACCGTCGCGCTCGGCGAGCAGATCCGCCACCGGTATTTTCGGCGCGAGCGACAATTCACCGAGCATCGGATAGCTGCTGTCGACCGCCTTGAGTTCGACCAGTGCGAACTTGCCGTCGCCAGAGCGCGCCATCGCGCGCAGGGCGGCCGCGACCGACACCTGGCCGCGCGTGCGCAGGAAGGCAACCTCTTCCGGTTTGGCCTCGCGCTGAATCAGCGAAAATGCGGCATCGCCGCCGAGCAGCGTGCGGCCTTCGCGCGTCAGACCTTCGCTGAGGCTGGCCGCGACAGAGCCGACGCCGGCAATCGCCATCACGCCGAGCGCGATGCAGGCGATGAAGACGTAAAAGCCGCGCAGGCCGCTGCGCAATTCACGCAGCGCGTAGCGCAACGCCAGCGACGCTCCACGGCTGCGGTAAACGGGTTCAGCAATGACGTTCATGAATGGGTGTCGATCTTTCCGGAGCGCAGCCGCACCACGCGATCGCAGCGCTGCGCCAACGAAGTGTCGTGCGTCACCAGCACCAAGGTCATGCCGCGCTCGGCATGTTTGGTGAACAGGAGATCGACGATCTGCTTGCCGGTGGCTTCGTCGAGATTGCCGGTCGGTTCGTCTGCGACGAGAATGGCGGGGTCGGGCGCCAGCGCGCGGGCCAGTGCCACGCGCTGCTGTTCGCCGCCGGACAGTTGCGTCGGATAATGGTGCAGGCGCTGGCCGAGCCCGACCGAGGTCAACTCCTGCGCCGCGCGCTCGGCGGCATCGGGGTTGCCGGCGAGCTCCAGCGGCACCGCGACGTTCTCCAGCGCGGTCATGGTCGGGATCAGGTGGAACGACTGGAACACGATGCCGACCTGGCGGCCACGGAAGCGCGCCAGCGCGTCCTCGTCGAGGGCATTGAACGGCGTTCCGTTCACCACCACTTCTCCGCTGTCAGGACGTTCCAACCCCGCCATCACCATCAGCAAGGTCGATTTGCCCGAGCCTGACGGTCCGATCAGGCCGATCGCCTCGCCCGATGCTACACGAAGGCTGATATCTTTCAGAATATGTACGCGCGCGGCGCCGGAGCCGAGCGAGAGATTGACGTTGGAAATGGAAATGGTGTCCGGCTGGAGGCCGATCAGTGAAGAGGGTTCGATGAGACTGTCCATGGCTCGGTCATATGGCACTTCCGCCGCTCGGGTCGAGGGGCGCTTACGAATCTTCGCGCACATACGCGTGTTGATTATGGCTTTGATGACGGCAGGGATCATGGCAGGCCCGGTTTTGGCCCAAACCCCGGGCGCGGCAGCCGCCAAGCCGGCCGCAGGCCCCACCACGCCGGCCGCAGGCCCCACCGAGCCGGCCGCAGGCCCCATCAAGTCCCTCAAAATGGTCGTGCTGGGCGATTCCCTGAGTGCCGGCCTTGGCCTGTCGGGTCCGGCGGCGTTCCCGGCGCGGCTGCAAAAAGCCTTGGGCGACAAAGGGATAAAGGTCGACATGATCAATGCCGGGGTGTCCGGCGACACCGCTTCGGGGGGCCGTGACCGGCTCGACTGGTCGATCCCCGAGGGAACCGAGATGGTCGTTCTCGAACTCGGCGCCAACGACGCCCTGCGCGGCACCGACCCCGCCGTCACCCGCGCCGCCTTGACCGATATCCTGACCCGGCTGAAGGCGCGCAAGATTGTGGTGCTGTTGTGCGGCATGGTGGCGCCGCCGAATTATGGCAGCGAGTACGCGGCCAAATTCAACGCGATCTATCCGGAGCTTTCGAAATCCTTCGACGTCCCGCTCTATCCGTTTTTTCTCGAAGGGGTTGCGGCCGACGCCAAGCTCAATCAGGCCGACGGCCTGCATCCGACCGCGGAGGGGGTCGATGTCATCGTGAAAAATATACTGCCCGTGGTGGAGGCCGTTCTCGGCACGATCTCCGGGCAACGCAGTTGAAAAACCGGAAGGCGATAACCTTAACCCCAGTAACCTTATCCAAGTTTTTTTCCGTAGCTTTCCGGACAGCGCGTGCCGCATGCTTCGCAGAGTCACATAAGTCGGGTAGAAATTAGGTATCGGTGATTCGTCACCGGGTTTGTTGTCAGGCGAGAGCCTCGCGGCTCAAGCCTCTGCATCGAGGATCTTGCGATGCCGCGTTTGTTCGCTGGACTGGAAATTCCGGCCGAGATCGGCCAGCAACTTTCCAATTTGCGTGGCGGCCTTCCCGGCGCACGCTGGATCGATCCCGAAAATTATCACGTCACCCTGCGCTTCATCGGCGATATCGACGGCATGTCGGCGAATGAAATCGCCTCGCTGCTGTTTCGAATCAACCGCAAGCCGTTCGAAGTGAAAGTGCAGGGCCTGCAGAGTTTCGGCGGCAAGAAACCGCGCGCGGTGGTCGCCGCCGTCGAGCCGAGCCGGCCGCTGATCGAGCTGCAGGCCGAGCTCGAGCGGCTGATGCAGCGCCTCGGGCTCGATCCCGAAGGCCGCAAGTTCGTCCCCCATGTGACGCTGGCGCGGTTGCACGATGCTTCGAGCCAGGACGTCGCCGATTATCTTTCGGTGCGCGGCTATTTCCCGAGCCGCACCTTCATGGCCGATCGCTTCGTGCTGTTCTCCTCCCGCGCCTCCACCGGCGGCGGGCCCTATGTGGTCGAGGATTCCTACGCGCTGAGTGCGTGAGATTAGGTGCGCGCGACAACCGACACTGTCATCATCCGCGAAGGCGGATGATCCAGTATACCAGAGACGTCTGAGATAGAGCCGAGAAGCCGCGGCGTACTGGATACCCCGCCTTCGCGGGGTATGACGACTTTGGGCGTGTTCACGCATACCCCCACCACCAATTCACGGCTTGCAATTTTCGCACGCTTGGGGCCGTAAGATGCTCCCATGCTGTCCACCTCGCCCAATTCGTTCCGCTCACAATATCAGGCGCTGGTCTCCTCCGGCGCGATCGAGGCCGATCCGGCGCAGGCCGACGCCGTCGAGGCGCTGGCTGCCCTCGACGAGCGGCTGTCGAGCTACAAGCCCGCGCGCAAGCAGAGCCTGCTCGGACGGCTGTTCGGCGACAAGGACGAGCCGCCGCCGCGCGGGCTCTACATTCATGGCGAGGTCGGCCGCGGCAAGACCATGCTGATGGACATGTTCTTTCAGTACAGTCCGGTCGAACACAAGCGCCGCGCCCATTTCCACGAATTCATGGCCGAGGTGCATGAGCGCATCTACGGCTATCGCCAGAACATCGCGCGCGGCGAAATCGCCGACGGCGACGTGATCGCGCTGACCGCGAACGCGATCTTCGACCAGGCCTGGCTGTTGTGTTTCGACGAATTTCACGTCACCGACATTGCCGACGCGATGATCCTGGGGCGGCTGTTCTCAAAGCTGTTCGAACTCGGCACCGTCGTGGTGGCGACCTCGAACGTGGCGCCCGACGATCTCTACAAAGGCGGCCTGAACCGCGCGCTGTTTCTGCCGTTCATCGCGCAGATCTCCGACCACATGGACGTGTTGCGGCTCGACGCGCGCACGGATTTCCGGCTGGAAAAACTTGCCGGCGTCAACATGTGGCTGGTGCCGGCAGATCAATCCGCCGCCGCCGCGCTCGACAAGGCCTGGGGCAAGATGACCGGCAATGCACCGTGCAAGGCGCGCGACATCGCGATCAAGGGCCGGGTGCTGCGCGTGCCCTGTTCGGCGCACGGCGTCGCGCGGTTTGGTTTTGCCGATATCTGCGAAAAGCCGCTGGCCGCCTCCGACTACCTGCGGCTGGCGCACGACTATCACACCATTCTGATCGATCGCATTCCTGTGATGGACCACGGCGAGCGCAACGCCGCCAAGCGCTTCATCTCGCTGATCGACACGCTGTATGACAATGCGGTGAAGCTGATGGCCTCGGCCGCGGCCGATCCGGTGTCGCTGTACCTGGCGACCGAAGGCACTGAGGCCAACGAGTTCAAGCGGACCTCGTCGCGGCTGATCGAAATGAGTTCGGAATCCTATCTGGCGCTCCCGCACGGAAGGAAGGATTCCGCCGCGAGTGGGTCCACCACGGGGCTGGTGGAGACGTAAATCGCTTCCGCCGTCATTCCGGGGCGAAGCGCCAGCATCGAACCCGGAATCTCGAACTTCCGGGGTCGCACTTCGTACGCCCCGGAATGACAGGCCTGACCGAAATCAAGGCAAGATCGGCAGGAGACCGACAATTGGGCATACCCCGACTTGAACGTATCAATCGAAAGGGATAACCAGCCGTCCAGCCTGACTTTCCCTCTCCCTCTTCGTCTCAGAAGGACAAATTTCCCATGGCGCGCGACAAGATTGCTTTGATTGGCTCCGGTCAGATCGGCGGAACGCTGGCTCACCTCGTCGGCCTGAAGGAGCTCGGCGACGTCGTGATGTTCGACATCGCCGAGGGCGTTCCGCAGGGTAAAGCGCTCGATATCGCGCAGTCGTCCCCGGTCGACGGTTTCGATTCCCACCTGACCGGCGCCAATTCCTACGAGGCGCTGGACAACGCCAAGGTCTGCATCGTCACCGCCGGCGTGCCGCGCAAGCCCGGCATGAGCCGCGACGATCTCTTGAGCATCAACCTCAAGGTCATGGAGCAGGTCGGCGCCGGCATCAAGAAATACGCCCCCGACGCCTTCGTCATCTGCATCACCAACCCGCTGGATGCGATGGTCTGGGCGCTGCAGAAGGCCTCCGGCATGCCGCACAAGAAGGTGGTCGGCATGGCCGGCGTGCTCGATTCCGCGCGCTTCCGCTATTTCCTGGCCGATGAATTCAACGTCTCGGTCGAAGACGTCACCGCCTTCGTGCTCGGCGGCCACGGCGACACCATGGTGCCGTTGGTAAAATATTCCACCGTCGCAGGCATCCCGCTGCCCGACCTGGTCAAGATGGGCTGGACCTCGCAGGCCCGCATCGACGAGATCGTCGACCGCACCCGCAACGGCGGCGCCGAGATCGTGAATCTCTTGAAGACCGGTTCGGCGTTCTACGCGCCGGCCGCCTCCGCGATCGCGATGGCCGAGAGCTACCTGAAGGACAAGAAGCGCGTGTTGCCCTGCGCCGCCTATCTCAACGGCGAGTACGGCGTGAAGGACATGTATGTCGGCGTGCCCGTCGTGATCGGTTCCAAGGGTGTCGAGCGCATCGTCGAGATCGAACTGGCCGGCAAGGACCGCGAAGCTTTCGACAAGTCGGTCGGCTCGGTTCAGGGCCTGGTCGACGCCTGCAAGAAGATCGCGCCGGATCTGCTAGGCCGTTGATCCCGTTCGGCTATTAGCTAGCCGGTTGGAATATTTGCACTCCATCTGGTATATGGTATACCACATGGAAATCCGGTGTGAACATCAATCGCACCGCGTCAGGGTTTGGGGAGCGTCGCGATGAATATCCATGAATACCAGGCCAAGGCTCTGCTGCATGAATTCGGCGTGCCGATTTCCCGCGGCGAAGCCGTCCTGAAAGCCTCGGATTCCGACGCTGCTGCCAAGAAGCTTCCCGGCCCGATCTGGGTGGTAAAGAGCCAGATCCACGCCGGCGGCCGCGGCAAGGGCAAGTTCAAGGAAGCCTCTGCCGGCGACAAGGGCGGTGTGCGCATCGCCAAGTCGGTCGCCGAGGTCAACGAATTCGCCAAGCAGATGCTCGGCGCCACGCTGGTCACGATCCAGACCGGCGAACACGGCAAGCAGGTCAACCGCCTCTACATCGAAGACGGCTCCGACATCGACAAGGAGTTCTATCTCTCGATCCTGGTCGACCGCGAAACCTCGGAAGTCGCGTTCGTGGTCTCGACCGAAGGCGGCGTCAACATCGAGGACGTCGCGCACAACAACCCGGAAAAGATCGTGACCTTCTCGGTCGATCCGGCGACCGGCATCATGGGCCATCACGGACGCACCGTGGCCAAGGCGCTCAACCTCTCCGGCGATCTCGCCAAGCAGGCTGAGAAGCTGGTGGTGCAGCTCTACAACGCCTTCACCGCCAAGGACATGGCGATGCTGGAAATCAATCCGCTGGTCGTCACCAAACAGGGCCTGTTGCGCGTGCTCGACGCCAAGGTGTCGTTCGACGACAACGCGATGTATCGCCATCCCGAAGTCGCCGCCTTGCGCGACGAGACCGAAGAGGACGCCAAGGAAATCGAGGCGTCGAAATACGATCTCAATTACGTCACGCTCGACGGCACCATCGGCTGCATGGTCAACGGCGCTGGCCTCGCGATGGCGACGATGGACATCATCAAGCTTTACGGCATGGAGCCGGCGAACTTCCTCGACGTCGGTGGCGGCGCCAGCAAGGAAAAGGTCGCCGCGGCCTTCAAGATCATCACCGCCGATCCCAACGTGAAGGGCATCCTGGTCAACATCTTCGGCGGCATCATGAAATGCGACATCATTGCCGAGGGCGTGGTGGCCGCGGTCAAGGAAGTCGGCCTGAAAGTGCCGCTGGTGGTGCGGCTCGAAGGCACCAACGTCGACGCCGGCAAGAAGATCATCCGCGAATCCGGTCTCAACGTCGTGCCCGCCGACAATCTCGACGATGCCGCGCAGAAAATCGTGAAAGCCGTTAAGGGAGGCTAGCGATGGCTGACCATCTCGACGCACCGACGCTGCTCGATGAACACCGCAAGCTCGCGGCGTTTGCCGGCGAATGGAGCGGCGAAGAGATGGTCTATCCGTCACGCTGGACCGCGGGCGGACCTGCGACCTCGCGCGTGGTCGCGCGCATCGACCTCAACGGCTTCTATTTGATCCAGGACACCCGCCAGACCCGCGACGGCAAGGAAAGCTTCGCCACCCACGGCGTCTTCACCTTCGATCGCGAGGACCGGCTCTACAAATTGTTCTGGCACGATTCGCTCGGCTACTACCCGCCGTCGCCGGCTTCCGGCGGCTGGAGCGGCAAGTCGCTGGTCCTGGTGCGCGGCTCGCTGCGCGGCAATGCGCGCCATGTCTACGAAGTCATCGACGACAACAACTACACCATGAAGATCCAGTTCTCGCCTGACGCCGAAGGATGGGCCGACGTGCTCACCGGCGCGTACCGGCGAATCCACTAGTTCTCCCTTGAGTTCTCCCTTTCCTGGCCATTTGCGAAAGTAACATCCATCATGTCCGTTCTGATCGACAAGAATACCAAAGTCATCTGCCAGGGCTTTACCGGCAAGAACGGCACGTTCCATTCCGAGGCCGCGATCGCGTACGGCACCAAGATGATGGGCGGCACCTCGCCGGGCAAAGGCGGCTCGATCCATCTTGGCCTTCCGGTGTTCGACACCGTCGCCGAAGCGCGCGAAAAGACCGGCGCCGACGCCTCCGTGATCTATGTGCCGCCGCCGGGTGCGGCGGATGCGATCTGCGAGGCGATCGACGCGGAAATCCCGCTGATCGTCTGCATTACCGAAGGCATTCCGGTGCTCGACATGGTGCGGGTGAAAAGATCGCTGAGCGGATCGAAATCGCGCCTGATCGGGCCAAACTGCCCGGGCGTGATGACCGCGGGCGAGTGCAAGATCGGCATCATGCCGGCCAATATCTTCAAGCCCGGCAGCGTCGGCATCGTCTCGCGTTCCGGCACCTTGACCTATGAAGCCGTGTTCCAGACCACCCAGGAAGGCCTCGGCCAGACCACCGCGGTCGGCATCGGCGGCGACCCGGTCAAGGGCACCGAATTCATCGACGTGCTGGAGATGTTTCTGGCCGACCCCAAGACCACCTCGATCGTCATGATCGGCGAAATCGGCGGTTCCGCCGAGGAAGACGCCGCCCAGTTCATCAAGGACGAGGCCAAGCGCGGCCGCAAGAAGCCGATGGTCGGCTTCATCGCCGGGGTTACCGCCCCTCCCGGCCGCCGCATGGGCCATGCCGGCGCCATCATCTCCGGCGGCAAGGGCGACGCCGGTTCCAAGACCGCGGCGATGGAATCGGCCGGAATTACGGTCTCGCCGTCACCCGCCCGGCTCGGACATACCCTCGTCGAAAAATTGAAGTCCTAATTCAATTCTTGGTTCTTTTCGGCGGGAATATTCGTCCTAAATAGGGTAAAGGGTTCTTTATCCAGCCGATCCGGCCTCCGGATCGGTTTTTGCGCCGTCTGCCACGCGCGAACCGAAATCACCAGGACGACCCCATGTCTCGCCAGGACGCGAATGCCGCCTTTGCCCTCTCCTCGTTTTTGCAGGGCACCAATGCCACCTACATCGACGAACTCTACGCCCGCTACGAGCAGGATCCGGCCTCGGTCGACACCGACTGGCAGGAGTTCTTCAAGAGCCTGAAGGACAGCCCTGCTGACGTCCAGAAGAACGCCGACGGCGCTTCCTGGGGTCGCGACAACTGGCCGCTGACGCCGCGCGACGAGCTGACTTCGGCGCTGGACGGCAACTGGGTCACCGTCGAGAAGGCGGTCGGCGCCAAGCTCGCCGCCAAGGCGCAGACCAAGGGCGCCGAAATATCCGCCGCCGACGTTCACCAGGCGACGCGGGATTCGGTTCGCGCCTTGATGCTGATCCGTGCCTACCGCATGCGCGGTCACTTCCACGCCAAGCTCGATCCGCTCGGCATCGAGGCGCCGCGCGACCGCGAAGAGCTCGATCCGCGCAGCTACGGTTTTTCGGAAGGCGATTTCGACCGCAAGATCTTCCTCGACCACGTGCTGGGCCTCGAATACGGCAGCTTGCGCGAAATCGTCGCGATCTGCGAGCGCACCTACTGCCAGACGCTCGGCGTCGAGTTCATGCACATCACCAACGCCGCGCAGAAGGCCTGGATCCAGGAGCGCATCGAGGGTCCGGACAAGGAAATCAGTTTTACGCGCGAAGGCCGTCGCGCGATCCTCAACAAGCTGATCGAGGCCGAAGGCTTTGAGAAATTCTGCGACATCAAGTTCACCGGCACCAAGCGCTTCGGTCTTGATGGCGCAGAAGCGCTGATCCCGGCGCTGGAGCAGATCATCAAGCGCGGCGGCAATCTCGGCGTCAAGGAAATCGTCGTCGGCATGCCGCATCGCGGCCGCCTCAACGTGCTGACCCAGGTGATGGGCAAGCCGCATCGCGCGCTGTTCCATGAATTCAAGGGCGGCTCCGCCAATCCCGACGCGGTCGAAGGCTCCGGCGACGTCAAGTACCATCTCGGCGCCTCGTCCGATCGCGAGTTCGACAACAACCGCATCCATCTGTCGCTGACCGCCAACCCGTCGCATCTGGAGATCGTCGATCCCGTGGTGCTCGGCAAGGTGCGCGCCAAGCAGGACCAGCACGGCGATCCGCCAGACCAGCGCATTTCGGTGCTGCCGCTCTTGATGCATGGCGACGCGGCGTTCGCCGGCCAGGGCGTGGTGGCGGAATGCTTTGCGTTGTCCGACCTGAAAGGCTACCGCACCGGCGGTTCGCTGCACTTCATCGTCAACAACCAGATCGGCTTCACCACCTATCCGCGCTACTCGCGTTCCTCGCCCTATCCGTCCGATGTGGCGAAGATGATCGACGCGCCGATCTTCCATGTGAACGGTGACGATCCGGAAGCCGTGGTATTCGCGGCCAAGGTCGCGATCGAGTTCCGGCAGAAATTCCACAAGCCCGTCGTGATCGACATGTTCTGCTACCGCAGGCACGGTCACAACGAAGGCGACGAGCCGATGTTCACCCAGCCGGTGATGTACAAGAAGATCGGAACGCATCCCGGCACGGTCGAGATCTATTCCAAGCGGCTGATTGCCGACGGCGTGATGACCGAAGGCGAGGTCGAAAAGGCCAAGGCCGACTGGCGCGCGCGGCTCGATGCCGAACTCGAGGCCGGCTCCGGCTACAAGCCGAACAAGGCCGACTGGCTCGACGGCAAATGGGCCGGCTTCAAGTCCGCCGATCAGGAAGAAGACGCCCGCCGCGGCGTCACCGGCGTCGATGTCGCTGTGCTGAAGGATATCGGCCGCAAGATCACCAAGGTGCCGGACGGCTTCCGGGTTCACCGCACGATCCAGCGTTATCTGGAGAACCGCGCCAAGGCGATCGACAACGGCGTCGGCATCGACTGGGCGACCGGTGAGGCGCTGGCGTTCTGTTCGCTGATGCAGGAAGGCCGTCACGTCCGCCTGTCCGGTCAGGATTCCGAGCGCGGCACCTTCTCGCAGCGCCACTCGGTGCTGATCGACCAGGAAGACGAGAGCCGCTACACGCCGTTCAACCATCTTGGCGGCGATCAGGGCCATTACGAGGTCATCAACTCGCTGCTGTCCGAAGAGGCGGTGCTGGGCTTCGAGTACGGCTATTCGCTGGCCGAGCCGAATGCGCTGGCGATGTGGGAAGCGCAGTTCGGCGATTTTGCCAACGGCGCCCAGGTGGTGTTCGACCAGTTCATTTCGTCGGGCGAGCGCAAGTGGCTGCGCATGTCCGGCCTGGTCTGCCTGCTGCCGCATGGTTATGAAGGGCAGGGGCCGGAGCATTCCTCGGCGCGGCTCGAGCGCTTCCTGCAGATGTGCGCCGAAGACAACATGCAGGTGGTGTACCCGACCACGCCGGCGAACTACTTCCATGTGCTGCGGCGCCAGCTGCATCGCGAGATCCGCAAGCCGCTGATCCTGATGACGCCGAAGTCGCTGTTGCGCCACAAGCGCGCGGTGTCGCGGCTGGACGAACTCTGCGCCACCGCCACCTTCCACCGCATCCTGTACGATGACGCCCAGATGCTGCCCGACGAGCCCATCAAGCTCGTGTCGGACGACAAGATCAAGCGCATCGTGCTGTGCTCGGGCAAGGTCTATTACGACCTCTACGAGGAGCGCGAGAAGCGCGGCATCAACGACATCTACCTGATGCGCGTCGAGCAGCTTTATCCGGTGCCGCTGAAGGCGCTGGTGCACGAGCTCGGACGCTTCAAGGGTGCCGAGGTGGTCTGGTGCCAGGAAGAGCCGCGCAACATGGGCGCGTGGCACTTCATCGAGCCCTATCTCGAATGGGTGCTGAGCCAGGTCCACGCGCCGAACAGGCGCCCGCGTTACGCCGGCCGCGCCGCGTCGGCGGCAACCGCTACCGGTTTGATGTCGAAGCATCTGGCGCAGCTCAAGGCCCTGCTGGACGAGGCGCTGAACTAGATTTTTTCAACTCATCATATCCGGGGCAAAAGGCGCGGAGCGCCGTCTTCGCTTCTTATGTCTCGGATATGACAGCTTGCTTTCCCAAAACCGATTGTAGGCGTGGATGGTCCGGACGATTCCGGCCATGACGCAAAGAGGAAACAGACCATGATTGAAATTCGTGTTCCGACGCTCGGCGAGTCCGTGACGGAAGCCACCATCGGCCGCTGGTTCAAGAAGGCCGGCGACGCCGTGGCGGTGGACGAACCGTTGGTCGAGCTCGAGACCGACAAGGTCACCATCGAAGTCCCGGCGCCGTCGGCGGGCGTGCTCGGCGAGATCGCCGCCAAGGATGGCGAAACCGTCGCCGTCGGCGCGCTGCTCGGCCAGATCTCGGAGGGCGCCGCTGGCGCCAAGCCGGCTGCTTCGCCTGCCAAGGCTCCTGCTGCCGCCGCCGCACCGGCCACTGCACCTGCGCCCGCTCCGGCGCCGAAGGCCGCACCCGCAGACGCGCCGCTGGCGCCGTCGGTGCGCAAGCTCTCCGCCGAAAGCGGCGTCGACGCCGCGACCGTGCCTGGCTCCGGCAAGGATGGCCGCGTCACCAAGGGCGACATGCTGGCTGCGATCGAGAAGGCGGCCTCGGCGCCGACCCCGGTCAATCAGCCTGCGGCCGCCGTGCAGGTGCGAGCTCCGTCCCCGGCCGACGATGCCGCGCGCGAAGAGCGCGTGAAGATGACGCGGCTGCGCCAGACTATCGCGCGCCGGCTGAAGGACGTGCAGAACACCGCGGCGATGCTCACGACCTTCAACGAGGTCGACATGAGCCACATCATGGCGATGCGGACGCAGTACAAGGACGTTTTTGAAAAGAAGCATGGCACCAAGCTCGGCTTCATGGGCTTCTTCACCAAGGCCTGCGTGCAGGCCTTGAAGGACATCCCGGCCGTCAATGCCGAGATCGACGGCACCGACCTGATCTACAAGAACTACTATCACGTCGGCGTTGCCGTCGGCACCGACAAGGGCCTGGTCGTGCCTGTGGTGCGCGACTGCGATCACAAGTCGATCTCCGATATCGAAAAATCGATCGCCGATTTCGGCCGCCGCGCCCGTGACGGCCAGCTCAAGATCGACGAGATGCAGGGCGGCACCTTCACCATCACCAATGGCGGCATCTACGGTTCGCTGATGTCGACGCCGATCCTGAACGCGCCGCAGTCCGCCATTCTCGGCATGCACAAGATCCAGGAGCGGCCGATGGTGGTCGCCGGCAAGATCGAAGTCCGGCCGATGATGTATCTGGCGCTGTCCTACGATCACCGCGTGATCGACGGCAAGGAAGCGGTGACGTTCCTGGTTCGCGTCAAGGAAAGCCTGGAAGATCCGGCCCGGCTGGTGCTGGATCTCTAATACATTCGGTTTGCCGGCGTCGGCGTTCGGGCCCGGCGTCGCGCGCGCCGTGGATCGATACGCTGTGACTGGAGCGTTTTCGAGCGAAGTGGATGCCGGTTCGCGTAGAGAAAACGCGTCAGAACAAAGTGTAGAGACCGGTTATGATTCAATCAGAACCGGGCACTAGTGGGGGCTGATGTGACGGACAAGGTTGTTGTGATCACCGGCGGCAGCCGCGGCATCGGCCGCGCTGCCGCACTTGCCGCCGCCGCCCGCGGCTTCCGGGTCGTGGTCGGCTATGCCAGCAACGAAACGGCTGCAAAAGAAGTCGTCGCCTCGATCGAGCGCAAGAACGGCAAGGCGATCGCGGTGAAATGCGACGTCGCCAGCGAGAAGGATATTCTGGCGCTGTTCAAGTCGGCCGACGATTTCGGCACGCTCGGCGCGCTGATCAACAATGCTGGCATCGTCGGGCCGTCGGCACGGGTCGAAGACATGTCGGCCGAGCGCATTCAGCGCATGATGGCGATCAACGTCACCGGCAGCATTCTGTGCGCCCGCGAAGCCGTCAAGCGGATGTCGACGCGCAACGGCGGCGGGGGCGGCGTCATCGTCAACCTGTCCTCGGTCGCGGCCAAACTCGGCGCCCCCAACACCTATGTCGACTACGCGGCGTCCAAGGGCGCGGTGGATTCCTTCACCGTCGGCCTCGGCCACGAAGTCGCCGGCGAAGGCATTCGCGTCGCGGCGATCCGGCCCGGGCTGATCGATACCGAAATTCATGCGTCGGGCGGCGAACCCGATCGCGCCCATCGTCTGGCGCATATGGTGCCGATGCAACGGGTCGGCACCGCCGAAGAAATCGCCAACGCCATTGTCTGGCTGATGTCGGACGAGGCCTCCTACGTTACCAGCGCCATCCTGGATGTCTCCGGCGGGCGCTAATCCCTGTCACATCTCTCAGCTACAGGATTTCGATCATGGCTACCTACGATCTCGTCGTCATCGGCACCGGACCCGGTGGATATGTCTGCGCGGTGCGCGCGGCGCAACTCGGCATGAAGGTCGCCGTGGTCGAGAAGGACGCGACACTGGGCGGCACCTGCCTCAATGTCGGCTGCATGCCGTCGAAGGCGCTGCTGCATGCTTCCGAAATGTTCGAGGAAGCCGGACACTCCTTTGCCAAGATGGGCGTCAAGGTCTCACAGCCTGCGCTCGATCTGCCCTCGATGATGAACTTCAAGCAGCAGGGCATCGACGGCAACGTCAAGGGCGTCGAGTTCCTGATGAAGAAGAACAAGATCGACGTCATCAGCGGCAAGGGCAAGGTTCTCGGCGCCGGCAAGGTCGAGGTCACCGGCGGCGACGGCAAGGCGCAGGTGGTCGAGACCAAGAACATCGTCATCGCCACCGGCTCGGATATCGCGCGGCTGAAGGGCATCGAGATCGACGAGAAGCGCATCGTGTCGTCGACCGGCGCGCTGTCGCTCGACAAGGTGCCGTCGAGCCTGTTGATCGTCGGCGCCGGCGTGATCGGCCTCGAACTCGGCTCGGTGTGGCATCGCCTCGGCGCCAAGGTCACCGTGGTGGAATTCCTCGATCGCATCCTGCCCGGCATGGATGGCGAAATCGCCAAGCAATTCCAGCGCATCCTCGAGAAGCAGGGCTTTGCGTTCAAGCTCGGCGCCAAGGTCACCGGCGTCGACACCTCGGGCAAGACGCTCGCGGCCAAGGTCGAACCGGCGGCGGGCGGTGCGGCGGAGACGCTCGAGGCCGATGTGGTTCTGGTCTGCATCGGCCGCGTGCCCTACACCGAAGGCCTCGGCCTCAAGGAGGCCGGCGTGGCGCTCGACAATCGCGGCCGTGTGCAGATCGACGCGCACTTTTCCACCAGCGTGAAGGGCGTCTATGCGATCGGCGACGTCGTCGCGGGGCCGATGCTGGCGCACAAGGCCGAGGACGAAGGCGTTGCCTGCGCGGAGATCATCGCGGGGCAAGCCGGCCACGTGAATTACGATGTGATCCCCGGTGTTGTGTATACCACGCCGGAAGTGTCGTCGGTCGGCAAGACCGAGGAAGAGCTGAAGCAGGCGGGTGTGGCGTATACGTCAGGCAAATTTCCCTTTACCGCCAACGGCCGTTCCAAGGTCAACCAGACCACGGACGGCTTCGTGAAAATTCTCGCAGATGCGAAGACGGACCGGGTGCTCGGCGTGCACATTATTGGCCGCGAAGCCGGCGAAATGATCCACGAAGCCTGTGTTTTGATGGAGTTCGGCGGTTCCGCCGAGGATCTGGCGCGAACGTGCCATGCGCATCCGACCCGTTCCGAAGCCATCAAGGAAGCGGCGCTTGCGGTGGGCAAGCGCGCCATCCATATGTGATCGACACCGGCATTTGCCGGATAGCATGATCCGGAAAAGTTGATACCGGTGTGTTGAAAAGCCATGCTCAAATGAAGACGGGGCGAAATGACGATTCGAAGAAAAGTCATCGCGCCCTGGAGCGTTTTCGAGCGAAGTGGATACCGGTTCGCGTAACGAAAACGCGTCAAAACAAAAGAGTAGAGTCTCATCGGTTTTGATAAAATCAGAACCGATAAGACTCTAGAGATCACGTCCATGATGCGCCGCCTACTTCAACCGTTCTGGGTTTTGCTCGCGGTCATCTTCCTGGTCGAAGCATGGCTGTGGGATCATCTCGAGCCGATCGTGGCGCGCGCCGTCGCGCTGATCCCGCTGCGCACCTTCAAGCAATGGCTGGCCGAGCGGGTCGACACGCTGTCGCCGGCGATGACGTTGATCGTGTTTCTGGTGCCGGTGATTCCGCTGTTTCCGCTCAAGCTGGCCGGGCTGTGGCTGCTGACCCATGAATACTGGCTGGCTGCCGTCGTCACCATCGTGTTCGCGAAATTCCTCGGCGTCGGCGTCACCGCCTTCATCTTCGACGTGACGCGCGCGAAGCTGCTGGAAATGCGCTGGTTCGAGAGGCTCTATGAATTCGTGATGGCCCTGCGCGCCAAGGCCGCCGCTCTGGTCGAGCCGGTCAAGCAGCGGCTTCTCGATACCGTGCGCGGCGAGGGCGGCGGCTGGTCATCGCGGATGCTGCGCTTGATCCAGCGCTTTCGCAAAAGCGTGCACGAAGCGCGCTAGCTGTCATTACCTGCAACAAACGCGAAGCGTTTGTGCAAGGGAGCGAAGCGACGCGGCAATCCATCTTGCCGCACGAAGAAAGACTGGATTGCTTCGCGGAGCCTGTCATCGGGCGGCGCTTCGCGCCGACCCGTTGGCTCGCAATGACGCGGTGACGCCGCGTCGCCTTTCGCTCAGTGTAAATGTAGCAGATGCGGCGACAGGATGCCGAGTGCCGTCATGACGATCCCCGCCAGCGTCAGGATGCCGGATACCCAGGCCAGCGCGACGATGCCGGTGATGATGGTGGCCGAGGCCAGCACGATGCCGATCTGGAACGCGGCGGAGGCCAGCTCGTAGTGATGGTATTTCGCCGTCGCCTCGTCGCGTTCGTGTTCGGCGTCCTTGGCGCGTTCGGAGAGCTGTTCCGAACCTTCCTTGGTCTCCGGCTCCGAGCGATAGCGCGCCGCGGTTTTTTTCCAGTCGTCGATCTGCTTTTGCAGCGCCGCCTTGGCGGCATCGTCGCCGACGGTGCCGAGGCTGAGTCTCGCGTGTTCGGCGGTGGTTTCAACCACGGTGCGGCGGATGCTCTTGGCCTGGAAGAAGGCCCACAGGTTCGAGGCTTCGACGTTCTTGCTGATCGACTCGGTCTGCGCGCCCTTGCCCAGCGTTTCCGACAGCGCCAGGCACAGCGCGATCACTGCGATCAGCAGTGCGATCTTCCTGTTTTCGCCGGAAGCCTCCTTGGCCTGATCCGCCTGCTCCATGCTCTCATGCGCGCTCATGGTAGTTCTCCCCGCTGAATGGCCGTGACCCGGCCCCACGATTGACCGAACAATATGGCCGGCGCAAGAGGCAAGCGCGCCTCGTCAACGGTGTGACGGGAATATGTCGTCGCGCGGCGCGGTCACCCGCGGGGATGGGCGGTGCGGTAGACTTCCAGCAGCCGCTCGGTGTCGATCCCGGTATAGATCTGCGTGGTCGAGAGCGAGGCGTGACCGAGCAATTCCTGGATCGCGCGCAGGTCGCCGCCGCGGCTCAAGAGATGGGTGGCGAAGGAATGCCGCAGCGCATGCGGCGTGGCGCTGTCGGGCAGGCCGAGCGCGCCGCGCAGCCGCTCCATGGTGAGCTGGATGATCCGGGGGCTGAGCGGCCCGCCGCGGGCGCCGACGAAGATCGGCCCCGCCGGCGGCAGCGGATGCGGGCACATCGCGGTGTAGTCTGATATCAGCGCCAGCACGTTCTGCAACACCGGCACCATCCGGGTCTTGTTGCCTTTGCCGAGCACTGTGATGACGTCACCTTCGCCGGGCTTCGGCACGTCGCGGTGCTTCAGCCCCAACGCCTCGGAGATACGCAGGCCCGAACCGTAGAGCAGCGCCATCACGGCCGCGTCACGCGCCCAGATCCAGGGATCGCGATCCTCGCCGGCGCGCTCTTCGGCATCGGCAAACCGTTTGGCCGCGGCCATCTGGATCGGCTTCGGCAGGCTCTTGCCGATTTTCGGCGCCCGGATCGCCGACAGAGCGCCGACCTTGCCCTTGCCTTCGCGCTCCAGAAATCGTCCGAACGAGCGCAGGCCCGCGAGCGCCCGCATCAGCGAGCGGCTGCCAATCTCGTCGGCGCGGCGCATCGCCATGAACGCCCTGACATCACTGGCTTCGAGCGCGGCAAACGCCTTGAGCGACACCCGCTTGCCCCAGTGTTCACAGAGAAAGGCCAGGCACTGCCGCAAGTCGCGGGCATAGGCCTCCAGCGTCTTCGGCGACAGCCGCCGTTCGGCGCGCAGATGCGTCAGCCATCGCGTCATCTCCAGCGCAAAACTTTCGTCCGCGCAGTCGAGATCGATGGTTTGCGCTGGCGCGGCAGATTGGGTCATGAAGCTTGGCTCATGGAGCTATGGCGCCGTGATTCTTTGGCGATTATATCGCACCTCTTTCGCTTACCTTCCGTTAACTTGGGTAGCCCCCACCGCCACGGGCCCGTAACCTAGGCGGCTGCCACGTCAGAGCCTGATTCGATGGACCATTCCACGCGCCAAACCACCTCATCGTCACAGTCGGCGCGTGTCGTCGACGTGCTGGTGCCGGTTGCGCTCAATCAGGCCTATTCGTACCGGGTGCCGCGCGGCATGGAACTGAAACCCGGCGACGTCGTCTGCGTGCCGCTCGGGCCACGCGAGGTGGTGGCCGTGGTGTGGGCGGAGAACGCCACGCCCGATCCGCGCCTGCACAACCGCCTCAAGGATGTCGGCGAAAAGCTCGACGTGCCCGCTCTGAAGGAAGAACTGCGCCATCTCGTCGACTGGGTTTCCAATTACACGCTGTCCGCCCGCGGCATGGTGCTGCGCATGTGCCTGCGGATGGGCGAAAATCTCGGGCCCGAGCGGATGCGGCTCGGGGTGCGGCTGGTCGGCGAGCCGCCGCGGCGTTTGACGCCGGCGCGGCGGCGGGTGATCGAGGTGCTGTCGGATGGCCTGCTGCACGGCAAGTCCGATGCGGCGCGGGAAGCCGGCGTCAGCGGTGGCGTGATCGACGGTCTGGTCGACGAGGGCACGCTGACAACAGAGGCGATGCCGCCGCCACTGGCGCCGCCGGCGCCGGATCCGCACCATGCGCAACCGGAATTCTCTTCCCTGCAGCGCAGCGCCGTCGATGCGATGCGGGCGCTGGCGGCCAACGGTAGCTTTCATGTCGCGCTGCTCGATGGCGTCACCGGCTCGGGCAAGACTGAAGTCTATTTCGAGGCGATCGCCGAAACCGTTCGCCGAGCTAAGCAGACGCTGATCCTGATGCCCGAGATCGCGCTGACCGGACAATTCCTCGATCGCTTCGCGCAGCGTTTCGGCGTTCGTCCGCTGGAGTGGCATTCGGAACTGACGCCGCGGACCCGCGCGCGCAACTGGGCCGCGATCGCATCCGGCGAAGCGCCGGTCGTGGTCGGCGCCCGCTCGGCGCTGTTCATGCCCTATGCGGATCTGGGGCTGATCGTGGTCGATGAGGAGCACGACCAGGCCTACAAGCAGAGCGACGGCGCGCATTATCATGCCCGCGACATGGCGGTGGTGCGGGCGCGGATCGAAAAGATCCCGATCATCCTGGCGTCGGCGACGCCGTCGGTCGAAACCGAAGTCAACGCCCGCAAGGGCCGCTATCAGCGCGTGGCGCTGCCGTCGCGCTTCGGCGGCCAGCACATGCCGCATATCGAGGCGATCGACCTGCGCCGCGCGCCGCCGCCGCGCGGCCGTTTCATCTCGCCGCCACTGGCCGAGCAGATCAAATTCGCGATCGAGAAGCGCGAACAGGCATTGCTGTTCCTGAACCGCCGCGGCTATGCGCCACTGACGCTATGCCGGGCCTGCGGGCATCGCTTTGCCTGCACCATCTGCGACGCCTGGTTGGTCGACCACCGGTTTCGGCAGCGGCTGGTCTGCCACCATTGCGGCTTCTCGATGCCGCGCCCGAACATCTGCCCGCATTGTTCAGCCGAGGAATCGCTGGTCGCGGTCGGCCCCGGCGTCGAGCGCCTGCAGGAGGAAGCCGCACAGTTGTTTCCGGAAGCCCGCACCATGGTGCTGTCGAGCGATCTCATCACCTCGATCGAGACCATGCGCAGCGAACTGAACGAAATCGCCGAAGGCCGCGTTGACATCATCATCGGCACGCAACTGGTGGCGAAGGGGCATAATTTCCCCAGGCTCAATCTGGTCGGCGTCGTCGATGCGGATTTGGGCCTCGGCAACGGCGATCCGCGCGCCGCCGAGCGGACCTGGCAGTTGCTGAACCAGGTGATCGGCCGCGCCGGCCGCGACCAGGGTCGCGGCGTCGGCTATCTGCAAACCCATCAGCCCGAACACCCCGTGATGAAGGCGCTGATCGCCTGCGACCGCGAGGCGTTCTACGGCTCTGAAATCGACGCGCGCGAACGCACCGGCTATCCGCCGTTCGGCCGGCTTGCCAGCCTGATCATTTCCGCCGGCGACCGGCCGACCGCGGAAGGCTTTGCGCGAAAACTTGCTGCCATCGCCCCGATCGACGAGCGCATCCAGGTGCTGGGGCCCGCCGAGGCGCCGCTGGCCGTCATCAAGGGCCGCTATCGTTTCCGGCTGCTGGTGAAGTCGCTGCGCAATGTCGACCTGTCGGACTATTTGCGTGAATGGCTCGCCGCGGGGCCGAAGACCAAGGGCAATCTCAAGCTCGAAGTGGATGTCGATCCGCAGAGCTTTTTGTGACCGGAACGGCGAAGGTCTCTCTCCGTCATTGCGAGCGAAGCGAAGCAATCCAGCTCTTTGCCTAGAGGAGCTGGATTGCTTCGTCGCTTACGCTCCTCGCAATGACGGCCGATAGGTTCCGGGCACAAAAAAGCCTGCCGTCATGTGCGACGGCAGGCTCTAGTCGGCGCGAACGAATTCGCGACCGTTACGCTACGCAACGCTTACTCGATCCGTTGGACCGGAAAACGGCGCGATGTCAGCGCTTTAGGAAACGACCTCGGCGGTGACCTTGCCGACGCCGGCGCCGGTCAGTCCGATGGCACGGGCAGCGCCCGTGGAGAGATCGAGCACGCGCCCCCTGATGAAGGGACCACGGTCGTTGATGGTGACGACGACGCTCTGGCCGCGATGGGTCACCCGGAGCTTGGTGCCGAACGGCAGCGAGCGGTGAGCCGCCGTCATGGCGTTCTGGTTGAAGCGCTGACCGGAGGCGGTCCTGCTGCCGGATTCGTTGCCGTAAAAGGAAGCCATTCCGGAGAAGCTGTGGCCACCGGAAGTGCCGCCCATCGAGGCATTGGCATCCCGCCAGTCACCGCCGGTCGACTTCGCCGCCTGGTGGAAATGGTGGCGATGATGCCTGGATTTGGCGGAAGCCTCGGAGACGCTGCCACCGATCAGGAGAGTTGCGGCGATCAGAGCGAAAGCCGTACGCGACTGGGTTTGATTTCCCAGCACCGCTTTATTGGTATTCAACATTAAACTAGTCCCTCAGATAGTATTGCCACATATGTGACAAGTGGAACCCCCGTCCCAGTTTGTGTGACTGCCGTTTGGTTCCGCAATGAGGCATGAATTGGGCAGTAAAGCCAGGATATGTCCGGCTGACATATCTTGTTACTGAGATCAACTAACCAGATAAAGTTCCGTAATATTTGGCTTTAACCAAATTTTAACCATTCGAATACTTGGTATTACTGATTAGTATAGTCATTGCTCGCAACTGCGAGATTTGCGCAAGTAATCGGCGGAACCCGAAAAAGGTTCATGCCTGGCCGCTCATGGCCCCTATGCAGATACGGGTGGAACGAGTGAGTTTGTTCCCGACAAGCGGGTCGGGCAGCTGCCGGCCGGGATTTCCCGGTGCGCGAGGACTGTGAAACACGCGTCGGCCAAATCGAAAGCAGCGTCGAAAGCAGCGCCGAAAATTGACGTGCGACAAGGCATCGCCGGCGCGTGCCGTCATGTTGCACCTGCGCGCTTGCTATGTTAGCAAAGCCGCGATTTTAACGATCCCGTTACCTCGCGTGACGGTCGAAAATCGAAGTCCCGCTTGAATTCCAAGGGCTTGGATCGCTAGGCGCCGCTCACGCGGCGGCGGTCTCTGCCTTGCGAGTTTGACAGCAAAAAAAGAGCGTCTGGTGGCTGCTGAAGATCCGTCCGTTTCGGGAGTGTCAGGCCGTTATGCAACGGCCTTGTTCGAGTTGGCGCGCGACGAGAAATCGCTCGACGCCGTGAAAGCCGATCTCGATCAATTCGAGGCCATGTTGGCCGACAGCGCCGATTTGAAGCGCCTCGTCCGCAGTCCGGTATTCTCCGCAGGTGAGCAGTCGAAGGCGCTCACGGCGGTGCTCGACAAGGCTGGAATTGCCGGCACTTCCGCGAAATTCCTTAAGGTCCTGACCGCCAATCGCCGGCTGTTTGCCGTCACCGATGTGATCCGCGCCTTCCGCGCGCTGGTGGCGAAGTACAAGGGCGAAGCGACCGCCGATGTCACGGTTGCCGAACAACTCAATGAAAAGAATCTCGACGCTCTCAAGACCGCACTGAAGTCAGTGACGGGCAAGGACGTCGCGCTCAACGTGAAAGTCGATCCCTCCATCATTGGCGGCCTTGTGGTCAAGCTCGGCAGCCGCATGGTGGATAGTTCGCTTCGCACCAAACTCAATTCGATCAAGCACGCGATGAAAGAGGCAGGCTGATGGACATCCGCGCCGCGGAAATTTCCGCGATCCTGAAGGACCAGATCAAGAATTTCGGCCAGGAGGCTGAAGTTACCGAAGTCGGACAGGTGTTGTCCGTCGGCGACGGCATTGCCCGCGTCTACGGCCTCGACAACGTCCAGGCCGGTGAAATGGTTGAGTTCGAGAACGGCACCCGCGGCATGGCGCTGAACCTCGAAACCGACAACGTCGGCATCGTGATCTTCGGCGCCGACCGCGAGATCAAGGAAGGCCAGACCGTCAAGCGCACCCGCGCCATCGTCGACACGCCCGTCGGCAAGGGCCTGCTCGGCCGCGTCGTCGACGCGCTCGGCAATCCGATCGACGGCAAGGGTCCGATCCAGGCCGACAAGCGCATGCGCGTCGACGTCAAGGCGCCCGGCATCATTCCGCGCAAATCGGTCAACGAGCCGATGGCGACCGGCCTCAAGGCCATCGACGCCCTGATCCCGGTCGGCCGCGGCCAGCGCGAGCTGATCATCGGCGACCGTCAGACCGGCAAGACCGCGATCGCGCTCGACACCATTCTGAACCAGAAGCCGCTCAACGCGCAGCCGGACGAGAACATCAAGCTGTATTGCGTCTACGTCGCGATCGGCCAGAAGCGCTCGACCGTCGCCCAGTTCGTCAAGGTGCTCGAAGAGCAGGGCGCGCTGGAATATTCGATCATCGTCGCCGCCACCGCCTCCGATCCGGCGCCGATGCAGTACATCGCGCCGTTCACCGGCTGCACCATGGGCGAATATTTCCGCGACAACGGCATGCACGCCGTCATCATCTATGACGATCTGTCCAAGCAGGCCGTCGCCTATCGCCAGATGTCGCTGCTGCTGCGCCGCCCGCCGGGCCGCGAAGCCTATCCCGGCGACGTGTTCTACCTGCATTCGCGCCTGCTCGAGCGTGCCGCGAAGCTCAACAAGGACCAGGGTTCGGGTTCGCTGACCGCGCTGCCGGTCATCGAAACCCAGGCCAACGACGTGTCGGCCTACATTCCGACCAACGTGATTTCGATCACCGACGGCCAGATCTTCCTGGAAACCGACCTGTTCTTCCAGGGCATTCGCCCGGCGGTGAACGTCGGTCTGTCGGTGTCGCGCGTCGGATCGTCGGCACAGACCAAGGCGATGAAGAAGGTCGCCGGCAAGATCAAGGGCGAGCTGGCGCAATACCGCGAAATGGCGGCGTTCGCGCAGTTCGGCTCCGACCTCGACGCCTCGACCCAGCGACTGCTCAACCGTGGTTCGCGCCTGACCGAACTCCTGAAGCAGCCGCAGTTCTCGCCGCTGAAGATGGAAGAGCAGGTCTGCGTGATCTGGGCCGGCACCAACGGCTACCTCGATGCGCTTCCGCTCGCCAAGGTGCGTCCGTTCGAAGACGGCCTGCTGTCGCTGCTGCGCGGCAAGAACGTCGAGATCCTCAACAGCATCCGCGAAAGCCGCGATCTCAGCGACGATACCGCGGCCAAGCTGAAGACGGTGGTCGAGGCTTTCACCAAGACGCTGGCTTAAGCTGTCATGGCCGGGCTTGTCCCGGCCATCCACGTCTTTGTGCGTGGATCAAAGATAAGACGTGGATGCCCGGCACGAGGCCGGGCATGACGAAAGAGAGGTTCGCGGTCGGGTTACTTGAGAACCTGGTCGCCGGGGTGGACTAAGAATGGCTTCACTTAAAGACATGCGGGTCCGCATCGCCTCCACCAAGGCGACGCAGAAGATCACCAAGGCGATGCAGATGGTCGCGGCTTCCAAGCTGCGCCGGGCGCAGACCGCTGCCGAAGCGGCGCGGCCCTACGCCGAAAAGATGGATGCGGTGATTTCGAATATCGCGACCGCTGCCGCCGGTTCGCCCGGCGCGCCGACGCTGATGTCCGGCACGGGCAAGGATCAGGTGCACCTGCTGCTGGTCTGCACCGGCGAGCGCGGCCTGTCGGGCGCCTTCAACTCCTCGATCGTGCGCCTCGCCCGCGAGCGCGCACTGGCGTTGATGAACCAGGGCAAGGAAGTCAAATTCTTCTGCGTCGGCCGCAAGGGCTACGAGCAGCTGCGCCGCAACTTCGACCGCCAGATCATCGATCACGTCGAGCTGCGCTCGGTCCGCCAGCTCGGCTTCGTCAATGCCGAGGACATCGCCAAGAAGGTTCTGGCGCGTTTTGCCGACGGCGAATTCGATGTTTGCACGCTGTTCTTTTCACGCTTCAAGTCCGTCATTTCGCAGATCCCGACCGCCCAGCAGGTGATCCCGCTGGTGGTGGATGCGCCGGCCGCCAATGCCGGCCCGTCGACTGCCTACGAATACGAGCCCGAGGAAGACGAGATCCTGACGCGGCTGCTGCCGCGCAATCTCGCGGTGCAGATCTTCCGCGCGCTGCTGGAAAACAACGCTTCGTTCTACGGCGCGCAGATGAGCGCGATGGACAACGCCACCCGCAACGCCGGCGACATGATCCGCAAGCAGACCTTGATCTACAACCGAACCCGTCAGGCCATGATCACCAAGGAGCTGATTGAAATCATCTCCGGCGCCGAAGCGATGTAACGGCGCGCAATCAACCTGACGACGACCGAATTCGAAGGAGAGAGTTTATGGCCACACCCGCAAACCAGACCGGACGCATCACGCAGGTCATCGGCGCCGTCGTCGACGTGCAGTTCGAGGGACATCTGCCCGCCATTCTGAACGCGATCGAGACCAAGAACGGTGGTAACCGCCTGGTGCTCGAAGTCGCCCAGCATCTCGGCGAATCCACGGTGCGTACCATCGCGATGGACACCACCGAGGGTCTGGTCCGCGGTCAGGAAGTTACCGACACCGGCAACCCGATCATGGTGCCGGTCGGCGCCGGAACGCTCGGCCGCATCATCAACGTGATCGGCGAGCCGATCGACGAAGCCGGCCCGGTGATTTCGGAAGGTCTGCGCGCAATCCATCAGGAAGCGCCGCTCTACACCGACCAGTCCACCGAGGCTGAAATTCTCGTCACCGGCATCAAGGTCGTCGACCTCTTGGCGCCTTACGCCAAGGGCGGCAAGATCGGCCTGTTCGGCGGCGCCGGCGTCGGCAAGACCGTGCTGATTCAGGAACTGATCAACAACGTCGCCAAGGCGCACGGCGGTTATTCGGTGTTCGCCGGCGTCGGCGAGCGTACCCGCGAAGGCAACGACCTCTATCACGAGTTCATCGAATCGAAGGTCAACGCCGATCCGCATAATCCCGATCCGAGCGTCAAATCGAAGTGCGCGCTGGTGTTCGGCCAGATGAACGAACCCCCGGGCGCCCGCGCCCGCGTCGGCCTCACCGGCCTGACGGTCGCCGAGCACTTCCGCGACCAGGGCCAGGACGTGCTGTTCTTCGTCGACAACATCTTCCGCTTCACCCAGGCAGGCTCCGAAGTGTCGGCGCTGCTCGGCCGTATTCCGTCCGCCGTGGGTTATCAGCCGACGCTCGCCACCGACATGGGCGCGCTGCAGGAACGCATCACCACCACCCACAAGGGTTCGATCACCTCGGTGCAGGCGATCTACGTGCCGGCCGACGACTTGACCGACCCGGCGCCCGCGACTTCGTTCGCCCATCTTGACGCCACCACGGTGCTGAACCGCGCGATCTCGGAAAAGGGCATCTACCCCGCGGTGGATCCGCTCGACTCCACCTCGCGCATGCTTTCGCCGCTCGTCGTCGGCGAGGATCACTACAACACCGCGCGCATGGTCCAGCAGGTGCTGCAGAAGTACAAGTCGCTGCAGGACATCATCGCCATTCTCGGCATGGACGAACTGTCGGAAGAGGACAAGATCGCGGTCGCCCGCGCCCGGAAGATCGAGCGCTTCCTGTCGCAGCCGTTCCACGTCGCCGAAGTCTTCACCGGTTCGCCCGGCAAGTTCGTCGACCTCGCCGACACCATCAAGGGCTTCCGCGCGATCTGCGAAGGCAAGTACGACCATCTGCCGGAAGCGGCCTTCTATATGGTCGGCACCATCGAAGAAGCCGTCGAGAAGGGCAAGAAGCTCGCGGCGGAGGCGGCTTAAGTTAATTGTCGTCATTGCCGGGCAACAGCGCGAAGCGCGTCTTCGCGTAAATTGACCCGGCAATCCATCGACTAAGAAATTTTGCTTGATGGACCCGCGGGTCAAGCCCGCGGGTGACAGCGAAGAGAGCGGAAACATCATGGCCACCTTCCACTTCGATCTGGTTTCACCCGAAAAGCTCGCCTTCTCCGGCGAAGTCGATCAGGTTGACGTCCCCGGCGCGGAAGGCGACTTCGGCGTGCTGGCCGGCCATGCGCCGGTTGTGGCCGCGGTTCGTCCGGGGATCCTCACCATCACCGCCGGCGGCGCGCATCAGAAGATCATCGTGCTCGGCGGCCTCGCCGAAATGTCGGACAAGGGCCTCACCGTGCTCGCCGACGTCGCCACCTCGACAGCCGAGCTCGACCGCGCACAGTTTGCCGACACCATCGCCGAGATGGAAGCCAAGCTCGCGGAGAAGGAAGGTTCGGAGCTCGACCATGCGATCGAGCGGCTGGACCACTTCAAGAGCATCCAGCAAGAGCTCAATGCGACTGCAATGCACTAGGCCCCGGAGCAAACGCGCCGGGGCGCATTGAAGGCCCGAACGAATTCAGCGCCCGTCACATCGTGACGGGCGCTTTTTTGCGTTTTCCGGTTGTGAACAGGTCCCAACCAAGCTCGAAACGCTATAGTTGCGCCCGGGAAGTTCTGACGGCATTCTGTCGGTGCATATTTTTGTCCGAGGCTGTTTTTCATGAAACGCAAGATCGCGGCGATTTTTGCGGCCGATATTGCCGGCTACAGCCGACTGGTTGCCGAGGACGAAGAGGAGACGCTGCGGCGGTTGGCGTCCTATCGTCAGGTAACCGACGATTTCATCGCCAAATGCGGCGGCCGGATCTTCAACACCGCGGGTGATGCCGTCCTCGCCGAATTTCCCAGCGCCGTCGAAGCCGTGCGCTGTGCGATCGATATCCAGGAAAGCCTGCGTACCCGGAACATGGCGTATCCGCCGAGCCGGCAGATGTCGTTCCGCATCGGCATCACCATCGGCGATGTGGTCGAGCGCGACGGCGATCTCCTCGGCGACGGCGTCAACATCGCGGCACGGCTCGAGGGGCTCGCCGAGGTCGGCGGCATCTGCGTCTCGCGCGCGGTGCACGAACAGGTCGCCAACAAGCTGTCGGTGCAGTTCGCCGATATCGGCGCGCAGGAAGTGAAGAACATTCCGACGCCCGTGCACGCCTATATGGTGGCGATGCGACGCGAGGACGGGACTTATTCGACCCCGCAGGTCAAGAAGCCCGTCAAGGCTTCGCCGCCGCCGAACTGGATGTGGCCGGTAGCGGTCACGCTGGTCAGCCTGGCCGCGATCGGCGCCGGCGGCTTCCTCTATTTCACCAAGCTGGAGACGCAGGCGGTCAAGGTTGCAGAGCCTGCGATCACTGTGAGCCCGGCGCCGTCGGCGGTCCCTGCGCCGGCGCCCGCGCCAGCACCGACAGCCGCCCCGGCACCCGCATCCAAAGCCGCGGCGTCCTCGCCGCCATCAGCACCGCCGGCACCTTCGCCGCCGATCGGTTCGACCGAGAAATTCGTGGCCGCGAATGTCCCGTTCGTCAGCGACAAAACCCGCGCATCGCTTGCCAGCGAGTATGCGGGGGCGACCGCTTTCAAGGCGTTCGCGCTCAACACCGGCGGGATCAGTGCGTCTGTTGCCGCGCAACCGAGTGAAGAGGCTGCCCGGACCGCCGCCGTCGAGCAATGCCAGAAGCGGGCGGATACGGCGCAGTCGCCAAGGAAATGCGAACTCTATGCCGTCGGCGACAACGTCGTTTACGCGCACGGCAAGCCGCCGGTGCCGCCGCAGCCTTGGGTCAGGCATGACGCGGCGACCGAACAGCCATTTGTAGCCAAGGACGTGCCGCTCACGCGCGACGCCGGGAAGACAAGGATTGAGAACCTCTATGTGCCGGGCCGAAAGGCCAAGACCATCGCGCTAGGCCCCGGCGGCGTGTTCTACTTTTTCACCGGCATGGATTCGGTGGATGAAGCCGTGCGGCGGGCCCTTGAATCATGCGGCGCCGTCGCCGGCGTTCCCTGCATGATTCTCGCGCTCAATGATAATTTCGTCGTTCCGATTCCGACCACACTGAAAGTCACCGGTTTCTTCAAGGTTGCCGGCAACGCGGTGATCGCCCCTGAAGCCCGCGACGATGTCGCCCGCAAGGTCGCTGACGCGACCAGCGGCTGGAATGCGGTCGCCGTGGGGACGGCCGGCCGGCCGGGACTCGGCCTCAAGGCGGCGTCCGAACAGGCGGCGGTCAACAGCGCGCTCGCCGATTGCGTCAAGCGGGACGGCGATTGCCATGTCATCGCGATCGGCCCGTTCTCCGTCGGGCCGAACTAGAGCGCCGGGTTCATTGCGTGGGACGGAATTCTCCGCGCGCGGCCGACGGCCGGGGGGTCTCCAGATCGTTCCCGCGCCAACTGCAGGCCAGCAGCATGAACAGCGCGCGATAGCCCTGGTATCGCGCCGCCGGACGGCTTTTCTCTCGCCCGCCCATGATCAAGATACCGCTCTGATCGCGCAGCTGCCATTCCCAGGCCCGCCGGCGCCTGATCACAATCACTTCCTTCATGTCAGACAAAACATCTCGCGCTGCAGGTTATTCCGGACGTCATCCGTGGACACAATGACGCTTATAGTGTGTACGAGCAGGGCGGGAGTCGGTTGCAAAAAAAACGTGAGCGAACCGAGAAAAATTCGCGTCCGGTTCTCGGTCAGTCGACCGCACGGCCGGTAGCGGGTTCCGCGAATTCGGCAAACAGCCGCGCCACCGTCCGGTAGACGTCGCGCCGGAACGGCACCACGAGGTCGGCGACGCGGTCGAGCCGCTCCCAGCGCCAGGCGTCGAACTCGGCCGGCTGCCCGTTGCGTGGCGTCAGCGGATCGATCTCGTCGTCCTGTCCGGTGTATCGCAGGGCGAACCATTTCTGCCGCTGGCCACGGAATTTGGCGAGGCGGTGGCCGGACGGTCCGTCATAAAGCGGGAACTCGTAAGTCATCCAGTCGGTCTCGCCGAGATGGTCGGCGCGGCGTATGCCGGTCTCCTCCCAGAGCTCGCGCATGACCGCCTCGCGCGGGTTCTCGTCGGCGTCGATGCCGCCCTGTGGCATCTGCCATTCGAGGCCGGGCAGAATGATTTCCGGCCCGTCGTCGCGGAAACGGCGGCCGACCAGCACCTGGCCGGCGCGATTGAACAGAGCGATCCCCACATTGGGGCGATAGGGTTTGTCGGACATGGCGTTTTCAAACGAGCGTCAGTTGCCGGCGAGGCTGGAAAATTCCTTCACCACGCGCTCATAGACCGGTCGCTTGAACGGCACGATCAGCTCCGGCAGGTTCTTCATCGGCTCCCAGCGCCAACTGACGAACTCGGCCTTGTGGCCGCCCCCGGGGCTCGCCACGTTGATCTCGCTGTCCTTGCCGGTGAAGCGCACGGCGAACCATTTCTGCCGCTGGCCGCGATAGCGGCCCTTCCAGGTGCGCCCCGCGACGGTGCGCGGAATGTCGTAGATCAGCCAGTCGGCGACCTCGCCGAGCTTCTCCACCGAGCGGACGCTGGTTTCCTCGTAGAGCTCGCGCTTGGCCGCTGCCCAGGTGTCTTCGCCGGGATCGACGCCACCCTGCGGCATCTGCCAGACGTGGGTTTCATCGACATGTTCGATGCCGCCGGCGCGGCGGCCGATGAAGACCAGCCCCGCTGCGTTGATCAGCATCATGCCGACGCAGGTCCGGTAAGGCAGGTCTTCGTAGCGCGCCATTCCGTCAGGGCTCCCAGATCGTGATGACTTTTCTTCGAGAAGTCATCCCGCTCTGTCTTTCTGTTTGAGCATGATCTCTCGGAAAACCGGTACCCACTTTTCCGGATCATGCTTGCGGCACAACCGATCGAACCGGCGTCGTCCGGAAGGCCCGGACCGGCGCCATCGGCTTGATCTATAGAGCCCCGTCCCGGGGCTCTATATCTTTATTTTGACGCGTTTTCTTCACGCGAACCGGTACCCACTTCGCTTGAAAACGCTCTAGCCTGATTTTGATTTCAGCATCGCCGTTGTCAATGGCACAAGCATGATGCCACGGCTATCGAGAGTCTTGATCCAGGCCGCAATCCGCTCGATCGAGATCGGCAGGGCCGAGGCCACGCCGACCGCCAGTCCGCGTTCCTTGGCCAGCGTCTCGAGCTTGATCAGCGTTCGGTCGATTTCGGCCGAGGTCGGCACCGCGTCGATGGCGAAATCGGCCTTGGCGAACGGCATCGCCTGACCTGCCGCCAGCGACGATGCGACGCTGCGCGGCGTCGAGCCGTCGTCGAGGTAGCCAAGGCCGCGTTTGGCGGCCTCGCGCATGATCGGCTGCATCACGGCGTCGGTCGCCAGGAACCGCGCGCCCATGAAATTGGCGATCCCGGCATAGCCCTGGAACCGGCTCAGGTGCCAGTACAGGCGGTCGATATTCTGCTCGGGCGGCAAGCTCGTCAGCAGCGTCTGCGGGCCGGGGTCATTGTCGGGATAGTCGAACGGCTCCATCGGGATCTGCAGCAGGATCTCGTGGCGCTGGGCGCGGGCCCGCTCGGCGAGCTTGGTGGGGTCGGCGCCGTACGGCGTGAATGCCAGCGTCACGGCCGGCGGCAGCTTCATGATGGCGTCGACCGTCTTGGCGGCGCCAACGCCAAGGCCGCCGACGACGATGGCGACCACCGGCATCTTGGCCGCCTTGGCGCGGTCGGCCTCGGCCGCATAGACGGTGAAAGGCTTCAGGCCGTCGGCAACGACCGGGATCATGCCGTAGCGGGTCTTCTCCAGCAGCCGCGGATCGATGCCGGCCATGACGGAAGCGGGGGCTGCAGCCTCGGTGTCGGTCTTGGAGTCGTTCTTGCCGGCACCGTCACCGCCGATCACGACATCCTGACGCTTGCCGCTGGAGCCGTCGATGATCGTGACGGTCTTGTTGTCGCTTGCCGCTGATGGCCTGGATTCGGCCTTCGCCGCCGGTTCGGCCTGGTGGCTGGAGGCCGCCTGGGCGGGCTTTTCGTCGGTTGCCGGCTTGCGCAGGGCGATTTGGGCGACCGGTTCGCCGCCCAGGGGATTGTCGGTGAAAAGCGCGATGCTCAGGAAGGCGACCAGCAACAGGCCAAGCAGCACGGCCAGCGCCTGCATCGCCGAGAACGGCAGCCGAAACCGGCGCTTCTGGCGCTCCGTTTTCTGTCCGAGCGGCGTGCTCAGTTCGTCGGCCGTCTCCGCCATGAACCTCCCCGAATCAATCCGGAACCTCTCCGAATCAATCCGAGCGACGATACCACGAGGAGCCCGAATCGAGCTCCCGCGCCGCGTGCAAAAGCTGCCGTCAGAAAGCCGGAACCCGCCAACAAAAAGGGCGGCCCGCAGGCCGCCCTTTTCACGGATATCGCGTTTTTTTACCGAACCGACGTGGCGGGAGCTGCCGGCTTTTCGGCCGAGGCCTTGTCAGTGGAGGCCGCTGCCGGCGCGGGGGTGGTCGCGGCGGTGGACTTGATGCCATGCAGCAGGTCGGCGGCGGTCTTCAGCGCCTTGTCGTCCTTGGCGTCCGGCGGCACGTAGGATTGCGAGCCGGTCTTCTCGTCGCCGTCGTTCTTCAGATGGCCGCGCAGCGAGGCCTCGCCCTTGGTGTCGACGCGCGACTTCAGCTCGTCCGGCACGTCCTGCAGCACCTCGATGTCGGGCACGATGCCCTTGGCCTGGATCGACTTGCCGGATGGCGTGTAGTAGCGCGCAGTGGTCAGGCGCAGCGCGCCGTTGCCGCTGCCGAGCGGGATGATGGTCTGCACCGAACCCTTGCCGAACGAGCGGGTGCCGACCAGGGTCGCGCGCTTGTGGTCCTGCAGCGCGCCGGCGACGATTTCGGAGGCGGAAGCCGAGCCGCCGTTGATCAGCACGATCACCGGTTTGCCCTTGGTCAGGTCGCCCGGATGGGCGGCGCGGCGCTGGGTTTCCTCGGCGTTGCGGCCGCGGGTCGAAACGATCTCGCCGCGATCCAGGAAGGTGTCGGAAACGGTGACCGCTTCCTCGAGCAGGCCGCCCGGGTTGTTGCGCAGATCGATGATGTAGCCCTTGAGCTTGTCGCCGATCTGGTTCGACAGATTGCCGATCTCGCGCTTCAGGCCTTCGGTGGTCTGCTCGTTGAAGGTGGTGACGCGGATATAGGCGATGTCGTCGCTCTCGACGCGGGCGCGGACCGAGCGGACGCGGATATTGTCGCGCACCAGCGTGACGTCGATCGGATTGTCCTGGCCCTTGCGAATGATCTTGAGGCGGATCTTGGTGTTGACCGGTCCGCGCATCTTCTCGACCGCCTGGTTCAGGGTGAGACCCTGCACCGCTTCGTCGTCGAGATTGGTGATGATGTCGTTGGCCATGATGCCGGCCTTGGAGGCGGGCGTGTCGTCGATCGGCGAGACCACCTTGATCAGGCCGTCTTCCATCGTGACCTCGATGCCGAGCCCGCCGAACTCACCGCGGGTCTGCACCTGCATGTCGCGGAAGCTCTTGGCGTCCATGTAGCTGGAATGCGGGTCGAGGCCGGACAGCATGCCTGAGATCGCGGACTCCACCAGCTTCGAGTCGTCCGGCTTCTCGACATAGTCGCTGCGCACGCGCTCGAAGACGTCGCCGAACAGGTTGAGCTGGCGATAGGTGTCCGAGGTGGCGGCACGCGCGCTCGATCCCATCAGCACAGCGCGGGGCTGCGTGATCGCGAGCGTCAAAGCCGCACCGGCGGCGGCGCTGAGGAGAATTACAGAAGTCTTGCGCATCATCCGCGAACCTTTTCGCCTTCATTTGCGGCCCACCATGGACCTGGATCGATTGGAGTGCCGTCCTTACGGAACTCGACATAGAGCACGGGCTGACTCGCCGTCGTTGCGAGAATGGATGCAACCTGGGATGTCGACCCCATGGTCGCGACCGGCTCCCCCGTAAGTACAAACTGGCCGATGTTTACCGAAATGCGCTCCATCCCGGCGATCAGGACATGATACCCGCCCCCGGCATTCAGGATCAAGAGTTGTCCGTAGCTGCGGAAGGGTCCGGCGTAAACAACCCAACCGTCACACGGGGTTGTGACCTGTGCGCCGGCCCGGGTTGCCAAAGAAATGCCTTTTTCGACGCCACCCGCACCGTCGGAACCGCCAAAATCGCGAATCTTGGACCCGTTCACCGGAAATGCGAGCAATCCCCTGGCAGAGGCAAAGGCGATCGCCGGACTGAGTCGCGCGGGGTCCTTCAGTCCGCCCACATTAGGCTTGCCGTTCGGGGCCGCGGGCGTCCCCTGCATGCTGGCGGTAGCGGCCGCCTTGGCGGCGCTCTTGACGTCCTGCTCCATCTTGGCGATCAGGCCCTGCAGACTGTCGACTTGTTTGGAGAGCGTGATGGCGCGCGCGCCTTCCGCCTCCATGTCCTTTTCGATCGCGCTCTGCTTGCGCTGACGCTCGTCGACCAATGCCGCCAGCCGGACCTGATCGTCCTGTGATTTGTCGCGGTCGCGCGCCAGCGCGTCGCGCTCGGTGGCGATGGTCTTGCGCAGCGCCACCAGTTCGCCGAGATCGCTGGAGAGCTTTTCCGCGCGTCCGCGCAGCTCGGGCACCACCGCGCCGAGCAGCATCGCGGTGCGCAGCGATTGCAGCGCATCCTCGGGCCGGACCAGCAAGGCCGGCGGCGTGCGTCGGCCGGCGCGTTGCAACGCCGCCAGCACTTCGACGATTTCGGAGCGGCGTGAATCGAGCGAGGCCCGGATCTGCTGCTCGCGGGCATCGAGCGGACGCAGCCGCGCCTCGGCGTCGGCGATGCGGGTCTCGACGGTGCGCACCTGGGCGGCGCCGTCGATCAGTTGCTGGTTGAGCTTGGAGCGGTCCTGTCCGATCGCCGCGATATCGGCTTTTAATTTCTGTTGCAGCTCGGCGGCTTTGCGCTGCTGCTCGCGGGCGGCTTCCAGTTCTTGCTCGCGCTGCCGGATGATGTCGGGCGAGGCGGCGGTCGCCTGCGGCGCGGGCACCACCACTTGCGCCGCGGCCGGCGCGAGGACGAGGCTTGCCAGGCTCAAGAAGCCTGCGGACAACAGCACCAACGGCCGCCAGCGGTTGGCGGCATCAAGGCGCGGGTAAATGTCCGGCGAAGAGTGCATTCGGCCTAATCAGCGCTTTCTGTATTCACGCCACCGTGCCTAGACACGGTGATAGGGATGGCCGGCCAAAATGGTCGCGGCGCGGTAAATCTGTTCCAGGAGCATGACGCGAACCATTTGATGCGGCCAGGTCGCCGAGCCGAACGCAATGCGTAGCTTAGCCCTGCGCTGCAAATCGGGCGAAAGTCCGTCCGCGCCCCCGATTGTGAAAATTGTGTTGGCGACCCCTTCGTCGCGCCAGCGGCCGAGCTCGCGGGCAAAGCTTGCGCTATCGACGCTCTTGCCGCGCTCGTCCAGCGCCACCAGCATCGACTTTTCGGGGATCGCGGCCGAAATCGCCGCCGCTTCCTCGGCGATCCGGGTTGCGGCATCGCGGGCGCGGCTTTCCGGGATCTCGTGAATCTCGAGGCCGCGAAAGCCGAGCTTGCGGCCGATATCGTCAAAACGCTCGCGATAGCGCTCGGCCAGTTCCCGCTCCGGGCCCTGTTTCAGCCGGCCGATCGAAACCACGACAAGGCGCATCAGAGGGGCTTACGCATCAGATCAGCTTCCAGCATGCGCGCGTTACACCGCGCGCACGCAAACTACATGCGCCCCCGCCGATTCGCATCGGCGCCGGAACCTTAGATCGCCTTCGCCGCCGCCGGGTTTTGCGTCCACAATCTTTCCAGATTGTAGAATTCGCGGACCTCGGGTCTGAACACGTGCACGACCACATCGCCGGAATCGATCAGCACCCAGTCGCAGTTGGGCATGCCCTCGACATGGATGCTCTTGATGCCGGTTTCCTTCAGCGCCTTGGTGACATTTTCCGCGATCGCGCCGACGTGGCGGTTGACCCGTCCCGTGGTGACGATCATGTAGTCGGAAAATGCAGATTTGCCGCGAAGGTCGATGGTGACCGTTTCTTCCGCCTTCATATCGTCGAGGCGGGAGAGGATCATATTCAGCGTCTTGTCGGCGTCGGGTTGCGCCTTCAAGGCTGCAGCTTTGGTCGATGTTTTACGCGTGGTTTTTGGAGCAGTTTTGGCTTTGGAAACCTTGGGTAAAACAGACTTTGACAATACAGATGTGGCCAGGGACCATTCCTTTCACTGTATCGCGAACGCCGAATCCTGACGTCCACGGGCTATATTAGGCATGTGGGGTTAACGGTTTCAATATTCCAGTAATCTCCGCCTGTCGGTTGAGACCCAACTGTCACTTCTTTGCCTTCCAGCTGCCGTCCGGGTTCCGCAGGCCCGTCGACGACAGGTTCGATTTCAAGCCGGTGAGGAAAACCCAGGCGGGGGCATGCTGATCCGGCAGCCGGGCCGCCTGATTCTCAGGCAGCCGATAGCGCGCCAGCGCCTGTGCGGCGGGGGCGGCGAGTGCCCGGAAACTCTGCGGCGGACGGTCGATCACAGCGATCGGCACCTCGGAAGCGATGCGCCGCCAGTTCTGCCAGCGATGAAACTGCGCAAGGTTGTCAGCGCCCATGATCCAGACGAAGCGCAGGCCGGAAGCGCGGCGGCGCAGGTAAGAGATGGTGTCGACAGTGTAGCGGATACCGATGACAGCTTCGAGACAACTGATGTCGATGCGCGGATCGTCGGCCATCTTGCGCGCGGCATCCATCCGGGTGTCGAGGTCGTTCAGGGCGCCCTGTGACTTGAGCGGATTGCCGGGAGTCACCAGCCACCACACCCGATCCAGTTTCAGCCGCTTGATCGCGAACAGGCTGATGGCACGGTGCGCCTCGTGCGGCGGATTGAAGGAACCGCCGAGCAGCCCGATCCGCATGCCGTTGCTGTAGAGCGGGATGGCCTGCGAGACCGATTGCGACGCGACTGAAGGTGGCTTCAACGCGGCCACCGCGTGCGTTCGTCCGACAACGCAGGTGCGATCACGGCCGCGTCTGCCCGGTGCCGTGAACGCGATACTTGAAGCTGGTCAGTTGCTCGGCGCCAACCGGGCCGCGAGCGTGGAATTTGCCGGTGGCAATGCCGATCTCGGCGCCGAAGCCGAACTCGCCGCCATCGGCGAACTGCGTCGAGGCGTTGTGCAGCACGATCGCGGAATCGACCTCGTTGAGGAATTTCTGCGCCGCCTGCGCGTCTTCGGTCACGATCGCATCGGTATGGTGCGAGCCGTGATTGGCAATATGCGCGAGCGCGTCATCGAGCCCGTCGACCACGCGTGCCGCGATGATCGCGTCCTCATATTCGGTGTCCCAGTCCTCGTCGGAAGCGGGTTTCACGCGGGCGTCGACGCGCTGCACGGCATCGTCGCCGCGGACTTCGCAGCCGGCATCGATCAGCATCGCGACCAGCGGTTTCAGCGTTGTCGCAGCGGCCGCGCGCTCGACCAGCAAGGTCTCGGCGGCGCCGCAGACGCCGGGGCGGCGCATCTTGGCGTTCAGGACGATCTTCTTGGCCATGTCGAGATTGGCGGAGTGATCGACATAGACGTGGTTGACGCCTTCGAGATGCGCGAACACCGGCACGCGCGCCTCGGCCTCGACGCGCGCGACCAGGCTCTTGCCGCCGCGCGGCACGATCACGTCGACGCCGCCGTTCAGTCCAGTCAGCAGCAGGCCGACGGCGGCGCGATCGCGCGTCGGCACCAGCGTGATCGCGGCTTCGGGCAGGCCGGCTTCGCGCAGGCCCTGCACCAGGCAATCATGGATGGCGCGGCAGGAACGGAAACTGTCGGAGCCGCCGCGCAGGATCACGGCGTTGCCGGATTTCAAACACAGCACGCCGGCGTCGGCGGCGACGTTGGGACGGCTTTCGAAAATCACGGCAATGACGCCGAGCGGCACCCGCACGCGTTCGATGGTCATGCCGTTCGGGCGCTGCCAGCTCTCGGTGACGGTGCCGATCGGATCGGCAATGCCGCGCACGGTGACGACACCATCGGCCATCGCCTCGATGCGCGCTGGTGTCAGCGTCAGGCGGTCGATGAAGGCCGACGTCGCGCCGCCGGCGCGAACTTCAGCCACGTCCTCGGCATTGGCGGCGAGGATCGCCGGCGCGTTGCTGCGGATGGCGCGCTCCATCGCCTCAAGCGCCTTGTTCTTCTGCTCGGGCGAGGCAAGCGCCAGCACCCGCGCGGCAGCTCGGGCGCGGCCGGCGAGTTCGGTCATCAAAGCGGGCAGATCGGCGTTGCCGTCGATCGCCTTCAGCGGCGCGGTCATCCAGGGGGTCTCGGGCTTTCGTTAAGGCCATGTTCTAGCATGGAAATTGAGACCTTGGCGAGGTCCGGAACCGGCATGGCAGCCGGGCCGCCCGGGGTGACGGCGGCAGCCAGGCTCGGACGGCACCGAGGTCCGCTGTCTCTGGAAACCGATCATTAACCATACGAGCCCATGATTTGAGCGGAATTCGGGTGGGCAAGCGCGCGGGAGCCATTGCTGGTTTGTCACCGCGATGGCTCTTTTGTCTTGCTGACCGGCGATGGGACGAATCTCGCGACTGGGCTGAGATGTAGGGAACTCAGGTGACCGAAGCATCGGACAAGGAAACGCAAGCGGACACGCAGCCCGAGGCGGCACCGCAGGTGGCCTCAAGCCGGGTACCGGTGATCGCGGTGTCCCTGGTCGCCCTGGCCGTCCTCATCGGTGCCGCCACCGCCAATTTCTTGCCGGGTTTCAATCGGTCAGTCTTGCCGGACTTCAGCCGCTTCGCCCCACCGAGGGCCAATCGCGTCGCTGCACTTCCGCCGCCTAGCCCGGCTCCGGTCCTCGTACCGGATCCCGTTGTCAGGGCGGGACTGAGGGACATTCAGTCGTCGGAGCAGCAAAACGCCGATGCGTTGCAGCGAAACGCCGATGCGTTGGCGTCGCTCACGCAGAGCGCCGCAACCCAACAGGCGGATTTGAAAAGAATAACCCGTCAACTCGCCGTGCTGACGGCGCAGGTGAACTCTTTGCAGAATCCGATGACGCCGCCGCTGACAACTTCCAGCATCGGCGGCCCGTTGACGACATCCAGCATCCCGCGTCCAAATCCTCGCACGCGGGTCGTCCACGCGTCGCGCAAAGTACCCCCTCCGGTTCTTGCTACAGCTCCTCCTGCAACTCTTCCTGCAACTCTTCCTGCAAGTCTTCCTGCACTTCCCAAGCCAGCCGGCCCTGTTTCGGTAGGGGGCGCTCCGCTGAGTCCTGCGCCGCCGCCTGGCTCGGGCGCAGGCTAGCTCTTCCTGGCACCAACCGGACCTCCAGCGATGTCCGCTATCCCGTCGCTAACGTGGGCAGACCGGACATGGCGCAGAGCGCCGGTTTCAGTTGAGAATGACCCGATTCGGAAGTCGCACTGTAGCAGGTTTGCAGTTCATGTGGCTCTGACTAGTCTTTCGGGAAGAGCTGTCCGGGAGAGCCTGAGTGGTAAGTAATATCAGCCCGCGTCTCGAAGCGCGCGTTCGCCGCGACTACCCACCTCAAGCTACAGAGGAAATAATTGCCTTTCTGCGCACCGTATCAGACGATCACGCCACTTCACGCCAAGACCCAGAGCGACTGCAAGCGGCCGCATTCATTCTACTTGAGGGAGACGTGAGCCGTATTCCGCGTGTTAAGACGATCCTCGTGCGGGACTGGCGGGATAGTCTCGTGTGGGCGGGGTTAGGTCAGCCGGATTGGCCTGATCGTTTGAACGAGATGCTAGGCACTCTTCGCTAAACCCGCGGCCTCAATCGCGGCATCTTTTCGCGTGGCACCTTTCGGACCCGTGGCCGACGGTCCGGCATGTCCGCCGCCTCTGGCAAAAGCGGAGCGGCGCCAAGAATTTTAACGGCCGTAGTGAACAATTCACGATTTCTCCGCAACGATCCCAAGGCTTGGCACGGGCACGCCTCTCTCGTGGCGGATCGGTTGCTGTTCAAGCTTTAACACCACAAGACCGGCTGCCTCGAGCGACGCGCGCACATAAGAAGCACTATGAGCGTAGCGCTTGCCCTCGCCCATAATAAAACCGTCGCCGTCGTGCCTCTCCAGAGTGAAAGCCAAAAGGCCGCCGGAAGCCAGAACGCGGCTCGCTTCCTTCAGAACCGGAAAGAGATCGGCGACATAGACCATCGCGTCGGCGGAGAGGACGAGCTCTGCGTCGGAGTCAGGCGTCGTACGCAGACCCTCCAGCATATCGGTCACTTTAAGCTGGGCATAGAGACCCGTGGCGCGTGCCTTTTCGATCATAGCCGGCGAAAGGTCGATGCCGATGAATTGATCGACTATTTTAGCAAAGGCGACCGCCGCCAGTCCTGTACCGCAACCGAGATCGATCGCGTGTTTGAAATTGGCCGGCCTCTGACGCGCTTGGCACGCGGACCGCACCGCCTCAAACAACACCGAGGGTCCGCGATATCCAAGACTCTCCACCAGAGCGGTGTCGAATGTAGCCGCATATTGATCGAACAGCGAACGCACATAGGCAGGTGGCATTTCGGACAATTCGTCAGCGCCCAGCCGCATCAGTTCGACGCTCGCACCGAACGGATCGGAAGGATCTATTTCACGCGCCCGGCGTAAGGCCTTGATCGCGCCGTCACGATCCCCGAGTTGCTCAAGCACTTTTCCAAGCAACCGCCAGACAGACACGCGGTCCGGCTCCAACTCAGATGCCCGCCGATAGCTAGCCGCTGCCTCTGCAGTCCTACCGAGATTGCGCAGGCAATCACCTTTGACACAGAGAGCTTCAACCTGATCCGGGGAAATGGCCAGCGAAAGATCGCACTTGGCGAGCGCCTCCTCATACCGGCCTAATTCGAGCAAGACGCCGCCGCTCAGAGCTGATGCCTCCGCATTGTTGGGATCGAGCGTAAAAGCATGCTCATACGTCAGCAATACTTCATCGTATCGACGCTGTATTCGCAGCAGGTTTCCTAATTTGATCCAACCCGCGGCCCGATTTGGAGCCAGCTTGATCGCGATATCGAAGCTTTTCCTGGCGTCATCCAACTTGTTCTGGTCTCGAAGCAGCTCCCCGAGATTCAAGAAATATTCGTGATTGTTCGGGTTGCATCTGATTGCCGAGGCGACCAGATCGACGGCCAAATCCAGCCTGTTGGTCTGCCAGTGAACCAAACCAAGAAGATGGAGCGAATCCGCGTGCTTCGGATCAAGCGTTAATGCCTGCCGACAGCGGTCTTCGGCCGGCCCATATCGTTTGGACAAAAAGTGGCGCGCGGCGGCGTCGTACAGATCGGTCGGAGAGCGCCTTGTTCTGCTCTGCTCATGGCTTTTGAAACGAGGTCGAAGCCGGCCCATTGTAGGCGTCCTTTGGAATTGAGATCGACCAACGTATCGTTGTCGCAAAGACCCGAATCAATTCCATGATAAACCCAACTCCTAACGAAGAGATAACTCTCGAAGTCATTGCGCGAGGAGTATTTGATCCAGCCGGGTGGCAGAAGTATCATCGAGTTCTTCGGAAAGCTGGGCTTTCCGAAGATAACAGGCCATTTCAGAAAAGGGACGTCCGCTCTTGGGGGCGCACCAAAGCGGACGTCCGCCGTTCGCTCCAGGTTTATCGGTTCACGCCGTAGATTCCCTTGGCGTGCCGTGAGCGGCCTCACTGCAAACCGATTTGCGCAGTTTTCCGTCGGCAACGACATCGTCTTCTACTGAGCCTTGCCCGACGGTGTCGAAGTCGTCCGTGTGATGAGCGGTCGGCAAGACATCGATGCCTGTCGTGTGAGGCTTACGCCAAATCGGTCGTCCGCGGCCCGCCCACCACCAGATCGTCGCGGTGGATCATCTCGGCCCGGCCGCTGATGCCCAGGATCACCATCACGTCAGGCGAAGAGCGGCCTTTGATCTTCTCGGCGTCGTCGGCGTCATAGGCGACGAGGCCGCGGCCGATTTCGTGCGTATCAGGGCCGCGCACCACCACGGCGTCGCCGCGGGCGAACTGGCCGTCGATCCGGATCACGCCGGCCGGCAGCAGGCTCTTGCCGGCGCGGAGCGCCGCGACCGCGCCGGCGTCGATGGTCAGCGTGCCCTTGGGCTCCAGCGAGCCTGCGATCCAGCGTTTTCGCGCGGTGACGGGATTGGCGGGGGTCAGGAACCAGGTGCAGCGGCCGCCGTCGGCGATCGCCTGCAGCGGATGCTCGATCTTGCCGGACGCGATCAGCATATGCGTGCCGGCGGTGGTCGCGATCTTGGCGGCTTCGATCTTGGTGTACATGCCGCCGCGCGACAGTTCGGATTCCGCCGCACCCGCCATCGCCTCGATTTCCGAGGTGACGGATTCCACGATCGGAATCAGCTTTGCATTCGGATTGGCGCCGGGCGGCGCGTCATAGAGGCCGTCGATGTCGGACAGCAGCACCAGCAAATCGGCGCTCGCCATGGTGGCGACGCGCGCGGCGAGGCGGTCGTTGTCGCCGTAGCGGATTTCGTTGGTGGCGACGGTGTCGTTCTCGTTGATCACGGGCACCGCGCGCCATTCCAGCAGCTTGCCAATGGTCGAGCGCGCGTTGAGATAGCGGCGGCGCTCCTCGGTGTCCTGCAAGGTCACCAGAATCTGTCCGGCGCCGATGCCGTGCGCGCCAAGCACCTCCGACCAGATCCGCGCCAGCGCGATCTGTCCCACCGCGGCGGCGCCCTGGCTTTCCTCGAGCTTGAGCGGACCGCGCGGCAGCTTCAGCTTGCTGCGGCCAAGCGCGATCGAGCCCGATGAGACCACCAGCACGTCGCGGCCTTCGCCATGCAGCTTCGCGATATCGGCCGCCAGCGCCGACAACCACGCCGCGCGGACTTCGCCCTTCGCCGAGTCGATCAGCAGCGACGAGCCGACCTTGACGACGATGCGGCGGAAGTTTTTGAGCGCTGGGCGTTTCATGGGCTTGGTTGCGTGATGCGGAGTATTGGGAAGCAATACGCGCCGGCTTCGTGATTTGGAAGTGGCGCAGCCAAGGAAGTCGCGGCTGATATCAGCCTTGATATCAGTCCTGCGGGTTCGTCGGCGCCCACGGCTCGGCCTGCTGGACGCCGCCCTTGGCCTTCAGTGAGACCGGCGCTTCGCCGATCACCTCGACCAGCGCCTTGAGCGCTTCGGGCACGCCTTCGCCGGTCACGGCCGAGACCAGCAGCGGCGTCTTTTTCGCGGCGCGTTTCAGCCGGTCCTTCTGTTTCTTCAGCTCATCCGGCGCCACCGCGTCGATCTTGTTCAGCGCCACGATCTCGATCTTGTTGGCGAGATCGCCTTCATAGGCGTCGAGCTCGGTGCGAACCGTCTTGTAGGCCTTGCCGGCGTGTTCGCAGGTGGCGTCGATCAAATGCAGCAGCACCCGGCAACGCTCGACATGGCCGAGAAAGCGATCGCCGAGGCCGGCGCCTTCATGCGCGCCCTCGATCAGACCCGGAATATCGGCCAGCACGAATTCGCGGCCCTGCGCGTTCACGACGCCGAGCTGCGGATGCAGCGTGGTGAAGGGATAGTCGGCGATCTTCGGCTTGGCGGCGCTGACAACCGAGAGGAAGGTCGATTTACCGGCGTTGGGCAGGCCGACCAGGCCGGCGTCTGCGATCAGCTTCAGCCGTAACCAGATCCAGCGCTCTTCGCCTTCCTGGCCCGGATTGGCGTTGCGCGGCGCGCGGTTGGTTGAGGATTTGAAATGCGCGTTGCCGAAGCCGCCATTGCCGCCTTCGGCCAGCACGAACTTTTCGCCGAGCGTGGTGAAGTCGTGGATCAGCGTTTCGCGATCCTCGTCGATGATCTGCGTGCCGACCGGCACTTTCAGCACGATCGATTTGCCGTTGGCCCCATGGCGGTCGCTGCCCATGCCATTGACGCCCTTCTGCGCCTTGAAGTGCTGCTGATAGCGATAGTCGATCAGTGTGTTGAGCCCGTCGACCACTTCGATCACGACATCGCCGCCGCGGCCGCCATTGCCGCCGGACGGGCCGCCGAACTCGATGAACTTTTCGCGGCGAAACGCCACGCAGCCGTTTCCGCCGTCGCCGGAGCGGATATAGACCTTGGCTTCATCGAGGAATTTCATGGGTCACCATAGCGTTTTCGAGCGAAAAGCGCAGCGTTCGCGTCAAGAAAGCGCGTTAAAACATCAATCTGGAACTGGGGTGCTGTGCTGGCGTCTTACGTAAGCCACGGCAGCCAAAGCGGCAACCCTCAAGGCCCGCAACTTTGGCGAAAAGCCTTAATTTTCGGGCCGTTTTGCGGTTTTTGGCGATATTGGGCCTGCTTTTACGGCGATTTCTCCCACGCCGTCATCGCCTCGTTGAAGACGCCCTCGCCGTGAAACCCCTTCTCGGCAACGAAGATGCCGCGATGCTGACTGGCGTAGACGATGGGGACGTCGAACCATCCGGGTTTGAAGTTTTGCTTGGCTTTAGTCGGGAGACGGATTTGGCAGATGAAGCTGCCCAAGCCATTCACCGGCCTATGAGGAGGGCTAGCCGAGAAGGCTTGGGTTTGGAGGTTGCCAAGAGTATTCGCTGGCTTCTTTGAGCACTTGCAGTCCGATATGTGACGCAGCGTGTAAAAAGCGCCATCTAAGCTCTATGCCGGGGAATTTATCGTAATATTCTCTTGCCTCTTTCGGCGTTTCATCAACGGTTGGTGGCCCGTAGTAAGTTATTAGCTTGCAAAGTTTTGCGATTTCGCCGTGCCCGAATGAACGTCCAGCATAGTGTGCAAACTGATTGCGAATCTTTCGTATGTACCCAAGCTCTGATTTTGTACGCGGTCCGTAAAGACCAAGCGAAAATCCTAGCTCAATCTTAGAGGCGAAATTCGCAAAGAATGCTTCTCCGCCGAAAAGCGCCTCACGGTGAGTATTTGACATAGGAATTAGACGTAACAGGATGGCATCCTCAATAGAGGATTCGAGCATGGTTGCCGCAACGATGCCTGCCGATCTATCGGGTTCGTTTTGGATTTCTTCAATGCCTACTTTGAAGTCTTCGGCAGTCATGCGGGCCATATGGAGCATTCCTGAGTGGCGATGGGAAAAAGTCTGACGACTACTACCAGAAAGAGGCCTAGGGGCGCATTGAGGCTGCGCTTAATGGCGCAACAAGTGCGCCTGAGTATTTGGAAGGCCCTCGCTGGGGCCAGTGTTTTCCGTCGCCCTGTCTACACTATGATGTCGCCCTTCGGCGGATCAAAAACTTCTGCGTCCCCTCCAGCACCAGCTCCTTGCGCTGGTTGAACACGGTCGAGCGCAGCGTCACCACGCCGGTCGTGCGGCCACCCACCAGCTCGATCACTTCGAGCGCGGGATAGATGGTGTCGCCGGCATAGACCGGCTTTAAGAACTTGCTCGACTGTTCGAGAAAGCCGACCAGCGATTCCTCGACGATATAGGGAAACAGCCCGGCGCCCGGCGCGGTGTGAACCAGGGTCTGGAAACCATGCGCGAGCAGGTCCGGCATGCCGCGGGCGCGGCAATATTCGACATCGTAATGGATCGGATGGGTATCGCCGCTGGCGGTCTGGAACGCGGCGAACACCGCCGAGGTCTGGGTCCGGCTCGGAATCACGAAGCGCTCGCCGAGGACAAAGTCTTCGAACCAGCGCTGTTCGCTCACCATGCGATGCTGGGCGGGATCGAAGTCGGTCATGGCGGTTTCCTCTCGGCGTTTCCTGGCATTGGGTCTATCGGTATCGCAGCGCCGCGCCTGCGACAATTGGCTCAATTCGACTGGTTCTCGCGCGCCCCATTCTACTTTGCATGGGGTTGTTTTCGCGATTTTGTGTCCGGGCCCCCGCGGTGTGCCGCTCTGGACATCGCGGGCGTCTCCGTCTTTAAGGCTTCGCATGAGTCTGTTCGCCAAACTATCGACCTACGACGAGCGTTCCGCGCGGCTGGCCGGCATCGGCCTGATGCTGCTGTCGATCTTCATGTTCTCGTTCGGCGATGCACTCGGCAAGTTCATGGTCGCGACCTATTCGGTCGGGCAGTTGCTGTGGCTGCGCGCCTGTGCGGCGCTATTGGTGCTGTTGCCGATGATGTGGAAGCAGCGCGCCGAATTCGGCCGCCTCGAACGGCCGTGGCTGCAACTGCTCCGCGTCACGCTGTCCACGCTCGAGGTTGCCGCGTTCTTTCTCGCGACCGTCTATCTGCCGCTCGCCGACGTCATCACCTACTACCTGGCGTCGCCGATTTTCGTCACCGCGCTGTCGGGGATCGTGCTCGGCGAGCACGTCGGCTGGCGGCGCTGGACGGCGATCCTGGTCGGGTTTTGCGGCGTGCTGATTGCGATGCGTCCCTCGGCGCAGACGGTGAGCTGGCCGGCGATGATCGCGCTCGGCGGCAGCATCTCGTTCGCCTTCCTGATGCTGATCACGCGCTCGCTGCGGGCGACGCCGGATATCGTGCTGGCGTCGTCGCAATTCGGCGGCACCTTCCTGCTCGGTGCGCTGCTGTCGCCGATCGGCTGGGTGACGCCGTCGCTCGGCAGCCTCGGCCTGTTCGCCACCGCCGGGCTGATTTCGGTGGCCGCGCTATTATGCGTCAACCGTTCGCTGAAACTGGCGCCGGCCAGCGTCGTGGTGCCCTATCAATATTCGATGATCGTCTGGGCGGTGATCTTCGGTTTCGTGGTGTGGGGCGACGTGCCGTCACGCGCCACGCTGATCGGCGCCGCGATCATCATCGGCGCCGGGCTCTACATCTTCCTGCGCGAGCAGAAGCTCGGGCGGCAGGAAGCGGTGGTCAATCCGCCGGCGTAATTGTCGTCCCGGCCCCCGTGCGCAATTGCGCACCAGGCCGGGACGACAAGGAAAAAGTTACCGCTCTTTCCGCGTCGAGCTTCCCCAGTTTTTCAGCGACGACCATACGCTGCGCGACAGCCGGAAGCAGTCGACCGGGGTCGAGGATCCCAGCGCCTCGAAGCGGTGCAGCTCGACGCCGCTCCACTGAAAGCCGCACTTCTCCAGGATGTTGCGCGAGGACGGGTTGGCGACCCGTGCGCCCGAGACCAGGTGCTCGGCGTCGAACTCCTCGAAGAAGAAATCGATGACCGCGCGTGCGGCTTCGGTGCCGAAACCGCGGCCCCAATGCTCGACACCGAGCCAATAGCCGAGTTCCGGCGCGCTTTGTTCGCGCCAGTCGATGCCGACCATGCCGATCGGCGAATGCGTGTGCTCGATCAGGAACACGGTCTCGCGCCGGTCCGCCGCCATCGCGCGCACGAATTCGACGGCATGATCCTGCAAATAGGGGTGCGGCAGCCGGCGGCTGTTTTCGGCAATGCGGCGATCATTGGCGAGATACGCGATCGCTTTTACGTCCGCGAGGGTGGGCCGGCGCAACGCCAGCCGTTCGGTCTCGAGGACGCAGCTACCTGCCTCACGCAAGGCCGGGGTGGGGATGTCCTGCAACATTGGAGGGCTCCTTGAAGGCAGCTCTTGGGTTATTGCCCATGTCCTGGCGGCACACGCGCAATAAAAAAGGGAGGCCGGTTTCCCGCCTCCCCTTGGAGCCCTCTTCGACTCCGCCGGTTCAACAGGACCCGGCGGACTCGATTGTGTCCACCGTCTATTCGGCCGCCTCCGCCATCGGAACCACCGATACGAACGTGCGACCATTACCTTTTGCGCGAAACTCGACGTGGCCTTCGACCTTGGCGAAGAGAGTATGGTCAGTGCCCATGCCGACATTAAGGCCGGGATGCCAGGTGGTGCCGCGCTGACGCGCAATGATGTTGCCGGGAATCACGCGCTCGCCGCCATAGGCCTTGATGCCAAGGCGCTTGCCCGCTGAATCGCGTCCGTTCCGCGATGAACCGCCTGCTTTTTTGTGAGCCATGGCCCGTCTCCGACTTCGCCTTGAGTTCTAGATCAATTCCTTGACGGAATCATTTCACTTTTTATCACGCTTCAATTTCTCGAAGCGCTTCGATCACTTTTTCGCGGCGGCCTTCTTGGCCGGAGCCTTCTTTGCAACCGCCTTCTTGGCCACGGCCTTTTTGGCGGGCGCCTTCTTCTTCGGTGCCTCGTCGCCGTCGCTCTCGGGGGCGGGAGCGGCAACCTTTTCCCGCTTCGGCCGCGGGCCGATCGAGGGCTTGGCGTTGTCGGTCAGGATCTCGGTGATGCGAAGCACCGTGATCTCGTCGCGATAGCCGCGCTTGCGGCGTGAATTCTTGCGGCGGCGCTTCTTGAACGCGATCACCTTCGGGCCGCGCTTGTGGTCCAGCACTTCTGCCGCGACCGAAGCACCAGCAACCGTCGGCAAACCCAGCACCGGCGTGTCACCGCCGACCACCAGAACTTCGCCAAGCTGCACGATCGTACCGACATCGCCGGCGATCTTGCCTACCTCGAGCACATCATCCGGAACGACGCGGTATTGCCGGCCGCCGGTTTTGATGACTGCGAACATCGTTTTATTCCTTCGTGTTCGATCCCGGCCTCGGACGTCCCCATAGAGGGTTTGCCCGGGTCGGCTTTTTGGTCAGTCGTTATGGGTACGATTTTCGCGCGGGTCGGGGGCGAACCCCTCAAAATCGCGCAAAAACAAGCGGCGCGAGAAATCCCGCGCCGGATGCGGGGACTTATAGCCGCTGAAAGCCATGAGTCAAGGAAAAGGCGGCCCAAAACCGCCCCAAAATGAGGGATTCGGGGCCGAAAGGGCGGATGGCGAGTAGCGAATGGCGAACAGGGGTAGGGCGGGCCGCCATTCGCTACCCGCCACTCCCCATTCGCCCCAGTGAAACCAAAGGGTTCCCCGACCGTTGTCCTGCCGAAATCCGGCAGGCAGGGGCACTATGGCAGAAGATGCGGTCACGACCACGGGCATCGCCCGTCACGGCGCCACCCGGCTGCCGTCGGTGGAGGTCGACAGCTTCAATATCGAGTTGAAGGACGACGACGGCTTTCTCGGCGACCGCGCCAGCAAGGGCGCGTTTCGCGAGATACTCGACACGTTGCGCAAGCCGCTGAAGAAAAACGGCGACGATCCCTTGGGGAAGAAATCCGCCGAGGAGATCGCCAAGAGCGAACTCGACGCGGCGCTGGTCGGCGACGATATCCATGCTTCGGCATTGGTGCATGGCGCGATCGAGGAATTCGCGCAGGAACTGGCGCATGTCACCGGGAAATTTCTCAAGACCAAGGCCTGGGCCGATACCGAGCGCATCGTGGTCGGCGGCGGTTTTCGGCAGAGCCGGGTCGGCGAACTCGCCATCGCCCGCACCGACATCATCCTCAAGGCCGAGGACTTCAAGGTCGACCTGGTGCCGATCCGTTTTCATCCCGACGATGCCGGCCTGATCGGGACGCTGCATCTGGCGCCGTCCTGGATTTTTGAAGCCCATGACAGCATTCTCGCCGTCGACATCGGCGGCACCAACATCCGCTGCGGCGTGGTTGAGACGCGCTGGAAAAAGGCGCCCGATCTTTCCAAGGCCGCGGTGTGGAAGTCCGAACTGTGGCGGCACGCCAACGACGAGCCGACACGCGAGGGCGCGGTGAAGCGGCTGGTCAAGATGCTGAAGGATCTGATCACGGCGTCCGAGAAAGAAGGCCTCAAGCTGGCGCCGTTCATCGGCATCGCCTGTCCCGGCGTCATCAACGAGGACGGTTCGATCGAGAAGGGCGCGCAGAATCTGCCGGGCAACTGGGAGAGCAGCAAATTCAATCTGCCGGCGAGCCTGGTGGAAGCCATCCCCGAGATCGGCGGTCACGACACCGCGGTGCTGATGCACAATGACGGCGTGGCGCAGGGCCTTTCCGAAGTTCCGTTCATGCAGGATGTCGAGCGCTGGGGCGTGCTGACCATCGGCACCGGCCTCGGCAACGCGCGCTTTACCAATCGCCGCAAGGAAAACGGCAATGGCGAGAAGGCGAAGAAGAGCAAGGATTAGGAAAGTGCGCTGTCATTCCGGGGCAATGCGAAACATAGAACTACGAGGTGCAATTGCACCTCTGAGGTTCGCTTCGCGCCCCGGAATGACGGCGACTGTTCCGGTAAGGTTGACCGGTTAGGTTAAAACCGGGTTCGCGTTGCCGTTTCCGCTCCTACCGCTACCGTCATTTCGTCGCTCCCCTCTGGCCGGCGAAGCCGCACTTCCCAGCCAGAATTTCGATGAAGCGGCACGGGGCCGTCAGTGTTTTGTCGCGTCTGGCGGCCCCACCTTTTCCCTGCATTTACAATCGCGCTCAAACCCAGCCGATGCGCGTGAAAAACGCTGCGATCTCGCGCGCCGCGCGATCGGGGTCCTCGCGATGCGGAAAGTGTCCGACGTCGGGAAAGACAGCGAGATCGAGATTTGAAAACGTCTCGCCGAGCCGGTCGGTCCAGGCATAGGGAAACAGCGGATCGTGTTCGGCCCAGCGAACGCAGGTCGGCACATCGATCGGCGCCAGTTGCGGCGCTTCACCCTTCAGCATCCGGATCCGACCCGCGTGGGCTGCGCGATAATAGGCGAAGCCGCCGGCGAGGTTGCCGGGTTTGAGAAAATTATCGACCCAGGTTTCGAGCGCGTCGTCGAAGGCGTGCTTGCGATGGCTCCAGTGTTTCAGAAGATAACCGAAATAGGCGCGGCAACTTTCGCGCGACGCGCCGATCAGAACCGGGGCGATATCGAGCTGGTTGAACGACTGGTACCAGATGTTGTTCAGCCGCTCCGGCTCGGCCATGCGCGGCCCGATGCCGGGATAAAGGAAATCGAAGAAGAACAATCCGGCGATGCGGTCCGGCGCGCTTCGCGCCATCGGCTGCATCAGCCCGCCGCCGACGTCATGGCCGACCACGCCCGCCTGCTTGAGGTCGAGCGCGTCCATCAGCGCCAGCATGTCGGCGGCATGCTGGTCCGGGCCATGCGGGGCGTCCGGCTTGTCGCTGTCGCCGAAACCGCGCAGGTCCGGGGCGTACAGCGTGAAGCGATCGGCCAGCCGCGTCATGACAGGCTCCCAGCTCAGCCAGAATTCCGGCCATCCGTGCAGCAATAACAGCGGCTGCCCGGCCCCGATCCGGGCGACATGGAATGCCGCATGGTTGGCCTGAACCGTCAAATGCTCCATTTCCGGCTCCTTTTTGGGGACTCAGGCCCCTTCGGAATTGTTGGCGCCGCGCCTTGTCTGGCCCGCCATCCTCGCCTAGAACTCGCCCCGACCGCGGGTGAGGAATCACCCCAATTGGCGCCTGGAGAGGTGGCAGAGTGGTCGAATGCACCGCACTCGAAATGCGGCATAGGTGCAAGCCTATCGGGGGTTCGAATCCCTCCCTCTCCGCCAGCTTCCTTCGCAAGCCTTAAGCCGCGACGCGGCCGCCACCATCAGGAAGCTTTGCTCACCCCAACCCCGTCTGCCAGCGATGTCTGGTCTTTTTGTTTTGCCTGTTCGGCGTAGGCGGCGAGCGCGCGTTGGCTGGCGACGGAGTTGGCCGCGGTGGATCCTGAATCCGCCGAGCCTCCCAGGCCGCTGAAATGGTCGACGAGTTCTTCCATCGCCTTTTCCATTTGGTTCATGGCGGCGAGGCCGCCGTCGGCTTCAGCGCTCGCCGAAGAGTGGCGTATTTCAACCGAGATTCCGTTGGGGAGGTCGACATGCATCATGTCGATCGCCTGTGTCCCCTGCAGATCGCTGTTGGACCCGGTGTTCTTTGAACCATCGCTCGCCGCGTTCGGCTGCGTTCCGTCATCAGTGCCTTTGGAGGTCGTCGCATAGGAGCTCAGATTGCTGACCAGATCCTCCAGCGACGAAAGCATCTGTGCGTCAAAGCCACTGCTGCCGCCGCCGAAGTGGGCCATGCCGACCGACATGCCGTTCGGCAGCGACACCATGATCGAGTCGGTCACCGATGACGCGATCTTGCCCAAAAACGGAGACGTCGGCGCGCCGGTCTGATCGGAGGAGTTTGCAGTTTGATCGGGGGAATTTGGTGACGCCGTTTGAGCGCTGTCGTCACGTCGGTTCAGTATCGGGGTCCAGCTACGCGGAATATTCGGTCCGGCAACGCCACTCACACTCATCGCAAACCTCTTCGGTACTCTTGGTACCTACGAGAAAGCAAACGGCGTGCCGGGATAATTTGAAACCGGGCTTGCGCAAATGATGCGGGTTTTCTGGCAATCGCTTCGTCATCCATCTCGATGACGCGCCGGGAGGCGCGGCAAAGATTGCCGCGCCCGGCAAAATGTTTCCAGTTATTGCTGCGAGGCGGTCGCGGTCAGCCCGGGAATTTGTCGCCGAACATCGGCAGACCGCTGAGCGATTGCTCCCGCGTGGCCTCGTCCTGGATGACATCCCAGTGCTCCGCAAGCACATCATTCTCCATGCGCACGATATCAGCGACGACCCACGCCGCCGGCAGGCCGTGACCGCTGAACCGCCCGTGCAGAATGACGAAGTCACCGGTCGCGGCTGCGATGTGGTTCTCATAGCGCAGCGTCGCGGGCAAAGACTTGACCAGGTCGAACAGCCCTTCGCGGCCGGGCGCAATATGTGCGCTGTGCTGGATGTAACGCGGAGACCACAAACGCTCGGCGGCAGCGTAGTCGCGCTTGTTGAAAAGCGTATCGAACGCGTTCAGGACGGTTTGAACGAGGCTGTTTTCGTTGCCCGGTTCGGATGAGGCGGCCATGGCATTTCTCCTCAAGGCGGGCTGCCGAATGACGTACCGACGAGCTTCTCGGACGCATCCCAGAGTCTGGCAGCCGTCGTCGCGTCGCGCGCCTGCGGCATGATCAGGGCGGACGCCGGCGCGCCTCGCAATTCACCGAGCCCTCCGGGTCCGTAATAGGCGCCCGGCTTTGCCTCCGGGCTTGTCGCTGCGAACAGGATCGGCCTCGCGCCGTCGGCCGCGGATTGACCGAATAGCGGCGCGGCGAAATCGGTCGCAAGGGAAATCAGGCCGCCGGGGCCACCGGCGAACAGGTTGGTGCGGGAAAATCCGGGATGGGCGGCGTTGCTGATCAGCTTCCAGCCGGCCGCGTCACTGCGTCGTTGCAGTTCAAGCGCGAAGATCAAGCATGCGAGCTTGGATTGCCCATAGGCCTTCCATGGCGAGTACAGGCGCTCGCCCTGCAGATCGCCGAAATCGATCAACCCGGTCCGGTGCGCCAGGCTGCTGACGCTGACAACCCGTGCGCCGCTCGCCGCGCGCAACAGCGGCAACAGCCGGGCCGTGAGAGCGAAGTGGCCGAGATAGTTCGTTCCGAACTGCATCTCAAAGCCATCCGCCGTGGTTTGCCGGCGGGGTAACGCCATCACGCCGGCATTGTTGACCAGGAGATCAAGCGATTGCCGGGTTTGCATCCGCTGCGCGAAGTCGGCGATCGATGCGAGGCTGGCCAGATCGAGATGTTCGTAGCTTGTTTTGGCGCCGATCACTTCGCGGCTGATCTTCTCGACAGCCGACCGCCCCTTGTTGTCGTCGCGGCCGGTCAGAATGACTTCTGCGCCGGCCTTGGCCAAGGCCTGGGCGGTCTCGTAACCGAGGCCACCCGTGGCCCCGGTGACAACGGCGGTCTTGCCGAGCTGCGAAGGGATTTCAGCCTGTGTCGCCATCGAAGCACCTTGCTCAAGGGATCAAGTCACTTTCGCAAGATCAATTCTATCACGCCTGCGCTACTTGCGGACCAGCGGGATCTGCAGGTTGGTGGGCCGGTTCTGCTCGGTATCAAAGCCGCGGCCGTCGATATTGCGCGCGCCCCAGAACAGCAGATCTCCTCTGAGATAGACCAGATCGTATTCCATGAAATTCGTCCCTTCCTTGAGGGCAAAGGGAACAAACGTCTTTCCGAAGATGCTCTGGGTCGCGTTGACGGCCCACGGCGCGTATCCCGCCGAGGCGACCTTGTTGAGCACATCGGCAAATCCCGCCGCGAGCGGAGTAACTTCGTAGGCCTCATCGGCAATGAAGTTGACCTTCTGCGCCCCCGCAGCGATCGGGTGAGAGCCCTGCCACAGCATGTGCCCGCCAATCTTGAGGCGCGCGAGCGGCACCGCACCGTAAGGGTCCGCCGAGTTGACGATCTCGAGCTCGAACCGGTCGGATGGCAGATATTTGAATGTCCGCTTGAGGTAGAACGGCTTGAGCGAGCCGTCCGCATTCTTGGCGGCGCTTGGCCGCACCTCGGGAGCGATGCTCTCCCAGTTTCCGAGCAGGGCCTGTTTGATCTTCGTGACGTCCGTTTCCATGCCGCTTGCCTTCGGTTGAGTGCTGGGGGACTGCGCCGCGGCTTCGCCCATGGCGGTCATCGCCAGAAGCAACGACAGCGACGCCTTGATGCCTTTGCGCATGCGCATGCCTTCATCTGGTTTGGATCGGAATACGCCCTGCCTGGCGGGCAGACCCCCCGCGTTCAGCGCCCTCCTGCTATAGGAGCGGCTGGTCCGTCTGGAAAAGACTTTGTAAGCTGGCCCCATGCCTGCGAGATATGGGAGGTTGGGATGGAGCTCCGGCACCTGCGCTACTTCGTCGCCGTCGCCGATGCCGGCAGCTTGACCGTTGCCGCCGAACAGAAGCTGCACACGTCGCAGCCGTCGCTGAGCCGGCAAATCCGGGATCTCGAAGAGGAAGTCGGCGTCCAGCTGATGCATCGCAGCGCGCACGGCGTTGAACTGACGTCAGCGGGAAAAGCCTTTCTCGAACATGCACGAATGGCGCTGGTTCAGGCGGAAGCCGCCAAGGAAGCGGCGCTACGTGCAGCTCAGCCGGCGCGACCGACCTTTGCGCTTGGTTTCATGTCGGGGGCCGAAATCGGCTTGTTGCCCGAGGTGGAACGCATCCTTCGCGAGGAGTTTCCCGGCATCGAAATCCGGCTGTCGAGCGATTACTCTCCGGTGCTGGCCAAGACCTTGATGCGGCGCAAGCTCGATGCCGCCTTCATCAGGCCGGAAGAACATATGGAGGATTTGGTCTACAGGCGCGTGCGCACGGACCCGCTGGTGCTTGCTTTTCCGGGCGACCACCGCCTGGCTTCGCTTACAGCGGTTGCGCCGCAAGAGATCGCCAATGAAGCTTTCCTGCTTCCTTCCAAGGCGGCCCCCGCGGTGCGCCGTGTCGTGTTGGCGTATTTCAACCGGGCCGGCATCGATCTCAAGCCGGAGCACGAAGTGCACAATGTCGTCCATGCGATCTCGATGATCACGTCGACGCGCGCGGTGATGCTGTTGCCGGCTTACACGAGGAACTATCTGCCGGAATCAATAGCCACACGTCCGCTGCAGGGAGAAGTACCGACGCTCGACCTGGTTCTCGCCTACCACAAGGCGAACAAGTCGCCGATCCTGAAGCTGCTGCTTTCCATGGTCGGCAAGCTCGCCGGGGTTTCCTAATTGCGCCGGGCTTCTTCGATCAGCCAGTCCCGGAAAGCCGTCAGCGCCGGGTTGGATTCCGAAGAGATCGGATAGACCGCATAATGACAGTGAGAGAGACGCAAGTTGTGTTCGAACAGGCGAACCAGCTTTCCCGCCAGGATATCGGATCGCGTGAACGAGAGACGGCCGAGCGCAATCCCCTGTCCTGCCACGGCGGCTTCCATCAACGCGTTCGTATCGGTGAAGGAGGTCCCTGCGATATCGCGATCAAGCGTCACACCGGCAGACCTGAACCAGGCGCGCCACGACACGTTGCGGTCGATCAGCAGCGGCTCCGATAACATCGATGCAGGGTCCTTCGGCAATCGCCCGTCGTTGAGGCCGGGGCTGCATACCGGAAAAAGCTCTTCATCGAGAAGCTTGATGGCCCGCAGGCCCTTCCAATCGCCGGTGCCGAACCGGATCGCGATGTCGACGCCGTCGGATTTGAAATTGGCCAGCGACTGGCCGGTCTTGATATGCAGATTGATGCTCGGGTAGCGGGCCGTGAAACGGGGAAGGCGCGGAACCAGCCAGCGGGCCGCCATGACCGGCAGCAGGCTTACGGTGATTTCTGCCGCGGTCCGACGAGTCCCGATGTTGCCCAGCGCCGCATTCAGTTCCGAAAACGCGCCTTTGACGCCTGCCTGCAATCTCAGTCCGCCCGGCGTGGCCACCATCCGGTTGCCCTGCCGCTCGAACAGGGTGAGGCCGAGTTCTTCCTCCAGTTGTCTGATGCGCTGGCTGACAGCGCTGTGCGTCACGTGCAATTCGCGCGCCGCTTCGGAGTAGCTGCCGTGGCGGCAAGCCACCTCGAACACCCGCAAGGCTTCCAGCGGCGGTAAACGCGTCATTCGCCAATTGTTAGGAACGCTAACATGTCCTGTCAAATCTTATCGTTCGATGCGCGGTCATCGCGGGACTAATTGCATAGGCTCCAAGATGGAGCGTCAGCCATGCAAGCGTCCTGTGTCCTGTCACCTCAACCGCGCCAGCTTTCGTCATCCACAGCGTGCGGCAAGCCTCGCGCCCGTGCGGTGGAGACGGACGCCCGCACCCAGATGCTGCTGGCGAAGCCGATCGTGCCGACGATCCTGCGGCTTGCCGTGCCCAACTCCACGGTGATGATCGTCCAGATCCTGATTGGATTGCTCGAGGTCTATTTCGTGTCGCGAACGGGCGTCGATGCCCTGGCCGGTGTCTCGCCGGTGTTTCCGCTGGTTTCGCTGGTGGTCGCCGTCGCGCAGGGCGCGCTCGGCGGCGGCATCGTCACGACCGTTGCACGCGTGCTCGGGGCCGGCCGGATCGGCGAGGCCAGCGAATATGCCTGGTACGCCGTCCTGCTGGGCGTTCCGCTCGGCCTTGCGACGACGGCCGTCATGGTGGCGCTGGGTCCGACCCTGTACGCGCACATGGGCGTCTCCGGAAATGCCCTGGAGATCGCCGTCTCTTATTCGCTGATCATTTTTGCGGGCGCCACGGTGATCTGGTTGTTCAACCTGCTGATGGCGGTGGTTCGCGGCACCGGCAACTTGCAGGTTCCGGTGATCGTGGTCTGTGGCGGCGGATTGATGCTTGTCCCGCTTTCGTCGGCACTGATCTTTGGGGCCTTTGGCTATCCGGGGCTTGGTCCCTCGGGCGGCGCCGTCGCGATGCTGGTGTATTATGCGTTGGGAACGTTGGCCTACGCCGCCTATCTCTGGGGTGGGTTTGGCGCGCTCAAGCCGTCGTTTCGCGTGCCAAGACTTTCGCTGGCGCCGGCGCTCGCCATTCTCCGTGTCGGCGGCATGTCGGCCATCGTCTCCTGCACCACGAATCTGACGCTCGCGATCGTTACGGCCTATGTGGCAACGGGCGGCGTCGAGGCCCTGGCCGGCTATGGTGCGGGCTCACGGCTCGAATTTCTTCTGGTGCCGCTGGCCTACGGCATCGGCGGTCCCGTCGGAATCGTGATCAGCGCGAACCTCGGCGCCGGTCAGGTAGAACGAGCCGTAAAGGCATCCTGGATCGGTGTAGCGATGGCCTTCGCCCTGACGGAATTGATCGGACTGACGGCCGCTGCCTTTCCGAAAGCATGGATCGGACTGTTCAGCCAGGATCCATCCGTGCTGCAAGTCGGCGCAGAATACCTGCACCGCGTCGGGCCGTTCTTTGGATTCTTCGGGCTCGGTTATGCTCTTTACTGCGTCGGACAGGCGACCCGGCGCATGGAGGCCTCGGTCCTCGCCGCGCTACTCAGGGCCGCCATCGCGGTGCTCGGCGGCTATGCGGTGGTCTGGCTCAAGGCCGACATTATCTGGAATTTCTTTGCGGTTGCGCTGGGAATGGTCGCTTTTGGCGTGTGCGCGCTGCCACCCTTGCTCCGTCGCTCCGGCTATGAGTAACGCGCCATTTCGATCGACGATTGCCACGCCGTTGCGAGGCGATCGTATTGAGGGGTGCATCCGCCCGGATTTGTCCTTACCCGACCTTGCGTTGCGGCAGGCGCCAGCCCGGACGGACGAAATGGCAGGTGTAGCCGTCGGGATAGCGTTCGAGATAATCCTGATGTTCGGGCTCGGCTTCCCAGAAATCGCCGGCGGCCGCAACTTCGGTGGTGGCCTTGCCGGGCCAGATGCCTGACGCATCGACATCGGCGATGGTGTCGCGGGCGACGCGCTCCTGCTCGGGACTGGTGTAGTAGATCGCCGAGCGATAGCTCATGCCGATGTCGTTGCCCTGACGGTTGCGCGTTGACGGATCGTGGATCTGGAAGAAGAACTCGAGCAGTTGCCGATAACTGAGCAGCCGCGGGTCGAAGACGATCTCGATCGCTTCGGCATGGGTGCCGTGGTTGCGATAGGTGGCGTTGCGAACGTCGCCGCCGGAGTAGCCGACGCGGGTCGAAATCACGCCGCTCATTTTGCGGATCAGATCCTGCATGCCCCAAAAGCATCCACCGGCCAGAACAGCCCGCTCGGTCTTCTCAGCCATCTCGGTTCTCCCTTGGTTTGCCCGACCGGTCCTATGTATGACCGATAGATACCGCGTTCAACGGGTTGCGGGGTGGCGATCAGCTCACGCCGCGCCCGCGAAACTCTCTTGGGCGCTGGATCAAAGGACATGTCGTTTCCACGAGCAAACACCTGCCGGTGATTGTTCACTCATGCGTGACGCAGGCGCATAAAGCCTTAGGTTGTGGTGTAGTTCACATACGCGGGGCTGCGGGGGGTGTAGATATTGGTGGTCGAAACGAACCGCTCACCGATGCCGGGCGCTCCAAAGGGAGCTTCCGGCACCACACAGCCAGGAGCAGGCCATGAGCGAGATGATCCGCGCGACGCCAACTCTGCGAGCACCGATCCGACGATGGCGATCACGTCTCTGTGGCCACTGCGGTGGTCGTCAGCATGAGCCTCTTCGCCGTGATGACAGTTTACGCCTTCTTGCAGTCTGAGGAACGATTCCGAAAAACAGCGGCTCCATTAGAGAGGAGTACACAATGGGTTGGGCTCCGAACTGGGTCGGCGTAAGCGGCGGCGTCGCAGCGCCTGGCACCTCAATTACCTCGATCGCCAGATATCCGCAGCATCTGGATGTCTTCTGCGTGGGCACCGATAACGGGATCTACAGCGCCTGGTGGGATATCGCCACGGGCTGGTCAAACTGGTTCAGGGTCGCCGGCGGTGTTGCGGCCCCGGGGACGACAATCACGGTGGTTGCCCGTAACCCCAACCATCTCGACCTGTTCGCGGTGGGGTCGGACCACGGGATCTACAGCATCTGGTGGGACGCCAACGGTGGATGGGCGGGGAGCTGGTTCAGGGTCGCTGGCGGTACCGCTGCCCCCGGCAGCTCGGTCGCGGCCATCGCCCGCAACCCCAACCATCTCGACTTGTTCGTTGTAGGGACGGACATGAAGATTTACAGCATCTGGTGGGACGCCAACGGCGGATGGGCAGGGAACTGGTTCAACGTGAGCGGCGGGGTCGCGGCCCCCGGTACGTCGATCACGGCGCTTGCCCGCAACCCCAACCATATCGATCTCTTTGCGGTCGGTTCCGACCACGGCATCTACAGCACGTGGTGGGACGTTAATGGGGGATGGGCGAACTGGTTCAGGGTCGCCGGCGGTGCTGCGGCCCCGAACACCTCTATTGCAGCCGTGGCCCGATACCCCACGCACATGGACGTCTTCGCCGTCGGCACCGACCACAAGATCTACAGCATCTGGTGGGACGCCAACGGCGGTTGGGCGGCGAACTGGTTTAACGTCAGTGGCGGGGTTGCCGCGCCCAACACGTCGATCAGCGTCGTTTCCCGCTATCCCAATCACCTCGACGTCTTTGCCGTGGGCACGAATCATGGCGTCTACAGTGTTTGGTGGGACGTCAGCAGCGGGTGGAGCAATTGGTTCCAGATTGCCGGGGGAGTTGTCGCCCCGAACACTTCCGTCAACGCACTAAGCCGCTACCCGGACATCCTGGACGTATTCGTGGTAGGGACAGATCACCACGTCGACACGATCTGGTGGCTCGACGAGATCGACTTCTCGATGCAGCACCAGCAGCAATCGAACTGGTGCTGGGCGGCAACTGCAACCAGCGTCGCGCTGTTCTACAAGCCGGCAAGCGGCTGGACGCAGTGCGCGGTCGCCAACAATGAGCTCGGCCGGAACGACTGCTGTGGTGCGGGGGCGTCCGGGCCGTGCAACGTGCCAAGCTATCTCGACCAGGCACTCGCCGTGGTCGGCCATTTCGACCATTGGGTGGGGACCGTGGCCAGCATCGCCCAGATCGAGACTGAGGTGACGTTCGCGCGCCCGCTTGGGATTAGAGTCGCCTGGTCAGGCGGCGGCGCTCACTTCCTGTGTATCATGGGTCACTATTCCGCCGGAGGGATCGATTGGGTGACCGTCGACGATCCGATCTACGGCCGCTCGAACGTCAACTACGCCACGCTGCAGACCAAGTATCAGGGCAGCGGTACGTGGACGCACACCTACTACTCCAAATATTGAGGAGTTTCCGATGGCCCTTCTCACTCCGTCTCCCCCGTCCCAGGCGACCGAGGCCGTCCAATCGACCTTCCGGAATTTCGCCGAGCACAGAACGTTCAGGATCCCTGCGTTGCGCAAATCTACCGGGCCGCTCCAGCTTGTTGAGCCCCTTCAGGTGTTCACGCTGGGTCTCAACGATCTGGTGGCCAGCAAAGACCTGGAGGCGGCCAAGCCGACCGGATGGCTCTTTCTCGTGCACGACGGCGACAAAGCCGTCGCTTCCGCGGAAGCGGTTCCTACCGGGACCGGTGACGAACAAGTCCTCTCCGCCTTCAATGAAGGCCGCGTCGTCGGCTCAACCGCGGATGCGCTTCGATCAGCGCGTGCGCTGCCCGAGGTGAGCAAGGATGACTTCGAGCCGCGGCTTCTCCGCGTGCCGGGCTTATATGTCACTGCCCTCTGGCTTCATAAGGTCGGCGGACTCGGCGATCTGCTGGTGCCGCTTGACCCATCTCCGGTGGACGCGCAGGTCGGCCAACCGGTTCCCGCCTCCCGGCTGATCGAGGAGCTGAGATACAAGGCCGGCCAAGCCAGCCGAAGCGCGCCATAAATCACGCCGCGCCGGGCGCGCCGACGACAGGTCGCCGCTGACCTCACCGGGCCGTCGACGCCGCGCTCGCGTTCTTCTGCAAGTGCTTCGCCGCGAAATCGAGATACCAGGCGAGGCAGCCGGGATTGGCCATCGCGTCCTTGTTGATGACCTTCTCCAGCGGCTGGCCGAGCAGCAGTTTCTTGATCGGCAGTTCCTGCTTCTTGCCGGACAGCGTTCGCGGGATCTCGGCCACGGCGAAAATCTCGTTGGGAAGAAACCGCCGCGACAGGCCGGCTTCGATCGCATTGTTGATGCGTGTCTGCATCGCGCGATCGAGCGCAATGCCTTCCCGCAACACCACGAACAGCGGCATGTAGCTTTCGCGGCCGAGATATTCGAGGTCGACCACCATCGAGTCCAGCACCTCCGGCAAGGCTTCGATCGCCGAATAGAGTTCGCTGGTGCCCATCCGCAGGCCATGGCGGTTGATGGTGGCGTCGCTGCGGCCATAGATCACGCAGGAGCCGTCGGTGTTGATCTTGAGCCAGTCGCCATGGCGCCAGACCGCGCCGCGGCCGGTACCGTCGAAGTTGTCCGGGTAGGTGTCGAAATAGCTGCCGCGATAGCGCGCATCGCCTTCGTCGTTCCAGAACTTCAGCGGCATCGAGGGCATCGGTTCGGTACAGACGAGTTCGCCGACCTCCTCGATGACGCCGCGGCCCTGTTCGTTGAAGGCCTCCACGGCGGCGCCGAGCAGCCGGCACTGCATCAGGCCCGGCGTCTGCGGCAATTCGGGGTTGGCGCCGATGAAGGCGCCGGCGAAGTCGGTACCGCCGGACATGTTGGCCCAGAAGATGTCGCGTTGCGCGGCGCTGCCATTGGTCTCGGCAAGGCGGGCGAAGCGCGCGCTGAACCATTGCTGGGTGTCGGCCGAGAGCGGCGATCCCGTCGAGCCGAGCGCGCGCAGGCGCGAAAGGTCGCCACTGGCGCCGAGGTCGACGTCGGCCTTGGTGCAACCGGCGAAGAACGCAGCTCCTGCGCCGAAAAACGTCGCCTTCGAGTTTGAGACGAAGCGCCACAACGTTTCCCAGTCCGGATTTTCCTTCGACCCGCTTGGGCTGCCGTCGAAGACGCAGATCGTGGTGCCGTTGAGCAGGCCGGCGACCTGACAATTCCACATGATCCAGCCGGTCGACGAGTACCAGTGATAACGCTCGCCGAACGATTCCTCACCGTAGCTGCAGCCGATATCGTTGTGCAGTACGTTGAGCGGCAGCGCCACGATGACGACGCCGCCGTGGCCGTGCACGATCGGCTTGGGTAACCCCGTCGTGCCGCTGGAATAGACGATCCAGAGCGGATGATCGAACGGCAACCAGTTCGGCTCGAACGCGTCGATCGCGGCGCCGGTCGCCGACAGGATGGTCGACAGCAGGACATCGGAGCCGGCGCCGCGATCCGCGCTGTCACTGTGGATGATGACATGTTCAACTGTTGGCAGCGATCGCCGCAGCTCGTCGATCACCTGCCGCCGGTCGTGTCGCCGGCCGGCATAGGTAACGCCGTCGCAGGCGATCAGAATTTTCGGCTCGATCTGCTTGAAGCGATCGATCACCGCGGGTGCTGCCATATCGGGCGCGCAGACGCTCCACACCGCGCCGATGCTGGCGGTGGCGAGAAAGGCAATGATGGTCTCGGGGATGTTGGGAAGGTAGGCCGCCACGCGATCGCCGGAGCGGACGCCTTGTGCCTTCAGGTGCATTGCCAGCGCCGCCGCCTTGCGCCGCAGTTCGGGCCAGCTTGTTTCCTTCAACACGCCGTCTTCGCCGCAGGCGACGATCGCGGGCTGACCTGCCGCATGCGCCGCTTCGACATGCCGCAGCACCTGGCGCGCATAGTTGACCTGTGCACCCGGAAACCAGACCGCGCCCGGCATCTTGCGCTGCGCCAGCACCGCGCTATGCGGCGTCGGCGATCGCAGGTCGAAATAATCCCAGATGCTTTGCCAGAACGCATCGATCTCGCGAACCGACCATTGCCGCATCGCTTCATAGTCCTGGAAGTGCAGGCCGCGTTGCTCGCCGAGCCATTGGCGGTAACGCGCCATTTGCGGAATGGTCGATGCTGTCATGATCTCTTCTGTTCGTGCTGCCCGGGGACGTCCGCTGTTCAAGCGCCCGCTTTTAACATAGAAGAATCGGCGCAGGAACGTCATGGCGGAAACGTCTTGGCAGCAACGTCTTGACAGCAACGTCTTGGCCGGTTGGCGAAAGCGCTGGAATGCAAATCGGCGAACTCTTCATTCTCGGCTTTTTCGGCAAGACCATTCCGGCGTGGCTGCACCAATTCGCTGAACGTTACGGCCTCGGCGGCGTGATCCTGTTCGACTACTCCTGCCAGACCCGGCAATACGACAACAACATCGAATCCCCCGAGCAGGTGCGCCGGCTCTGCGGCGAGATCGCGCGTCTGCCGTCCCACCCGATGGTGTTCATCGATCAGGAGGGAGGGCTGGTGCGGCGGCTGAAGGAAGGCCGCGGCTTTGCGCCGCTGCCGAGCGCGAAGGAGTTCAACCATCTCGCGGTGGCTCAAAAGCGCAAAATCCTGACCGCGAGTTTTGCCGAGATGCGACAGCTCGGCATTGCCTACGATTTCGCGCCGGTGATTGACGTCGATTACAATCCTGACAATCCCAATATCGGGAGGGTCAAGCGTTCCTACTCCGCCGACATCGCCGAAGTCGAAGCCAATGCGCTATTGGCCAGCGAGGTCGCGCGCGAGCAGCGGATCGGCCTGTGCCTGAAGCACTTTCCCGGCATCGGCGGCGCGCTGGTGGATTCGCACCAGGAGTTCATGGACATTTCGGATTCGCTGGTTCCCGAACAGGAAGAGCTGTTCTATGCGCTGGCGCCCAGAATGTTTGGCGATGCGGTGCTGGTCAGTCACGCCATCGTCCGGCAATGGGACCCCGATCATCCGATGACCTTGTCGGCGGCAGGCCTCGGTCGTCTGCGCAAGCGCCTTCCCGAAACGCTGCTGATCACCGACGACATGCAGATGCAGGGACTGCAGAAGGCGCTGGGAACAAGGGAGGCCAGCCTGCAATCGCTCCGGGCCGGCATGGACATGCTCTGCATCGGCAACAACCTGTTCGACCAGGAGCGGGAAATGGCCGGAATCGCCGAATATATCGGGCAGGGATTGCGCGATGGAACTTTGGCTCCGGCCGCGATCGGGCGATCAATCGAACGAGTCCGCCAGCGAAAGGCGCTTTTGGCTGATACGCCGGCCACGGCGTAATTAATGATGTCGCGATGCCCGGCCAAACCCATGTTGCCTTACGAGGCCATTGAGACTAAAAGCCTTTTTTCAACCCCCGAAAGACCGACGATGGCCCACAATTACGCGATCAATGACGACGTTCACCACCAGTTGCAGGGCCCCCAGGGCCGCGCGACGGTGAAGGAACGAAGCATCTATACCATCGTCTCCTGCCTGCCGATCGAATCCGACGGCCGCCCGCGCTACCGCATCAAGAGCAAGACCGAGAATGTCGAGCGCGTCGTGACCGAGGAACAGATCTCCAGGCTCGGCTGATCCGCCGCTGATCTGAATCAATCAACCATTGCCTATTGCGCCTGCGCCTTGTCGTGCGCCGCGATGCCGATCGCCTTGTAGTCGTAGGTCGGATAAAACTCGGTGTGATAGCTGCCCCAGGCGCTGTTCTCCATGATGCGATTGACCTCGCGTAGCCGCGATGCCGGCAGCCGCAGCGTCACCACCTGTCCGATCCCCATCATCACATACCAGCTGACGACTTCGATGCCGGCCGGCGGGAAAGCCTTGTAATAGCCCTGCCGCTCAAGCTGTGCATTGAGTTCGCTTAGGGGACGGGACTGATCGTGCTTCAGGAACACGGTGAGCAGCACGGCATTGTCCGCCGTCGGCGCGGCATTCTCCGCCGGAGCCGGTGCGGTCTGCGCCAAGACAACTGAACCGAACGAGAGGCCTGAACCAAACGCCAGGGTGCCGGCCAATGCCGCCATTGCGATCCAATATCCCTTGCCTTGCGACATCGCCGTCTCCCGTTTTGATGATTTGCCGATGATTGAGAACCTCGATCATCGCGAGGCCGGCAAAGCCTGTAAATCGTAATCGGCGCAAAATCGCGTCGACGCGGCCGCCGGCGACGGTGTTTCGACGATCGATTGTGAAACAGCTCACAGGGGCGTTGCTGCGTCCGCGCTATCAAAGGCGTTCCGCGGGCCGTCTCGGCCCCCGTGGGTGGAACCGATGAAAACGCGACGGCTGGTTTTTTGGTGGTTCAGGTTCGTGGTCTCGGGACGGTTCCTGGGAAAATTCCTCAAGCGCCCGCGCGCCTGATGTCGCAAAACTTCAACCCCTGCAAAATTTCAACCTTTGCAAAATTTCAACCTTGGAATGTCGCCCGGCGCGCTCGCTCGCGCATCACGCGTAGCTGCACTGCGACAAAGCTGCGCACGTCGTCCAAATCGATCGGGCTCCATTAAGAAGGTAAATGCGATCCCAGTGAAAATACCGGGGGTGGCGCGGTCAGGCGTAAATATATTTGATCCGCAAAATTACGGACTTCGGCGCCAAAATGCGGCGTTTTCGGGTGCTTTTCGCGCGTTTTCGCTAGGTTCCGGCAGCCACGCGGCGAAGTTCGGGGTTTGCCCCGTATTCTTACTGGCGACGAAATTAACCATGAACGAGAATCGAACCGATAACTTAGTTATATGTCACACCCAGACCATCGAGCCGGTGATTCGCACTTTTCAAAGTGGGTGAAAGACATCACGCCCCTGGAAGACAATCTCGACTTTGTCCATCTGTCCGCCGCGCGGGTTCGGGCGACCGAAGAGGCGGGGGCTGCGATCGCCCGGCAGTTGAACGGCCCGTTGACCGCGCTGCTGCTCTACATGAACGAGATCAAGCAGCACAGCCACCAATTTGGGCAAGCGCCCGGCAATCGCGTTTACCTGCAACAGGTCGTCGAAAACGCGCTTCAGCAGACCGAACGTGTCTGCGCCCTGGTCAAGCAGATCTCGGATAGTCATCCGGCGCCGGCTCCCGATTACGATCACCAGCAAGGCCGGGAAAGCCAGGGCGGCCGCAGCAGGGATGTCGGACGTACGTCGGGGGTGATGTTCGCGACCGAGTCGGGCCAGAAGCCGCTGACGAAGCGCGAGCGCGAAGTGCTCAGCCTGATCAGCGAGGGTTGTTCCAACAAGCAGGGCGCCTTGCGAATGAACATCAGCCCGCGGACGTTCGAGAGCCATCGCGCCGAGGCGATGCGCAAGCTCGGCGCCCGCAACACCGCCGATCTCGTGCGCAAGGCGTTGCTGCAGCCCGCCTGATCTCCCAACCATCACGCTCCATACATCCATCGTCGGGCTGGGAGCGCTATGGCCGGCCGACGCACAAAGATGCGCGTTGCGGTGCGGACAGGGCCGTTACTGCCGATGGCGTTTTCGAGCGAAGCATGCCCTCGGACTTGATCCGGGGGTGGACGCCGCTTCGCGTCAAGAAAACGCGTCAATACAAAAGAGCAGAGCCCGGTTCTGATTCAATCAGAACCGATGAGGCTCTAGCAGAGAGAGGCTCTAGCAGAGATCTTCCGCGAAGGACCGGACGCGGGGCGACGGCCGCAACGCGACGGATGCCTTGGGCTCTTCCGGGACGATCGTGATCGTCCAGGCGGCCGGAACGCTCGCTTTGTTTTCCACGATCGATCGAACGTGGCCGGTGACCGCCGAGCCGGCTGCGCGAGCGGTTGCGGTTCTGCCGTTGAACTGCGCGATACGGAAACGCCGCGCTTCTTTCTGATCGCTCGTTTCGAACGTGAACATGAGGTACTCCTTCAGTCCACGCGACTATCGCTACTCAATATTAGCTGATTGTGAAAATCCGACGCCGTAGAAGTACGGCCAGAGCGCACCACGCGCCGGCCCGGCCATGTCAGAAACAGATCTTGTGATGGGTGGGTCTTTGCCGATACCGGCTTGCGGCCGGCGGCGATGCGTTTTCCGTCAGGATGAGGCGTTACACCCCGCCACGATGTCAGTCGGCCGAGCCGCGAAACACGGCTTCCATTTTGGTCTTCAGTGTCGCGGCGTTGAACGGCTTGACGATGTAATTGCTCACGCCGGCCTTCTTCGCCGCGATGACGTTCTCGGTCTTGGATTCCGCCGTGATCATGATGAAGGGCGTCTTCGAGAATTCCGGGCTGGCGCGGACTTCCTTGAGCAGGTCGTAGCCGGTCATCGGTTCCATGTTCCAGTCGGAGATCACGAGGCCGTATCGCTTGGTCTGCAACTTGGCGAGCGCCGCCGATCCGTCGCTGGCGTCGTCGACGTTCTCGAACCCGAGCTGCTTGAGAAGATTGCGGATGATGCGGATCATGGTGCTGTAGTCATCGACCACCAGGATCGGCATCGACAAATCAAAAGCCATGTCTTTAACTCCGCGCAATTCACAAGACGCTGAACACGGGTGAATGCGCGCAGCATGCGAAAGACTTCGCCGCTTATCTCGTACTCGCACCCGTCAGCAACGTGACAATTAACAGGGCTCATTGAACAGCGCGTTAATTCCGGGCCGGACGGGCCGGCCGCGAAACCTGCGGGCTGGTAGTAATTATACGGGGTAAACGGCCGCCGATAGCGGCCTGGCGCAATCCTCGCGCGCAAGACTTTGGAAAGCATATCAGAGCGTTCGGGGCTCAGAAAGATCGGGACTTGGCTGGTGCGCAAGTCGTCACGCCGCGGCGCAGCGGATGCGTGGATGCAGCAGCCTCATGTACTGGGCCTTCACGGTTCCATAGCATTCGCAGGACGTCCGGATCAGGCCGTCCAGATTGGTAATCTCGATATGCCCGCGGCTGTAGTGGATGAAGTTCGCCTGCTGCAGCGTGCTGGCCACCAGCGACACACTGTTGCGGCGCGCGCCGATCATCTGCGCCATCGATTCCTGGGTCAGCACCAGCTTGTCGCTGCCGGACAGGTCGCGCGTCTGCAACAGGCATCGCGCCAGCCGGGATTCCACCGTGTGGGAGGCATTGCAGCCTGCGGTTTGCTGAATCTGCGCATAGACCGCCAGTCCATGCCGGGCCAGCGCGGCGCGGAACATTGCGCTCTGGTCGGCCGCCGCGCGAAGCTGGTCGATGTCGATCGTCGATGCCACCCCGGGTACCAGCACCACCGCGCTGTTGAGCGCGACGGCGTCGCCGAGGGCGGAGAACGAACCGAATATGCTGTCGCGGCCGACCATCGCGATCTGCACGTGTTCGCCGCGTGCGAGCTTGACCACCAGCGAGATCACGCCGCGGTGCGGCAGGTAAGCGCGTTTGAGCGTCTCGTCGACCTCAACCAGCACCATCTCCTGGTGGAGATCGACGGTGCGCAAGTGAGGGCGGATCAATTCAAAGTCGTCCGCAGTCAGCGAAGACAGAAATCCATTCGGTGAACGGGGGGCTGATTCCATAGCAGTCTCCCTGTTTATAGGTATGTCCTTCCAGCTAAGCCTCGTGGCAGACCCTGATGGGCAAAGCCTTGTGGATCAAGCCGTTCCTGCCGGCTGGTTCCCAATGCGTACATTCCTAATCTGGAGATGATGATCCGGGGTCGTAAGCTTGGCAAGGAGAATTGACGGGCCGTTCCGGCGCGGTCGTTAGACGATTGGGGTAGCCTGGCGGCCCGGCGCGGATGTGCCGATGCAATCCTCACGGCGTTACGCCGTACGCCGATCGTTTACGCCTGGATCATTTCGACGGTTTTAAAAAGCGGACACGCGCGCTGAAACGCCGCTGGCGTCTGGTCTGCCTCAGGCGATTGGGTGGGCGCGATAGCACAGGCATTCTGTCGCGTGTCGAAGGCGGGACTCGAACGGTCTCGCACCCGCGACACACCGCGCCGGATGTCGGCTCGAATATTTCCCTGCTCGATTCGACAAAAGGTTGCGTGAGCATCCCTATACACCCTGGAGGGCAGACAGCCTGGTCGATTTGCGGCGGAAATAAGAGTAGCGCACTGATTCGCAAGGCAAAACGCCGCGCGCCGGGCCAGCATTGTGCCGTCGCGGAGCCGTTTGCCGTTGGTTGTTGCCGTGCCTTCGAGTGCCCAAAGCGTGACGGAAACGGCGAAGGAGGCCGCAATGCGTCGCATTCTCGTGGTCGATGATGACCGGCATGTCCGTCTCGCGATTGCCGCGTGGCTGAAAGGATGTGGGTTCAGGGTCGCGGCCGCGGATGGCAGTGCCAACGGTCTGGCTGCGCTGGATGACGCCAGCTTCGATCTGATGATCGCCGATATCCTGATGCCTGACATGCGCGGCTTCGAGTCGATCAGGCTATTTCACCAGCGTGCGCCGACGGTGCCGTTGATTGCGATTTCTGGCTACGTCTTTTCCGGCGCCGAAGCGGACGACCCCGCCTGCCTTAAACTGGCACTCAGCCTTGGGGCGACACGGTGCCTGCGCAAGCCGTTCAGGCCATCGGCGTTGCTCGGCCTGATCGACGAATGCCTGTCGGCAGCCGAGCCGCATCGAAGGCATGTCGCTACGCTTTCCGCCGTCGCCAATGGGTTGTCCGAGCGGAGGTCCGGCACGACGGAACGATTGGACGCAGATTTTCGCGGGGGCTGACATGACTAGAGTGCTCGTCGTCGATGACGATCCCATGGTTTGCATGGCGATCGAGATCTCTCTCGAGCGCCACGGCTTTGAAGTGACGATAGCCGATGGCGGCGATAGCGGGCTTCGCGCGCTGGAAGGCGCGGGCTTCGACCTTATGATCGTCGATATCTTCATGCCGCACATGCGCGGTTTCGAATCGATCAGGATATTCCACGAACGCGCGCCGGCGATTCCGCTGATCGCAATGTCCGGCTACGCCTTCGCCAATCTCGACTCGCCGGCGCCGGACTTTTTGCGCATGGCGCTCGAACTCGGGGCGGCGCGCTGCCTGCGCAAGCCGTTCACGCCGATGGCATTGCTGACCGTCATCAATGAGTGTCTGGCCGAAGCCGGCTCCCGTTTCGCAGGCGTTGTTCGGTAGCCATCGCAGGCTTGGTGTCGCAGGCGTCGCGCGGGCTGCGCGCATGCTGCACGCGTCGTTTAGGATCTGTTCACCATAAACCGGATTGCCGATTTTTTGCGATCGACGGCGTCAACAGCCAGTGATTGCTGGAACGCCAAGACGCCCAAGGAAATCCGGAAGTTGATGAAGCGCGACGAAGCGTTGCTCGCGGCCTGACGCCGGCCTGCGGCCCCGCGACGAAGTTTTCCGGTTCGTCCCGCATGAGCGAGAGGCTTCGCAACGCCCGATAGATCTGAACGCATTTGTTGTAAATTGAACGATGTTTCGGGTCGCGAACGCCACAGCAGAACGCCTCTGCCGCAAGCGATGGAGTGTCGGAGAAATGCTCTCGATGCCTGTGGTTGCAGCGGTCACGTAACCCATCATGTCGTTCGCCCTGCACGCCGTTGGCGAAGCTGCATGCGATCGTGAATGCACGCCGCCGGATAACGAAAGCTCACTTCCTCCGTATTTGCACGGACAACGAAATTAACGTCGTCGTGAAGCCCGAACGGGTATGGCTAGAAGACGACCGTTACATGAACTTGGAAGGCATGCTCTGATGGACGATCTTCTGCGGGAGTTCCTGACCGAGACCAACGAGAGCCTGGATACGGTCGATAATCAGTTGGTGCGGTTCGAGCAGGATCCGACCGACGCCAAGATCCTGGATAACATCTTCCGGCTGGTTCACACGATTAAAGGCACCTGCGGTTTCCTTGGATTACCCCGGCTCGAAGCGCTGGCCCATGCCGGCGAGACCCTGATGGGCAAATTCCGCGACGGCATGCCGGTGACGGCCGGCGCCGTGACGCTGATCCTGTCCTCGATCGACCGCATCAAGGAAATCCTCGCCGGTCTCGAAGCCACCGAAACCGAGCCCGAAGGTACCGACGAAGACCTGATCGAAAAACTGCACGAGATGGCCGAAGGCAAGCATGCCGAGGTTGCGGTTGAGGCAGTGCCCGTGGTCGCAGCACCGCCGGTTGCACCGGCAGCCCCCGCGACCAGCGTAGCCGGCACTTTGGTCGAGCAGGTGCTGGAACGTCCGTTGCGTCCCGGCGAAGTCTCGCTCGACGACCTCGAACGCGCCTTCCGCGAGACCGCCATCGAAGTCGAGCCGGCCGCGCCCGCGCCTGTGGTTGCAGCTGCCCCGGTCGCCAAGGCCGCAGCGCCCGCCGCCGCGCCGGAAGCCGCTCCCGAGCCGCGCGCCAAAGCCAAGGCCGTCAGGAAGCCGGTATCCGCCGAGACCGACGTCCAGGAAGCCGACAAAATCGCCAACCAGTCGATCCGCGTCAACGTGGACACGCTGGAACACCTGATGACCATGGTCTCCGAGCTGGTGCTGACCCGCAACCAGCTTTTGGAGATATCCCGCCGCAACGAGGACACCGAGTTCAAGGTGCCGCTGCAGCGGCTCTCCAACGTCACCGCCGAGCTGCAGGAAGGCGTCATGAAGACGCGGATGCAGCCGATCGGCAACGCCTGGCAGAAGCTGCCGCGCATCGTCCGCGACCTCTCCGGCGAACTCGGCAAGCAGATCGAACTGGAGATGCACGGCGCCGACACCGAGCTGGACCGCCAGGTGCTCGACCTGATCAAGGATCCGTTGACGCACATGGTGCGCAACTCCGCCGACCATGGTCTCGAGACGCCCAGTGAGCGCTCCGCCGCCGGCAAGCCCGAGCAGGGCACCATCCGTCTGTCCGCCTACCATGAAGGCGGCCACATCATCATCTGCATCGCCGACAACGGCCGCGGCCTCAACACCGAGCGGATCAAGGCCAAGGCGGTCCAGAACGGTCTCGTTAGCGAGGCCGATCTGGAGAAGATGACGGAAGCCCAGATCCACAAGTTCATCTTCGCGCCGGGCTTCTCGACCGCGGCCGCCGTCACCTCGGTCTCCGGCCGCGGCGTCGGCATGGACGTGGTGCGCACCAATATCGACCAGATCGGCGGCACCATCGACATCAAGTCGGTGGCCGGCGAGGGCTCAAGTGTCACCATCAAGATCCCGCTGACCTTGGCCATCGTCTCGGCCCTGATCGTCGAAGCCGCCGGCGACCGCTTTGCGATTCCGCAATTGTCTGTGGTCGAGCTGGTCCGCGCCAGGGCCAACTCCGAACACCGCATCGAGCGCATCAAGGACACCGCGGTTCTCAGACTGCGCAACAAGCTGTTGCCGCTGATGCACCTGAAGAAGCTGCTCAAAATTGACGATGGTACTTCTTCCGACCCCGAGAACGGCTTTATCGTGGTCACCCAGGTCGGCAGCCAGACCTTCGGCATCGTGGTCGACGGCGTGTTCCACACCGAAGAAATCGTGGTCAAGCCGATGTCGACCAAACTGCGGCACATCGACATGTTCTCCGGCAACACCATTCTGGGTGACGGCGCCGTGATCATGATCATCGACCCCAACGGCATTGCCAAGGCGCTGGGCGCGGCCGGCTCCGCCTCGCGCGATCTCGCCGACGACCATGCCGCGGCGCACGCCTCCTCGGGCGAGCAGCTGACCTCGCTCTTGGTGTTCCGCGCCGGCTCGAACCAGCCCAAGGCGGTGCCGCTCGGGCTCGTCACCCGTCTGGAGGAGATCGCCACCGACAAGATCGAACTCAGTAACGGCCGCTACATGGTGCAGTACCGCGAGCAGCTGATGCCGCTGGTGCAGATGGACGGGGTCACCGTTCAAACGTCAGGCTCGCAGCCGATCCTGGTGTTCGCCGACGACGGCCGCTCGATGGGTCTCGTGGTCGACGAGATCATCGACATCGTCGAGGAGCGGCTGCACATCGAGGTGGCGGGCTCGCAGTCCGGCATCCTGGGTTCGGCCGTGATCAAGGGCCAGGCCACCGAAGTGATCGACGTCGGCCACTTCCTGCCGATGGCGTTTGCCGACTGGTTCTCGCGCAAGGAGATGCGGCCGTCGATGTCGTCGCAGTCGGTGCTGCTGGTCGACGATAGCGCCTTCTTCCGCAACATGCTGGCCCCGGTACTCAAGGCGGCCGGTTACAAGGTGCGGGTCGCCCCCAACGCCCAGGAAGGCCTCACCGCGCTGCGCTCGGGCCAGGTGTTCGACGTGGTGCTGACCGACATCGAAATGCCCGACATGAACGGGTTCGAGTTTGCGGAAGTTATCCGAGCCGACCAGCACTTGAGTGCGATGCCGATCATCGCGTTGTCCTCGATGGTGTCGCCGGCGGCGATCGAGCGCGGCCGGCAGGCCGGCTTCCACGACTATGTCGCCAAGTTCGACCGTCCGGGCCTGATCGCGGCGCTGAAGGAACAGACCGCCGCTCCCGAGATCAAGCACGCGGCATAAGCAAGCTTAGCCGGGGCATAAGGGCAATACATCATGACAACGACCAAGACCGACACCATCGAGGGCACCGTGGCCGAATACGTCACCGCTTTTATCGGCGGGCAATTGTTCGGCCTGCCGATCTCGCGGGTCCAGGACGTGTTCATGCCGGAACGGCTGACGCGGGTTCCGCTGTCGTCGGCGGAGATCGCCGGCGTGCTCAACCTGCGCGGCCGCATCGTCACCGTGGTCGACATGCGCGCCCGGCTGGGGCTGCCCAAGAACGACGACGGCAAGCCGCCGATGGCGGTTGGTGTCGACCTGCGCGGCGAGTCCTACGGGCTCTTGATCGACCAGATCGGCGAGGTCCTGCGGCTCCGCGACGACGGCCGCGAGGAAAACCCCGTCAATCTCGATCCCCGCATGGCCAAGCTCGCCGGCGGCGTTCACCGCCTCGAAGGTCAGCTCATGGTCGTCCTCGACGTCGATCGCGTCCTCGAAATCGTGCCCAAAGTAGTCCTCGCAGCATAACCCGATTGGCATGCGCCGTTCGTCAGACCAGGAGGCCAAGAAATGAAAACCTGTCTCGTCGTCGATGATTCCAGCATCGTACGTAAAATTGCGCGCCGCATCCTGGAAGAACTGCAGTTCAGCGTCGTCGAAGCCGAAGACGGCGTCGACGCGCTTGTCGTCTGCAAACGCGCGATGCCGGAAGCCATCCTGCTCGACTGGAACATGCCCGTGATCGACGGCTACCAGTTCCTCGGCCATCTGCGCCGCATGCCTGGCGGTGATACGCCCAAGGTGGTGTTCTGCACCACCGAGACCAGCATCGACCACATCTCGCGTGCGATCGACGGCGGTGCCAACGAATACATCATGAAGCCGTTCGACAAAGGCATCGTTGCCGCGAAATTCGCGGAAGTCGGCCTGATCGAGTTGATGGAACCAACGGCCTAATCCTTTCCGCTTGCCCTTGAGAGGCCCCTGTGACGCCGCCAGACTATGAGTATCTGCGTAAGCTCTTGAAGGATCATTCCGGTCTCGACCTGTCCGCAGACAAGCAATATCTGATCGAAAGCCGTCTGCTTCCGCTGTCGCGCAAATGCGGCCTGCCCGGCATCAGCGAACTCGTGCAAAAAATGAAGGGTGGCTCGTCCACCCTGATTGCCCAGGTGGTCGAAGCCATGACCACCAACGAAACCTTCTTCTTCCGCGACAAGGTGCCGTTCGATCACTTCCGCGATTCGATCATGCCCGAGATGATGAAGGCGCGCGCCAATCGCAAGAGCATCCGGATCTGGTGTGCGGCCGGTTCGACCGGCCAGGAGCCGTATTCGCTGGCGATGAGCCTGAAGGACATGAGCGCGCAGCTTGCCGGATGGCGGGTCGAAATCATCGCGACCGACCTGTCCCAGGAAGTGCTGGAGAAATCCAAGGCCGGCATCTACAGCCAGTTCGAGGTGCAGCGCGGCCTGCCGATCCAGTTGCTGGTGAAACATTTCAAGCAGAACGGCGAGTTGTGGCAGATCGGCGCCGACATCCGCGCCATGGTTCAGCACCGCCAGCTCAACCTGCTGCACGATTTTTCCCAGCTCGGGGTATTCGACATCATCTTCTGCCGCAACGTGCTGATCTATTTCGACCAGGACACCAAGATCAACATCTTCGGCCGTCTCGCCAAGACGATGGAACAGGATGGCTTCCTGGTGCTGGGTGCGGCGGAAACGGTTGTCGGCCTGACCGATGTGTTCAAGCCGTTCCCGGACAAGCGCGGGCTCTACCGGCCGACCGGCGCGCGCGCGACCGTTGCGCCGGTCGCAACAGCAACGCCAAAAGTCGCGGCGATGGCAGGACGTTGAGGAAATGTCGGAAGACAACAAGGGAATGGAGCGCGTCACCTTCAGCCGGGGCTATGATGTCTGCATCATGGCCATCGACGGCACGTGGCGCCGCGATTGCCAGCTTAACGCAATCTCGGATATCGACGCGACCCTGACCGTTGAAGGTTCGATCCAGGGCCTCAATCTCAAGGAGTTCTTCCTGTTGCTGTCGTCGACCGGCCTTGCCTACCGCCGATGCGAACTGGTTCGCGTCAACGGCACCGAAATGGACATCCATTTCCTGAGGGGTAAGCACGCCAAGAAGCGGTCGGGCACGGCCAAAAATGAAGAGATGTCGAACTAAGGCCATCGCGCCGCGCGCTAAGGCTTACCCGCGGACCGGATCCGCGGGCGGACACCTGTTTTGCTTCAGATAACAGCCTCACATGCTCTGACGGGACTCTCACGCCAATCGCCTGGCCGGCCAGCGCGCCCCTGGCATGCTGCACACCAGGCCGCCGCCCCGGCAAGGAGCCGATCGCGCGAGACCAGTCTGTCACGGAGGGACATCGCGAGTTCCCGCAAAGCAGCCGCCTCCGGCTACATCAGCGAGATCGAAAGCGCCGGCGTGACTTCGGCATAGGCGCTGGTGCCGCGCCCGGGCGTGCTGGAATCCAGCAGGACGTGGAGGGCGATGCCGAGATTGGCGTCGCAGGCTTGCAGCGCCGCAGCCGCCTTGACGTAACGCGGCGAGACGTCGTCCAGCACGACGACATCGACGGCGTTTTCCTGGCCACCGAGCGAGGTTTCCGGGGCCATGGTCTGTTCGATTAGCCGCAGGCTCGCCTGGACATGCTCGATCAGGCTCACGAGGTCCGACACGACCGATCGATAGCTGTCATTCTGACCGTCGGGTCCGAACGCGATGCCATCACCAGCTGCATTCTGCATGGGTAAACTCCTTACCCTCGTGTTTAAGGTTCGCGTCGCTACTTGTGCGTTAAGCGAACGTCCCGTACAAATACGGGTGCGTTTTGATCGGATCGGCTGTTGAATACGATCACGTGAGTATGCGTCATGATTCACCACGCATGGACGATAAGACATGGCTGAAAAAGCCCTCTCCCGCGGGGAGATTTTCGTGGTCGACGACGATCCGGCCGTCCGCGACACGCTGTCCATGGTCCTGACGGCGGGCGGCTATCAGGTCATCTGTTTCGCAGACGGCGCCGCCCTGCTCGCGGTTGCGAGATCCCGGACCCCATCCTGCATCCTGCTCGACGTGAACATCCCCGGGAAATCCGGCCTCGACGTTCTGAAGGAGCTTCACGGCGAGGACTATCCCGCGCCGATCTTCATGATCTCGGGGCAGGGCGATATCGCGATGGCGGTCACCGCCATCAAGAACGGCGCGCTGGACTTCATTGAGAAGCCGTTTCGTGGCAGCGAAATCGTGGCGAGACTCGACGAGGCGATCGAGGCATATGCCCGCCGACAGGCAGAAAACTCCGCATCGCGGATTGCGACGCTGCATTTTCCGGGACGCGAACCGCTGACGCGACGCGAGCGCGAGGTGCTGGAACAGTTCACCGCGGGTGCATCCAACAAGGAAGCGGGACGCCATCTCGGGATCAGCCCGCGCACGATCGAGGATCATCGCGCCAATATCATGAAGAAGCTCGGCGCGCGGAACGCCGCCGATCTGGTGCGGATCGTAATGACCACTCAGCGTCAGGCCTGATCGACCATGGCGTTTTCGAGCGAAGCGCTCAATCGGCGAGCGCTTTCCGGATCATGATCGCCATGTCCGACTTGCGATAGGGCTTGGCGAGCAACAGCACGCCCTCGTCGAGCCGGCCGTGGTGGATGATTGCGTTTTCCGTATAGCCCGACGTGAACAGCACCTTTAGGGCGGGCTTGACCCTCACTATTTCGTTGGCGAGCTGGCGGCCGTTGATGCCGGGCATGATCACGTCGGTGAAAAGCAGGTCGAAGGGATGGCCGGCATTGGCGATCGCGAGCGCCTCGGTCGCATTCGCGGCATCCAGCGTGACGTAGCCCAGCGAATGCAGTTGGGTCAGCACATAGTCGCGCACCAGCTTGTCGTCTTCGACGACCAGAATGGTTTCGTGACCACCCTCGACGACGGGTGCCGGCGTCGGCTCAGTGGCCGGCAAGGTGCCCGAGGCCGGCGGCAGATACATCTTGATCGTCGTCCCGTGGCCCTCCTCGCTATAGATCATGATGTGGCCGGCCGATTGCTTGACGAAACCGTAGACCATCGAGAGCCCGAGGCCGGTGCCCTTGCCGGGACCTTTCGAGGTGAAGAACGGATTGAACACCTTGTCGAGCATGTCGGCCGGAATGCCGGTTCCGGTATCGCTCACCGCGATCATGGCGTAGCGGCCGGGCCGGACGTCGCTGTGCATCCTTGCGTAATTCTCGTCGAGCACGACGCTTCCGGTTTCGATGATCAGCTTGCCGCCATCAGGCATCGCGTCGCGCGCGTTGAGCGCGAGATTGAGGATGGCGGTAGCGAGCTGATTGGGGTCGACCAGCGCCGCGCAGATCTCGTCCTCGAACACCGATTCAATTTCGACGTGCTCGCCGAGCGTCCGTTGCAGCAGCTTGGCGGTGTCGATGATCAGCGTGTTGACGTCGGTCTCCTTGGGCTCGAGCGGTTGCTTGCGGGCAAAGGCGAGCAGATGCTGGGTGAGATCGGCGCCCCGTGATGCCGCTTCGTCGATCATCCGCGTGATCGCGGCCAGTTGCGGCTCGTCCTTGACCGCGTCGGCCAGGATTTCGATCGTGCCCGTGATCACGGTCAGAATATTGTTGAAGTCGTGCGCAATGCCGCCGGTGAGCTGACCGACGGCTTCCATCTTTTCGGCCTGCCTGATCCGATCCTCGGCCGTGATCCTGTCGGTGAGGTCGCGCATGAAGCAGTTGAACACGAATCCGTCGCGGGTCTTCAGCGCCGTGATGCTCAACTCCGTGGTGAATTCAGTTCCGTCGCGCCGTCGCGCCTGGACCTCGCGGCGGGGTCTTGCAACCTGTTCGAGTCCGGACTCCAGAAAGCGTCCGAGGTCGGTCTGGACCGGACCCTGGGCCGGATCCGGTGCGATCAACCCGAAAATGTTCTTTCCAAGCACGTCCGTCCGCGGCCATCCGAAAATGGCCTCGGCTTGCGAATTCCAATCTCGGATGTTGCCGCGCTGATCGGTCTGGACGAAGGCATCGAGCGCGGAATTGATGATGCCGCGGGCGAGCTGCTCGCTTTCGCGCAAGGTCTCCTGCGCCAGCCGGCTCTCGGTCATGTCGCGGCCGACGAAGAAAAACCGCTTGACCGGTTCGGACCAGGTCCCGAGCCATGACAGCCATACGGCTCTTCCGTCCTTGTGGATGCAGCGGGTATCGGAAATCTTCGGGCGCAGCCCGCGTCGCGCCGCGCGCATTTCCTCGCGGGAATTCTCCAGATGATCGGGATGGATGAAGTCAGTCCCGCTGCGGCCGATCATTTCATCGGACCGAAATCCCAGGATGGCTTGGCAGCTCGGGCTGACCTGGACCAGAAATCCGCGGGAATCCAGCACCAGGATCAGATCCTGCGAGGTCTCGAAGATGCGGCGAAGTTCCTCGGTCTGTTGCCGCACCACCTGCCGGGTCTTGTTGCTGTCGGTGATATCGCGCACCACCCCGGCAATGCCGATGGTCGCGCCCGAAGGCGCCCTGATGGCGGAAAGGCTGAGCGAGACCTCGATCGGCGTGCCGTCCTTGCGCAACCGCACCGTTTCGTTGTGCTCGATGCTTTCACCCCAGCCGATACGGCGCAGCGTGTCATCCACCTCCGACAGCCGGTCCTCGGGTACGAGTAGCCCGATGCTTTTGCCAGTGGTTTCTGCCGCCGAATATCCGAACAGGCGACTTGCGGCCGAATTCCAGCCGGTGATGGTGCCGTCGAGAGACGTGGTAATGATCGCATCGTTCGAGGATTCGACCGCAGCGCTGAACAGGCGTTCGCGTTCCGCATGGTGATCGCGCGCCGCGATGGTGCGGCGGTGTTCGCCGACCTCGTGCTCGAGCGCGACCGCCTTGGCATTGGCCTCCTCCATCACACGCGCAAATGCGCGCGCAAGCACGCCCGTCTCGCCGCGCGCGTCGACCGGGATCACCGCCGTCCCGCTACGGGCGGCGGCCTCGACGGCCCTGGTCAACTGGACGATCGGCCGGGTCAGCGATCGCGCGATCAGCAGCGCCAGCACCGTTGCGCACAATACGGCGATCAACCCGACGGTGATCGAGCTCTTCCCGATCGCCTGCGCCGGCGCCATGACGACGGCATTCGGGACCAGTTCGATGACCGCGGTCCACACGCTGCCGGCCAGAACGGCAGGAGCCAAAGCCTCGCCGCCGGGTCGTCCGGTCCGGGTTTGCACGATCTGCGCGATGCTTTTCGTGGTGCCGAACGACTCCGCCAAATCCGGAAAGTCCTTCCGCCAATCGGTCGGCGTCCCCAGTTGCGAACCGAATTCGCGCGCCCGATCGGGATGAACGAGATAGTTGCCCCTGGCATCGACCACGTAGACGCTTTCGCCAGGCCGCACCGACGACCGGACACGCTCGAGCGCGGGCCGCATATCGGCCGTGGCGATGACGATGCCGAACGGCTTGCCGTCCGGCGCCAATACCGGCATCGCGAACCGCATCGTCGGTATATGCGGGCTCGCGATGACGCCGTTCTCCTGGTTCAAGTCGACCGGAGAGACGTAGATTTCATTCGCGGCCAGTTTGATCGTGTCGCGGAAATACGGCGCGTCGCCGACTTGCTGCAGCTCGGCATCAGGCACGATGCGGACGGCGCCGTTCGGGCCTGAGCGATCGACCCGGATGATTTCGCGGTGGCCATCGGCGACGCCGATGACGCGGAGCGAATAGGCCGGCCGCAGCGGCATCTGGGCTGCCAACCGGCCTTCCAGCCGTTCGCGCCAGAGGGCTTCGGGGGTACCATCGGTTGGATCGATCCCGCCATTGAGGCGCGCCCGCATCAATCCCGTCACCGCCGCCAGCCCCTGGAAGGTGGCGATGTCGCCGCGCCCGGTGCGAACCTGGGATTCCAGCTCGCTGGCGGCCAACCGCGAATGGGTTTCGATCCGATCGAGCACCCGCGGCAGGACGGCTTGTTCCAGGCTCCGATAGCTCAGCCATCCGACCGCGGATACCGCGATCGCGACCAACGCAATCATCGCGATGGCAAGCCTGGTTGTCAGCGTCATCTTGCTTTCGCGCGCCCTCCCATGGCGACCCGGTCGAATGCCGGTCAATCCATGCTAAGGTGCATTACCGGCGGGACGCAACACCGCCTGTTGGCTTAGGCCATGTCCGGCTGCTTGCAGACAGTTTGCGACCGCCGCCAGCAGCTCGGCGGGTTTGAACGGTTTTTGCAGGCTCGAGACCGCCCCGAGCTTGGTGGCCATGGTGAGGAAGTCGGGGGCGGAGTCCGGCTCGACAGAAATCGGCCGACCGGAGATGACGATAATCGGCATCCGCGGATGCCGCTGACGAACCATCCGCATGGTCTCGAAGCCATCCATTCCCGGCATGAAGATATCGAGAAACAGCAGGTCGAAATCGCCGGCCTCGCACAGACTGAGTCCCTTGCGGCCGTCGCCCGCCGTGACCACGCCGTGGCCGGCGCGTTCCAGCAACAGGCGGATGGTGCTCTGAACCGCCACCTCATCATCCACGACCAGTATTCTTGCCAAAGGAAGGTTCTCCGCCGCCGCTGGAATACCCATGACAGGTCGTGAGTTTTGCCGAAAGCTCGCTCTCTCGCAACCGTTTCCCGTTGACGCAGGTTCCGGATGGGCGATCAAAAGGTTCCCACAAAAGCGCTCTATCCGCATGGTGCGGGGCAGACGACCACACGGCCCCGCGTATCAGCGCGGCATGATTCGCCGGGGATACCGAATGCGCGAGCAGAACCGCGCGGCTAGTTGCTCAGATATTCCGGGTAGCGCGCCCTGATCTGGGCGAGTTCGCTGAGAGTGCCCGACAGATGGGTGCGCAGATGCTTCTGCGCCTCGTCGGGTTCGCCGGCGCCGATGGCTTTTGCGATCAGCCTGTGGTGCCGCACGATATCCTGGGCCTTGCCGGGAGAGGGCAGGTGCATGCGCCGCAACCGGTCGATATGCCCGCTGCGGCTGCGCACCAGCGACCAGAGGTCCTGCTTGTCGGTCGCCGCATAGAGCTGGGCGTGGAATTCGTTGTCGGCCGTCATGAACCGTTCGAAATCGCCGGCTTTGGCGAATTGCTGCTGGCGCGCGATGGTCGCGTTGAGTTCGGCGACAAACGCCTCGTCATGGCGGATCGCAAGCCCGCGCACGATTTCGAGTTCGACCGCCTGCCGCAAGAAATGCGCCTGCTGCGCCAGCCGCACGTCGACCCGGCTGACCACGGTCGCATATTGCGGAAACACCTCGACCAGCCCTTCCTCTTCCAGCCGCATCAGGGCGTCGCGGATAGGCGTCGACGAGACCCCGAACTGCGCGGCCAATGCGGCGCGCGACAGCGGCGATCCCGGCGGCAGGTCCAGTGAAATGATCATGCCGCGCAGGCGCTCAAACACCTGCGGCGCCGCCTGACGGTCGCGGTCGAGCCGATCGGCGGAACCGGGAATGGCGCGGCGGGGGGCGGTGTGCGGTGGGGTCATCAGGCGGAGCCGGGCAATGTCGGAAGTTCCTTGTCAGAAGGCGCTTGCATCAAATGCACTAATACATTAGTGCATCTCGCCAAAGGCGTCAACGAGACTGCCGGAGGAGATGCACCATGAATCACAGGATTTGGCGCGCTGGCGCGCTAGCCGCCGCTGTTCTCGCGATGGTGCTGCCGGGCTCGCCGGTGATTTCGCAGGCCCTGGCTCAGGCCAAGAGCGAGATCTCGCTGTCGCGGCAGCCGGGCATTTTCTACATGCCCTCGCACATCATGGAAAAAAACAGACTGATCGAGAAGCATGCCGCAGCGCTGGGTGTGCCCGGTGTCACGACGAAATGGATCAATCTCAGCGGCGGCGGCGCGCAGACCGATGCGCTCCTGGCCGGCGGCGTCGATATTCTCAATACCGGCACCGGCAACCTGTTGTTGCTGTGGGATCGCACCCGCGGCGGGGTCAAGGGCATCGTCGCTACCTCGGCGCAGCCGATGACGCTGATCAGCCGCGACGCCCATATTAAATCCATCAAGGATTTCGGCCCCAACGACAAGATCGCGGTGCCGACCGTCAAAGTCTCGACCCAGGCGATCGTGCTGCAGATCGCGGCCTCCGAAGCCTTCGGCGCCGACCAATGGTCGAAGCTCGATGCCAACACGGTGCAGCTCGGCCATCCCGACGCCTATGTGGCGATGACCAATGCCCAGCACGAGGTGCGCAACCACTTCGCGATCCCGCCGTTTACGTTCCTGGAACTGAAGAACGTGGCCGGCGCACATGTGGTGCTGTCGTCGCCTGATGTGATGGGCGGGCCGCTGAGCCAGGCGCAATTCTTCACCATGACAAAATTCGCCGATGCCAACCCGAAGATCATCCAGGCGGTGTTCGACGCCACCAAGGAAGCGCAGGATTTCATCCGCAGCGATACAAAGGCGGCGGTGGAAATCTACAAGGAGGTCACCGGCGACAAGACCAGCGTCGAGGATCTGCTGGCCTGGTTGAAGGAGCCCGGCATGATGGAGTGGAACCTGCAGCCGCAGGGCACCATGAAGTTTGCCGCGCATCTGTTCAAGACCGGCACGCTGAAATCAATGCCGAAAGCCTGGACCGACTATTACCTCCCGGTCGCGCATGAGCTGAAAGGCAACTGAGCCCATGACCGCGCTTCTCGACGTCAGTGACGTAACGCTGCGCTACAAGACGTCGAGCGCGGTCGTGACCGCGACCGAGCGGGTCTCTTTCACGGTCGATCGCTCCGATCGTTTCGTGCTGCTCGGCCCCTCCGGTTGCGGCAAGTCCACGCTGCTGAAGGCGGTCGGCGGCTACATGACGCCGAGCGAAGGCAAGATGCGGATATCCGGCCGCGAGATCTCCGAGCCCGGCGCCGACCGGATGATGATCTTCCAGGAGTTCGACCAGTTGCTGCCGTGGAAGACGGTGCTGGAAAACGTCATGTTCCCGCTGCTGATGACGCGCCGGCTGCCGCGCAAGGAAGCGGAGGCGCGGGCGCGGGCCTATATCGAGAAGGTTAGTCTCACGCGTGTCGTCGATGCCTATCCGCACACGCTGTCGGGCGGCATGAAGCAGCGCGTCGCGATCGCGCGTGGCATGGCGATGGAGCCGGATATTTTGCTGATGGACGAGCCGTTCGCGGCATTGGACGCGCTGACGCGCCGCACCTGCCAGGATGAATTGCTGCAGCTCTGGGCCGAAACCAAATTCACCGTGCTGTTCGTGACGCATTCGATCGCCGAAGCGATCAAGATCGGCAACCGGATTCTGTTGCTGTCGCCGCATCCAGGGAGAGTCAAGGCCGAGGTCATCGATGTCGACCAGGTCTCCAGCGAGGACGGCAGCGCCGCCCGGCTGGAAAAGCAGATCCATGATCTGCTGTTCGCCGATACCGCAACCGAACATTGAGGGAGCGCGCGATGGGCGAAGCCAGAATCCTGCTGCGCGATGCCGCCGCCAGCGCTGACGTGCCGGTCGAGGTCGAGCGCAAGCTCACCGTGCTGGAACTGCTGTGGAATGACGGTTTTGTTCGCAAAGCCGTGATCATTATTTTTCTTGCAGCGGCCTGGGAGGCCTACGGCACCTTCCTCGACAATCCGCTACTGTTTCCGACCTTTCACGACACCATCATCACGATGTTCGAAAAGGTCAAAGACGGCACCATTCCGCTGCGCGCCTGGGCCTCGCTGAAAGTTCTGTTCATGGGCTATGGCGCTGGCATCGTGCTCGCCGCCATCTTCACCATTCTAGCGATCTCGACCCGGATCGGTACGGATTTTCTCGAAACCATCACCGCGATGTTCAACCCGCTGCCGGCGATCGCGCTATTGCCGCTGGCGCTGATCTGGTTCGGGCTCGGCAATGGCAGCCTGGTGTTCGTGCTGATCCACTCGGTGCTGTGGCCGGTCGCGCTCAACACCCATTCCGGCTTCAAGAGCGTGTCGAACACGCTGCGCATGGTCGGCCGCAATTACGGCTTGCGCGGCTTGCCCTATGTGGCGCGCATTCTCATTCCGGCCGCCTTCGGCTCGATCCTGACCGGCCTCAAGATCGGCTGGGCCTTTGCCTGGCGGACGCTGATCGCCGCCGAACTGGTGTTCGGCGTGTCATCGGGGCAGGGCGGTCTCGGCTGGTTCATCTTCGAGAACCGCAACCTCTTGGACATTCCCGCTGTGTTCGCCGGCCTGCTGACCGTGATCATCATCGGGCTCATTGTCGAAAATCTGATCTTCCGCACCATCGAGCGCAATACCGTCCAGAAATGGGGCACGCAGTCATGACCGCCAGAAAGAACCCCGCCGATCTCCGCAGCGCGCGCTGGTTCGCGCCCGACGATCTCCGCGCCTTCGGCCATCGCTCGCGCGCGATGCAGATGGGTTACGCGCCGGAGGAATGGAAGGACCGGCCGGTGATTGCGATCCTCAACACCTGGTCGGATGCGCAGCCCTGCCACATGCATTTCAAGTCGCGGGTCGAGGACGTCAAGCGCGGCATCCTGATGGCCGGCGGTTTTCCGATGGAACTGCCGGCGCTGTCGTTGTCGGAATCGTTTCTGAAGCCGACCACCATGCTCTACCGCAACATGCTGGCGATGGACGCCGAGGAATTGCTGCGCGGTCATCCCGTCGACGGCGTCGTCTTGATGGGCGGCTGCGACAAGACCACGCCGGGGCTGCTGCTCGGTGCGACCAGCATGGGCCTGCCGGCGATCTATCTCCCGGCCGGCCCGATGCTGCGCGGCAACTGGAAAGGCAAGACGCTGGGTTCGGGCTCCGACGCCTGGAAATTCTGGGACGAGCGGCGCGCCGGAAAAATCTCCGACAAGGACTGGGTCGATGTCGAGGCCGGCATCGCCCGCAGCTACGGCACCTGCATGACCATGGGCACCGCCTCGACCATGACCGCGATCGCCGAATCGATCGGCATGACCTTGCCCGGCGCGTCGTCGATTCCGGCGGCCGATGCCGGCCACATCCGCATGGCTTCGGAAAGCGGTCGCCGCATTGTCGAGATGGTGTGGGAGGATCTGACGCCAAACAAGATCCAGACTCGCAAGGCCTTCGAGAACGCGATCACGGTGGCGATGGCGATGGGCTGCTCGACCAATGCGATCATTCATTTGATCGCGCAGGCGCGCCGCGCCGGCCAGGACATCGGGCTCGACGATTTCGAAATTGCCAGCCGCAAGGTGCCCGTGATCGCCAATGTGCGGCCGAGCGGCGACAAATATCTGATGGAGGATTTCTTCTATGCCGGCGGCCTGCCGGGCCTGATGAGCCGCATCAAGGAGCATCTGCATCTCGACGTCATGACGGTTACCGGCCAGACGCTGGGCGACAACATCGCGCGCGCCGAAGTCTATAACGACGACGTCATCCGCACGGTCAAGGATCCGATCTATGCCGAAGGTGCGCTCGCGGTGCTCAGGGGCAATCTCGCCCCCGATGGCTGCGTGATCAAACCCAGCGCCTGCGAACCGCGCTTCCTCAAGCACACAGGTCCCGCGCTGGTGTTCGACGATTATCCGTCGATGAAAAAAGCGGTCGACGATCCCAACCTCGACGTGACAGCGGATCACGTCATGATCCTGCGCAATGCCGGTCCGCAGGGCGGCCCCGGCATGCCGGAATGGGGCATGCTGCCGATCCCGACCAAACTGGTGAAACAAGGCGTGCGCGACATGGTGCGGCTGTCGGATGCGCGCATGAGCGGCACCAGCTACGGCGCCTGCATCCTGCACGTCGCGCCGGAAGCCTATATCGGCGGACCATTGGCGCTGGTGCGCAACGGCGACCGCATCACGCTCGACGTCAACGCGCGCACCATCAATCTGGAAGTATCCGAAGCCGAACTGGCAAAACGTCGCGCCGAGTGGAAGCCGCCGGAACGCCGCTATGAGCGCGGCTATGGCTGGATGTTCACCAAACATATCAAGCAGGCCAACGAAGGTTGCGACTTCGACTTTCTCGAAACGGGGTTCGGCGCACCGGTCGGCGAGCCTTCGATTTACTGAGCTAGAGCCGTCATTGCGAGCGCAGCGAAGCAATCCATCTTCCTTACGAAAACGAAGAATGGATTGCTTCGTCGCTTTGCTCCTCGCAATGACGCTGAAACGCTGACGTCAATCAAAAAAGCATCACAGGGAGGACGATAATGACCATTACCCGACGCAATATCCTCGCAAGCGCCGGTGCCACCGTCGCCTCGGCGCTTCTTTCCCGCACCGCCTTCGCGCAATCGTTTCCGTTCACGCCAAACCAGCGCTATCCCGATCCGGCGGTGCAGATCCTCGATCCGTCCTTCGCCAAATACCGGCTCTACTCTTCGACGGTCGAACAGGTCTCGACCGGCATGCGCTGGGCCGAAGGCCCCGCCTACTTCCCGGAGGGCGGTTATCTCTTGTTCTCCGATATTCCCAACAACCGGATCATGAAGTTCGACGAGAAGACCAATCAGACCAGCGTATTCCGCGCCAATGCCAACTACGCCAACGGCAATGCGCGCGACCGCCAGGGCCGTCTCGTCACCTGCGAGCATTCGGTGACGCGCCGCATCACCCGCACCGAGAAGGACGGCAAGATCACGGTGCTGGCCGACAAGTTCGAGGGCAAGCGACTGAACGCGCCGAACGACATCGTGGTCAAATCGGATGATTCGATCTGGTTCACCGATCCGATCTTCGGCATCAACGGCGAGTGGGAAGGCAAGAAGGAAAAGCCCGAACAGGCCGCCACCAATGTCTACCGCATCGCCAAGGACGGCAAGATCACAGCCGTGCTCACCGATGTCGTCAATCCCAACGGGCTGGCGTTCTCGCCGGACGAAAAGAAGCTCTACGTCGTGGAATGGAAGGGCACGCCCAACCGCAGCATCTGGAGCTACGACGTCGGCGCCGACGGCACGCTCGGCGGCAAGACCAAGCTGATCGACGCCGCCGACCAAGGCTCGATCGACGGTTTTCGCGTCGACCGCGACGGCAATCTGTGGTGCGGCTGGGGCTCCAACGGTGCGCTGCAGGCCGAACCGTCGGATGTCGGCGGCCGCAAGGTGTTCCAGCTCAAGGGCAAGTCCGAGGACCTCGACGGCGTCATGGTGTTCAGCCCCGCCGGCAAGGTGCTCGCCTTCATCCGCCTGCCGGAACGCTGCGCCAACCTCACCTTCGGCGGCCCGAAGAACAACCGCCTCTACATGGCGAGCTGCCACTCGGTCTACGCGCTGTACGTGGAAGCGCATGGCGCGGTCTAACTACTCCGTCATTCCGGGGCGCGCGAAGCGCGAACCGCAGATGCGCAATTGCGCATCGGGGAATCTCGAGATTCCGGGTCTGGTGCTAACGCACCATCCCGGAATGACCAACAACCTGGGATGAACACCATGACCAAACTGAGCGACGCCACCCGCAACAAGCTGAAGACCGTCTCCACCGCCACCGTCGCCACCGCACTTTTCAAGCGCGGCTTTCGCATCCAGATGATTCAGGATGTGCATCCGCTCGGCCCCGATCAGCCGGTGCTGGTCGGTGAAGCCTTCACGCTGCGCTACATGCCGGCGCGCGAGGACCTCAACAAGATCGAGGTGTTTCGCGACCGCGCCCATCCGCAGCGCAAGGCGATCGAGGACTGTCCTGAAGGCTGCGTGCTGGTCATGGACAGCCGCAAGGATGCGCGTGCGGCCTCCGCCGGCGCCATCCTGGTGACGCGGCTGATGCAGCGCGGTTGTGCCGGTGTCATCACCGACGGCGGCTTTCGCGATTCGGCTGAAATCGCCAAGCTTGGCTTTCCCGCCTATCACCACCGCCCGAGCGCGCCGACCAACCTGACGCTGCATCAGGCGATCGAGATCAACGTGCCGATCGGTTGCGGCGATGCGCCGGTATTTCCCGGCGACGTCATCCTCGGCGACAGCGACGGCGTCATCGTGATCCCCGCGCACATCGCCGACGAGATCGCCGATGAAGCCGTCGAGATGACCGCGTTCGAGGATTTCGTCACCGAGGAAGTCGGCCGAGGCCGCTCGATCCTCGGCCTCTATCCCGCCACCGACGAGCAGACGCCAAAGGACTTTGCGGCTTGGCGGAAGAAGAATGGAAGGTAGTTTCCGTCATGCCCGGCCTTGTGCCGGGCATCCACGTCTTTCTTCGTTGTTGAACCAAAGACGTGGATGGCCGGGACAAGCCCGGCCATGACGAGTTTGATAAATACGCGGGGGCGCGGAGCGTTTAGCTCTCCGCCTTCTCCGCCAGCCCCACCGCCCATAGCGCGAACGCATAGACGATCGCGACTTCGTCGAGGCGGTTGAACCGGCCCGACGCGCCGCCGTGGCCGGCGCCCATGTTGGTGCGGAGCAGCACCGGGCCGCCGCCGGTCACGGTCGCGCGCAGGCGCGCGATCCATTTTGCCGGTTCCCAATAGGTGACGCGCGGATCGGTCAGGCCGCCCATGGCGAGGATCGCCGGATAGTCTTTTGCCGCGACATTGTCGTAGGGCGAGTAGGACAGGATGGTGCGGAAATCCTTTTCGCTCTCGATCGGGTTGCCCCATTCCGGCCACTCCGGCGGCGTCAGCGGCAAGGTGTCGTCGAGCATGGTGTTGAGCACGTCGACGAACGGCACTTCGGCGACGATGCCGGCGAACAGTTCGCCGGAACGGTTGGCGACCGCGCCCATCAGCATGCCCCCGGCGCTGCCGCCATGGCCGACGATGCGCTTTGCATTGGTGTATTTGGCCTCGATCAGTGCGCGGGCAGAGGCTGCGAAATCGTCGAATGTGTTGGTCTTCTTCTCGCGCTTGCCGTCGAGATACCAGCCCCAGCCCTTGTCGGCGCCGCCGCGGATATGCGCGATCGCGTAAACAAAGCCGCGGTCGACCAGCGACAGCCGGTTGGCGGCGAACGAGGCCGGCATCGCCATGCCATAGGAGCCGTAGCCATAGAGCAGCAGCGGCGCACGGCCGTCGCGCACCAGGTCTTTCCGGTGCAGGATCGAGACCGGCACCTGCGCGCCGTCATGTGCCGTTGCCATGATGCGGGTGGTGACGTAGTCAACCGGCTTGTGACCGGACGGAATCTCCTGGCGCTTGCGCAATACCCGGGTTCGCTTCGCCATGTCGTAGTCATAGACTTCCGACGGCGTCGTCATCGACGAATAGGAAAACCGCAAGTTCGTGGTCTCGAACTCGTAGCCGCCCATGGTGTCGAGCGAATAGGCCGCCTCGTCGAAGGCGATGGCGTGTTCCTCGCCGCTTTTGAGATCGCGGATGATGATCGCCGGCAGCGCATTGGCGCGCTCGAGTCGAACCATGTGGCCGGCATAAAGCTCGACATCGAGCACGTAGACCCCTTCGCGGTAGGGGATCAGGTCGCGCCAGTTGGCCCGCTGCGGCGACGCCAGCGGCGCGGTGACGACCTTGAAGTCGATCGCGCCGTCGGCATTGGTGAGAATGAACAGTTCGTCGCCGCGGTCGGCGATCGAATACTGCACGCCTTCCTCGCGCGCCGCGACCAGCCGCGGTGGCGCCTCCGGCTGCGCCAGATCGATCAGCCGCTGCTCCGACGTCTCGTGGTCGCCGCCGGCGATCACGCAGAACCGGCCCGAGGAACTCTCATGCAGATGGGTGAACCAGCCGGAGTCCTGCTCCTCGTAGACCAGCGTATCGTCGGCCTGTTTGGTGCCGAGATGATGACGCCAGACCTGCATCGGGCGGTGATTGTCGTCGAGCTTGACGTAGAAGAAGCTGTTGCCGTCCGTGCTCCAGACCACGCCGCCGTCGGTCTCCTCGACGAGATCGTCGCGGTCGGTGCCGTCGGCCCAGTCGCGCACCCGGATCGAGAAATATTCCGAACCCTTGGTGTCGGCGCTCCAGGCGTGCAGCTTGTGGTCGGGTGAATGCCGGCTGCCGCCGAATTTGAAATAGTCGTGGGCCGCCGCCAGCGCATCGCCGTCGAGCACGGTCGTCTCATCGCCGCCGTCGCGCGGCGTCCGCGCGAAAATCTCGTGCTGGCCGCCTTCGCGGAATTTTCGGAAATAGGCGAACGGGCCGTCCGGCGACGGCACGCTGGAATCGTCTTCCTTGATCCGCCCGCGCATCTCCGCGACGAGCTTCTTCTGCAACGGCGTGGTGTGGCCGAGCAAGCCTTCCGTGTAGTCGTTCTCCGCTTCGAGATAGGTGCGGATATCGGCGTCGAGGATCGAGGGATCGCGCAGCACCTCCTGCCACTTCTCGTCCTTGAGCCAGGCGTAGTCGTCCGTCACGGCAATGCCGTGGGTGGTGAACGTGTGCGGCCGGCGCGGCGCTGACGGCGCGGAGAGCGAAGGTTTTTTAGTTGCTGCTTGTGTCACTCGATCCTCGTTAGTCTGGGAAGCTGTCATTGCCGGGCTTGACCCGGCAATCCATCCTTTTGAAGAAGCCTTCTTTCCAGATGGATGCGCGGGTCAAGCCCGCGCATGACGAGAAGGAACCTGATGCCTTATATCGTATCTCAACGCGCGGATTGCCACACCCGCCGCCGCAGGGTTGTTGCCTCCCGCGTTGTATGGTTAGGCTTTTCGGCCCCGCCGGGAAAGCCTGATGCTCTTCAATTCCTATTCGTTCATTTTTTTGTTCCTGCCGGTCGTGCTGGCGGGCTATTTCGCGCTCGGCCGCGGCAGCAATCTGGCCCCGGTCATCTGGCTGGCGCTGGCTTCTCTGGCGTTTTACGCGTTCAGCAACTGGCCGTTCGTGCTGTTGCTGCTGGCGTCGATCGCGTTCAATTACGGCGTCGGCTATCTCTTGATTGCGAGGGATTTGCGCCCCAGGGTGCGGTTTGCGGTGCTCACGGCCGGCGTGGCCGGCGATCTCCTGGTGCTCGGCATCTTCAAATATGCCGGCTTTCTCGCTGCTAATTTCAACGCGCTGTTTTCGACCGGCTTTGTCGTCCACATCCTGCTGCCGGTCGGCATCTCCTTCTATAGCTTCACCCAGGTCGCGTTTCTGGTCGATGCTTACCGAGGCAAGGTCGCGCGCTACGCGCTGCCGCATTACGCGCTGTTCGTCACGTACTTCCCGCATCTGATCGCGGGGCCGATCCTGCACCACCGGGACATGATCCCGCAGTTCGAGCGTGCCGAAACAAAACGCCCGGATCCGCATCTCATTCTGTGCGGCCTGATCATCTTTGCGATCGGGCTGTTCAAGAAGACCTGTCTGGCCGACGGCATTCAGCCGTTGGTCGGACCCGTGTTCGGTCCGGGGTCGCCGACCTTTGATCAGGCCTGGACCGGCGCGCTGGCCTATACGTTCCAGCTCTATTTCGACTTCTCCGGCTATTCAGACATGGCGATCGGAATATCGCTGATGTTCGGCATCTTCCTGCCGCTGAATTTCAGTTCGCCCTACAAGGCGACCTCGATCATCGAGTTCTGGCGGCGCTGGCACATGACGCTGTCGCAATTCCTGCGCGACTATCTCTACATACCCCTCGGCGGCAACCGGCGCGGCCCGGTGTGGCGCTATGTCAACCTCATGGTCACGATGCTGCTCGGCGGCCTCTGGCATGGCGCGGCCTGGACGTTTGTGGTTTGGGGCGCGCTGCACGGCGCCTATCTCTGTATCAATCACGCCTGGAACCGGTTTGGTCCGGAGGTCGCGCCGCGGCTGCGGCCGGCGGCGACGCTCGTGGGTGCGGTGCTGACGTTTCTGTCGGTTGTCGTCGCCTGGGTGTTCTTCCGCGCCGACGACATCGATTCGGCTATCTACGTGCTGGTGCGGATGGCCGATCCGAGCCGGCTCGCGCTCGGTCGTATTGAAATCGCCAATCTGGCCTTCATCGCCTGCTATGCCGCGCTGGCGTGGTTCGCGCCGAATACGCAGGCGGTCATGGGCTATGACCACGCGCGCCGCACCGTCGGCGATAGTCTGACACAAGCGCGACTGCGTCCCTGGTTCCTCTACGCCGCCGCCGCGGTGCTGGCGTTCGGGATTCTGGGAATCCAGCAGCACAGCGAATTCATCTATTTCAGGTTCTGATGAGCCCTGTCGCCAAAAATCTCCTGAAGTTTCTGTGCGCGAGCGCGTTCATCCTGCTGATGGCCGCGGCGCTCAACTTCGTCGTCGATCCCCTGCAGCTGTTCCGTCCGTCGCGGCTGTTTCCGGCGATGTATTCGGCGGATACGCGGATGCAGGACGCCGGCTTGATCCGAAGCCAGCCATTCGACACCGCCTTCATGGGCACGTCGCTCGCGATTCATTTCCGTCAGCGCGACATCGACCGCATCCTCGGCGGCCGTTCGCTAAAGCTGTCGATGACGGGATCGAATTCGCGCGAACAGAGCTTTGTGCTCGATGCGGCGATGGCGCGGCATCCCAGGCGCGTGGTCTGGCAGATCGACGACTGGATCTTTCGCGACACGCCGGAGATCGATTCCGACGTCTATCTTCCCTCCGGGCTCTATCGCCGCAGCGCCGTGGGCCTGGCGGGCTACCTGTTCAGCGGTCAGATGGCGCGGGAGTCGCTGTGGATTCTGGCGCGGTCGCTGCCGCCGCTTGAACCTGTTGTCGCGCGGCTGACCTCGGACCTCGTCTTCAAGTTTCCGATCGCCGATGTCGACGACATCAATTCGCTGCCGCCGGATTACGACGTCGCCGGCGCCTACAACGCCAAAAAGGCGATCGCCGCTTTCAAGCATATCACCGATCCCGTTCGCAGCCGCTATCTGGCCGACGGCTACAATTATGACGCGATGGTCCGCGCGTTCGAACGCGACGCCATCGGGTTGATTTCGAAACATCCGGATGTGACGTTCGATATCTATTTCCCGCCTTACTCAATCCTGCAGTTCGTGGCGATGCGCGACGCTGCGCCGGCGGCGCTGAAGACCGTCTACGACTTTACCGCCTATGCGTTTCCGCGGTTGCTGGCGTTGCCCAATGTGCGGCTGTACGACTTTCGCGCGGTGAAGGAGGTGACCCATGACCTCGCAAACTATGGCGATGTCATCCACCATTCGCCGGCGGTGGATCTGAGGGTGCTGCAGTGGCTGGCGGAGCGGAAATATGGGGTTGAGCGATCAGCGCCGCTGGCGTCGTTGGAGCGGCTCAAGTCGCAGGTCGAGGCGTATCGGCTGGAACGGTAGGTCGCGACCTCTCCCCGTCATTGCGAGCGGAGCGAAGCAATCCATCTCTCGTCACAAAGAAAGGCTGGATTGCTTCGTCGCTTCGCTCCTCGCAATGACGGCAAGGGGGACGCTAACTATTCCGCAACCTTGCCGTCGCGTTGCCGCCGAACATCGGAATCCGGTTGACGGCCATCACCACAGCGAAGGTAATCACCAGCATGGCGATGCCGAGTACCGAGATCGCGGCGAGGTCGCCGCTTTCGTTGAGGTCGTAGATCAGCACGCTCAACACCTTGGTCTGCGAGGTGAACAGCACGATCGCCGCCGACAATTCCCGCATCACGCCGATGAAGATGAAACACCAGGTCGCGATCACGCCGGTGCGCAGCAAGGGTGCTGTGATCTGCCGCAGCGACTGCAGCCGTGTCGCGCCGAGGATGCGGCTGGCGTCTTCGAGCTCGGGATGGATGGTGGCGAACGCCGCCTGCAATTGCTGATAGGCCGACGGCAGGTTGATGGTGAGAAACGCGATCAGCAGGATCCACAGCGTGCCATACAGCACGAAAGGCGGCCGCGTGTAGCTGAGGAACAGGCCGACGCCGAGCACGATTCCGGGAACCGCGACGGGCGCGGTGGCAAGAAAGCCGAGGATGCGATGGCCGGCGATGACGCGGCGGGTGGTGACATAGGCGATGACAAGCGCAAGAACGGTGCCGATGGTCGCGGTAGAGGCGCCCAGGATCACCGTATTCTTGAGCGCGAGCTGGGTGGACGACAACTCCGTGAACACGAAGACGACGTTGTGCCAGGTCGCCGTCGACGGCGTCACCAGCGTCGTCGCATTCGGCGAGATCGCCGCATTGAGCAGCGCCAGATACGGCAGGAACACCGGATTGAGCAGCACGATGAGGCAGAATGCCAGCGCCGCCCAACGCCATCGCTTCAGTTCGACCTGGCGCGGCGCGCCGTATTTGCCGCCGACCACCGAATAGCCGCGGCGGCCGAGCAGGAATTTCTGGCCCTGCAGCAGCAGGATCGTCAGCACCAGCAGCGGCACCGCGGCGGCCGCCGCCAGTTCCAGCTTCGGCGGATACTGGAACAGGCTCCAGATTTTCGTGGTCATGGTGTGGAAGCCGGCGGGCAGCGCCAGGATCGCGGGCGATCCGAACAGCGTCATCGCCTGCAGGAAGGCGATCAACGCGCCGGCGACCAGCGCCGGCAGCGCCAGCGGAATCGTGACCCGGCGCGCCGTGGTCCAGGCCTTGCCGCCGAGAATGGCGGAGGCGTCTTCGAGCTCGCCCGGCATGTTGTCGAGCGCATTGGCGACCAGCACGAACACGAACGGAAAGGTGTAGCAGGAGATCACGAAGATGATCCCGGTCAGCGAGTAGATGTTGAACAGAACGGAATCGGAATCGGCGCCGGTCAGGAACCGGTAGAGCTGGTTCAGCAGTCCTGAGTTCGGCGCGGCCAGCAATTCCCAGGCGACCGCGCCGAGAAACGGCGGCGTCACGAACGAGGCCGTCACCAACGACCGGATGGTTTGCCGCCCCGGCATGTCGGTGCGCGATACCAGCCAGCTGATCGGTGCTGCGACCAGGCAGCAGATCACCGCCGAGGTGGTGGCGATGATCGCGGTGGTCAGCAGCGGGTCGAGGAAATCCGGGTTGGTGAACAGCGTGACGAAATTCTGCAGCGTCGGATGCCGCGCCTTGTCGGTGAATGCGTAGATTGCCAGCCACGACAGCGGCAGCGCAATCAGCACCACCATGAAGAACGCAACCAGCGACAGCACCGGCCTGGTCCAGTCGATGCGGGTTTTGGGGGCGGCAGTGGTGGTGATGGTCATGTAAATTCTCTCTCCGTCATTCCGGGGCGATGCGAAGCATCGAACCTCAGATGCGCAATGCGCATCGGGGAATCTCGAGATTCCGGGTCTGGTCCTTCGGACCATCCCGGAATGACGTCGTTGGTTGGTGCGCGCGCCTCCTCACCATGAGGAAGTTAGACTTTGAACAGCCGCGCATAGCGCGTCTTGATTTCTTCCGCCATTTGCTCGACGCCGGCGGCATCCTCCTTCATCAGCTTGATGTCGGAGAGTTTTCGTCGGCCGGGGTGCGGCACCACTTGCGCATGGGCCGAGTATTGCGCGGTATAGTCGCAAAAGAATTGCTGGGTCTCGCGGGTGTGCAGCCAGGCCTGGAACAGCCGCGCGGCATTGGGATGCGGCGCGGACGCAAAGATGGCGGTCGGCCCCGAGATCGTCGGCGTGCCCTCGGTCGGATAGATCGGCTCGACCGGCTGGCCGGCTTCCTTCAGCAGCACGACTCCATATTCATTGCCATCGGCCATCACAGCGCGTTCGCCGAGCGCAAGTTTCTTTGGCGGATCGGTCGAGGACTGCACCTGCATCACACGTTGCTTCGAAAGCTTGTCGAGATAATCCCAACCGAGTTCGCGAACCAGCTGGAAGGTCGCGGTCATGATGGTGCCGCTATAGGCGGGATGGCCCTTGACCATCTTGCCGGCCCATTTGGGATCGAGCAGGTCGGCGTAGCTTTTCGGCGCGTCCTCGGGTTTCGCCAATTTGGTATTGTAGGCGATCGAGGACAGATAGATCCGCGAGGTCGCGGACATGCCGTCGGGGTCGCGATAGTCAGGAAGGAAATGCTGGGCGATATCCTCCGACACGAAAGGCGCCAGCCAGCCGTTCTTCTTCCAGGAAATGATGTGCGACGCATCCGAGGTGTTGACGACATCCGCAGAGCGGATACCCGAGCCGAATTCCTGGTCGAGCCGCTGAAACAGCCGCTCCGATCCGGAGCGCTCGATCTGCACGGAAATGCCGGGATAGGCGGCCTCGAACGCCTTGCCGAGCTTTTCGCCGACCGGCAGATCCATCGAGGAGTAGAGAATGACCTTGGCCTCTTTCTTCGCCGCGTCCACCAGCGCAGCCGTGATCGCGACCGGTGCCGGCGCCTCGGCGCGAATCGGCGAGGCGAACACAGTTCCCGCCGCCAACGCGGCCGCGCCCTGCAGGATGTCGCGTCGCGAAAGTCTTCGTCCCTTCATCGCGTCCTCCCGTTTCTTTTTGTTTTTCACCGGCTCAACGCGCGGCAGCGGTCGGGCGGTAGCGTCAGCCAGACTTCGCTGCCTTTGCCGACATTGGTTTCGGTCGGCGTGGTGACGCGCAGCGCCGTGCCATCAACGACTTCGACCATGTAGTCTCTGTTGGCGCCGAGAAAGACCTGACGGGTCACGACCGCCTTGATTACATTATCGGGCGAAGCCGGCGCCTGCGTCGAAAGTCCGATGTCGTGCTGGCGGATCGCCACCGCCGCACTCTGGCCCGCCGTGAGCGGCGCGCCGATCACCTGCAGGGTGGCGCCCGCGAAGGTCACATGATTGCCGTCGCGCGCGGTGCCCTTGATGACGTTGCTGGCGCCGATGAAACGCGCGACGAATTCGGATTCCGGCCGCGCGTAAATGTCCTCCGGCGAGCCGAGCTGGTCGATCTTGCCGCCGTTCATGACCGCGATCAGGTCGGCGGTGGTCATGGCCTCGGACTGGTCGTGGGTGACATAGACCGTCGTGTAACGATATTCGTCGTGCAGCCTTCGGATCTCGAACCGCATTTCCTCGCGCAGATTGGCGTCGAGGTTCGACAACGGCTCGTCGAGCAGCAGCGTTTCCGGCTCGACGATCAAGGCGCGCGCCAGCGCCACGCGCTGTTGCTGGCCGCCGGAGAGTTCGCCGGGATAGCGTTGCGCCAGCGGCTCGAGCTTGGTGGTGGCGAGAATCGCCGCCAGCTTCTTGGCGATGGTATCGCGGTCCATCTTGCGCAGCCGCAGGCCGTAGACGATATTTTCAGTGACCGTCATATGCGGCCACAGCGCGTAGCTCTGGAAGATCATCGACATCTTGCGCTGCTCGGGCGGCAGCGTGCGCGCTTTCGACGACACCAGCCGGTCGCCGACATGGATTTCGCCGTCGGAAGGTTCCAGGAAACCGGCGATCAGCCGCAAGGTCGTGGTCTTGCCGCAGCCGGACGGGCCAAGCAGGCAGACCAGTTGCCCGTGATCGATCCGCAGCGAGACGTTATCGACCACCGCAAGCGCACCAAAGCGCTTGGTCAGGCCGCGCAAATCAACGGACGCCAATCGGATTCCTCCAGCATTTTTCTTACGCGGATCAGCGTCCGGCGCTTGTATACTTGTATGCCAGTATAAGCACGAAAAATGCCGGGAGGAAAAGCCGCCGAAAGTGGAATGGCTGCATGTTATTTAGCCCTGTCTCTCGCGAGGAGGGCTAAATCGTTATGCGCTCACGTTCTCGCCGAGATATTCGATCGCGGCTTCGGTTCCACCCTTGCCGTGGGGGATATCGAGCGCATTGAGCGCGACTTCGATGACGCCGAGCGTGCCGAGGACCATCGGGGCGTTGACGTGGCCCATATGGGCGATCCGGAACGCCTGGCCCGAGAGGTCGCCGATCCCGGTGCCGAGCACTACGCCGCATTTTTCCTTGCAGTAGCGCTGCAGCGCAGCAGGATCATGGCCGTTCACCGTCACCGTCGTGACCGTATTGGAGCGCTCGTTCGCTTCGGCAATGTTGAAGCCGAGCACCTGGCCCTCGGCCCAGACCGCAACCGCGCGGCGCACCGCTTCGGCGAGCAGACTATGGCGCAGGAAGGCGTTTTCCAATCCTTCGGCGTGGAGCATGTCGATTGCCTTGCGCAGCGCGAACAACAGATGCACCGGCGCGGTGCCGGCATATTTGCGGTAGTGTTCGCTGCCGTCGCGCTCGGTCCAGTCCCAATAGGGCGTGCGCAGATCAGCCTTCTTGTGTACTTCGCGGGCGCGATCGTTGGCGGCGACGAAGCCAAGGCCGGGCGGCGTCATCAGGCCCTTCTGCGAACCCGACATCGCGACGTCGATGCCCCATGCGTCCATCTCGAACGGCATGCAGCCGAGCGACGCCACCGTATCGACCATGAACAATGCCGGATGGCCGGAGGCCTTGATCGCCTTGCCGATCGCTTCGATGTCGTTATAGGCGCCTGACGCGGTATCGACCTGCACCGCGACGACGGCTTTGATCTTGTGATCCTTGTCCTGGCGTAGCCGTGCCTCGACCTCGGCGGGGCGGATGGCGCGGCGCCAGTCGCCCTTCAGCACTTCGACATCGGCGCCCATCGCCTTGGCGGCCATGCCCCAGCCGATCGCGAAGCGGCCGCTTTCCAGCACCAAGAGCTTGTCGCCGCGCGACAGCACGTTGGAGAGCGTTGCCTCCCAGGCGCCGTGGCCGTTGGCGATGTAGATGTAGGAGTGGCCTTTGGTCCGGAACAGTTTGGACAGATCGGCGAGCAGGCCGTGCGTCAGCTCCACCATTTCGTTGGAATAAATGTCGAGCGCCGGGCGATGCATCGCTTGCAGCACTTCGTCGGGCATGGTGGTGGGCCCGGGGATGGCCAGAAATTCCCGGCCCGCGCGAACGGTCATTTTTTGGTTTTCCTTGTCGGAGATTTAGCGTCGAACATTCAGCCCTGAGTTCCACAATAGGCGATCAAAGCCGTCATTGCGAGCGCAGCGACGCAATCCAGAGCCGCAAAAAGGCCGGATTGCTCCGAGTGTTCTCGCGTTATTTAGGCATCGCGTCGGCGATCGCGTGCCAGATCTGATCTTTCATCTCGGTCGCCGGCGGGCTTGGGATCGTCACCGCGGGCCCGTCGCGCTTCTTGCAGGCTGCAACCAGCCGCAGCACCCAGATCTCGCCGTCGGTGTAATAGAGGTCGCCGCCGCCATTGTGGCCGGCGAGCGTCGGCCCGATGCCGGTGACCTGATATTTGGCGTCGACCATCCCGGCGTTTTCGAGATCAGCCACCAGCAGCGCACGTTCGGCATCGAGATCGGCGGCGATGTGATGCGTGACCGCCGCAGTGTAGTGGCTAACGCCGACGCCGCGATCCTCCGTTGCCGCACCCAGCCACACCGGACGTTTTTCCTCGCCCTGGTCCAGCACCTTCCAGTAGCGCACATGGTTGCGGCGATCGGCGTTCTGGCCGATCGGTTTTTCAAAGGCGAGATCCTCGCGGCGGCCGAGGTAATAGAGATTGCTCACCGGCGCGTCCTTGTAGGGCCGGTCCAGCAACACGGAGCCTACGATCTCGATCGACGATTTCAGCGTGATCGGATCGGCCGGATACCAGCCCGCCGCATGCATCGCGCAGATGACGTCGCTGCGATCGCCGACGAGGCCGACATTCATGGGATCGCCGGGAATGCCTTGCGCGGTGCGCGTCACCATCGGCAGGTTGGCGAGGCCTTTCTGGTGCTCGTAGTGAGTCCAGAATAGCGGCAGCAGCAGATAAGCCAGTGCGGTGTAGGCCGCGACGACAACGAGCGAGATCAAAAGAATTCGCTCCAGCCGCGAATGCCGGCGCTGCCGCTGCGATTCCAGTTCGTCGTAGAGGTCGGACACTACAATGCTCTTGGATGTTGATGCGGATGGTGGCTTCATCCTTCGAGACGGCGCTACGCGCCTCCTCAGGATGAGGGAGAGACTTTGAATTCCTCATGGTGGAGCGCGGCAACGCCGCGCGTCTCGAACCATGAGGCCCCGAAGACAGCTACCGCTTGGTCTCGCGGCAGCCGGCGGCTTCGGCGTCCTCGACCGAGCAGAACCAGCGGGTGCCCTTGTTCACATGCATCTGGATCCGCGCATACCAGCGGCTGCTAGGGGTGTGGTAGATACATTCGCCCGAGGTGTTGACGTTGCCCTTGATGGTGCAGTCGGGCGAGGGCGCGACCGGGCCCGAGGCCGATGCCAACAGGATCGATTTGGCATTTTCCGGCGCCTTCGCGGCGCCGAGAATGGCGGTCTTCTTGTTGCGGACGCGCCAGTCCCACGGCGCGATGAAGGCGCCCTGCCACATCCCGGCCTTGGCCTCGCGCGCGGCTTGTTCATCGGCGTCGTAGTCATGGCTGACACGGGTGTAGGACAGCGCCCAGCCGTTGGCGACCAGCCATTTCTGGATGTCCTCGCCCTCGACCTCGCAGCGCGCCACGGTGCGGCCGCGGCGGTCGGTGGTGCGGGGATGGCAGGTCCAGCTTTTACTGCCGACATGCTTGATCAGTTCGTCGCGGGCGGCGACGCCGCAGGTCCAGCGCTCGCCCGAATTGTTCAGGCAAAGCTGGTCGACCGCCGGCGCGTCGATTCCCCCCAGGCGAATGCGGCTGTTGCCGATCTGGATGTGGTCGCCTTCGCGGATGCGGGGGACGCCTGTGATTTCGGCCGCCTGCGCCAGGACCGGCAGCAGCGACAGCAGTGCGGCGAGCAAGAACTTCGATGTCATCGGCAATCCCGAAAGTGAACGCAAAGGGCCTCGATCAAATCTGCCTCATCATTGTGCGGGCAATGCGACTGGCTTGCCAACACCCGGGCTGGCGCCCGCCTTCAACTTCCCGTCATTGTCGTTGTCATTCCCCGGTGCGCAATTGCGCACCTGAGGGCGATGCGTGAGCATCGAACCCGGAATCTCGAACTTCCGGGTCTGGTCCTTCGGACCATCCCGGAATGACAATCAAGCTTCCGCCATCTTCCCCCGCGCCAGCGCCAGCCCCATCAGCACGAAGGCCGACGTCACCTCGGGGCCGCCGACCAGAATCCGCGTCGGGGTCTTCATCTTGTTCCACTCATAGGCCTTGTAGGGCCCATGCCTGCCGCCTTCGCCGAAGTCAGCCACGATGCACGCCAGCGCCGGCGTAAACGTCGCGACGTCGGCGCCGAGATGCGCCAGCGCCATCAGCGCCAGCGCCGCATCGAACGCGTTCATCTCCCGCGCGATCAGCTCGCCCTCGACATAGGCCAGCACCTTGGCCCGGATGAACGCGAACGCGCCGTCGGGATCGATCGCCTGCCGCGCGGCCAAAGGCAATGCCATGAACGCGGCATGGCAGCGGCCGAAATAGGCCGAGTAGAGTTCGGGCAGATAATAGATATGCGAACGCGGGTTGGCGAAGGCGCCGCTTGCCGCGAGCTTGCGCTGGAAGCCGATGATGCGATGCACGGTCTCCAGCCGCTGCGGCGTCTCCAGAATCTTCCAGCGCGCGAGGTTGCGAAAGCTGACCTCGAGAATGTCGAGGTTGAGCGTCGGATCGAGGTCGTTGCCGTAGGGCCGGTCGCCGGCGAGATTGTCGATCCAGGTGACGACGCCGCCCTCGTAATCGATATGGTCGTTCAAGGGCACGGTGACGCGTGGCTCGTTGGCGCCCTCGCGCACCTGATAGCCTTTGTAGAAGTCGAGCAGCGGCTGATCGAGGATCGGATCGGTCGAGCCCGCCTGCGTGGCGGCCGAAAACGAGCACGCGGTGGTGTCGCAGTCGGGCACGTAGATGCCGAAGCCGAGGTCCTGCTTGATCTGCGCGAAGAAGCGCGAGAACCGCGGCCCCGATCCGGGCGCCAGCGCGGTGATGACGCGCACCGTCGAGCCGTCATGCGAGGGCACTTCCTCGGCGCTGGTCTTCAGGCAGAACGCCACCATCTCTGATATCGCGCGCTGCGACGCCGCGGTCTCCTCGCCCGAGGCGAGCCCGGTCTCGACAAAGCTCAGCAGCGCCTCGGTGAAGAAGGCGTCGTAATAGGCCGAGCGGTGCCGGATCTGCATCGGCTCCCACATCGGCTCGGCTACACCAGTCCAGGGCGGGTTGATCAGCGCCCGCGCCGGCGAATGCGCGATGAAGATCCGCGCCAGGCTGAACAGCAAGGTCGAGTTCTTGTAGCCGCGGGCGTTCAGCCCGGTCAGCGCCATCAGCATTTCGCGCCCGCTGATGTCGGCATCGCCGAGCAGGTTGAACGCGGCATAGGTCGGGATGAAGCCGTTTTTGGCGAACGAGCCCAAGAGATGCGCGCCGCAGCGGCGGATGACGCGCTCGATCTCGGCCGCAGAGGGCGCGCGGGCCTGAGCCGCGACCTTGGCCGGCTCCGGGTGGCGCACCCCGATATCGGCCATCAGCTCGGCGATGGGCGCGCCGACCGCGGCCCAGTCCGGTTCGGCGGCGTCGCGGGCTTGGGTTAGCGCCGCGCGCAGCCGCTGCAGCCTTCCCGCGTCGTTCAGGGCCGGCAGCCCGGTGCGGCGGAGCAGCGGCCGCAGCGCCGGGTTGCCGAGCGCGGTCTTGTAGAATTTGCCGAGATGGGGGTCGCCACCGCAGTAGTTCAGCAGCACGGGATCGCAGACGTCGTACAGCGACGGACCGTCCTTCCGGGCGGTCAGCGCGCGAAAAGCCGCGCCGGCAAAATACTGAAAACCCATGCCGTTTCTTTCAGCCGGAACGGTAAACTTAAGGGCTGCCGGAACCCAAGCGGACCCAAAGGCAGCCACCGCCGGCCGAACGCGGCCTGCAAGCCCTTGAAAACTATACAGCTTGGCGGGAAACGCAAATGTGATGCATATCACATAAATCGGCCCAAGTTCCCGCCATCATCCGCCGCCATCGGCTCCATGCGCCAAAGGAGGTTGCCCCGGCCGGCCGTGCGGGTTAAGGGTTTCTTTGTTGCAGTGCCGCAAATTGCGCGCAATTGAACGGCACACATTTGGCAACCCCACAAACCTAACCGGCATTGGCGCGACTAACTGGCGCGCGCTGGAAAACGATTGGGAATGGAAACGATGAATTTGACGCAAGCCCGGATCTCCCGACGCCCCGTCACCATTGCCGTCGCTCTGGTCGGCCTGGTGTCGCTGGCGATCGGCGCCCATGCCGCGCTCAACAAGCGCGCGCTCGATGCCGCCAAGGCTGTTGGCACCGAGCAGACCGGCTCGATCGGCCAGGGCGCGGCCCGCGTCGCGCTCGTCATCGGCAACGGCCACTATCCGGATGCCAACGCGCCGCTGGCGCAGCCGATCAACGACGCCCGCGGCCTGACCGCGGCGCTGCGCGCCCAGGGCGTCGACGTCGACGTGGTGGAAGACGCCACCCGCGACGACATGGCCCGCGCCATCGAGCGGATGAAGTCCAAGATCCGCAAGGACACCGTCGTGATGCTGTTCTTCGGCGGCTACGGCATCCAGGTCGGCCGCGAGAGTTTCATGATCCCGGTCGATGCCGCGATCTGGAAGGAAAGCGACGTCCGCCGCTCCGGCGTCAGCATCGAGCAGGCGCTGGACGCGATGACCGAGAAGGGCGCCAAGGCCAAGCTCGTCGTGGTCGATGCCTCGCGCCGCAACCCCTATGAGCGCCGCTTCCGCTCCTTCAGCCACGGCCTCGCCCCGATCTCGCCGCCGGAAAACGCGCTGGTGCTGTCGTCGGCGACCCCCGGCAAGGTGACCGATGACGGCAAGGGCCAGTACAGCGTGCTGGTCACCGAGCTGCTCAACAACCTGAATGCGCAGACCGGCGCCGAGCAGGTCTTCAACAAGACCCGCGTCGCCATCTCCCGCGCCAGCGATGGCGAGCAGGTGCCGTCGGTGTCCTCGTCGCTGCTGGAAGACGTCCGCATCGGCGGGTAAAGGCTCGAGCGCGACACTCTCAGCGTCGTCCCGGCGAAGGCCGGGACCCATACGCCGCGTGATGTGATTCATCCGTCATGGCCGGGCTTGACCCGGCCATCCACGTCTTTCTCTCAGCTCGCTCCGCTGCACCTCTCCCGCTTGCGGGGTCGAGACGAGCGAAGCTCGCTCTTAGGTCGACACGCCCGGCAGCGCACTTGCGCTGCCTGAGCGTGGCGGGTGGGGGAAATCTATCCACTCGCGCCGGCGTTTGCGGAGGCACCCCCACCCCAACCCTCAAAGAGCGAGCTTTGCTCGTCTCGGCCCGCAAGCGGGAGAGGGGGCGCCTTCGCCGGCGTACCTACTTCACCCCCGCCGCCGTCACCGGCCGCACCGGATCGCCTTCGCGCAGCAGGGCGCCGGCGCGGGCGACCACGATATCGCCTTCGACCAGTTGCGAGCCTTCGCGGATTTCGACCTGGCCGCCCGACATCAACCCGGTTTCCACCCGCCTTGTTTCGACGCGGGCGCGCCGCACCACCTGCACCACGGTGCCGGCGGAGCCGTAGAGAATCGCCGTCAGCGGCACCGAAAGCCCGCAGCTCTGCCCGGTCGTGATCAGCGCGCGGCCGGACGAATTCACCAACAGCCGGCGATTGGTGGTGATACCGATGAAGGCCTGGGCGAGCTGGCTGTCCGGCTGCACCGTGGTCGACAGCCGCCGCACCTTGCCGTCGACGTCGCCGGCGCCGATCACCTTGATCCTTGCGGTCTGGTTGACCGCGAGCTTGGCGATGTCGCGCGTCGGCACCAGGCCGACCAGATCGAACTCGCTGCGCGCGATCACCGAAAACAGCGCCTCGCCCTTGCCCGAGGCCATCGCACCAACCGCGGCCGTCGTGGCCGAAACCAGCCCCGCCACCGGCGTCTGCACCGTCACCGTGCCGCCCTCCGGCAAGGTCAGCCGCGCCAGCACCTGGCCGGCCGTGACGGTATCGCCGGCATCCGCCAGCACCTCGGAAACCTTCAGCCCCATCCGCTCGGGCCGCACCTGCGTCTCCTCGCGCGGAATGATGGTGCCGGACACCTCGACGATATTGGCAAAACAGGATTTCGCCGCCTTCAGCACCGTGACCGCGGCGCCCTTCGGGGCGACCTCGGGATCGTCGGCGGCGAGGGTGGGGGAGGAAAGCAGGCAGATCATGCTCGCCGCGATCAGATGGGCCAGCCTCAGTGAGCAGTCGTGCGCGCGAAAGTTAGTCATCGGCTTTTCATTCCCGGTTTCGGGGTCTTGGATATCAGAATGGTGGTTGGTGCGCCAAGCCGGAGCGAAAGCCGGCCATCAGGCTCGCGGACAGAATCGTACAAAGGCTTGTCGAGGCAGGGCGCCAGATATCAGCTTCAGTTGCGCGAAGATGCGGCAGTTGAAGTGTGGTAACATATATGGCACCAATTGATTCTGATCCGGGAATACGCCATGGGGCTGACGAAGGACTTCCGACAAACGGTGCAGGCGCGCGCAGCGCGCGATCCTGCCTTTCGCCGCGCATTGTTCCAGGAAGCCGTACAGACCCTGCTGCAAGGTGACATCGACGCCGGCCGCGCCGCGATCCGCGACTACATCAATGCGACACTGGGCTTCGAAAAACTGAGCGCCGCACTTGGGCGGCCGCAGAAAAGCTTGATGCGGATGTTCGGGCCCGGCGGCAATCCAACGGCTGAGAATCTACTCGGCGTGATCGGCGTGTTGCAGGTCAAGACTGGTGTGCATCTGGAAGTGCGTGCTGTGGCCGACGCGGCGTGAGCACCTGACGTTGCCGCAGGAGCAAAACCGGCTGGCTGCTTCCGTAAATCTTGCCCGACGGGCAAATCAACTGGGATACCAAGAATCCCGTCCAGCCCTCCACGCAAAAACATTTCGCTTCCGTCGTTGGTGGAATCAACCGCACAATCCGCGCATCCCATCCCGCCAGAGGGGCGTATCGCGATCGTCACGGCGTGGGAAGGGCTGCGATGGACGCCAAGGGTCGCAAGACGAGGTGGCCTTTAGCGTACGGCGAAATCGTGTGGGTCTGACGCCCCGATGCAGGCGTCAAGTTCGAGGGCGGCTAACGCGGCCTTTAGAGCGATGGTGTCACAAAAAGCAGGGTCACCAGGGCGATCACGTATAAGCCGTAAAGCCATTGCGCAGGGAAGGCCGGAGGCTTCCGCCAAACCTGTATGCTCGGGCGCAGCACTCCTTTGCAACATTGCGCACGAGACCGCGGGTGCGGCGCGCACCCGGTCTTCCCTGCGCCCTCTGATTTTCGGGGGTGAGGTTTTTCAAAACTCCGGGCGCATCGCGCAGCGGGATGATTTTGCTTGTCATGCCCCGCGAAGGCGGGGCATCCAGTACGCAGCAGCTTCTCGGTTCAATCGCTGACGTCTCTGGAATACTGGGTCGCCCGGTCAAGTGTATGGACCGGGGACATAGGTAACGGGTGTTCGGGGACATAGGTAACGGTTTCATTGAACACCAAATCGCATATTGATGCATGCGATTTGGTGGGCTCCGAAGAAGACGCCGAACTCTCCATCCTTGTTGAGCGATCTGATGGCCAGTAGTTCGCCGCGGAATGCGTCGGGCATGTGCCAACGCCTGTTACCAAAACTGATGTTGGCCTTGACTGAGCCGGCTCTGCGCAGGATCGCTCCTTCTTCGTATTCCGGCTCGCGCAGCTTGCTCGGCAGTGAGCGAGGGCTCGGCCGGTAGCGACTTGCTGGCACTTCCTGGCCGAGGGAATGGTGCGGTCGTTGGTTGTTATAGACGTGGCGCCAATGGTCGAAGGCCTTCTGCAGCTCTCTCGATGTTCTAAAGGTTCGCATCGATAGGACTTCGGCCTTCAGCGTGCGATGGAACCGCTCGTTCTTGCCTTTTGTCTGTGGGTGATGGGGACGTGCATAGATGACGTTGACGCCGAGCTTGAGCAACCAGACGCGAAGTCTGGTCCACCGGACTTCGGAACAGGTACCCCACGGAACGCCGTTATCTACCAAAAAGGCGCTTGGAAGTCCGTAGCGGCGGAAGGTGCGTTCGAGGTGCTGCTGGACCGTCTCCGCCTGTTCGTTGGTGCAAGCCTGCAGGCACAGAGCATAGCGCGAATGGTCGTCGATCATAGTGAGCGGATGACACATCTGCCTATCGCCGAGTGGGAAGCGTCCTTTGAAGTCCATCTGCCAGACGTCGTTCGGCGCGGGATGCTCGAAGCGATTGTATTGGGGCGGCTGCGCAGGCGAAGGGACGCGGCCGTGCCGTGCCAGGATTGCGTGAACCGTCGAAGCTGCGGGGACATTCTTGTGCTGGTCTTCCAGACAACGCCGGATCTTGCGAGCACCCCAGACCGGGTGGGCTTCGCGTATCTCCAAGACTGCCGTCTCGATCTTGGCCGTACTTCGACGAGGCGATATCCGAGGCCGCCGGGATCGGTCTTGCGCCCAATCCTTGTTCTCAACCCCGGCCCGCGCCAGCCATTTATAGGCCGTCTTCGGGCTGATACCGAACCGTCGGCAAAGCTCCCTCCGGTTCACATCCGGCTGCTGAAACAACCCGACGAACTCCTGTCTCTGATCCATGAACGACACCTCGCGCCACGGCATGCTGGCCTCCTAAGCCCTGTCCATGCCGTCGATGTGTTACCCATGTCTCCGAACGATGTTACCCATGTCTCCGGGCCGTATATCAAGCCGGGCGATGACAGCGGAGTGGGTGACTAGGGCTGTTTGACATCGCTGACGGCGAATTGCGCATGCCTTTCCCCACGCATATTTCTACTTTGCATGGGGTTGTTTTCGTAGTTTTGAGTCTGCCGCAGACTATGGGGTTCGGCTCGAACCCGGAACTCGGAGATTATTTCTTCTTCCGCCTTGCCGTCGACGCTGCGGCATCCACCACATTGTCGACCTCCTCGCGCCAGCTCAGAATCTCCGCCGCGAGCACCGGGTGATTGAAGCCCTTCAAATTCAAATCGTCGATCGCGCGGCCGTCGACCCACTCCTCGACCATGCCGTAGACGCGCCTGGACACCACGATCTGGTTGGCCTTGGCTTCGTCGCACAGCCTTGAAGCCAGGTTGGTGACGCTGCCGATCGCGGCGTATTCCAGCCGGTTCTCGAAGCCGATCTGGCCGAGCGTGGCATAGCCGAGCGCGATGCCGATGCCGAAGCCGAGGTTGTGGCCGCGGTTGCGCCAGCGCTCGGTCAAGGGGCCGATGGTGTCGCGCATCTCCACCGCCATCTTCACCGCGCGCGCGGTGTGGTCCTCGAACTGGATCGGCGCATTGAACAGGATCATCACGCCGTCGCCGGCATATTTGTCGAGCGTGCCCTCGTATTTGAAAATCAGCTTGCCGAGTGCCGCGTGATATTCGCGCAGCACGTTCATCGCCTCTTCCGGCTCGGTCGACTCGGTGAACGCGGTAAAGCCGCGCAGGTCGCAGAACACCACCGTGACTTCGCGGCGGTGGCTGTCGAGCAGGCCTTCATGGCCGTCGGAGGACGCGATCAGTTGCGCCACCTGCGGCGCCAGGAAACGCTCCAACCGGCGAATGCGCTCGATCTCGCCGAGCTGCGTCTCCACCCGCTCCTCCAGCGACCTGTTCCAATCCTTGAGCTGGTCGGTCTGCTCCCGCAGCTTGTCGGCCTGCTGCCGCACGGTGTCGTTGGCGCTCAGCAGTTCGCGGCTCTTGTGGTCGACTTCACTAAACAGCCGCGCATTGCGCATCGCCAGCACCGATTGATGCGCAAAGGTCTTCATCAAGCCGATCAAATTCGGCGAGAACGCGCCGGCGCTCTGCCGCAGCACCACCAGCGAGCCGAGAATACCCTGCTGATCGACCAGCGGCACGACCAGCACCGCATGGAAACCGGCGGCGACCGCCATGTCGCGCAACGGATGTTCCGATGTCGCGTCGAGATTGGGAATCGAAATCGGCTCGGCCTTCGCCGCGGCCTCGCCGAGCGGGCTGCCGGCCTCGTCGATGGCGCGATGGCCGCCTTCGGCCGCCTTGTCGATACCGATCGCTTCGGTCAGGTTGAACTGGTGGTTGGTGGCATCATAGCCGTAGATCAGCACCGCGTCGGCATGGGTGATTTCGAGCGCGCGGGCGGCGACCGTCGGCAGCACCGCGTTGAGATCGAGCGAGGAGGCCACCGCGCGGCCGACCTCCTCGAGCACCTTGAGCTCGTTGATCGATTGCGCCAGATCGCGCGTCCGCTCCTTCACCTTCCATTCGAGGTCGGAATAGGTCTCGGCCAGTTGCCCGGCCATGCTGTTGAACTGGTTGGCGAGCTCTTCGAGTTCGTCGGATGTCTTCACTTCGATGCGGTGACCGAATTCGCCGGCGCCGAGCCGCCGCGCGCCGGCGCGCAACGCCGTGATCGGCACCAGCATGCGCCGCGCCATGATGGTGCCGGCGATGATCGCGACCACGAGGCCGAGCATGATCAAGAACGCGATCCGCACCAGTTGATCGCGGATCGGCGTCAGCGCCTGCGCGGTCGGCTGTTCGTAGAATACGGACCAGCCGAGCTTGGGCACCGGGCTCGCCGTGGTCAGTACGTCTTGGCCGGCGCTGTCGGTGCCGGCCGCAAGCCGGGTGCCGCCGAGCACCATCACCGCCGCGACCTGCGGCAATGCCGAAAGGCTCTTGCCGACGTCCGGCCCCTTCGACGAACTCGCCAGCACCTGGCCCTTGTCGTCGACGACATAGGCAGAGGCGACCTTGCCGACCTGGGCTTCGCCCAAAAATTCAGAGAGGAAGTCGAGATCGATCTCGGCGACGGTGACGTTGGAATCCGAATGCGACAGCGCGATCGTCATGTACGGATGCTCGCCGCGGAAATAGGGCGGGGCGTAGCCGGTGCCGCGGGCGGTGGCTTCGGTGAAGGAGACGTCGCGGGAGAAATCGACGTTGCTGCCGACATTGACGGTGCGGCGCGACAGCCGCAGCTGCTCGCGGCCGCGGGGGTCGAGCAGCGAGAGCTGGCTGACCTGGGGGACCTGCCGCAGCAGTTGCGCATAGTCGGCGCGGCGCAGTTCGACGGTGTTGGAATAGGCCCGCGTCGCCCAGGAGATCTGCCGCTCGAGGTCGGCCATCGATTGCTCGATGTGCTTGGCCGTCGCCTCCGCCTTCTCCGACATGCCGTCGTTGAGCGTGGTCTTGATGCCGCGGTAGCTGATCCAGATTTCCATCGCGCCGTTGACCGCCAGCACGAACACGACGAGGCCGACCAGGGCGATGACGTATTTGGCGAACAGGCCCTCGCGCAGGAACCAGATCTTATCCCTCACCCCGCTCATCGCACCCTCGTGCGCCACTCCTCGATGGGCGCCTCAGCTTCGTTGCCGCAATCAGCCCCCAGGGGAGGCGCGCATGGGCCCCGTTCTAGCACGAATTGAGGCCCCTGACCGGCTGTCCACCGGGATGGTTAGCCCCGGATTTGGGCAGGGACGACCACAGCCGTCATGCCCGGCCTTGTGCCGGGCATCCACGCACTTGTTCGCCGTGAGAGGGAAGACGTGGATGGCCGGGTCAAGCCCGGCCATGACGAATAAGTCAGCGGTTAAACAGCTGCCGCAAGACGTCGTTCATCGGCTGGCTATCCTGCTGCGCGGTCGTGTCCGCAGGCGCCGGGGTCGATGGCGCGGTGGTCTCGGCGGGCGCGGGGGTTGCCGCGTTGGGGCTCGGAATGTTGCGGCCCTGGCTCGGACGCGCGCCTTGACCCGTGCCGGCCTGACCTGCTCCGCCTTGACCGGCTCCTTGGCCCAACCCGCTCAAACCCTGCTGCAGCAGATTGCCGATGGTCTCGCCGAGCTGGCCGCCGAGCGGATTGTTCGGCTGGCCGCCCTGTCCGGTACCCGGCGCGGCACCTGCGCCCGGTTGGCCGCCGCCAAGCAGGCCACCGAGCGCGGCGCCGATGCCGGCGCCGTTGAGGCCGGCGCCATTGGCGCCGAACAGGCCCTTGCCCATTTCTTTGAGCTTGGCATAGGCCGCCTCGGGATTGTCGAGCATGCCCTGCATCTCCGGATAGATCCGCGGCGCGCCCCACGGGCCCTCGATCATGACGGGAATGCCGAGCCCGACCGGCTCGGTGGCGCGGCCCTGGCCTTCGGTGGTCATCACCAGCTTCGGCTCGACCCGGAACCCGATCTGCTTGGTGCCGAGGTCGATGGTGCCGACGCCCGTCATCTTCACCAGCGGGCCGACCAGATTGAGGTCGGTGGTCTGGGCCTGGCCCTTGTCGATCTTGAACGAGGCGGACAGTTGCGACAGATCCGTCGCCTGTTCGCTGCTCTCCTGCCAGCCCGACAGCGTGCTCGCCGTCAGCGAGCGGATCATCTGTGCGACATTGAGCCCCTTGATGGCGCCGTCCTGAAACACGGCGAACGTCGTGCCCGACATGTTCGCCATGATCGCGCGCTGGCTGTTGCCGGACGAACGCACGCTGATCCTGGACTGCAGCTTGCCGTCGAGCTTGTCGAAATCGGCAAGGCCCTTCAGCAGCGGCAGCGCGCGCACGCCGGTGAGATCGGCGCGCAGCGTGAAAGCGGGATTGGCGGCCGAGGCGTCGATGGTGACGTCGCCATTGGCGGTGCCGCCATAGGCGCCGAGGTTGGAGACCCGCGCTGTCAATACGCCACTTGTGAGCGTCGCATCGATCGCGGCGGGCGCAAAATGGCCGTCGCCGATCACGAGTTCGGCGGCGGAAATGCGGGCCTGAACGTCGACATAGTTGAGACCGTTGAGGTCGATCGTCGCATTGCTCCACGGCTGGCCTGCGGAACCGTTGCTGTCAGGCGATTTCGCCAGCGCCAGCCGCCGAAAATCCAGATCTAGTTTGACCAGCGGCTTGCTGGCGAGATCGACCGAGGCCCAGCCGTTGAACGCGCCGTCGCCGATCGTACCGGTCAGGCCGTTGATCATTACCACCGCGCCGTTGAGCCGCACTTCGGCCTTGGCCGAAAGCGGTGCCTGCAACAGGCCGGGTGCGTCGAGCTTGATCTCGGCCGGGATATTCTGCCGTTCGAGCGGCGGGGCGGGCGGCGATGCCTTGATGTCGAATTTCAGCGGCGTGTCGCCGCTGCGCGCATTGCCGGATATCCGGATCTTGCGATCGGCATCGACGGTGACGTCGGCGTTGATGGTCTCGATCCGGTTCTCGACCCGGTCGCGCAGATTGGAAAACACCACCGTGCCGCCGGTGACGCTGACATGCTCGATCGAAACGGCATTGGCGCCGGCGGCAGCGGGCTTCGCCGGTGCGGCGGTCTCCCTCAGCCGCTCGCGCTGCAGCGGCACGTTGACGACCGGGCGCACGATCACGAGCTCGGTGATTTCGGGTTTGCCGGCCCACACGCTGCCGAGCGTCATATCCGCTTGAATGCTGCTGGCGGTGATGCGGTTGTCGCTGTCGCGCCCCTTCGGGTCCTGCAGCGTGATGTCGTTCAGGGTGACGTTGAGCGACGGCCACAGTCCGACCTTGGCGCCGCCATTGATGGTGAGCCGGTAGCCGGTCTCGCGCTCGACCCGGTCCTGGATCTGCGAGGTCAGGAACGAGGAGGGGATGCCGATCACCAGCAGCAGCGCGATGACGGCGATCACGGCCGCGATGGCGGCGCCGGCGATTTTCAATGCTCTCATTTCGACATTCCAGACCGGCTAACCGGCATCGAGTTCGACCGCGCCACAGGCGCACGTGGCCGATCGGGCGAGCTTATCCCGGAAAGGGATAGGGCCCAATGAAGCCAAAAATAATCCAAGGGTACTGCAAAGTTATGTGACTTATGACACACTTCCAGGCGGGCAAATTTTGCTAACCGGTTCGGGAGGCTGGTTGGGACTGATTTGGAAGGCAATACAATGAGTAAACAGGCCGAATTTGCGGTCATTTTGAAAATGAATCCGATGTTTGCGGATTTGGGCGCCGACGAGCTGCAGCGCATTTCCGGCCTTTGCCACACCGAGCAGCTCGGGGTCGGCGAAATGCTGTTCCAGAAGGGCGATCCCGGCGATGCCTTGTATGGGGTCCGCCGCGGCCAGATCCGGATCGAGACCGGCGCCTCCGACGGCAGCCGCCTGACGCTGAATTTCATGGGCCCGGGCGACCTGTTCGGCGAGGTCGCCGTGCTCGACGGCCAGAGCCGCACCGCGGATGCCGCCGCCGGCGAGCCGTCGGAACTGTTCGTGCTGCGGCGCGAGGATTTCCTCGCGTTCCTCGAGCGCGAACCGAAGGTCGCGATCAAGATCATCATGCTGCTGTGCCAGCGCATCCGCTGGCAGAGCGAGCGGATGGAGGAATCGGTGCTGCAGCCGCTGCCGGTTCGCCTCGCGCGGCGGCTCTGCGCGCTATCCGACGATTTCGGTTCCGAAGTGCACATCTCGCAGGAACAACTCGGCGTCTTCGTCGGCGCCGCCCGCGAGAGCGTCAACCGTCAACTGCAGCTCTGGCGCAAGGACGGCATCCTCGACCTGCAGCGCGGCAGGATAATGCTGCAGAACATGACCAAGCTGACGGCGGTGGCGCGGAACGATTGAGGGCTTTATCCTCACTCCGCCGCAGGTGACATCGCAGGCGGCGTCGCCGGCGGGCCCTTGGCCGGCGGCTCGTTGTGATCGTGCCCACGGCTCGCGGGTTCGCTTTCGGCGTGGGAGGCGAGCAGCAGCTTGCCGAAGCGCCAGATGAAGGCGCCGAGGTCGTCCATCATCATGAACATCGCCGGGACGAATACCAGCGACAGCACCGTCGAGAACACCAGGCCGCCGATCACGGCGAGCGCCATCGGCGAGCGGAATTCGCCGCCGGCGCCGAACGCCAGCGCTGACGGCATCATGCCGGCGGCCATCGCGATGGTAGTCATCACGATCGGGCGCGCGCGCTTCATGCCGGCGTCGATGATCGCCTCGTCGCGCTTCTTGCCTTCGCGGATCGCCTCGACCGCGAATTCCACCAGCATGATGGCGTTCTTGGTGACGATGCCCATCAGCATCAGGATGCCGATCCACACCGGCGTGGTGAGCTGCTTGCCGGTCAGAAGCAGCGCCGCGATCGCGCCGCCGATCGAGAGCGGCAGCGAGAACAGGATGGTGATCGGCTGCAGGAAGGTGCCGAACAGCAGCACCAGCACCGCATAGACCATCATCAGGCCGGCGGTGATGGCGGTGGCAAAGCCTTCCGACAATTCGTTCAGGCTTTCGGCGTCGCCCGACGGGCTGACCTTGACGCCCTTCGGCAGGCTCTTCATGACCGGGAGATCGTAGATCTTCTTGGTGGCGTCGCCGAGCGCGGCGGTGCCGACGAGGTCGGCGGCAACCGTTGCCTGCCGTTCCCGGTCGTAGCGGTTGATGCTGGTCGGACCCTGGTCGAGCTGAATGTCGGCAACGACCGACAGCGGCACGCCGCCGCGTTCGCCGCGCTGGCCGAGCGGCACGCGCAACTGCTGCAGCATCTGCAGGTCGCCACGCGCGTTGTCCTCGAGCTGGACGCGGATCGGCACCTGGCGGTCGCCGGCATCGAATTTGGCCAGCGCCGGACCGACGTCGCCGATGGTGGCGACGCGGATGGTCTGCGAGAGGCTTTCGGTCGAAACGCCAAGCCGTGCGGCGAGTTCGGCGCGCGGCCGGATCCGAAGCTCGGGCCGGTCGAGCGAGGTTTCCGAAATCACGTTGGCGATGATCGGAATCCGCTTCATCTGGGTTGCCAGTTCGCTGGCGACGTTGTTGACGATGTTGCTGTCGACGCCGGTGACGACCAGCGAAATCGCGCGCAGGCCGTTTTCGTCGAGGAACCAGAAGCGGATGTCGGGAACGTTCTCGAGTTCCTGGCCGATGTCGAGTTCGAGCTGTCGTTGCGTGTGGGCGCTGTCCCGGTCTTTCTTCGGCGTGTAATTGATGATCAGCGCGGCGCGCCGCACCTCCAGCGTACCCGGCGGCACCCGGCCGCCGTCGACGAAGATGCTCTTCACCTCGGGCCGCTTGCGCAGGCGGGCAACGATTTCTTCCGTCACCTTTTCGGTATAGGCGAGTTGCGATCCCGGCGGCAGCTCCATCGCCAGCAGCGAGCGGGCGGTGTCCTGCGCCGGCAGGAAACCCTGTGGCAGCAGCGTGATGCTCCAGATCGAGGCGGCGAAGATGCCGAATCCGATCATGACGGTGATGAAGTAATGCTTCACCGACCAGGTCACGAGCTTGGTGTAGGTTTGCAGCACGCGGCCAGGCGGAGGGTCGTCGTGCGGATGATCCTTCAGGAAGTAGGCGGCGAGCACCGGCGTGACAAAGCGCGCGGCCAGCAGCGAGAAGAAGACCTGCACCGAGACCGTGATGCCGAATTGCTTGAAGAACTGCCCGGCGATGCCCGACATGAAGCTGGCGGGCGCGAAGATCGCGATGATGGTCAGCGAGATCGCGATCACAGCAAGGCCGATTTCGTCGGCGGCTTCGAGTGCGGCGCGGTAGGGCGATTTGCCCATGCGCATGTGGCGGACGATGTTCTCGATCTCGACGATGGCGTCGTCGACGAGGATACCCGTTGACAGCGTGATGGCAAGAAACGAGACGAGGTTCAGCGAGAATCCGAGCAGATCCATCGCCCAGAACGCCGGGAAGATCGACAGCGGCAGCGAGATCGCGGCGATGATGGTGGCGCGGATGTCGCGCAGGAAAAACAGAACGACGACGACGGCGAGAATGGCACCCTCGAACAAGGTCGAGATCGCGGCTTCGTAATTGCCCTTGGTGAACTCGACCGAGGTGTCGATCAGCTTCAGGTCGACGTCGGGATAAGCGGCCTTGAGCACCTCGATACGCTTCTGCACGGCGGCGGCGACCACCACGTCGCTGGCGCCCTTGGAGCGCTTGATGCCGAGTGCCACCACCGGCTCGCCGTTGAAGCGGGCGAAGGTGCGGCGATCGGCGATGGTATCGGTGACGGTGCCGAGATCGTCGAGCCGGACTTCGCCGCCGCCGAACAGCGGAATCATGGTTCCCGCGAGTTCGTTCAGCGTCTTGGCGCCGGCGAGCGTGCGGATCGCCTGGTCGTTCTTGCCGATTTCGGCGCGGCCGCCGGCGAGGTCGACATTGGTGCCGCGCAGGATCTGGCTGACATTGACGGCGGTGAGGCCCGCGGCCGCCAGCCGGTCGGGATCGAGCGAGACCAGAATCTCGCGCTCGACACCGCCGATGCGCTCGACTTGCGCAACGCCGCGCACGCCCTGCAGCGCGCGTTTGACGACGTCGTCGACGAAATAGGACAATTGCTCCGGCGTCTTGCCGGGCGAGATCGCGGCATAGGTGACGATCGGCAGGCCGATGACGTCGACGCGCTGGATCAGCGGCTCGGTGACGTTTTGTGGCAGGTTGGCGCGAACGCGGGTGACGGCGTCCTTGATGTCGTTCAGCGCGCGGTCGGTATTGGTCTCGAGCGCGAACTGAATCGTGGTCAGCGACAAGCCGTCGGTGATCGAGGAGGAAATGTGCCGCACGCCTTCGACGCCGGAGACGCCGTCTTCGATCGTCTTGGTGACCTGCGACTCAAGTTCCGATGGTGCCGCGCCGAATTGCGAGACCGCCACCGAAATCACCGGGATGTCGGCGCTCGGCAGCCGCGTCACCGCGAGCTTGGTGAAGCTCACCCAGCCCAGCACCAAGAGGATGATCGAAAACACGATGGACGGAAGCGGGTTCCGGATCGACCATGCCGAGATATTCAAAGCCATTAGCGTGTCCGCGTGCGCTCGAGTTCATCGGCAAACATGGTCTTGATCTGGTCGCCGTCGTGCAGCGAGGTGCCAGCATCGGCCACGACGGTTTCGCCGACGTCGAGGCCTTCAAGAATTTCCGTCGACGTGTCGGAGGTAAGCCCGACCCGTACCCTTCGCGTTTCCACCGTGTTGCCCTTGACCACCTGCAGCGTGAGGCGGTCGATGGCGGTGCGCGGAACGGCGACGCCGCAGGAACGCTTGGCGTCGATATTGGCGCGGGCGAACATGCCGACCTTGAGCGACGGATTGTTGTTCAGCGTGATCCGGACCTTGCCGAGCTGGGTGGCGCGGTCGATCTGCGGTGAGATCTGCCGGACCTTGCCGACGACATCGGGGGCGTCGTCGCGGCTGATCCGCACCGTGGCGCCGGGGTTGAGCTTGAGCAGGTGGACGCTCGGTACCTCGGCCTCCAGCTCGATTTCGTTGTTGACCGAAATCCGGAACATCGGCCCGGCCTGCGGCGAGGCCGGTGCGCCGGCTGCGGTCCTGACTTCGGTGACGAGGCCGGCCGCAGGCGCCCGCAGCGAGGTCGGCCCAGGCCGGCCGGCGGGAGCGCCCGGTTGCTGCGGCGGCTGGGTCAGCCGCGCCAGTTCCTGATTTTCGGTGACGGTGTCGCCTTCGCGGACCAGAAGATCGGTGACCCGCGATCCCTCCTGATCGACGCCGACCTGCGCTTCGCGGCGCGGCACGATGAACCCGGTGACGCGGACCATGTCGGAGAAGCAGGCATTGGTGGATTTGGTGACGATCACCAGCGCCTGGCCCGGCGTATCCTTTTCTTCGGCGTGGGAACGATGCTCGAACCAGTAATAGCCGACGCCCAGCACAGCAAAGAATGCCACTCCAAGCGCGGGTTTGAGATATTCGGAGAGGTTCATCGCCGGATCAATCCAGACTGCAAGTCAAAGGAGGTCGGGGGCATTCGGTTGGGCGGGAACCTTGCGAGAACCTTGAATGACGCCCAAAACGAATACGTCCCGCATGGCTGTTGCGGGACGTATTGTAGCCGGAAAATCCTGGTCGGCGCCACGCTTGTTACTTTGACAATTACTTGGACAATTACTTGACAGTTTACTTGGACGCGGTGGCCTTGTTTTCCATGTTCACGACCTGCACGCGGCGGTTGACCTCGGCCATCGGCTGGCTCGGGTCCTTGAGCTTGCTCTTGCCGTATCCGACGGTCACGAGATCGGTGCCGGTGATGCCGTATTTGTCGACCAGATAGCGCTTGATCGCGTCAGCGCGGCGCTCGGACAGGTCCTGGTTGTAGGACTCGCCGCCGGCCGCATCGGTATGACCGGCGACCACGAAGGTCGAGCCCTTCAGATCGGCGTTGGTCAGCGCGCGGCCGAGCGCCTGGACCGACGGCAGCGATTTTGCGCTGATATCGGCCGAGTTGTACTCGAAGTTGATTTCCAGATCGATCTTGGGCTTGTCCTTGACGATGGTGGCGATCTCTTCGCGCTCGGTGCTCGACAGCGAGCGTGTGGACCGGCCACGGATCTGCTGCACGAATTTGCCCTCGGCGGCGACTGCGGCCGGGTCGGCGACCTGCTGCGGTCCGACCGAAAGGCCACGGGTCAGCGGTGCCTTCTTTTCGGGAACCAGCGCGCGGACGATCTGGTCTTCGGTGACGTTCTTGTCCTTGTTGTTGTTATCTTCGGCGCGGGCGGTAACCGCACCGAATGAAATTGCGGCGCCGATCGTTGCGATCGACAGGATCGCGCCAAGAGTTCGGCCAAGCGTTCGGGTTACAGATTTCTGTGACATTGCCAGTCCCTCCTGCGGGTATCCGCGCGGTTCCAAACGTGATGCAAATGAGCTGCCGGACCAATCGGCCGCGGCCTATTACTTCCTTAGTCCTGCCGCCTGCTTCGGGGTTCAGCAAGCGCCATCCTTCACCTCAAATAATCGTCACTGTACCCCGTAATCGGCGAATTCCTTAGCAATATTGGGGTCCATCGCCTTCGCGTTGTTTATATCCAGATCGCCTTCCGAAAGCGAGCCGTTGCGCTTCTTGGCAAGGCCGCGGCCATACAGCGACGAGGTCAATCGCGGGTTGATCTTGAGGGCGGCATCGAAATCGGCAATGGCATTCTTGGTCTGGCCGCTCTTGAGGTTGACCAGGCCACGGCTGTCGAGCGCATCGACGAAATTCGGCCGCAGCCGCAGCGCTTCATTGCAATCCTTCAGCGCGGCCTGCAGGTCGCCGATGACGGTGCGGGCCCAGCAGCGGTTGTTGTAGGCTTCCACGTCCTTTGGATTCAGCCGCAGCGAATTGTTGAAGTCCTTGATGGCAAGGTCGTAGAGGCCCTTGCTGGCATAGACCTGCCCGCGCCGGTACAGCGCGGCGCCATCGTCGGGATTGTCGACCAGCTTGTCGGTCAGGCTCTTGATGGTCGGATCGTCGGCAATCGACGGCGCCGGGGTGCTGGTGTTCGGTTTGGCCGGCGGCGGAGGCGGAGGTATAGCGGCCTCAACCCGGGGCGGGGCGGGTGGCGGCGGCAAGGGCGGCGGAGGCGGTGCGGGAGCCGCTACCTGAGGCGCAGGCGTTTGGGCCGGTGCGGGTGCCGGAGCAGGCGCTGCGACCGGCGCCGGAGGCGGCGGCGGGCTCGACGGCCGCGGGCCGGAGCCGCCCGGAATGAAGGAGAAATCCTCGGCCAGCGACGACGAAATCCACGGCACCTGCTCGCTGCGCGAGGCGCGGGTCACGCCGACCCGGGTGCGGTTCAGCGTTTCCTCCGCCATCAGGTCGGGGGTGCGGATTTCCTTGAGCAGCTCCCGCACGAACAGGCTGTGGTCGGTGCCGTTGTCGGAAATCACCGACGAAAGTGCCGCCGAGTACATCACCAGCGTGCCGTTCGGGGCGATGACGGGCGCGAGGCCGGCCGAAAAGCTGCGGAAGCGGCGCTCGAACGGATTGCGCCTGGAGGCGTCGACCAGGGCGATCTTGACCCCGGCGCCGCGGCTGTTGATCTCGCCCAGCACCGTTTCAAGGCTGAAACCGTCACGTCGAACGTCCGACTCGGTCCAGATCTGCGCGTCAACCGGGATCATGTAGCTCTGGCGGCTCGACTGCACGCCGAAACCCGAGAAGAAAATCAGCGCGACCGAGCCCGGCTTGATCTTGCCGTACAGCCGGTCGAAGGCGCGGCGCATCTGCTCGCCGGTGAGGTTCTCGCCGATATCGACGTTGAAGCCGTCGCGCTTGAGCTCGTCGGCGACGTCGCGGGCGTCGTTGATCGGCTCCTTCAGCGGCGCTTCGGCATCCGGATATTTTGCGTTGCCGATCACCAGCGCATAGCGGTCGCTTGCCGCGAACGACGGGGCGATCGACACCACCGAAAAAATCGCGGCCGAAAAAATCAACGGGGTAAGCAATGCAAGGCGAATTTTCATAATGACGGCAGTCCAGATCGCAGCAACCCAACCAAAAAGGCGCCGATACCAGCTTGCGCCGCGGCGACCTTACTCTACGCATCCTGCATTATCAAACCGCGCCCGCACTGCGTCAACCGCTTGCGATGGCGTCATTAATTGCGACAATTAACCGCGACGCTGCGTGCGGAAGCACCGGAATAAATTGCGCTCCCGCTGATGTCGCACCGGTGTCACAGAGTGGCCGCGCGAGCTCCTATCAAGCCCTTCCGTCGTACCCCGCGAAAGGTATCAGTGCGCCGAGGCCTGACGGCTCACATAAGCCATTCTGCAATACGGGATCACCGGCCCCAGTGTGCAATTGCGCACAAGGCAGGTGAGGCAATGTGATCCGTCTCACACAGAGGCGAGGCTGTCATGCGCGAGGCGGGTTTGACCTTTGCGGATGGCAATGGCTTGCTGCCCGCATCGGCCAATCCAAACCTCAAGAAAAGTGACACCGATGGGAAATGCCTACGAAATCTACGCGTTGCGCTATGCAACGATGTCGCCGCGCACCCCGCATTTGAATTTTCTGGTGCCGGATCCGCACGAAACCACGGCGCAGGACCTCGATTATTTCGTTTGGTTGATCCGGGGCGGTGGCCGCGAGATTTTGGTCGACACCGGTTTCAACGCCGAAGAGGCCAAGGCGCGCGCCCGCAAGCTCACGCTCAACCCGGTCGACGCGCTGGAAAAGTTTGGCGTCAAGGCTGACAGCATCAAGGACGTCATCGTCACCCATTTGCATTACGACCACGCCGGCAATCTCGATCGCTTCCCTCATGCCCGGTTCCATCTGCAGGACCGGGAGATGAGCTACGCGACGGGGCGCTGCATGTGCAACGGCATGCTGCGGCATCCGTTCTCGGTGGAGCACGTCACCACGATGGTCCGTCATGTCTATGGCGAGCGCGTCACCTTCCATTCCGGCGATGGCGAGATCGCGCCGGGCGTCACGGTGCATCGCGTCGGCGGCCATTCCGACGGGCTGCAGGTGGTGCGGGTCGAAACCGCGCGCGGGCCGGTGGTGCTGGCGTCGGATGCGGCGCATTACTATGCCAACCTGCAGAAGCGCAGTCCGTTTCCGATCGTCTACAATGTCGGCGACATGGCGCAGGGCTGGGAGATCGTGGAAAAGCTCGCCGGCCATCCCGATCGTTTCATCCCGGGCCACGATCCGATTGTGAGCGAGATCTATCCGCGCGCCAGCGACAAGGTCGATGCCTTTGCGCTGCATCTGCCGCCATCGCGATCATTTGTGAAATAAGGGGCAGGACTCTCACAGCCGTCATTGCGAGGAGCGCAGCGACGAAGCAATCCACTCTTTCTTGATGTGGCAAGATGGATTGCTTCGCTGCGCTCGCAATGACGGGGTGAGGTCGGGGCCTTAATACGCTTCCTTCGCGTCCGCCTGCTCGCTGTCACGTACCAGGTCGAGGCTGTCCTCGATCTTGCCGAGCAGCAGCGCGAGGTTCTTGCGTTCCGGCGCAGAGAGGCACGACAGAATCTCCTGCTCCCGGCGCAGCAGGCGCGGGATCAACTCCTCATAGAGCGCCGCGCCCTTGCGCGTCAGGCGAAGGCGGAACTCGCGGCGGTCGTCCGCGTTCTCGACGCGCTCGACCATCTGCCGCTTCATCAATGCCGTGACGGCGCGGCTGATGGTGGATTTATGGGTGCGGGTGCAGTGGGCGATATATTGCGCGCTGCAGGGGTCGTTGCGAAAACCGAGGGTCGCCAGCACCCGCCATTCGGGAATGTCGAGCCCGTAACGCGCCTGATATTCGGCCGCCAGCGCCGAACTGACTTCGGCGGCCAACCGGTTCAGGCGGAACGGCACGAACTTGAAGAGATCGAGCCGCGCGCTCTTTCGGGCCGCGTCTTCATCCCGCGGACGCCGGTCCTCTTCGGTTCGCGGCCGGGGCGGACGCTCGCTGGAAGGCGCTTGTGCCAAAAATGGCTCCAATTTGAGTTGACTGGGGACGGCGCTCAGGATTTAAGATAGTTGCAGATGCGACTATTATCATGGTCGCCAGCCCATGACTAGTTGCAAGGACGGCTAGTTACAAGGACGGCTCGTCGCAAGGTTCAGCCCGCATGGCATCAACCAAAACCCAGTTCGGCTATCGCAGGCACCCCGATCAGGACAGGTCGGGGGCTGACGTGGCCGAATATCCAGTCGTGGTGGTCGGCGCCGGGCCAGTGGGGCTGTCGCTGGCGATCGATCTGGCGCAGCGCGGGCAATCGGTGGTGTTGCTCGACGATGCCGACCGGATTGGCGAGGGTTCGCGCGCGATCTGCTTTTCCAAGCGCTCGCTGGAATATTGGGACCGGCTCGGCATCGGCCAGCGCATGGTCGACAAGGGCGTGGTGTGGAGCGTCGGCAAGATCTTTCACGGCGACTCGAAGCTCTACCAGTTCAATCTGCTGCCGGAGCAGGGCCACAAGCGGCCGGCCTTCATCAACCTGCAGCAATTCTATGCCGAGGCTTATCTGGTCGATCGCGTCGGCGGGCTCGCCGCCATCGATCTGCGCTGGCGCAACAAGGTGGTCGGGCTCGAGCAACGCAACGACCATGTGGCGCTGACGATCCAGACGCCGGATGGTCCGTACCGTCTGCAGGCCGGCTTTGTCGTCGCCTGCGACGGCGCCCGCTCCTCGCTGCGGCAGATGGTGGGCGCGGAGTTCACAGGGCAGGTGTTCGAGGACCAGTTCCTGATCGCCGACGTCAAGATGACGGCGGAATTCCCGACCGAACGCTGGTTCTGGTTCGATCCGCCGTTTCATGCCGGGCGGTCGGCGCTGCTGCACCGGCAGCCGGACGATATCTGGCGGATCGACCTGCAACTCAATCGTTTCGCCGACCCCGCGGTTGAAAAGCAGCCGGAAAACGTGCGGCCGCGAATCGCGCGCATGCTCGGCCACGACAAGTTCGAGTTCGAATGGATTTCGCTGTACAAATTCCAGTGCCGCCGCATGGACCGGTTCCTCCATGGCCGCGTGATATTCGCAGGCGACGCCGCCCATCAGGTGTCGCCGTTCGGCGCCCGCGGCGCCAATTCCGGGCTCGAGGATGCCGAGAACCTAGCATGGAAGCTCGACCGGGTGCTGCGCCAGCGGTCGCCGCAAACCCTGCTCGACAGCTATCACATCGAGCGCAGTGCGGCCGCCGACGAGAACATCCGCGAATCGACCCGCTCGACCGATTTCATGGCGCCCAACTCGCATCAGGAGGCGCGGTTGCGCAAGGCGGTGCTGTCGCTCGCCAAGGAGACCGAATTCGGCAAGCGCATGGTCAATGGCGGGCGGCTGTCGACGCCTTCGGTCTACGAGACGCCGCTCTCGACCGCCGATGGCGATAAGTGGCGCGGCGGCGTGCAGCCCGGCGCGTCGATATCAGATGCGCCGCTGGTGGCGACCTCCGGCGAGTCGATCTACCTGACGGAGGCCTTCATCGGCAGCGGCATGCGCTTCACCTTGCTGGAATTCGGCAACGGCGCTGCCGTCGACGCACCCGACGGCGTTAGTGTGGTCCGCATCGGTGGCGATGATGGATTTGCAGATTCCGAAGGTCTCGCCGGCGCACGCTACGATGCCGAACCCGGCACTGCGTATCTGCTGCGGCCTGACGGCTACGTCGCCGCCCGTTTCCGGCATCCGACCCGGCCCGCGCTCGATGCCGCATTGGCGCGCGCGTCCGGCCACAACTGAGGTTTATATGACGCTGTCGACCAGTTCGAATTTCGCCAAGCCCGACGATGCGTTTCGCGCCGTCGTCGAGGCGCATCGCGGCCTGAGCGACGAGCAGAGCGCCGATCTCGATGCGGCGCTGGTGCTCATCCTTGCCAATCATATCGGCGATATCGCGGTTCTGCACGAGGCGATTGCGCTCGCCAAGCGGCGGATGCTCGATGCCAGCCAGCAGCAACAGCAGCAACAACAATAGATACGTCTCAAACGAAGTCAGGGATAGAATTGATGGCCAAAGGTTTCGCGTCCACGACCGATATGGCGGAGAAGAAAATCACCTTCTCCGAGATCGGCACCGATCTCTATGCCTTCACCGCCGAGGGCGATCCCAACTCCGCCATCATCGTCGGTGACGACGGCTGCCTGGTGTTCGACGCGCAGTCGACGCCGGCGATGGCCAATAAAGTGATCGAGCGCGTCCGCACCGTGACCGACAAGCCGATCAAATATGTGGTGCTGTCGCATTATCATGCGGTGCGTGTGCTCGGCGCCTCCGCCTACAAGGCGCAGGGTATCGTGGCGTCCGCCGAAACCCATCGGCTGATCGAGGAGCGCGGCCAGCAGGACTGGGATTCCGAATATGGCCGGTTTCCCCGCCTGTTCCAGGATGCGCAGAGCATTCCCGGCCTGACCTGGCCGACGCTGACGTTCGAAGGCGAGATGTCGATCTATCTCGGAAAACGCGAAGTGCGGCTGATGCAGCTCGGCGCGGGGCACACGTCCGGCGATATCGTCGCCTGGGTGCCGGATGCCGAAGTGATGTTCTCGGGTGACCTGATCGAATATCACTCGGCCTGCTATTGCGGCGACGCGCACTTGCGCGAATGGCCGATGACGCTGAATGAAATCCGCGCCTTCAACCCCAAGGCAATTGCGCCGGGCCGCGGCGATGCGCTGCAAGGCCTCTCCACCGGGCGCGATGCCATCGCGATGACGCGCGATTTCGTCACCTCGCTGTATGGCGCTGCCGAAACTTCGGTCGCCCGGGGGCGCAATTTGAAGGAATCGATGGCGGCGACGCGCGAGGTGATGGACCCGAAATTCTCGTCGTTTGCGATCTACGAGCACTGCCTGCCGTTCAACGTCTCGCGCGCGTTCGACGAGGCGTCGGGGATCGACGATCCCGTAATCTGGACCGACAAGCGCGACCAGGAAATGTGGGCCGCCCTGCAAGGAGGATGACCATGAATATCAACACCTCGCCTGATCAGATCGTTCGAAGCACCGCGCAACTGACGCCGGGCTACATGTCCGGCTTCGGCAACAGCTTTGAGACCGAGGCGCTGCCCGGCGCGCTGCCGATGGGCCGCAACTCGCCGCAGCGCTGCGCTTATGGGCTCTATGCCGAACAGCTCTCCGGCTCGCCGTTTACCGCGCCGCGCGGCAGCAACGAGCGCTCGTGGCTCTATCGCATCCGCCCGTCCGTAAAACATTCCGGACGGTTTGCGAAAGCCGATGCCGGGCTGTGGCGCACCGCGCCGTGTCACGAACATGAATTGCCGATCGCACAGTTGCGCTGGGACCCGGCGCCGATCCCGAAGGAGGACATGACCTTCCTGCGGGGCGTGCAGACCATGACCACGGCCGGCGACGCCAACACCCAGGCCGGCATGGCCGCACACATCTATCTCATCACCAAATCGATGGTCGATCAGCATTTCTACAATGCCGACGGTGAGATGATGTTCGTGCTGCAGCAGGGCAATCTGCGCCTGGTCACCGAGTTCGGCCGCATCGATGCCGAGCCCGGCGAAATTGTCGTGATTCCGCGCGGCGTAAAATTCCGCGTCGAGATTCCTTCTGGCCCGGCGCGCGGCTATCTCTGCGAAAATTACGGTGGCGCCTTCACGCTGCCGGAGCGCGGGCCGATCGGCGCCAATTGCCTCGCCAATTCGCGCGACTTCCTGACGCCGGTGGCGGCCTATGAGGACAAGGACACGCCGACCGAATTGTTCGTGAAATGGGGCGGCTCGCTGTTCAAGACCACGCTGCCGCATTCGCCGATCGACGTGGTGGCGTGGCACGGCAACTACGCGCCCTACAAATACGATCTGCGCACCTTCTCGCCGGTCGGCGCCATCGGCTTCGACCATCCCGATCCCTCGATCTTCACGGTGCTGACGTCGCCGTCGGAAACCGCGGGCACCGCCAATATCGACTTCGTGATTTTCCCGGAGCGCTGGGCGGTGGCCGAAAACACCTTCCGGCCGCCCTGGTATCACATGAACATCATGTCGGAGTTCATGGGGCTGATCTACGGCGTCTATGACGCCAAGCCCGAAGGCTTCGTCCCCGGCGGCATCAGCCTGCACAACATGATGCTGCCGCACGGCCCCGACCGCCAGGCGTTCGATCATGCCAGCAACAGCGAACTAAAGCCGGTGAAGCTGACCGGCACCATGGCCTTCATGTTCGAGACCCGCTACCCGCAGCGCGTCACCGCGCACGCGGCGAAGTCGGCGACCTTGCAGGACGATTACGCCGATTGCTGGAAGGGCCTGGAAAAGCGCTTCGATCCGAACAAGCCGTGAGGCTGCTCGCTGTCCATGACTCGTCATGCCCGGGCTTGTCCCGGGCATCCACGTCTTGAAGCAGCAAAGAAAAGTCGTGGATGGCCGGATCAAGTCCGGCCATGACGGCGGTTAATTGGAGAAGTAATTTGCCCCATCCCAACGACCCCACCCTCCGTTCCTTCATTCCCGTCGCTCCCACCTCCGACTTCCCGATCCAGAATCTCCCTTACGGCGTGTTCTCGGCGAAGGATGGCCTCGCGCCGCGCGTCGGCGTCGCGATCGGCGATTTCGTGCTCGATCTCTGGGAGCTCGAACAGGACTCCAGGCTGGATGTCGGCGCGCTCGGTGTGTTCTCGAGCGCCTCGCTCAATCCGTTCATGGCGCTGGGGCCAAAAGTCTGGACGAAGACCCGGGCACGGATCAGCGAACTGTTGCGCCACGATCATCCCGAGCTGCGCGACAACGAAGAACTGCGCAAGCTGGCGCTGGTGCCAATGAAAGACGTCAAGCTGCATCTGCCGATCAAGGTCGATGGCTATACCGATTTCTATTCGTCAAAGGAGCACGCCACCAATGTCGGCGTCATGTTCCGCGGCAAGGACAACGCGCTGCAGCCGAACTGGCTGCACATGCCGATCGGCTACAACGGCCGCGCCTCGACCGTCGTGGTCAGCGGCACGCCGGTGCGCCGGCCGTGCGGGCAGTTGAAGCCGCCAGCCGTCGACCTGCCGAGCTTCGGGCCGTGCAAGCGGCTCGATTTCGAACTCGAAATGGGCGTGGTGGTTGGGCAACCCTCTGCCATCGGCGAGAGGCTGACCGAAGCGCAGGCCGAGGAGATGATCTTCGGCTTCGTCATCCTGAACGACTGGAGCGCGCGCGACATCCAGCAGTGGGAGTATGTGCCGCTCGGGCCTTTCCAGGCCAAGGCGTTTGCGACCTCGATCAGCCCGTGGATCGCGACGCGTGAGGCGCTGGAGCCGTTCCGGCTGCATGGCCCGACGCAGGATCCGGAGCCGCTCGCCTATCTGCGGCAGGCACAGCCGAACAATTACGACCTGCGGCTCGACGTCGCGCTGCGCGCCGGTGCGAAGAACGAAGCGGCTGACATCTCCAGCACCAATTTCAAATACATGTACTGGTCGTCGGTGCAGCAACTGGTGCACCACGCCTCGTCCGGCTGCGCCATGAATGTCGGTGACCTCCTCGGCAGCGGCACCATCTCCGGTCCGGAAAAAGACCAGCGCGGCAGCTTGCTCGAAATCTCGTGGAACGGCACCGAGCCGGTCGAATTGCCCGGCGGCGTCAAGCGGACGTTCCTGGAAGACGGCGATTCGCTTGTCATGCGCGGCTGGTGCCAGGGCGACGGCTACCGCGTCGGGTTTGGCGAGGTCGAGGGGACGATCACGCCGGCGGTGTGAGGTCTCTCCGCGTCATTGCGAGGAGCGATAGCGACGAAGCAATCCATCTTGCTTCAAAGAAGGTCTGGATTGCTTCGCTTCGCTCGCAATGACGGCTGATAGGTCAGCGATCCGCCGGCGGAATATCCCGATACATCGCGCAATGCGCCGCCACGTCCTCGAGGCTATACTTCAGATGCACGCGCTTGTCCGATGGCGGCTGCTGGTCGACGCAGACGCCAGGTCGCCGCGGCGTTGCCGGCCGGATCGGCCGCGGTACGAAGCCGCCGCCGCAGTTCGGGCAGACGTTGTGCAACTTGTTCTCGGCGCAGTCCGCGCAGAACGTGCATTCGTAGGAACAGATCCGCGCCTCAGTCGCGCTCGGCGGCAGGTCCTTGTCGCAATATTCGCAGTTCGGCCGGAGTTGCAGCGCCATGGCGGTCCCGTGCGTTGATTTGAGGGGGATGATCGCAAATCGGGCCAGAAATGCGAATGGCGAATTTCCCTCGATTTGGGCCATGCTAGAGTGGGGCTGCATCCTTCGAGACGCCACGCTACGCGTGGCTCCTCAGGATGAGGTCTCAGATCCTCATGGTGAGGAGCGCGGCAACGCCGCGCGTCTCGAACCATAAGGCCGCTACCGCGGGAGCTCTTTCAACGGCAGCTTCGAACTTTCCTTCAGCCGGTCCAGCACGATCGAGGAGCGCACATGCGCCACGCTCTGGTGCGGCATCAGCACGTTGTTGACGATGTCGGACAGGCTCTTGAGATCGCGCAGCACGGCCTTCAACAGATAATCGGCATCGCCGGTGAGCGAGTACGCCTCCTGGATCTCGTCGACACGGTTGACCAGCGCACGGAACTTCTTGGCATTGTCCGGCGAATGCGTCGCCAGCGTGATGTGGATAAAGGCGATCAGGTTGAAGCCGAGCGCCTCGCCGGCGAGGTCGGCGTGATAGCCCGCGATCACCTTCTCCTCTTCCAGCCGCATCCGCCGCCGCGAGCATTGCGAGGCGGACAGGCCGACCCGGTCGGCCAGTTGCTGGTTGGTCAGGCGGCCGTCGTCCTGCAACGCGGCCAGCATTTTGAGGTCGAAGGCGTCTACGGGGATCATGCGTGAAATACCCATTTGGTGCACGAAGCTTGCATCATTGTAGCCAATTCGGCGTCCCTTTGCATGCTCTTTGCGCCCGATATGGCGGAAACTCGATCCAGCCAAATCAGGGAGATTCCGGCGTTAGGGAGGTTAAGGATGGGTCCGTTTCCGCACGATGCGCCGGCCGCCACCATCAGCGCCGACAATCCGATGGGCACCGATGGCTTCGAGTTCGTCGAATACGCCCATCCGCGGCCGGAGGAGCTGCACGCGCTGTTCAAGCTGATGGGCTATGCGCCGGTCGCGCGCCACAAGAGTAAAAAGATCACGGTCTATCGCCAGGGCGACGTCAACTATCTCGTCAACGAAGAGCCCGGCACCCATGGTTTTGATTTCGTTGCCGCACATGGTCCCTGCGCGCCATCGATGGCGTTTCGCGTGGTCGATGCGAAGCAGGCCTATGAGCGCGCGCTGTCGCTCGGCGCGGAGCCCGCGGAGGTCTCTTCAGCGCAGAAAACGCTCGATGTTCCCGCCATCAAGGGCATCGGCGGCAGCCTGCTCTATTTCGTCGATCGTTACGGCGCCAAGGGTGCGGCCTACGACCTCGAGTTCGAATGGCTGGGCGCGGGCGACGTCCGTCCCGCGGGCGCGGGGCTTTATTACATCGATCACCTCACCCACAACGTCCATCGCGGCCGCATGGACGTCTGGACCGGCTTTTACGAGAAACTGTTCAACTTTCGCCAGATCCGGTTCTTCGATATCGAAGGCCGTGCGTCCGGCCTGTTCTCGCGCGCGCTGACCAGCCCGGACGGCAAGATCCGAATTCCGATCAACGAGGACGCCGGCGATTCCGGGCAGATCGAGGAATATCTCAACATCTACAGAGGCGAGGGCATCCAGCACATCGCCTGCGGTGCACGCGATATTTATCGCACCGTCGAGACGCTGCGCGCCGACGGCCTGCCGTTCATGCCGCCGCCGCCTGCAACCTACTTCGAGAAGATCGATGCGCGCCTGCCGCAGCACGGCGAGGACGTTGCGCGGCTGCAGCGCGACGGCATCCTGATCGACGGCGAAGGTGTCGTCGAGGGCGGCCAAACCAAGGTGTTGCTGCAGATATTTTCGGCGAATGCGATTGGACCGATCTTCTTCGAATTCATCCAGCGCAAGGGCGATGACGGGTTCGGCGAGGGGAATTTCAAGGCGTTGTTCGAATCGATCGAGGAAGATCAGATTCGAAGGGGTGTGCTGAAGGTGGGCAACGCGGCGTAGGCTTCTCGTGTCCCGGACGCGGTGCAGCGTTCTTTACGCTGCTCCGCAGAGCCGGGACCCATTACTGCCGAAACGTTTGCCGTGGGCCCCGGCTCTGCAGTGCATCGCTGCGCGCTGCACCGCGTCCGGGGCACGAGAGAGCGCGGAACTACCGTCCCGCCTTCCACGCGCTCGTCAGCTCACCAATATCCGCACTCACCGCATCTCGCACCGCCGAAGGCGTGCGCGAGAAACGCGGCGCGGGGGCGGGCTGGGTGACGCCGTGACGCTCGATGAAAATGTTGCGCGCCGCATTATGCGGATGCTTTGGCGCTTCCTGCATGGTCAGGATCGGCGCGAAGCAGATGTCGCTGCCTTCCATGATCTTGCACCAGTCTTCGCGAGTCTTGGTCTTGAACACCTTTTCCAGCTTTGCCTTCAGCGCCGGCCAGGCCTTGCGGTCCATCTGGGCGTCGAAGTCGGCGTCGGTGAGGCCGGCATGCTGGCGCAGCAGTGCGTAGAACTGCGGCTCGATCGAGCCGATCGAGATAAAATGGCCGCAGGAGCATTCGTAAACGCCGTAGAAATGCGCGCCGCCGTCGAGGAAGTTGGTGGCGCGCTCATCGGTCCAGCGGCCCATCGCCGTCATGTCGAAGAACATCGACATCAGTGATGCCGCGCCGTCGCACATCGCGGCATCGACCACCTGGCCCTTGCCGGATTTCGACGCTTCGAGCATAGCGGCGAGTACGCCGACCACGAGGTAAAGCGCGCCGCCGCCGAAGTCGCCGACCAGGTTGAGCGGCGGCACTGGCTTTTCCTTGGTGCCGATCGCGGCCAGCGCACCGGTGATCGAGATGTAGTTGATGTCATGGCCGGCGGCGTTGGCCAGCGGGCCTTCCTGACCCCAGCCGGTCATCCGGCCGAACACCAGACGCGGGTTGCGCGCCATCACCACGTCGGGACCGAGGCCCAATCGCTCCATCACGCCAGGCCGAAAGCCTTCGATCAGCGCGTCGGCATGGCTAAGCAGGTCGAGTGCCTGCGCGATCGAAGCCTTGTCCTTCAAATCGAGCTCAACAACTTTTCGGCCGCGTGTCGCCACCGCTTTCAGGTTCTTCTTGGCGCCGATGCGATCGAGCGTCACGACTTCCGCGCCCATGTCGGCCAGCATCATGCAGGCGAACGGGCCCGGGCCGATGCCGGCGAATTCGACGATGCGGAAACCGGCGAGCGGACCGGAGGCGCGGGTGGCGGATTGGGCGGCTGGTTTATCGAGCACGTTGTTTCTCTCCCGAGGGAAGCGTCTTTAATTAGTTGATTAGCTAAATTGTCCCGCCGAAGCGAGGCCGTGGCAAGCTTCTTTTGCCGACAATTGGTCCAAAATGCAGAACGGCGCGCATCGCTGCGCGCCGTTCTTGTCATATTGCGTTTAGGCGCTAGCCCGCAGCGATTACCGCCCGCTGCGCCATCACCTTGATCAGGTTAGCGCGGTAGTCCGACGAGCCGTGAAGATCGCTCATCAGGCCGTCGGCCGAGACGGTGACGCCGTCGATGGCGCCGGGCGACCAATTGGCCTTCAGCGCCGCTTCGATCGCCGGTACCCGCATGACGCCGTTCTGCGAAGCTCCGGTGGCGGCGACGCGGATATCGCCTCCCGGGCTCCTGGCCACGAACACACCGGTCAGCGCGAAACGCGACGCCGGGTGGGGGAATTTGGCATACCCGGCCTTGTCGGTCACCGGGAAGGAGACCGCGGTGATGATCTCGCCGTCTTCCAGCGCCGTCGTAAACAGGCCCTTGAAGAAATCGCCGGCCTTGATGTTGCGCTTGTTGGTTTTCACGGTGGCATCAAGCCCAACCAGAGCCGCAGGATAATCCGCGGCCGGATCGTTGTTGGCGATCGAGCCGCCGATGGTGCCGCGATGCCGCACGGCGGGATCGCCGATCAGCGAAGCGAGATAGGCCAGCGCGGGAATCGCTTTCTTTACGATACTGCTCTGGGCCACGTCGTAATGCGTCGTGGCGGCCTTGATGACGATCCCGTCGCCCGATGGTTCGATGCCGACCAGATCCTTGATCCGGGCGAGATCGATCACGTCGGACGGCGACGCCAGCCGCTGCTTCATCACCGGGATCAGCGTGTGGCCGCCGGCGAGGTACTTCGATTCCGAACCCTTGGCGAACAGTGCCGCGGCTTCGTCGACCGAGGAGGGGCGATGATAAATTGTCTCATACATGATGTGTGCTCCTCTTAGCCGTGAATGGCATGCCAGACGCGATCGGGCGTCGCCGGCATTTCCAGTTTGTTGTGACCGATGGCATCCGTGATCGCGTTGATCACGGCCGCCGAAGAGCCGATCGCGCCGGCTTCGCCGCAGCCCTTGACCCCGAGCGGATTGCCCGGACACAGCGTCGGCGTATGCGAGAGCTTGAACGACGGTAAATCGTCGGCGCGCGGCATGGTGTAATCCATGAACGAGGCCGTGATCGGCTGACCGTTGGCGTCGTAGACCGCGTGTTCAAGCAGCGCCTGGCCGATACCCTGGGCCAAGCCGCCGTGAACCTGACCTTCGACGATCATCGGATTGATCAGCCGGCCGAAATCGTCGGCCGCAACGAAGTTGACGAACGAGGTCTTGCCGGTCGCGGGATCGACTTCGATCTCGCAGATATAAGTGCCGGCCGGGAAGGTGAAGTTGGTGGGATCGTAGAACGCGGTTTCCTTCAGACCGGGCTCCATGCCATCCGGCAGGTTGTGCGCGGTGTAGGCGGCGAGCGCCACCATCGGCAGCGCGATCGACTTGTCGGTGCCGGTGACCTTGAACTCGCCATTCTCGATGACGATGTCGTTCTCCGACGCTTCGAGCTGATGGGCTGCGATCTTCTTCGCCTTGGCTTCGACCTTTTCCATCGCCTTGATGATGGCGGTGCCGCCGACCGCAAGCGAGCGCGAACCGTAGGTGCCCATGCCGAACTGCACTTTATCGGTGTCGCCATGGACGATCTGCACCTGGCTGATCGGTACGCCCAAGCGTTCCGAAATCAACTGCGCGAAGGTGGTCTCATGGCCCTGGCCGTGGCTGTGCGATCCGGTCAGGACCTCGATGGTACCGACCGGATTGACCCGGATTTCAGCCGACTCCCACAGGCCGACGCCGGCGCCGAGGCTGCCGACCGCCTTCGAGGGCGCGATGCCGCAGGCCTCGATGTAGCAGGAGACGCCGAGGCCGCGCAGCTTGCCGTCGGCTTTGGCCTTGGCCTTGCGCGCGGGGAAACCGGCATAGTCGATCGCCTTCATCGACGCATCCAGCGAGGCGCCGAAATCGCCGATGTCATAGGCCATGATCACCGGCGTCTGATGCGGGAACTGGGTGATGAAGTTCTTGCGGCGCAATTCCGTCGGATCGACCTTCAATTGCCGCGCCGCGGTTTCCATCAGCCGCTCGACCAGATAGCTCGCTTCGGGGCGGCCCGCGCCGCGATAGGCATCGACCGGCGTGGTGTTGGTGTAGACCGTCATCACCTCGGCGTAGATCGCCGGGATGTTGTACTGGCCCGACAGCAGCGTGGCGTAGAGATAGGTCGGCACCGACGACGAGAACAGCGACATGTAGGCGCCGAGATTGGCGTGGGTTTTTACCCGCAAGCCGATGATCTTGTTGTCCTTGTCGAACGCCATCTCCGCCTTCGAGATATGGTCGCGGCCATGGGCGTCGGTCAGGAAGGCTTCGGTGCGGTCGCCGGTCCACTTCACCGGGCGTCGGACCTTCTTGGAGGCCCACAGCGCCACCATTTCTTCCGGGTATATGTAGATCTTGGAGCCGAACCCACCGCCGACGTCGGGGGCGATCACCCGCAGCTTGTGCTCCGGCGCGATGTTGTAGAACGCCGACAGCACCAGGCGGGCGACATGCGGGTTCTGCGACGTCGTGTACAGCGTAAAATGCTCTTCGGCCTCGTCGTATTCCGCGATCGCCGCGCGCGGCTCCATCGCATTCGGCACCAGCCGGTTGTTGGTCAATTCCAGCGTGACCACATTGGCGGCCTTGCCGAAGGCGTCCTTGACGGCAGCCTCGTCACCGATGTGCCAGTCATAGATGACGTTGCCCGGGGCTTCCGGATGCAACTGCGGTGCGCCCGGCTTGAGCGCCGAGCGGATGTCGGCGACGACGGGGAGTTCTTCGTAATTGACCACCACGGCTTCGGCGGCGTCCTTGGCCTGGTTCTTGGTCTCGGCGATCACGACCGCGACCGCCTGGCCGACGAAACGCACGGTTTCCGGCGCCATCGCCGGCCATGCGCCCATCTTCATCGGCGTGCCGTCCTTGGAGGTGATGGCCCAGCCGCAAATCAGGTTGCCGACCTTGTCGTCGACGATCTGCTGGCCGGTCAGCACGCCGACCACGCCCGGCATCTTCATCGCCGCGGATGAATCGATACCCTTGACCTTGGCATGCGCGTGCGGGCTGCGGATGAAATGGGCATGGGTCATGCCCTGAAGCTTGATGTCGTCGACGTAGCGGCCCTTGCCAGTCGTGAAACGGCGGTCTTCCTTGCGCACAACGCTTGCGCCAATGCCTTCAACGCCCATGTTCTGTCCTCCCAACCGGAGTTATTGTTTCCGCCCTTTCCATCGAAAGGTGGCGGTCTTGAATGCAGGTTTGGTAGCCGGCGGAGGCTATTCGGCCGCCTGCGAGACCTTCATGCGGCCGGCCGCATCGAGCACCGATTTGACGATGTTGTGGTAGCCGGTGCAGCGGCAGATATTGCCTTCCAGCTCATGGCGGACGGTTTCCTCGTCCAGCTTGCCGCCGTAGCGGTGCACGATATCGACCGCCGACATGATCATGCCGGGCGTGCAATAGCCGCACTGCAGGCCATGATTGTCGCGGAACGCCGCCTGCATCGGATGCAGTTCGTCGCCCTTCGAAAGGCCTTCGATCGTGGTGACGTTGGAGCCGGCGGCCTGTCCGGCCAGCACCGTGCAGGATTTGACCGCCTTGCCGTCGATATGGACGACGCAGGCGCCGCACTGGCTGGTATCGCAGCCGACATGGGTGCCGGTCAGGTTGAGATTTTCGCGCAGGAGATGGACGAGGAGGGTCCGGTCCTCGACATCGACCGAGACGGCCTTGCCGTTCACCGTCAGTTTGATGGTAGACACGCGTGATACCTCCCGATGTTTTTGAATTATTCCAATTAGAAACAGCGGGGAGGGAACTTGCAACTAGGATTTTGGTCGCGCTTGTCATTGTGATGACACTCTGGGAGTGAGCGGTGTCGTCATGCGATCGGCTTTTCTTCACCCTCCCCTGGAGGGTCGGAGACGAGCGAAGTTCGCTCGTCGGTCGGCACGGATCGCGCGAGGCGTGACGGGGTAGGGTGATCTCTCAACGCGGGCACTGTTCGCGAGGAGAGGCCTTCACCCACCCCGCCGCTTCGCGTCGACCGATGAGCGAGCTTCGCTCGTCTCCGACCCCTCCAGGGGGTAAGAGAACGCCGGCGTCCGGCCCCCCACAACCCAAGGCGTCCGGGCGGGGTTTACTCACCCTTATCCATTCTGCCGTAGTTTTACCCAGGGATCGGGGGCCTTGGGCCGCCCGGTCCCTGAGTTTTCAGAACGAAAGCGGGGGGCTTGAGGTGGGAATAGTGAAACGTGCCGGGTCGTTATCGATCAAATTCCCGACCCTCCGGTTCCGCGCCAAGATCATGCTCGGCTTTGCCGTGACGCTGGCGATTTCGGCCGCCAGCATGGGTTTTGCCTATCTCGGCTTCGAACGTGTGTCCGGGGGCGTCGACTCCTACCGCCGCAGCGTGCTGGAGGCGGATCTGGCCCGCAACATCGACCGCGAATTGATCTCCTACCGGTCGCAGGCCCGCTATTTCGTGGCGACGGGCAAGGAAGAGGACGGCAAGGCGGCGCTAGCGGCCGAGGGCAGCCTGAAGGACGCCATTATTGCCTCGATGAAGGGCACCACCAACCCGGCCCGGCTCGAGCAGATCGTGAAACTGGAGCGGGAATTCCGCGCCTTCACCAAGATTTTCGCCGACATCCTCAAGGTCAAGGACCAGAGCGCGCTGATCACGCAAAACCAGCTCGCGCGTACCGGCACCACGTTGCGCTACAAGCTCGACGATCTCCCCAGCAACGCCGACGACTCCGAAATTCAGGTCATTACCCTCGGGACAAAACGCGTGCTGGAACAGTTTCAGGCGGTGACGGCGCTGGCCAACACCTTCGTGGTCAATTCCGACAAGACGACCGCGGCGAGTGCGCTGGCGCGCCTGAAATTCGTCGAGGGGTCGCTGAAGGCGATCTCGTCGAACACCGACAAGATCCAGCAGGGGATCAAGGAAGTCTCCGTCATGCTGGACGAATACCGGCAGGCGCTAACCAAGCTGGTCGACAATTCCAAGGAAATCGACGAGCTGACCCTCGAAATGACGGAGTCGGCGGCCGCCATCAACCAGGGCTCCGGCGTGATGAAGGCGGACCTGGTGGCCGACCAGAAGCGGCTCGAGGGTGAATCGCACGCGACCATCGGCGAGACCGAGCAACTGATCCTGATGCTGGCGGCCGGCGGCTTCGTGCTCGGCTGCGTCTGGGCCTTCTTGCTCGGCAAGGGCATTTCCCGGCCGATGACCAAGATGTGCAGTGCAATGCGCGAACTCGCGGCCGGCAATTTTGACGTCGTGCTGCCCGGCCTCGGGCGCAAGGACGAACTCGGCGAGATGGCGGGTGCGGTGGAGGAGTTCAAGGTGCAGGCCGTAGCCCGCGCCGAGCGCGACGCCGCCACCCAGGAAGCACAGAACAAGGCTGCGAGCGCGGCGCGGCGCGCCGAACTCATTCGCTTTGCTGATGATTTCGAGACCGCGGTCGGCGCCATCGTCGGCAACGTTTCGGCATCCGCGGTGCAGCTTGAAGCCGCGGCAGGCACCCTGACGCGGACGGCGGAAACCACCCAGAGCCTGTCGAGCCAGGTGGCCGGCGCCTCGGAAGAGGCCTCCAGCAACATGCAGTCGGTGGCGTCAGCGACCGAGGAGCTTTCGGCCTCCGTCGACGAGATCGGCCGCCGCGTCAAGGAATCCAGCCAGATCGCTGAGGCCGCGGTGCGTCAGGCCGAACAGACCGACGGCCGCATCGGAAAATTGTCGCGCGCGGCGCAGGAGATCGGCGACGTCGTCAAGCTGATTACCGCGATCGCCGAGCAGACCAATCTGCTGGCGCTGAACGCCACCATCGAGGCCGCCCGCGCCGGCGATGCTGGCCGAGGATTCGCGGTGGTCGCGTCCGAGGTCAAGTCGCTGGCGAGCCAGACCGCGCGGGCGACCGACGAAATCTCCAACCACATCTCCGGCATGCAGGGCGCAACGCAAGAGTCCGTGGCGGCGATCAAGGAGATCGGCGGCACCATCGGCAAGATTTCCGATATCGCCACCACGATCTCCGATGCGGTTCAGCAGCAGAGCACGGCGACGCAGGAAATCGCGCGCAGCGTCCAGAACGTGGCGCAGGGCACCCAGGAAGCCGCCGCCAACGTCATGCAGGTCAACCGCGGCGCCACCGAAACCGGCACGGCCTCGGAAGAGGTGCTGAATTCGGCGCGCTCGCTGTCGAGCGAAAGCGCCCGCCTGCGCGAGGAGCTCGACCGCTTCATGGCGAATATCAGGGCGGCTTAGTCGTTGTCCCGGCCTAGTGCGCAATTGCGCACGGGGCCGGGGCCCATAACCGCTAATTTGGTTGTTGCGCCCCTCGCCAGCCGCAGTGCCTTACCGATAAATCACGCGGTATGGATCCCGGCGTTCGCCGGGATGACGGTCTATCTCACCCGGTTCCGCTACCGCTATGCGGGAACCCCGACGCCGCGCAGGCGTTGTCTTGCGTGGCGGGCATCCCGTTTGCCGCAATTTGGGCGAGAGAACCCTGGGACGGGGTGTTCCGGGGCGTTTTTTCGTTGGTTCAACCCGATGGATGTGCAGCCGAAACGGCGTGGTTTGGAGCAGGTGCACGACGCTCCGGCATTGGCGCCGGCGCAGCAAGATAACGATCGCATCATCGAGACCAGCATTCCCGCGCGGCTCGATAATCTGCGCTGGAGCGGATTTCACACCCGTGTCGTGCTCGCGCTCGGAATCACCTGGGTGCTGGACGGACTGGAAGTCACGCTGGCGGGCTCGCTGGCCGGCGCGTTGAAGGAAAGCCCGGCGCTGCATTTTTCGAATTTTGACGTTGGCTTTGCCAACAGTGCTTATCTCGCCGGCGCCGTGCTCGGTGCATTGGGCTTCGGCTGGCTGACCGACCGGATCGGTCGCAAGAAGCTGTTCTTCATCACGCTGGCATTCTATCTGACGGCGACGGCGGCCACCGCATTGTCATGGAGCGTGGCGAGTTACGCACTGTTTCGATTTTTGACCGGTGCGGGGATCGGCGGCGAATACACCGCGATCAATTCGACGATCCAGGAACTGGTGCCGGCGCGCTATCGCGGCTGGACCGACCTCTTGATCAACGGCAGTTTCTGGATCGGCGCTGCGATCGGCGCCGTCAGTGCGATTGTGCTATTGGATCCTGCGGTGCTGGCGCCGGATCATGGCTGGCGCGTGGCCTATCTGACCGGTGCGTTCCTCGGCCTGATCGTGTTCGTGATGCGGATGTGGATTCCGGAAAGCCCGCGCTGGCTGATGATCCATGGCCGCCCGGATGAAGCACATGCGATCGTGGACGAGATCGAGAAGTCGGCAACCGGAGATGTGCAACAGCAGGCCCTGCCGAAGATCAAGATAAGGATGCGCGATCATACGCCGCTGCGTGAAGTGGCCGATACCCTGTTCAACGCCTATCGTCAGCGTTCGCTGGTCGGACTGGTGCTGATGGCGGCCCAGGCGTTCTTCTACAATGCGATCTTTTTTACCTTCGCGTTGGTGCTGACCGACTTCTTCGGTATTCCGGCAAATCATGTCGGTTGGTACATCCTGCCGTTCGCCGCCGGTAATTTCCTGGGACCGCTGCTGCTCGGGCGATTGTTCGACACGCTGGGCCGCCGCGTGATGATTACGCTGACCTATGGGGTCTCGGGTGCGTTGCTTGCGGTGTCCGGTTATCTGTTCTCGATCGGCGCGCTGAGTGCGCAAGGACAGACCATTGCGTGGATGGTGATCTTCTTCTTTGCCTCGCCTGCGGCGAGTGCCGCCTATCTCACCGTCAGCGAAACGTTTCCGCTGGAAGTCCGGGCGCTGGCCATCGCGCTGTTCTATGCTGTTGGCACCGGCATCGGCGGCGTCGCGGGGCCTGCGCTGTTCGGCGCGCTGATCGATACCGGATCGCGCAACTCTGTTTTCGCCGGCTATTTGTTCGGGTCGGCATTGATGGTCGCCGCCGCCATTGTCGCGTGGCGATACGCCGTCGCGGCCGAGCGCAAATCGCTCGAATCCGTCGCACGGCCGCTAGCTTTTGTGGAGTAGGATATGATGAATCAGGAACTGGCCGAAATGCAGCGTGAAGACGACATCGTTGATGATAACGAGACTCCGGATTCCGTTCCGGTGCCGCGTTCGCTGATTCCGCATTTGAGCGAATGCGCCGTGCTGCTCGACATCGACGGCACGCTGCTCGATCTGATGCCGACACCGCGCGAGGTCTGGGTGCCGCCGGGACTGGCGAAGACGCTTCGCCGTTTGCATGAGCGCACCGGTGGTGCGCTGGCGATGGTCAGTGGGCGCTCGCTCAACGACATCGATCTGATCTTTGCGCCGGATCAGTTTCCAGCGGTCGGCGGTCATGGCGCGGAGATGCGAATCCGCGGGAGTGACGAAGCCGTCTCCCCCGCGCCGTCCATGGACAAGGAATTGAAGTTGCGGCTCGCCGCCATCGCCAGACTCAGCCCCGGAATATTGCTGGAAGACAAGGGCTATTCGCTGGCGCTGCATTATCGGCTTGCGCCGCATGCGGAGAAGGCGATCTACGAAGCGGTGTCGCTGATCAGGGCCGATCTGCCGAACGCGCCGATCGAAGTGCTGCCCGGCAAATGCGTCTGCGAGATCAAGCATTCCGGATTCGACAAGGCGAGCGGCGTGCGCGAGTTGATGAAGCACGAGCCGTTCAAGGGCCGCCGTCCGTTCTTCATCGGCGACGACGTCACCGACGAGTCGGTGTTCGCCATCATGCCGGATATGGATGGCCTCGCATTTTCCGTCGGCCGCCGCGCCAGGGGCGTGGCCGGACATTTCGATTCGCCCGATGATGTCAGGCAATTTCTCGCGCATCTGCTTGACGACGAAAGGGACGTAAGCCTGCCATAAAAATTCCGGTGTCGCCGGCTTTCGAACATCATTTCTTCGCGCTTCATCCGCGTTCTCACGGCGAATTTTATTTTTCGTGAGTTCCAGTGAGTTCCATTCTCGCCAGCCCGAATTTGGTTTCAATTCGTTGAAACGGTGGTCAGGAACCATATTGATGAATGGTTGTTAACTCGCGAGTGAACCCAGGAGGGGACCTGTGAACCTCGTTATCGTCTCGAATCGCGTAGCGCGCGCAAAGCCTAACGAGCCCATGACCGGGGGACTCGCGGCGGCGCTATTGCCCGTCGTCGAGAATTCGGGCGCGATCTGGGTCGGTTCCAGTGGCCGGGTCTGTGACGGGAACCAGAAGGAACCTTTCGCCGAAATCGAGGCTTTGGGCGAGGGCGCGCTGGCAATGCTCGACCTGCCGGCCGCGCATTACGGCGGCTACTATGAAGGCTTCGCCAATTCGGCCTTGTGGCCGGCGCTGCATTCGCGCGCCGATCTGATCCGCGCTTCCGAAGAAGACTATGCCAGCTACCGTGAAGTGAACGCCTTCATGGCGCGTGCGCTGCTGCGATTCCAGAAGCCGGATTCGATGTTCTGGATCCAGGATTACCACTTCCTCACGTTGGCTTCCGAGCTGCGCGATCTTGGTATCACGCAACCGATCGGCCTATTTATGCACACGCCATGGCCGGCGCGGGCGGTGATCGCCGGCGTGCCGCATCATCGCGCGTTGATCGAGGCGATGCTGGCCTACGATCTCGTCGGCTTTCAGACCGACGAGGATTGCGAGAATTTCCTGTCCTACGCGCAGTCCGATCTCGATCTCGTCGTGCACGATGGCGTCGTGATCTCGCAGCACGGACGGACCCGCGCCGAGGTTTTCCCGATCGGTATCGATCCGCAGAAATTTGCCCAGCTCGCCGCCAAGGCCGTCACCCATCCCGATGTCTCGCGGCTGCGGCGCAGCCTCAACGGCGAGGCGCTCGCGATCGGCGTCGACCGGCTGGATTACTCCAAGGGGCTGGTCAACCGCATCAAGGCGTTCGACCGGATGTGGACGTTGCAGCCGCAGCTCAAGCGCGCGACGTCACTGCTGCAGATCGCAACGCCGTCGCGCGGCGCGATCGAGGCCTACGGCAATCTGCAGAGTGAGCTTGCAAAACTCGTCAGCGACGTCAACGGCAACCACGGCGAAGTCGACTGGACGCCGATCCGCTATCTCAACAAGGGCTTTGGCCAGGCGGTATTGGCAGGCCTTTATCGTACCGCGCAGGTCGGTGTGGTGACGCCGCTGCAGGACGGCATGAACCTCGTTGCCAAGGAATATGTCGCCGCGCAGAATCCGGAAAATCCCGGCGTGCTGGTGCTGTCGAAATACGCCGGTGCCGCCAACGAGCTCGATGCCGCGCTGCTGGTCAATCCGCATGACATCGACGGCATGGCGCGCACGATCGCAACCGCGTTTTCGATGCCGTTGACCGAACGTCGGATGCGCTGGGAAGCGATGATGACGAAACTGCGGGACCACACCATTCAGCAGTGGTCCGCCGATTTCATCGACGCCCTGCAGGAAAGCCAAGTCGATAAAGGCCCACTGGGACCGGTCCTGGCTGATCCGCCGACCCCGTGGCCGCTTCGTTCTGTCAACAGCGGCGTGCGGTATCACTAGGGCCGAAGCGCCCACGACGATCTCGCCTCATCCTCAGAAGCCGCCAACGGGTCGCGCGAACGCGCGCCAGTTGACAGACTCCGCGGCGTCTCGAAGGAGGAATTGTGTCTGGGCTCTCATGGTTCGAGACGCGCTTCGCACTCCTCACCATGAGGGACGGATAATAGCCCCTAGTAGCAATACGACACGCCATCGAGCACCGGGCAGCGCGCCCGGCGCGGGTCGCTGGGGTTTTCCATCGGCACCACGCCCTTGCCCTGGCCGCCGACGAACACGCCCTGGCCGACGATGACGGATGACTTGTTGCCGACGATGACGCTCGGATGCGGCGAGGCGAGACTCGATCGCGTACCGTCGGCCCAGATGATCGCGTCGCCTGCGAACAGCCCGCGCCGGCCGTCGTCGCAACTCACATCCGTGCCCTGGCGGGTACAGGCCTGCGCCATCGCCGGACCGGTGCTGCCCGCAGCCGAAGTCGCCACCAGGAGAGAGAAAAGGAGTGTCCGCGTGATGTTCATGCCGTCCTCCGCCTGCGAAAATCACTTTAGTCGCTGCTACGGTCGTCGGCATTAGCAGGATTTCGGTTCAAGACGTCAGCACAGGCCCCTGTGCGGATCGGCCTTTTGTATAAATTACCAAATAAATTCAATTGGTTGTCGAAATTTCGGCAGCGGTGCCCGGCCCCCTTGCAAAATCAGTCCTGCCCCTTCAAGAGAGGGCCTCCGGAGAGATGGCCGAGTGGCTTAAGGCGCACGCTTGGAAAGCGTGTGTGCGGGAAACCGTACCGTGGGTTCGAATCCCACTCTCTCCGCCAGAGTGTCAATGAAATCAATAGTTTAATGCGTATTTCGGGATAAAACCCCCGGTTGAGCATCGAAGGGGCGAGGCGGCCTTTTTGGCGGCCCGACCCAGCACGGCTAGCTCTAGAGGCCCTAGCCGTAGAACGCGCCGGCAGCACCTTTCCGCAATGTCGGAGCACCTTCCTTAAGCGGTCGATAGGCCGTCCGATATCGGGCCGCATCCCATACCCTCGACCAGCTTGCGGGAGCGATCAAGCTGCGTGTTCAAGAGCGCGGCGGCGAAGTCGTGAAAGTATCGCCTCTGGAGTTGGCGAAACGGTTCCAACAAGAAGAGTTACTTCGTCAAGACGAGAAGAAGTTTTTCCGAGACCATCCATTTATCAAAGGGACCGCAGCCAAGGTAATCGATGATTTGATGAAAGAGCTTATGGCTCAAGTGGAGCACATAAAGGCCGAAGTGGGCTCCCAATGGATGTGGGGATATGAATCCGAGGGCGCAGGTGTTCGCGGGGTCTTGAGGTACGGAAGGGTGGCTTTGGAAGTGCGGTGGAGGCAGATTTATACGAATGTGATGGAGGATGTGGCGCTTGAGTGCACGGAATATAACGGAGCCGTTGTGCTTCGTAGCGAGAATAAGATGCCGTTTTACGAACCTCAGAAGTTAGGGCAGAAGAAGTATTACCCAGCTTTGAATATGGGACGGGAGATGCGGTGGATGGATAAGTCGAAGCCCGAGCAATTGATGTCAAACGGGGACGTAGTCGAGAAGCTGATTGAACAATTCTTGTCGTTGGTGGACAGGGTTGATCGAGGGAAGATTCCGGCGATCAGTCATTAGGTTGTGTGTTAGTTAACCCATCGAGGCCGCCGCCTTTAGCTTTTCCAGATCGGTTTCGAGAAACGCGTTGGCGACGATCAGCGCCTTGACGGGCCTCGCGGACATCACCGCCGCCGGCCTCGATAGCTGATCCGCTGCCTCCTCAATCCGGTCCATCGAGTCATGTCCCGCTTCGCCATTTCATCGAATGGGACAGCAACGCTGGCTTGAAGAGCATCGCCGCCAGTCACATGTCATAAGGATCGGGGATCGTTGGCCCGACACACTGGCAACGCACCCACCGCCTCATCGAAGGTCGTGTGCGTCCAAATAAGAGCGAGCACGGGCTGCGTTCGAGCACCGCTCGACACAGTACCTCTACGCAAACGCAACGGCACGAGCCGTCGAGGGAGACCTTGGCGGCTTTTTGCGTGTGGAATCATGCTCTAGTCTTCGTCCGGCTCGCGCACGACCGGCGGATCGTCGACGCGGTCCTCGTCCTCTTCATCCTCTTCGTCCTCGTCAGGATGATCGCGGGGCGGCATCGTGTTGCCCATGATCTCACGAAGGGACTCCAGTCGATCAACCTTGGTGGAAAATTCCTCGGGGATGCGTGGGGTCATGTTTTTGCTCCTCCCAAGGCAAGGCATCATCGAAGCAGTCGCGCAGTGTTAGCGGCGGCCTCAGCCAGCATCTCGCAGAGCTGGCGCTTGGTGAATTCCTTAGGCTTTGGCTTGTGTGAAGACATCACCTTTTCCACCGGGCGGTGGCATGCCGCCAACGATGGCCTCGCTATGATCTTGGGATTGGCGGTTGGCGGCTTGTGACCGCGCTTCAGGCCCATGCGCAGCAACTTGGCGCAGACCGCGTCACGGCTGTACCCGAGACGGCGCGAGATCTGCGCGGCGCTGTGGCCCTTGGTCCAAAGCGCTGTAAGTAACGCAACGTCGGAGGCGTTCCACTCCATGGCAGATGGCTTATACACCAAACACAAAGGACTGCGAAAGGTTTGGCGGCACCGACGTTTTTTAGATTGCCCTCTTCCGGAATTGGACTAGCCTGCGGAACGCAAGTTTTTGGGAGGGCGCACGTGAACTCCACCCTTAAAATTCAGACACCAGAAGCAATAACCTTGATCGAAAGGATTAAGGCCGAACTCAAAAAGCGTGCCGAGGCAAGGGCCAAGCGGATGTGGCTGAGAAAGCCCAAAAGGCTGGCGAGACGTTGAGGGCTAGTCGATCAGCTCACCGGTATCGCCGGTCTCTTTGAAAAGCGTCCTCAGCAACCGCCACAGCTCGCGGTGCCCAGCAGTCTGTCCGCCTTGCTTGAGGTAATCTGCAATATCCATCGTCGCCGTTTGTATCTCAATCGCGCCCTGAACGGTCGCGTCTAAATGTGCCACTTCGCGCTCGACGTATAAATTCTTCGCGTCGGTATCGAAAACTAGCGTGCAACGATCCCCGTGGGTGATCTCAGGGCCTTTTACCTGACGATACAGTTCTCGTTTTAAGAGAGCCATTTGACGCTCCTGTCAGAAGTGCTGACTTAATCACCCTAAATAAATCATACCAATCCTTTCGATCATATGCGGGAACGTCTTAGCCGCCTCAAACAATTTCCCTCGCGCGTAACCCATCGAGGCCGCCGCCTTCAGTTTCTTCCAGATCGGTTTCGAGAAAGGTGTTCGCCACGATCAGCGCCTTGATGGCCTCGCGGGGAATAAGCTGAAATTTTCTGCTCAATCGGTGCATTACCGGCTTTGACCCTTACACGGCCAATCTCGACCATGCACACGGCCAAGACCCAAAGTGTTCGCCAGCCACAACGGAACCGTTTCCTCTTGAGGCCCATAGCGTATTACGGGCACTACGGGCCCGCCGCATGGATCGACCCGGTCGTCCTCAGGGCGATAACGATATCGTGGAACAATATAGTAATCCCAGTAAGGAGTTGTCCTAACCACGGGCACTCTGATGAGAGGCCTTTCCCGTGGTTCACGAACGACTTTGGCCTTCTGCGCATGCGCTGCGACACTAAACGTCCCCAGGTTACACAACACCAGGGCGGTTCCGAGAGCGAACGCTACGGTCATTATCCTCATGCCTTGGCCTCCCTGCCACACACAGCCTAGACCCAACTCGGACATCCGCGACGTTCGACTTCGCGCCGCTGTTGAGGGTATATCGGACATCAAAGGCACCTGATCCGCAACGCCTCATTTTATGAAAACTAGCGGCCCATCAGGCTTGGCGAAGCCGCGCGGCCCTGGGGGGCCTTGCCGCCGACGATCCAGCGCATTGCAGGATCGTGACGAAGACGTTCGGCATAGCAGCCATCGAGAGTAGGAGATCATGATGTTTATCGCAATGAACCGTTTCCGGGTTACCAAAGGGTCTGAAGCAGCCTTCGAGCAGGTCTGGATGTCGCGCGACAGTCATCTCGAAAAAGTCCCGGGCTTCGTAGAGTTTCACCTTCTCAAAGGTCCCGAGGCCGAGGATCACACGCTTTATGCTTCTCATACCGTCTGGGAAAACCGTGCCGTGTTTGAAGCGTGGACCAAATCAGAGGCGTTCCGTGCTGCGCATAGTCGGGCAGGGGATAACAAGCCGCTGTATCTGGATCACCCCCAGTTCGAGGGCTTTGAGGTTCGCCAGACGGTGGGACGCGGCAAGGTCGCGTAATACGCACGGACATTTTGCTGTCCATCGCAAGCGCGTGAGAACCCGTCAATGTCCGTTCTTGGATGGTGGTCTCAACCGGTCGACGCAACACTTTATCTTAGAGGGAAAAGATGGAGTGTGGGATGGAACGAAGATTTCATAGAGGTTTTACTGCGGCAGAGAAAACGGAGTTATGGGATCGCTGGAAGCGCGGGGAGTCATTGAAGGCGATAGGGCGAGCTTTTGGTAAGCAGTCATCGTCGATCTATTTTCTGGTTGCCCCGCATGGAGGGTTTCGTCCTGCGGAGCGGCGTCGCTCCAGGTTGGCATTGACGCATGCGGAACGCGAGGTGATTTCCAGAGGTGTTAGCGCACGTCGATCGGCCCGGTCTATCGCCAAACTGCTTGGCCGCTCACCCTCGACGGTGAGCCGGGAAATGAGCCGCAATGGCGGCTGTGATCGCTACCGGGCGACAGTTGCGGACGAGAATGCCTGGGCACGATCGCGTCGTCCAAAATGTTGTAAATTGGCGATCAATTCGCGGCTTCGGCAGGCCGTGGCAGGGAAGCTCAGATTGGATTGGTCACCCGAGCAGATAGCCGGTTGGCTGAAGAGAACGCATCCTGAAGACGAGTATAATCAGGTGTCACACGAGACCATCTATCGCAGCCTGTTTGTCCAAGCGCGCGGCGTGCTCAAGAAAGAGCTGCTTTGCCATCTCCGATCGAAGCGCTCGATGCGTCGCTCCAGGCCGGTTGATCCGAATGGCGATAGACGGGGGCATATGAAGGATGCCGTCTCAATCCGTCAGCGACCGGCTGCGGTTGAAGATAGGGCGGTGCCTGGCCATTGGGAGGGCGATCTGCTGTCCGGGCCGAACAACACCTACATCGCGACCTTGGTCGAGCGTCAAACGCGTTACGTGATGTTGGCCAAGGTGGCAGGCAAGGACACCCGGACGGTAGTCACCGCACTCATCAAGCAGGCGAAGAAGCTACCAAAGGAGCTGTATAAGTCCTTGACCTGGGACCGGGGCAAGGAACTGACGGCTCATCGTCGATTTACGTTGGCGACCAACATCGACGTCTATTTTTGCGATCCGCAAAGCCCGTGGCAGCGCGGGTCGAACGAGAACACCAATGGCCTGTTGAGACAGTACTTCCCTCAGGGCACCGACTTGTCGGTGCATTCGCAAGCCCATCTGAACAAAGTGGCTCGTCAACTAAACGAACGGCCACGTGAGACCTTGCAATTTGAAACCCCAGCAGAGAGATTTAACGCCTGTGTTGCGTCGACCGGTTGAGCCGGCAGATGAACAGCGGAAAACATGTGCTCGTATTGAGCTTTTCCGGTTTTGACCCAGAGCAGACCTTTCGGGCGTGCCCGACAAAGGATTTTCGCGGCGCATTCCGCTATCATTCGAATGCATGAAGACGTCCCCCCCCGCACGTGGTTAGCATTTGATAGATTTCACTCTCGGGACGTATTTCTCATGCTCAATGGAGACACGTTCAGCGAGAGCTATCGCGTGAGCCATCAGTCGGCGGATATCGTAGCCGACTATGTCAGCACTTTTGAAGCGGGCTATTGCGCGGCGTTGTGGCGGAAGGTCGAACAGCCTTTGCTCGAAAGAATTCTGCGCCCGCTCGGAGGGGCAGAGCGAACAATCCTCGATTTCGCCTGCGGAACCGGGCGTATTACAAAGGTCGCAGGCCTGTTCTACGGTTCGGTTGTCGGGGTCGATGTGTCAGAAGCAATGCTTTTGGCGGCTTCCGTGCCCAACAACGTGACGCTGCTATGCATCGACATTACGAAGGTCCCGCTTGAACACACATTTGACGTCGCCACCGCGTTTCGTTTTTTCTTGAATGCAGAAGACCCGCTCAGACGGGCCGCATTGCGGGCGATCTATCGGCATCTCCGCAACGGCGGCGTGTTGGTGTGCAACGTCCAACTAAATGGGACGTCACCCATGGGGTTAGTCAGTCATATCATGAGCTGGGCCTATCCGAGAATACCTCGAAACACGCTGACCTTGGATCGATTTTCAAGGCTACTGTCGGATGAAGGATTTGAGGTAGTGGAGAGCATGTACTACGGCTATCTCCCGCGACCGGGCCGATTGTTTCCGCGTCTCTGCGACGCGCTGATCGTGCCGTTCGAGAAGGCGTGCCGCAGGCTCAGGGTCCCCGGATGGTTCGCGGAGAGTTTTATTGTCGTGGCGCGAAAGCGGCAATTTACATGGGTTCACAATTGAGGCCGCGCAATAGACGCTTCGCACCGATGTCGCCGTTTGGCACTTTTCGGACATGGCGCGATGTCTGACCTAGGTCCGTTATGCGCTGTAGAGCGGACAAGGAAACCGATCAGGATCAGTCATCACGGGCTTTCCCGTTACCGACGTAAAGGTGCCGGTGCCAGCTTTGGAGGTAATGAAGAGGTGGGACTTGCACCCACTGTAAAGCTGCACCGGCTGTGGGCGTTGTTTTCCCGCACGACCTCCCACTGCGCGCGCCCGGAGGTGGATCTGAAAGGCCCTCCGGGATTTGATTGGGTGACGGCGGCCTCAAAGGAGAAAAAAGCAAAAGACCGCCGTCACCTTCCGCGACGGTTGCCGGCAACCAACAAGCGGCTGTACATCGCGAAACCTTAAATTCATTTATAGGCGATGAAGTCGCTAATTTTGACGGCGGCACGCCAACCCGGCGCTAGTTCATCAGCCATCTTAAAGATAGCCCCAGCGCCAGTCCGGGTTGGTGGCGAGTTGGTTATTTCAACCCATGCCTGTTGTGTTCCAGCAGCGATGTTCTTTTTCGATTTCTTTGAAAACATATCGAACACTTCGAAAGGAGCACCTGTTGCGTATATCCGGATGCCCCAATCCTTCCATTCCTTATGTCCCAAGTCATTGTTGGGGATCGCCGCCATAGCCTGCCTGATGAGATCAAGGTCAGTCTGCTGCAGGTCAGCTTTTTGGTCAGCCTTTGATTCTGCCTCCGGCGTTGTTTCAACAAGTTGATCAATCAGCCATTGCGGTGCATCGGCAATGTCGGTCTCGTTGATCCATTCATAGGCCCCGACACCTGGCTTGACGCTTGGTGGAGCTAGCACCATCCCGCCTTCCCCTCGAACATCGACACCGGGCGCGAGCTTGCTGTCACTATTAGTAATTTTTACCCCTGCTGAATATTTGAAATAACAGTGCTTGGAGCCAGTCGGGCTTTCCGCCATCCGCGTTTCCGGCAATGGGCCATTAGCATCAATCAACGCTTGCAGGTTGGCGATACCGTCAACGCCATGACCTTCGACAGTATCGGCATCGATAACGAAAATTCCGTTTTCAATTCCAGTCGGGACGCCAACATTCGCCTTTGGCCACCCAGGCTCGCGTTGATACGCCGTCTCACGCGCGTGTCCGGATCATGACCGCTCCGACTTTGGCCGACTTCTTCCATGACATCCAGTTTGGAGCAGTAGCCAAAAGAGTCCCCGCAATCAGAGCTCAGCGCTTGCTCGGCCTACTCAATCCGCATTTCTCGCGCGAGCTTATCAAGCTCCGGTTCAAGCGAATCCGCCCACGACGGCGCGATCAAGCCAAACGCCGCGTTCAGCCGCGTCAGATCCAGGCGAGAATTATGTGGTCGCTTCGCTCTCGTTGGAAACTCCTCAGTTCGCAAAGGCGCGATCGATTGGACCGCAAGCTTGATCCCGCGCGCGCGCAAACCATCGATAATCCGGGCAGCAAAGCCGTGCCAACTGGTTTCGCCCGACGCTGCTATATTCACGAGGCCGTTTGCCTTGGCGAAGCGTTGCGGAAGATTGGTGCTGTCTGCGGCGAGTATGCCGGCGATGGCGTCGGCAATAACCCGCCCCGAGGTTGGCGCGCCGACTTGATCTGCGACGACCTTCAATTCCGTTCGCTCGCAGGCCAAACGCGCGATCGTCTTCAGGAAATTGACGCCCGTCGCCGCGTAGACCCAGGATGTCCGAACGATCAAATGGGGTCCAGCGCCAGCGCGGATGGCCTCTTCTCCGGCGAGCTTGCTGGCGCCGTAAACCGATAGGGGAGCCGGCGGGCTATCCTCGTGCCATGGTGTTTCGCCTTGACCGTCGAACACGTAGTCGGTCGAGAAGTGAACGAGAGGAACTTGCCTGCGCGACGCCCATCGGGCGATAACACCGGGAGCTTCACCATTGACGATGAAGGCGAGCTCGCGCTCGTCTTCCGCGCGGTCGACCGCGGTGTAGGCCGCGGGATTGACAATCAGATCCGGCGAAAGACGGTCAAGTGCCTCTGGAAGCGTACTGGGCTCGGCCAGGTTGAGGACCGAACGGTCGGCTGGAATGACATCGCCGAGCCTGCAGAGCCTTTCGGTCAGCGCCTTGCCAACCTGCCCCGTCACACCGGTGACGAGGATGCGCATCAAACCTGGCCGTAGACAGGCAGATTTGCGACCTGCGACAGCAGCGGTGCCGCTGCGTCCCGGGTCGAAAGCAGCGGGTTCTCCATGCCCCAGGCAATTCCAATTGCCGGGTCATCCCAGCGCACGACGATCTCGTCCTTCGGACTATAGAGTTCGTCGCACTTGTAAAAGAAATCCGCCGTCTCTGACAAAGTCAGAAAGCCATGCGCAAATCCCCGCGGTATCCACAATTGCCTGCGGTTCTCTTCGCTCAGCTCGACCGCGACATGGCGCCCGAAGTTCGGGCTACCGAGGCGTACATCTACGGCAACATCCAGCACTCGGCCGCGCATGGCGCTCACCAGCTTGCCTTGGGTGCTCGGGTTTTGCAGATGCAGCCCCCGCAGCACGCCCCGGGCCGAGCGCGACATGTTGTCTTGCACAAATGGCCGACAGACACCGCAGTCCGTGTAACGGCCCACCTGAAAGGTTTCGAGATGGAAGCCCCGCTGGTCACCGAAAAGCTTGAGTTCGATAATCAGGACTTCAGGGAGATCGGCAACAATGACATTCATCGGCTAAATACAAGGGGTGGGAGGTAAACTCAGTTCGCCATAACAAATTCGGCTGTCGCGCGCCATCTGTTATGTCTCGAAAGCAGAGCCAAGAGGGCTCGCCGGGACTCATTCTTGCTTCGCCGGAGCCGACTGCAGCGCCTGGCTGCTGCCAAGCAGCCGAATGCGGTTGAGTGGCGTCCGTACTGTGAAGACGCCAAAAATCGGCTCTATCGGTGCAGCCTCGAACAAGATTGCAGAATTGATCCAGTGGTGTTGGATGTGATTTTCCTGCGTGCCTTCGGCGACCGAGACGCAAAGCGAGTATTGCCCTGCCTTGAGTCTGGGCATCTCAAAACCGAATTCGCCCACGAAGGTTGAGCCGGCGGAAATTCGTATGGGGTCGCCCGCGTGCGACAAGAAGGTATTGCTGACGAAGACATCCTGACCCATGCGGTCGTGAACAATGAATCCAACGATGGGAAGTGCCAGATCGTCCTCCGCCCGTGCGCTTATCCGAAGCACAACCTGCTCTCCGCCGCGCACCAGGCTCAGCGGCCGTTGATTGCTATCCGTAAACGCGACTTCGACGATCGTGGCACCGCGCGTGCCGAACCATTGAGCGCCTGGATTTAGCTGTCCTTCGCCGGGCACGTCGACTGTCGCGTCGACGTCCGGTGGCTCATGACCGACCCCGGTTCGAAATGTTCCGCCGGTGTCTGTGGAGGCATAGGTCGACGACACATATTCGTGGATCACATCTGCAGGCGAGCTGTCAGCCTTGATCGAACCGTGGTCGACAAAGATGGCGCGACTGCACACGTTGGCGACGGCAGGGAGATCATGTGAAACCAGCAGGATTGTTCCGCGTGTTTGGAAATTACGAATGAACTCCATGCATTTGGCGCCGAATGCGGCATCGCCGACGCTGAGTACTTCGTCGATCACCAGGATGTCGGCATCAACATGGACGGAAATCGCAAAGGCGAGCCGGGCCTGCATGCCGGATGAATAATGGCGCAGTGGCTGCTCAATGAACGGACCGAGCCCGGCAAAATCGATGATCGAATCAAAGCGCTTTCGAATCTCGGCCGATGAGAGACCGAGCGCCGTAGCGGCTATGTAGATGTTCTCACGCCCACTCAACTCCGGCGAAAAGCCGGCGCCGAGCCCCAGCATGGTGGCTATTTTGCCTTGAACCGACAATGTGCCGCATGTGGGCGCAACGATTCCACAGATCAACTGCAGCAAAGTCGATTTGCCGGCGCCGTTCCGGCCGATGATGCCGAGGCTTTCCCCGCGGCGAATCTCAAGATTCACGTCCCGAACCGCCCAGAACTCCTCGAAGTATTTCCCGCGCTTGCCCAGCAGAAACTGTTTGGCGCGGTCGAGCGGCCGTTGGTAGAGCTCAAACGCCTTACCCAGTCCGCGTGCCCGAATGACAACGTCAGAGCTCATCGACTGCCCGATGCCGAGCATAGATGAAAAATCCGTAGCCTAGCCGGAACATGATCACGGCAAGCGTCACTGCGCCGACGAGGTTGGACCAGCTCGGAACGTTGCCTCGGACCAAAATATCCCGCGTCGCCTCGATGTAGAAGGTCAACGGATTAAGATAAAGGAGCGGCCGAATGCCTGCCGGTACGTCTGAGGGCGAATAGAACAGCGGTGTGGCGAGCAGAAGTGCCGGCATAATCGACGCGATGAAATACGATAAATCGCGCACGAAAACGCCGATGATCGAGAGCACCCACACCATGCCAAGCATGGTCAGGCAGAAGCTTACGAAAATGATCGGCAGGAGCACAATGGCCGGTGCCGGATGGCCGCGAACTACGATGGAGAAACTGATCAGGATGGCTAAAAGTATGACGGTCGAAATCGATGAGCGGACCAGCGCTATCCAGGCCAGTGCTTCGGTCGGAAACATCGTCTTCTTGAGCATTTGGACATGCCCCGCGAGCATGCTGGGAGCGCGGAGCAAAAGTTCCGAAAACGTCTGAAAATAGATCAGGCCGCAAAAGATGAAGAGCGGGTAGGCGAGGTAGTCACCCCTATTCGTCGCTGGCGCGATGGAAGCGGTCGAAACCGAATAGAACGCAAGCAGACCCAGTGGGGCTGCCACCAGCCAGAACCAGCCGAACAGCGACCCGCGATAGGCGGAAAAGAGTTCACCCATGGTGAGACGGACTACCAGTTCGCGATGGCGCCACGCCGAGGCGAGGCCGGCGAAGAAACCGGGAAACTTCTTGTCCATCGTCTGGGCGCCGAGCGTCTCCAATTTGTTTTTCCCGTGGGCAGAACCCGGTTAGTGTTATTCAGCCCCGTCTACAATGCAATTGCACAGGAGCGGTCGTCGCCAGCCGAAAACCGGAGTGACAGAGAACCTGTAGCTGCGTAACCTCAGATTTTCACTTACATTGCATCCGATGATCCCGGTCAAGACTCTCAAGGCCGGAAATCCCAGCTGGCGATAGAAACGTAATGGGGCTAGAGGCTTACCTACCATTCTCATCCGTGAGGCGCCGGCACGACGAACTGACGCGGTCAGGCTTGTTCGATTCCGTTTGGTACGGGCTCAACAACTCGGATTCGTTCCGGCCCGCATCCGTATGGCCGCTCGCTCGGCGCATGGATGCGGCCTGGCACCACGTCTCGTTGGGGCGCCTGCTTGACCCCAATCCGCTCTTCGACACCGAATGGTATGTTGCGAAACGGCCCGAAGCAGCAGACCGCGGCAACGTTCCGATTCTCCACTATCTTGCCCGAGGAGCCGGTGAAGGGCTCGATCCTAACCCGGATTTCAGCACCGCAGATTATTTCCGCCGCTACCCCGACGCGCATGCGAGCGGATTGACCGCGCTCGAACACTTCATGCTGCGCGGCGCAAGAGAAGGGCGAGACCCCCGGCACGAGCCGATTTCCCAACCCAAGCGCTCCGGAAACCTGCGGCTTGTCTGCGTATTCAGCCATTTCGATGCCGCCGGTCGGATACTGCCTTATGTGCAGCGATACCTGTCCGAACTCGGCCGGTGCGGTTTCGAGGTGCACCTGGTGAGCACATCTCCCAATCTGAGCGCTTCTGATCGACGCGACGTAGAACGTGGCGGCGTTAGGGTGCATTGCCGTGAGAACGCTGGATTGGACTTCGCTTCGTGGCAATGGGCGTTGCATCACGTTGTCCCGTTGGCAGAGGTGGATTGGCTATTGCTGGCAAACGACAGCGTGTTTGGTCCGATTTTTGATCTTGAGCCTGTATTCAATTCGCAATTTGCCGAGAACTGGGACTTCTGGGGGATTACCGACTCCTATGAAATGGCTTGGCATCTGCAATCATACTTTCTTTGCTTTCGCGGCGACGTGGCACGAAGCGAAGCTTTTCGCAAAGTGTTTGCGGTGGATTTCGCAAGTCTGACAAAGCGATCGATTATCCGCAGGGGCGAGATTTCACTCTCGCAGTCGCTGCGCCGCTCGGGGTTTCGCGGCAACGCGGTCTGTCCGTTTGACAGGCTGCGGAAATCAAGAAGTTTCCGCCGGTGCAACCCGACCCATTTTTACTGGGATCAGCTGATCGCCCGCTCGCGTTGTCCGTTTATCAAGCGACAGCTCATTCGAGACAACCCAATGAAGTTGGCGAGTGCCGGTTACTGGAAGGGCTTTCTCGACCGTTATACGAGTTACGATACGTCGTTGATCTCCGATGCCATGCTGCCAGTCGAAAATGTGCCGCCGTCGTAAACTGCTCGTCGATCAGGTCAGTGCGTCGGTGGACCTGACGATGGCGCGAGGGCGCCCCTGAAAGCCGTTGGGGGCGCGGAATTGACGGCGATCCCCATACAGATCTCGATCACGATCGCAGCGATAATCGCCCAGGCCAGTCTTCCGTCCAAACCGATCAGTGCATCTATGGTGAGAAGAAGGATCGCGTGGTGGACGATGACCCCCACGCAAACGACGTATAATTTCCAAGGTCTCTCCTGTCTGCCACCGAGACCGATTAGCGCGAGACGGACACCGGCCAGCAGATAGATCACGGTCAGGATTGGCGAGATCGTTCGCTTGAATGCCTCTCTTATCCATTCACGGTGATAATTTGCGTCGCCCTGATCGTATCCGGCAGAAAAAGCAGACAAATCCAGTTCAGCCAGATACTTCGCATTTCGTTCAGGCGTAGCGCTGCCGCGCATACCCGAATCGATCCACAGCTTGTCGACGCTGACAATTGCGGGCGCCCGCTCGCCTGCCTTTCGCGTTTGCAGTACGGCGTCGACGAGATAGAGCAGGGTCTTCCCGGGCGTTCTTACAAAATTTCCGGACTGAGAGCTGATCGATCTTTCACCTCCGTCCTTGGCTCGCTCCTGCATGAACACCTCGGCAATCTCATTGTCGGCTATCCGGCGACCGAAGTAGAAAGTGCGGCTATTATCATTCAGCGTATAGAAATGCTGCGGCTCGAGCGTCGAAGGATCGACGTTGTGAGTCCCAATGTAGATCGCGTCCAGAACGCGGCTCCAGCCACGCGGGACTTCGACAAGGGAGAGATAAAATCCAGCGGCTGCGGCCAACACCGCCAGCAGGAGTGCAGGCAGAATGACGGAGAAATGAGAAAACCCCGTCGCGTAGAGCACATCAACGGCATGATCGTCGACAAGGTTGGTGTAGTACCATGTTGCCGCGACGGCCATGCCGACGGGCATAACGTTGCAAAAATTGATTGTAAGCGCGCCGAAGAAAACCGGAAGTATGGCCTTGGAATAAAGGACGGCTGACGGAGCGCTCGCAAATACAAAGCCAAGCGTTAGTACGCTCGACAGGGCACTGGTTACGACGAGTAGCGCCACAAGCAACTGGACGAACATATGTCGCTGGATCGTCATGGAAACGAGGCTGGTCCGCAAGCATGAGAATTGCGCAACCTATTACGTCTGTCGGGTGATGTAAAACGTGCGCTTTAGCGCCGTGAAAGCCTCATGGCCAGCCGCCGCGCATGGGCGAACTCTTGAACGGGGGCGCGCACCAGCGTCTTCAGACGTGACCATCGCCGCGGCCCGAACAGCGCGACCTGCACGTACAGGGCGAGCCAGATAAGCGGCCACCATACCGCGGCGAACACCTGAATTGCCCGGGTCGACGCCGGATCCACCATCAGCCAGGTGAGAATGCGCAGATGGTCGAGCCAGCCTCGGCCGGTCCTCGCGTTACGTATCGATTCCGTGCCGTCCCAGTGGGTGCGCACGGACAGTTCGTGGGGCACAAAACAGACCGCCGATCTCAGCATCAGGCGAAACCAGAGGTCCATATCAACGAGCTGGTAGATGTCGTCGCGCAAGCCTGCCACGGCCAGCGCCAGCTCGCGTCGAAACATCACGGAAGTCGGTTCTCCGATCCAGTTGCCGGCGCCGCCCATCAACATCATCTGTGCGACCAATGACGATCCCTTGTTGTGTTCGCGGAGCGCCGGAAAGAACTTGTGCGGCTTGCTCACCGTTCGGTACCGCCACGGGAGGTCATCCTGCACGATACGCCGAGGCGCGAACGCCAGCCCGACAGCCGGGTCATCAAAGCATGACGCCAGTCGCTGCAGGGCTCCAGGCAGCAGCCAGTCGTCCGCGTGCACGAATTGAATGCGGGTGCCCCGCGCGAGTTCAATGCATTTGTTGTGGTTTGCGTTGAGGCCGAGCCGAGTATCGTTGCGGATCAGACGATCGCCAGGTCGCAGCATCGTTGCCGCGATGGCCGCGCAGCCGTCTGAAGAATCGTCGTCAACCACCACAATCTCGAAGTCGACGCCGTCCTGATCGAGAATAGTGCGCAGACACCGCACGAGCGTGGCGCTGTTGTTGTATGTCGGCACGCATACCGAAATCGCCGGATTAGCCGTCAGGTCGTCGGCATCGTCGGTGCTCATCTCTGCCATTCCCAATCGAGCGAAGCGATAGCGCACCACGCCACCCGGTCGCCATCAGCCCACAATGTTCGGGCTGCCACTAGTCCGACATCTCGGGGGTTAAGTTGAATTCGGCGAATGTCCGGGACAGGTCCTCCCGCAGCGTATCCTGGGAGTTTGTCCGGCCGTTCCGATATGCGTTGACCGAGATGGAGATCTTTCCGTGGACCCGCGCTGAGACCACGAGCAGCTGGCCGCCCATGCGTTCGAGCGTGCGCTGGCTCATGCCGGGTTCGAAGAAACGCAAATGCATGTAGTCGGCGTCGGTGCCATCGGCGCGGTTCGATGGAGGGTGCAGGTCGCCGAGATTGGAGCAGCCGATCGGAATGGTTGCGGTACCCAACCCGATTCCCACCGCGCCGCGCGCCGCCCATTTCGGAGTAAGCGAGGTCAGCGGCAACGGTCCCAACATCTCCTTGGAGGTCTCCGGCAGGTCGGCGAGGGCCTGCCCGATTTTGACGCGGATCTCCCGAAGATCGGACGACAAGCGCGTCGGGTCAACCGAAACGGAGAGAAACATCAGGGCGTTGCCGCGCGTGTCACCTTCGGAGCGGTCGCTGACCGGGAGCGAAAGCGTGACCGATCCGTCGTCGCGAACGCGCCCCATTCGCACGCCCAGTCTGCCCGCGAATGCTGCGAGCAGAGAAGCGGCATTCCCGCCGAGAGCCGTCGCGCGCTCATTCCATTCCGCCAGGTCGACATAAGCAGTCAGGCTGGGCACAACGACGCGCTGATCGTTTCCATCTGTTCGCGGCGGCGGAGGTGACGCTGCGATCGACGCGGCGACCTGGCGGCGCTGGCGCCAGCCGATCCGCATCGCAGCTGCCATCGCTCGCACCAGCTCCGGTGTCGACGCGATGGTCTGCCGCGCATCCTCAAGCAGCGCCTGGCGAGGCGTGCGCGAACCGGGATCCGGATAGTCGAGGTTGCGCGGCGTCCCGCTGGCTGCATCGGCCATCGCCTGGACGATCCCAAGCCCATCCGCGAGGGTATGCGAAACGGTCAGACAAACCGCGCTCCCGCCGTCCTCGAATGGAAGTACGCCGATGCGCCAGCAGGGTCCGTACTCCGGGTCCAGCGGCAGGCTCGCGCGCTCCAGCAGCCAAGTGTTCAGATCGTTTCGCGGATGGGGGGATTCGGCGATCTCGATGTCTTCGGGCCCGCGACAGGCGACCCATCGATCGCGCGCGAAGGGCAACGGAGACCGCTCGACCCGTCGTCCCAGCAACCCGTATCCCAGACCACGGTGGAAACGGCGCAACCCATCGACATTTACCGGCCGGTTATATATCCAGTTGAACTGCACGATTGCCCCTTGGCCAAGTGCCCGCAGAGCGAGAAAGGAGGATTGGTCCATGTGCGCCAGTCGATTGTCCATCGCGTCCACGGTAGTTTATTTGCGTCGCGGTGCACAAGGCAGTGCGTAGACGAAGGTAGCTTGTTGTCCGTGGCCCAGTCTTCGCTAACCGCCGTGCTGCGCGAGCGCGCCAGCCTCCAGCCCAACGAAACGGCGTATACCTACGTTGACTACGACCAGGATCGGAAGGGCGTGCCGCTGACCTTGTCCTGGTCGCAGTTGTATCGGCGCGTGGTGAATCTTGGTGAGCAGATCAAGCACCGCGGGTCGGCCGGGGATCGCGTGCTCATACTGGCTCCGCAGGGCCTGGACTATGTCGTCAGTTTTCTGGGCGCGCTGCAGGCGGGACGTGTCGCGGTGCCGCTGTCGGTTCCGAACGGTCGCGTTCATGACGAACGTGTAGTTTCGGTGCTGGCCGATGCGTCGCCTTCTGTTGTGCTGACCACGTCTGCGGTGATCGACAATGTCAGCGCGTCGCTGCAGTCGCACCGCGGGCAATTCGCGCCTGCGATCATCGAAGTCGATCTGCTGGATCTCGATTCTCGTCAGCGAGTAACGAGCCCAAGAATTCGGGGCGCGAATGACCAGGCGGATTGCATCTATTTGCAGTACACATCCGGATCCACCCGGACGCCGGCAGGCGTCATGGTCTCCAACAAGAACGTCTTCGCCAACTTCAGGCAGATGATGGCCGACTTCTTTGCGGCCGAGGGCGGAGTCCTCCCGGGGGACAGCACCATCGTATCCTGGCTGCCGCTCTACCACGACATGGGCCTGCAATTGGGGGTCGTCTTTCCGATCCTGGCGGGTACGCCGACGTTGCTCACCAGCCCGATGGGTTTCTTCCGGCGACCTGCCCGCTGGCTGCAGTTGCTGGCGCGCAACGGTGGCGCGATTTCGGGAGCGCCGAATTTCGCCTACGAACTCGCGGCGCAGAAGACGTCCGATGACGACATGGCCGGGCTTGATCTCGGGGGCGTGCACACGATTCTCAACGGCAGCGAACGGGTGCAGCCCGCGACGCTCAAGCTATTCGCTGACCGGTTTGCGGCCTTCAACTTTGATCCAAAGGCACTGCGGCCGTCGTACGGCATGGCGGAAGCTACAGTGTACATCGCGACGCGTCGGGCGGCCAAACCCCCCGAGATCGCCAACTTCGACGTCGAGAAACTGGCTGCCGGCCAGGCGAACCGATGCGAAACCGGAAGTGGCACGCCGCTGGTCAGTTACGGTACTCCGGGATCGATGCTGGTCCGCATCGTCGATCCGAATACCAATAGCGAGTGCCCGGATGGAACGGTCGGGGAGATCTGGGTGCACGGCGACAACGTGGCTACCGGGTATTGGCACAAGCCAGAAGAGAGTCAGCGCACGTTCGGGGCAAAGATTGCCGACCCGTCCCAGCAAACCCCCGAAGCTCCCTGGCTGAGAACCGGAGACACCGGCTTCTTCTCCGATGGAGAGCTGTTCATCATCGGCCGCATCAAGGACCTGCTGATTGTCTACGGGCGCAATCACTCTCCCGAAGACATCGAGATGACGATCCGGGATATCACCGCCGGCCGCTGCGTAGCGATAGCCGTTCCCGACAAGGGCATCGAAAAGCTGGTCGTGGTCATCGAACTCAGGAAGCGGGGCGTCTCCGACGAGGAGGTGGACCGACTGCGCATCCTGAAACGCGAAGTCACGTCGGCAATTTCAGAGTCTCGGGGTCTGAGTGTGGCGGATCTGGTTCTGGTTTCGCCCGGCTCGATCCCGGTTACCACCAGCGGCAAGATCAGGCGATCTCAATGTGTCGAGCTGTATCGGCAAAACAAGTTCACAAGAGTGGATGCCTAGTGTCACGCTGGGGTCCGATAATCCGGCGATCTCGAATACGCTCCAGGTGAACTTTGTCCAATACGATCCCGTCTTTGAATCATTGCTTCGCTGGCCTGCCGGCTGCCGGCTTGCCAAGTCAAATCGGCTGATGCATAATTCGATGGAACCATGAGCGAGGACTGCGTCTTGAGCGACGATCATGAGCGCGGGGCGGATGACGACGCCGCGGAGCAATCGCAAGAGCCGACGCGACGCGAAGCGTTGGGTCGCTTTGCGAAATATACGGCGCCGGTGATGCTGGCCATGCTGTTGAGCGAACGGGCGGCCGCCATAAGCGGAACCTGAGCGCGATCTTGACGCATGGAGGATCGGGCGACGGCAGGTGCGACTTGGGCGCAATCCTGAGCGACGTTTACATGCGATTCTTCTGAGACTTTGTTCTTCTGAGACTTTGTGGCCGGGGACCCCGGCAGTGATGCTTCGAGCGAATCCCCGGGATCCGACCGGCTGCAACCGATATCCACTCGGCTCCTCCCAGGAACGCTAGGCGGAAACCCAGGGCGTTGAGGAACCCTCAACGGAGCTCTTATCAAATTGCAGGACGACATCCGACCGTCAGCGTGGGTACGCAAGTTTCCGATCGACGGCGGCCTGCTGCTTCTCGACATCAGTTCCAATTGCCTCTTCGCTTACAATGATTCGGCGCGCTTCGCGTGGGAATTGATCGAGGCCGGCCGGCCTGTTGAGGATTTGGAGTCCGAGTTCGAACGGGCGTGGGGAATCCCACGGTCGCGCGCACGAGCAGACCTTCGATTGATCCTTGCACAATGGCGCGCGCAGGGCGTCATCGCCGGCGCCGGGACCGGACCGGCTGCGGACGAATTTGAGTCTGGCGCCGTCGATGGATATCGCGGTGCGCCGGCGAGATGGGCCTCGGAATGGATCTGCACCATCGGCGGAATAGCGATGGCATTCGCGGTCGAGACCGATCTGCCTTCGGTCCGGCTGTTTCTCAGCCATCTGGAGACTCCAGGCGCGCGGCCGCAGACAAGAATCGAAATTAGAGGCAGCGTATCCACCGAGGCCGTGATCATCCGTGACGGATTGGAACGGATGCGCACCAGCAATCCGGGCCTGCTCATCGGCGGCCTGTGGCACTCAGTCCTCGAATGTATCCACCCGAATGTGCATTGGCGCGCGGTCATTCATGGCGCGGCCGTCGCGCGCAACGGCATTGGTCTCGCGCTTGCCGGGCCGTCCGGAAGCGGCAAGACGACGCTGGCGGCAGGTCTCGTCAGCCGGGGTTTCGACTATCTCAGCGACGACGCGGTGCCCGTATCCGAGCCCGACGGCGAGATCGTGCCGTGGCCGCTGCCGCTCAGCATAAAGCCCGGCAGCAAAGAACTTCTGAAATCTCGATTTCCGGAATTGGGGAACGCTCCGGCTTATTCCACAAAGGGCACCGAGGCGCGGCTCCTGGTCCCTGCCGCCGAAGTGTGGGACGCGACGGCGGTGAAATTGCGAGCTCTCATATTTCCGCGGTTTATCGCAGGCACGGCGCCGAAACAGCGCAGCCTCTCACAATTTGACGCGATCCAAAATCTGCTGATCGATCGGGTCTGGCTTGGCTATCCGATCACCGAGGCAAGGGTGAAATCCTTCCTTGACTGGCTCGATGACACACCCGCCCATGCGATCTGTTACGGCACACTCGATGATGCCGTGCAGCTTGTCGAACGAGCGATCGCATGACGCGTTGGGAAGCCTTTACAACTGTTTGCTCGTATCTCCGCGCCGGGCTTCTTGGTGGCGAGGAGCATACGCACCAGGCCGACGTAACCTGGGAGTTGATTATCGAAGTAGCGAGCTTCCATTACGCGACCCCCACGCTGGCGGCATGTTTCGATCCGGAAATCGATGCTCCTTGCGATGTTCGCAATTATTTCGAGGCTGCGCTTGCGCTAAACAAGAAACGCAACGAGAAAATTCTTTCAACCTTGGCACGCGTTGCCGGCCTGCTCAATGCGATTGATATCGAGCCAGTGCTTCTGAAGGGCGCCGCGCTTCTTGTTGAAGGAGTCTATCCGCAGCCTTCTATGCGAATTTTGGGTGACATCGACATTCTGATTCCGAGAAGTCGATCGGCTGAGGCTTGCGCCGCATTGAAGGCTGTCGGATTCGACACCAAGTGGTCAGCCGTATCGCCGCCAACGCACCACCATCTGCCTATGCTGCTGGATCCCGAAACCGGGACCGGAGTGGAATTGCACACCGATGTTATCAGCCGGTCCGCCGATGCCGTGATCGCAACGGACTGGTTTTGCGAGATGGCTCGATCGGTTCGTTTTCGCGGTCAGCGCGTGCTGCTGCCGGAGCCGACGCGGAACGCCGGTCATATCATCTTTCACGGCGAGATTTTCCACGAATTATACATCCTGAATAAGGTTCAGCTTCGCCATGTTGTTGATCTGGCGCTGCTCCGGGCGTGCCATGAGCGGGCAATCAACTGGAACGAACTCGATCGTCGATTCTCCGCCGCTGATGCAGGCGAGGTGCTCGCGACGTATCTTCACCTGGTCAGCGAATTGTTCGGCCAGACGGCGCCTCAACTGAGCCACCCGCCACGGAGGGACGCCATGGCAGAGTTGCGCAACACGGAATCGCGCGATGGCTTCCATTTTCAAATCGAGCGCCTGCAAGTGACATGTGACAGACTATTGACGCATTCGAGTTTCCTTCAGTCCGAACTCGAAAGCACCAGAAGCGCACTGGCTGCAACTCAGTCCGAACTGGAAGACACCAGAAGCGCGCTGGCTGCAATTTTGACGTCGCGATCGTGGCGGCTTGCGGCACCTTTGCGCGGGATCGCCAATAGGTCCCGGACCCTATGGCGCGGCTTGTCCAAGGACTGATCGCGCGCGGCCGCTACTCTCACGCGCCCCGCGGGCGGTCTGTTCCAACAGATCGGCGGCGGTGGCGACACTAGCGGCGGGGTTGGTCATCCGCGGGGCGATCTCGCGAGCCCGCGCTTTGCAATCGGGTGCTAGGATTTTGCGGAGCTGCTTGACGAGGGATTTCCGGCTGAGGTTCAAAAGACGCTTGGCGGAGCCGACCTTCAGTCGTTTGATCTGGGTCGCCCAGATGAACTGGTCGGCCACGTCCCACAGGATCAACGTCGGGAGGCTAGCCCGCAGGCCGGCGGCCGTGGTCCCGGCGCCACCATGGTGGACGGCGGCGCGACACATGGGCAAGATCTTAGTGTAGCTGACTTGGCCGACGAGCTTGACGTGATCGGGATGTGAACGGGGTTCGGATCTGCCGGTGTCGGAATAGATCAGCGCCCGCTCGCCCAGTTCGGCGCAAACGTCCGCAATCATGGCCACCGTCTCGGCAGTAGATTGGACGGGCGTGCTGCCAAAACCGAAATAGATCGGCGGTTTTCCCGCGGCGATCCAGGACGCTACCTCATCATCGGTATCGGCGGTCAACTCCAAGGTCAGCGCGCCGACAAAGGGGCGTTCGCCGTTCCATTCCGCCGCAAGCCCGGGAAAGATCGCCTGATCGTAGGCCTGGATTTCAAGCGTTCCGCTTTCTGCCATGCGCCGGCTTGCAGTGACCGACGCGGGCGGCAGGCCGAGCTCCCGGCGTTGCGCCTCTTCATCGGCTTTGGTGATGTGTGAATACAACCACCATACCGCTTTTATCGTCGTGCGAACCAACGGCTGCGGTGAAGGCAGGAAGGGAAGCCCGGCCTCGCCATTCACCCGCACTGGGAAATGGTGCAATGCCACCACTGGAATGTCGTGGTACTCGGCGACATTCGCGACGAGCCCGTGATAGGTCTGGCCTGTCAACAGCAGGTCCGCCCCGCCGGCTAGCGAGGTAAGCGTCCGGCTCATCTCGGCCCAGCCCTTGACGAAGAGCTCCTTGCCGGCACGCGCGAAGATGACCGGGTTCTGGATCTTGAAGGCGTTATGGGTGAAATCCGCGACGGCAATGATTTGCTCTCGCGAGTCCGGCCCATAGGAGGCGGCGGACAGCCCGGCCAACTTGACGAAGTCAACCAGGTCGGGCGGGACCGCCATTCGGACGTCATGGCCGCGGCGTTGCAGTTCCACACCGACCGCGGCACAGGGCTCGACGTCGCCGCGAGTCCCATGGGCTGCCAAAACGAACTTCACCGGCGCAACTTTCCGCTGCCAGATACGTGGGCCAGTTTTTCGATGTGGGCCAAATCTTCGATGCCTACAAAACTTCGATGCCTACAAATCTTCGATGCCTAACTGGCTACGCGAACCGGCACCCCGGCCAAGCCGTCACCGACGGCACGGTGGAACACAGACATTAGCGCCTCCGTGTAGCGCCTGACGGATTCCCGGGCAATCGGGTTTTTCGGATAGGAGACCATGATCGTGACCTCGTCGAACAGGCGGTAAACCGTAGAGTAGGCGAACGCCGGGTTTCTGCCGTCGGTGAACGCAGTCGCATTCACGCCCTTCATTGCGCTTGCGACGATGGCAGAAAGCGGAGGAAGTCCTGCGTCCATATAGTTCATCATGGTGAACTGAGGTCCAGGTCTTCGCAGCCCGGGAGCCAATTCCAGCACCCGGTCGTACGGTACATTCGCCAGGTCGATATTTGCGTCGAACGACGCCTGGGCCACGCGGGCGGTTTCCTCGAACGAGTTCGGGCGGATGGCAACGGTGAACGGTACCACGCCGGTAAACCATCCCATCGTCATGAAATCCGCCGGGTTCTTTCGTTTATCGATGGGAGTGAGTCCGTAATACGTTTCCGCACCGGTTAACTCGTAATGCGTAAGGGCCACGCAGGCGAATAAACCGCCGCTGAACCTCACGCCGGTCTGCCGGCAAATGGCTTCGAACCGAGCCGTCTGCTCCGGACCCAATAGCCGCCTCACGTGGACTTCCCCGCCGTCTCGCATCGATTGCTCGCCGAGCGGCAGCGGGAAGTCCGGCAGCGTTCCGCCGTTGGCTTCCGCGAACTCGATCCACTTCCGCACCTCGGGCGATTCCAGCGTCACTCCCGATACATATTGGCTTTCCCGCAGGCAGAAATCGTCATAACTGGCTGCTGGTGGCAGCGTGACCGGTGCCTTGCCTTCCAGGAGGGCGTTGTAGTTCATCAAGATCTCTACATAAAAGCTGGCAATCAGCACCGGGTCGCAGTGGAGATGGTCGACCGACGCGTACAACGTAAAGCGGTCCTGGTACTGGATGACGCCGAACCTGAAGCAATCCCATTGCAGCGGGTCGGGCGTGGCCAACACGTGATCTCGCCACTCGAGCTGCGTCATCACGCCATACTCTTTAGCGACGAATTGAATATCGCGAGGATCCTGGATGGTGTGTCGGACGATGTTCTGGGCGTCCTTGTATTCGAACCAGCTGCGGTACGTCGCGTGGCGCCGAAGGTGCGCGTTGAGGACGTAGGTGATGACGCGAATATCGCAGCGGCCGGGCACATCCCACGAGCCCATGACCGTGCGTGAATAATCGAGGCTTCGCTCCCGGAACTCGACATAGCCACGAAGATGGCCTGCCTGCATCGAGCTGGGAGGTACCGGGCTTATTGGCGCCAGCCGGGCGTTTTCAATGCTGCGGGGTGTTGGCCCCCAGGTAACGACTGAACCTGGTCCCGGATTCCAGTCGTAGGCGCTGCCTACTCGTAGCCCGTCGTGATCGGAGCCTCCACCTAAAAACACATTTTCCCTTTCCTGATATCCTGAAGCAGTGCACCGTCCGTCGACGGAGGATCTGCGTTACGCGGGCCTTGCGGGATTCTCTTCCTTGGGGGCCATCTTCTGGAACAGGTGATCCGCCAAGCCTCGAACGGTTGTGATGTCCGTAGAGGTGATGCGAACCCCCGTCACGTTCTCGATTTGAATGCGCAGTTCGAGGTTGCCCAGCGAGTCGAGACCGTACTCGAAAAGCGGGTGGTCCGGGTTGACGCTGCGACGCAGGCTCAGACCGATCTGTTCCGAGAGCAGACGCCGCAGCCGGGCGGGCCACTCGTCGAGCGGCAGCTCGGCGAGTTCAGCGCGCAGTTTGCCCGAGCCTGAGTGCTTTTTCCCCGCGGCTTTGAACATCTCGAAGAACTTGCTGCGTTCCGCTATGGACGTGATCCACGGTGTTTTGATGAGCGGACTATAGCCAGTGTAGCTGCGGTTGTGGCGCAGCAGCTGCTCGAATGCATATGCGCCCTCGTCCGGAGTGATTGCGGCGCCGCTGTCTTCGGCAAACTTCGCCCCGCCGCCGATCTCTCCCCAGGCGCCCCAGGCAATTGCCGTGGCCGGCAGGCCCTGTGCGCGCCGCCAGTGGGCGAATGCATCCAGCCAGCTGTTGGCAGCCGCGTAGGCACCCTGACCCGGCGATCCCAGCAGCGCGGCCGCCGACGAGAACACGCAAAACCAGTCCAGCTCCGCGGCCGCGGTAGCCTCGTGCAGATTCCACGCGCCGTGCACCTTGGGCGCCCAGTCGCGGTCGATCAGTTCGTCGGTGATGTTCGTCAACGTGGCGTCCTCGACCACGGCGGCCGCGTGCAGCACGCCACGCAGCGGAAGTCCGGCTGCGGTCGCCGTCGCCAGCAAACGCTCCGCGGTATGAGCCTGAGCGATGTCACCGCGCTCCACCAACACATCGGACCCAATCGAACGGATGCGTTCGATTGTCTCGAGCACCTTTACCGTAGGCTCGGAACGAGAGTTGAGCACGATCCGGCGGGCGCCTGCGGCGGCCATCTTCTCGGCCAGGAACAGTCCGAGGTCGCCCAAACCACCGGTGATAATGTAGGAGCCCTCCCGCCGGAAAGCCGCAACCTGCTCGGGCGGCCGCACCACGCTGCTGCGTCCGGCCCGCGGGATGTCGAGGACGAGCTTGCCGGTGTGTTCGGCCGCGCTCATCGCACGAACCGCCGTTACCGCATCGGCGAGCGGATAGTGCGTGCTCGCGGGCATCGGCAGCACACCCTCGGCGATCAACCGGTACACGGTGCTCAGGATCCCGCTGACCTGCTGCGGATGGCTGGCCGACATCAGTCCCAGGTCAAGGCCCCAGAACGCGAGGTTGCGACGGAACGGGAAGAGTCCCAGTTTGGTGTCCCCGTAGATGTCGCGCTTGCCGATCTCGACGAACCGTCCGCCCGGCGCGAGCAGATCGAGCCCTGCCAACTGCGCGGCGCCCGTCACCGAGTTGAGCACGACGTCCACGCCGTACCCATCGGTGTCGCGACGGATCTGATCGGCGAACTCGACGCTGCGCGAGTCGTAGACATGCGCGATTCCCATGTCGCACAATAGCTGTCGACGCTGCTCGCTGCCGGCGGTGGCAAAGATCTCGGCACCCGCCGCACGCGCGATCGCGATCGCAGCCTGTCCCACGCCACCGGTTCCGGAGTGGATCAGTACCTTGTCGCCAGCCTTGATACGGGCAAGGCCGTCCAGGCCGTACCATGCGGTCGCGTGGGCCGTGGTTACCGCGGCGGCCTGGGCGTCGGTCATGCCCTCCGGCAGCTTGGTGGCCAGACGCGCATCACAGGTGACGAACGTGGCCCAGCAGCCGTCGGCCGACATGCCGCCGACGTGATCGCCGATCTTGTGGTTGGTGATGTCGGATCCGACGGCCGTCACCACGCCCGCGAAATCCGTGCCCAGCCGGGGCAAGGTCCCGTCGAGGCTCCGATAGAGCCCGAACGCGTTGAGAACATCGGCGAAGTTGATACTCGAGGCGGTGACCGCGACCTCGATCTGCCCGGGACCCGGCGGGCTGCGGTCAAAAGCGGCGAATTCCATCGTTTGCAGGTCACCCGGAGTTCGGATGTGCATCCGCATGCCGTCGCGATCGTGTTCCGCGACGGTGGTTTGGCGCTCGTCGTGGTGCAGCGGAGCAGGGCACAGGCGCGCGGTGTACCACGCGTCGTTGCGCCACGCCGTTTCGTCTTCCCCCGGCGCCATCAGCAACAACTGGCGTACCACCTGATCGGTTCTGGTGCGCTCATCAACATCGATGTGAGTGGTCTGCAGGTGCGGGTGCTCGATGCCGATCACACGGAGCAGGCCGCGCAGTCCGCCCTGGTCCAGATTGGGAGTGTCGTCCGACAGCACCTTCTGAGCATTCCTGGTGATGACGTAAAGCCGAGGCGACGCGCCCTCGATGTCCAGCAGTTCGCGGGCGATGCGCACCACGTGGCGGACGTACTCACCGCCACGCGCGGCGCTTTCTCCGTCCGCATTTCCGTTCTTCGGCCCGGTGATCACGACCACGCCGGCGTACCCGCCTTTTTCGATCTCTGCGCGCAGCCGCCCGGCCATCGCCCGATGGTCGGCCCGCCGGGGCCAGGACAGCGTGGTGCATTCCGCCTCGCGCGGCTTCATCGCATCGGTGAGCGCCGCCGCCAGGAGATCGGCGGCATCGGACGTGGTGACCAGAAGCCAGGCGCCAGTCCCGGTGGTGCCCACCTCCGGCAGGTCGCGTTGCTGCCATTCCACGGTCAGCAACCGCTCGGCCATCACCCGGGCCTGCGTGGCGCCGGGCGAGATCCCTGTGCCCATTTGCAGTCCGCGCACCGTCAGCAGCACGTTGCCTTGCTTATCCAGGATGTCGAGGTCGGCCTCGATGGCGCCACCGGTCGCCGTCACCCTCGAGTAGCAGTAGCGGGCCGTGCTGAGGGGGCCGTGAACCCGCAGCTGCCGGACACCGAGCGGCAGCAGCAGGCCGCTGAGGCTGGCGTTCACAACACTGGGGTGGGCGGCGACCGACTGAAAGCAGGCATCGAGCAGTGCCGGATGCACGCCGTAACTGCTCTGTTGTGTCCGGACCGCGCTGGGCAGACCGATCTCGGCCAACACCGTGGTGCTGTTTCCCTCAGCAGTGTGAGCGGCGGCAAGGCCGGCGAATGCCGGACCGTATTGAATGCCGCGGAGGTCCATCGCCTCCCGGAGGTTCGTACCTTCAACACGGGTCGGGTGCGCGGCCAGCAACTCGTCGATGTCCTCGGCGGCGGGCCGCTCTTCATCGTCGGCCTTGTGCAACACTGCGGAAGCGCGCCGCGCTTGCATCCCGTCCTCATTGGTCTCCACCACAAACGCGAAGGTGCCGGACACCTCTGCGGTTGCGCCAAGGCTGATTTGCCCGTGCTCGTCGAGGAGCAGCATCTGCTCGAAGCGGACACCGCTAACCCCGGATGCCTCGCCGAAGATGGTGCGGGCCGCGGTGAGCGCCATCTCGCAGTACGCCGCACCCGGCAGGGCGGCCTTGCCGTGGATCTGATGGTCACCCAGCCAGGGCAGCGTCGCGGTACCGATTTCGGCCTGCCAAACGTGGCGATCGGGTTGCTGGGGCAAGCGTACGTGCTGGCCCATCAACGGGTGAACCGCAACGCTCGAACGCAACGCGCTGGAGCTGTGACCCTCGCGGCTCAACAACAAGCTCCGGTGGGTCCAGGCCGGCAGTGGGGCATCCATCAGATGTCCACCGGGATAGAGCAGGGAGAAGTCGACCATGGCACCGGTGGCGAAAAAGTCGCCCAACAACCCGCGCAGCCCGTGGGGTAGCGGCTGCTCCTTCCGCATCGCGGCAACTGCAGCTACGGTCATATCGAGGCTGCGGGCGGTTTGATCGATCGCATGGATCAGCAGCGGGTGGGGTGATAATTCACCGAAGACCCGGAAGCCGTCCTCCAGAGCCGCCTGCACCGCCGCCGAGAAACGCACCGTGTGGCGCAGGTTGTCGACCCAGTAGTTGGCGTCGCAGTAAGGCTCTTCGCGAGGGTCGAACGAGGTGGCGGAGTAGTACCGAACGTTCGGCGTCAACGGCTCGATCTCCGCCAGAACCTCGTAGAGTTCGTCGAGGATCGGATCGACTTGCGGCGAATGCGATGCCACGTCGACCGCAACCTCGCGGGCCATCACATCGCGCTTCTCCCATGACGCGACCAACTTGCGGACTGTCTCGGTTGCGCCGCAAATAACCGTGGATTGCGGAGAGGCCACCACCGCCACCACGACGTCATCGACGCCGTGCGCCATGAGTTCCGAAAGTACTTGCTGGGCAGGCAGCTCTACCGACGCCATCGCGCCTGAACCGGCGATCTTGGTCATTAGTCGCGAGCGGCGGCAGATGATCCGCGCACCGTCTTCCAGCGACAGCGCTCCCGCGACGACAGCGGCCGCGGACTCGCCCATCGAATGGCCGATGACCGCCCCAGGCCGGACTCCGTAGGATTTCATCGTGGCCGCCAGCCCGACCTGCATGGCGAAGATCGCTGGCTGGATCTGATCGATGCCGGTCACCTTCTCGGGTGAGGTCAGCGCGTCGGTTACCGAGAAGCCGGATTCGGCAGCGATCAGTGGCTCCATTTCGGCGATGGCCGCCGCGAATGCCGGCTCGTTCGCCAGCAGGTCCGCGCCCATTGCGGCCCACTGCGATCCATGGCCGGAGAACACCCAGACCGGACCGCGTTCGTCCTGCCCCACCACTTCCTGGTATATCGCATCACCTTCGGCGACCTTCCGCAGCGCCGCTACCAGCTCCGCGTTGGTGCTGGCAAGCACGGCTGTCCGCACTGAGCGGTGACCACGCCGGCGCGCAAGCGTGTAGGCCAGGTCCGGCGTCGCCAGGTCCGACGGTTGCGCCTCGACCCAGTCGGCTAGCCGCCCAGCGGCTTGCTGCAGTCCCACGGTCGACGAGGATGTCAGCGGGAACAGCAGGGGGCCGTCGCGGCCCGGTTTGATGGCCGCGCCGTTGCCGGAAAGCGGCTTGGGTGCCTCCTCGACGATCGCGTGCACATTCGTTCCGGAGATCCCGTACGCCGAGACCGCCGCACGTCGCGGCTGTCCGTCATCCAGCGGCCACGGCGTCGTCTCTTTCGGCACGAACAGCCCGGTGTCGATCCTGGCCAATGCATCAGGCAAGGCTTCGAAGTGCAGGTTCTTGGGGACGACGCCATGCCGGACGGAAAGCAGCGCTTTCATCATCCCCAGCGCACCGGCGGCCGCTTGAGTGTGCCCGAAATTGGTCTTCGAGGCGCCGAGGACGCAGGGGTTGTCGAGGCCGTAGACCTCGGAAAGGCTAGTATACTCGATTGGGTCACCGACCGGAGTACCCGTGCCGTGCGCCTCGACCATGCCGACGGTGCCGGCGTCTACGCCTGCTGCGGCAAGAGCCGCGCGGTACACCGCGGTCTGCGCCTTGCCGGAGGGCATCGCGATGTTCGTGGTGTGGCCGTTATGGTTGGCCGCGGTGCTGCGGATCACACCGAGAATCCGGTCGCCATCCCGCTGCGCGTCCGGCAGGCGCTTGAGCAACAGGACGACGCAACCCTCGCCAGACACGAAGCCGTCTGCTTTGGCGTCGAACGCATGGCAATGCCCGGTGCCCGACAGCATGCCCCCCGCCGACGCCGATGCGGACCTGCGCGGCTCCATCATGACGTTGACGCCGCCCGCGAATGCAAGCTTGCTCTCTCCGTCGTTCAGGCTGCGGCATGCCTGATGGATCGCGAACAGGCCGGACGAGCATGCGGTGTCCACTGTGACCGCGGGCCCGCGCAGCCCGAGCGCATAAGCAATCCGCCCGGACGCCATGCAGGAAATGGTGCCTGTATTTCCATAAGGTCCGTCGAAGGCGTCGGTGGCGATGTGCACGAATTGGTAGTCGCCGTAGTTTAATCCGACGAAGACTCCTGTTTCAGCGGCGATCGTGCGCTTGGTGAGCCCGGCGTGTTCCATGGCTTCCCACGCGGTTTCCAACAGCAACCGATGCTGAGGATCCATCGCCGTCGCTTCTTTTTCCGTGATGCCGAAGAAATCCGGGTCGAAGCCGCCGATGTCGTCCAGGAAAGAGCCCCACTTGCATATCGACCGGCCCGGCACCCCCGGCTCGGGGTCGTAGTAGTAGTCAGCGTCCCAGCGGTCGGCGGGAATCTCCGTGACGAGGTCGTCACCACGCAGCAGCGCTTCCCAACAGAGATCTGGGGAGTTGATGTCGCCCGGCAGCCGGCACGCCATCCCGATGACGGCGACCGCAGTCACACTTGCCTTGTCCACGCTCCCCCGCCTCTCCCTGCCTATTCCCAAGTTCCTATCACTGCTGCACACTCTTAGTCAGGGCTTTGATAAATATAACCGAATTTTTATGTGCGAGCTGGCAACCGTGTCCCACCATGGAGCTGCCGAATCAACGTTTTGCCGTCTCGGGAGGCTGTCGTGAGCGTGGTCGTCGTTTCCAATCGGGTGGCAGGAGCAAAAGCCGGTGAACCAATCTCGGGAGGATTGGAGGCAGCACTAATCCCGATGGTCAGCAGGCATGGTGCGACCTGGCTCGGTTTCGGCGGTGACGTGAGCAGCGCGTGTCGGGCGAGAAATTCCAGTGCAGATATCCGGGCCCTCGGCACTGGCGCGATCGTCGTCGTCGACCCGCCCATACAGCACTATATCAACTACTATGAGGGTTTCGCCAATTCTGTTCTCTGGCCGGTACTACATTCGCGTGTCGATCTCATCCACGTTACGGCCGATCACTTCGGGTCCTATCGCGAAGTCAACGCCTTCATGGCGCGGGCGCTAATGCGCTTTGACAAGCCGGACTCCATTTTCTGGATCCACGATTATCATTTTCTCCCGCTTGGCGCCGAAATGCGCCGGCTTGGAATCGAGCGTCCGATCGGATTTTTTCTGCACACGCCGTGGCCGGACCGCCGCTGCATGGCGGCAGTGCCACATCATCGCGAGATGGTGCAGGAGATGCTGGCCTACGATCTCGTGGGCTTCCAGACGATCGAATTCCGCCAGAACTTCGAGGATTACCTGCGGTACGAACTGGGCGTAACCGTCAAGAATGACATGATCGCCAGCGCATGGGGCTGGACCAAGCTGGCGACCTTCCCGGTTGGTATCGACGTCGACGAATTCGCCGCGCGCGCGACCGTCGCCATCGAGCAACCGGACGTGTTGCGGTTGCGCGCGAGCCTGCAAAGCTCAAAGTTCGTGCTCGGTGTCGACCGGCTCGATTATTCGAAAGGCCTGGCTAGCCGTTTCCGCGCCTTCAGCCGGATGCTGGAGATCGAGCCGGGCCTGAAGCGCGTGGTGTCGTTTCTACAAGTCGCAGCCCCGTCGCGCGCCAATATTCGCGCCTATCGCGAACTGAAAGCCGATCTCGACACTTTGGTGAGGGAGATCAACTGCCGGCATCGTCAGTCCGACTGGACGCCAATCCGCTATCTCAACCAGGAATTTTCACAGTCGACGCTGGCCGGGCTTTATCGGACCGCGGAGGTCGGCTTGGTGACGCCTTTTAGCGACGGCATGAACCTGGTGGCAAAGGAATTCATCGCCGCGCAAAACCCGGTCGATCCGGGCATTCTGATATTGTCGACATTTGCCGGCGCAGCCAAAGAACTCGACGCAGCGCTTCTGGTCGATCCGCACGACGTCGACAGTATGGCGCTGCAGATTGCCAGGGCGCTCGCTATGACCATTGAAGAACGCCGCGAACGCTGGCAGCAAATGGTAACAAAATTGAAGCGCGGCTCGCTGCAAAACTGGTTCTCCGCGTTCCTGGATGCACTTTCGGAGGCCCGCCGCTCGCCGTCGGTGCCGGCAAACCCGCCGCGGATGATACTGCGTTGACGCTGACAGCGAAGGCCATGCCGGCTATGATGGATTGTTGCGGGACTAGACTATGAGCGAGCCAGGCAAAAGTTTGCTATTTTCGTCGGCGGCGAAGCTCGCGGTATTGCTGGCATTCTCCTTTCTCGTCTGTGCAAGGCTTCCCGACGCGGTAATTCAGGGCCGCTTCTGGGCTGAGGAAGGCCGAATCTATTTCTGGGCGGCTGCGGAGCAGCATTGGTTCGTTGCTTTAACCACTGTTCACATGGGTTACCTGAATCTCAGCGCCACACTTGGCGCCCTTGCAGCATATTATCTCATGCCAATGGCATCTGCGCCCCACCTCACAATGCTGATCGCATTGTTGGTTCAATGCTTACCTGTGATCATTTTACTTAACAGCCGCGACGACTGGCTGCAAAACGGCCGATCCCTTGTTTTCGCCATCGTGGTTATCGCCTTTGCTCCCGCTGTGCTCGAAACGTGGCTTACGACGATCAGCAGTCAGCACCATCTCACGTTGGCTGCGGCTTTGATCCTGTCGCTTGAAGCGCAGGCGGGTGTCACGGTTGCAGTCTACGGGGGTATCCTATTTCTCGCGGCGCTCAGCGGCCCTGGGACGTGGATGCTGCTTCCGCTTTTTCTTGCCCGTGCCGTCATCGAACGCAATCGTGCGCGCATCTGTTTCCTGATCTGCATAGCAGCGGGAACAGCCATCGCGGCGCTGTTCTTCGTTCCATCGGACCGAAGCGTCGGGATGTCACCACTCCTGCTTGGGGCAATCACCTTTCAGAAGCATGTCGCCATCAGCCTGCTACCTCTCCCGCAGGCGAGCGCCATCGGGCGCTTGTTGACCGAACAGTTCGCAAGCGGAGAGCGTCCGCTGTGGCCGATGCTCCTCTCGATATGCGCATTCAGTCTTCTGTGTTCGGCCGCAATCCGTACGCGATCGGCCGCGGCGATTTGGCTGATCATGGCCGGTGCGACGTTGGCCGGCGGAAGCTATCTCGGAGCATTGAACGATAAGCTAGGGCTTCTCGACCCCGCGGACGGCGGAAGGTACGCATTCGCTCCCCAAGCGCTGTTCTCGATTGCGTGCGCGCAGATCGCTTATCGTAGTTCATCCAAGGCCAAGGCGTTCTGGACCGTATTCCTGGGCTACGTCGTGTTGATTCAGGTGGTCAACCTGCCGCGAGGCAGAGAATTCGACCGCGGGCCCAATTGGTCGGCTGAGGTATCTCGTTTTCAGAGTGGCGAAACCAACATCTTGAGGATATGGCCTCCCGGATGGGAGTTGGCGTTGTGTGACCGCCCGATGGAAAAACGGCCCAGCGGCTGCTGGCCCTAGGATCAGGGAATGTCTCAGCGCTCAATTTGGGGCGCCCCGGCCCGCGACGGCGGGCCGTACCGACCCTGCCTGGTCCAAACGAGCCTTAGACTTCGGTTGCAAGCCAAATTATGCTCGCCCCGATCTTGCTGGGGGCATGCCATGAAATTCCGCGTTGTTGCCATCGTAGCGCTGTGGGTTGCGATGTTTGCCGGTTCGAATGCGGAGGCGGGCGGGCCTTACGGTTCGATCAATATTGGAAATTGGAAGGGCGGGGCTTACACCGACCAGACCGGCGCGTTTACGCACTGTGCGGCTGGCAGCCAGTACGCCAGCGGCATCTATTTCATGGTGATGATCGACAAAGGCGGGGGATGGAGCCTCGCGCTTGCTCACGACAAGTGGTCACTGAAGACGGGAGAAGCTTTTCCACTCACCCTTACCTTTGATGGCCAGCAGCCTTTCAACGTTCACGGCGTGCCGATTGCCGAAAAGCTGGTCCGTGTCCCGATGCCGATCACTTCGTCGCTGATCACCCAGTTTCGAAAGGCGAGGGCCATGACGGCCTATACGCAGGGGCAGCTTTTCCAGTTCAATCTCGATCAGACCGCGCAGTTGCTGCCGGCGGTGTTGAACTGCGTCGAGAAGACCAGGCGGGGCGGTATCGCCAATGTCGGCGATTTCGTCGTGCCCGCCGTCAAGCCGGTGGTCGCAAACACGACGGAGCCGTCGGGCGCTCAACCGGCGAAGCCCGACAAACTCTTTACCCAGACCGGCACCGGTTTCCTCGTCAGCACCAACGGGCATGTCGTGACCAACCAGCATGTCGTCGACGGCTGCGTCGGGGATATTCAGGGCAATCTGACCGGTGAGGCGCCCGCCACGCTGCGTGTCGTTTCCACCGACGAGACCAATGACCTCGCGCTGCTTCAGGTGCCCGGCTCGTTCAAGGAGGTCGCCAAGATCAAGGACAAAGCGGTCCAGTCCGGCGATAGCGTCATTGCGATCGGTTTTCCGTTCCATGGACTGCTCACTTCCGATTTCACGGTCACGACGGGCATCGTCAGCTCGCTCAGCGGCCTGCTGAACGACACGCGCTTCCTGCAGATCAGCGCCGCCGTTCAACCCGGCAACAGCGGCGGGCCGCTGCTGGCGGCCAGCGGCGATGTGGTCGGCGTGGTGGCGGCAAAATTGAATGCACTGAAGGTCGTGAGAGCAACGGGCAGCATCCCGGAGAATATCAATTTCGCGATCAAGACGGGCGCGCTGCGGGATTTTCTCGATAACAGCGTGGTGCCGTACCAGATCTCCGACGCCAAAACCGAACTGAAGACGACAGACATTGCTCGCAATGCAAGGGCATTTACCCTTTTGATTTCCTGCAAGGCAAAACCAAAGAACGAGACCGCCAAGAATTAGGGGCGGAATACCGCTCCGCGTGTTTCCTCACTAGCCATCCCCCGATCTCCCGCGTAAGTAACCGGGATGAAAGCAAAACCTGATGCGTCGTGCACAGCGCCGCGCATCTCGGAGAGATGATCCGTGGACCGGCACGATATCGGCGGACTCGACAAGCTGAAGGTCCGTATTCAGGCCTTGCGTGCCAAGACCATCGACAATGGTTGCACCGAGGACGAGGCGATGTCGGCGGCCGCCAAGGTCGCCGAGTTGCTCGATCGCTACGACCTGTCACTCACCGACGTCGAGCTGCGCGCGACGCCATGCGAGCGGCGTGTCTATGAGACCCATCGCAAGAAGCGAATTCCTCTCGACGACTGCATCGGCGCGATCGCTCATTTCTGTGATTGCCGGGTCTGGCGCGAGAAGGATGCGGCTGGCGAGAGCAGCTATGTTTTCTTTGGTCTGCGCCCGGATATCGAGGTCGCGCATTATCTGACCGAGCTGATCGACGCCGCGGTGCGCGCCGAGCTCGGTCGCTTCAAGACCTCGGCCGATTACGGCCAGTTGCGGCACCAGGAGCGGCATCTGGCCAACGCCTCGTTCGCGCTGGGGATGGTGGCTTCGATTGCGGACAAGCTGATGGCGATGAAGGCCAGTCGCGATGATGTCAACCACAGCACGGGCCGCGGGCTGGTTGTCCTCAAGACCTCGGTGGTCGATGCCGAATTCGACAAGCTCAACATGAAGCTGCGGACACTGCGCAGCAATAGCCGGATGGTGTCGATGATGGCCTATGAAGCCGGCGGCGCCGCCGGCGTGTCGGTGGCCATCAATCCGGGCATCAACGAGGTGCCGCCAAGGGCCGCCGGGCGCACAGCCGGCAAAGCCCGATAAACTGTTTGACCAGACCGGCACCGGTTTCCTCGTCAACATGAACGGTACGCTGTCGCCAACCAGCCCCGGCCACGGTGCGCGGCGACGTCGTTGACGACGGCGTCCGGCGCACGGGCCTTGCTTTGCAGCGCCGCCGATGAAGCCGTCGGCGCCGGTGAGGAAGGTGCGCATGGGTTCACCTTCTCGTCGTCGCAGAATCGAAGCCGCGCTGCATTGCGACTAGGCCGAAGGTTGCAACGGCCCCACCGGATTGCCATTGGCAAATGGAATCCGGAAGGGTTACGGTGGCGGGCATTGGCCAAAGGCATCCAAGAATGCCGGTTATCAAGGCACGTTCATATTGTCTGGGAGGACACGCATGGAAAAGCCGCAACGGCCCCGGTCGGTCGATCGCAGGACTATTCTCAAGACCAGCGCCGCCATCGCGGCGGTGCAGGTTGTTTCGCCCTTCATCATCACTGCCCGCGGCGAAACGCCGGTGCGGATCGGCATGGTAGATCCCCTGACCGGCGTCTATGCCGCCATCGCGCAGGGCGAAGTGGTGGGCGCAAAATTCGCCGCCGAAGAAATCAACAAGAAAGGCGGCATCCTGGGCCGGCCGGTCGAACTCCTGATTGAGGACTCGGCCAATGATGTCGGCACCGGAGTGCAGAAAACGCGCAAGCTGATCGAGCGCGACAATGTGAGCTTCATTATCGGCGACGTGAATTCCGGCATCGCGATCGCGATGGCGCAGGTCACCAGCGAAAAGAAGGTGCTCCATATCGTCTCCGGTGGACACACCGATCCGATAACGGGCACCAACTGCTCGTGGAATGTGTTCCGGGTCTGCAACTCCACCACCATGGACGCCAACGCCGTCGCCTCCACGCTGATGGAGAAGTTCGGCAAGAAATGGTACTTCCTGACACCCGACTATGCCTATGGCCATTCAGTGCAAGCCGGCTTCGAAAAGCTGCTGAAAGCCGCCGGTGGCACCTCTTCCGGCGCGCTGGTGCCGCTGGGCACGGCGGATTACTCCGCCTATCTGATCCAGGCGAAGGCCTTTGGCCCGCAGGTGCTGATCAACGTCATGGGCGGCGGCGACCAGGTCTCGAGCCTCAAGCAGTTCGTCCAGTTTGGCCTCGACAAGCAGATGGCGGTCGGCGGCACCCTGTTCGAGCTGGAAGGCATCCGCGCCGTGCCGGACGGTGCGCGGGTCGGATGGTGGACCATGGAATGGTGGTGGGACCAGCCAGGCGTGCCGCATGTCGCGGAATTCAACGCCTCGATCAAGAAGATTACAGGCGTCGCGGCGACGGCGCGCAACTGGTTCGGTTATGCGTCGGTGCAGACGCTGGCGCTGATCGCGAACCAGGAAAAGACGCTTGATGCGCCAAAACTCGCGCATGCGCTTGAAGGGTTTAAGCTGCCGCCCGAGGTCGCTTTGCAACCGGGCGCGCCCGCGTTCCGTGCCGGCGACCATGAATTGATGAGCACGGTGTTCGTCGGCGAGGCGCATCCGCCGCAGGGCGACCCGGACAACATGTTCACGGTGAAAAACCCCATCCCCGGCGAAAAAGCCGCCGGACCGGTCGAAAACACCGGCTGCAAGATCCAGTGGCCGGCCTGAATACCAACGGATGACGCCTGATGCCTGACCGCACCACGCGAAATGATTCTGCAACAGGAATAACGCCGCAACGAAGAACCGGCGTCCCAATGAGGAATCCCATGACGACTTTCACCCCGAAATTCGACCGCCGCACGCTCATCACAGGCGCCGCCGCGCTCGGCGCATTCCAGGTAGCCTCCCCCTTCATCATCCAGGCCCGCGGTGAAACAGCGATCCGGATCGGCATGGTCGATCCTCTCACCGGCGTCTATGCCGCGCCCGCCGGCAACGAGGTGATGGGCGCCAAGCTTGCCGTCGAGCAGATGAACGCTAAGGGTGGCATTCTCGGGCGCCAGGTCGAATTGCTGGTGGAGGATTCCGCCAACGACGTCGGGACGGGCGTGCAGAAGGCGCGCAAGCTGATCGAGCGTGACCAGGTCAATTTCATGATCGGCGACGTCAACTCCGGCATCGCCGCCGCCATAGCCCAGGTTACCGCCGAAAAGAAGATCCTGCACATCGTCTCCGGCGGCCATACCGACTCGATCACCGGCAAGGACTGCAAGTGGAACGTGTTCCGCGTTTGCAACACCACGCGGATGGAAGCGAATTCAGTGTCGAGCGTGTTGTTCGGCAAGTATGGGAAGAAATGGCACTTCATCACGCCCGACTATGCGTTCGGCCACACACTGTATGAGGCCTGCACCGACGATTTGAAAAAGCTCGGCGGCACTGTCTCCGGCAATGAGCTCACGCCGCTCGGCACCACGGATTTCTCGGCCTACCTGATCAAGGCGCGCGCGGCCAATCCGGACGTGCTGATCCTGCTGGTGCAGGGTTCCGACATGATCAACTGCCTCAAGCAGGTTGTGCAGTTCGGGCTCAACAAGCAGATCCATGTCGCGGGAACGCAGCAGGAACTGGAATCGCTCGCCGCGCTGCCGCCGGAGGCGCGCATAGGTGTCTGGATGTTCGAATGGTACTGGAAACAGCCGGGCGTGGCGGGTGTCGATAAATTTGTTGCCGACGTTCGCAAAGTGAATAAGGGCAACGTGCCGACCGCGCGGCACTGGTTCGGCTACGCCTCGGCGATGTCCTTTGCCCTGGTGGCAAACCAGGAAAAGACGCTCGACGCGGTCAAGCTTGCGGCGGCGCTGGAGAATTTCGAGCTGCCGGACGACGTCAAGCTGCAGCCGAACAAGGTTTACTACCGCAAGGGCGATCATCAACTGATGACATCCTCCTTCGTCGGCGAGGCGCAGTCGACAGGCAAGGACGACCCGGAAGACCTGTACCGTGTCGACGTCGTCGTGCCCGGCGACAAGACGGCGCCCGCCGTTGAAGAGACCGGTTGCAAAGTCCAGTGGCCGGCCTGACCATGAAATTCGTCACGACAGCGATCCCGGGAGCGCTTCACGGGTCGTGTTCATTGTCCCCGTCCGGTGCTCCATGACACTGCTGCTTCTGTTCAACATCACCAACGGGCTCATCGTCGGCGCGTTCTACGTGCTGATGGCGCTGGGCCTCTCGCTCATTCTCAACCTCAGCAACACGATCAATTTCGCCCATGGCGGATTTCTCGTCATTGGCGGCTACATCGCCTATGCGATCACGCCCTATGTCGGCTTCTGGGGTGCGCTGCTGATCGCGCCGCCTTTGACCGCCGTGATCGGACTTGCGGTCGAACGAGTGCTGATCCGACCGCTCTACGGACGCGATCCCCTGTACAGCCTGCTTTTGACCTTCGGCCTCGCCTTCATCATCGAGGATGGAACCCGCTTTATCTTCGGTCCGCAAGGCAAACCCGTCACCATTCCGGCATTCCTGGCGCAGCCCCTGAGCGGTGATTTTTTCTTCATCACCGGCTACCGCCTGTTCATGGTAGCTGTGGTATTCATCGCCGTCGCAGCGCTTTTTCTGCTGCTGCGCTATACACGGCTGGGCATCCGCATCCGCGCCGGCACGCTCGATCTCGAGACCGTCGCGGCCCTCGGGATTAACGTCGGACTGCTGCGCTCCCTCAATTTCGCGGTTGGCATTTACCTGGCCGGTCTCAGCGGCGTTCTCGCCGCCGGGCAATTGGGGCTCGAGCCGACCATGGGGACCGGCCTTCTGATGCCGAGCTTCATTGCCATTATCGTCGGCGGTATTGGCAGCTTGCCGGGGACGTTGCTCGGAGGCCTGTTGATCGGGCTGGCCTCGGGATTGACCGCGGTGTTCCTGCCCGCGGCCAGCGAAGCCGTCATTTATGTCATGATGGCGGTCGTCCTTCTGATACGTCCGCGCGGCTTGCTGGGCGAGGAAGGAATGATGTCTTGACGTCGGAACAGACCCGCAAGCTGATCGTCCTCGCGGCGATCTGGGCAGCCTTGATCTTCGCCCCCTACTGGATGGTGCCGCTCGGCGGTTATACCGCTCTGGCCACCCGCGTGCTGGTGCTTGGCCTCGCGGCGATGTCGGTGAATTTTCTGCTTGGATTCACCGGCGTACTATCGTTCGGGCATGCCGCTTATTTCGGGCTCGGCGCCTACGGCGCCGGGCTGACGCTCAAATTCCTGGCGCCGAGCACGCCACTGGCGCTTCTGATGGGCATGCTGCTGGGAGGCCTTTGCGGTGCCATCCTCGGCACACTGATCGTGCGCCGCCGCGGCGTCTACTTCGCGATGGTGACGATCGCCTTTGGCCAGGTATTCTACTACATCGCTTTTCAGTGGAGTTCGGTAACGGGCGGCGATGACGGCCTGCGCGGCTTCTCGCGTCAACCGCTCGACTTCGGTTTGTTCAAGTTCGACATCCTGTCGAATGCCAACAATTTCTATTTCTTCGTCCTGTTCTGTTTCGCGCTTGCGGTCGGTGCCATGGGGTTCATCCTGCGCTCGCCGTTCGGGCGCACCATGATTGCGATCCGCGAGAACGAGCGGCGTTCGCGCTTTCTGGGACTTCCCGTCGAGCGGCACATCTGGATCGCCTTTACCCTGTCATGCTTCTTCATGGGATTTGCCGGGGCTCTCTATGCACTGGTCAATAATTTTGCCGATCCGAAAGGCCTGCATTACAGCCAATCCGGCGATTTCGTCATGATGGCGGTAATGGGCGGCATGCGCAGCTTCTGGGGACCGCTGCTCGGCGCAACCGTGTTCGTTGTGCTGCAGGATTATTTGTCCAGTGTTACCGTCAACTGGATGTCGTTCGTTGGACTGCTGTTCGTCCTTGTGGTGCTGTTCTTTCCGCGCGGCCTGCTCGGTTTCCTGCAACGGAGCAAGGCATGAACGTTCTCGAAATCGCCAACGTCATCAAGCGCTTTGGCAACCTCGTGGCGGTGCGCGAGGTATCGCTGAATGTGGCCAAGGGCGAACTATGCGCCATCATAGGGCCGAACGGCGCGGGAAAGACCACTTTCTTCAACCTGATCTCGGGATTCTTTCCGCCCACCGCCGGCACCATCACCTTCGACGGCAGTGACATCACCAAACTGTCGACACATGAGCGCGTCACCCGCGGCATGGCGCGCACCTTCCAGATCACCGAGATTTTTCCCGAACTCACGGTGTTCGAAAACGTCCGCATCGCCGCCGAAGTCGCCAGCGGATATCGTTTGCGGCCGTGGATCAACCGCTCGGAACAGGCGCAGGTCTATTCCCGCGTCGAAGAGACGCTCAAGCTGGTGTCACTGGAAACCAAGACCGACCGGCTGGTCGGTGAACTCGCCCACGGCGACCAGCGTGCTGCTGAGATCGCGATGGCGCTCGCGCTGAAACCGCATCTGCTGCTGCTCGACGAGCCAACCGCCGGCATGGGCGACCAGGAGACGTTCCAGATCACGCAATTGATCCGCCGCCTGCACCGCGACAGCAACTACACCATCGTGCTGATCGAACACGACATGCGCGTGGTGTTTCATCTTGCCGACCGTATCTGCGTGCTCGATCAGGGCAAGATGCTGGCGCAGGGCACGCCACAGGAAATCGCCGCCAACGAGACCGTTCAGGCGGCCTATCTGGGCACCGCCGCATGACCGCCGCATTGACCGCCGAAGGCCTCCACACCTACTACGGCAAGAGCCACATCCTGCATGGCGTCAACCTCGAGGTTGCCGAGGGCAAGATCACCGCCCTGCTTGGCCGCAACGGCGCCGGCAAGACCACGACCTTGCGAAGCCTGATGGGGCTAACGCCCGCGCGCGAAGGCAAGGTCACGATCTTCGGAGCGGAGACCACGCGCTGGCCGACCTTTCGGATCGCCGCGGCTGGCGTCGGCTATGTGCCCGAAGGCCGTCGCATCTTTGCCAATCTCAGCGTCGAGGAAAACCTCAAGGTCCCGCTCGAACGCGGCGGGCCGTGGACCATTGCGCGGATCTACCAGCTTTTTCCCCGGCTTGAAGAACGCAAGCTCAATCGTGGCCGTCAGCTTTCCGGCGGCGAGCAGGAAATGCTTTCGATCGCTCGTGCGCTGCTGCTCAATCCTCGCCTGCTCATTCTCGACGAGCCTTCGCAAGGCCTGGCGCCGCTGATTGTGCGCGAGGTGTTTCGTATCGTCCAGCAGATGAAAGCCGAGGGTATTTCCGTTCTGCTGGTCGAACAGAACGCGAGGATGAGCCTGGAAATCGCCGATGAAGCCTATGTGCTGGACGATGGCATCGTGGTCTATTCCGGGCATGCACATGAACTTGCAGTAGACGAGGCGCGTGTCCGGGCGCTCGCCGGCGCGAGTGCCGAGGAATGGACCCTGACGTGAAGGGCCTTGGTGGCAGGAGCGTTGGCGCGGCTGTGGGACCCGGCGGTCTGAGCTGCCTGGCGGATGCTGTCGCTGCGTCCGCATTCACTGCGCCAACATGACGATCGAGCAGTTGGAAACCCAGGCGTCCGGCGCCTTACCGTGAATTATTGCTGCGCGTGTGCGCGGCCTGCGCATTCCAGCTGCTCCAGCTCACACTGGCGAGGCTTTGCTGATCGGTCGTCAGCGGCCGCCGGGTCTGCCGTTCGTAGGCCGCGATGATCTGCAGCGACTGGCTGATCTTTCGCTGCAGGTCGGCAATGGTCTTCTGGGTCTTGCCGGTCTTCCGCGATTGGGCGGGCTCGCCGACCGTGAACCTGGTGGTCTCGATATGCTTCAGGGTCTCGCGCAGCTTCTTCAACTGGGCGCGGTGCCACGCGATGGTGCTGTCACTGTCTGCAGACATGAAAATCTCCTGATTCGCGGCCGAGTCTATCACGCATGCGCCGATCCGGCCGATTTCGTCGCGCCGCATCTCTCCCGGCTGAAGCCCGGCGCCCACCCTCGGATCAAGTCCGAGGGCATGTCTCGCTTGAAACCGCGATTACGCCGCATTTTGCCATCGAAGCGACCGGGCACGGGCCACGAAACACCAAACTTGCATGCGATCTGTGGCGGGCGCGGTTCCCACAAATGATCCTTGCGGCGTCGATGTCCGCGGGGGCCGATGGAGCGCGCGATGAGTGAAATTGAGTTCGAGCGGGTGATGGAAGCAGTAAGGACGGCCATCGTGCTGCCGGTGGAGGACTCGATGGCGAGATCGCTGATGGCAGCCGAGCCGCCGAAAGCCACCAACGACAATGCCGGGCCGCCCTGGCCGATTATCCCGTTCCCCGAAGGCGCGTGCGTCTCGTGATGGTGCGGTCGGTTTTCGAAATCGTGAAGGCGCCGCTGGGCTGGTCGGTGTTTGCCGACAACGTCAAGATCGCCGGCGTCTATGATTCCAGGAGTGCTGCGCTGGAAGCTGCCGCATTGGCCGCATCCTTTGCCGTCAGCGACGGCGTCGCCGTGCAGATCAATGTGCCGGGCGAGGATGAAGCAAGGCCGAGATGGGCGACAACGATCCTGTCAAACCGGGAGCCGACGGCAGCGCCGTCGCCTTCGCAAGATGCGGACAGTAAATCGCCGGCTTGAGGGAGCAGCGTTGGACCGTCCGACTAGTCAAACGGCGATACCGCCGTGCTTCCGGTCCGCACCCGCTTGATGCGGCGCACCGACATCGGCTCGCCATCAGATTCGTACTTCAACTCGTATTTCTTGCCGTTCCTGTCGGTCGCGGTGCAGGACACCGAGGAAACCTCCATCGTCACGAAGTTTCCAACCTGCTTGCACATCCCGGCCGTCGATTCCACGGATGGCACCGGCAAGCCATCGGCCTTCGGCCTGTCCTTGGACTTCAGCATCATCCGGTCGATCGGCAGCTCGTACAGATTGGCTTCCGGCCTGCGGCCATTGTCGCCCGAGAACGTGATGATGTGGCTGTCGTCATTGGGATCATCGAGCGCCACCGTAAAATTGGCGCGGCCTTCCTCGGTCTGAAAGAACGCAACGGCCCTGCAGGCGAACGCGTGTCCCGCCACGTTCAGCATGCTGCACTTTCCGGGCATCATCGCGAAGATGATGGTATCCGGATCGTCGGCGGCAAACGACGGCGCCGCAAGGAGCGACGTCGCGACTGCGAAGGCCTGCCAGCACTGACGCATCATGATACCTGGCCGATGGGATAGGGCATGGGAAAGGCGCCGTGGAACATCGATCGAATCGCGGATGGGAACCGAGCATTAGCACTTAACGGCAAAATAGCGCCGGTTTTATGGTACGGCGGCCATGTCCGGGACCAGTCAAAAATCCAGCGGCGCGTTGTCGACCACCTCCTTCATGACAAAGAAGGTCCGGGTCTGGCGGACGCCTGGCAGCGCGATCAGTTGATCGCCGTGGATGCGGTTGAAATCTTCCATGTCGCCGACGCGGATTTTGAGAAAATAATCGAAATCGCCTGCCACCAAGTGGCAGTCGAGCACGAATTTCAGTTTCGCGATCGCCCGCTCGAAGGTCGCAAAGCTTTCCGGGGTGGAGCGGTCGAGCACGACGCCGACCATGACCAGCGCGCCCTTGCCGACCTTGCGCGGCGCCACCATCGCCCGGACCTCGGCGATGAAGCCCTCGTCGAACAGGCGTTGGGTGCGGCGGTGACAGGTCGCCGGGCTGACGCCGACCGTTTCGGCCAGCTCGGCATTGCTCAGCCGGCCGCTATTCTGCAGCAAACGCAATATCTTGAGGTCGATACGGTCGAGCGCGCCGGCCATGGAAGAATCTTTCGTGGTTCTCCGATATTGCGGAAGGAATACTAATATTTTCGGACCAACCCGCAGAATAGATAAAAGATTTCTAGAAACTTAGAGAGCACCTTTCCCTAGCTTGGTGATAGGGCATCTCCCCAGATCAGACCATCAACGGAGATGACGATGCTGGAGAAATTCGAACGCTATCCGCTGACCTTCGGACCGACCCATATCGAGAGACTGGAGCGCTTGACGCAGCATCTCGGCGGCAAGGTCGAGCTCTACGCCAAGCGGGAGGACTGCAATTCGGGGCTCGCCTTCGGCGGCAACAAGTTGCGCAAGCTCGAATACATCATCCCCGACGCGATCGCCTCCAATGCCGATACGCTGGTTTCGATCGGCGGCGTGCAATCCAATCACACCCGCATGGTTGCGGCCGTGGCAGCGAAGATCGGCATGAAGTGCCGTCTGGTGCAGGAGAGCTGGGTGCCGCATGAGGACGCCGTTTATGACCGCGTCGGCAATATCCTGCTCAGCCGGGTCATGGGCGCCGACGTGCGGCTGGTCGACGAAGGTTTCGACATCGGCATCCGGCAAAGCTGGGAGCAGGCGATCGCCGAGGTAAAGGCCGCGGGCGGCAAGCCCTATGCGATTCCGGCCGGCGCGTCCGTGCACAAGTTTGGTGGGCTCGGCTATGTCGGCTTCGCCGAGGAGGTTCGGGCGCAGGAGAAAGAACTCGGCTTCACCTTCGATTACATCGTGGTTTGCACGGTCACCGGTTCCACCCATGCCGGCATGCTGGTGGGATTTGCCAAGGACGGCCGCGCGCGCAAGGTGATCGGCATCGACGCGTCGTTCACCCCTGATCAGACCAAGGCCCAGGTGCTCGACATCGCCCGCAACACCGCCGCCCTCGTCGAACTCGGCCAGGAAATCGTCGCGGACGACGTGGTCCTGATCGAGGACTATGCCTATCCCGCCTACGGCGTTCCCTCAGAGGAGACCAAGGAAGCCATCCGGCTCAGCGCGCGGCTCGAAGGCATGATCACGGATCCGGTCTACGAGGGAAAATCCATGCAAGGCATGATTGACCTCGTCGACAAGGGCTATTTCCCTGCGGGATCGAAGGTGCTCTATGCGCATCTCGGCGGTGCGCCGGCGATCAACGGATACGCCTATACGTTCCGCAACGGATAGCGCTTACGCCTCTGCCGCCCGCACCAGCGCGATCAACTCTTCGCCGTAGTGCTCGAGCTTCTTGTCGCCGATCCCGGGGATGTTGCGAAGCTCGTTGAGCGTCGTCGGACGCGAAGCGGCGATGCCGTCGATGGTCGAATCGTGCAGCACGACATAAGCCGGCACGCCGCGCTTGCGCGCGATTTCCGAACGCCATGCCCTGAGGTCGGTCTGCAGGCCGGCATCATTGGACCGGCCTTCGCCGCTGGCACGCGGCGCCAGATCGCCGCGCCGCGATTTGCTCCGGCTGGCGCGGACGCGGGTCCCGGCCGGCGCCTCGCGCAGCATGACTTCGGTCTCGCCCTTCAGGACGGCGCGCGCGGTCTCCGTCAGCTTCAGCGCGCCAAAGGCTTCGCTGTCGGTCTGCAGATGACCCATCGCAACCAGTTGCCGGATCACCGAGCGCCATTGTTTTTCGTTGAGTTCGGCGCCGATGCCGAACACCGATAATTTGTCGTGACCGAATTGCGTGACCTTTTCGGTCAGGCGGCCGACCAGCACGTCGATCAAATGCATGGCGCCGAATCGCTGCCCGGTACGGTAGGCGCAGGACAACAGCTTCTGCGCGGCGACCTTGCCGTCGCGAAGTTGCGGCGGCGACAGGCAGTTATCGCAATTGCCGCAATTACCTGTTGTGACCGCCTCACCGAAATAGCCGAGCAGGCGGCTGCGCCGGCAGCCGGCGGTTTCGGCGAGCCCCACCAGCGCATCGAGCTTGCCGACCGACACGCGCTTGAACGCGTCGGATCCGGTGGATTCGTCGATCATGCGGCGCTGCTGCACGATATCGGACAGGCCATAGGCCATCCAGGCGCTGGACGGCTTGCCGTCGCGGCCCGCACGTCCCGTTTCCTGGTAATAGGCCTCGATGCTCTTCGGCAAATCGAGATGCGCCACGAAACGCACGTCGGGCTTGTCGATGCCCATGCCGAACGCGATGGTGGCAACCATCACGACGCCGTCCTCGTTGATGAAGCGATCCTGGTTACGGGCGCGCACACTTGCATCAAGACCGGCATGATAGGGCAAAGCGGGAATGCCGGCCTTGGTCAGCGCAGCCGCGGTATCCTCGACCTTGGCGCGCGACAGGCAATAGACGATGCCGGCGTCGCCGGCGTGGCGCTCGTCGATGAAGGCCTTGAGTTGGGTCGGCGCGTTCTGCTTCTCGACGATTTCATAGCGGATATTCGGACGGTCGAAGCTCGCGACAAAGCAGGGCGCATCGGCAAGCCCGAGCCGGTGGGCAATCTCCTTGCGGGTCAGGTCATCGGCGGTCGCGGTCAGCGCGATGCGCGGCACGTCGGGAAAGCGCTCGGCGAGCACGGACAGGCCGATATATTCCGGGCGGAAATCATGCCCCCATTGCGACACGCAATGCGCCTCGTCGATCGCGAACAGTGCGATCTTGGCGCGGCCGAGCAGGTTGAGGCAGCGTGGCGTCAGCAGCCGTTCCGGCGCCACGTAGAGCAAATCAAGATCTCCGGCGAGCAGGCGCCGCTCGACCTCATCGGCTTCCTCGTACGACAGCGTCGAGTTCAGTACCGCCGCCTTGACGCCGGCTTCCAGGAGGCCTGCGACCTGGTCGCGCATCAGCGCGATCAGCGGCGAGACCACGATGCCGCAGCCCTCGCGCAGCAGGGAAGGCAATTGATAACACAGCGACTTGCCGCCGCCGGTCGGCATCAGCACCAGGCAGTTGCCGCCGCCTGAGAGGTGGCGGACGATCTCTTCCTGCGCGCCGCGAAAGGCCGGCAGGCCGAACACGGCGTTCAGCACGGACAGCGCATCGGGGGCATTGTCGCGGGGACGGGCTGCGGGGGAAGGCATGGGGAATCAGGTCATCCGGCTGGAAATCCCTGATATCACTAACCGATCGTAAAATTCAGGAAAAGTTCTGTTCGCCGGGCTTTACGCGCCGTCCACGCGCGTGCGTTAGCCTGCGGCGCCCGCCGGCGTTCCGGGCCAATAACGAGGAAAGACCGCGCACATGAATGAAGCGCCCCTGTTCGACCCATCCGTCTTCCGCGGGCTTTGTTCCGAACTCGGAAATGAAGACGCTGCCGAGGTGTTGCAGGCATTCCTGGCCGATACGCCCTGCAAGATGGCCCTGATCATGTCGGCCACGACCGGTCGTCCGTCGATCAAGCGGGCAGCGCATTCGATCAAGAGTTCGGCGGCGACCTTCGGCTTTGTAAAATTGTCGGCGCTGGCGCGCGAGCTTGAATCCGGCATCGAGGGCATGAGCGCCCGGCGATTGGATGAATGCACGGGAGCCCTTCGCCAGTCATTCGAGCAAGCGGCGGAATTCGCCCGGACAAACTTGCTGCAACCGGCCTACTGATAGCTCGCGACGATATCGGACACCGCGCGTTCGAGCTGCTGCGCGGTGGCGCATTGGCGGACCACGGTGCAGAACGTCGAATAGCGCGGCATTTCAGAATCGCCCCAGCCCCAGGCCATGCGGCCTTCGGGATTGAGCCACACCAGCCGCTTCGAGCGTTCGGCGATGCGACGCAGGATGTCGGCGCGCGGAACGAGGTTGTTGGTGCGGGCATCGCCGAGCACGATCACCGTGGTCCGCGGCGTCAGCGAGTTCATGAATTCGTTCTCGAAATCGGCGAATGAATTGCCGTAGTCGGACGAGCCGAATCCCACCTTTGACATGATCTCGGCCATCGCCTCTTCGGGCGATTTCTTCTCCAGGATATCGCTGACCTCGATCAGGTGGCCCGAAAACGCGAACGAGCGGACGTCGTCGACGACCTCGTGCAGGCTGTGGATCAGGAGCAGGAAGAAATCCGAAACCTTCGCCACCGAACCCGAGACGTCGCAGATGGCGACGATCTTCGGCTTGTCGCGGTGCCGGCGCTTCCAGGCGGTGAGGAACGGCACGCCGCCCCATGCCGCGTTGCGCCGGATCGTGCGGCGGACGTCGAGATGGCCGCGGCGCTGGCGCTTGCGCGGCTTGCTGTAGCGTTCGCGCAGGCGGCGCGCGATCTGGCGGATCAGATGCCGCATCTGCTCGACCTGCCGCGGCTCGATCCGGGACAGCGGCGCGTTGCGCAGGATCTCGTTGCGGAGGTTCTCGGCTTCCTCGCGCCCGTACAGCATCAGCGCCTGCGCGACGGTTTCGCGAACGGTGCCGCGCAAACCTTCCAGCGCATCCGTCAACCGCTCCGCCAGTGCGGGGTTGGTCGCCTGCAGGTCATCGAGATCATCGCGGAGACGCTGGATGCCCATCCGATCGAGGATGCGGCCGGAGAAGATGCCGCGCTGGGTGAAGTAGCGGATGTCGGACAGCGAGGCGGCACTCGCCGCGTTGGCGATCGCCGCCGAAATCTCGTTGCGGTCCTGCGCCAGCAGCATCTGCGCCAATTGGCCCAGTCCTTCGGCCTGCTCGCCGCCACCGATGGCTTCGCTGGGTGAGCCGGCTGATGCGTTGGATCCTTCGGTATCCTGCTCGTCTGCCTCGCCGTCCTCGGGCGGGGCTTGCGGCTCCGGCTGATCGAAGAACAGGTCGAAGCAGTCGCCGAGCGCCTTCTTCTCGTCCTGGCTCTTGGCGAGCGTCAGCAGAAACGTATCGCGCAGGATCGCGCGATCGGCGATGCCGACCTTGGCGACCGCGCGCATCGCATCGATGCTTTCGGCCGGCGAGAGCCGGACACCCGCGCCCCGCGCCGCACGAAAGAAGCGATGCAGGTTCTCTCGCATTCGCCCGCTACCCGAAGACGTTCTGACGCGTGGCCTTGGCGATGAAGGTGGAGACCTGAGGCATCGTGGCCTCGATATCCGCCTCATATTTCAGCAGCACGTTCAGCGTGTCCTTGACGATCTCGTGGCCCAGCTCCGGCGCCTGCAGCAGCACCAGCACGCGCGCCCAGTCGATGGTCTCGCTCACCGACGGCAATTTCTTCAGGTCCAACGACCGGACTTCATGGATGAAGCCGACCATCTGCTTGCGCAGAGTCTGCGAAATGCCGGGCACGCGGCTTTCGACGATGCGCTCTTCCAGCCGCTGCTCGGGGAAGCCGATATGCAGATGCAGGCAGCGCCGCTTCAGCGCGTCGCCGAGATCGCGTTCGCTGTTGGAGGTCAGGATCACCGTCGGCGCCTTGACGGCAACGACTGTCCCGAGTTCCGGGATCGTGACCTGGAAATCGCTGAGGATTTCCAAGAGCAGCGATTCGAATTCGGCGTCGGACTTGTCGATTTCGTCGATCAGCAGCACGCAGCCGGCCGGCTGCTCCAGCGCCTGCAGCAGCGGCCGCGGCTCGACGAATTCCTTGGAGAAGAACACGTCGCCGAAATCATGCAACTGGTCCAGCGCGGCCTCGAGCGTCGGCGCGCCGCCGAGGACTTCGCCGAGCTTGTCCTTCAGGATCTGCGTGTACAGAAGCTGCTTGGCGTATTTCCACTCGTAGAGCGCCTTGGCTTCGTCGAGCCCTTCATAGCACTGCAGGCGGATCATCTTCAGGCCGCGCCACGCCGCGATCGCCTTCGCCAGCTCGGTTTTGCCGACGCCGGCGGGGCCTTCGACCAAGATGGGTTTTTCGATCTGCTGCGCCAGATAGACCGCGGTCGCGATCTGGCGGCTCGCAATATAGCCTTGCGCCGCAAGACCGCTTTCCACTGCCTCGATCGAGGCCGAAGGCCGATTGTCAGCCACGGGTTTCAACTCCGAATTCTCATGATTTCAGAGTGTTTTGCCTGCGTTCCCGGCAAAGGACAAGCACCGTTTCATCATGCCGAGGCCGCAAAATCTCGGGATTTTCCGTCTAGCGCAATGCGAGCCCGGTCGCCGCTTCCAGTTCCCCGATCGCCTGCGCCGCGTTGAGCACCTTGATCGTGGTCATGCCCATGTCGCGCGCCGGTTTCAGGTTGACGCCGAGGTCGTCGAGATAGACGCAATTTTTTGGGTTCACTTTCAGCGCCTCGACCATGATCTGGTAGATGCGCGGGTCGGGTTTTCTCAAGCCGAGTTTCGCGGATTCGATGACGTGGTCGAACAGCACCATGACTTCGGCGACATAGAGCGAGCGGCCGCTGTGGCTGCCGATGGCATTGGCCGGCAGATTGTTGGTGATGCAGCCGGTCTTGAACTTGGCCCTCACGCGCTTGAGCGCCTCGACCATTTCCGGCCGCAGATCGCCCGACAGCAGTGGCAGCACGTCCTTGCCGCGAACCTCGGCGCCGAGCGCCCGCGATTCCGTTGCGAACAGTTCGTCGAAAGCGTCGATATCAACCTCGGCGCGCTCGAATTTCGCCCAGGCATTCTCCAGATGGTTGGCGGCGTTGGTGCGCCGGATGATGTCGGCGGGAAGCCCGCGCTCAGTCTCGTATCGCGCAAATGCCTCGAACGGCGAGGTGGTCAGCACCCCGCCGAAATCCCAGATTACGGCCTCGATCATCATTCCCTGCCCAACTGAATAGATGTTGCAGAGCGGCTAACACGGAATGGCCGATGGAACCAGCCCGAACGGCAGCTTGGCGACCGGCGTGGCGCGGGCTATTGCTGCGGCCATGAAAATTTTGTCCCCCATGATCGCCGGCCTCGCGCTGCTGCTCTCGGTTCCTGCCCACGCCATCGTTGGTGGCGGCGTGCCGCAGACGGACGGCGTTGGCCGCTCGGTCGTCACCATCGTCGGCTCGCGCGGCAATTTCTGCACGGGCGCGCTGATCGCGCCAAAGCTGGTGCTGACCGTGGCGCATTGCGTGCAGCCCGGTGCCGACTACAAGATCGTCGAATACGGCGCGGACAGACAGCCTTCGTTGCAGGACGTCAAGACGGTAGCTGTTCATCCTGGCTTCAACATGCAGACGATGCTGGCGCATCGGGCTACGGCGGATGTCGCGTTGCTGCTGCTCGGCGCACCGGCCAAGGCGAAGGTGCCATCGGTACTCGGCATGCCCAACATTCCCATCGTCGTCGGCAGCCGCTTCACCATCGCCGGCATCGGCGTCACCGTGCGCGGCGACGGCAAGAGCGGCGGCGCCATCCGCGTCGCCGGCCTGGTCGCGACCGGCAAACCCGGAACGCTGCAGATCAGGCTGGTCGATCCCGTCAACCAGGGCTCACGCGACGGGCTCGGCGCCTGCACCGGTGATTCCGGCGCACCGGTGTTCGAGGATCAGCAAGGCGGCCCTGCGATCATCGGCGTCGTCAGTTGGTCGACCGGCCCAAACGGCTCGGCGGGCTGCGGCGGTCTCACCGGCGTCACGCCGCTGACGTTGTATCGCGACTGGATTTTGCAGACCGCGCGGCAGTGGGGCGCGGGGTTGTAAGTTCGCGGAAGCGTAGGGTGGGTTAGCGAAGCGTAACCCACCAACTTCGTGCGGCGCGGTTGGTCTGTGGTGGGTTACGGCTTCGCCTAACCCACCCTACGAGCTTAGTGCCCCGCCGCCTTGTTCGCGGCAGCATTGTTCAGCACGATCAGTCCATCAACCGCCACGCCGACCTTGCTGTTGATCAAAAACGGATTGACATCAATCGACGCGATGCGGTTGCCGGCATCCGCCATCAGATTGGACAGACCGACCAGCGCCTTCACCGCACTCGCCTCGTGCAGTGCCGGCTTGCCGCGATAGCCCTTCATTTTCACGCCAGCCTTGGTCTTTGCGATCAATTGCTTCGCCTCGGCCTCATCCAGCGGTGCGCCGGCCAGCGCCACGTCCTTCATCAATTCGATGTCGACGCCGCCGGTGCCGAACAATACCACCGGGCCCATCTCGGCATCGAGGGAAGCACCCACCACGAGCTCGAGGTCGGCCTTGACCTGCTGCGCAATCAGAATGCCTTCGAGCTTCGGCTTGCCCTTGAGCTTCCTCACCCGCGCAGTGATGTCGTTGAAGGCCTTCTTCACTTCGGCCGCGCTGTTGAGGTTCAGCACCACGCCGCCGATATCCGATTTATGCAGGATGTCGGCGCTGACGACTTTGGCCACCACCGGGAAGCCGATTTTCTTGGCGATCTTCACGGCTTCCGCCGCGGTCTGCGCGATCTCTTCCCTGGAGACCGGAATGCCATAGGCCTTGAGCAACTTCTTTGACGCCACCTCGTCGAGCGCCGCGGCGCCGTTGGCGCTCTTGAGCATCTTTTCCAGCACCGCGCGGGCGGACGCCTTCGAACTCGACTTGATATCAGGCACTTCCTTGCGCAACTGCGCATAGTCGATCAGCGACTTGATCGCGCCGACCGCGCGATCGAGACCCTGCATGACTGCAATGTTTGGCAGCGATTTGCGCAGGCCCTTGGTGAACTCGGTAAACCCGATCGACATCGCGCTGATGTAGACTACCGGCTTGGAGGCTCTGCCTGCCATATCATTGACGATACGCAGGTTACGTTCGCGCAGCTCGTGCGGCGCCTTCGGCAGTTCGGCGTCGATGATGACGATATCGGTATCGGGATCGTCGATCATGATCTGGATCGAACTCATGTAGACGGAGGGGTCGACGACCGCGGCGAAGCCGGCGTCGAGCGGATTGCCGACGATGCTGCCGGGGCCGAGCATTTTTGCCAATTGCGCGCTGGCGTTGGCACTGAGCGGCGCGAAATTCAGGCCGGCCGAATGGAAGGCGTCGATCAAGAGGCCGCGCTTGCCGCCGGACAGCGATACGGCGGCGAGGCGGTCGCGCTTCGGCGGCTCGGCATGCACGAAGCATTCGGTGGTCTCGATCAGCTCGTCGAGCCCGCGCACGCGGATCACGCCTTCGCGCGTCGAGATCGCGTCAAAGGTTTCGATCGAGCCGGCCAGCGCACCGGTGTGCGCCATCGCGGCGGCGCGGCCGCCTTCGGAGGCGCCGAGCTTGAGCGCGATCACGGGCTTGCCCGCCTTGCGCGCGGCCTTGCAGGCGTCACGGAACACCTTGGTGTTTCGCACGCCTTCGAGATAGACGACGATCACTCGGATCGAGGGATCGGCGGCGAAATAGGCCATCAGATCCGGTGTCTCGAGGCCTGTCTCGTTGCCGGTCGTCACCATATAGCCTACGCCGACGCCGCGATCTTCCAGTGCCTGGCGGATCGCCATCACGATCGCGCCGGATTGCCCGGCAATCGCCACGGGGCCTGCTTCCATCGTGACGATGCGGTCATCGATATTGGTGAAGAGTTTCTCGCCCGCGCTCAGATTGCCGAGACAGTTCGGGCCGGTGACGGCTAGGCCGGTTTCCTTGACGGCCTGCTTCAGTTCCTCCGCCAGCCGCTGGCTTTCCGCGTCCTGCAACTCGCTGAAGCCCGAGGTGACGATGGTGGCGGAGCGCGCGCCGGCCGCCGCCGCATCGCGGATCACCTGCACGGCGAAACGGGCTGGCACCAGCACCACGACATGGTCGGGCTTTTTGGGCAGGCTGGCGAAATCCTTGTAGCAGGGCACGCCCCAGATCGTTTCGCGCTTGGCGTTGACCGGGAACAGCCCGCCTTCGAACTGGTACTTGATCAGGTTGTTCCAGATGCGCTCGGCATAGTTGCCGGGCTTGTCGGTGGCGCCGACCAGGACAATATTACGCGGGTGCAGCATCGCATGGATGCTTTTGACGATGTCGCTGGCGTCAGGCGAGGGCGACCATTGTTCGGCTTGGTGCGATACGGTACGTGCCTGAGCTTCCATGGACTTCCCTTACCCGTTGTTCCTTTGGCCGGGGCGATCGAGGTGATCGCCGCGCCATGATTTTCATTTGTTGATGCCTTTTTATTGAGACTTGGCTGACGTGGCAACACGCGTTGGACGGGCAGCTCCATTCGCCCTGCGCACGATATTTCGGCTTGCGGAGAATTCAGGAGCCGGGTTCGATCATGGTAGCATGCAGCAGATAGCGGTCGGGGCCCGGCGTCAACGCGTCGAACGGCCAGCACGTTGACAACACCAGTTCATGCCCGCCTGCGAGAGGATCGATGCCGGAAGCGTCAAAACGCGCGACGGAAGTGGCATCTGCCCGATAGCGGAACGTCCGGCCGTCATTTCTGACGATATCGATCTCGTCGCCGATGGCGACGTTCTTCAGGAAGGCGAAATGCGTATCGCGGTGCGCGGAATAGACGGCGACGCCGCGCTCGCCGGCGTTCGGCGTCAGTTCGACATGGCCGGGGCCGAAGGCGAGTGCCTGGCCGCTGCTCCCGGACAGCACGATAGCGCGCGCATGAATTCGCTTCACCTCGATCCGCGCCACCGGCCAGGTATCCGCCCACGACCACGGCTTTGTTGGATGTCCGGTGGCGATGGTGGTGTCGAAGGCGCGCTCCAGTAAGACCTGGGCAAGCAGCGCCTTGGCGTGGATATAGGCGCCTTGGCCGAACAGGATGAGGCCGGCGAGGGCGAGGAGGAGAGGGAGGATGCGGGGCATGTCGTTGGCCCTTTCGTCATTGCTTCGCTTCGCTTGCCATGACGATGGTGGTGAATCTCACGCGCGCGGCCTTGGGGGGGGGGCGGACAGGCCGCGCGCGCTTTTCAGGAAGCGGTTGGGGCGCCGCCTCCATCTCGTGACGTCAGCGCATGAACAGTTGACGCCGGTTGTAGACGAACAGCATCAGGCTGAGCATCAAGAGGATCGCGCCCGCGATCAGCTTCAGCTCCGCATCCGTTGCCGTCTTTGGCAGCATGACGGTGGCGGGGGATTGCACGACCGGAGTCTGGGCGCGCTTCAGCGTCGCGACCTGAACCTTGGCGTCGCCCGTGTCGGCACGTCGCTCCGTCGGCGCGGCCGGAAGCTGCGGGCGTTCGCCGAACACTTTTGCGAAATCCCAGCCGGCAGGCAGGTTGATCGGCAGTTCCGATACCCTGAGCGGTTCGCCTTCCGGACGGCTCGGGGTCTTGTCGACCGCGACCAGGCTGGTCAGACGTGTCACCAGTTGGTGCTCCAATGCCAGCGCGAGGATGGCCTTGTCGGCGTCTTCGGGTTTTACCTGCTGCGTGGTGCGTGCCACTTCGGCATCCGCTATCTTGCGGCGGGCCCATAGCTTGGACAGGCCCTTGCCTTCGGCGGCATTCGCCAGCGGCAGCGTCACGACCCAGGGACGGTCGCCGATGCGGCCCTTGATCTCGACCGAGCCCGCGAGCTTGTCGAGCTTCGCCGCCAGCACCAGCGGCTCGTCGCGATAGACGTCGGGGATCGCTGTCGGTGTGATGTCGGCGGCGCTATCGGAAAATTTCGCGGTGAGATTGGTCACCGCGGGATTTTCCAGTTTGGCGAACAGCCCGCGCATCCGCTCCTCGACCTGCTCGACCGAGCCGATATGGGTGAAGGTGCCGCGGCCGAGTTCGGCAGCGCGCGTCATCAGATAGGTGTTCGGCGCCGAACCGATGCCGACCATGAAGATACGCGAGCGGCCGCGCAGCGCGCTGATGATTTCGAACAGTTGCTGCTCGTTGCCGATGGCGCCGTCGGTCAGGAACACGACCTGACGGACATAGTTGGCGTCACCGCTATTGTCGGACAGCGCCGCGCGCATCGCAGGCACCATCTCGGTGCCGCCATTGGCCTGCAGCGCGCCGACGAATGAGGTGGCCTGGCCGAGATGAACAGCGTCGGCCGGCACCGGCGCCGGGAACAGCACGTCCATGGTGTGATCGAAGCGGATCACGTTGAAGCGGTCGCCGGGCTGCAGGCGGCCGAGCGCGTAGATCAAACTGGCCTTGGCCTGGATGATCGAGACGCCGCCCATCGAGCCGGAATTGTCGATCACGAAGATCACCTCGCGCGGCAGCGGCTTTTGCTGGGCCTGATCGACCGAGGGCGGCGTGACGAAGGCGAGCAGATAATCGGCGTTGCCGACATGTTCGCGGAACAGGCCGACCGACGGCGCTTTTTCGGCCGCGGGCTTCCAGCTCAGTTCGAAATCGCGATCTGCCGGCACCGGGCCTTCGGCGAGGCGGATGATGCTGGTGTTGGCGTCGGCTTTTTCAGTCTTGATTGGATGGAAATGGCTCTTGACCTCGCCGAGCGGAAAGCCGGCCTGCAGGTGAACGGTGATGGTCGTCGGGTTGACGGGCGCGTTGGTCGCGGGGTCGAGCACTTCAGGTGAAATGCGGTCGCGGTCCGGAACGGAATCGGATTTCACCGCGCCCCAGCCGCCGCCGTCGGCCTTGAAGTCGACGCTCTGCACCACGGGTGCGGGATTGTAGCGCGGAGCGACCACCATCGGCACCCGCAGCGAGAATTCGTTGCCGGATTGCTGGACTGGTTCCTGATATTCGATCTGCACCAGCACGGTCTCGCCGGGGCCGATATTGGCGACGGAGTTGGTGAAGATGTTCGGCCGCTCCTGTTCGGTCAGCGCCGCCTTCTGGCCGTTCTGCTTGGCCTGTTCGTAAATCGCCTTGGCCTGCTGCCGCTCCTTGATGTCGCCGACCACGACGCGGTCGCCGATCACCATCTTCAGCGTATCGACCGCGCCACCCGACGGCAGCGGATAGACGTAAACCGCCTCGACCCAGTTTTGCGTCGGGTTGCGAAAGATCTGCGTGACGCGGGCGCGAACCGTCGGCCCCGATACGGTGAGATCGACGTCGATGCCGAGCCGCGCCGCATCGTTGTAACCTTCGTCGGTCTTCAGCAGCAGCGAGCCGGAGCGGGCGTCTCCAGGCTTGATGAACGCGGCGGGCTGGGGTGCGGACCACACCGGCTCGAAGCTCAAAAATAATGCCGCGAATCCGACCAGGATCACGGCAAGTCCCTGCATCACCATGAACAGCACCAGCCTGACCAGTCCGGCCAGACCGGTGCGACTGTCGGTTTCAATCTCATCGCATGTCGTCATGTCACTCGCTCCCAAATGGCGGTTTCGCCGCTTGGAAACGTGCGGAATGCCGCGCTTTGGCGCGAGCGGAATGATCGGCCTTGTTCAGCCGTGGGCCAGCGCGGCGCGCCTCGGACGCGGCCGGTTTGTGCGGGTTTGTGATGGATTGTGCGTCTGGTACACTGGCGCCAACCGAACAGGGGTGACGATGCCGACGCCGGACAAGCAGCTTTCCGCCGAGCAAAGCCGGCAGATTGCCGACACCATTCGTGAGGAGATCGCCCGCCGCCGCATCTCGCGGCAGTCGCTGGCAGAGCTGGCGAAACTGAGCCTGTCGACGCTCGAGAAAGTGCTGGGCGGACGCCGTCCGTTCACGCTCGCGACCACGGTTCGGCTCGAACAGGCGCTCGGCGTCTCCCTGCGCACGACGGCGGAGGCGCCGGCACCGGCTCTCCCCGTCAACGGCGACGTCGCGGCGGATGGGCTCGGCGCCTATTCGCGTCGTGCGGTGGCCTGGATCGAAGGAACCTACATCACGATACGTCCGTCGTTCGGCGACAAGGACGCGATCTTCGCCTACCTCACCGAAATCAGCTGGGACGCCGCCGCATCATGTCTGGTGTTTCACGAGAGCGAGCGGCAGGATGCGGCTTACACGCAGTATGGCGAGGTGGCGGTGCCGAACCAGTCCGGCCACATCTATCTCGTTACCAACCGGCACGGCCAGCACCGCCTGATCACGGTGGCGCGGCTGCCGATCTCCGGCGAGATGTTCGGGATCATCACGACATTGCTGGCGGGACGCGGCTCGCTGCTGACGCCGATCGCGGCCCCGATTGCGTATTTGCCGGTCAAGATGATCCAAAACCCGGCATTTGGGCGGATTTCGCCCGAAAATGCCAATTATTCGGCCTATCGCACCCATTTGCGGCGGACGCTCGACGAGCCGTTTGCGATGTTTTTGCCGGGTTAGTGCCTCGAGCCTTGCTTTTCCGCTGAAATAGGCTATATCACCGCCATTCGAATTACCGCTCTGCCTTGTTGACCGCGCCGAAACCGGCTCCATTCCCCAAGTCATCGTTGAAGTCGGATAAGCCCGCACGGAGGTCGTGCGGGCCAAAAGCGCTTAGCGCATCTTGGAGATAGTGACATGGCTACCGGAACAGTTAAGTGGTTCAACGCAACCAAGGGCTTCGGATTCATCCAGCCCGACGATGGCGGAACCGACGTTTTCGTCCACATCAGCGCCGTTGAGCGTGCTGGTCTGAGCTCGCTCAATGAAGGCCAAAAGCTTTCATATGAAGCGAAGGTCGACAGCAAGCGCGGCAAGACCAGCGCGGAAAACCTCCGCGTCTAGTCTTAAGTTTTCGAAGCATTTCTTGCGTGAGACGGTACCCGCTTTCACGCGAAACGCTTTGGTGATCGCTAACGGAGACCCACGGATGTACTGGGATCCTTCGATCGGCTTCTGAATAGAAAAGCCCGCTGGCGATATGCCGGCGGGCTTTTTGCTTTTCGACACTTGTGTGAGCATGATCTTTTCGGAACCGGTGCCCACTTTTCCGGATCATGCTCTAGCCACCCGTCTCGGCGCTGATGATATCGCCGAACAGATCCCACTGGCCGCCCTTGAACCGCATGATCTTGAGCTGTTCGATCGGGGCGAAGTCGGTGGCCGAGGTGTTGACCTTGATGCCGGGGATCAGCGTATCCGGTGCAAAATCCTTCAGGCTGGCGGCCTGCTTCATCACGTTCTCCCGGGTCAGGTTGTCGCCCGACTGCTTCAATACCTGCACCATGGTCTGCGCCGCGGCGTAGCCATAGACCAGGTTGGAATCGGAGATGTTGGCGCCCGGCATGTACGTGTCGATGAAGGCCATGAACTTCTTCATGCCCTCGTCGTCCTTCCACTGCGGATCGGACGCATCCTTCAGATAGCTGGCCGACAGTACGCCTTCGGAAGCTTCAAGCCCGGCGGGCTTCATGACCGCGCCGATCGAGATCGACACGTCGGTCATCAGGTGCATCGGCTTCCATTCCAGCTCCGCCATCTTCTTGATCGCCTGTGCGGCGAACTTCGGTGTGGCGATGTTGACGAAGACGTCGGCGCCGGTGCCTTTCAGCTTGACGATGTGGGAGTCGATCGAGGGCTCGGTGGTCTCGTAGCTTTCCTCGGCGACGATGATGCTGGAAGCCTTGTCGCCGAACACGTCCTTCAATCCCGCGACATAGTCCTTGCCGAAATCGTCATTGGCATAGAACACAGCGACCTTGCCGTCGGGCTTGTTCTTCAGGATGTACTTCGCGAAGATCCGCGCCTCGACGCGGTAGCTCGGCTGGAAGCCCATGGTCCAGGGAAAGTCCTTCGGGTCGTTCCACTTGCTGGCGCCGGTGGCGAGGAACAGCTGCGGGACCTTCTTGGAATTGTGATATTTCTGGACCGCGGTCTGGGTCGGCGTACCCAGCGCGTTGAACACCAGGAACACTTCGTCGCTCTCGATCAATTTTCGGATCTGCTCCACCGTCTTTGGCGGGCTGTAGCCGTCGTCATAGGAGATCCAGTTGATCTTGCGGCCGTTGATGCCGCCCTGATCGTTGATCATCTTGAAATAGGCTTCCTCGGTCTTGCCGATGACGCCGTAGGCGGAAGCCGGGCCGCTATAGGCCTCGACATTGCCGATCTTGATTTCGGTGTCGGAGGCGCCGGTGTCGTATTTCTTCTGCGCCAGTGCGCCCTGCGTTGACAGCAGCGACAGCACGGCTGCTGCGGTGAGCAAAGAAAGTTTCTTGTTCTTCATAAAGTTTTCTTCCCTGGTTTCTTGTGTTGAGAGGCATTAACGAAAACGCGGCGGTACTCATTTAATTGGCAGTTACGAGGCGATCGCCTTCGCCGTATCGGTGGCTTTGGACACGCCGAATTTACTTCGCAGCGTCGGCTTGTGGATCTTCCCGGTCGCGTTGCGCGGCAGGGCATCGACAAACTCGATCAGGCGCGGGCATTTGAACCGCGCCAGATTGGCGGCACAATGCGCATGAATCTCCTCGGCGGCAAGGGTATGGCCGGGCCTCACCGCCACGATCGCCATGCCGACCTCGCCCCACTGCTCGTTCGGGATGCCGATGACGGCGGCTTCGGCAACTGCCGCAATTTGATGCAGCACGCTTTCGACCTCGGCCGGATAGACGTTCTCGCCGCCCGAAATGTACATGTCCTTCCAGCGGTCGACGATGGTGTAGAAGCCCTCCGCGTCGACCCGCGTGGCGTCGCCGGTGTGCAGCCAGCCGTCGGTGAACGAAGACGCGTTGGCGTCGGGCCGGTTCCAGTAGCCGGGCGTGACGTTGGGGCCGCGGACCCAGAGTTCGCCGAGTTCGTCGACACCGGCGTCCGATCCGTCGGGGCGAACGATCCGTACTTCGGTGTGCATCACCGGCTTGCCCGACGAGCCGGCCTTGCGCACAGCGTCCTCCCTGTCGAGCGTCAGCACCGCCGGGCTGGTCTCGGTCATGCCATAACCTTGTTGGAGCGCGACGCCGCGCGCTTCCCACACCTTCAGCAGCGGCACCGGCATCGGCGCGCCGCCGACGCCGCCGATCACGAGCCTGGAGAAGTCAGCGGTCGCGAACGCCGGATGCTGTGCCATGAACTGGTAGATCGCGGGGACGCCGAAGAACTGATTGATGCCGACTGACACATCGCTGATCAGTTGCAGCGCCAGGCCTGGATCGAACGTGCGCATGATCAGCACGGTGCCGCCGGCATGCAGCACCGGATTGGTGTAGCAATTCAGTCCACCGGTGTGGAACAGCGGCAGCACGGTGAGCAGCACCGTCGACGGCGAGATGTAGGCGGGGCCGCCGAGGTTGACGCAATTCCAGAACGTCATGCCGTGGGTGATGATCGCGCCCTTGGGCTGGCCTGTCGTGCCCGAGGTGTACATGATGGTCGAGATGTCATCGAGCGTGACGACCTCGGGCGCATCGAGCGGCGTTGCCGTTGCGATCCCGGCTTCATAGGAGCCGCCGGGGCCGTAGTGCAGCGCGGAGGCGACGTTGCAGAGCTTGGCGACGGTGAGTGCCGTCTCCGCAAGATCGCTATCGTGGATCATCACCGTGGGCGAGGCATCGCCGACGATGAATTGCAATTCCGGAACGGTGAGCCGGTTGTTCAGCGGCAGGAACACGGCGCCGATCCGGAAACAGGCGAACTGCACCTCCAGCGTATCGGTCGAATTCAGCGCCAGCACCGCGACCCGGTCACCGCGTTTGACGCCGAGTTGGTCGCGCAGGTGAGAAGCAAGCCGCGCGATGCGGCGGTCGAACTCCGCATAGGAAATACGGCGCCCGCTCGCGAGGTCGACGACAGCGATCTTGTCCGGCGTGCGGCGGCCGAAATGGGCGATCCAGTCGTAGTAGCGAACGGACAAGATTTCCTCCCTGATTTCAGCGGTCTGACGCCGCCCGAGCCTTGGCTGATCCTATCCCAACCTGCCGGATGGAGCGGCCGAATTTGAAACCTGTCTTGCGTTGAGTGGTCGCGGAAGGACGCGGAGTGGCGGCAGCTTCCGTCATTGCGAGCGGAGCGAAGCAATCCAGTCTTTCTTTTTGCGGCCCGATGGATTGCCGCGTCGCTTCGCTCCTCGCAATGACGAAGGAGAGCGCGAAACGCTCCACTCTCGTCATCCCCCGCGCATGCGCGGGATCCAGTACGCCGCGCCTTATCGTTCCAATCACTGGCGCCTCTGGAATACTGGATCGCCCGCCTTCGCGGGCGATGACAGCGGAAATCGTTCTCGCGGCATGACCTGCCCGAAGCTTTGCTAGAAAACCTCACCCTCCCAATCAGAGGGCGCAGGGAAGACCGGGTGCGCGCCGCACCCGCGGTCTCATGTGCGATATGCGCTAGTATAGGCTGCACATGAGCATACAGGTTTGGCGGAAGCCTCCGGCCTTCCCTGCGCAATGGCTTTACGGCTTATACGAGTTCGCCCTGGTGACCCTGCTTTTTGTGACACCATCGCCCGCAAGAAGCGTTAGCCGCTTGCGAACTTGACACCTGCATCGGGGCGCCAGGCCCACACGACTTCGCCGTACGCAACAGCCACACTCGTCTTTGTGACGTCGCGTCCATCGCAATCCCATCCCGCGTTGTGACGATCGCGAAACGCCCTCCGAGTGGAACGGGACGGCGGATGTGTACGGCTGATTCCGGGTCGCGGTCAAGAAGAATTTCGGAAAATCAGAAATTGGAATCCTCTTCCAGACTGGCGGCGCGCCAGAGTGCGCTTGCGCCACAAGTGGACGTCCCCTTCAGATCAGCTTGGCACGAACCGACACGGTCGGTCCGGCTAGCGATGTCCGGTCTCGGGTACAACAGAAGCGGCGGTTCGAACTCCGCAGGGCCGGTCTTGACCCTCTGTCCGACGCGGGCCGCTGACTGAACAACGGCGCGCCGCTGAGAATCGGCGGTTGTTGTCAGCAACATCCTATGACACCATCAAAGTCCCTGTTGTTGTGACTTTAGATGCCTATGCCGCGCCGGAAATATGCTTGGGAAAAGCTATCGGATGACCAGTTACTTCAGCAACGCCTCAGTAGTCTGAGGGTTGCGGTCGAAGGTACTTGGCTCGAAGATTGTATGAGCACTCTCTATGAAGAGCTCGAAGAGCGGGGCATCCGGCTTCGGCCACATACGTGGATATCGAGCGAATGGTTTAGTCCTGCAGCCATTCCCGGCATTGCCATCCCATTCTACCTTGCCCATCCCCGCCTGATGAAGCTCGAGAAGAAAATGATGCTCGACGTCGAGGGCGGTACCTGGTCCGAATGCATGGCCATCCTCCGCCATGAGGCGGGCCATGCGATCCAGCACGGCTATCAGCTGCAGCGCCGCCGGCTTTGGCAGCAGTTGTTCGGTCGGTCATCAAAACACTACCCGCGCTATTACCGGCCCAATCCGGCCAGCCGGCAATATGTCCAGCATCTTCGGCTCTGGTACGCACAGAGCCATCCGGACGAGGATTTTGCTGAAACCTTCGCGGTGTGGCTTCGGCCGCGTTCGAACTGGCGGACGCGCTATGCCGGCTGGCCAGCGCTGAAGAAGCTCGAATATGTTAACGAACTGATGGAGGAAATCGCCGGAAAGCGGCCTCTGATCATGACGCGGGAGCGTGTTGATCCGCTGCGTGAACTCAGCCAGACACTTGGCGACCACTATAAGAAGAAGCAGGAGTTCTACGCTTTCCGGGCACCGAAGACTTACGATCGCGACCTCTCCAGGATCTTTTCCGTCGATCCGCTGAATCGCCGGGGGCAACCGGCTTCTGCATTTATCCGGCGGCACCGCGCGCATTTGAGGCGGCTGGTTGCTCGGTGGACGGGCGAGAACCAACTTACGCTAGATGCTGTGCTTGACGACATGATCTCCCGCTGTCGGGAGCTGAATCTGCGCGCTGTCGGCTCCGAGCGGAAGCTCGTGACCGACTTCACCGTCCTGTTGACTGCCAAGACCATGCACGCGCTGTTTGGTCCTTCGCGGCGAAAATGGATCGCGCTATGAAACGCCTGCGCGTTCTGGTGCTGATGCATCCGGACTTCGTGCCCCCGGACTCTACCGACGGGTACACTGCGCGGCAAATCAACGAATGGAAAACAGAATACGACGTCGTCAGCACCTTGCGCGCAGCCGGTCATGATGTTCGCCCGCTCGGTGCGCAGGAAGAAATCAAGCCGGTGCGCGAGCAGATCGAAAATTTCAAGCCGCACGTGGTATTCACGTTGCTGGAGCAATTTCATAACGAGCCTACGTACGACCAGCACGTCGCAAGCTATCTCGAACTGATGCAGATCCCGTATACCGGGTGCAACCCGCGTGGTCTGATCTTGGCGCGCGGCAAGGATCTGTCCAAGACATTGGTGCACCATCGCCGGGTCGCGGTGCCGGCCTTCGCCGTATTCCCGATGCGCCGAAAGGTCAAACGCCCCGCGCGTCTTGCACTGCCGTTGATCGTCAAGAGCCTGAACGAAGATGGATCCCGAGGTATCTCGCAGGCATCCGTCGTCGATACCGACGAAAAGCTCGCGGCGCGCGTGGCGTTCGTTCACGAGCGGATCGGAACCGCCGCGATCGCCGAGCAATATATCGAGGGACGCGAGCTTTATGTCGGCGTGCTCGGCAACAATCGGTTGCGAGTGTTGCCAGTTTGGGAATTGAAATTTGGAACCATGGGCGGCCAGGCCATAGCCACCGAGAAAGTCAAACACGATACCGGTTATCAGGAGCGCGTGGGAATTGTAGACGGGCCGGCCACGAACATTGCGCCGGAGGTACGAGCCCGCATTCAACGAACAGCGAAACGCATCTACCGAACACTAGGGCTTGATGGATACGCGCGCGTTGACTTTCGCCTCTCTGCCGACGGCACCCTGTATTTCATTGAAGCGAACCCCAATCCCGAAATCGCGAGGAGCCAGGAGTTCGCTACAGCCGCCCAGCATGACGGACTGGATTACCCTAGCCTCTTGCATCGCATTCTGGCGCTTGGAATAAGCCGGGCAAACGCCGGGGCATCCATAGGCTGAGACGGGTATCCGGAAGAGGGGCTCCATGCCTGATTCACCTGTGTCCGGCTGTTTTGGTCTGCTCGAAGCCCTCGCAACTCGCTAGGCGTTCACGACTTCGAAATCCCCGCGATCAGCGCCTTGTTGAAACCTTCGGGGTCCGTCATCTGCGGCGCGTGGCCGTAGTCGGGAAACTCGATGAGCCTGGCGCCGGCAATGGCCTTGGCAGCGGCCTTGCCCAGTTCGGGATAATTTCCGAGTTTCGGCCGGAGCTCCGGCGGCGCGAAGTCCTTGGCGATCGCGGTGGTGTCTTTCTGGCCGATCATCAGCAAGGTCGGCACGGAGATTTCCGGGAAACGATACAGCACGGGCTGGGTGATGATCATGTCGTAGATCAGCGCCGAGTCCCACGCGACGGCTTCCTTGCCCGGGCCGTTGTTGAGGCCGGCGAGCATCTGCACCGCGCGTTCGTAGCGATCTTCCCACTTGCCGGCGTAGTAGGTCGATTTCTCGTAGGCGCGGATGCCGTCCGCATTTGTCTTCAGCTCGCGCGCGTACCATTGGTCGACCGAGATCGGCGGCACGCCCTTCGCGGACCAGTCCTCGAGCCCGACGGGATTGACGAGGACAAGGTGGCTGACGTCTTTTGGGTAGATCAGCGAATAATGCGCCGCCAGCATGCCGCCGGTGGAATGACCGATCACCACGGCCTTGTCGATGCCGAGGCTCGCCAGCAGTTCGTGGGTGTTGCCGGCAAGCTGCTTGAAGGTGAACTGGTAGGCGGCAGGCTTGCTCGATTTGCAGAAGCCGATCTGGTCCGGCGCGATCACACGATAGCCGGCCGCGACCAGATCCTTGATGGTCGGCTCCCAGGTGGCGGCGCAGAAATTCTTTCCGTGCAGCAGCACCGCCGTCTGCCCGTTTGGGCGCTCCGGCCTGACGTCGAGATAGGCCATCTGCAGCGACTGCCGCTGCGAGGTGAAAGCAAAGCGCTGAACCGGATAGGGATAGTCGAAGCCTTCCAGTTCCGGGCCGTAGGCCGGTGCCGCGTCGGTCGGCTGTTGGGCGGCCAGCGGCCCGGCGAAGACAGCCGCAGAAAGCGCTGCGCCGGCGAGGATCGTCCGTGTCCAGAGTTTCATGGTTTCCCGCCGATAGTTGGGGTGAATTCTTTCCCTTGCTGACTATCTGCAAGCGGACTGTGCCGATAGTCAAAATCCCTTGATGCGTGTGATGGGCCGCGCCATGCTGAACGACGTGCCTAAAGCCGTGCGCGGACACCAGAGGTTTTTCTCCAGTGGCAGGCCTCCCCTGGGATCCAACGTCTTCCAATGGGCCAACCGGTGCCGAATTGCTCGCGGCCATCGGCGGGCTGATGCGGCGCCTTGCTGCGCCGATCGTCGCTTACTGCCCGCCGTGGTGGGCATGGGTGGCCTTGACCATAGGTCTCGTCCCCGCTGGCTGCCTCGTCCGCCGGCGCAGCCTGCGTGCCCTCGAGGTTGCGCCACCCACCAACGCTGAACGAGCCCAGGCAGCGGCGGCAGGGCGGGCGATCGCCGCGAGCGGCCCGGTCGGCCTCGTGTTGGGTGGCGGCGGCGCGAAAGGTGCCTACCAGGTCGGTTGCTGGAAGGCGCTGCGCGACAGCGGCATCGTTCGTTTCGGCGCCATTGCCGGCACATCGGTCGGTGCACTGAATGCCGTGCTTGTGGCGCAGGACGAATTCGACCGCGCCGAGCGAATCTGGAACAACATGAGCTTCGGCCGCGTGTTGCAAATGCGTTGGTGGTCCTTGCTCGTCGCGGTTGCGATCCGCGTTGTGCTGATCGTGCCGTATCTGGGCAAGTTCAAGTTCCCGGCACGGGCCATACCGGTCAGTCTCTATCGTGCCACCCACGAGTGGCAGCAAGCATGGCGCGCCGTCGAGCCGCTGCGAGCGATTGCAGCTGTGCTTCGCTGGTATTTTTCGCTCCTGAAACAGCCGCGCTCGAACGATTGGATCGCGCAGTTCACATTGGTGCTGATCGCGTTCTCCGGACTAGCGGGTTGGTGGTATCTCGCCTTGCCGCTGTTCGAGGTCGCAGTGGCCGTGATCGGCGCACCGTTTTTGGCGCTGTGCGTCGTGAACTATGCGTCCTGGCTCGCGACGGCTCTCGACTTGCTCGCCACCCGCCTCGTTCTGGCGTCCAACACCCGGCTCGCCGAGCTGATAAGCGAATGCGTAAATCCCGAGCAGCTGAAGGCACACCCGACGCCGGTATTCGTGACGCTCGGCGCGCTGCGCGAAGTACAGCGCACCGTGGCCCCTCGGCTGCTTGCCCACGGCACGGCAACCGGTGGCCCGGCAGTCTCGGAGCGGTCGGGCATCATACCGACGCTGGATAGGGACTTCGGCGGTTTGGTCGATGGTGCGTCGCTGCCGACGACATCCTGGACGATGGAATACGTGCCGAACCACTTCAACGTTTGCACCGAGCCTCCGGGCCGGATGCGAGAACTCATCCTCCAGAGCGCCGGCTTGCCCGAAATTTTTCCAGCGCGTCAGTTCGATGGCGTCACATACGTGGACGGCGGCATCGCTGACAACGAGCCGCTTGCCGCGCTGGTCGATCTGCCCGGTCATCGCACGATCATCGTGATGCCACTGAATAACCGAGGGGACGAAGCAAGGATTCGCACAGACCTGAGCCGGGTGCTCGAGCGTCTTGGCCGGCCGCCGCCGGCGACACTTCCTGAGCTTCTGGTGCTGACGCCATCGCGCCCGCTTGGGAACATACTGGTTGGCACGATGGATTTTGCGGCAGAGCGAGCCCGCGCAATGATGCGCCTGGGTTATCGCGATACGATCGTCCGGCTCGCAGGCCGGGTGGCGGGTGAAGCCGCATAACCAACGAAAATCGGACGACGGACCACCGACCTGGATGCCCGGGAGCAGCCCGGGCATGACGAGCGGAGTGTGAAGTCGGATTATGTTGCTTTTGCTGCGCTACATTCTCGCGGTCACGAGCCGCCGCGCAGCAGTTCGCTGATCACGGCGAGCTGGCTGTCGCGAAACTCGACCATGTAGCCGTCCTTGATCGGGCGGTAGTCGGTCGGCGAGGTGTTCAGCGTAATACCGGGCAGCAGCATCGACAGCGGCACGTTCTTCAAGTTGGCGGCCTGCGCCATAATGTTGGTACGGCTGAGGTCGTTCTTGCACTGCTCCAGCACCACGACCAGCGCCTGCGCGACCATGTAGCCGTAGCCGGCGGCGAAGTTGGCGGGGTCGACGTTGGGCAGCCGCGCCTTCATGAAGTCGCCATAGGCGATCAGCCCAGGGTCCTTGGAATCAGGCACGTAAGGTTTCAGCGACACCACCGACATGATGCCGTGCGACGCTTCCAGCCCGGCCGGCACCATCACGGTGTCCTTGTTGGCGCAGCCCGAGGCAATGAAACGCATCGGCCGCCAGCCGGTTTCATAGGCCTTGCGGATCGCCTGCGCACAGGCGCGCGGCGTCACGCTGTAGATCAGGAACACATCGGCCTTGGTGTTGGCGAGGGTGAGGATCTGCGAATCCACCGTGGGATCGGCGACCTCGAAGCTCGACGCCATCGCGATCGCCTTGTCGGCCTCAGTGCCCAGCGCTTCCTTGACGCCGCGCAGATAATCCTTTCCGGCATCGTCGTTCTGGTAAAGAATCGCAAACCGCGCCTTGGGATTTTTCGCGCGCGCGTAGCGCACCTCGATGCCGGCTTCCTCGACATAGTTGGGCGCCCAGGGCAGCGCCATCAGCCAGGGCTGCGTCGCCGGCTCGTTCCACTTCGAGGCGGATGAGATCAGGAACAGATGCGGCACCTTGGCGCCGTTGAGATATTTGGCGGTCGCCGAGCTCGGCGCGGTGCCCATGGTGCCGAACATGAAAGCGACGTTGTCGTTCTCGACCAGCCGCCGGGTGGCCTCGACCGTCTTCGGCGGCGAAAAACCGTCGTCGAGCGAGATCATGTTGAGCTTGCGCCCGTTGACGCCGCCCTTTTCGTTGATCATGTCGAAATAAGCGGCGAATACTTTTCCGGTGACGCTGAGCGCCGAGGCCGGGCCGCTATACGGCATGATGTTGCCGAACTTGATTTCGGTGTCGGTGATTCCCGGCTGTTGGGCGGAGGCCGCCGTCCAGGCGGACAGCGACAGCACGACTGACAAAAGGGCTGCCGGGGCTGATAGCCTCGATCGGATCATGCTTCATCCTCCCGGCCAATGGCCGTATGTGCTATCTGCTTTTTACCAAAGGCTAGGGCCCGCCCACGCCGCCGGTCTTGCGTTGAGTTGCTGTCCAGCCGCTGGACGCAAGTTTGCGCGGGCCAAATCAGGGCAACGTTGCCTTCATGCTGGAGCATGACCTCGGATCATGCTCGGGAGGACGCTATGCTGGAACGCACGCGGGTGCAAAACCCATTTTACACGCCGGAGCACGAGGCGTTTCGCGACGTGATGCGCCGCTTTGTCGCGCGCGAGATCGAGCCCTATGCCCATGAATGGGACGAGGCCGGCGAGTTTCCGCGCGAGCTCTATGTCAAGGCGTCCGAGATCGGGCTGTTGGGACTCGGCTTCCCGGAAGAGTTCGGCGGCGTACCCGCCGACCAGTTCATGAAGATCGTGGCCTCGCAGGAGCTGGCACGCGCTGGCGCCGGCGGCGTCAGTTCGAGCTTGATGAGCCACACCATCGGCTCACCGCCGATCGCGCGCGCGGCCCGGCCGGAGGTGAAGGCGCGGGTGCTGCCGGATGTGTTGGCGGGCAGGAAAATCTCGGCGCTGGCGATCACCGAGCCGAGCGGCGGCTCCGACGTCGCCAACCTGCGTACCAAGGCGCGGCGCGACGGCGACCATTACGTCGTCAGCGGCGAGAAAACTTTTATTACGTCGGGCATGCGCGCCGATTATCTGACGGTGGCCGTGCGCACCGGCGGCGAGGGCCCCGGCGGGGTCAGCATGCTCCTGATCGAGGGCAATACGCCGGGGCTGTCGCGCACCAAGCTCAAGAAGATGGGCTGGTGGGCGTCGGACACCGCGACATTGCATTTTGACGAATGCCGGGTGCCGGTCGAGAACCTGATCGGCGAGGAAGGCCAAGGCTTCAAGATCATCATGCATAATTTCAACAGCGAGCGCATGGGCATGGCGGCGAGCTGCACCGCCTATGCGCGGGTCTGCGTCGAGGACGCGATCGCCTACGCCAAAGAGCGCAAGACGTTTGGAAAACCGATTTCGCAGCATCAGGTGATCCGTCACAAGCTGGTCGACATGGCGCAGAAGGTGGCAGCGTCGCAGGCGATGCTGGAAATGCTGGCGTGGCGGCTCGGGCAGGGCGAGAGCCCGGTCGCCGAGATCTGCATGATGAAGAACCAGGCGACCCAGACCATGGCGTTCTGCGCCTCCGAGGCGGTGCAGATCTTCGGCGGCGCCGGCTTCATGCGCGGCATCAAGGTCGAGCGCATCTACCGCGAGGTCAAGGTCAACGCCATCGGCGGCGGCACCGAGGAGATCATGAAGGATCTGGCGAGCCGGCAGATGGGGTTGTGACGTTCTCTCTCTCCGTCATGCCCGGGCTTGACCCGGGCATCCACGTCTTTCTTTCTACTGGCGGCCAAAGACGTGGATGGCCGGGACAAGCCCGGCCATGACGGCGGGCTAACTAATAAGGCTCTGGATCACAAAAATGCTCTTCACCGCCGACCACGACGAACCGCGTCGTATTCTGCAAAAATTCATCGCCGCGGAGATCAATCCGTTCGTCGACGAGTGGGAGAAGGCCGATATTTTTCCGGCGCATGCGCTGTTCAAGAAGCTCGGCGATCTCGGCTTTCTCGGGCTGAACAAACCCGTCGAGTTCGGCGGCCAGGGGCTCGACTACAGCTACGCGCTGATGATGGCGGAAGAGCTCGGCGCCATCACCTGCGGCGGCGTGCCGATGGCGATCGGGGTGCAGACCGATATGGCTACTCCCGCGCTGGCGCGGTTCGGCTCCGACGACGTGCGCCGCGAGTTTCTGGCGCCCGCCATCGCCGGCGACATGGTCGCCTGTATCGGCGTCTCCGAGCCCGGCGCCGGCTCCGATGTCGCTTCGATCAAGACCCATGCCCGCTCCGACGGCGACGATTACGTCATCAATGGCGGCAAGATGTGGATCACCAACGGCACCCAGGCCGACTGGATCTGCCTGCTCGCCAACACCAGCGACGACCAGGTCCATCGCAACAAGTCGCTGATCTGCGTGCCGATGAAGAGCAAGGGGGTGCAGATCGCGCGCAAGCTCGACAAGCTGGGCATGCGCTCCTCCGACACCGCGCAAATCTATTTCGACAATGTCCGGGTGCCGAAACGCAACCGCATCGGCGAGGAGGGCAAGGGCTTTACCTACCAGATGGTGCAGTTCCAGGAGGAGCGGCTGTGGGGCGCGGCGGCCTGCCTCAAGGCGCATGAGTTCATTATCAATGAGACCATTGAGTACACCCGCAACCGGAAGGCGTTCGGCCAATCGATCCTCGACAACCAGACCGTCCATTTCAAGCTCGCGGAAATGCAGACCGAGGTCGAATTGTTGCGCGCGCTGATCTATCGCGCCGCCGAAGCATTGGTCGCGGGCGAGGACGTCACGCGGCTCGCAACCATGGCGAAACTCAAAGCGGGCCGTCTGGGCCGCGAACTCACCGATGCCTGCCTGCAGTTCTGGGGCGGCATGGGATTCATGAACGAGACGCCGGTGAGCCGGGCCTATCGCGACAGCCGCCTGACCTCGATCGGCGGCGGCGCCGACGAGGTGATGCTGACGGTGCTGTGCAAGATGATGGGCACGCTGCCGGGCGCCAAGAAGTAGGGGCGGATCATGTTCTATGCGCAGAGTGAGAAAGTCAGCGAGCTGAAGCACCGCCTCGAAGCGTTCATGGACCGATACGTCTATCCGAACGAGGAGCGGTTCTATAAGGAGGCCGAGGATCTCGGCCCGTGGAAGGTCTATCCGGTCGTCGAGGAACTGAAGCCGAAGGCGCGCGAAGCCGGCCTGTGGAATCTGTTCCTGCCTGAAAGCGAACATGGCGCGGGGCTCACTAATCTCGAATACGCGCCGCTGTGCGAAGTGATGGGCAGGACGCATCTGGCGCCCGAGGTGTTCAACTGCTCGGCGCCCGACACCGGGAACATGGAAGTGCTGGCGCGCTACGGCACGCGAGAGCATCAGGAAAAATGGCTCAAGCCGCTGCTGGCAGGCGAAATCCGATCATGTTTCGCCATGACCGAACCGGCGGTCGCTTCCAGCGACGCCACCAACATCGAGAGCTCGATCGTCCGCGACGGCGACGACTACGTCATCAACGGCCGCAAGTGGTACACCACCAACGCCACCGACCCGCGCTGCAAGATCTGCATCTTCATGGGCAAGACCGATCCCAACAATCCGGATCGCCATCGCCAGCAGTCGATGATCCTGGTGGCGATGGATACGCCAGGCGTCAAAGTGCTGCGGCCGATCCCGGTGTTCGGATTCTACGGCGTACCGGATCGCGCCTCCGAAGTCGTTTTCGACAATGTCCGCGTTCCCGCGACCAACATGCTGCTCGGCGAGGGCCGCGGCTTCGAGATCGCGCAGGGGCGTCTCGGCCCCGGCCGCATTCATCACTGCATGCGGCTGATTGGCCTCGCCGAGCGGACGCTGGAGAAGATGTGCGTACGCACCAGAAGCCGCGTCGCTTTCGGCAAGGCGGTTTCGGAGCAGACCGTGACGCAGGAAAGAATCGCGGAATCGCGCATCATGATCGAGCAGTCGCGGCTGCTGACGCTGCATGCGGCGCACATGATGGATACCGTCGGCAACCGAACGGCGAGGGCTGAAATCGCGATGATCAAGGTCGCGGTGCCGAACATGGCCTGCCAGGTGATCGACTGGGCGATCCAGGCCCATGGCGGCGCCGGCACCGGCAACGATTTCGGACTCGCCGCGGCTTATGCGACGGCGCGCCTGCTTCGTCTCGCCGACGGCCCGGATGAAGTCCATCGCAATCAGATTGCGCGGCTCGAATTGAAAAAGCACAGCAACGGCTGACACGCGCTCCATGGCGCCCAGGCCATGCTTGCCTTAAACTCGCTTGAACAAAATCAGGGGAAACGCTCGATGATCACGCTCTATCACTGCGACGGCGCACGCTCGTTTCGTCCGCTCTGGATGCTGGAAGAGCAGGGGCTGCCCTACGAGCTCAAGATGCTGCCGTTCCCGCCGCGGGTGTTTGCCAAGGAATACATGGCGATCAACCCGCTCGGCACCATTCCCTTCATGGTCGACGGCGAAACCAAAATGACGGAGTCCTCCGGCATCTGTCATTACCTCGGCACAAGGCACGGGCCGACGCCGCTGGTGGTCGGGGTCGACGAGCCGGCCTACGGCGCGTTCCTGAACTGGATGTATTTCAGCGACGCCACGCTGACCTTTCCGCAAACGCTGGTGCTGAGATACAGTCAGCTCGAGCCGGAAGAGCGCCGGAACCCGCAGGTCTCCGGCGATTATGCCAAGTGGTTCCTCGGCCGGCTGCGGGCGGTCGAAGCCGCCACGGCCAATTCGGAGTTCCTCTGCGCCGGCCGGTTCACCGCCGCCGATATCGCCAACGGCTATGCCTTGCGGTTGGCCGGCAATATTGGCCTCGACAAGGACTTTGGGCCGAATGTCAGGGCCTATTGGGAGCGGTTGCAGCAGCGCGACGGTTACCAGCGCGCGGTGGCGGCGGAACAGAAGGCCGGGGTGGAACAGGGCGTGAAGGCGAGGGTGCGGCCCTAGTTAGAGCGCCGTCATTCCGGGGCGATGCGAAGCATCGAACCCGGAATCTCGAGATTCCCCGGGGTGCAATTGCACCCCTGAGGTTCGTCCTTCGGGCGCCCCGGAATGACCCTTTTGTTCGTCGGTGACAGACCCCCATTTTGCGCTATGGTTGCCTCCTGTCGCAGCGGCCTTAGAGCCGCGCGAGGAGGAACTGCCATGAACGACATCGGTCACGAGAGCGGCCACAAATCCGGCCACCTGATGCTGATCACCCCGGAGCGCGTGTTTTACGCCGGCCTGCTCGGCCGCCCGCGGGCGCGCTGCTCCGGCGCGCTCAATGTCTATGTCGCGATCGAGGGCGGGCTGTGCCTCACCGCCGATGGCCGCGAGACCCTCTGCGAGCTCGCCGCCGTGCTGCCGAATATCATGCACACCATCGCCAGCGACTACCGCTCGGTGCTCAGCCTCGTGATCGAGCCGGAAAGCGTTCCGCCAGGCGTGTTCGAGGATCTCGTCAAGCGCCTCTCGGGCCCCGAAAGCGCAAACTTCGCCAACCGGATTCGTGACGCCTATGTCGAATTGCGCGAGCGCCAAGGTAATGAGGAGGGTGGCAACGATATTTCGAACGCCGAATTCGATCTGCTGTGTCTTGGCGAAGTCCTGGCACCGCGTGCGCTCGATCCGCGGGTGATACGCTCGATCGTGCAGATCGGAAAGTTCTGCGGCGAACCGGTGACGGCGGCAAGCTGCGCCACGGAGGCGGCGCTGTCGCCGTCGCGCTTCCTGCATCTGTTCAAGGAAGAGACCGGAATCTCGTTCCGTTCGTTCCGCGCCTGGAAGCGTGCGCGGCATCTGCTGCACTTCGCCAACCAGGACATCAACCTCGCGCATCTCGCGCAGGATATCGGCTATCCCGACTCGACGCATTTCAGCCATTCGATCCGCCGCTTCTACGGGCTGAAGCCGCGCGCGATCTTTTCCGGCTCGCGCGACCTCGCGATCTATACCAGCGGTCGCATCGAGGCCGACAATAGCGCATGGACGCAAGAAGCCAGTTGATCCCGGCCGCATGATCGCGAGAGCAATAGCTTCCGGGAATCAAAGGGCTGATCCATGGGCGACAAGGCCGTCATTACCTGCTCGCTGAACGGCGTGCTGACCGATCCGAAACAGCACAACGTGCCTGTGACGCCGGAGCAGATGGCGCGCGAGGCCAAGGCTGCGTTTAACGCCGGTGCCAGCATCATGCATATGCATCTGCGCCAGCAGGAGCCGAACGAGGGCCACCTGCCGTCCTGGGAAGTCAGCGTCTCCAAGGAAATCCAGCAGGCGATCCGCGAGGCCTGCCCAGGCGTGATCATCAACCACACTACCGGCACCTCGGGGCCGCATTACCAGGGCGCGCTCGACTGCGTGCGCGAGACCAAGCCCGAGATCGCGGCCTGCAACGCCGGCTCGCTGAACTATCTCAAGGTCAAGTCCGACAACACCTGGGCCTGGCCGCCGATGATGTTCGATAACGCGGTCGAGAAAGTGCAGGACTATCTCGACGTCATGAAAACGGCCGGGACGATTCCGGAATTCGAATGCTTCGACGTCGGCATCGTGCGTTGCGTCAACATGTACCGGCAGACCGGGATGTATGCGGGCCCGCTGGAGTACAATTTCGTGATGGGCGTGGCCTCCGGCATGCCGGCCGATCCGGAACTGCTGCCGATCCTGCTGAAGCTGAAAGAGCCGGACGCACATTGGCAAGTCACCGCGATCGGCCGCGGCGAAATCTGGCCGCTGCACCAGCGCTGCGCTGATTTGGGCGGACACCTGCGCACCGGGCTTGAGGACACGTTCTATCTCGCCGACGGCAAGAAGGTGACCTCGAACGGGCAGTTGATCGAAGCTATCGCCGCCTGTGCCCGGCGTGCCGGCCGCGAGATCGCGAGCCCCGCCGAAGCGCGGCAGATTTTCGGGACCAGGCATTAGCGTCGGGACACACTCAGCCGTCATTGCGAGCGAAGCGAAGCAATCCATCTTGCCGCGAAAAGAAAGACTGGATTGCCACGTCGCTTCGCTCCTCGCAATGACGGAGGGTGGGGTGAGCGTCTTGGATTACGTTCACGGGGAGTGGAACAGATGACCAACCTCACCGCAACCGGCGGCGTGCCCGGGCCGGGCCGGATCGGCCGCGTCGCGATCGGTGATCTCTTGAAGCGGGCGGCGGCGCGGTTTCCGGATCGGGTGGCGCTGACCGATGGCGCGCGCCGCGTGACGTTTACCGAGATCGAGCGCGACGCCAACCGTTTTGCCAACTATCTGGTTAGCCGCGGGCTGAAGCCGGGCGACAAGATTTCGACGATCTGCAACAACTCGGTCGAATTCGTCAAAGCGCTGTTCGGCATTCATCGCGCCGGACTGGTCTGGGTCCCCATCAACACCATGCTCGGCCCGGCGGACATGGATTATATCCTCGACCATGCCGAAGTTCGCTTCGCTGTCATCGACGACATGCTGCATGCGCAGCCTGACCGCCGCGCCGCGCTGGAGAAGCGCGGCATGCAGATGATCGCGATCGACCTCGCCGGTAAGGTCGCAGCGTCAGGGCTGGAGAATTTCGCCGACCTGATCAAAGACCGGCCCGACGTCGAGCCCGAGATCGATTTCGACGAGCGCGATCTGGCGATGATCATCTACACGTCGGGCACAACGTCGCGGCCCAAGGGCGCGATGCATTGCCATCTCGCCGTTGTGATGGCCGTGATGAGCAATTGCATCGAGATGAAGCTCGGCCGCGACGACGGGATCACCGGGCAGTTTCCATTGTTCCATTGCGCCGGTCATGTGCTGCTGTTGAGCTATCTGTCGGTCGGCGGCCGCATGGCGCTGATGCGCGGCTTCGATCCCATCGTCTGCATGGAAGCCATCGTCCGCGACAAGCTCACCGTGTTTGTCGGCCTCTCGCTGATGTACCAGGCGATCCTCGATCATCCGCGCCGCAGGGAGTTCGACCTGTCGGGCCTCAAGACCTGCATCTACACCATGGCGCCGATGGGCCGGCCGCTGCTGGAACGCGCGATAGCAGACATGTGCCCGAACTTCGTGCTCTCGTCAGGCCAGACCGAAATGTATCCGGCCACCACGATGTCGCAGCCGGACCGCCAGCTCGAACGCTTCGGCAATTACTGGGGCGAATCGCTGATCGTGAATGAAACGGCTGTTATGGACGACAACGGCAACCTGTTGCCGCGCGGCGAGGCCGGCGAGCTCGTGCATCGCGGCCCGAATGTGATGCTGGGCTATTACAAGGATCCGAAGGCGACCGAAGAGGCGCGCAAGTTCGGCTGGCATCACACCGGCGATCTCGCGCTGATCGATGAGCACGGCGAGGTGCTGTTCCTCGACCGCAAGAAGGACATGATCAAGTCCGGCGGCGAGAACGTCGCTTCGGTCAAGATCGAGGAGACGCTGCTGGCGCATCCGGCGGTGCAGAACGCTGCCGTCGTCGGCCTGCCGCACCCGCAATGGGGCGAGGCGGTGTCGGCGTTCGTCAAGCTGAAGCCGGGTGCCCAAGCCGACGAAGCCGCGATCGCCGAGCATTGCCGCAAACACCTCGGCGGCTTCCAGGTGCCGAAATTCATTCGTATCCTCGACGAAATGCCGATGACCGCGACCGGGAAATTGCGCAAGGTCGAATTGCGTCAGACGTACAGCGAACATTTTACCGGGAAGAGCGCGTGAGGATGACGGAGTAAACATGGCCATCCTCGAATCCACCGTCGCCACCGGCGGCGCCGCCTACAAGGCCAACCGCGACGGCATGCTGGCGCTGATCGCGCGGATGCGGATGCTGGAGGAGCGGACGCGCGCTGCCTCCGCCGGCGCCAAGGATCGCTTCCACAAGCGCGGGCAGTTGCTGCCGCGCGAGCGGGTGGCGCTGGTGCTCGATCCCGGCACGCCCTTTATCGAACTGTCGACGCTCGCCGGTTACATGTTCGATGTGCCGGATGCGGACAAGAGCGTGCCCGGCGGCGGGCTGATCGCCGGCATCGGCTTTGTTGCCGGCATCCGCTGCATGGTCAGCGCCAACGATTCCGGCATCGATGCCGGCGCGCTGCAGCCTTACGGGCTCGACAAGACGCTCCGGGTGCAGGAACTGGCGCTGGAGAACAAGCTGCCTTATGTGCAGCTGGTCGAAAGCGCCGGCGCCAACCTGCTGCGCTACCGCGTCGAGGATTTTATTCGCGGCGGCAACATTTTTCGAAATTTGGCGCGGCTGTCGGCGGCCGGTCTGCCCGTGGTGACGGTAACGCACGGCTCCTCGACCGCGGGCGGCGCCTACCAGACCGGGCTGTCCGATTACATCGTGATGGTGCGCGGCCGTACCCGTGCGTTCCTGGCCGGGCCGCCTCTCTTGAAAGCTGCTACCGGCGAGATCGCGACCGAGGAGGAACTCGGCGGCGCCGAGATGCACACCTCGATCTCCGGGCTCGGCGATTATCTCGCCGAGGACGACCGCGACGCGCTGCGGATCGCGCGCGATATCATGACCAATCTGGAATGGGACCGGTCGAAGCCGGCCGAGACGTCGTGGCGCCCGCCGCGTTACGAGCAGGAAGAGTTGCTCGGCATCATGGCGATGGACCACAAGCGTCCGGTCGACATGCGCCAGGTGATTGCGCGGATCATCGACGATTCCGACTTCACCGAGTTCGGCGCCAATTACGGTCCTGCGACCGTGTGCGGTCACGCCCGCATCGAGGGGCAGGCGATCGGGATCATCACCAACAACGGCCCGCTCGATGTGCCCGGCGCCAACAAGGCCACGCATTTCATCCAGGCCTGCTGCCAGTCGCGCACGCCGCTGCTCTATCTCAACAACACCACCGGCTACATGGTGGGCAAGGCCTATGAGGAAGCCGGCATGATCAAGCACGGCTCCAAGATGATCCAGGCCGTGACGTCGGCCACGGTGCCGCAGATCACGATTTACTGCGGCGCGTCGTTCGGCGCCGGCAATTACGGCATGTGCGGGCGCGGCTTCCATCCGCGCTTCTGCTTCTCCTGGCCCAATGCCAAAACAGCGGTCATGGGCGGCGAGCAGGCCGCCGAAACCATGGCGATCGTGACCGAGGCGGCCGCCGCGCGGCGCGGCAAGCCGGTCGAGAAGGAAAAGCTCGATGCGATGAAGGCGCAGATCATCGGCGTGTTCGACGGCCAGATGGACGTATTCTCGACCAGCGCGCGCGTGCTCGACGATGGCGTGATCGACCCGCGCGATACCCGCAGCGTGCTGTCCGAGGTGCTGGCGATCTGCCGCGAGGCCGAGGCGCGCATCCCCCAGCGCATGCAATTCTCGGTCGCCCGGCCATGAGCATGATGAAGCAAACGCCGTTCTTCAAGATCCTGATCGCCAATCGCGGCGAGATCGCGCTGCGGATCATGCGCACCGCGCGCCGCCTCGGCTATGGCGTGGTTGCGGTTTATTCCGACGCCGACCGCGATGCGCTGCATGTCCGCGAGGCGGATCAGGCGGTGCGGATCGGCGAGGCATTGCCGTCGCAGTCCTATTTGCGGATCGATGCCATCATTGCGGCGGCGAAAGCCTCGGGCGCCGGCGCAGTGCATCCCGGCTATGGCTTTCTCGCCGAGAACGAAGATTTCGCGCAGGCCTGCCGCGACGCGGGGGTGGTGTTCATCGGGCCGTCGCCGAAATCGATCCGGGCGATGGGCAACAAGGCCGGCGCCAAGGACATCATGCTGAAGGCCGGCGTGCCCTGCGTGCCCGGCTATCAGGGGGCGGACCAGAGTGACGCCGTGATGCTGAAGGAGGCCAAGAAGATCGGCTTCCCGGTCATGATCAAGGCCGTCGCCGGCGGCGGCGGGCGCGGCATGCGGCTGGTGGCGGATGCCGCCGCGTTTCCGGACGCACTGCGCAGCGCGCGATCCGAGGCGCAGGGCGCGTTCGGCGACGCAAGCGTGATTCTGGAGCGCGCGATCGTCAATCCCCGGCATATTGAAGTGCAGGTGTTCGGCGACCGCTACGGCAACGCCATTCATCTCGGCGAACGCGATTGCTCGGTGCAACGCCGGCACCAGAAATTGATCGAGGAGGCGCCGTCGCCGGCGGTGACGCCGCGGCTGCGGGCGCGGATGGGCCAGGTCGCCGTCGATGCAGTGAGGTCGCTGCGCTATGAGGGCGCCGGCACGCTGGAATTCCTGCTCGATGCGAGCGGCGAATTCTATTTCATGGAAATGAATACGCGGCTGCAGGTCGAACACCCCGTCACCGAGGCGATCACAGGCCTTGATCTGGTCGGACTGCAACTGCGCGTCGCCAGCGGCGAGCCGCTCGGACTGGTGCAGGAGGACATCAAGTTCTCCGGCCACGCGATCGAGGTGCGGCTGTGTTCCGAAGACGCCGATCATGATTTCATGCCGCAATCCGGCAGGATGGCGCTGTGGCAGATGCCGGATGGCATTCGCGTCGAGCATGCGCTGCAATCAGGTTTCGAGATTCCGCCGTTCTACGATTCGATGATCGCCAAGATCATCAGCCATGGTACGGATCGCAACGAGGCGCGCGGCAAGCTGATCTGCGGCCTCGAGCAGACCGCGGCATTTGGTGTCACCACCAATCAGGGATTCCTGATCTCGTGCCTGCGCCATCCCGCTTTTGCGAAGGGCGAAGCGACCACGGCCTTTATCGGCAATCATCGTGGCGAACTGCTGCTGCCGCGCGCCGATGACAAGGCGGAGGCCGCGCTGGCGGCGTTGCTGCTCTATGCGACGCATCCGCAGGCGCCGGCCTGGCGCCGCGGGCGGTCTTTGGCGGCGGCGTTTCCGCTGACGACGCGGATCGATCTCGGCCAGGGCGTGCACGAGGTCGACATCGTGCGCGAACGCGACGGCGGCTATCGGGCGTCCTTCGAAGGTGGCGAGCAGCGTTTCGAGATCGACGAACTCGGCCGCGACGCCATTCGCTTCCGCGCCAACGGGACAATGGAATCCGCACGGTTCCTGCGCGATGGCGACCGCCTCTATGTCCTGCATCGCGGCGTCACGATTGCGATCCGCGACCTGACGCTGGCAGCCCCGGTCTCGGCCGCGGCCAGCGGCGGCGACGGCAAGGTGCGCGCGGCGATGAACGGCCGCGTCGTCGCGGTGCTGGTCAAGCCGGGCGACAAGGTCGCTGCGGGGCAACCCGTGATGACGTTGGAAGCGATGAAGATGGAGCACGTGCATACGGCCGGTGTGGCCGGCACGGTTTCGGCGATTGATGTGGCCGAGGGCGAGCAGGTGACGACGGGGAAGATCGTGGTGGAGATCGCGGCGGTTTAGCTGCCGCAACCGTCATTGCGAGGAGCGGAAGCGACGAAGCAATCCATTCGTCGTTTGCGACGCAAAGCAAGATGGATTGCTTCGCGGAGCCTGTCATCGGGCGCGCATGCGCGCGACCCGTTGGCTCGCAATGACGACGGCTTAACCACCCGTCGTCCCGGCCTTGAGCCGGCAACTGTTATGAAGGCCGTGGTGCGAGGTAGGCTTTCCGGTCTCGCACCATGGCGTTGAGGGTCGTGAGGAGTTTTCGGGCTACGGCGATCAGGGCAAGTTTGGCGGGTTTACCGGCGGTGCGGAGCTTTTGGTAAAAAGCTTTAACCGAACCATCGCGGCGTACGGCGTTGAGAGCGGCCATGTAGAGAGCGTCGCGGACCCGCTTGCGGCCGCCACCGATGGCTCGTTTGCCGCGATATAGGCCGCTATCGACGTTAAGCGGAGCCAGACCAGCCAACGCAGCCACCTGCTTAGGCCCGACGCGACCGAGTTCGGGCATCTGGGCGATGAGCTGCATACAGGCGACAGGCCCGACGCCTGGTGCCGATCGTATCAGACGCGCGTCGTCGGATATCGTCGGCTCGGCCTTGATGAGGGTTTTGATCCTGGCCTCGATCGCCTTGACCTCGCCGTTGAGGAAGTCGATGAGGCGCGCAATGCTTTCGATCATGGCGGGATCACGCGTCTCGCTGCGCCGGTTCTTCTCCTGAGCCCGCATGTGGACCAGTTGATCGCGGCGTTTTGCGAGGAGTGACAGGGCGTTCCGGGCTGGATCTGGCGCCTGTTCGGAAGCCGGCGCCATCGTCCGCGCAAAGCCGGCGAGCATGTGGGCGTCAATCGCATCGGTTTTAGCCAGCCGTCCTCGCGCGCGGGCAAAGTCGCGAGCGCGGGCGGGATTGATGCGGGCAAACCGGATCCTGGCCCGATGCAACGCTTCGGCAAGTTCTCGGTCGTAGACGCCTGTGGCTTCGAATACGACAAAGACATTGCCGCATCGCCAACGCGCCACCTGCTCCGTGATGGCCTGTAGCGCGTTGGCGATGCGCTCGGGTTTGCCGACGGCATCATCAAAAATGTCGAGCGTATGCTTGGAGACGTCGATTCCGACGCAGCGAAGGGATAAGATCATGGGGCCTGTCCCTGTGATGCGAGGTCTGTTGGCGCAGCCTCGTGCAACTGTTCAGGTTAATGGTCGAAACGGGCGGGAGACCGAGCCGGCTTACGGCGTCATGCGCCAGGGACCCAACGGCTTCCCGCCCACCCCATCATGACAGACCCTGCACACACAGGGACCCATACGCCGCGGCGGTCGTTGTGCGCACGGTCTCAGCCACCGCATACCATCGATGGATCACGCGGTATGGGTCCCTGCGTTCGCAGGGACGACAAGCCTACCCCGGTCGCCCCGTCCCGTCATTCAGCCAGCACGCCACCTCGTGCTTCGCGCCCGCTGCCACCAGCACCGGCCGCTCGACCTTGCAGCGGTCCATCGCATAGCGGCAGCGGGTGTGGAAGGCGCAGCCGGGTGGCGGGTTGATTGGGCTCGGCACGTCGCCATCGATCATGGGTGCGAGTTTCTTTGCCTTGGGATCGGCGACCGGCACCGACGCCAGCAACGCCTGGGTATAGGGATGGCGCGGGTTGGCGAACAGTTCTTTCTTGTCGGCGATTTCGACGATGCGGCCGAGATACATCACCGCCACACGATGACTGATATGGGCGACGACGGCGAGGTCATGCGCGATGAACAGATAGGAGAAGCCGTGCTTGCGCTGCAGGTCGATCAGGAGGTTGATCACCTGTGCCTGGATCGAGACGTCGAGCGCCGATACCGGCTCGTCGCAGACGATCAGGCTCGGCCCGAGCGACAGCGCGCGCGCAATGCAGATGCGCTGCCGCTGCCCGCCGGAGAACTGATGCGGATAGTTCTTCATCTGGTCGGGCCGCAAGCCCACCTGCGCGAACAATTCGGCGACCCGCGCCTGCTTCTCGCGACCGGTCGCGAGCCCATGCACGCTGAGCGGTTCGCCGACGATATCGCCCGCGGTCATGCGCGGATTGAGCGAAGCGAACGGGTCCTGGAACACGATCTGCATCGAGCGCCGATGCGGCCGCATCTCTGATTTGCTGAGGCCGGTGATGTCGGTGCCGTCAAGCTTGATGGCGCCGCTGGAAGGTTCGACCAGCCGCATCACGGTACGCGCCACCGTCGACTTGCCGCAGCCGGATTCGCCGACGAGACCGAGCGTTTCGCCGCGGCCGACCGAGAAGCTGACGCCGTCGACGGCATGCACGGTGCCGATCCGCCGGCGCAGCACGCCGCCGCGCACCGCATAATGTTTGACGAGGTCGGTGACTTCGAGCAGGGGTGTGTCGGTCATGGCGCGGCCACCGTTTCCGCCGCGCGCCAGCACGCCGCCCAATGATTGCCGCCAAATTCCTGCAGCGGCGGATATTCGGCGCGGCAGCGGTCGATCGCCAGGCTGCAGCGCGGCGCGAAGGCGCAGCCGGCGGGCAGGTTGGTCAGCGACGGCACCATGCCGGGAATTTCAGTCAGCCGCGCGTCGGCCTTGGCCTCCAGCGAAATCACTGCCGGCATCGAGGCCATCAGGCCCCGGGTGTAGGGATGCAGCGGGTTCTCGAACAGATCCTCGACGGTGGCCTCCTCGACCTTCTTGCCGGCATACATCACGATGACGCGCTGCGCGGTCTGCGCCACGACGCCGAGATCATGCGTGATCAGCACGAGGCCAGTACCGAGCGTCTTCTGCAGGTCGACGATCAGCGCCAGGATCTGCGCCTGGATAGTGACGTCGAGCGCGGTGGTCGGCTCGTCCGCGATCAACAGCGCCGGCCGGCACGCCAGCGCCATCGCGATCATGGCGCGCTGGCGCATGCCGCCGGATAACTGGTGCGGATATTCCAGCGCCCGCCGCTCCGGTTCGGGAATCCGGACCAGGCGCAGCATCTCGACCGCCTTGGCCCAGGCCTGCTTGTTGGTCATGGTCTGGTGCAGTTGCACCACTTCGGTGATCTGGTCGCCGATCCGCATGACCGGATTGAGCGAGGTCATCGGTTCCTGGAAAATCATCGAGATCCGGTTGCCCCGGATCTTGCGCATCTCGGCCTCGTCGAGGTCGAGCAGATTGGTGCCTTCCAGCGTCACCGAACCGCCGACGATGCGGCCGGGCGGGTCAGGCACCAGCCGCATGATCGACAGCGCGCTGACGCTCTTGCCGCAGCCGGATTCACCGACGATTGCCAGCGTTTCGCCGCGGCAGACATGGAACGAGACGTCGTCGACCGCCCGGAACAGTCCGGAGTTGGTGAAGAACACCGTCTGCAGGTTCTTGACGTCAAGAACCGTTTCTTCCGCTCTTGCCCCGGTCATCAGCCGCGTTGCCTCGGGTCGAGGATATCGCGCAGCGCATCACCGAACAGGTTGGTGCCGAACACCGCGAGGCTGATGGCGATGCCCGGGAAGATCACCAGCCACGGCGCGGTGCGGACATATTCCGCCGCCGATTCCGACAGCATGCGGCCCCAGGAAGGATAGGGCTCGGGGATGCCGAGGCCGAGGAACGATAATGACGCTTCAGTGAGGATGGTGGAGCCGAGCTGTGCGGTCGCCAGCACGATCAGCGGCGCCAGCGTATTCGGCAGCACGTGACGCAGCGCGATGCGGGTTTCGCTCATGCCGATCGATTTGGCGGCCTCGACGAACGGCAGTTCGCGCAGCGCCAGCGTATTGGCGCGGATCACGCGGGCCACGGTGGGGATCAGCGGGATCGCAATCGCGATGATCACGTTCGGCAGCGACGGGCCGAGTGCTGCCGTCATCACCAGCGCCAGCACCAAGAGCGGCAACGCCTGCAGGATATCGGTGACGCGCTGGAACACCAGGTCGACCCAGCCCGACAGATAGCCGGAGGCGAGGCCGACCATGACGCCGATCGACGATCCCAGGAAGGTCGAACCGATGCCGACCGCCAGCGAAATGCGCGCGCCGTGGATGATCCGGCTCCAGACGTCGCGGCCGAACGAATCGGTTCCCATCCAGTGCAGCCAGTCGGGCGACGCGAGGCGATGCGTGGAATCGACGCTGAGCGGATCGTAACGGCTGATCAGGTTGGCCGAGATCGCCACCCAGACGAACAGCAGCATGATGAACAGGCCGAAGGTGCCGAGCACGTAGCGTTGCGCGAGAAATAGCAGCCGGCGCCAGCCATGCGTCGAATGGGCGCCGGCGCGTTTCAGCTCGCTGTCGTAGTTGATCGAAGTCAAGCGGCGGCTCCTAATCCCCAAACCGGATGCGCGGATCGATCGCGGCATACAGCATGTCGACGGTGAAGTTGGCGAACACCACGACCACGGCGATCAGCATCACGAGGTTCTGCACGATCGGGTAGTCGCGCCAGCGCAGCGCTTCCACCAGGAAGCGGGCGACGCCGGGAATGTTGAACACGGTCTCGGTCACGATCAGGCCGCCGATCAGGAAGGCGGCCTCGATGCCGATCACGGTGATGACGGGCAGGATGGCATTCTTCAGCGCGTGGCGGTAGTTGACCGAAGCTTCGGAAGCGCCCTTGGCGCGTGCGGTGCGGATGTAGTCCTGCCGCAGAATCTCGAGCATCGAGGAGCGGGTGATGCGCATGGTCAGCGCGGCGCTGCGAAAGCCGACCGCCATCGCCGGTACGCAATAGATCGCAATTGCCTCGGTCCAGGTTTTCGGATTCGGGTTGTAGATCGGCATGCTGCCGAACAGCGAGACCGACGCCATCAGGATCAAGAGGCCGAGCCAGAACGAGGGCAGCGACAGCCCGCTCAGGCTGACAATGCGCAAGGCGTAATCCAGCCGCGAGCCCTGATGCACCGCGCTGATGACGCCCAAGGGAATGCCGATCGAGGCGGAGAACAATAGCGCGAGGCCGGCGAGCCGCGCGGTGATCGGAATCCGCGGCAGGATCTCCTGCAACGCCGGCTTTTCCGAGACGTAGGAATAGCCGAGGTCGCCGTGCAGCAACCCGCCGATCCAGTGCAAATACTGTACGTAGAGCGGCAGGTTGAGGCCGAGTTCCTTTTCCAGATTGGCCTTGTCGGCGGGGTCGACGAAGCCAGCCGCGTCGAACAGGATGTCGACGATATTGCCGGGGACGACGCGCAGCAGCACGAAGATGATGATCGAGATCCCGATCAGGGTCACGAGCATCAAAGCGAGGCGTCGCACGATATAAGCAAACACCTGACGTTCCCCTTTGGCGTTCCTTTGGTATTCCTTGGAGCCGTTCCGGTCCTGATCAAATCAGAACCGGGCTCCGCTCTTTGTTTTGACGCGTTTCCTACCGCAGATAAGTCTACGCAATCTGCGTAAACTTGATTGCGGCGCGAACCGGCGTCCACTTCGCTCGTATACGCTTTGGAGCGTCCGGTTACCGGCCGACGAAGTTACTTGTCCATCCAGACATCTTCGTAACGATAGCCGTTATAGGAGCTGTTGGACATGATCGTGACGTTCCTGACATAAGGTTGCCAGCAGGTGCCGGCCCGCGCATGGAAGATGATCGGTCGCGCGACGTCTTCCTGCAATTTCTTGTCGATATCCCATACCAGCTTCTTGCGCTTGCCGACATCAGTCTCCTGCGACTGCACGTCGAACAATTTCTCGATCTCCTTGTTACAGTAGTTGGTGTAGTTGCGCTCCGAGCCGCAGGAGTAGTTCTCGTAGAACGACTGGTCGGGGTCGTCGACGGCATTTCCGGTGAGATTGAGGCCGAGCATGTAATCCTTGCGCGCGACCTTCGGGAACCATTGCGCGGTGTCGACGACGTCGAGCTCGCCGTCGATATAGATGCTCTTCAGCTGGTCGATAAGGACGACCGCGGGATCGCGATACTCACCGATGTTGCGGGTGGAGACCTTGACAGCCAGATGCTTGTCCGGGCCGTAGCCGGCCTTCGCCATCAGCTTGCGGGCCTCCTCGCGGTTGGCGTTCACATCCGGGCCATAGCCCGGAATGCTTTCCAGCATCTCCTTTGGCATCGCCCAGAGGCCGGCAGGCGCCGGCAGCATGGTGCCGCCGATGTCGGCCTGGCCCTCGAACAGGATCGAGACGAAGGCCTTGCGGTCGAGCGCCAGCGCCATGGCGCGGCGGATGTCGAGACTATCGAACGGCGGTGCCGTCGAATTGACGATGATGTTTGTCGAGACGTTGGTGGGCTCGACCACGCAGATGGCGTTTGGCGCCTGGGATTTCATGTCCTTGAGCAGCGGGATCGTGATATGTGTCGGGAACGTCATGTCGAACTTGCCGGCGACGAAGGCAAGGATCGCGGTCGAGCGGTTGGTGATGATGTTGAATTCGATACCGTCGAGATAGGGCAGGCCCTTCTTCCAGTAGTCCGGGTTCTTCACAAGCTTGATCGACTCGTTGGCCTTGAACTCGACGAACTTGAACGGACCGGTGCCGATCGGGTGGGTGCGCATGTCGCCGGGCGAGACGTGGCAGGGATAGACCGGCGTGTAGCCGGAGGCCAGCAGCGCCAGCAGCGCCGGCTGCGGCCGCTTCAATTTGAACGACGCCTCGAAGTCGCCATTGGTGACGACGTCATCGACCTGATCGTACCAGGATTTGCGCGGGTTCTGCCGGAACTTCTGCTGCGACTTGCCCATCAGCATGTCGAAGGTGCATTTGACGTCGGCCGAGGTGAATGGCTTGCCATCGTGCCACTTGACGCCCTGTCGCAGCTTGAAGGTCAGGGTCTTGTTGTCGCTGCTCCAGGCCCAGCTCTCCGCGAGTTCCGGCCGCAGCGTATCCGCCCTGTTCTGTGCAACGTGCTGGTCAAAGATGACGAGGTTGTTGAAGACAGGCATGAAGGGGATGTTGATCGAATAGGTCGCGCCTTCGTGGATCGACGCGCTGCCGGGGCTGTCGCGGTGATAGATCTTCAGGATGCCGCCGTGCTTCGGTTCCTCCGCCGATGCAACATGGCTAGCCGGCAGCAACAACAATGCCGCAGCGGCAAGCGCGCGAACGCTCCGCATGGTCCCCTCCACAACTTCGGTCTCAACTGGCCGATTGGTATCGAGGATACCACGGTGGTACGCCCGGGCAACCAGCCAAGCCGATGTGGGGATTGGCAATTCGGACTATTGCGGGGTTCGCGTGGCGGGCAATGTTCGCGTGGCGGAACTTGCGGGCGCGCTATTGCCGCGATTTGCCGGGAATTCGCCTATCGATCGCGTTTCGGTCCGCCATGGGCGGGCAAAGGCACACAGGGATCGCGCCAATATGCCTCACCTGTCTCACGGCGCGCTTCGTCCCGTCACACGATCCGTGAGGTCTTGTTGCCCCAGTAGCGGTCGCGCAGCAGGCGTTTGTAGAGTTTGCCGGTCGGCAGCCGCGGCAATTCGGCCTCGAAATCGATCGAGCGCGGCACTTTCTGGCGCGACAGCGACTGGCTGCAGAATGCGATCAGTTCGTCGGCCAGCGCCTGCCCCGGCGCAACCCCGGGCATCGGTTGCACCACCGCCTTCACCTCTTCTCCAAGGTCCGGATTGGGCACGCCGAACACCGCGGCGTCGGCGATCTTGGGATGGGTGATCAGGAGGTTCTCGCATTCCTGCGGATAGATGTTGACGCCGCCGGAGATGATCATGAACGTGGCGCGATCGGTGAGGTAGAGATAGCCGTCCTCGTCGACATAACCGACGTCGCCGACGGTGCTCATGCCGCCATCGGGCGAGCGTGACTCCTGGGTCTTGGCCGGATCGCCGAAATATTCGAACGGCGTCGCGGTCTTGAACCACACCGTGCCAGGCTGGCCCTTCGGGCTCGGCTGCATGTTCTCGTCGAGGATATGCAGGTCGCCGAGCAGGACTCGGCCTACGGTGCCGCGATGGGCCAGCCATTGCTTGCTGTCGCAAGCCGTAAAGCCGAGCCCTTCGGTGGCGCCGTAATATTCATGGATGATCGGCCCCCACCATTTGATCATCTCGTCCTTGACCGCCGCGGGGCAGGGTGCGGCGGCATGGATTGCGATTTCGAGCGTGGACAGGTCGTGGCGTTGGCGTACCTCGGCCGGGAGCTTCAGCATCCGCGAGAACATCGTCGGCACCAGTTGGGTATGGGTGATGCCCCACTGCTCGACCAGCGCGAGATAACGCTCGGGGTCGAAACTTTCCATGATGATGGCGGTGCCGCCGGAGCGAATGGTGAGGTTGACCGCGGCCTGCGGCGCCGAATGGTAGAGCGGCGCCGGCGAAAGATAGACCATGCCCTCACGGTAGTGCCACAGCTTCAGCAGGAAATCGAAGATCGGCAGGTTCTGCACCGGCGGCTGTTCCGGCAGCGGGCGCAGGATGCCCTTTGGCCGGCCGGTGGTGCCCGACGAATACAGCATGGCGGTGCCGACGCATTCGTCGGCGACCGGCGTATTCGGCAGCCCCGCGGTCGCCTGCTGCAGGCCGACGATGCGATCGCTCTCACCCTCTCCATCGACGACGATGCAGAGTTCGACCTTCGGGCATTCCTTCAACGCTTCGCGCGCAACATCGAGTTTCGCCTTTGAGGTGATGAGAATGCGCGACTGGCTGTTGGTCAGGATGTAAGCGAGCTCGCTTGCGGTCAGGTACGAGTTCACGCAGGTGAAATAGAGGCCGCTTCGTTCGCCGGCGCCGCAGGCTTCGAGATAGCGGTTGTTGTTCTCCATGAAGATCGAATAGTGATCGAGCCGCTTCAGCCCGCGGTTGCGAAACAGGTGCGCCAGCCGGTTGCTGCGGGCGTCGAGTTCGCGATAGGTGACGATCTCGCCCGTGCTCGCCATGATGAAGGCGGGTTGCAGCGGGCGGAGATGAACATGCTTGCCGGTGTACATCGCAGCTGGAATCCTCTTATGCAGCGGAATCGAGAATTTCGCGCACCTGCGCCGGCCCCTCGATCCTGCGCGGATTGCGCGGCACCCATGGCGTCGCCATCGCTTGTTGCGCGATGCGGTCGAAGTTTTCGGGGCCGACCTTGACCTCGCGCAGGCTGCGCGGCATGCCGAGGCCGCGAATGAAGCTGTCGAGCACGTCGCCGGCGTCTTCGCCCGGATGGCCCATCGCGGCGGATACCAGCGCCTGGCGCTCGGCATTGACGGATTTGTTCCAGCGCATCACGAACGGCAGCATCACGCAGGAGGTGTAGCCGTGCGGTACGCCGAACTCGGCGCCGAGTACGTAGCCGATGCCGTGGCTGGCGCCCATCGGTATGCCGGACGACAGTCCGCCCATCGAAAGCCAGGTTCCGATCTGGCAATCCATCCTTGCATCGAGATCGTTGCCGTCGGCCTTCACCCGCGGCAGCGCCTGCGTCAGCAACGATAACCCCTTCTGCATCTGCGCGTCAGCGTAGGGATGCGACTGGCCGGAGCAGATGCCCTCGACGCAATGGTCGACGGCGCGAATGCCGGTCGACAGCCACAGCCATTCCGGCGTGTGCGATCCCAGCGCCGGATCGAGGATCACCGCGCGCGGGATCGCCAAGGGATGGCGCACCGCCTCCTTGACCTTGGTGGTCTCGTTGGTGACGCCTGCGCTGGGGCTGAAGTCGCCGCCGGCAATCGTGGTCGGCGCGCTGATCTGGCGCACAACAGGCGCATTCATCGGCGGCGGTGCGCCCTTGACGGCTCTGATCCGGTCAATGCCTTCGACGGTGCGGATATCGTTGGCGAGGCAAAGCTGCACCGCCTTGGCGCCGTCGGTGATCGAGCCACCGCCAACGGTGACGATGAGGTCGGCGTTGGCAGCGCGCGCCTGGTCGGCGGCGGCGATCACCGCCGAACGCGGCGTGTGCGCCGGCATCGCGTCGAAGGTGGCGGCATGGCGCGCGCCCAGGGCGCGGCGGATTTTCTCGATTTCGTCGGTTTCGCGGTTGAGCGTTCCGCTGACCATCAGAAACGCACGATTGGCGCCCAGCCGGTTCATCTGCTCGACGACAGCCTCGGATGCCGGCCGCCCGAACACGACCTCCTCCATGGCGCCGAATATCACACGCCCTTTATGCATGCTTGTCCTCCCCGGACATTTTGGCTTTGTTTGATACAGCGTAGCCGAGGAATTTTAAGACGTCATGCCCGAAGATGAGGTTGAAACGAAGCTGGCGTTGTATGGCCGCCATGCCTCGCCGTTCGTGCGCCGCGTGGCGGTGACCCTGCGGCTCTACGGCATCGATTATGACCACGTGCCGCTGATGCCGTTCGGTCCGGACAAGGCGGAACTGGCCGCCTTCAATCCGATCGCGCGGGTGCCGGCCCTGAGGCTCGCCGACGGCGAGATGCTGGTCGACAGCGCGGTCATTCTCGATCATCTCGACCAGGTCGCGGGCGCGCGGTCGCTGACGCCGGCCAAAGGCGCCGCGCGCCGCCGCGTGCTGACGCTGGTGGCGATAGCGCTCGGCGCCAATGAAAAGCTGGTCGCCGGCCTCTACGAGCGTCACTTCCGGCCGCGCGAGGCCTGGCACAGACCGTGGCTTGATGCCTGCGACAAGCAGGTCCGCGACGGCTTCGGCTGGCTCGACCGGCAATTTGTCGGGCCGTGGTTCACGGGCGCCGAGATGACGCAGGCCGACATCACGGTCGCGGTGTTCTGGCTGTTTGGTCGCGGCAAGCGGCCGACGTTCTTTGGCGGGCTCGGTTGCAGCAGGTTACAGGCGCTTGCCGAGAAGTTGCAGGACACGCCGGCGTTTCAGGCCACGCTGCCGGAGAAGGAGACGCTGGCGAGCGAGCTTGGCTGATGGCTTAAGCCAACAGTCCGGCGATCTCCTCAACCGAAACAACCCGCTCCGACAACAACACCTCCGCTGCCGCGCGTTCCCACGCCGCCTCCCGCGGCGCCAGCGGATCCTGCGTGCTCAGCCGGTGTTCGAGCACGAGCCGGGCGTACAGCGCGCGCCGCGCGTCGACGCCGGGCCTTGCCGCTTCCGAGGCCATGAGGATCGCACTGGTGATGTGATAGAGTGCGCTGGCGGCTTGGCGCGCATGCCCTTCCAGCGCCGCCTCGGCGGCGACGCGATCGGCAAACGCAGCCACACGATCCAGCATCTGCCGCAGGCGATCGCTGAAGACGAGCGGAATCGACGCGGCCTCGTCCAGCAATGTCACCAGCGCCGCCTGCAACGCCCTGTGCGCAAAACTCTTGCCGACGGCGCGGGTGATGATGTCGAGCGCGTTGATGTTGCTGGTGCCCTCCCAGAGCACGCCGAGATGGGCATCGCGCACCAGCCGGGCGTGCACCCATTCCTCGATGTAGCCGTTGCCGCCACGCACCTCCATCGATCCGGTCGCCACCGGAATGTTGTCACGGCAGGCGCGGAATTTCAAAAGCGGCGTCAGGATGCGCAGGATATTCCGGGCATCGTTGTCGCCGGCATTGGCGCGGTCCATCGCATCGGCCGCGAACAGGAACATCGACAGCGATTGTTCCGCCGGCAGCGTGATTTTCAGGAGCTGGCGGCGGAGCAGGGGATAGTCGATGATGGTGTTGCCGAACGCCTGCCGGGTGCGCGCGCACACCATGGCCTCGTTGACGCAGCGCCGCATCATCGCCGCCGCGCGCACGCCATGCGACAGCCGCGACAGGTTGACCTGCTCCATCATCTGCTTGAGGCCCTGGCTGGCCTCGCCGACCAGGTAGGCGACAGCGCCTTCGAGCAAAATTTCGCCCGACGCCATCGAGCGGGTGCCGAGCTTGTCCTTGAGACGAACGATGCGATAGGCGTTGCGGCTTCCGTCCTTCAGCCGGCGCGGCATCGCGAACAGCGCGAGCCCTTTGGTGCCTGATGGTGCGCCCTCGGGCCGCGCCAGCAGCAGCGCCACGTCGGCGTCGGCGTGCGAGCAGAACCATTTGTCGCCGAACAGACGCCACTCGCCGTCTTCCAGACGTGCCGTGGTTTCGATGGTGCCGACGTCGGAGCCGCCGGCGCGTTCGGTCATGAACTGCGTGCCCTTCCACATCGTGGCGACATCGCCGGACAGCATTTTCGGCAGCAGGTAGGCCTGCAGTTCGGGACTGGCGAACTTCCGGATCAGGTGGGTCGAGGTGTCGGTGACGCTGATCGGGCACATCAGGCCGAACTCGGCCTGCACGAACAGATATTGCAGCGCGTATTTCGCCACCGCGGGCAGCGGCCTGTCCATGCCGAGCGCGCCGGCGCGATGGCTCATGGCGTGGAATTGGAAATCGCCGAAGGCGATCTGCTCCATCTCGCGATAGGAGGCGTGATAGTCGATCCAGTCCTCGTCGCGACCAAAACGGTCGCGCGGCTGCAACACCGGCGGATGCTTGTCGGCAAGCCGCGCCAGTTCGTCGAGCCTGCCGCCGGCGAGCGCGCCGAGCCGGTCGAAGTGCGGTTCCAGGTTCTGGAAGTCGGCAGGTGACAGATAGTGCGCGAGCAGATCACGCAAGCCGCGGTCGATGGCGTAGAAGTTTTGCCCGGCAGCATCGGGCGCGATGTGGTCGGCGCCGCGGCGCAAGCCCGCCTCCGGCTGATGTCGGCGTGAAAGCGCGTCCATGGCTGATCTCCCTGTCGGGTTTTCCCGATGCTTACCGCCTTAGGGACGGTTGTTCCAGAGCCATCCACGCCATTGCGAACCCCGTAGGATGGGTGGAGCGAAGCGATACTCATCAATACCACCCGTGGGACGATGGGTATCGCTGCGCTCCACCCATCCTACCTCAGCAGCCCGTCGCGCGCCGGCAATGGTCTTCACGCGCGTAACCGCGATATACTAGAGCCAGGACACAACCGGAAGGATAGTTAGATGGTTTCGTCGGCTGACCTCGCGACACTTCGAATCGAGGACTTCGCACCGCATTGCGATAGCGTGTTCGAGATGCAGACGGCGGGCGGTGTTGTGCCGTTGAAGCTCACACAGGTTTCGCCGGCCGGCGCCAGCGGCAGGGCTGGCGGGGCGTTCTCGCTGCTGTTTGTTGCACTTGCGGGCCCATGGCTGCCGCAAGCGATCTATCCGGTCAAACATCCCGTGCTTGGAGTGATGGAGATCTTTCTGGTGCCCGTCGGACCGGTGCCCGGCGGCAACGGTTATCACGCAACCTTCACGTAGCGGCCGTGACGCCGGCCGACGTCGTCTCCCACCGCATCAGGTCGTAAACACCCTTGTCTTCGACGGTCGTGAAGCCGAGGCGCCGGTACAGCCGCATCGCCGGATTGTGTTTTTCCACATGGATCGACACCGCCTTGCCGGTGGCGGCCGCCTCGTCCATCAGGTCACGCAACAGCGCCGTGCCAAATCCCTTGCCGCGATGCGCCGGCAGGAACGCGATGTCGATGATGCGGACCTGGCTCGGCCAGCGTTCGACGTAAAGCCGGCCGATGTCCTCGCCGGCATGAACGATCACCAGCCAGTCGGCCTTGGGATAATAGCGCTGGTAATGGGCGTGCTGCGCCTGAAATTGAGATGCCAGAAAATCGGCCGTCTGCGCCTCGGACCAACCGGTGACGCTCAGTTCCTCGATCCGCGTCGAGGCGTAGAGTTGCCCAAGAAACCGCAGATCGGTTTCGGCGATCGACCGAAAGGTCAGGCTTGCATCGGTTGCGCGTCGCCAGCCAAACGATGCAGCTTGTACGGACCGGGCCAGCACGTTGGACATGGCCGACTTCAGGGCCGCGCCGGAAAGACGCCCTGCATGGCGATGCAGAAGCTCAGGGTAAGATAGGGCATCATATTGTTGTGCGGCTGGTTATTGCCGTTCTGGGTAACGGCCTGGATGTTCATCGCCACCAAACCGGCATTGCTTGTTTGATAGGCCGATCCGCCGGCCGAACGCGCAAGTCCCGTCGAGGAACTCGGTGCGAACAGCAGCGCGGGCGGGACGGCGGCCATCAGTCCGTGATTGTGTTGCGGCATCTCGTTCTCGATCAGGGTGACGGTTTCCGTGCCGCCGGTCTCGCCGAGATCGTGCAGCGAAAGGCCGGGGCCCTGACCCGGCGCCATCGGCGCATTTCCCTGCATGTTGGGCAGTGCGAAGTTGCTCTTGCCGTCGCCCCCGTAAGTGGTTCCCAGCAGCGAGAACAGCGCGGTGCTCTGCGAGATCGGCAGCAACTGCCCGTCGCAGAAGGCCCAGCCCTTCGGCGCGAAGTTGAACGGATAAATGCGGATCTCCGCAAGGAACGGATCGGCCATGCTTCGCTCCTAGGTCGGGCTCGGAAAGATGCCGAACAGCGAGATAATAAAATTGACGCAGAGATAGGGCTGGAAGTTGGTGTGAGGCAGGTTGCCGCCGGTCATGGTGATCGACAGCGGGCCCAACGCGACGCTCGGTGCGAGCGTTGAATAGACCTTCACGGTGGAGGATTGCGCCAGCACGTTGTTGCCGGGGCTGCTCGCCCCGCCAATATTCGTCGTCGCGATGAAGGGGTGGCTGTGGGTGGCCATCTGCTGGGTCGTCAGCGTTACCTCTTCGACACCGCCGGTCTGGGCCAACGCGAATCCGCCGCCCATGTGGATCGGGAGACGGCCCCTCATGTCCGGCACCGCGAATGTCGACTGGCCGTCGCCGCCGTAGGTGGTTTCGATCAGGTTGAACAAGGTCTCGAATTCCGAGGCCGGAAGCAGCGACCCATCACAGAAATTCCAGCCGACCGGCGCGAAATTGCCGCCGAACATGCGTATTTCGCCGACAAAAGGCTGTGCCACGGATGTGTCTCCTCAGTTCTGCGACGGGAAAATGCCCTGCAGGGCAATGCTGAAATTGATGGTCAGGAATGGCTGCATGTTGGGATGGGGCTGCCCGCCGCCAGCCGTGCCGATTTCGGTCGCAATCATCGATGTCGTGTTGGAGGGCGCTCCATAAAGCTGGTTCACCGGCCCCAGATAATTGTTGGTTGCGATAACCTGATCGCCGTCTGTCGGCGAAGCCTGCGCCGTATGGATGTGGATGGGCAACTCGCCGACCGAAAGCGTGTGCGTCTGCTCGCCGCCAATCTGGCCAAGAAAATGTCCGATCCCGCCGGTATGGTTCGGCACCCGTCCCTGCAGATTGGGCAGGCCGAAATTAACGCGGCCATCGCCGCCATAGGTGGTGCCGAGCAACGAGAACAGCGCCTGGTTCTGATTGATCGGCAACAATTGGCCGTTGCAGAGCGCCCATCCCTTCGGCGCGAAGCCGAACGACATCATCCTGATTTCGGAAAGAAACGGTTCAGCCATCGGTCCACCATCCCTTTGCTATTAGAGATAGTTAGTATGCCACGGCACACCGTAGTCGATAAAAATCTTAAGGTAGGCTAGACACAAAATACACGCAAAGATCGCAGGGATGTTTCTGCATTCATACACGTTCTCAGTGTCAGATTTTTGCTCAATGTCAGATTTTTGGCAGCGCTGCCCGCCAGCCGGGGCAGCGCTTCGTCACCAGCGCGACAGGCCGGCCTTAGGCCAGCAGGCCGACGTGAATCTGCGCCAGGTGCACGGCCTGGCCATCGATCAACACATTCACGGCATCGCCGGCATGGGCACCGTCAAGCTGCGCGACGTTGACCCAGTTCGCCATGCCCGGCAGTCCGTGCGGATCGAGGGTGTCGACCTGCAGGGTTGCAAACTTGCCGCCGGCGTCCTCGACCGCGCGCACGATCAGCGCGTCGCCGAAGCCGGAGGCGTGGAACTGCGAGGTGATCGCGGAGAAGTCGAACTTGTCGCCCTGCGCAAAACTGTAGTTCTCGATCAGGGTGACCGGCGGCGGGGCCGGCGCGTGGACGTCGACATTGGCAAACACGAAAGTGTCCGGGCCCGCGGTAGCGACCAGCGTCTGGCCGCCATGGCCGGCATCGAAGGTCTGGCTTCCAGCAGGGGCCGCGACCGTCGTCGTCGAGGCCGGAGCGGGCGGCGGCGGTGCGAGCGGGTCGACAGCCTGGAACGAGGACATCGGGTCGGCCTTGCCGACGTCGGACGCAGTCGGCAGCCGGCGTTCGCCGTCGGCGAGATACATGAACATCAGGTCGTTGATGTCGGCCGGAGCCGTGGTGTCGTCGATGCCAATGATATGGCCGAGTTCATGCATCACCACGGTGAGCAGATCGACATGGCCAGCCGCTGCGTTGCTTGGATCGGTCAGCAGGTCTGTGTCGGCGGGGTTTGCGGCGTGGGGGAACTCCGAGTTGCCGGCGGGCGTCGCATCGACGAACCAGCCGTTGCCCGCGGCATTGCTGGAGACCTGGATCGCGCCCGGAGTTTCCTGTCCGAGCACGCCGTCGGACAGGTTGGCAATGCTGAAGCTCGCGGCGTGCATGGCATCGATCTGCGCTGCTGAAGCGCCTGCGGCGGTCCAATCGGCGATCGCCGCCGCGACGATCACATTCAGCTCGGACATGGTGAGGTTCATTTCACCGGGCGTCGTCGGCGACGCTTGCACGCCGCCGGCCGCGAACAGCTGTAGCGGCACAATAGGGGTCGGCGTTGTGCCGTTGAAGAAACCCCCGCCCTGGGTGGCGCCGCCACCCAGGCTCATTGCCGCAACGGCGGTATTCCCGGGGTTCTTGGCGACCAGATAGTTTGCAACGGCGGTCTGGTCGGTCGATCCACCGGCATAATTGTCGAGAAAGATATCGGCGCCAAACCGCTCGCGCACACGAATGCCGAAGCCGCCCGATGTGCTCGCCACTAGCGTGTTGTCGTGGATATTGGCATGCGCGACGTTCGAAGAGCCGCTGGCGACGCCTACGTTGAGGAGGAGTCCGTAATTTGGTCCCCCGTTGAAGGTCGAGCCGGGGTTGCTTTCGACGTTGTTGGTGACCGTCGCGTTAAGTGTGGCAGTGCTGGTGCTGGATTCTCCGTCCTGCAGACTGATTCCCACGCCGTTGAATTGAGAGAGATTATTGCCGTCGATCAGAACGGTGAGCGCGCCGCCGTTGCTGTGATTTTCGGCGCGGATCGCCGAGGATTGCGCGGCGCCGGAATCGGTGATCGCCGGATTGCCCACGGTGTTGTTGTTGATCTGTCCCTGCCACGTGCCGGAGCCGGCGCCCTCGTTCACGTTGATCGCACCGCCCTGAATGGTGCCGGTCATCGTGTTGTTCGAGATGTTGAAATTCACATGCTCGGTGCTGGGACTTGGGCTGCTGTGCCCGCCGGAAATGGTAATGCCCTCGCCAAGCGCATTCACGCCACCGCCGCCGGACAGCGTGTTGCCGGTCGCAACGATGTTCAGCGTCGCACTGTCGTCGCCGACGGTTTGCAGATGGTCGCCGTTGGTGGCGGCAAACGTGTTGTTCTGGACGTGGGCTGTGACGGTGCTGGTGCCGTTGGCCTCGATGAACAGGTTGTCGTTGCCGTTGGTGCCGGTATCGGTGTCCCGGATCGTGCTGCCCGAAACCGTCAGGTCAAGAGTTCCGCTTGAGGTCAGGATGCTGACGTTATCCTGATGGCCGCCCTTGATGACGTCGTTGGTCACATTCGCGGTGCCGGTGAGGCCGGTGAAGTAGATGCTTCCCTGGTTGACCGCGCTGCCGCCATTGGCGCCGTCCACGGTCGAGTTCGCCAGCGTGAAGCCGCCGACGGTCGTACCGTTGATGCCGTCGCCGCTGGTATTGGTGACGTGAATGTTGGTGAACGTTACGCCGGAAGTGTTGGTCAGTGAAATGCCGTCGCCGGTCGTATTCTGAATGGTGCCGCCGGAATTGTCGCCGCCCAGCGCGCTGCTGCCGCCGCCGGTGACGGCGAGATGTCCGCTGGTCCCGGTGTTGTTCAGAACGATGCCGTTGGCGGCGCCGTTGGCCGAGATGTCATGGAAGGTGACGTTGCTGGAACCGATCGTGGTGTTGTTAATGTTAAGCGCGGTGCCGGTCGTCGTTGTCAGGTGATTGGTGCCGGTGACATTGACGGTGCCGCCGCCGGTGGCAGTGAACGCATTCGACGCGCCAGTGGACAGATTGATGCCGCCGCTGAAGTCGATGGTCGAGCCGGTGTTGCTGGTCAGCGAAATGCCAGTGCTGCCGTTGCCCGAGATCGCGCCGGTGAAGCTCTGCGTGCCGCCGGTCATGCTGGAGACCGAGACGTTCGATCCGCTGTTGTCGGAGATCGAGCCGTCGTCGGTGAAATTCAGCGTTCCCGAACTCAGCGACACGTCGGAACCCGATGCGCCCGAGATGGTGCCGCCATGGGCGTGGAAGCTGCCGCTGGCGCCGTTGATCACGATGCCGTTGGTGCCGCCACCGGTGGTGACACTGGAGAGGTCGACGTTCAGCACGTTCGACGAGCCGCCGATCGAGATACCGCCGCCGGAGGCGTTGTTGATCACGCCCGACTTGGAATCGTCGATGTGGACGGTGCCGACGCTCGAGCCGGATACCGCGAATCCGGAGGTGGCGCCGAAATCGACGCCCTGGATGTTGTTGCCGCTGCCGAGAATGACGCCGCCGTCGACGACGGCGTTGGCGCCGCTGGCGGCAAGCAGCGTGGTGCCGTTGATGGTCACCCCCGCGCTCTGGCTGATTAATTGCTCGTTGTTCTCGAGCGTCAGTCCACCGGTATAATGAGCGCTCGCGGTCTCGAGGACGATGGTGTCACCCGAACCATCGACGCCGCCGGCGCCGTTAAAATGCGAAAGGCTGTTGAACGGATTCTCCGACGAACCGTCGCCGTCGGTCGCCGCGTCGGCGTTGACGTACCAGACGTGCGGCGATGCGACGTTGATGGTCACGGTGCCGGTGCCGAGGCCGACGCCCGAGGCGCCGGCGTTCTGGTCGGAGACCTGGTAGTTGAAGGAGTCCGAGCCGGTATAGCCGACCGGCGGCTTGTAGATGAAGTCGCCGTCCGACTGCATGGTCACGGCGCCGCCATGCGCGGTGGCGATGGTGCCGGCGACCACGATCAGCGGTCCCGGGCCGTCGACGTCGCTGGCGCCGCTGAGCAGGCTGGCGCTGATGGTCTTGGCGGGTCCGGTGGCGGTCTGCGCGGTGTCGGCGGGGTCGTTGACGACGAGATCGGTATTGCCGATCGCACTGTTGACGCCGTTGAAGGTGAAATTGCCCGCGACCGGCGCGTCGTTGGCGCCGGTCACCGTCACGTGCAATTCGGCAGTGGAGGTATCGCCCGGCTGGTCGCCGTGCAGCGTGTAGGCGACGTCGAACGTGGAGCTCTGGCCGTCCTGCATATGCTGGAAGTTGGCGCCGAGATTGACCACGACCTGATTGGAGCCGTTGACGCTGACCGAAATGTCGGAGGCGGTGATGCCCTCGCCGGAAGGCGCGGACAGATTGGTGACCGCCGTGGCTGCATTGACCGTCACGTTGTTCGGCGCGCCATGATCGGCGTCGAGCGTGTCGTTGGCCAGCACCGTGAAGGCGTGGCCCGACTGGTCCTCGGTCATCGTACCGGTGTCGTCGACGGCGACCGGCACGTCATTGACGCCGTTGACGGTGACGACGAGGTTGGCGCTCGAGGTCTCGCCGGCGTCGCCGGTCAGGGTATATGGCGCGGTGATGGTGGCGTGTTCGCCGAGTGCGAGCTGCTGGAAATGCGCATTGTTGAGCGTGATCTGGATCTGGTTGGCGACGATCGACGCCGTGGCGTCGGTATTGGCAAAGGTCTCGCCCCCCGGGCCGGTGACCGTGACGCCGCCCGGCCCGAGCGTGATGGTGTTGGACGCGGTATGATCGGGGTCCTGGGTATCGTTGGCGATGACGTTGAAGGACGTCGGCGCATCGTCCTCGGTCATGGTGCCGGTGTCGGCGACCGCCTGCGGCAGGTCGTCGGCGCCGTGGATGGTGACGGTCAGCGTCGCCGTGTCCTGCAGGCCGCCAGTGTCCTGGATCGTGTAGTTGAAGACATCGGTGATCGTTTCGGCCGAAGTGTGCAGCGCCTGCACCTGGGCGTCGGTCTGGTTCACCAGATAGGTATAGGAGCCGTCGCTGTTCAGCGTCAGCGTTCCGTGTGATCCGACCGTTGCAGAGTTGACCGTGCCGGTGCCGGTCGAGGCGCCTTCGGGACCGGTATGGACCGCAACCACCGTCAGCGCGTTGCTCGGATCCTGCGCATCGGTGTCCTGCACAGCGCCGGCGGAGCCGGTGCCGAGGATGACGTTGCCTGCAGGATTGGAGCCCGCGATGGAGTTGTTGAGGCCGCCGGCTTCGGTAGCGGCGAGGGAATCGTCATTCGCCACCGGCGGGGTGTTCTGCAGCACGTTGATGGTGAAGGTCTGCTGGTTATGCAGCGTGCCGTCGCTGGAATCGACCCTAACGTCGAAGCTCGGGCTGCCGGCATTGAAGATGACCTTGCTGGGATCGGCCACCGTCACGACGCCGGTTGCGGCATTGATGGTGAAGCCGCCGCCCGACGTGTCGCCGATCAGCGAGTAAGTCACCGCCGGTCCGTTGACGTCGGTCGAGGACGCGGTCAACCCGACAACGGTCCCGACGGGAGCGCCCTGCGACACCTGGTTCGCTGCGGCATTGCTGTCGACCGGGGTCGATGGCGCGACGTCGGTGACGTCGATGACGAACGCTTGCGAGTTGGACTGGGTGCCGTCGCTGGCCGTCGCGGTGACGGTGTAACTATGGCCGGCGCCGCTGCTTTCGTAATCGATCTTGGTGGAATCGGCGACGGTGATGACACCGGTCGTGGCATTGATGGTGAAGCCGCCGCCGGAGGTGTCGCCGGTCAGGCTGTAAGTCACCGCCGGGCCGTTGACGTCGGTGGAGGAGGCGGTGACGCCGACGGTCGAGCCGTTGGCCGGACCTTCGGCGATGGAGTTGGCGGCGGCATCGCTGTCGACCGGTGTTGAGGGCGCGACGTCGGTGACCGCAATGATGAAGATCTGCGAACTCGACGCCGTGCCGTCGCTGGCCTGTGCGGTGACGGTATAGGCGTGGCCGGGCGCGCTTTCGTAATCGATCTTGGTGGGGTCGGCGACGGTGACGACGCCGGTCACGGCATTGATGGTGAAGCCGCCGCCGGAAGTGTCGCCGGTCAGGCTGTAGGTTACGGCCGGACCGTTGATGTCGGTGGATGACGCAGTGACACCGACCGTGGAGCCGGCGGCCGCGCCTTCAGCCACGGTGTTGGCGCCGGCATTGCTATCGACCGGGGTCGAGGGCGGGACGTTGGCAACGGCGATGGTGAAGGTCTGCGAATTCGTCAGGGTGCCGTCGCTGGCCTGCGCGGTGACGGTATAGGCGTGCCCGGGCGCACTCTCGTAATCGATCTTGGTCGAATCGGCGACGGTGACGACGCCGGTCGCGGCATTGATGGTGAAACCGCCACCCGAAGTGTCCCCGGTCAGGCTGTAGGTCACGGCCGGGCCGTTGACGTCGGTGGACGAGGCCGTGACGCCGACGGTCGAGCCGTTGGCTGCGCCTTCGAGGACACTGTTGGCGGCGGCGTCGCTGTCGACCGGGGTCGACGGCGCGACGTCGGCAACGCCGATCGTGAAGCCGTGCGACGTGGTCTGCAGGCCGTCATTGGCCTGTACGGTGATGGTATAACTGTGGCCGGCGCCCGAACTCTCGTAGTCGATCTTGGTGAAATCGGCGACGGTGACGACCCCAGTCACGGCATTGATCGTGAACCCGCCGCCCGAGGTGTCGCCGGTCAGCGAATAGGTGGTCGCCGGTCCGTTCGGATCGAACGCAAAGGCGGTGATGCCGGCGGCGGTTCCGTTGGCCGCACCTTCCGCCACGTTGTTGGCGGCGGCGTTGGTATCGACCGGTGTCGACAGCGGCACGTCATTCACAGCGATGGTGAAGGTCTGCGAATTCGTCAGCGTGCCATCGCTGGCCTGTGCGGTGACGGTATAGGCATGGCCGGGCGCGCTCTCGTAGTCGATCTTGGTGGCATCGGCGACGGTGACGATACCGGTCACCGGGTCGATCTTGAAGCCACCGCCGGAGGTGTCGGCGGTCAGGCTGTAGGTGACAGCCGGACCATTGATGTCGGTCGAGGCGGCGGTGACGCCGACCGTTGTATTGGCAGCCGCGCCTTCCGTGACGGCGTTGGCGGCGGCGTTGCTGTCGACGGGTGCCGTCGGCGCGACGTCGGTGACGGCGATGGTGAAGTTCTGCGAACCGGATATGAATCCGTCGCTCGAATTCACCGTGATCGTGTAGGCGTGGCCAGGGGCGGTCTCGAAATCGATCTTGCCGGAGTCGGCGACCGACACCACGCCGGTCGCCGGATCGATCTTGAAACCGCCGCCGGAGGAATCGGCGCCGAGCGAATAGGTGACGGTCTGACCTTCGGCGTCGACCGAGTGCGCGGTGATGCCGACCAGCGTGTTGACGGCAGCACCCTCAGCAACGGCGTTGGCGGCGCCGTTCGAGTCGGTAGCTTGCGATGGCGGCGTATCCAGAAACGGAAGCGCGATGATGAGGCCCGGCGTACCACCGCCGGGCGGCGGAGATGGCGGCGACGGCGGAGAGGGAAAACCGGGGAACGCAGGCAGGTCGGACGCCATTAACAGAACTCCCAACTAGGTCGAATGCGTCACGCCAATCCGGGCCGCGAAGGCCTCGGACGTCGCGCGGCAAGCGCGATGCGTGAACGCGTCTGATGTTTTGATGGATAGAGCGCGCAATGTCCGCGCAGGCCGGGTCCGCTGGTGGAGCGGCCGGCGGCGAACGTTGGTCTGCGAGGCAAATCACCAGCGAATGCAATCTCGCTCGTCATTTCGGATACGCCCCACTCACACCGCGACGACAGAAAATGAATGTTCAAGAAATGCGGCCGACAGAAAATTAACCTTTTGGCAACCATGAGCGTATGAGTCGCACAACCCTGAGTCAATGTTTCCGAATTGTTAACTATATCGGCGTTCGGGTATGGTTGACGCGTGGGGGATGCGTCCCGGCCGGCGCCCGGCAACGCGGCCTCCCTGCGTCGGCACAGAATTTTCGGCGTGACGCGGCCTGGCCCCGGCCGGACGACACTTGTGTGATGTCACGTTTTCGTCATCAGATGCCGAGAGCCTGAATTGGCCCCGGAATTCGCCAAGGAATTCATGCCTGCAGGGGAACCTGCGTCCCCTTGTTGCCGCGTCCCGCCGGCGTGTTCCACGCGCAAAGCGCCTGACCGCTGATCGCCCCAGGGCCGGATTTGCATAACGATTTTGCTTGCTCCCGCGGGGTTCTTGCACAGACTAGGAACCGTTCACATCTGTGACCTCCGCCGCGGATAGTTGCGCGGCAGCGGTCTCGATCAATGACGATGTCGAGAAGTGCAGGGGAATTGGATGTTGGGCGAGATTGAGCCATCTAAATCTGGGGCGCCGGGCAAGAGCCTTCATAATATTCTTTCGCTTCGTGGTCTGCGGCCGTTGATCCCGCTGCTCGCGCTGGCGCTGACGAGCTGCGGCGACAAGCCGCCGGCACCTGCGGCCGCCGCCGCGCCGCCGGTCACGGTGGCGCAGCCGGTGAAACGCACCGTCACCGACTGGGATGAATTCACCGGACGCTTCGAGGCGGTCGAGGAAGTCCAGGTTCGCGCGCGCGTTGGCGGCTTCGTGACCTCGGTCGAGTTCCGCGACGGCGACATCGTTCGGGCCGGCGATCTGCTCTATGTGATCGACTCCCGACCGTTCGAGGCGGTCGCCGAACAGGCGTCCGGTCAGCTCGCGGATGCGCGCGCCAAGGCGGAGCTTGCCAAGCGCGATCTCGACCGCGGCCTGTCCCTGGTCCAGACCAGTGCCGTTTCCGAACAGGTCGTCGACCAGCGCCGCCAGGCCTTGCAGGCGGCGCACGCCGCCGAGACCGTGGCCGAGGGCGCGCTGAAAGCGGCGCAGCTCAATATCGAGTTCAGCCATGTGATGGCGCCGATCTCCGGCCGCGTCAGCCGCCATCTCGTCAGCGCCGGCAATCTCGTGCAGGGCAGCGAAGGCGGTTCGACGTTGCTTACCTCGATCGTCTCGATGGATCCGATCTACATCTATTTCGATGTCGACGAGGCGACCTATCAACGCAACAGCAAGCTTTGGTTCGAAGGCAAGCGGCCGAGTTCGCGCGATACGCCCAACCCGGTCCAGGTGACGTTGACCGGCGAGACCAAGCCCTCGCATGAGGGCAAGATGAACTTCATCGACAACCGCCTCGATTCTTCGACCGCGACCCTGCGCAGTCGCGCTGTCATCCCCAACCAGGATCTGTCGATCCTGCCGGGCCAGTTCGGCCGTGTGCGGCTGATCGGCAGTTCGCCCTATGAGACCCTGCTGCTGCCGGATTCCGCTGTTGCCACCGACCAGTCGCGCAAGATCGTGTTCGTGGTCAAGGAAGACAACACCGTCGAGGCCAAGCCGGTGGTGCTGGGGCCGCTCGACGAAGGCCTGCGCGTGGTCCGCGAAGGCCTCAAGGCGGAGGACCGCGTCATCGTCGACGGCCTGCAGCGCGCCCGCGTCGGCGCCAAGGTGACCCCACAGACCGCCAAAGCTCCGGCGGGTGCCAAGCCATGAATCTCGGAAGGCTTTCCATCAACCAGCCCATCCTCGCGATGGTGCTGTCGATCGTGCTGCTGATTGTCGGCGCGCTCGCCTACACCACGCTGCCGGTCTCGGAATATCCGCAAGTTGTGCCGCCGACCGTCGTCGTCACCACGCAATATCCCGGCGCCTCGGCGCAGACCGTCTCCGACACCGTCGCGGCACCGATCGAGCAGGAGATCAACGGCGTCGAGGACATGCTGTACCTCTACAGCCAGGCGACCTCGAACGGGCAGCTCACCATCACCGTCACCTTCAAGCTCGGTACCGATCTCGACAAGGCCCAGGTGCTGGTGCAGAACCGCGTCGCGATCGCGCAGCCGCGCCTGCCGGCGGAAGTGCAGCAAAACGGCGTGACGACGCGCAAGAACAGCCCCGACATCCTGATGGTCGTGTTCATGCTGTCGCCCGACGACAGTTTTGACCAGCTCTACATCTCGAACTATGCGCTGCTGCAGGTCCGCGACCAGTTGCTGCGGCTCGACGGCGTCGGCGATATCCAGATGTTCGGCGCGCGCGACTATTCGATGCGGCTGTGGCTCGATCCCGACCGCATCGCCAATCTCGGCCTGACGTCGGCCGAAGTGCTGGCGGCGATCCGATCGCAGAACGTGCAGATCGCGGGCGGGCAGATCGCGGAGCCGCCGATCGCGGACCGCGCTTTCCAGCCCAACCTCGTCTTTACCGGCCGCCTGAAAGACCAGCGGCAGTTCGAGGATATCCTGATCAAGGCCAGCTCCGACGGCCGGGTCGTCCGCCTGCGCGACGTCGCCCGCATCGAACTCGGCGCGCTGTCCTACGCCACCAACAGCTTCCTGCTGCGGAAATCGGCGGTCGCACTGCTGGTGACCCAGCGTCCCGGATCGAACGCGCTGGCCACCTCCAAGAACATCTCCGACACGATGGTGCGGCTCAAGGAGAGTTTTCCGAAAGGGCTCGACTTCAATATCGGCTACAATCCGACCGAATTCATCGCGCAATCCGTCCATGAGCTGATCAAGACCATCTACGAGGCGATGGCGCTCGTCGTCATCGTGGTGCTGGTGTTCCTGCAGGGCTGGCGGCCCGCCATCATCCCGATCATTGCGATCCCGGTGTCGCTGGTCGGCACCTTCGCGGTCATGGCTGCGCTCGGCTTCTCGATCAACAACCTCACCCTGTTCGGGCTGGTGCTGGCGGTCGGCATCGTGGTCGACGACGCCATCGTGGTGGTGGAAAATGTCGAGCGGCATCTCGAGCACGGCATGAGCCGGCGCGACGCCGCGCTCAAGACCATGGAAGAGGTTGGCGGCGCGCTGGTCTCGATCGCGCTGGTGCTGTGCGCGGTGTTCATACCGACCGCGTTCATCGGCGGCATCTCGGGGCAATTCTTCCAGCAATTCGCCGTCACCATCGCGGTGGCAACCGCGATCTCCTGCTTCTGTTCGCTGACGCTGTCGCCGGCGCTGGCCTCGCTGATCCTGGTTCCGCACGAGGACAAGCGTCCGCCCGCAAGCTGGAATGTCATCGCCCGCGGCTGGGCGGCCTTTACCGGCGTGTTCAACCGCGTGTTCGACCGGCTCTCGCACGGCTATGCGGGCGCGGCCGACTTCGTGATCCGGCATACGGCGGTCATGCTCGTGATCTATCTGGCGCTGATCGGCAGCGCCGGCTGGCTGTTGGTGACGACGTCACAGGGCTTCATTCCGGCGCAGGACCGCGGCTACGTCATCATCTCGGCGCAACTGCCCGGCGCGGCGTCGCTGGATCGCACCACCAAGGTGGTGCGCGAGATCGAGCGTATCGCGCTGGACACGCCGGGCATCGTTCGCGTCGCGGCCTTTGCCGGCTTTTCCGGCGCGACCCGCACGCAGGCTGGCAACGCCGCGGCGCTGTTCCCGGTGTTCGACGAGCCGGAGGCGCGCCTGAAGAAGGGATTGACGGCGACCTCGATCACCGGCGAGCTGCGCAAGCGGCTGTCTGCGATCCAGGGCGCTTTCATCATCGTGATCCCGCCGCCCGCGGTGCCCGGCATCGGCACCGGCGGCGGCTTTACCATCCGCGTCCAGGATCGGCAGGGCCGCGGGCCCGAGCTGCTGGCCGCCGCGACCGACGAGCTTGTCGCCGCCGCGCGCAAGTCGCCAAACCTCACCTCGGTGTTTTCGCCCTTTACCGCCAACACGCCGCAGATCTTCGTCGACATCGACCGCATCAAGGCGCAGAAGCTCGGCGTGCCGATCTCTGGAATCAACGACACCATCCAGACCTATTTCGGCTCGACCTACGTCAACGACTTCAACCTGTTCGGCCGCACCTATCACGTCACGGCGCAGGCCGACCTGCCGTTCCGCAAGGCGACCCCCGATCTGGCGCGGTTGCGCACCCGCAATGCGGCGGGCGACATGGTGATGCTCGGCAGCGTGGTCGATTTCCGCGACATCTCGGGCCCCGACCGTGTCGCGCGCTACAATCTCTATACGGCCTCCGAACTGCAGGGCGAGCCGACGCCGGGAACGAGCTCCGGCGTCGCCCTCAGCACGATCAAGCAGCTCGCCGACCAGACGCTGCCGAGCGGCTTTACCTTCGAATGGACCGATCTGTCCTATCAGCAGGTGACCGGCGGCAATTCCGGTCTCTACGTGTTTCCGATCTGCGTGCTGTTCGTGTTCCTGGTGCTGGCCGCGCAATATGGCAGCTGGAGCCTGCCGTTCGCCGTGATCCTGATCGTACCGATGTGTTTGCTGGCCGCGACGATCGGCGTGCGGATCATGGGACAGGACCTCAATATCCTCACCCAGATCGGCTTCGTGGTGCTGGTGGGACTGGCGGCGAAGAACGCGATTCTGATCGTGGAGTTCGCGCGCGACATCGAGCTCGAGGGCCGGCCGCGGCTCGAGGCCGTGATCGAAGCCTGCCGGCTACGGTTGCGGCCGATCCTGATGACGTCGTTCGCGTTCATTCTCGGCGTGCTGCCGCTGGTGATTTCGACGGGCTCGGGATCGGAAATGCGCCAGGCGGTCGGCGTCGCCGTGTTCTTCGGCATGCTTGGGGTGACGCTGTTCGGCCTGATCTTTACGCCGATCTTCTACGTCATCGTCCGCAACCTTGCCGATGGCGGGAACAAACCTACCGCGGCGTGATCGCCGCGGTAGTCCGCATGCGCCGTCAACTCGGCGTCATTCCGGGGCGATGCAAAGCATCGAACCCGGAATCTCGAGATTCCGGGTTCGCTCGCTTCGCGCGCGCCCGGGAATGACGGAACGAGCTCTCCAATACTATTGGCTGATCTGAAATAGATGGGCAGCCGCAGGGTTATGAAATATTGTTGCGCGAGATTTCTTGGGTAGAAACTGCTGGGAGGCACATATGAAATCGGGATTGTTGGCGGCCGTTGCGATGAGCGGTCTTTTGCTGGCCGGGACGGCGTCGGCGCAGGGCGTCAAGATCGGCATTCTGAACGATCAGTCCGGGGTCTATGCCGACTACGGTGGCAAATATTCGCTCGAGGCCGCCAAGATGGCGATCGAGGATTTCGGCGGCGAGGTGCTGGGTCAGAAGATCGACATCGTTTCCGCCGACCACCAGAACAAGCCGGATCTCGCCACCGCCATCGCGCGCCGCTGGTATGAGGTCGAGAACGTCGACATGATCACGGAATTGACGACGTCCTCGGTGGCGCTCGCGATCCAGGAGTTGTCGAAGGAAAAGAAGAAGATCGACATCGTCGTGGGGGCGGCGACCTCGCGCATCACCGGCGACGCCTGCACGCCGTATGGTTTCCACTGGGCCTACGACACCCACGCGCTGGCGGTCGGGACCGGCGGCGCGCTGGTGCAGGCCGGCGGCGATACCTGGTTCTTCATGACCGCGGACTACGCCTTCGGCTACGCGCTGGAGAAGGACACCGGCGACCTGGTCAGGGAAAAGGGCGGCAAGGTGGTGGGCTCGGTCCGCATCCCCCTGAACTCGTCGGACTTCTCCTCGTTCCTGCTGCAGGCGCAGAGTTCCAAAGCCAAGATCATCGGGCTTGCGAATGCCGGCCTCGACACCACCAACTCGATCAAGCAGGCGGCCGAATTCGGCATCGTCAAGGGCGGCCAGAAGCTCGCCGGCCTGCTGCTGACGCTGGCCGAGGTCCATGGCCTCGGGCTCGAAGCAGCCCAGGGTCTGGTGCTGACTGAGGGCTATTACTGGGATCGCGACGACAAGAGCCGTAATTTTGCCGAACGCTTCTTCAAACGCACGAGCCGGATGCCGAACATGATCCAGGCCGGCACCTATTCGGCGACGCTGCAATATCTGAAGGCGGTCAAGGCGGCCGGCACCAAGGATTCGGATGCCGTGGCCAAGAAGCTGAAGGAATTGCCCGTCGATGACGACTTTGCGCAGGGCGGCAAGGTGCTGGAAAACGGCCGCATGGTGCACGACCTCTATCTGTTCGAGGTCAAGAAGCCGTCGGACTCGAAGAAGCCGTGGGACTACTACAAGCAGCTCGCGGTGGTGCCGGGCGACAAGGCGTTCCCGACGGCCAAGGACTCCGGCTGCCCGCTGACGAAGTAAACGATCACCCGATCATCTGCCGCTCAAGGCAAACGCCGCGCTGGTTTGAACCCAGCGCGGCGTTTTCTGTTCAGGTCTGAAGAGTTTTCGTTCCGGCGGAGATCAGAAGTTCCGCTGGGCGCGAACCTGCAGATGCACCGTGTCCTGGTCCTTGAACTCGTAGATGGCCGAAGGCTTCGGCGAGGACGGCCCGAGCGTCGCTGCACCCGTGAACTTCTGGTCTAGGTGGAACCACTGCACTTCGGCCGAGAACGTCAGGTTCTTGACGGGAGTCCAGCGGGTGAGGAGACCAATCTGCGAGACGTTGTAATCGGGATTGCAGCTGTAGTCGGCGCTGACGGCCTTGCCGAGCGTCGTGTAGTTGGCGCAGATGAAGGCTTTTGCGGTGCCGTCATAGCGGACAGCCGAATAGCTGCCATAGAGGCTCGATGCCCAGTACGCATCCCAATTGTGGTTGAATGCGCCGCGGATGCCATAGGCCTCCGTCAGGTGCAGCGACCCGTCGCCGCCGTTCGCAACGGGGAGATACACAGCATCGGTGGTCGCACCGAAACCGACGCTCTGATAGGCGCCGGCACGGGACGTGCTGCCGAACATCGCAAAGCTTGGCGAAGCGCTGCTGGTGGCGATCACGTTCTTGGTCTCACCCTTGGCGTAGCTCACGTCCATCTTGATGTCGTCGCCGGCACCGGTCGGGATGTTCTTGATCTGCAAGGCAGCCATCACCGAGCCGCCCCATTTGGTGTCGGGATGGCCGGAGAGTTCGGACAGTCCGGTCGGCGAAGCACCCGCAGGGCCAACCGCGCCGGCCGGCACGGCGGCCGTGTTCAGGACGTTGTAGGAGCCCGAGACTTCGTGCGCAGCAGCCGAGATCTGGAACAAACCCCAGGCCTGGTCGACCCGGATGTTGCCGACGACGTCGGGAGCATGGGCGCCCGCGTAGGCATTGCTGCCACCGAGCGTGGCGCTGAGCGGGATCGACAGATTGAATACGGAGGTGCGGTCCCAGACGGTGGGGTCGTCGAGGCCGATGGTGCCCGATACGCCGTTGCCGAACTGCGCGGTGTACTGGATGTTGTTGACGCCGGTATCGGTGTTGTTGCCGCCCAGCAGGTTCGAGCTGATGTTGCCCGGGAAACCGTTCCATGGGGTCGAGTAGGCTGACGAGGACTTACCGAAGGTGAAGCCGGCGAACTGGATGAAGGCATATTCGACCGCGACATAGCCTTCGCCGGGCTGGTTCAAGAGCGAAGTATTGGTGCCGGCGGACGGCGAGGCCGTGAAGTTGGCCGGATTGACGGTGGTGCTGCCCTGCGTGCTGAACTGGAAGTCGGCCTGACCAAAGGTGCGGACCACGCCATATTCGCTGGCGGTGCGGGTATCGACGGTCAACGCCATACGCGAGCGCGAAGCAAAGTAGTCGCGATAGCGATTGCCTTGCGCGATGTCGCCGGACCACGCCGGCGTTCCGTGGATGCCGCCGTTGAACGTGGTATCGACGCGCAGATAACCGCCAAGCTTGATGCAGGTGTCGGTGCCGGGGATGTAGAAGAAGCCCGCGCCGTACAGCGAGCAGATCCGCACGTATTCGACCGCCTTGGCCTTGACGGGAAGATCGGCGGCCTGCGCGCCACTGATGGCAAGTAGTCCGGCGGCCGAGCCGAGGATGAGTTTTCTTGTTAGATGCATCGTTATTCTCCGGTGATGATCTACGCGCTGGTTCGAACGTAGATACTAACCCGGGAGATAATGGAGAACCGGAGGTTTAGAATGACAACAGCGTCATACGCTGCATTTCACGGGACGATCGTGGTTTTTACGCAACGAAACAATGAGTTAGAAAGCTAATTAAGTTATGCAATTGGTCGTTCGGCGCTTGATATGAATACCATCATACCAACCGAAGGGAACTGCCGATGCGTGGTCGAGATTCGAGCGGCGACGTTCACACCGCGCAAATGAAAACCCCGCCCGTTGGGGATCAACGGACGGGGTAGATCAGAGCAACAGCAGCGTACGTGTACGATGCATGCTGCATGATATTCACGAAATGCATGAAGGGAAGACGACATTCCTTCGTGCTCGCGCGACTGTGATAAGCGCGCATTGTCGAAGGTATCATTGGCCGCTTCGGATTCATCGCGGCCATTTGCGTTGAACCAAATGATCGTCAGACGTGAACGATGCGCCAGATAATGGCGCCGGACGCGCCAGCCCAAAGTGCAGTATTTGCGAGAGCCTGAATAAAGAAACCGGGCCCGCGTTTCTCGACCGCCTGCGCATAGCCGTGGACGTAGAGGACGCGGCCGATCACCCAGACCAGGCCCAGCCCTGCCGCAAAGGTGTCGCCGATATAGATCGCGAACAGCCACAGCGACGGCAGGAACATCGGCAGCCATTCCAGCGTGTTCATCTGCGCGCGAAACACCCGCTCGAAATCGGGGGTGCCCGAAATCGCGGGCAGCTTGACGCCGAATTTGCCGCGTGCCTGCGACACCAGAATCGAAGCGTAGGCGTAGACCAGGATCGCCAGACAGGTGACGAGCGCGGTGAAATGGTACATCGAAAGAATCCTCCCCACTGATTGTGTCGGCTTATAGCGTTTTCGAACGAAGTGAAAACCAGTTCGCGTAAAGAAGACGCGTCAAAACAAAGGTAGAGCGTGGTTCTGATGCAATCAGAACTACGCGCTAGTATCCGGTCATCTCCAGATATCCCAGTCCGGTATGGCTGCCGCCGAAGCTGATCGGGCCTTCCCAATAGGGAAAGCTGGTGCCCATCCAGCTCCGTGGATTGAGTGGCGCGCAGTCGATCGCAAACGCAAGTCGGGGAATGGTGATGCGCCACGCAGTCGGGATCCTTCGTCCCTCGATCTCGGTGAAGATCTGCGGCGTCATGGTGATGTCCGATGTGGCGAGCAGCGTCGTGCTGCCGTCGCGCGCGAACCATTTGCCCGAGCCGTAATGCTGGCCGTCGGTCTGGCGCATCCGGTACAGCATCAGCTTGTCGCCGCCGGCAAGATGCAGCGACAGCCAGTCCCATCCGGACTGGTCCGGCGCCAGCGGCTGGCTGCTCCACTCGCGGTCGAGCCAGGCTTGTCCTGTGACTTCGGCAGGCTTGTCGTCGATGACGATGCTGCCCTTCACCTGATAGTACGGCTGGCTGTAATAGTACGAGGCCTGCTCGCGCAGGGATTTGCGGCTGTAGCCGCCGTCGCCTTGCAGCACCAGCGGACGCTCCGCATCGAGGCGCAGCGTGTAGCTGAAATCGGTGCCCGCGGCGCTGAGGTCGAGAGGCGCGATAGTGTTGTCATCCGTCGCATCGCGCCCGCGCATCTCCCAGGCATCGATCCAGGCATGAAACGGAGTGGTCTCAACCCCGGCCTGGCCGACACCGCCGCGCGCGAAAGTCTGCGCATAACGATGCGTATCGGCGCGGGTGACCGCGGCGTGCCCCATCCAGATTTGCTGGTTAGCCCATCCTTCCGGCGGTCCGCCGGCTGCGACTGCCTGGCGAAACAGCGTCCACTGCGCGCCGTAGGCGGTGCCACCGCTGTCGACGAGATTGGCGGTCACGTACCACCACTCGATGCGAAACTTCGGATGCGGGCCGTGATCTCCGGGAAACGAAAACGTTTTGCCGGGGACGACAGCTCCAAATCCGCCTGTGCTTTCGCCGAGCCCGGCAAAGCCTTGCGCCAACGCCTTACTGCCGAGGCCTGAGAGCAGCGCGCCGGCGATCAGGCTGCGGCGGGTGATGGTGCCGCTACCGCTCATTGGCAAAGATCCGGATCAGGTTCGCCGGCTGCATCCGCGCCAATCGTATCACCGGCAAAGCCGATGCGGCCAGCGCCGCCGCCATCGCGACGACGACGAGCCCCAGCAATTGCAGCGGAAACACCTGGAACGGCAGCCGCCAGCCGAACGCTTTGACGTTGACGATCGCCAGCAGGCACCACGCCACCAGCAAACCGAGCGGCAGCGCCAGCAGCGTGGTGATCAGCGCCACCGACATCGTCTTCAGAAGTTCGATGACGGCCAATTTTCGTCGGGTGATGCCGATGGCCCATAGCGGCGCCAGTTGTGGCAGCCGCGAATTGGCGAGCGTCAACAGGCTGGTGAGCAGCGCGATGCCGGCGACGCCGAGCGTGAAGGCATTCAATGCGGCGGTGACGGAAAAAGTGCGGCTGAAGATCCGCTTCGATTCCGCCTTCATGGTCGCCTGATCGGCGACGTTGCGGTCATCGAGGCCGAATTTTTCCTGCAGCGCTGCGATCAGCGGCGGAATCTTTGGCGGTGCGACGCGCAAGCCCATTCGCGTCAGCGGGATTTCCGGAAAGTGCCGCGTCAATGCTGCAAAATTGACCGCGACCTGGCCTTTCGGATTGCCGTAATCCGCGTAGATGCCGACCACTTCGAGCGGCCAGTTGCCACCAGGCGCAGGCACGTCGATGCGATCGCCGAGGCCGATATGGAGACGGCGCGACAACTGTTCGCTGACGAGGCAGGTATCGCCGGGCCGCAGCCTGATCCAGGCCTTGTCGACCGATTGCAACAACGGCCAGTTGTCCCGGTAGGTCGGATGATCGGGCAGGCCCAGCACCTCGATCGGCGCGCCCGCGAGCTGGGTATCGGCGCGGCCGCCGGGCAGGATGGCCTCGACCTCGGGGCGCTCGCGCAGCCACGCCTTGATTTCGGTCGCCTGTTGATCGCTGGCCGCGCTGACATAGACATCCGCCGCCAGCCGCCCGTCGAGCCAGACCAGGAAGGTTCGGCTGAAGCTCTCGACCATGGTGGCGACGCCGACATTGACCGCGAGCGCCAGCAGCAGCGCCATCAGCGCCAGCGACAATCCCGACAGTTGCTGGCGGCTGTCGGCCCAGAACCAGATGCTAAGCGGACCTTTGGCGTAGCGCTGACCGAGCGAAAGCGCGGCTTCGAGAAACATCGGCAGGATCAGCGCCGCGCCCAGCATCAGGGCGGCGAGCACGGCAAAGCCGGCGATGAGGGAATCGCCGAACCACAGCAGGCCGCCGGCGGTCGCGAACACGGCCAATGCCGCGATGCTTTGAAACACCAGCCAGCGGCGCTGCGCCTGTTGCCAGGCCTGGGGTTGCGCGGTGGCGAGTAGCGGCAGCCGCAGTGCCTTGGCGAGGCTGGCGGCTGCGGCGGCCAGCGCACCCAAGATGCTGATGGCGATGCCGGCGATCCACCATTCCGGTTTGAGCGTCAGTTGTCCCGGAATTTGCGCGCCATAGAGCCCGCGCAAGGAGGCGGCGACGTCGGGCAACAGCGAGGCCGCAATGAAATAGCCGCACACCAGCCCGATCAATCCCGCGACCAGCGCCAGCGACACCAGTTCACCGACCAGCACCGCGTTCAGCATCCGCGCCGAGACGCCGCAGGCGCGCAAGGTGCGCAGCATCGTCAGGCGCTGCTCGAAGGCGAGGCCAACAGCCGAATTGACGATGAAGAGTCCGACAAAGAACGACAGCAGCCCGAATGCCGTAAGATTCAGATGAAAACTGTCGGTGAGGCGTTCGAGATCGCTCTCCGCGCTGGGTTCGATCAGGCGGAGCTTGTCGCCCGCGATGCTTTCCAGCGGCGCACGCTTGCCCGCGGACTTACCGATCAGCAGGCGCGACAGTTGGTCCGGCATTTTCAAAAGAGCTTGTGCGACGCCGATGTCGACCACCAGCACGCCGGGCACCAATTGCGGCTGCACGCGCAGCGGTGGCAGCAGCGCGCCGCCATTGGCCTGATGTCGCGTGCCCTCGGCGAGCTTGAGATCGGAGAGCGTCTCCGGCGCCACCAGCATTTCTCCAGGCGGCGTCATGAAGGATTGCAGGTCGGTCCTGCCGATGGCGGGCGCGCTGCCGACTTCCGCCGGTAACGTCACCGGCTCGATGCCGAGCAGGCGGAGCGAGCGGCCGTCGATCTGGATGCGGCCTTCGAGCACCGGCGATACCGGCCAGCCGGCGCGGCGCAGGTCGACAAAGAGTTGTTGCGGGAAAGTCGCGCCTGACCTGGCGACCAGCATGGCGGTGCGGGTGCCGCCGAAGGTGGCGGCTGCGCGATCGTAGGAATTGCGCGCCTGCTGGTTGAGCGCCTGCACGCCGCTCCACAGCGCGGTCGCCGAAATCAATCCGATCAGGAGCGTCGCGAGCTGCATCGGATGCCGCCGCCAGTGGCTCAGCAATACGGCCAGCGTCCACAGCGCGCGCCTCATGCGATTACCCCGGCATGAAGGTTGACCTGGCGGTCGAGCGTGGCGGCGAGCCGCGCGCTGTGGGTCACCATCAGGAAGCCGCAGCCCGAACGCGCCACCAGATCGCGCGCCAGCGCCAGCACTTCGTCGGCGGTGGCCTCGTCGAGATTGCCGGTCGGCTCGTCCGCCAGCAGCAGCAACGGCTTTGTCGCCAGCGCGCGGCCGATCGCAACGCGCTGTTGCTGGCCGCCGGATAGTTGCTCGGGATAGCGCTTGAGAAGATTCGCCAGTCCCAGCCGTTCCACCAGTTCGCGATGCCAGTCGGGATCGTGACGGCCGGCGATGCGCGACTGGAACACGAGATTGTCTTCCACCGAAAGACTCGGGATCAGGTTGAACTGCTGAAACACCAGGCCGAGCCGGTCGCGCCGCAATTCGGCCCGGCCGGCATCGCTGAGCTCGGACACCAAGGCGTCGTCCAGCCTGATCGCACCGCCGTCGGCGGCATCGAGGCCGGCGATCAAATGCAGCAGCGTACTCTTGCCGCTGCCGGACTCGCCTGTCAGCGCCACGCTCTCGCCGGCGCGGACCGTCAGATTCACCCCGCGCAGCACGGCGATTTCTTCGCCGGCGGCGCGGTAACTCTTGGTCAGGCCGGTGACATCAAGCACGACGGGATTGCCGTTGGGGATGGCCACGATGGCCGCGCCTCATAACGGCTTCTGGTATTTCAGCACGAACTCGTCGTTCGGCACCGTCGGCTGGAACACTTTCGCGTCCCGGGGATCCTCGGGATGGCGCAGGAAATCAGCTTCGGCGACCAGCTTGAAACCGGCGGCCTCGATCTCCTGCTTGAGCGTCGTCTCCTCGATCCGGTGCAGCGTCTTGGCGACGTTGACGCCGTCGCCCGGCTTGGCCGAGTGGTCGGCGATGATGAGAAAGCCGCCGGGTTTCAGCGCCGCGAACATCTTCTTGTTCATGGCGCCGCGATCGACCTCCATGTAGGTGATGTCGTGATAGGCGAAGAAGAACGTGATCAGGTCGAGGTTGGAAACATCCGGCGGGATCGGATCGTCGAAGTTTCTTACGACATGGACGACGTTCTTCATTGCGGGCTTCTGGGCGCGGATGTCGAACTTGTCCTTGACGAAGCGCTCGATCACGGCGGCGGAATCCTGGGCGTAGACGGTGCCTGTTGGGCCGACGGTGCGGGCCAGCAGCTCGGTGCTGTAGCCGGCGCTGGCCTCCATATCCAGAACCTTCATCCCGGTCTGGACGCCGGCGAAGGCCAGCATCTTGGCCGGCTGGCGGCGCTGGTCGGCCTGGCGATCGGCATCGGTCCGGTCGGGGGAGGCGACGATGGCCTCATAATCAGGTGTTTGCGCCCAAGCGCCTGATGGGGCTGATATCGCCAGCGAGACAAGCGCGCCGATGAGCAAAGTACGCCGATAGACCGTTCCGGACATGAGCATTTCCTTTTGTTTCCGGCAACATATCAGGGCAGCGGTATCAGATCACGACCTCAATCCGGCTGCGACGCGATCGTGATCCGGTTGACGGACCGATCCGGACAACGTCAGGGGGCGGCTTGCAGTTGCAGTGCACGCTGGCCCAGCCAAAATCCGCGGTTGCGTTGCCGGGAAAGCCATGGCTAGCATCGGGCAAGTCCGGCTCGACCGGACACGATAAAGCAGCAAAGATACAAAGATATCACGGGGAGAAGCCATGACCACGCAACCGACGCCCAAAGGCGCCTGGAAAATCACGTTCCTGCTGTTCTTGTTCATGCTGGTGAACTTCGCCGACAAGATCGTGGTCGGTCTTGCCGGTGTGCCGATCATGACCGAACTGAAGCTCGAGCCGGAGTCCTTCGGTCTGCTCGGCTCCTCGTTCTTCTTGCTGTTCTCGATAGCGGCCATCATTGTAGGCTTCATCGTCAATCGCATCGACACCCGTTGGGTGCTGCTGGCGATGGCGGTGATCTGGTCGCTGGCACAGTTTCCGATGGTCGGCACGATCGGCTTCACCACGCTTCTGGTCTGCCGCGTCATCCTCGGCGCCGGCGAGGGCCCCGCGGGGTCGGTCGCGGCGCATGCCATCTTCAAGTGGTTTCCGGATGAGAAGCGAACCCTGCCGATTGCGATCCTGTCGCAGGGCTCGGCGTTCGGGGTGATTCTCGCGGTACCCGCGCTGAACTGGGTGATCATCAATTATAGCTGGCATTACGCCTTCGGCGTGCTCGGTGTCGTCGGTTTGATGTGGGTGGTGGCGTGGGCGATCCTCGGCAAGGAGGGCCCGCTGGTGCAGACCGCGGCGATGGCTGCTAATGAGTCGCGCATTCCCTATTTCCAGTTGTTGACCTCGCGAACCTTCATCGGCTGCGTCGCCGCCACCTTCGGCGCCTATTGGGCGCTGTCGCTGGGGCTGACCTGGTTTACGCCCTTCATCGTCAAGGGACTCGGCTTCTCGCAGCAGCAAGCCGGCTTCATCTCGATCCTGCCATGGGTGTTCGGCGCCGTGATCGTGCTGCTCACCGGCTGGATATCGCAGGTGATGCTGACGCGGGGCTTCACCACCCGCGGCGCCCGCGGCGTGCTCGGTTCGGTGCCGCTGATCGTCGGCGGCCTAATTCTCGCCGTGCTGCCTCACGTGGCGCCCGGCGGATTGATGATTGCCCTCTTGGTGGTCGGATCAGGGTTGTGCGGATCGATCTACGTGGTCTGCGCGCCGATGCTCGGTGAGTTCACGCCGGTGTCGCAGCGCGGCGCCATCATTTCGATCTATGGCGCGCTCTACACGCTCGCCGGAATCCTCGCACCTTATGTGATGGGCGCCGTGATCCAGAACGCGGCAGCACCGCTCGACGGCTACATGACCGGCTTCACCATCAATGCCGTGGTGCTGGTGGTGTCGGGACTGCTCGGCTTGGCGCTGCTGTGGCCCAACACCGAGCGCGCCAGGCTGGCTGCAGGGCAGGAAGAGGCTCAGGCGAAATTCGCGTGAGGTAATGGCCCGGTACAGACTGCATTGCATCGGCGCGTCCGGCAATTCCTACAAGCTGGCGCTTTACATGAACTGCGCCGGCCTCGACTGGGAGCCGGTCGGCGTCGACTTTGCCGGCGGCCAGACCCGCGATCCCGGCTGGCGCGCCGCCATGAACGCGATGGGCGAGGTGCCCGTGCTCGAAGTCGACGGGCAGTTGATGTCGCAGTCGGGCGCGATCCTGATCTGGCTCGCGGAAACCACCGGTCACTTCGCGCCCGGCGCCGACCAGCGCTACGAGGCGTTGCGCTGGATCATGTTCGATAACCACAAGTTCACGAACAACCATGCCATGCACCGGTTTCAAAAGTCGTTCATGCCGGAGCCGGTGCATCCGGCGATCCTGACGTTCCTGCGCGCGCGTACCGAGGCGAGCTTTGCGGTCGCCGACAAGCATCTCGCCGATCGTGCCTTCATGCTCGGCGACAGGCCGAGCATCGTGGATTTTTCGCTGGCCGGGTACGTGTACTACCCCAAGGAAGAGACCGGCTTCGATATCGCAGCGGATTATCCGGCGCTCCACGCCTGGCGCGAGCGCCTCGCAGCGCTGCCGGGCTGGAAGCCGCCCTATGATATGATGCCGGTGGGATCGGACCTGCGGACTTCGATGCTTCGGCCCGCGTAGCGGCGCCGGCGAGGTTCGTGTGAGGGGGAGTAACAACTCCCTCGTCGTCCCCGCGCCCGTGCGCAATTGCGCACCAGGCGGGGACGACAACATGTGTGGAGCTGCGCCTAACCCGCCGCCGCGCCGAACTCGCTGTTGCTGCCTTGCGCGCCGCGCACCAGTTTGCCCGGACGGGCGCCGGTGGCGCTGCCGCCGCGTTGCGTCACCACGCCGGAGACGATGGTGGCGTCGTAGCCGTCGACCTGCTGCAGCAGCCGACGGCCGCCGACCGGCAGGTCGTAATGCACTTTCGGCGGATGCAGGTGCAGCTTGTCGTAGTCGATCACGTTGACGTCGGCCTTGAAGCCCGGCGCGATCACGCCGCGATCGTAAAGGCCGACCGACAGCGCGGTCTTGCGCGCCTGGGCAGCGACCACGAACGGGATCGACAGCTTTTCGCCGCGGCTGCGGTCGCGGGTCCAGTGCGTCAGGAGATAGGTCGGGAAAGAGGCGTCGCAGATGATGCCGCAATGCGCGCCGCCGTCGCTCAGCCCCGGCACCGAATGCGGATCGCGCAGCATCTCACGGGTCGCATCGAGATTGCCTTCGGAGTAGTTGAGGAACGGCACATAGAGCATGCCGCGGCCTTCGTCGGTCAGCATTGCTTCATAGGCGAGTTCTTCCGGCTGCCGGCCCTGGCGGCGGGCCTGCGCGCCCAGCGTATTTTCCGTCGGCTGTTCGTAGTCCGGCGGATTACCGAGCAGATACATCTTGTCGTAGTTCGGCCGGAAGAACAGCGGATCGTCGGTCGCGGTGGCGTGCTCGCTCAAAATCGCGTTGCGCGTTTCAGCCTGGTGCAGGCGCTTCAAGCGCTCCGCCAGCGGCAGGTGGGCGATCGCCTGGTAGCTTGGATGGGTCTGGAACGGGTTGCGCGACAATTCCAGCCCGAGCATCAGCCCGACCGGGCGGGCGGGAATCTGCGCCGTGATGTTCAGGCCTCGCGCGGAAGCCTCGCTGATGATGTTGAACGTCTTGCGCCAGCGCTGCGGCTCCTTGTCGTTCTGCGTGATCGAGAACGTTACCGGGATTTTGGTGTTCTCGGCGACCCGCAGCATCATCGGAAGATCTTCGTTGATGGTGGAGAGATCGAGCACGAACTGCAGCACGCTGCGGCCCTGCGCATGCATCGCAGCCGCAATCGCGGTCAACTCATCTTCACCGGCTTTCAGCGTCGGCGTGAAGTCGCCGGTCGAGGTGCGGTGATTGAGCGTGCGCGAAGTCGAGAAGCCGAGCGCGCCGGCGCGGACTGCGTCAGCCGCCAATGCCGCCATCGCTCTGTTGTCCTCGGGCGTGGACGGATCGCGGCGCGCGCCGCGCTCGCCCATCACGTAGACGCGCAACGCCGCGTGCGGCAGTTGCGCGCCGATGTCGATGTCGAAATTTCGTTTGGAAAGCCACTCCATGTAATCGGGGAAACTTTCCCAGGCCCAGGGAATGCCGGCGCTCAGCACCGGCTCCGGAATATCCTCGACGCCTTCCATCAACTGGATCAGCCGGACATGGTCGGCCGGCTTGCATGGCGCGAAGCCGACGCCGCAATTGCCCATGATGGCGGTGGTGACGCCGTTCTGCGACGACGGCGTGATGTCCTGGCTCCAGGCGACCTGGCCGTCGTAATGGGTGTGAACGTCGACGAAGCCGGGGGTGACCAGCTTGCCCCTGGCGTCGATCTCTTCCTTGCCCTTGGCTGCGACCTTGCCGACTTCGGTGATGCGGCCGCCCACGATGGCGACATCAGCCTCGTACACTTCGCCGCCCTTGCCATCGGCAATATTGCCGCCGCGGATCACGAGGTCAGGGGTCGAGGTCATGGCTTTCCATCCCAAATCGGTTTGTTGCCGCATCATCGGACGTCCGGGCAGGCTGTCAACCGCCCGGGATGAGGTTCTGGAATGCATTAGAGGGCTTTGGGGTGCTTTGGCTGCCCGTCGGCGCTGTCGCGGCAGAGGTGCATAACGCTTCGATTGCCGGACCACGAAAAAACGGCACAATGCGGCCCAAGAAAATCTTAGAGAAAACTTCAGAAGCCGTCGGGAGGACGCGTCAATGGCTCGTTTGAAAGTTCTCATCGCCGGCGGCGGTATCGGCGGCATCACCGCGATGTTGGCGCTACGACAACGCGGTATCGAGGTCCAACTGTTCGAACAGGCGGCTGCATTCGGACAGGTCGGCGCTGGCCTCCAGGTCTCTTCAAATGCGGCGCGTATCCTGCTCAAGCTTGGGCTTGGTGAGGCGCTCAAGCGCGTGGCGACCTATCCGGACGGCCGCGACTATCGCGGTTGGGATACGGCTGAGCGGCTCTATTACACGCCGCTCGGGCAGAAGGCAGAGGCGCATTTTGGCTCACCGTACTATGCCGCCCACCGGGCCGAACTGCTCGACGTGCTGTTGAGCGGATTAGGCGAGCACGGGTTCCGGCACGGCGCGCGCCTCGATCGCGTCGATCAGGATCAAGGCGGTGTCTCGCTGACATTCGCCGACGGGTCGACGGCGCAAGGCGATATTCTGATCGGCGCCGATGGAATTCACTCGACCGTGCGTGCGCAATTGTTCGGCAAGGAACTGCCGCGCTACACCGGCAACGTGGCGTGGCGCGGCCTGGTTCCTGCCGAACGCGTCGCGCATCTCGATCTTGGCAGTGTCGTCGGCGTCTGGATGGGGCCGAACCGCAGCATCGTCCAGTACTACGTCTCCGCCGGCAAGACCTTCAACTGGATCGGGATCAGCCGCTCATCGCAGCCGGCGCAGGAATCCTGGCTGGCGGAGGGCAGGACGGAGGATGCGTTGGCCGAATATGACGGCTGGCATTCGACCATTCGAACGATCATCGCGGAGACGCCGAAAATCCTGCGCCAGGCTCTATACGACCGCGAACCGCTGCCAGACTGGCAGGTTGGCCGTGTCGTGCTCATGGGCGATGCCGCGCATCCGATGATGCCGTTTTACGCCCAGGGCGGCGCTCAAAGTATCGAAGACGCCTATGTGTTGGCCGGCTGCATCGCCGAAGCCGAGGGGCGGCCACTCGATGCGCTCGCGCGCTTCGTCAGGCTGCGGCAGCCGCGCACCGCATGGATGCAAGGCCTCGCCCGGCGCGAGGAGGAACTATATCAGATGAACGACGTCGCGGCGATCAGGGCGCGCAACGATCGCATGCGTGCAAACCGGATCCCCGAGACGGCGACGTTTCCGCCGGAACAGGAGCGGCTTTACGGTTACGACGCTGAACTCGAATTGCAAAAGAGCGGCTGACCGAATTCCGCGCATCGACGCGATTCAGATTCAGGTGGAAATATGAAGTTCAGTAAATCGTGGGCGATTGCGTTGTCGATCGCGACCACCTTGGTCTCCCATGCCGCCAACGCGCAAAGCTTTCCCACCCGGCCGATTACGGTGATCATGCCGTTTGCCGGCGGCAGCGCCAGCGACGTGGTCAGCCGCGTTCTCTTCAACAAGATGGCGACCCTGCTCGGGCAGCCGATCGTGGTGGAAAACAAGCCGGGCGCCGGCGGAAATCTCGGCACTGCGATGGCGGCCAAGGCCACTCCCGACGGGTATACGCTGGTCGGCGCGGCTTCGGGCCCGCTGGCCGCCAATCTGACGCTCTACAAGGAGCTTGGTTACGATCCGCAAGAACTTGTCCTGATTTCGCCGTTCGCCAGCTTCACCATCGTGGTTGCGGCGAGCAAGAAGCTTGGCGTCACTACGATCAAGGAGCTGATTGAGCGCGCGAAGAAAGAGCCGGGCGCGTTGAATTACGGTTCGGTTGGTATCGGCTCGTCACAGCATTTGGCCGGGGAATATTTTGCCCAGGTCGCCGACGTGAAACTGACCCATGTTCCCTATCGCAACATCGCACAATTCGGACCGGACTTGATCGCCGGCACGGTGCAACTCGGCTTTGCCTGGTATCCGAACGTGTCCGGGCCGCTGGCAGCCGATGGAGCGGTCCCTCTCGCTGTCGCCGGCGATGCCCAACTGCCGGTGCTGCCGAATACGCCGACGACGGCGCAGGCAGGCCTGCCGCAATATACGTTCGACGGCTGGTTCGGCCTGGGTGCGCCCGCCGGCGTGCCGAGGGAAATCCTGGAACGATTGAACGCCGCACTGAACGAAGCGCTCAGAGATCCCGCAGTACGGGTCAGATTCGAAGAGATCGGCGCCGTGCCGATCGGGCTCGGGCTCGACAAAGCCAGGACATTCCTGGCGGACGAGGTGGTGAAATATCGGGACGTTATCACCAAGGCCGGGATCGCCAAGATCGAATAGCTTGTTCGGGAAGCCGAGTGTTTTGGAAATACGCCCTAGGTCTTGCCCGTCGGCTTGCGATCGGTGACCAAGGCCAGCAGCACGGTCAGCACCATGAATACGACCGAGGCACCGAACACCCAGTGCGGCATGCTCTGGTCCATGATCCAGCCATACAGCAGCGGGCTCAGGATGCCGCTGAAATTAAAGCCAGTCGAGACGATGCCGAAGGCGCGGCCGGCCGCACCCGCAGGCGCGGCGTTGCGGACCAGCATGTCGCGCGAAGGTGCGATGACGCCGCCGAGGAACCCGGCTAGTCCCATCGCGACCGTCAACACCACTGACGGCAGGTTGACCGTTGCAATGATGGTAATGATCACGGCATTGATGCCGAAGCAGGCGGCGGCGACGCTGCCGTGGCGGCTGGTGCGGTCGGCCAGATAACCGCCGGCCAGCACGCCGGCAGCACTTGCGCCGAGAAACGCGGTCAGGGCGATATTGGCGGCCGAGAAGGTGACGCCGTAACCGGTCATCAGCGCGACAACGCCGAAATTGTTGATGCCGGCATTCGACAGGCCGAGCAGCATGAAAAAGATCGTCAGCACCATAAGTGCGGGCGTGATGACACTTTGCTTCGGCGCCGCAGCGCCATCGCTGCTGCGATCGGCCGAACTGGCGTCGGGAAGTCCGACGGCAATTAACAGCAGCGCCACCGCAGGACCTACCGCGCCTGCCACGATCAGGGCGCCGAGGCCGCCGACCGTTGCCACCAGGGCTGCCATGATGGCGGGCGCGACGGCGCCGCCGACGAAGCCTGCAAAGGTGTGGATCGAAAACGCGCGGCCCATCCGCCTGACGTCCATATGCGCCGACAGGATCGCGTAGTCCGCCGGGTGATAGACGCTGTTGGCGAGCCCGAGCAGCGCGGCGCAGAGAACCAGCGACGTGTAGCTCAGATGCATGCCGAGCAGAATCAGCGCGAGGCCGCCGACGGTGAGGCCGATCAACAGCACTTTTCGGGCGCCGATATGGTCGGCGAGGTAACCGATCGGGGCCTGCGTCAGGCCCGAGACAACCCCAAATACAGTGAGTGCGAAACCGAGCTCGATATAGCCGACGCCGAGTTGCGCCTTCAGGTACGGAAACAGCATCGGCAGCACGAACAAATGGAAATGGCTGACCCAATGCGCGATCGAAATCGCCGTCAGGGTCCGCAGCGAACTGTCCGTCTTTGTCTGCTGCGGTGCGGCGAGAATATCGACCATTTCAGCTCAGAATCCCGTGATTAGCGGCCCGGCAGGGTGCGCTGAAAATATAGGCTGGACGTTATTTGTCCATGAATGCCGCTGCATGGCTGCCCCGGCGCGGTGCCGGATGCGCCAAATGCGTCATTAAAACCAGAGACAAGAATGGCCCGGCGCGGCCATGATCCGGCATGCCTGATCCGGTGAAACCGCTCCGCGTGCTCGTCTCCGAGGGTTCCAGTACCTCGGCCCGCGAAGCCATCTCGATTTTGGGAATCTCGGGCCATCACGTCGAGGTCTGCGATCCCTCAGCCTGGTGCCTTTCGCGGTTCTCGCGCTTCGTGCGCAAATTTCACCGTTGCCCGGGGCTGCGGACGGATCCTGCCGGCTATCTTGCCTTTGTCGAACGGCTGCTCGAGACCGGCCGTTTCGATGTGCTGCTCCCAACGCACGAGCAGGGATTTCTGTTCGCGCGGGTAAGACAGCGTCTGGAGGGCCGTATCGGTCTGGCGCTGCCGGGTTTTGAAAGCTACCGCACCGCGCACAGCAAGGCCGGGTTTTCGCGGCTCCTCGATCAATTGAAGCTGCCGCAGCCGCCGACGCGGATTGTCGCTTCCGCGCAGGCGCTGCGCGAAGCCATCCGCTTTCCGGCGGTCGTCAAAACCTCGGTCGGCACCGCCAGCCGCGGGATCTGGTTCGTGCGCCATGCCGACGATCTCGAAGACGCGTTGCGCGATCTCGCGGCAACCAATGCATTCACCGACGAGGTACTGGTGCAGGACCTCGTTGCCGGCACCACCGAGAAAGCGCAGTCGGTGTTTTGCCGCGGCCGGATGGTCGGCTTTCATGGCTACCGTCAGGTCGCGCCCGGCGTCGGCGGCGGCGAGGCGATCAAGCAGAGCGTGCGCCGGCCGCAGCTGCGCGGCTATGTCGAAGCGATCGGGCAAGCGCTCGACTGGCACGGCGCGCTGTCGGTCGACTACATCATGCCGCACGACGATGCGACGCCGCTATTGATCGACTGTAATCCGCGGCTGGTCGAGCCGATGAATGCCTATCGCGCAGGCGTCGACCTCGTCGGCCTGTTGCTTGGTCTTTCGCTCGGCGAGACGCCGGCGCCGCTGCCGGAAAGCCGCGAGGGTGTGCTGACGCATCTGGCGATGCAGGCGCTGTTGGGATCCGCCTCGCGCGGCGGAACGCGGTTCGACATCATCAGGGAATGTGGACAACTCGCGGCGGCGAGCGGGCCTTACGCCGGCAGTAGCGAAGAACTCACGCCGGTTGGCCTCGACTGGATCAGCGCCGTGCCGCTGGCTGTCACGACAGGCATTCTGCTGGCCTCGCCGGCCTTCGCGATCAAGCTCGCGCGCGGCGGCTTTGGCGCGCATCTGCTGGATATCGGGACTATTCGGGTGATTGAGGGTAAGGGGGTTTGGTGGTGAAGCGTGACGTCAACGGTGCCGCGCTCCCTCTCCCGCTTGCGGGGGAGGGTTGGGGTGGGGGTGCTTCCGCATAATCGGTGCTCGAGTTCGCGGAGAGACTTCCCCCACCCGCAAGCGGGGAGAGGTGATTCAAACCGTCACTCACAACGGCTCGTCGTCATTGCCCGAGCGGTCGCGTTTCGGCGTGGCGATGTCGCCGTCCTCGTAATCATCGTCCTCAACCGGAATCCGCGGGGGCTTCGGCGGTTTATCGTCGGTTTTCTTCGGAGGTTCGCTTTTCTTGCCAATTCCGCCCATTTGATCCCTTTTGCCGCATCAATCGGCATTTGCCCTGCGGGTCGATTCAGAGTAACGGCATGACATCAATCTGGCCGACTTTGATGTTCATCCTAGCGCCGGTCAGAGTAATTTTCCTGCCCTTTTTGCGGCGTTAGAGCCCCAAGGGCGTTTTCACGGAGCCAGCATGAAGAAGCCCCGCATCGAGGCGGAAGAACCGCAGTCGCGTAAAATCATCCGGGCCGACAAGGCGCCAGTCAGTGGTTACTCGCTGGTGGTGGACGGCCATTTCAAGTCGCACCACGACACGGTCGAAGCCGCCGAAGAGGCGGGCATGGCCTTGAAGAACAAGTTCCAGATGCTGCAGGTGCAGGTTTACGATGCCGAGACCAAGACGCGATCGATGATCGATTGGCCGGGCCCCGGCGTAACGTCAGCCTGAAATAGAGCCCGGTTCTGATGCAATCAGAACCGGTAAGGCTCTACGTGCGCCGGCCGCCGCTTTGCTGGCTCGCCAGCCAGTCGGACAGCGCCGGAGCCGGTTCGTCCGCTTTCTTCTTTTTCGGGGCCGCCTTCTTTGCCGTGGCCACGCGCGGTGGCTCGGCGGCTTCGCGCGCCAGCCGCAACGCCCTCAGCTTCGCCATGTTGTCGAGCACGGCCTTGTTGGCCGAGTCGCGATCGGCCTTCCCGGATCTTGCGTCCTGGGCGGCCCTCGTTTGCTTGTCCATGCGCGCCTGGGCGCGATCACGATCCTCTTTGGTCATGATGCTCAGCCTTTTTTCGCGGTCTTGCTTGCGGCTTTGGCTTTGGTCACGCGCTTGGGCTTGACCTTCGGCTCTGGCGGGTTTGCGAGGTCGGCGGCTTCCCTGGCCAGACGCAGCGCACGCAACTGCTCGGTCCGCTTCCGGATCGCAATGTCGGCGGCCGCTATTTCGGCCATCGCCTTGATGCCTTCGACTTCCTGGCTGCGTTTGCGGTGGAGCCGAATTTCCTTCATTTCGGCGGGACTCTTGGGCTCATCGTTCATCTTATACCTCTGAAATCACGACCGATATCGTCGAACGATCTGTGAGACTGTTACCACGGATCGCAGGGTCTAGGGCGTTATTTTAGGCTCCAAAAGCCGCGTTATCGCGCGGATTTGGCCATCATGGTGAAGGGCGGCGCCCCCGTCGGGCGCCGGCCACGGTTCCGGCTATAGCCCTGTTCCGATGGAATCGGAGCGGCGCTAAACGCTCTAGCCGTGCACCACCGGGCCGCCGGCCTTCTTCCAGGCATCGATGCCGCCCTCGATGTGGGCGGTGTTGGCGAGCCCTGCGCTTTTGGCGGCAGCCACGGCCATCGCCGAGCGCTCGCCGAAGGCGCAGAAGAACACCACGCGGCGTCCGGTCGCGGCCGCGACTTCGCGCAGCATGCCGCCCGGCCGCAGGCTTTCGCAGATTCCGGGGTAGGGTGCATGCAGCGCACCCGGCAACATGCCGTGCTTGGCGCGCTCGTTGTTCTCGCGCAAATCGACCAGCAGGATATCGGGCCGGCCCAGGCTCGCGATGGCGTCGCGTGCGCTCAGCGCCAGTCCCTGTTTGGCGAGGTCCTCCTGATGCAGGCCGACATGCATGTTGGCCGGCAGCACCACGTCCATCAATTTGGGATTCGGCAGATTGAGATTGCCCATCAACTCGACATATTCGTCGATCGAGCGCACCTGCAGGCGCGGATTGTAGCGCTTCTCCTCGCCGATGGTGGAAACCGTATCGCCCTTGTAGTCATGGGCGGGGAATACCATGGTCTCGTCGGGCAGTTTCAGCAGCCGGTTGAAGATCGAATCATATTGCGATCGCGCGCTGCCGTTCTGGAAATCGGTGCGGCCGGTGCCGCGGATCAACAGCGTATCGCCGGTGAAGACGCGGTCGCCCATCAGATAACTATAGGAATCGTCGGTGTGGCCGGGCGTGTACATGACGTCGAGGCTCAGCCCCTCGATCATCACCTTGTCGCCGTCGGAGACCCGCATCGACACCACGTCGGCCTTGCTCTGCTCGCCCATGATGGTGATGCATTGGGTGCGGTCGCGGAGTTCACCGAGGCCGGTGACGTGATCCGCATGCAGGTGAGTGTCGACCGCCTTCACCAGCCGCAGATCGAGCTCCTGCAACAGCTTGCAGTAGCGATCGGCCTTTTCCAGCACGGGATCAAGGATCAGCGCCTCGCCGCCGGGCCGGCTGGCCAAGAGGTAGCTGTAGGTGCCCGAGACGCTGTCGAAGAGCTGACGAAAGATCATGGCTACTGCCGGATGTTGATTCCGGAGCATGATATTCTATCAGGGCCGCGTACTCAAACGATCCCTTCTCCCGTCATGTCCGGTCATGGCCGGGCGTAGCCGTCCGAAGGACGGCGTCGCTTCCGCTCGCCTATGATCCGGCCATCCACGTCTTTTCTTGCTGCGACGCAGCTAAGACGTGGATGTCCGGGACATCTAGCGCGAAGACGCGCTTCGCGCTTCTGCCCGGGGCATGACGAGCGGAGTGTGCCGCCGATTGGACCGGCAGAGCCCTCAGGGCCGGACGTAGCTCCAGTCCTGCTCCTGCAATTCCATCAAATGGACCACACCCGACGGCACGATGGTGGCGTCGGGGACCATGGGAATCTCGTGGCCTTCGGTCTTTTCCATGCCCTGCCTGGTATTATTGCAGGCCGAGAACTGGATCTTGCCGGGAAACACCATGTCCTTCAGCCGCTTGATGCGGTCCTGCACCGGGGAGGTGTCCGATCGCAGCATGTGCAGGCCGGGACCGTAGGCCACGACATCGATATCGACGTCCTCGTTCTTGGCCCGGTAGTGCTCGATGACGTTGGTGGCGTTGTTCAGCACGAGATTCATCACCTGCGGATCGTTCTGGTCGATCTGGATCGTGACGCGATGCGGCTTGGTATCGGCGGCCAGCGCGCCCGAGGCGAAGGCGATCGAGAGCAGGGCGGCGGTCAAGAAACGGTAGAACATTACGTATTCTCCGAGATGAAATGAGTATCTCTCCCCGTCATTGCGAGGAGCGAAGCGACGAAGCAATCCAGACCTTCGCGGAGGAAGTCTGGATTGCTTCCGCCTTCGCTCGTTGAGCTTCGGCGGACAAGTCGCTTCGCTCGCAATGACGGTGGGGCTGACGGTCAGGGCCGCACCAGTGTGTAGCCGTTTTCGGTCAGGAACAGAATCTGGGCGACGCCGACCTGCACCGGCGTGGCGGCGGCGATGTAGTCCGGGCGCTTGCCGGTTTCGCGCTCCAGCGTATCGACGGTGTTGAGGCAGATATCGACCCGCGCGCCCTGCGCGACCAGGCTTTCGACCAGCTTGCGGTTGGGATTTTCCGGGCGCAGCAGCTCGATGCCGGGGCCGAACGCCACGATCTCGACCGCCACCTTGTCGGGGTCGTAGAATTTCATCAGATTATTGGCGACGCTGATCACCATGCCCTGCTTCTTCGGGTCATTGTCGGAGAGTTGCAGCACGACCTTGTGCTCGGCGAACGGCTTGTCCTGCAGCGGCACCTGCTGGGCGCGCGCCAGCGTCGCCGACGTGGCGATCAACAGCGCCGCGGCCAGCAGACGAAGGATGATCGAAAAGCCCCTCACTGATGAAGTCCCGCGATGCCGGGATTGTCGTCGACGCCCTTGAGCGTGACGCCCGGCGCGTTTCGGTTCGGCGGTTTGCCCGATCTGAGGTGGTTGGCAACCACGTCCCAGACCGGCGCGCCCTTCTGTTCGTTGACAGAGGCCCAGCCCGCCACCTTGTAGCTCTTGCCGGCCTCCAGTGTGCGGCCGCCGTCGAGCTTCAGTTCGGAGATCCGCTTGCCCACGGTCTCCGCGGGCGTGCAGGCGTAGGAAAGCCCGCCGACGCGGACCATGTCGCCGCCCTGCTGGTAATAGGGATCGGGGTTGAACAGATTGTCGCAGACGTCTTCGAGCACGTCCTTGATCTGGGCGCCGGTCATGGTCGCGACGTAGGTCTCGGGATAGGTGATGGCGGTCTGTGCCAGCACGTCTTCCATCGTCAGCGGCTGGCCCGCCAGCGCCGTGGTGCCCCAGCGGAAACCGGGCGACAGCGCGATCTCGGCGTTGAGCTCGCCGCGCAGCGCGTCGCAGATCAGTTGATCCATGGTGCCGCTGAAATTGCCGCGGCGGTAGAGCAGGCGGTCGGCGGCGGCGATCTTGTCGCCCCACGCGGCCGCATGGGGTTCGCGGGCTTTCTCGATCAGCGCCTGCATCGCCGGATCGGGCTTCAGCAATTCCGCGAACACCGGTAGCAGCCGGTAGCGCACATTGGCGACCTTGCCCTTGGCGATATCGAGATCGAGCACGGCGAGATATTTGCCGTACGATCCGGCATTGGTGACCAGCGTGACGCCGCCCGCATTGGTCACGGTGATCGGCTGCGGCACGGCGTCATGGGTGTGTCCGCCGAGGATGACGTCGATGCCGGTGACGCGGCTGGCGAGCTTGAGGTCGACATCCATGCCGTTGTGCGACAGCAGGATCACCGCATCGACCTTGTCATTGTTGCGATGTCCGTCGACGAGTTTTTGCAGTTCCTCGTCGCGGATGCCGAACTTCCAGTCCGGTGTGAAACGCTTGGGATGGGCGATCGGCACGTACGGAAATGCCTGTCCGATCACCGCCACCCGGTGACCGCCGATTTCCTTGATGACGGACGGCTTGAACACGCGGCCTGAGGCCGGATCGAACGCCTTGGCGTCGTTGAAGGCGGCTTCCTCGGTGAGGAAGACGTTCTGCGCCAGGAACTCGCCCTTGAAGCGCTCGAGATTGTCGCGCAGCACCTTTTCGCCATAGGTGAATTCCCAATGGCCGGTCATCGCCTCGATGCCGAGCAGGTTGGCGGCGTCCACCATGTCGGCGCCCTGCATGGCATTGGCAAGTCCAGTGCCCTGCCAGAGATCGCCGCCGTCGAGCAGCAGCGAGCGCCCCGCGCCGACGTCGCTGCGCAACCGGTCGATCAGCGTCTTCAGATGCGCGAAGCCGCCGAGCTTGCCGAACCGGGCGGCGGCCTTCTCGAATTCGATAAAGGTGAAGGCGTAGGCATCGGCGCTGTCAGGGCGGATGCCGAAGCGATCGAGAAAAGCCTTGCCGACCAGATGCGGCGGGTTGCCCTGCATCGAGCCGATGCCGATATTGACGCTCGGTTCGCGGAAATAGACCGGCTTGAGCTGCGCATGCGCATCGGTCATGTGCAGGATGCGCGCATTGCCGAAGCGGTCGAGATCGTAGGCGCTGTCGGCGCTGCGCGCGAGCCGCGGCAGGCTGCCGGTGAGCGTTGCAGCGCCCGCAAGCGTCAGGAAATCCCGGCGGCGGATGGTCATGCGTCTCTCCGCGCGTGGCTCATTCTGCTCGCCGCTCAGCGTATTTCCAGGTCTTTCCAGCGGGTCTTCTCGCTGGTGGCCTGGAAGCTCGAGGCCTTGGCGAGCGCTTCGGCTTCCTTGGCTGCCGCGGTGGCCTTGTCGAAATCGCCGGCTTCGGCCGACTTTTTCGCCGCGGCCAGCGTTGCCGCCGTCGTGGTCCACTGGTTGCGCAAGGCCGCTGCTTCCTTGTTCGCCGCTTCAGCCGCGGCGTAGGCCGCCTTGTAGTCGTCCTCGGAGGCCGCGAACGCGCCAGCTAAACCTGCGAGCATAAGCATCGAAGCCAAAACCGGTTTAAGCATGTTCATGGCCGCGCTCCCGGACCGGAAATCGGCAGTCCGTTGCTGACATAGGACAGATAATATTCGACGTTGCGATACTCGTCGTCCTGCGGACTGAGCGGCACGCCGCGGATCTGGCTGTTGCAGGTGGTGAAGCGCCGGCTGGTGGTGCCCATGCCGCTCCATTCCGAACGGTAGATCGGCATCGCGTTGAGAATGCCGAGCGCGGGCGCCAGCACTTCGGCGCGGATGCGCTCGCCCGGGCTCTGCACATGGCAGGTGGCGCAGGAGAAATTGAGCTGGCCGCGGCGGGTGTAGAAATATTCCTTGCCGCTCTCGTAGGCTTCGAGCGCGCGCGGATCGTTGGGGATCTTGATATCCATCGGCTTGCCGCGCGAGGTGAAGGCCATATAGGCGGTCAGCGCCGCCATTTCGTCCTTCACATAGGAGAACGCCGGCTCGCCATTGGCCTCGCGGCAGCGGTTCAGCGCCAGCTCCAGCGTGACGACCTTGCCTTCCTTCTCGTCGAAGGTGGGATAGTTCTGGCGGATGCCGATGCCCTTGTTCGGGAAGCAATCCTCATAGCTCTTGCCGTTCTTGAACGGTTTCGTGAACATCTCCTTGCCCATTTCGAGCGAGAACTCGTAGGGCGGAAACTGTTCCTTCTCTTCCCATTGCTTGTGCAGGTCCTCGTTCATCGAATAGGGACCGTTGACGAAGTCTTCCGGCTTCACCTTGGGAAACTTGTCGGTGAAGAATTTCTGGAACGCCTTGGCATCCTTGACCGGATCGACGGTGTCGGCGGCAGGCGCCGGCGCAGCGAATGCCAGCACAGCCAGCGCAAGTGCTGCCGAGGCAAATGGGATCGCGGACATGAGCCTCATTGAATCTTCGCCGTGGTGGTGTCGGTCGCGCCCTTGTTGTCGACCCAGCTGATCTTGAGATCGTCGCCCTTCTTGCCGCCCTTGAAAGCGAACTTGACGTAAGGGTCTTTCGAAACCCCGCCGCCCCAGTCGGCCGCAAAAACGTTCTTGCCGTCATATTCGAACGTCAGCTGCTGGATGAAATGCGGCGGAATGATCTCGCCCTTGGCGTCCTTGACGAAGCCGGAATCCATCGGATGCTGGATCAGCGCCTGCACCTCGGTGGTGTCGCCGTTCGAAGTTGCGCGCGCGCGAATGGTCGATGCCATCTGGTTATTCTCCTGGCTTTATAGTTTGCGCATGATCTGGTCGGAAAACCGGTTCCCACTTTTCCGGATCATGCGCGCTAGCCGCCGCAGCCGCCGACGGTGACCTTGACCTCTTTGGTGGTGCTGTAGACCTTGCCGCCGGCTTCGACGACGACGGTGACGTTGCTGGTCTTGGCCATCTTGATGCGGTTGGCGACGCTGGGCATCGTGCCCGCCGGAATCCTGTAGGACGCCACCAGCACGACCGGATTTTCGCTGACCAGGAACGAGATCGAGGTCACGTCGGGAAGCGTTGTCGTCACCGATACCGGCACCACGGCGCCGTTCTCGGCGATCTCGGGCGCATCGATCTTGACCTTGTCGGAAGCCTCCGCGGTCTTGCCGTAGAGCGCCTTGATCGCATCCGCCTCGGTTTTGGCCTTGAACGCCTCTTCCGGATATTTGTCGTTGGCGGCGGCGAACGCGCCGCTCACGAAGGGAATGTTGCCGAGGCCGATAACGGCTACCGCGCCGGCGCCTTGCAGGATCAGCCGCCGCGTGGCCGAAAACCTTGTATCAGTCCTGTCCATCCAAAGTCTCCTCACGCGTGCGCTCGCGCGCCACGGCTTTGCGTCACAGCGTCTGCAGGAAATCCACCACTGCGTTGATCTCCTGTTCGGTCAGGATCCGGTTTCGTCCGAACGGAGGCATCACTGTCAGCGGATTGCGTAGGGTTTCGTCGGTCAGAATGGCGACGAGATCGGCGCGATTGGGATATTTGTGCTTGATGTCGACCAGCTCCGGCGCGATCGAGCCGGGCAGGTCGCCGCCCTTGATGACATGGCAGGTCAGGCAATTGCCCTTGCCGCGGTCGAAGGCGATCTTCTGGCCTTCGGCGGCCGCCGACTGCGCATGGGCAGGATTTGCGAATGCCACGATACCAGCCAGCAACAGCAGGACGAGCGCCGGACTAGTGACGGGCTTCGTTGAAAGGCGCTTGGTCAATGGCGTTTCCGTTTTCTACTTTGACTGCATGGTATCGAGCGGTCCCGTCGTGCGCGGCGTCAATTGCTTGCCTTCGGCCGTGGACACAATCCTTGTTTCCGCGGGATCGATGCAGGCGTTCATGCATGGCTTGGCCATCGTATCAGGTCTTGGATCGGTCCAGATGAAACTTTCGCGATTGGGCATTTTGACGGTGGGCAGGCTGGTCCTGTCGGCAACGAATTCATTTGGAACGATGTCGTTCAGGTTCAGAACATAGGCTGTCAAAGCATAAACGTCATCGGCTGACAATGTGTGGGGCGCAGGCATCGGCATGGCGCGGTTAATGTAATCCCATAAGGTCGGCGCAAACGGCCAGTAGCTGCCGACCGTCGGCTCGGGCCGTTCCCCCCTGAGCGTTCCCTGGCCGCCGACGAGCTTGGGATAGCGGCCTTCGCCTTCGCCGAAGGTTCCATGGCAGGCGGCGCACTGCTCGGCAAAGACCTCCGCGCCCCGTTCGACGGTGCCGCTGCCGGCGGGCAGGCCGACGCCGTCGTCTCCGCGCACGTCGATTTCCCATCCGGCGATCTGTTCGGGCGTGGCTTTGCTGCCATAAAAATACCGCCCGGGCTCTGCTGCGCCCGCGAAGGTGTCGGTGGCTAGGATCAGGCCCAAGACCGAGCCAAAGACCAGGCCAAAGCCGACCCGGAAGGAATGCTCACGCGAGCTGAACATCGAACACGCTCCCGTCAGGCTTGATCTGCCAGGTCTGGATCGAATTGTTGTGATAGACCGAATTCGTCCCGCGCTGCGTTCGCAGCTGCGCAATGGTCGGTTGCACGTAGCCGGTTTCGTCGATCGCCCGCGATTCCAGCAGCGCGGGCCGGCCATCCCAGTGCCAGGGTAGCGTGAATTTTGTCAGCGCCTTCGACAGTACCGGTTCATGCAGCCGTGCGGTCTGCCAGTTGACGCCGCCGTCGGTCGAGACGTCGACACGTTTGACCTTGCCATTGCCGGTCCACGCCAATCCCCTGATCTCATAGAGGCCTGGGCCACTGAGCGGCTTTTCCGGACAGGGGAATGTGATCACCGACTTGGCGTCGATCAGCCAGGTGAACCCGCGTGAGGTGCCGTCCGGCATCAGGTCGGTATATTTCGAAGTTTCTTCGCGGGAAAACCAGGGCTTGTCGCCAAGCTTGATCCGTCGCAGCCACTTGATGTTGACGTTGCCTTCCCAGCCCGGCACGACCAGCCGCAATGGGTAACCCTGTTCCGGCCGCAGCGCTTCGCCATTTTGTGCGTAGACCACGAGACAATCGTCGAGACATTTGTCGAGCGTCAGGCTGCGGTTCATGTGCGCGCCGTCGGCGCCCTCGACCATCGCCCATTTCGCTTCCTTCCTGACCCCGACCTCGTCGAGCAGGGTCGATAGCTTCACGCCGGTCCATTCCGCGCAACTGATCATGCCATGATTGAACTGCAGCGAGTTGACCTGCGCGGCGCGCCATTCCATGCCGCCATTGGCCGGGCATTCGATGAAATGGATGCGCGACGTTGATGGAAAGCGCACGATGTCCTTCATGGTGAGGACCAGCGGACGCTCGACCAGGCCATGGATCATCAATCGGTGCTGGTCGGGATCGATGTCTGGCCGTCCTGCATGATGGCGTTCGAAAAACAGGCCATTGGGCGTGATGATGCCGTGCAGGTCCTGCAACGGTGAAAAGCTGACGGAAGATTCGGCGCCTGCGGTCAGCCACGGGACGTTGCGCCTGATCACGCCGGCCTCGGTGTCGGCGGGCCTGCCATAGGGGCGATCGACCACGCCTGCGCCGATCGATTGCGACCAGGGCGCATCCGCGGGCGGGGAGGCGGCCGCGGGCTCAGCAAGGGCTGGCCTCGCACCGATCGCGAGGCTGCCGGTCAAGGCGGCGCCGAGACCCAGAAAGGAGCGTCGTCCGAGCGGCGTGCCGGCAACGTTCGACGATACAGATATGCTGCGCCAGCCGCTGGGCCGCATGTTTCTTTCCCTCCGCGGGCACATCGCCGCATCATTTATTGCTTTTTTTCAGGCGTATCGGCATTTGCTAATTTAGTCAATGCTAAATAACCGTGGGCGCGGTAAACTCGCACAGGCGCCTTGGTCGGCGCTGGTACCGACTGGAAATGAAGCGATGCGAGCGGCTGCGGCAAAAGGCACGACACCCACCAAGACCAGCGCTGACGACGCGGCTTCACTGAAGAAACTCGCCAAGCAGGCTGGTGCGGCCGCGCAACTTCTCAAATTGCTGGGTCACGAGAAGCGTCTGCTGGTTCTTTGTTTTCTGGCAGTTCGTGGCGAGATGACCGCCGGTGAACTCGTCGGCGTCGCCAAGCTCAGCCAGTCGGCGCTGTCTCAACACCTTGCAAAATTGCGCGCCGACGGCCTGGTTGAATTCCGGCGGGCGGCGCAGACGCTGCATTACCGCGTCGTCGACCAGCGTGCCTTGCGCGTCTTGCAATTGCTGAAGGAAATCTATTGCGGGGATCTGAAATGACGCGCCGCCTGGCGCGACTTTGGTTGCGGCCATCGCCCGCGGATACGGTATAAGACCGGCATGGCGGAATATGTCGTTGAATTCGGCAAGGATGGCCGGCCAGTCGAGCCCGATGGGCGGCTGGATGCGGCGGCGTTCCATCGCAACCATGGGCCGATCTGGGCGGTGCTGCAGAAATTCCTCGCCGGCAAATCCGGCGATGTGCTGGAGGCCGGCAGCGGTACCGGCCAGCATGTGGTTCATTTCGCGACGCACACGCCTGATATCACCTGGTGGCCGAGCGATACCAACGAGCGCCATCTGAGTAGCATCGCGGCTTGGCGTGCGCATGCAGGCCTGCCGAACATTCGTCCGCCCATGCCGATCGACTTGTCGGATCCTGCGTGGTGCCCAGCAATGCAGGACGGCAGCGGTCCCGGTGAATTGCTGGCGGTGTTCTGCGCCAACGTCGTTCACATCGCGCCATGGCGCGTGGCCCAGGGGTTGTTTGCCGGTGCGGCGCGATATCTGCGGCCGGGCGGGCGACTGTATCTCTACGGGCCGTTCAAGCGTGACGGCAAGCACACCGCGCTCTCTAACGCCGTGTTCGACACCAGCCTGCGCCAGCGCGATGCCGAATGGGGTGTGCGCGACATCGGAGAGCTCGGTGCATTGGCCGATCGTGTCGGCCTCGCGCTGGTCGAAACCGTGCAAATGCCCGCCAACAACATGATTCTGGTGTTTGCGCGACCACCAAAGGGTGACGCGGGGGCGATCACCGAGGGGTGACGCTGCGATCACCGAAGGGTGACGTTCGATCACCGAAGGGTGACGCTCACCAAAGGGTGACGCCGGTGCATAGCGCGCGCCCGTTTGCGTCGGTTGATCGGCTCGCCGCGCGTCTTCATAGTGCCGGAAATGATTCAAGGCTTCCTTCGTGGAAGGCCTGCCGGGCGGGAATGCCGATGTTGGATACGACAGCCACGCAAGAGATCGCTGACGACGCGCGGGCGCGCGCCAACGTGTTGCGGCTGGCCGCGGCGCAGGCGCTGACCGGCGCCAATTCGGCGGTGATTTTCGCCACCGGCTCGATCGTCGGCGCGACCTTGGCGCCGTCGATCTCGCTCGCGACCGTGCCGCTGTCGATGTACGTGCTCGGCCTTGCCGCCGGCACGCTGCCGACCGGCGCGATCTCGCGCGCCTATGGCCGCCGCGTCGCCTTCATCATCGGTACCTTCTGTGGCGTGCTGACCGGCGCGCTCGGCGCATTCGCGATCCTGCATGCATCGTTCTGGCTGTTTTGCGGCGCGACGTTCCTCGGGGGGCTCTATGGCGCGGTGTCGCAGTCCTATCGCTTCGCGGCGGCCGACGGCGCCAGCGCCGCGTTCCGGCCCAAGGCCGTATCGTGGGTGATGGCGGGCGGCGTGTTCGCCGGTGTGCTTGGTCCGCAACTCGTGCAGTGGACCATGGATATCTGGCCGCCGTACCTGTTCGCCTTTAGTTTCGTGATGCAGGCGCTGGTCGCGCTGGTGGCGATGGCGGTGCTGTCGGGCGTTGACGCGCCGAAGCCGGCGGCTGCCGATATGCACGGTGGCCGGCCGTTGTTCGAGATCGCGCGCCAGCCGCGCTTCATCGCCGCTGCCATGTGCGGGGTGATCGCCTATCCCATGATGAACCTGGTGATGACGTCGGCGCCGCTGGCGATGAAGATGTGCGGACTGACCGTCAGCGATTCCAACTTCGGCATTCAGTGGCACATCGTGGCGATGTACGGGCCGAGCTTCTTCACGGGTTCGCTGATCGCGCGCTTCGGTGCGCCGAGAATCGTTGCGCTCGGCCTGGTTCTCGAGGCGACGGGGGCGGCGATCGGGCTATCCGGTATCACCGCGATGCATTTCTGGGCGACGCTGTTCGTGCTCGGAATCGGCTGGAATTTCGCCTTTGTCGGCGCTTCCGCGCTGGTGCTGGAGACTCATCGGCCGCAGGAACGCAACAAGGTGCAGGCCTTCAACGATTTTCTGGTGTTCGGGATGATGGCGGTGGGCTCGTTCTCGTCTGGCCAGTTGCTGGCCCATTACGGCTGGTCCGCCGTCAACATGGTGGTGTTCCCGCCGGTGCTGCTCGGGCTCGGAATCTTGCTGTTTGCGTCGTTCGCCAGGCGGCGGGCGAGCGTGCAGGCGGTCGAGGAAATTCCCGAGCCGGCATTCGATTGATTCCATAGCGTTTCCAAGCGAAGTGGGGACCGGTTCGCGTGAAGGAAACGCGTCAAACATAGAAGCCAGGAGGTTCCATGCCGACGCGCGCCCGTCTCGATGAGTTCATTGCGGCCGTCGTCTCCGGCGACCATGACGGCGCCATCGAGCGCTATTACACCGAAGACGCCAGCATGCAGGAGAACGCCGCCCCGCCCAGGGTCGGCCGCGACGTGCTGGTGGCGCATGAGCGCGCCGCACTCGCGCGCGCCAAGAGCGTGACCTCGATCTGCGTGGCGTCGGTGGTCGAGGGCGACCGGGTCGCGATCAACTGGGTGTTCGAATTCGTCTATCATTCCGGCAAGACCGGACGGTTCGATGAAGTCGCATTGCAGGAATGGCGTGGCGACCGGATTTTCCGCGAGCGGTTCTTCTATGAACCGGCGAAGCCAAAGGCGGATAGCTGACAGCTGCTGACAGTTCGATGCGCGTCGAAGCGATGACCCTTGCACCTTTGAGGGTGGCTATCGACTTGCTGCAGTAGAAGCGCGAAGAACATCTTCGCGTGTGATCGCTGCTCAAGAGGGTTGATCGTTGGACGCTTCCAGTCACATCACGTTGGACGAAACCTCCATCCGCTATGACGGCTGGCGCATTGTCGTCGTCTGCTTCTTGCTGGCGACGTTCGGCTGGGGGCTCGGCTTCTACGGCCAGAGCGTCTATGTCGCCGAACTGCATCGGCTGCACGGCTGGCCGGCGTCGCTGATCTCGTCCGGCACGACCTTCTTCTACCTGTTCGGCGCGGCGCTGGTCGCTTTTGTCGCCGAGGCGATCAAGGCGTTCGGGCCGCGCAAGTGCCTGATCGCGGGCACCTTCGCGATGGCCGCGGCCGCGGTCGCGATCGGTCAGGTCAAAGAACCGTGGCAGCTTTTTCTCGCCAACGCGGTGCTGGCGTTCGGCTGGGCCGGCACCAGCCTCAGCATCATCAACAACACGCTCGGGCTCTGGTTCGACAAGAAGCGCGGCATGGCGATCAGCCTGGCCCTGAACGGCGCCAGCTTTGGCGGCATCGTCGGCGTGCCGCTGCTGGTAGCGGCGATCGGCTATTTCGGCTTTTCCGGCGCGATGATCGCGGCCGCCGTGGTGATGGTCGCGCTGATGGTGCCGGTGATCCTGATTTTCGTCGGACGACCGCCGGTCCACGCCTATATGAGTGCCGTAGCCGTGGCCGATGCGCCGTCGCCGACGCAGATCCGGGCGCGGGCGTTTCGCGATATCGGCTTCCTCTCGGTGTCGATCGCGTTCGCGCTGGTGCTGTTCGCGCAGGTCGGTTTCATCGTTCACCTGATCTCGTTTCTGGACTCGGGGATCGGGCGCGAGAAGGCAGCGCTAGCGGTAGCCGTCCTGACCGCGATGGCGGTGGTCGGCCGCGTATTGTTTTCCTTTGTGATCGACCGGCTCCATCAGCGGCTGGCGTCGTCGCTGTCGTTCATCAGCCAGGCCGGCGCGCTGCTGGTCCTGATCAACGTGCACAATGATATTGCCGTCATCGCGGCCTGCGCGGTGTTCGGATTTTCGGTCGGCAACCTGATCACGCTGCCGTCGCTGATCGTGCAGCGCGAGTTCGACCCGCGTTCGTTCGGCGTGCTGGTCAGCCTGATCACGGCGATCAACCAGATCACCTACGCGTTCGGCCCTGGCGTGGTCGGACTGCTGCGCGATATGTCCGGCAGTTACGCACTGCCGTTCTACGGCTGCATCGGGGTCGAGTTGACGGCTGCGGTGCTGGTTATGATGAGAGGAAGGAAGCCGTCATTGCGAGGAGCGTAGCGACGAAGCAATCCATCTTGCTGCACGAAGAAAGACTGGATTGCTTCGCGGCGCTCGCAATGACGGAAGGATTAGCTTTCCCTCTGTCGCAGCAAATCGTCGAGATCCAGCCGCTTCGTGAACATCGACAGCACACCGTCAGGCGTGCGCGGCCACTCTTCCTGCGGGCGATCGCGATAGAGCTCGACGCCGTTCTCGTCGGGGTCGCGCAAGTAAAGCGCCTCGCTGACGCCGTGGTCGCTGGCGCCGTCGAGCTGGATGCCGGCCTGCATCACCCGGTGCAGCGCATCCGCAAGCGCCGGGCGCGAGGGGTAGAGGATCGCGGTGTGGAACAGCCCGGTGGTGCCCGGCGGCGGCGGATGACCGCCCTTGCTCTCCCAGGTGTTGAGACCGATGTGGTGGTGATAGCCGCCGGCCGAAATGAACGCTGCGGCCGAGCCCATCTTTTGCATCACCTCGAAGCCGAGCACGCCGCAATAAAACCCCAGCGCGCGATCGAGATCGGCGACCTTGAGGTGAACATGCCCGATCCGCGTACCGGCAATGATGGGTGGATTTTCGGACATGGTGTCTCTCTATCTCTCTTGCGGGCATAGATCGCGCCTGAACGCGATCTATGCAGGGTTCATCCCTCACGCAAGGTCGGAGACTTCGCCCTCGGGCAGCCCGAACTCGAACGTGTTCAGCGTCATCGACACCATGGTGTAATAGCCGCACAGGCCGATGACTTCGACAACGCCGCGTTCGGTCAGCACTTTCACGGCCTCGTCGTACAGCGAGTTGGAGATGCCGTGGCCTTCGTGCAGCGACTTGGCGACCTCATAAATCAGCTGGCCTTTTGGATCGTCGAAGTCAGGCGTCCGGCGATCCCTGATATCGTCGATGATGTCAGGGTCCATGCCGCCTTTCAGCGCCAGCCGCTTGTGCGCAAACCATTCGTAATGCGAGGTCCAGTGCCGGGCGGTGACGAGGATCGCGATCTCTGACAGTTTCGCCGGAAAGATGGTGTTGAAGCGAAGTTGCTCGCCCAGCCGGGTGGCATGCTTGGCCATCGGGGGGCTGTTGAGCCAGGCCATCATCGGCGCCGGCGGGGCGCCGCGCTTGCCGGCGATCGACTCGTCGTAGGTTTCTTTTTGCTCGGCGTTCATTTCGCCTGGCGAAAGCAACTTCAGCCGCATGTCCGTTTCCCCTTGTTTTTCAATCGTTGCGCGCCCTGCGATACACCCGATCAGCCATCGTGACCACCGCGGCCAGAGCATGGCGCGGCGCAGAGACGTATTGAATTCCGCAATGCGATGGCTAAGGTCGATCCAACATTCCCACATGGAAACGCCGATATGTCCGATCTGGAAAATTTTCGCCGTGAGACCCGCACCTGGCTGGAGGCCAACTGCCCGCCGGAGATGCGCAAGCCGATGACGTCGGAAAGCGACACCTTCTGGGGTGGCCGCAACGCCAAGTTCTCGTCCGAGCCGCAGCGCGTCTGGTTCGAGCGGATGCGCGACAAGGGCTGGACCGTGCCGCATTGGCCAAAAGAATATGGCGGCGGCGGCCTCGATCCCGAGCAGGCCAAGATCGTGCGCCAAGAGATGGCGGCGATCGGCGCGCGGCAGCCGCTGGTCTCGTTCGGGATTTCCATGCTCGGGCCGGCGCTGCTGCACTACGGCACCGAGGCGCAGAAGAAAGCCTATCTGCCCGATATCACGGCGGGAAAAATCCGCTGGTGCCAGGGCTATTCCGAGCCGAATGCCGGATCGGACCTCGCCTCGCTGCAGACCCGCGCCGAGAGCGACGGCGACGATTTCGTCATCACCGGCCAGAAGATCTGGACGTCGTATGCGAACCATGCCGACTGGATCTTTTGCCTGGTGCGTACGGATGCGTCGGCGAAGAAGCACGACGGCATCAGCTTCATCCTGTTCGACATGACGTCGAAAGGCGTGACGACCAAGCCGATCCTGCTGATCTCCGGCTACTCGCCGTTCTGCGAAACCTTCTTCGACGGTGTACGCGTGCCGAAATCGCATGTGGTCGGCACCGTCAACCGCGGCTGGGATGTCGCAAAGTATCTGCTGCAGCACGAACGCGCGATGATCTCGGGGATGGGCGAGCGTGGCGTCGGCCGGCCGCTCGGCCAGGTCGCCGCCGACTCCGTCGGCACCGACGAGCAGGGCCGGCTGGAGGATTCCATGCTGCGCAGCCAGATTTCGACTTTCGAGATCGACGAGGCGGCGCTGTCGGCAGCGGCGGAGCGCGCGGTCGATCTTGCCAAGGCCGGCCAGTCGCATCCGGCGTTTTCCTCGGCGATGAAGTATTACGGCACCGAGCTCAACAAGCGCCGCTACGAAATCCTGATGTCGGCCGGCGGCGCCGATGCGCTGGAATGGGAAAGCGAACGCTCGCGCGGCGGCGCCCGCCCGCGCGCCTGGCTGCGCACCAAGGCCAATTCGATCGAGGGCGGCACCTCAGAGGTGATGCTCGGTATCGTCGCCAAGCGCATCCTCGATTTGCCGGGGGCGTAGGCATCAGTCGTTCCGGGGCGGCGCGAAGCGTCGAACCCGGAACCTCGAGATTCCGGGTTCGCGTCTTTCGACGCGCCCCGGAATGACGACCAAATAAATTTACGTAACGTCTGAACCGGAATCCCACCAATGGCACTCGTCCTCACCGAAGAACAATCCATGCTGCGCGACAGCGCGCGCGGCCTCATCAGCGACAAGGCGCCGGTGTCGCATCTGCGGCAACTGCGCGACGCCAAGGACGCTACGGGATTCTCCCGCGACCTCTGGAAGGCATTTGCCGAGATGGGCTTTGCCGGCCTGCTGGTGCCGGAGAATTTCGGCGGCAGCGGGCTCGGCTGCGTCGAGGCCGGCGTGGTGATGGAGGAAATCGGCCGCACCCTGATGCCGTCGCCGTTTCTGTCGACCGCGGTGCTGGCCGCTTCCGCGCTGTCGCGCGGCGGCAGCGAGGCGCAGAAGTCTCAGCATCTGCCGAAAATTTCCGACGGCTCGCTGCTGGCCGCGTTCGCGGTTGACGAAGGCGCCAAGCATCGCCCGCTGCAAATCAAGTTGCAGGCGGTGCGTTCCGGCAACGGGTTCAAGTTGAACGGCGCCAAGGCCTTCGTGGTCGATGGCCACACCGCCGATCTCTTGATCGTGGCGGCGCGCAGCGGCGGCGCCGTCGGCGAGCGCGACGGGCTGACGCTGTTCCTGGTCGATCCCAAGGCCAAGGGCATTGCGATCGAACGTACTGCGATGGTGGACTCGCATAATGCGGCGCGGATCGAATTCGCTGATGTCGAGGTCAACGCCGATCACGTGCTCGGCGAGGTCGATCAGGGCGGGGTGCTGCTGGAAGGCCTGCTCAATATCGGCCGTGGCGCGGTGGCGTCGGAAATGGTGGGCCTCAGCGAAGAAGTGTTCGGCCGCACCGTTACCTATCTGAAAGAGCGCAAGCAATTTGGCAAATTGATCGGCGAATTCCAGGCGCTGCAGCACCGCGCCGCCGAGCTCTATATCGATATCGAGATCACGCGCGCCGCGGTGTTGAAGGCGCTGCAGACGCTCGACGGCGATTTCGATCACGCCAGTGCTGCGGTCGCGGTCGCCAAGGCCCGCGCCGGCACGTCCGCGACGCGGGCGGTGCAGGAAGGCGTGCAGATGCATGGCGGCATGGGCATGACCGACCAGTTCGACATCGGCTTCTTCATGAAGCGCGCGCGGGTCTGCCAGGAATTGTTCGGGGACAGCAATTACCACGCCGATCAGTTGGCGCGGATGAAGAGCTATTGAGGCCGCGTCAAGCACCGCTGTCATCGCCCGGCTTGACCGGGCGACCCAGTATTCCAGAGACGTCTGAGGTCGAACCGAACGGCCGCGGCGTACTGGATCACCCGCTTTCGCGGGTGATGACGAGTTGTGCGGGTGGCGGCAGCCTTACCTGATCGGCGGGGCGTACTGGATGCCGCCGGCGCTCCACAGCGAATTCAGGCCGCGGGGAATCTTCAACCGCGATCCCGAACCGACGTTGCGCTCGTAGACCTCGCCGTAATTGCCGACGTGGCGGATGATGCGGACGGCCCAGTCCTTGGGCAGGCCGAGGTCTTCGCCGTAGGTGCCTTCGGTGCCGACCAGCCGCATCACGTCCGGCTTCTTCGACTTCAGCGCCTCGTCGATGTTCTTCGAGGTGACGCCGAGCTCCTCGGCGTTGATCATCGCATATAGCGTCCACTTCACCAGCATCATCCAGTCGTCGTCGCGCTGACGCACCACGGGAGCCAGCGGCTCCTTGGAGATGACGTCCGGCAGGATGGCGTGGTCGGCCGGCTGGGTCAGGTTCAGCCGCAGCGCGTAGAGCTGGGAAATGTCGGCGGTGAAGGTGTCGCACTTGCCGGACTCGTAGGCCTTGACCACCTCTTCCAGCTTCGGAAACTTCATCTCCGTGTATTTCATGTTGTTGGCGCGGAAATAGTCCGCAAGGTTCAGCAGCGTGGTGGTGCCGTCCTGGACGCAAACCTTGCTGCCGTTCAGGTCCAGCGCGGAATCGATCTTGCGTGACTGCGGCAGCATGAAGCCCTGGCCGTCATAATAGGCGACCGCGGGGAAATAGAGGTCATAATTGGTCTCGCGCGACATGCTCCAGGTCGAATTGCGCGAGAGGATGTCGACCGTGCGGTTCTGCAGCTCCTTGAAGCGCTCGCTGGCGTCCAGCGGCACGAACTTCGCCTTCTTCGGATCGTCGAAGATCGCCGCCGCCACCGCGCGGCAGAAATCGACGTCGAAGCCGGCCCAGTCGCCCTTGTCGTCGGGGGCCGAGAAGCCGGGCAGGCCCCTGTTGACGCCGCACAGCACTTCGCCGCGGCGGAGCGTTCGCTTCAGGGTCTTGGTGTCATAGCGCTCATAGGTGATGGCGCCGGCCAGGATCGCGGCTGCGACCGCCAGACCAATCAGGAGGCCGCCTCGAAATGTACGTAGCATTTTCTAACTCACCAATTTCAGGGAAATGGATCGGCTAACAGATGGATCGGAAGAGATCGGCCAGCAGAGCGCTGGCGTCGCCGTTACAGTTCCGGCTTCTGCCGGATGATCACCTTGGTGCCGACCGGAACGCGCTCATAGAGGTCGGCGACGTCGGAATTGACCAGCCGGAAGCAGCCGGAGGAGACGGCCGTGCCGATGGTGTCGGGCCGGTTGGTGCCGTGAATGCGATAGACGGTGGTGCCGAGATACATCGCGCGCGCGCCGAGCGGGTTGCCCGGTCCGCCGGCCATGAAGCGCGGCAGATAGGGCTGGCGCTGGATCATTTCCGGCGGCGGCGTCCAGTCCGGCCATTCCTTCTTCTGCGTGATGTTCACCAGCCCTTGCCACGTAAATCCGTCGCGGCCGACGCCGATGCCGTAGCGCAGCGCGCGGCCATTGCCCTGGATCAGATAGAGATGGCGCTCCGCGGTGGAGATGATGATGGTGCCGGCCGGTTCGTTGGTGCGATAGAGCACGGCCGTCTTCCTGTACTCCGGATCCAGCTCGACCGAGTCGTCTGCCAGCAACCCCGGCTGGTCGCCAACGTCGGGCTGGCGCAATTGCGCCTGACTCTGCGAGGCCGAAAGGATCAGACCGGCTGTTGCGATCAACATCCAGATCAGGTGCCGAAACTTCGTCATCGCGGAGTTCTCCTTCGTGGCGGTTTGGGCCCAACCAGCCGAGTTTGGCCAAATCAGCGGAACCATCAAATCTCAGGGCCAGCTTGATGGCAAGTTTAGGGCGAATGTGGCGGATAGGTCGCTGAAATACCTTCTATTTTTGTCGAACCACTGATTTCATGGGGGTGTCACGATCCGCTCATTTCGGCGCGATCCACAGCCGCAGGCCAAATGAGATCAGGGCGACGGTGCCGACCCCGCCGAGCCAGAGGGCTGCGAGCCAGAGCAGGCGCTGCGCCAGCGAGCGCGGATTTGGCTCCGGTGGCGGCGTCAATGGTAGCCGCTTTCGGGCTTCACCTTGCCGCGGAACACCCAATAGGCCCACGCGGTGTAGCCCAGGATCAACGGCACCAGCACGGCGACGCCGAACAGCATGAAGATCTGGCTGTTCTCGGGCGAGGCCGCGTGCCAGATCGTGATGCTCTGCGGCACGATATAGGGGTACATGCTGATGCCGAGGCCGGCATAGGACAGCGCGAACAGCGCCAGCGTCAGGAAGAACGGCTGGTAGTCGTATTTGTTGGCGAGGCTGCGCAGCAGCAACACCGTGACGCCGGCCACCGCGATCGGCACCGGTGCGGTCAGGATGACATTCGGCCAGGCAAACCAGCGCTGGGTGTACTGAACGTGCAGGAACGGCGTGGCGATGCTGACGGCACCGATCGCGCCGAGCATCGCGAGCAGCAGCAGCCAGCTCAGGTGATAGGCGCGATCACGCAACGCGCCTTCGGTCTTCATGACAAGCCACGTCGCGCCCAATAGCGCATAGCCGATGACGAGCGCAGCCCCCGTCAGGATGCTGAACGGCGTCAGCCAGTCCCACCAGCCGCCGGCATAATGCCGTCCGTCGACATGCACACCCTGCAGGATGGCGCCGAGCGCGATGCCCTGCGCCAGCGTCGCCAGCAGCGACCCGCCGGCAAAGGCGATGTCCCAGCGATTGCGGCCGGTTTGCGACGTCCGCCAGCGGAACTCAAAGGCGACGCCGCGGAACACCAGCCCGAGCAGCATCGCAATGACAGGCGTGTACAGCGCCGGCATCAGCACCGCATAGGCCAGCGGGAACGCCGCCATCATGCCGCCGCCGCCGAGCACCAGCCAGGTCTCGTTGCCGTCCCAGACCGGCGCGACGCTGTTCATGATGACGTCGCGGTCGGCCTTTTGCGGAAACAGCGGAAACAGGATGCCGAGGCCGAGATCGAAGCCGTCCATCACCACATAGACGAACACGGCAAAGGCGATGATGAAGGCCCAGATGGTGGGAAGATCGATCGGGATCATCGCGCGGCTCCTTCGGGAACGGCGCCCGCGGCGGGCGTGATGCCGGCGGCGCGCGCCGGGATGTCGCTGCGCGGTCCCTGTTCGCCGTGATGCGGCGGGGAGGCCATCAGGCGCAGGATGTAGATCACGCCGGCCGCGAACACCGCGAAGTAGACGATGATGAAGGCGATCAGCGACGATGCCACCGCAGGTGCCGCCAGCGGGGAAGCCGATTCAACCGTGCGCAACAGGCCGTACACCGTGAACGGCTGCCGTCCGGTCTCGGTGGTGATCCACCCGGCCAGCACGGCGATGAAGCCGGCGGGGCCCATTGCCATCGCGAACATATGCAGCAGCCGCGTTTCATAGAGTTTGCCGCGCAGGCGCATCAGCAGGCTGAACAGGCCGAGCCCCATGATCAGGAATCCCAACCCGACCATGACGCGGAACGACCAGAACGTGATCGGCACCGGCGGCCAGTTCTCGCGCGGCACGGTATCGAGGCCGGCGAGCGGCGCATCGAGCGAATGCTTGAGAATCAGCGAACCCAGCTTCGGCACTTCGATGGCATAGTCGACCTTGCCCGCGGTCTGGTTGGGCCAGCCGAACAGGATCAGCGGCGCGCCGTCCTTGTGACTCTGGAAATGACCCTCCATCGCCATGATCTTGGTCGGCTGATGCTCCAGCGTGTTGAGCCCGTGCTGGTCGCCGGCCAGAATCTGGATCGGCGCCACTAACGTCGCCATCCACATCGCCATCGAGAACATCACGCGGGCGCCGGCGAGGTGGCGGTCTCGCAGCAGATGAAACGCGCCGACTGCGCCGACCACCAGCGCAGTGGTGAGGTAGGCCGCCAGCACCATGTGCACGAGCCGGTACGGGAATGACGGGTTGAAGATCAGCTTGAACCAGTCGGCGGCGACGAATTGCCCGTCGGCATTGATGGCGTAGCCGGTAGGCGTCTGCATCCAGGAGTTGGCGGACAGAATCCAGAACGCCGAAATCAGCGTGCCGATCGCGACCATCAGCGTCGCCAGGAAATGCAGGCGGTGGCCGACCCGTTCGAGGCCGAACAGCATGACGCCGAGGAAGCCCGCTTCCAGGAAAAACGCGGTCAGCACCTCATACGCCATCAGCGGACCGATCACCGGACCGGTCTTGTCCGAGAAGGCCGACCAGTTGGTGCCGAACTGGTAGGACATCACGATGCCCGACACCACGCCCATGCCGAAGGCCACCGCGAAGATCTTGAGCCAGTAATTGAAGAGGTTGATGAAGACCTCGCGCCTGGTCGCGAGCCATAGCGCTTCGAGCACCGCCAGATAGCTGGCGAGCCCGATCGAGAAGGCGGGGAATATGATGTGGAACGACATCGTGAAGGCGAACTGCGCCCGGGCCAATACGACCGCATCCCAACCTTCGAACATCGCGCACCGTCCGTCGTAGCCCCAGCGTGCAGCCTAGCATGGGGGATGCGGCAACAGTACCGCGCCTTTTGCAGCAGAGGTCCGCTATCCGGTCGGTATTCCGGCATCCGGAGGGCTTTTGAGACGCCGAATGATTTCTGCGCGCACGGCCTGTGCGCCGTTTTCATCGTGCCTGGTTGGGCTGTGGAAGGTCTGGCCCGTGTGCAGGCGGATCTTGACGGTAAAAGTCTGGCCCCTGGTACTGGACTTGTCGACATCGATGCCGGCGACGTCGCCTGACCTGATCGTTTCGGCAAATAGCCGGCCGTTCCACGAAATCCGTTCGATGCGCATATCGCCATGCCGGACGATCCAGCGCGTGCCGGAAAGCCGGTGCGTGTAGCGATAGAGCGAAATGGCAACGATCAGGCCGAGCGGCAAAAGCAGTCCGAGCGCCAGTTCCGACTCGCCGATCCCGAACGCGACGAGAAACGGGAGGCTGCAAAGGGTAGCCAGAAGCGGCACGGCCATTCGAATGAGCCAACCGACATCGAGACTGACCGGCGAGCGAAGAACGATCTCGGTGTTGGCGGCATCGAACGGATTGTCGACGAATGCGGTGTCAGGAAGGTCAAGCAACCGCGCAACCATCGCGGCGGTTTCGTTGACGCGCGTGATGTCGGGCAGCGGCGGCGAGACCAGAACGTCTCCTGATGCAAGCGTGCATCGCAGGCTGAAACTTTTGGGATAGCTGAATCTGCTCTTGCAGACGCTGACATCGGCGATGTCGTGAATGCCGATCAGTCGCTTGCGGACCTGTCCCATCGGGTGCTGCTCGCCGATCGCGATGCCGTCGGGCGTAACGATCCAGACCACGTTGCTTTCGAGTGCGGCAACGCCGATCAGGAATACCCCAAGCGGCACCGCCCAGAACGCAGCGGCGAGTGGCGGCCCGCCCGAAGCCCAGGTCACAAGGCCTGGAACGACGATCAGCAGCACCGCGCCGCCGGAGCCCGCCCAGACCAGCCTTTCGCTGAGCGAGGATCCCCTGCGCAGCCGAACTTCATGTGGGTTTGTCGCGGCATCCATTGTCTGCGGCAAACATCACGGCCGGCTCGACCACGTCAAGCGGCAAAAGCGTGCGGTAGCAACGCGGCAAGTCAAAGCCGCGTGTGTAGATAGTGCTTCGCCTTTTCGACAGAGGCGCTCTACCCGGTCGAAACCGTAACGACCTTGGAGGCGCTCAATCGCCGCGCGATCTCGGCGCGCAAGGCTTCGGCTTCATCTCTGCCGGCCAATTCCGGGCTCCGGATTTTCTTTCCGTTACGAAGTCTGACCGCGACGACATGGCGATTATCTTCGGTATAGCCGCTCTCGACCGTAATCGTCTCGACATCGCTACCACGAAGCGTCTCGGCTTCCGGCTCGCCCCACAATGAAAGCCGCTCGACCCTGATTTCGCCGTCGCGGACAATCCAGAACGTTCCGGCCATCCGATAGGCGTACCTGAACAACACAGCCGCCACGATGAGGCCGAGCGACCAGACGCCTATTCCGAGAGCAGACAGCTCTCCGTTCCAGAGTGCATGGACGAACGGAAAGCTCAGGACGAGGGTAAGAAGCACGATCAAGACCCTGTGGCCGGCGCCCCTTCTCGACTCGACCGGCTGGCCGAGGCGTATGGCGGCATTGCTGGCATCGAGCGGGTTCTCCGCCGGATCGAGATCGGGAAGGGCAAGCAGGCGGGCGATGCTGCTGCCAATTTCGTGCACCCGGGTGACGTCAGGAATAGGCGGCGAAGTCAATATGTCGCCCGAATGGAGTTTGAATGCGAGAAGAAAGCTCGGGATGTCGTGTTTTTGGAGGTGCATCTCCGAGATTTCATCGCTTCGGATCAGCCGTCTGTGCAGCGGTCCTGAAGGGCGCTGCTCGTCAATCAAGATTTCGCCGGGCGTAATAATCCAGACGACGTGGCGTTCGAGAATGACGGCACCGAGCAAGGCGCATCCAAATAGCAGCGCAACGATGCCGCCGATCCCGGGCCATTGACCGTGAGTCACGGCAACAAGGTCTGGTATGGAAAACAAACAGATCAATCCGGCAAAACCCGCGAGGACGAGCCGGTCGCGGAGCGATTTGCCCTTGGTCAGCCTTATTTCGTTTCTGTTAACCGGAGCATCCATCTTCGGCCGCAAGCATCATGATCGGCCCGGTCGCGTCAAGCGACCAATTGTACGGCGGAAATGTAACAAGCCGGAGTTGCTGGATCAGGCCTCAAGCTCGCAGCGATTCAAGGATCATTCGTTGTGGCTTATTCGGTTGTTGTCCCCAAACGCAAAGCGACCCGGCTGGGGGGCATCCCGGCCGGGTCGTTGGAGGTAACTTGGGAGGTTGAAGATCGGTCAGTCAGAATTTCAGAGTAGAAACGGTCTCAGCGGAGGTTGGTTCCGCTGTCGGCGGAGATCACGCAGACCTCCTGGGGGCTCTTGGTGCTGCAGTCGATCACCTGCTCATGGACCACGGTGACGCCGGCATCGCGCTGGGCGCGGGGCGAGACGTTCTGGGCAGACAGCGAGGCGAGGGTGCAGACGGCGCCGAGCGGGATAATGAAGAGGCGGAAGGACGGCTTCAGCATGTTCGCTCTCCTGTTCGGCGTTGGTGTTGCGTTGTTGAGTTAAGGGTATAGGGGCTGAGTTTTTCCGCCTGATGTCGTCGATTGTTTCATTTGTTTCGTCGGAATTAATCTTTGTCCGTCGAAACCTGCCCGTTCTCCGCTCCCGATACCCAATTAATCGATTGAAATTGCTGTATTTTATGCAGCGAGGCTGTCGACGCCGGCGCCCTTAAGCAAGTCGGCCAATTGCTTGCGGGCGTAGAACATCCGGGTCTTCACCGTGCTCTGCGGGATGCCGATGATCGCGCCGGCCTCTTCGACCGACTTCTCGTGATAGTAGACGAGGTTGATGATCTCGCGGTGGGCCGGTGACAGCTTGGCGACACAGGCGCGCAGGATCGCGCTGGTGTTGCTGCGGTCGAGCGACGCTTCCGGCGTGTCGGCGCCATCGGCGATCTCGAGCACGTCGTCCTGGTCGATATCCTCATGCTTGCGCTGGCGCAGTGCAGTCAGCGCCTTGAAGCGGGCGATCGACAACAGCCAGGTCGAAACCTGGGAGCGGCCTTCGAACTGGCTGGCGGTCCGCCAGACGTCGAGGAACACCTGGCTGACCAGGTCTTCGGCCAGCGTGGTGTCGCGCACCATCCGCAGCACGAAGCGGTAAACCCGGACGTTATGACGGGAGTAAAGCACATGCATCGCGGTACGGCCGCCTTCGGCAATACTCTCCAGCAGCATCTCATCAGAAGTCGCGCGGGCCGCGACGATCGACTTGCGGGCTGCAGCGTTGATGGCGATGACGTTCGGCATGACAGGCTCCCAATTCGCCGCTTGGCGGCGGTTCGTTGGGAGGATTGATAGATAGTCAACGTTTCGGGACGTCTGCACCAAAAGGGAAAAATGGTTTCGTGCCGGGGAGAATTGTTTCGTCGCGGGGCCCACGACGAAACATTCGGGGACGAAATGCCAGTAATTTCAATATGCGGAAAATTGGAAGGGACGGCCGCTGATTGACTGCAAGGTGGGGAACAAAACTCGCCGGGACGACACTGGGGTTGTGACTCAACCCTTGTCGCCGGTCGGCGAGAACAGGTAGCCGCCGCCGCGGATGGTGCGGATCACGGCGGGCTTGGTCGGGTCGATTTCGATCTTGCGCCGGATCCGCATGATCCGGAGATCGACGGCGCGGTCGAAGGCCTCGGCGTCGCGCGCATTGGCCAGTTCCAAAAGCCGCTCGCGCGACAGCACCCGTTTGGGGTTGGCTGCGAACACCTTCAGCAGGCCGAATTCGGAAGCCGTCAGCGGATGCTCGTTGCCTTCGTCGTCGCGCAGCGCCTGGGCTTCGAGGTCGAGCCATTTGGTGCCGAACCGCACCAGTTGCTCCTTCTCCGCCTTCGCGGCCGCTTCGGGCGCCGCGGCCTTGGCCGGCGCGGTCCGGCGCAGCACTGAGCGGATCCGTGCCATCAGTTCGCGCAGTTCGCAGGGCTTTGCGATGTAATCGTCGGCGCCGAGTTCGAGGCCGACGACGCGGTCGATCGGGCTTGCGGTCGCCGTCAGCATGATGACGGGAACGTTGATGCGGCTCTTGAGGTCGCGGATGATCGACAGCCCGTCTTCCTCGGGCATGTTGAGGTCGAGCACCACGAGGTCGGGCAGGTTGGTCTCGATCACGCCGCGCAGGCTCTTGCCGCCGTCGCACAGCGTCACGGAAAAGCCGTGCATCTTGAGGTAATCGCCGACCATTTCGCGGGCCGGGGCCTCGTCGTCGACGATGATGATGTGTTGGCTCTGGGTCATGTCGTCTCTGTTGCGGGCAGTGTAACCGTAAACGTCGAGCCCTGTCCGGGCCCGGCGCTTTCCGCGGTCACATGGCCGCCATGCATGTCGATGATGCGCTTGACGATCGATAGACCGAGGCCGGTCGAACTTTCGCCGGCGGTCGGCTTGGCCGACAGCCGCTGGAAGCGGCCGAACAGCCGGCCGAGGTCCTCCGGCGACAGGCCCGCGCCCTGATCGGCGATGCGAATGACGGTGTCGTGACCCTCATGGGTGACGGCGACGGCGATCTTGCCGCCGATCTGCGAATATTTGATGGCGTTGCTGACGAGGTTGTCGATCGCCTCGCGGATCCGGTCGGCGTCGCACATGGTGACGAAATTCGGCGGCGCCGACACGCTGAGCGTCTGCTGCTTGTTGACCGCCGACGGCAGGTTGGCGTCGACGACCTCGGCGACCAGGGCTGCGACATCGACCGGCTCGCGGCGGATGGTGATGTCGAAGGCATCCGCCATCGCATCCGAAATCAGATGATCGACCATCGAGGTCAGGCGCTTGGTGGCGTCGCGGATATGCTCGACCTGCGCGGTGACGTTTTCCTTGGGCGAGCCGGCGCCGATCAGCTCGGTGAGCATTTCGGTGCGGCCGAGGATCACGCCCAGCGGGTTCTTCAGGTCGTGCGCGACGGTGCCGAGAATTTCGTTCTTGAAGCCGTTGGCACGCTGCAGCCGCAGCCACTGCGCCGAGAGCCGGCGGTTGGCCTGCATCAGCGCGCGGGTGCGTTGCGCGACGCGGTCCTCGAGCTGGGTATTGGCCTCGTGCAGTTGCCGATAAAGGATGACGTTGTCGAACGCGATCGAGAGCCGGCTTGAGAAGATTTCGACCAGCGAACGGTCGGTGTCGGAGAGCGGCCGCTCGGCCTGCAGCAGTACCACGACTTCGCGCCCGCTGCCGGTGCGCAGATAGAGCACGCTGCGGTGGTCGGCGAATTCGTTCTTGCGGCGCTGGAAGGCGGCTTCCACCATCTGCCGCAAATCCGGATCGAGCGCTTTCGAGCTGGTGGTGCCGATGAAGCGGCTGTAGCAGCCGGAGCCCGCCAGCACCGAGAAATCGCTGTCGGCGTTGCCGTCGTCGCGCAGCACCAGGATGCCGGCGCAATCGACATTGAGCAGCGAGGCGAGCTGCGTCAGCACGCCCTCGGCGAGGCGCTGCATCGACTTGAAGTCGTACAAGGTGGAGGCGGCGTCGATGATGATTTCCAGCCCACGTCGGGTCTGCACCATGCGCTCGAGCTGCTGGTAGCTGCGCAGCGCCGCGGTCAGCGAGGTGAACAGCTTGTCGGCCGTCAGTTCGGTTTTGGCCTTGTAGTCGTTGATGTCGTACTGGACGATGACGCGGCGCTCCGGCGCCTGGCCGGGCTGGCCGGTGCGCAGGATGATGCGGACGGTCTCGTTCTTGAGTTCGCTGCGAATGTATTCGACCAGTTCGAGACCGGCGACGTCGGTTTCCATGATGACGTCGAGCAGCACCGCCGCGATGTCGGGGTTGTCGCGCATCAGGGTGCGGCCTTCGGCCGCGGAATAGGCCGAGAGGATTTCCAGCGTCGCGCCGTGCAGATTGTAGTCGCTCAGCGCAAAGCGGGTGCCTTCATGCACCGCGGCATCGTCGTCGATGACGGCGATCTTCCATTTGCGTACGGACGAATCCTCCGGAACCGTTCCGGAATCGTCGATCAGGTGGAGGACATCGTCCTGTTCGGCCATTGAGGAGTTCCGTCGGCTGCTGCGTCTGTTGGTGTGGGGCTGCCCTTGGCGACTTTGGGCATGATAATGCGGAATGTGGTGCCTTGTCCCAGTCTTGACTCCAGCATCATCCGGCCGCCGAGCTGTTGAGTGACAAGATTATAGACGATATGCAAGCCCAGTCCGGTGCCGCCTTCGTTGCGGCGCGTGGTAAAGAACGGGTCGAACGCCTGGCGCTGCACGTCCGGCGTCATTCCGGCCCCGTTGTCGGCGAAAATGATCTCGACATCGTCAGAGCCGCGCCCCCGCGCCGTGATCGTGATCGCGCCGGAACGGCCGTCGGCGAAGGCATGATTGGCGGCGTTGAGGAAAAGATTGGTTAATATCTGGCCGTAGGAGCCGGGATAGCCGTCGATCATCAGGCCCTCCGGCACGTCCACAGACAGCGCGATCGCGGCCTTCTTCAGCACCGGCCGCAGGCTGGCGACGATCTGGTCGGTGGCTTCGCCGAGCGAGAACTGCCGGCGCTCGGCATGCGAGCGGTCGACGGCGACCTGCTTGAACGACTGGATCAGCTCGCCGGCGCGATGCAGGTTCGCCACCAGTTGCCCGGCGGCGTCGCGCGAGGTCTTGACGAACTCGTCGAGCTTGGAGCGCCGCAACGGCTCGGTGCGCAGCTCCTGGTCGAACATTTCGACGCGCCGCGCAAAACTGGAAGCAACCGTCAGGCTGATGCCGATCGGGTTGTTGACTTCATGGGCGACGCCGGCGACCAGGCCGCCGAGCGCCGCCAGCCGTTCGGCATCGATCAGGTTCTGCTGCGCGGTGTTGAGTTCGAGCAGCGCGCCCTCGGCTTTCTCTTTGGAGGCCCGCAGTTCGTCCTCGGTCGCGCGCTTGGCGATGGCGTTCTCGCGGAACACCTCGACCGCGCGCGCCATCGCGCCGACCTCGTCCTTGGCGGTCGTACCCTGCACGGCGCGATCGTAGTCGCCCGACGTGATCGCGCGCATCGCCGCCATGATCTGCTGCAACGGCAGGCGGATCGACAACGCGATCAGGACGCCGGCGGACAGGATGATGCCGAGGAAGATCACCGCGATCGACAGCACCCGGCGCGAAATCGCCGACAACGTCCGGTCGAAGGTCTCCTGCGCCTTCTGCTCGCGCGCGCGCATCTTGATCGAGAGTTCATCGATGGCGCCGATCGCATCGGCCTGGCTGGCGTCGATGGTGTTGCGCAACAGTTCGGTGCGGTTGGCGAGCTGCTCGGTCAGCTTGGCAAAGCCCTCGCGCAGCGCCAGCGTCCGCGCGTTCAGCCGCGTCAGCGCCATCCGCTGCAGGTCGTTGTCGGCGAGGTCGGTCATCACAGGGATGGTTTTTTCGATCGTCTCGGTATTGCGGCGGGCCTCTTCGGCGGAGGCCGAGGCGAGCGACAGATAATAGGAGTTGGCGGCGACCAGCATTGCCGTGAACGCCTCGCGGGATTTGCCGAGTGATGGCCAGATCAGCGCATCGCGGTGGCCGGTGGCGCCCTCGATGATGGAATAGAGCCCGGCCATCTCCTTGGCCGGCCCCAGCACCTGCTGTTCGTAGGTCTTGGTGATGGTCGCCTGCACCCCGCGCAATTCGCCGAAGCCGTTGAGGAAGCGGTCGGTGACGTGCTCCAGCCGCTCGACCGATCCTGATAGCATCGGGTCGGTCGAGGCGCGCGTGGTGAGCGTGCCCAGCACGGCCTCGCGCAGCAGCAGGATTTCGGCGAACAGTTCCGGGCTCGGCTGGTTGATGTAGCGATGGATCAGGTTCTGCAGGCGGCTGGTTTCGCTTTCCAGCAGCGCCAGGATCTTGTCGGATTCGCGCACCTGGCGGACGTCCTCCCAGGCCGATCCCAGCACGGTCGCGCCGTTCCAGATCAGCGCGGCCAGCACCACGACGACCGCGGAGTTCAACCCCGCGATCGACAGGATGCGCCAGCGGATCGGCACCGCCCGCAGTACCTGAACGATGCGGAAACGGCCGCGCGCGGCGAAGCCCGCCGGCCGTTCCACTGCTCCGTTCTGTTGCGGCGTCTCGGCCAACTCACTCCACCTTGCGAATGCGTTCGATCAATCCGGCCATCGCGGGGTCGCGCTGTGCCTTGGCGTAGATTCCGGCCATCGCCGCCTCGAACGGCTTGCGGTCGATATCGGTAATGATCCTGACGCCGGCGTCTTCCGCCTGCTTGCGCGAGTGCTCCTCGAGATCGCGCCATTTCTCGCGCATGAAGCGGCTCGATCGCAGCGCCGCTTCCCGGAATATCTTCTGGTCCTGAGGCGTCAGGCTCGACCATGCCTTTTGCGACATCACCAGCACTTCGGGGCTCATCGTGTGTTCGGTCAGCGTATAGAAACCGGCGAATTTGTAGTGATCGGTGGTGACGAAGGAGGGCCAGTTGTTTTCGGCGCCGTCGATCAGCTTGGTGGAGAGCCCGGTCAGCACCTGTCCATACGGCAGTTCGACCGGCTCGGCGCCGAGCGCGCGGATCGTCGCGGACATCTGCTCGGACTGCTGCACCCGCAGCCGCATTCCCTTGAGGTCATCGATCGAGCGGATCGGCCGGACGCTGTTGTAGATCGAGCGCGCGCCGGAATCGTAAAACGCCAGGCCTACGAATCCGTAGGGCTCAAAGCTGTTCAGCAGCTCGCTGCCGATCGGGCCATCCAGCACTTTCTGCAGATGCTCGATCGAGCGAAACAAAAACGGCATCGCCAGCACGTTCATCGACGGCACCATCGTGCCGATCAAGGCGACGTTGGTCCGGTTGAGATCGATCGCGCCCACTCGCGTTTGTTCGAGGGTTTCCTTCTCCTCGCCGAGCTGGCGGGAATGGAACACCTTGATCTGGTGGCGGCCGCCGCTGCGTTCCGAGACCAGGCTGCCCATGTAGCCCAGCGCCTGGACGGTCGGATAATCCTCGTTCTGGGTATCGGCGGCGCGAAATTCGCGCGCAAAAACGCCCGTTGAGACGGCTGTCAGACACAGCGCGACAACGAGTTTGATGGTCCGCGAAAGGTCGGCGCGGCGGTACACTGGCAACAAATTCCCCTTGTTGATAGAGTCTGCGGCGGAACGAAAAGGTTCAGTGCTTTTTAGCAGAACTTTCCAAGAGTTGGCTATCAAGGGGTGTTGGCTAGAGGGGTGCCGGCCGGCTGCAATCCTGGATTGTGCGCTGCGACAGCGCCGGATAGACCGAAGGGTGGATTGAAAGTCGCATTGAAACCGCCGTCCCGGCGATTTAAGAGGGCGGCTCAACCAAGATTCATCGTCGGCAGCGGCGAAGCAGAGTGGTTCATCAGTGAAACTGGCCTTGAGATTCCTGCAGCTCACGGCGCTCGCGGCCATCGCGCTGGTGTCGCCCGCGCAAGCCGCCACCGAGATCGCGTGGTGGCACGCCATGTCGGGCGAACTCGGCAAGCAGCTCGAAAAGCTCGCGGCCGATTTCAACGCCTCGCAATCCGATTACCGGATCGTGCCGTCGTACAAGGGCAGCTACACCGAAACAGTGACGGCCTCGATCTTCGCCTTTCGTTCGCGCAGCCAGCCCGCCATCGTTCAGGTCAACGAGATCGCGACCGCGACCATGATGGCGGCGAAGGGGGCGATCTATCCCGTGTTCGAACTGATGCGCGACCAGTCGGAGCCGTTCTCTCCCGGCGCCTATCTGCCGGCCGTCACCAGCTACTATTCCGACGTTGCCGGCAACATGCTGTCGTTTCCGTTCAATGTCTCGACGCCGATCCTTTACTACAACAAGGATCTGTTCCGCGCCGCGGGCCTCGATCCGGAAGCGACGCCGAAGACCTGGCCCGAGGTCGGCACGGTCGCGAAGCGGCTGCGCGCGGCGGGTGCGGTCTGTGGCCTCACCACATCCTGGCCGTCCTGGATCAATGTCGAGAATTTTTCGGCATTCCACAATCTGCCTCTGGCTACCCGGGCCAATGGCTTCGGCGGCCTTGATGCCGAATTGGTCTTCAATAATCCGCTGGTGGTGCGTCACATCGCGCAACTGGCGGAATGGCAGATCACGAAGGTGTTTGATTATAGCGGCCGCGGGCAATCGGCCGAACCGCGCTTTCAGAAGGGCGAATGCGGAATCTTCATCGGCTCGTCGGCGACCCGTGCCGATATCAAGGCCAATTCGAAATTCGAGGTCGGCTACGGCATGGTGCCGTACTGGCCCGACGTGCAGGGCGCCCCGCAAAACACCATCATCGGCGGCGCCACGTTGTGGGTGTTGCGCGACCGGCCGCGCGCCGAATACGCCGGGGTGGCAAAATTCTTTGCCTATCTTTCGAGGCCGGAGATCCAGGCCGCCTGGCACCAGAACACCGGCTATCTGCCGATCACCCGTGCGGCCTTCGACCTCACCCGCGCGCAGGGGTTCTACGACCGCAATCCGGGGGCGTCGATCTCGATCGAGCAGATGACATTGAAGCCGCCGACCGACAATTCGAAGGGAATCCGGCTGGGCTCGTTCGTCCTGATCCGCGACGTCATCGACGAAGAGCTCGAACAGGCCTTTAGCGGCAAACGAACGGCCCAGGCCGCGCTCGATTACGCCGCCGAGCGTGGCAACCGCTTGCTGCGCCAGTTCGAGCGAGCCAACCCGGATCGTTGACGCAGGCTGGCCCCGCGAACGCCTTCCGCTATCCCTTCTGCTGAATCAGCGTTGCCATCCGCGAGAGCGCGCCGATGATGGCGCCGTATCCCTGGCTGTCCCTGCCGCCCGCCTTGGCCTGCTGAATGACCCCCGATATCGCCGACCGGGCTAGCGTGATTGCCGAGAGAGCCTGAGCCTTGCTGGTCGCGGACCGCAATTGCGAGGCGGCGGTCTGCAGCGCCCGCGCCGCCACCGGGGCCTCCGGATCTCCTCTGGAGCGCGAGACTCGGTCGCTCACATGGTCGAGTGAAGTGGCGAGGCAGTCGTACAAGGCCTTGCCGGTCATGGCGCCGCACGACCCCGCCGTGGCGGGCCGGTCGGCCAGCAATGCGCCGAAGGCGATCAAAGCCGCCAGGATGAAGCCGCGGACCCAGAATCCCGCGAGCCTTCCACGGTAGTTTCCGATTCCAATCGTCAGTGATTGCATCGCCCAGTCCCCCTTAGTCCGCAGCTTCAGGCAGGCCTGATCCGCTTACTGTGCCCCTGCCGGTGTCACGCTGTTGCCGACCGTGAATTCGCACGGCACCGTCGTCATCCGCGGCACACCTTTAAGCCCGAACAGTCTCTCCCACTGTGACCTGCGGCACACGACGCCCGTAGGTGTGTCCTCGACGATGACGACGGCATAGAGCCGGTCGCGTTTTTGAAATGCCTTGACGTTGGTGTCTTCCGGAAAGGTCTGCAGCAGGGTCAGCACGCCGTGACCGCTTTCGGTGTCGGCAGCAATGCCGGCGATGCCGCTGATGGTGCGCCACTTCCCGCCTGTGATGGTGGCGCCGATGAACACGCCCTCGGTGACGGTGTTCTGCAGGATCTTTTGCTTGAGGAATTCCGGCCCGAGCTCCCGGCTCAGCCGCAGCCTGTTCTTCAGGTTCGGCGAATAGAAGATCTTGTCGGTGCCGCCCTGAAACACGATGGTGGTGCCCTCGGGCCCGCCGGCCAAAAGATTCTGGAATTCACGGCCGCTCAGCACGCCGGCTGCCGTCGGCATGGACAGGCCGATCAGCAGCGCCGCAGCCGCAACGAAGGGCAGCCAGCGCTTCCCAGGCTCGACAGGCCAATTCTGATAGGGCATCGCACAAATCTGCGGGGCGTGAGGGGGCAGTCGCAATCGCTGAAGCAATTTCAAAATCCAATCATACAAGCGATTGGCGGTCAATTTAATGACAGGCGATTTGTTCATGCCGACGATGAAAGCAGTTGAGAGAATGACAGCCGACATGGCTTCGCGTAACGTCGCGTCCACGATTCCGATGTGATGGACGGCACGGATGCGAGGGGGTGGGGTGAAATCGCTGTTGCTGATCGCCGGACTGGCGATGTCGGCGATCTTGCCGGGCTCGCCATCTTCAGCCGCCGGTGAAGCGCGCAAGACTGTGCCGGCATCCGCGCCGCGTCTGGCGCTGGTCATCGGCAACGCCAACTACATCAAGCTCGGAAAGCTCAGTAATCCGGGCCGGGACGCGCGCCTGGTGGCCGAGAAATTACGCCAGCTCGGGTTTGACGTTACCGAGGTCGGCGATCGCGACCTCAAGGGCATGACGTCGGATGTCGAGGATTTTGCCCGCAAGATCAAAGCGCGGGGGCCGGGGACGGTGTCGCTGCTCTATTATGCCGGCCATGGACTGGAAAACGACTCCGTCAACTACCTGGTGCCTGTCAGCGCCGACATCAAAAAGCGCGCGGACGTCGCGGCGCAATCGCTCAGCGTCAAGCGCGTCGCCGACCGGCTGTCGGGCGCCGGCAACGCACTCAACATCCTGATCGTCGATGCCTGCCGCGATAATCCGTTTCCGCCCGGCGTGGCGCCGGCCGCGACGCAGGGTCTGGTGCCGATGGGCGCGGTCTACGGCGTGTTCATTGCGTCCTCGACCGGTTCGGGCAAAATCGCGTTTGACGGCGAAGATGGGCACAGCCCCTACACGCGGGCGCTGGCGGAGGCGCTCACAACGCCAGGTGAAAAGCTGGAAGACGTTTTCAAGAGCGTTCGCCGCCAGGTCAGGCTGGCGACCGGCGAGCAGCAGATCCCTTGGGAATCCACCTCGGTCGAACTCGATTTCTACTTCGTTCCGCCGCCGCCGGTGCCGACGCCGGCCGAGCAACTGTTCGCGGCGGCGAAGGAAACCGGCAATCCGGCGCTCTATCAGCTGTTGATCGAGCGGTTTCCGGACAGCCGCGAGGCCGCCGAGGCCCGACCGATCGCGGCAAATCTCCGGCAGCCACCCGCGAATGCCGTGCTCGCTGCGACCGCCTCGGCGGCCGCACCGGTGCTGGCGCGGGCGAAACAGACGCAGACGCCCGAAGCGTACGATCTGGTGGCTTCGCTGTTTCCCGATACGCCGGAAGCGGAAGAAGCGCGCGCGGCGGCGTCGCGGTTGCGCGAGGTGACCGTGCTCGACAGTGCCGGGCCGGCCTATGAGGGCCGCGAACTCGTGCAGGCGATCCAGGATCAGTTGCTGCGGCTCGATTGCATGACGGGCGAGCGTAGCGGCGCATTCGAGACGACGACCATTCAGGGCCTGCGCCGTGCTTCGCAACTCACCGACGAGCGCTATCTCTGGTATCGCCCGACCATGGCCGCGCTGCGAGCCTTGAAGAAGATCGATGCCAAGGAAGGTTGCGGCCGGCAAAAGCAGATTGCCGCGCCGCGCTGCCTGCGCATCAACGATGAGGACTATTGCCAATAGCAGCCTTGCGTTTGCTTCGGCTCCGATTGGCTGGCCTCGTGCATCCTCGGGTGTTGATGCGAGGCGCGCCGCTCAAGAAATGAGCCTTGGAATTTACTGATTATTTTTTGAGCAAAATATCCTCTTTGTATGCAATGTGACAGATGCGATGACGTGTGCCGGATCGGCTAGATCCAGATATCACGTTTAAATATCAGTATCTTAACAGCATATTAGGGTTCCTTTAAGGTTTGGCACGAACCTTGCGATTCCAGCTCCAATGCCGTTGTCCCTCAGGCGTTGGAGCATCCCATGAAGCGTCGCGATTTCCTCAAATCCGTGTCCGGATTGGCTGCTGCCGGCGCGCTCACGCCGGCGCCGGCGATCTGGTCGGCGGCCAAGGCCGACGCCCGGTCGGAGACGCTTTTGATCGTCTCGGAAGGCGGTCCCAACAATCTCGACATCCACGGCGTCGGCACCAACGTGCCCGGCTATGAAGTTTCGTGGAATTGCTACGACCGCCTGATCAGCCACGAAATGAAGGAAGGTCCCGGCGGCGTTCCGTATTACGACCGCGACAAGTTCAAGCCCGAACTCGCCGAGGACATGAACATCGGCGACATGTCGGTGACCTTCAAGCTGAAGAAGAATGCGAAATTCCACGACGGCACGCCGGTGACGGCCAAGGACGCCAAATGGTCGCTGGATCGCGCGGTCAGCGTCGGCGGCTTTCCAACCTTCCAGATGAGCGCGGGCTCGCTGACCAAGCCCGAACAGTTCGTCGTCGTCGACGACAACACGGTGCGGGTGGACTTCGCCAAGAAAGACAAGCTGACGATCCCCGATCTCGCCGTGATCGTGCCCTGCATCGTCAATTCCGAACTGGTGAAGAAGAACGCTTCCGAGAAAGATCCGTGGGGTCTCGAATTTACCAAACAGCAGACCGCGGGCTCCGGCGCCTACAAGGTGACGAAGTGGACCGCGGGCACCGAAGTCATCATGGAGCGCAACGACGAGTGGGTCGGTGGTCCCTTGCCGAAGATCAAGCGCGTGATCTGGCGCATGGTGCCGCAGGCCGGCAACCGCCGCGCGCTGTTGGAGCGCGGCGACGCCGACATCTCCTATGAACTGCCGAACAAGGATTTTCAGGAACTGAAGGCGGCCGGCAAGCTCAACATCGTGTCGCTGCCGTTCTCCAACGGCATCCAGTACCTCGGGATGAACGTCACCAAGCCGCCGTTCAACAATCCGAAGGTGCGCGAGGCGATGGCCTATGCGGTGCCGTACCAGAAGATCATGGATGTGGTGCTGTTCGGCCTCGCCAATCCGATGTTCGGTGCATCAGCCGGCAAGGCCACCGAAGTGGCGTGGCCGCAGCCAACCAAATATTTCACCGACATGGCCAAGGCAAAGGCGTTGCTCACCGAGGCCGGCTATCCCGACGGTTTCGAGACCACGATTTCATTCGACCTCAACTTCGCGGGAATCAACGAGCCGCTGTGCGTGCTGGTGCAGGAGAGCCTTGCCCAGATCGGCATCAAGACCACGATCAACAAGGTGCCCGGCGCCAACTGGCGCACCGAACTGAACAAGAAGGAAATGCCGCTCTACACCAACGTGTTCTCGGGCTGGCTCGATTACCCCGAATACTTCTTCTACTGGTGCTATCACGGCAACAATTCCGTCTTCAACACCATGAGCTACAAGTCGCCCGAGATGGACAAGTTCATCGACGGCGCCCGCGTTGCGGCCGCGGCCGGCGACAAGGCGACCTACGACACCGACGTCAAGGGCATGGTCGATCTCGCCTTCACCGACATCCCGCGGATTCCGCTGTATCAGCCCTTCGTCAACGTCGCGATGCAGAAGAACATCTCGGGCTATCAATACTGGTTCCACCGCCGTCTCGATTACCGCGCGCTGGTGAAGGGGTAACGCCGTGATGCGTGCTCGCGACACACTCACTCTCTCATTCCCTCCCCCCTTGCAGGGGAGGGTTAGGGAGGGGGGTGGCCGCGAGTCCGGTGTGTGTGGCTTACCCCTCTCCCCAACCCTCCCCCGCAAGGGGGGAGGGAGCCGAGCGGAGTGCGTGTCAAAGCTCAAAACGAAAATTGCGGGGCCTGTGCCATGCTGACCATGATCGGCAAGCGGCTGCTGTTTGCGATCCCGTCGCTGATCGGGGTCGTGATCGTGACCTTCCTGCTGACGCGCGCGCTGCCCGGCGATCCCGCGGCATATTTCGCGGGTCCGGCGGCGGGCAAGGAAGCGGTCGAGCAGATCCGCAAGAAGCTCGGCCTTGACAAGCCGCTGATCGAGCAGTTCTTCCGCTACACCAACGATCTCGCGCATGGCGATTTCGGCAACTCGCTGACCACGGGCCAGCCGGTCGCGACCGAAATCAAGAATCGCCTGCCGGCGTCGGCCGAGCTGACGCTGCTTGGCCTCATCGTTTCCATCGTGATCGCGATCCCGCTCGGCGTGCTTGCCGCCAACCGGCCGGGGTCGTGGATCGACCACCTCTGTCGAATCACGACCACGGCCGGCGTTTCGCTGCCGGTGTTCTTTACGGGTTTGGTGCTGGTCTATGTGTTCTATTTCAGGCTTGGATGGTCGCCGGCGCCACTCGGGCGGCTCGACGTGTTCTACAGCGCGCCGAACGCCGTCACCGGCTTCTATCTGATCGACGCCCTGATCGCGCGCGATTTCGAGACCTTCCGCTCCGCGCTCAGTCAGCTGATCCTGCCGGCGATGACGCTGGCGATCTTCTCGCTGGCGCCGATCGCGCGCATGACGCGGGCCTCGATGCTGGCGGTGCTGGCCTCCGACTTCGTCCGCACCGCGCGCGCCAGCGGACTGTCGCCGGCCACCGTGATCGTCACCTACGCGTTCCGCAATGCGATGCTGCCTGTCATCACCACGCTCAGCATGGTGTTCTCGTTCCTGCTCGGTGCCAACGTGCTGGTGGAAAAGGTGTTCGCCTGGCCCGGCATCGGCTCCTACGCGGTCGAAGCGCTGATCTCGTCGGACTTCGCACCGGTGCAGGGTTTCGTGCTGACCATGGCGGTCATGTACGTGCTGCTGAATCTGATCATCGACATTCTCTATGGCGTCATCGATCCCAGAGTTCGTCTCGAAGGGTAAGGGGTAAGCATGAGCACCGTTGCGCCTGCCGTTGAACCCGCCGGTCCCGCACGCACGTCGGGATTTCTGGCGATCTTCGAACACACCCGCTATGTGCTCGGCGAAAACAAGGTCACCGGCTTTGCCTTTGGCCTGCTGGTCGTGATCCTGTTTGCGGCGATCTTCGGCCCCTATGTGGTGCCCTACGATCCGCTCGCCAGCGATACCGTGGCTGCGCTGAAACCGCCTTCGGCGGCGCACTGGTTCGGCACCGATCAGTTGGGACGCGATATCTTCAGCCGCGTCATCGTCGCCACCCGGCTCGATACTTTCATCGCTGTCGCGTCCGTGGTGCTGGTGTTTTTGATGGGCGGCCTTGCCGGCATCGCCGCCGGCTATTTCGGCGGCTGGACCGACCGCATCGTCGGCCGTATCGCCGACACCATCATGGCGTTTCCACTGTTCGTGCTGGCGATGGGCATCGTCGCAGCGCTAGGCAATACCGTGCAGAACATCATCATCGCCACCGCGATCGTCAACTTTCCGCTCTATGCCCGCGTCGCCCGCGCCGAAGCCAATGTGCGTCGCAATGCCGGCTTCGTGCAGGCCGCGCGGCTGTCGGGCAACGGCGAGTTTCGGATCCTGCTGGTGCATATCCTACCCAACATCATGCCGATCATGATCGTGCAGATGTCGCTGACCATGGGCTACGCGATTTTGAACGCCGCCGGTCTTTCCTTTATCGGCCTCGGCGTGCGGCCACCGACCGCGGAGTGGGGCATCATGGTCGCGGAGGGCGCTGGCTTCATGGTGTCGGGCGAATGGTGGATCGCGCTATTCCCGGGCCTGGCGCTGATGATCGCGGTGTTTTGCTTCAACCTGCTCGGCGACGGTCTGCGCGACATCGTCGATCCGCAGCGGAGGACGTGACATGAACAGCATCCGCGCCATCCTCCGCATGCTCCATGCGCTGATCGTGCCGTCGCTCAAGCCTGCTCCCGTACGCGTGGATCGGGATCGGAATTCGCGGAGGATATCCTCATGACCGCGCAGCCACTGCTCGACGTCAACGATCTCACGGTCGAATTCGCCACCCGGCGCGGCATCGTCAAGGCCGTGCAGCACGTCAACATCACCGTTGCCAAGGGCGAGACGCTCGGCATCGTCGGCGAATCCGGTTCCGGCAAGTCGGTGACATCCTATGCTGTGATGCGGATTCTCGACCGCGCCGGCAAGATCGCCGAGGGCTCGGTGGTATTCTCCGGCATCGACGTCAAGACTGCGACCGAAGAGCAGATGCGCGACCTGCGCGGCCGTGAAATCTCGATGATCTTCCAGAATCCGCGCGCGGCGCTCAATCCGATCCGTAAAGTCGGTGACCAGATCGAGGACGTGCTGCGCCAGCACGTACAGCAGTCCCAGGTCACCGATCGCGGCGAGAAGGCGATCGAGGCGCTGGAGCAGGTCAAGATCGCCCGCCCGCGCGAGCGCTATCACGCCTATCCGTTCGAACTCTCCGGCGGCATGTGCCAGCGCGTCGTGATCGCGCTGGCGCTGGCCTGCAATCCGCAGCTCCTGATTGCGGACGAGCCCACCACCGGCCTCGACGTCACCACGCAGAAGGCGGTGATGGACTTGATTGTCGAGCTGACCAAGCGGCGGAATATGTCGACCATTCTCATCACGCATGACCTCGGTCTCGCCGCCGCCTATTGCGACCGGGTCATCGTCATGGAGAAGGGTCGCGTGGTCGAGACCGCGAAATCATCCGATATCTTCGCCAATCCCGAACACGCCTACACCAAGAAGCTGATGCGCGCGACGCCGCGGCTCGGCGTCTCCCTGCGCGATCTGCTGCCCGAGGAAGAAGCCGCCGCGCTGCCGGCGCCGCCACCGGCATCGACGCCGGCCGCCGACGCCAAACCGCTGCTGCTGGTCGAGAAGCTGGTGAAGGAATATCCGCGGCAGGGCGCCACCGCCACGCTCGGCAAACTGTTCGGCCGCAAGCCGCCGGTGGAGGCCGAAGTGTTCCGCGCCGTCGACGGCATCAGCTTTTCCGTCGGCCATGGCGAGAGCGTCGGCCTGGTCGGCGAATCCGGCTGCGGCAAATCCACGACCTCGATGATGGTGATGCGGCTGTTGGACCAGACCTCGGGCCGCATCCTGTTCGACGGCGATGAGATCGGCGGCATGCTGCCGAATAATTTTGCCCGGACACCGCTGCGCAAGAGCATCCAGATGGTGTTCCAGGATCCGACCGACAGCCTCAATCCACGCTTTACCGCGGCCCGCGCCATCGCCGATCCGATCATGCAGATGGGCGACATCAAGGGCGGCGACGCGTTGCGCGCCCGCTGCGAGGAACTCGCCGGCCTGGTCGGCCTGCCGGTCAATCTGCTGGATCGCTTTCCGCATCAATTGTCCGGCGGCCAGAAGGCCCGCGTCGGCATCGCACGCGCCATTGCGCTGCATCCCAAACTCGTGATCCTCGACGAACCGACGGCGGCGCTCGACGTTTCCGTGCAGGCCGTGGTGCTCAATCTGCTGCAGGACCTCAAGGCCTCGATGGGCATGAGCTATTTGTTCGTGTCGCACGATTTGAATGTGGTACGTTTGTTGTGCGATCGTGTCATCGTGATGCGGTGGGGACGGATCGTCGAGCAAGGTTCGTCCGAACAGGTTCTGGGCAATCCGCAAGACGCCTACACCAGGGAACTGCTGACGGCGATTCCGCATCCGCCGTTGCCGGTACACTAGGGCATGATCGGCTCATCAAAGCCGGTCATGTCGCGACAAGAGAGATGGGAGTGAAATGGCTGCTGACCACCTGGACGTCTACATCGACGCCGTTTCAAACGCGCTGGCTTTGCCGGTCGAGGACGCCTGGCGTCCCGCCGTGCGGGCCAATCTCGAAGTATCGCTGAGGCTGGCGCGGCTGGTCGACGAATTCCCGTTGCCCGATGAAACCGAGCCGGCCAGTGTCTATACAGCCTGACCGCACCATGACCGTGAACACCGACGGGATGACCGCCGAGGCCATTGCGCAAGCGGTGGCCGCTCGCGAAATTTCCGCGCTTGAGGTGACCGAAGCCGCGTTGGCGCGGATCGCGAAGCATGATTCCGTGCTGAATTCCTTCACCGACGTCACCGCCGATCGTGCCCGCGCCAGGGCGCGCGCCGTCGATGCCACGATTGCTGCCGGGCAAAAAGTCGGCCCGCTCGCCGGCGTGCCGTTCGCGGTGAAGAACCTGTTCGACGTCAAGGGTCTTGCCACCCGCGCCGGATCGAAGATCAACCGCGATCTTGCGCCGTCGTCGCGTGACGCGACGCTGATCGAGCGGCTGGAAGCGCAGGGCGCGGTGCTGGTCGGCGCGCTCAACATGGGCGAATACGCCTATGACTTCACCGGCGAAAACATTCATGACGGCCCGTCGCGCAATCCGCACGATCCGACGCGCATGAGCGGCGGCTCTTCCGGCGGCTCCGGCAGCGCCGTCGGTGGCGCACTGGTGCCGATCGCGCTCGGCTCCGACACCAACGGCTCGATCCGGGTGCCGTCCTCGTTCTGCGGCATTTTTGGTTTGAAGCCGACCTATGGCCGGCTGTCGCGCGCGCGCTCGTTTCCGTTCGTGGCGAGCTTCGATCATCTCGGCCCGTTCGCGCGCTCTACCGGCGACCTCGCGCTGGCCTATGACGCGATGCAGGGGCCGGACACCGACGATGCCGCCTGTACGACGCGGCCGGTCGAACCGGTGATGCCGCTGCTGGCGCAGGGTATTTCGGGCCTGCGGATCGCGATCGCCGGCGGCTATTTCCAGAACAACGTCTTCCCCGAAGCGGTCGAGGCGATGGCGCGGGTGGCGAAAGCGCTGAACGCTACACGCGCGGTCGAAATTCCCGAGGCCGCGCGCGCCCGTGCCGCGGCTTACGTGATTTCCACCACCGAAGGCGCGTCGCTACATCTCGACCGCTTGCGCAAGCGGCCGAACGATTTCGATCCCGCGGTGCGCGACCGCCTGATCGCCGGCGCGATGGTGCCGGCGCCACTGGTCGATCGCGCACAGAAATTCCGCCGCTGGTATCGCGCGCAGGTGCTGGAGCTGTTCAAGACCGTGGACGTCATTCTCGCGCCGGCGACGCCTTGCATCGCGCCGAAACTCGGCCAGGTGATGTTCAATCTCGGCGGCGTCGATCTGCCGGTGCGGGCCAATATCGGCATCCACACCCAACCGATTTCGTTCATTGGCCTGCCCGTGGTCGCGGTGCCGGTGCCGTTGGAGCCGATGCCGATCGGGGTCCAGATCATCGCCGCACCGTGGCGCGAAGATATCGCGCTGCGCACAGCATATGCTTTGGAAAAAATGGGCGTTGCCGCCGCACCCGCGCCGAGAGGAATCTAACGATGGATATCGATCTTCCCGACGTGCTGGCCGAAGTCACCGCGCAATTCGAACGCTACGAAAAGGCGCTGGTGTCGAACGACGTCGCGGTGCTCGACGAATTGTTCCGCAACGATTCCCGCACGCTGCGCTACGGCATTGCCGAGAATCTCTATGGCTACGGCGCGATCAGCGGCTTCCGCGCCGCGCGCTCGCCGGTCGGGCTGATGCGCAAAACCGACAAGACGGTGATCTCGACCTATGGCCGCGGCACCGCCGTGGCCTCGACGCTGTTCTACCGCGATACGATGGCCGGCAAGGTCGGTCGGCAGATGCAGACCTGGGTACGTTTTCCCGAGGGCTGGAGAATCGTCGCCGCCCATGTCAGCATCATCAATGAACCGGGATCATAGGCATGAGTCTTGATGATCTCTCCTCGCGTGTTCCGCCGTCCGGCTCCGAGCCCGAGACGCCGGTTCGGCGCATCGACCGGGCCGGGCCGCAAGCGGACAAGGTGACGCGCGCGGAGGAACTGCGGCTGCAACTCGCCGACGAGATCGTGCGTGGCGTGCTGGCGCCGGGTTCGCCGCTGGACGAAACCGATATCGCGCGCCGCTTCGGCGTGTCGCGAACGCCGGTACGCGAGGCGCTGCGCCAGTTGGTGGCGAGCGGCCTGGTCGAGGCCCGGGCCCATCGCGGCGCCGTGGTCGCGCAGCCCTCGCTCGAACGCCTGACCGGCATGTTCGAGGCGATGGCGGAGCTGGAAGCTTTGTGCGCGGGGCTCGCCGCCGAACGGATGACGGCCACGGAGCGCCAGAGGCTCGAGGCGATCCACGACGAGTTGCGGGTGTTGAGCCATGCCGGCAATCCCGAGCGCTTTCACGAAGTCAACGAACGCTTTCACAACGCGATCTATGCCGGTTCGCAAAACGCCTACATCGCCGAAATGACCTTGGCAACGCGGGTGCGGGTGCAGCCATTTCGACGCGCCCAGTTCCGCAATCTCGGCCGGCTGGCGAAATCGCAGGCCGAGCACGACCGCGTCGTGGTCGCGATCCTCCGCGGCGACAAGGTCGGCGCTGCGGCCGCGATGCGCGCGCACATCGAACTGGTGCGCGGCGAGTACGAACTGTACGCGGTGTCGCTGTAGGCGGGCATGACTGCGTTCCCCGGACGCAATGCAGCACGAAGTGATGCGTTGCAGAGCCGGGGTCCAGTTCTGGGTCCCTGTGTGTGCAGGGTCTGTCATGATGGGGTGGGCGGGAAGCCGTTGGGTCCCTGGCGCATGACGCCGTAAGCCGGCTCGGTCTCCCGCCCGTTTCGACCATTAACCTGAACAGTTGCACGAGGCTGCGCCAACAGACCTCGCATCACAGGGACAGGCCCCATGATCTTATCCCTTCGCTGCGTCGGAATCGACGTCTCCAAGCATACGCTCGACATTTTTGATGATGCCGTCGGCAAACCCGAGCGCATCGCCAACGCGCTACAGGCCATCACGGAGCAGGTGGCGCGTTGGCGATGCGGCAATGTCTTTGTCGTATTCGAAGCCACAGGCGTCTACGACCGAGAACTTGCCGAAGCGTTGCATCGGGCCAGGATCCGGTTTGCCCGCATCAATCCCGCCCGCGCTCGCGACTTTGCCCGCGCGCGAGGACGGCTGGCTAAAACCGATGCGATTGACGCCCACATGCTCGCCGGCTTTGCGCGGACGATGGCGCCGGCTTCCGAACAGGCGCCAGATCCAGCCCGGAACGCCCTGTCACTCCTCGCAAAACGCCGCGATCAACTGGTCCACATGCGGGCTCAGGAGAAGAACCGGCGCAGCGAGACGCGTGATCCCGCCATGATCGAAAGCATTGCGCGCCTCATCGACTTCCTCAACGGCGAGGTCAAGGCGATCGAGGCCAGGATCAAAACCCTCATCAAGGCCGAGCCGACGATATCCGACGACGCGCGTCTGATACGATCGGCACCAGGCGTCGGGCCTGTCGCCTGTATGCAGCTCATCGCCCAGATGCCCGAACTCGGTCGCGTCGGGCCTAAGCAGGTGGCTGCGTTGGCTGGTCTGGCTCCGCTTAACGTCGATAGCGGCCTATATCGCGGCAAACGAGCCATCGGTGGCGGCCGCAAGCGGGTCCGCGACGCTCTCTACATGGCCGCTCTCAACGCCGTACGCCGCGATGGTTCGGTTAAAGCTTTTTACCAAAAGCTCCGCACCGCCGGTAAACCCGCCAAACTTGCCCTGATCGCCGTAGCCCGAAAACTCCTCACGACCCTCAACGCCATGGTGCGAGACCGGAAAGCCTACCTCGCACCACGGCCTTCATAACAGTTGCCGGCTCTGCGGAGCAGCGTTGCACGCTGCACCGCGTCCGGGACACGGAGCTATTCCGCCGCCCTCTCCGCCATGAACGCGCGCCAGCCGCCGAACGCGGAAATATCGCGCGCGCCCTCGGCGGCGATCGGCTCGACCATAAAGCCCTTCACGTCGCGGCCGTCGGCCAAGCGGATGGTGCCGATCGCCATCGGCGGCGGGATCGCGGCAACGAATTTTCCGAATGCGGCCGCCGACAGCGCCCACAGCTCCAGCTTGATCGCGGTTCCCGTATCGGCATCGACGCGCAGCATGCCGGGTTTCGGCGGCGTGGTGTCGAGGGCGTAGAGTTTGTAGTCCGGCGACGTGGTGGTCGTCTCCAGCAGGCGGCCATGGAGCGCCTGCAGTTCGCCGTTGAGCGCCATGCCGGAGAGATGCGCGCCGACCACGGCGATGGCGATCTCGTCGCCGGTCAGGCTGGTGGACGGCGCCGCCAGTGGCGGCTGCGTCAAGCCCTTGGCCCCCATTTTCAGTTTGGTATCGGCATGGAAGGCGCGGCCGATGCTGGCGAGCTGCGCGTCATGTCCGGCCGGCGCGAGCAGCGTGATGCCGAAGGGAATGCCGTCGGGCCGCATCGCCGCCGGCAGCGCCAGGCCGCAGAGGTCGAGCAGGTTGACGAAATTGGTGTAAGTGCCGAGCCGGCTGTTGAGCTCGATCGGGTTGGCCAGCACCTGCGCGGTCGAATAGGCGGTCGGCGCCGTCGGCAATACGATCGCGTCGAGATGGGCGAAGCTGCGCTCGGCGATGCGCCGCAGTCCCTGCAGGCGGTAGAGCGACGCAAATGTGTCGGCGGCGGTCAGGCGTGCGCCCGCAGCCGTAATCTCGCGTGTCACCGGATGGATCGAGTCCGGCGACGACGCCAGCAGATTGCGGATCACCAGATAGCGTTCGGCGACCCACGGTCCCTCGTAGAGCAGCCGCGCGGTCTCGTAGAACGGTTCGAGATCGAATTCGACCAGCGTGGCGCCGAGCGAGGTCCATCGTTCGAGCGCTTCGCCATAGGCATTTTCCGACGCGGTATCGCCAAAGAAGATCAACTGTCCCTTGCGCGGCACGCCAAGGCGAAGCTTTTCGGGAAACGCCGAGATCTGGCCGAGCGGCCGGTCGCGCGAAAACGGATCGGCGCCATCAGGTCCGGCCATCGCCGCAAGCGCGGTCATGGCGTCGTCGACGGTGAGCGAGAACACCGAGATGCAATCGAGCGTCCGGCAGGCCGGCACCAGCCCGGCGGTCGAGATCAACCCGAGGCTCGGCTTCAATCCGACGATGTTGTTGAGCATCGCCGGCACGCGGCCGCTGCCGGCGGTGTCGGTGCCGAGCGCCAGCGGCACGAGGCCAGCCGACACCGCGACACCCGATCCCGAACTCGATCCGCCCGGCACCAGGTCGGCGCGGATCGGATTGACCGGGATGCCGTAGGGCGAGCGGACGCCGACCAGGCCGGTGGCGAACTGATCGAGATTGGTCTTGCCGATGATGATGGCGCCGGCGGCGCGCAATTTCGCCACCGCCGTCGAGTCCTGCGCCGGCGAATAGGAAAAGGCCGGGCAGGCCGCGGTGGTCGCCAAGCCCAGTACGTCGATATTGTCCTTTACCGCGACGGGGACGCCGAGTAGCGGCAGCGCACTTCCGCCTTTCGCGGTCAGCGCTTCGGCCTCCGCGATCGCCGCCTTCTCGTCGCGCAGGCTGATGAACACGGCGGGATCGTTGTAGTCGCGGATACGCTGATAGCTGCGCGCCACGGTTTGCGCCGGCGTCATGTGGCCTGAGCGGTGGGCGGCGACGATCGCAGCAACGGTTTCAGTCAAGGGATGCCCCATCTTTGGGTTGGCTGATTAATTCATCTCGAACGAAGCAAGCGATGTGCCATTGTGTACATTATAGGTGCAGCCTGAGATACAGAAATGGATGCGTATATTCAGGTACTTACGTAAGTTATTGCGAAATGCTGCAGGCCCCATGCGCCAGCGCGATGCGCCGTGTATGATTAAGAATTAGGCAGGTCTAGCCCTTGGCCGGCAACCGTCGTTTGGGCGCGATGACACGTTGCCGGACGGCGCTGATCTCGCGTAGAGGGAACCGCCTGCCTCCGACAGAGAGGCAGCGGAGGAAACCGATGACGTCAGCCGCCGCCACCAGCCGCGACCAATCCGAGACACTGTTCGCACCCCCGTCGGTCGTGGCCGATCGCCGGGCCGACGGCAGCATTGTCCTGAAGTCGACCGAGCGTTTGCGCGAAAGCGCGCGATGCGTCGGCGACTGGCTGGAGCATTGGGCGCGGCAGACGCCGGACCGGATCTTTCTCGGCGACCGCGCCAGCGTCGATGCGCCGTGGCAGACCGTCACGTACAAGGATGCGTTGAAGCGGGTGCGCGGTGCCGCGGCGTGGATTCTCGCGCAACGCCTAAGCGCCGAGCGTCCGCTGGTGATCCTGTCCGACAACAGCGTCGAGCACGCGCTGTTCGCGTTGGCCGCCCAGCATATCGGTGTGCCCGCGGCCTCGATCTCGCCGGCCTATTCGCTGATGTCTCGGGATTTCGACAAGCTCAGGAGCATGATCACGCTGCTCGAGCCCGGCGCGATCTACGTTTCCGGCACCAAGCCGTTTGCGCCGGCGCTGGCGGCCATTGCGCCGTTGCATTCGGCCGGCATCGTCAGTAGCGGCGCCCGCGATCATGATGCCATTGCGTTCCGCGACGTTGCCGCAACGCCTGAAACGCCTGATGTCGCAAAAGCATTCGCCGCGATCACGCCGGACACCATCGCAAAATTCCTGTTCACCTCGGGCTCGACCGGCACGCCAAAGGCCGTGATCAACACCCAGCGCATGCTGACCTCGAGCCAGCAGGCCAAAGCGCAGACCTGGTCGTTCCTCGACGGCATCACAGACCTCGTGATCCTCGATTGGCTGCCCTGGAGCCACACCTTCGGCGCCAACCACAACTTCAATCTGGTGCTGCGCAATGGCGGCACGCTCTATGTCGACGGCGGCAAGCCGGCGCCGGGATTGTTCGCGACGTCGCTGGCCAATCTGCGCAGCGTGATGCCGACGGTGTATTTCAACGTGCCGCGCGGCTTCGACATGCTGATCGCGGCGTTGCGCGGCGACGACGAACTGCGCCAAAAGTTCTTCAGCGAGGTGAAGTTCGCGTTCTATGCCGGCGCGGCGCTGCCGCAGAATCTCTGGGACGCGCTGGAAGAACTGTCGCTCAAGACCAGTGGCCGCGCATTGCCGATGGTGTCGGCCTGGGGCTCGACCGAGACCTCGCCGCTGGCGACCGACTGCCATTTCCAGGCCAAACGCTCCGGCAATATCGGCGTGCCGATCCCGGGCACCGAATTGAAGCTGGTACCGTCAGGCGACAAGCTCGAAGTGCGAGTGCGCGGGCCCAACGTTACGCCGGGCTACTGGAAGGCGCCGGAACTGACCGCGCAGGCGTTCGACGTTGAAGGATTCTACCTGATCGGCGACGCCGTGACTTTTGCCGATCCGGCGCGGCCCGAACTCGGCCTGTTCTTCGACGGCCGCGTTGCGGAGGATTTCAAGCTCAATTCCGGCACCTGGGTCAATGTCGGCAATCTGCGCGTCGCAGGGATCGCCGCGCTGGCGCCGTTGGCGCAGGACATCGTCGTGTCAGGCCATGGCGGCGACGAGGTCCGCTTCCTGGTATTTCCGAACATCGCGGCCTGCCGCGCGCATGCCGGCCTGCCCGACAGCGCCGAGGTGAAGCACGTGATCGGTCACGACAAGGTTCGATCAGGCATCGCGCAAGGCCTCGCAAAGCTCAAAGCGCAAGGCGGCAACTCGTCCGCTCACGCCACGCGCGCGTTGCTGCTGGCCGAGCCGGCTTCCGTCGACGGCGGCGAGATCACCGACAAGGGCTACATCAACCAGCGCGCGGTGCTGACCCGGCGCGGCGGCGCGGTGGCGATGCTGGATGACGACGCGTCGGCCGAATGGATCGGCTGCGCGAAATAGGGCAGAGCCCCTTCCCAAATTGCTGATCGGCAAGGACAAAACCCGCTCTCGACTATTTTGTTGCTACGGCAACTAATTTGTGAGAGCTTTCTCCGGTAGCGCAGCGACCGACAGAGCAGTTCAACTGCCAGCCGCACGGGGAGGGACGGATGTCCGGGAGGATTGGCGCCTTGGGGCGCGATGCGGCCTTGCGATCAGCTATGTCCGGTGACGGCGCCGAGATTCTCGTGCAGCCGCCGCAGCATGTCGATCAGCACTTCACGTTCTTCTTTCTTCAGGCACGACAACAGCCGGCGTTCGCGCTCGATCGCCGCGGCGTAGACCTTGTCGTGGACCACGCGGCCACGTGCGGTGAGCGAGATCGCGTGGGTACGGCCGTCGTCGGGCGCGGTCCGGATGATGACCAGGCCGCGCTTCTGCAGCATCGCCAGGTTGCGACTGACCGGCGCCTTGTCGAAACCGATGACGTAGCAGATGCGCGAGGCCGGAATGCCAGGCTCGATCGCGAGCAGCGACATGATCCGCCACTCCGTAACGTTGACGCCGAAATTGCGCTGATAGAACACGGTCGCGCTGTTCGACAGCTTGTTGGCGATGAAGGTGATGAAAGCCGGAACGTAGCGGTCGAGATCGAGCAAAGGGCCATCGTCGGCGGCGGCGAATTCCGCGGGCTTTGGCCGGCGCGGTTTCCTTGGGAGGGGACTGGGGCTCATTTTCGGATCATCGCTGCGAATTGCCGGCGGAGCAATAGAGGCTTGGCAAGGGATAGAGGCTTGGGCCCGGGCGTGACAAGGATAAACTTCGGGAGGTATCGATGAGTGCAACGGGTTCTTCCGTAACGGATGACAGTGGTGCCGGCGTCCCCCATCTGGATATCGATCCGTTTTCGATTGAGTTCTTCGACGATCTCCATCCGGCCCAGCACCAACTGCGCGAGGCAGGCCCGCTGGTCTATCTCGACAAATGGAAGGTCTATGGCGTGGCCCGCCACGCCGAAGTGCATGCCGTCCTGAACGACCCGGCCACGTTTTGTTCGAGCCGCGGGGTTGGCTTAAGCGACTTCGCCAAGGAGAAGCCGTGGCGTCCGCAGAGCATCATCCTCGAGGCCGATCCGCCGGCGCATACCCGGACGCGGGCGGTGCTGAGCGACGTGCTGTCGCCGACCGCGCTGAAGCAGCTTCGCGGTCGTTTTACCGCCGCCGCCGAAGCCAAGGTCGACGCGTTGCTGCAGCGAAAGAGTTTTGACGCCATCGCGGATCTCGCGGAGGCCTATCCGCTGTCGATCTTTCCCGACGCGCTCGGGCTGAAACAGGAGGGCCGCGAGAATCTGCTGCCCTATGCGGGCCTCGTCTTCAACGCCTTCGGTCCGCCGAACCAGCTGCGGCAGGACGCCATCGAGCGTTCGGCGCCGCATCAGGCCTATGTCGCCGAACAGTGCCAGCGCGAAAATCTGGCGCCCGGCGGATTCGGCGCCTGCATTCATGCCCACGTCGATTCCGGCAATATTACCGCAACGGAAGCGCCGCTCTTGGTGCGCTCGCTGCTGTCGGCCGGCCTCGACACCACCGTCTACGGTATCGGCGCCGCGGTCTATTGCCTGGCACGCTATCCCGATCAGTTCGCAAAACTGCGTCAGGACCCGACGCTGGCGCGCAATGCGTTCGAGGAGGCGGTACGGTTCGAGAGCCCGGTGCAGACCTTCTTCCGCACCACGACTCGCGAGGTCGAGATTGGCGGCTACACGATTGGCGAAGGCGAAAAAGTCCTGATGTTCCTCGGCGCCGCCAATCGCGATCCGCGCCGCTGGGACAAGCCCGACACCTATGACGTGACGCGCCGCACCAGCGGCCATGTCGGCTACGGCTCCGGCATCCATATGTGCGTCGGCCAGCTGGTAGCGCGGCTTGAAGGCGAGACCATGATGGCGGCGCTGGCGCGCAAGGTTGCCTCGATCGAAATCACCGGCCCGGTGAAGCGCCGCTACAACAACACGCTGCGCGGGCTCGACAGCCTTCCGGTCACCATCACGGCGGCCTGACAGAAAATCCAAGGGAGAGAGTCATGACAAGTTTTGGACGGTATCTGGCGCTGGCCCTGTCCGGCGTGGCGTCGCTGGCCTTTACAGGCGCGGCGCGTGCCGAGATTTCCGACAATGTGGTCAGGGTCGGTGTGCTCAACGACATCTCCGGCATTTTCCAGGACACCAACGGTATGGGTTCGGTGGAGGCCGCACGGATGGCGGCGGAAGATTTCAACGGCGGCGGCAAAAACATCAAGGTCGAGATCGTTTATGCCGACCACCAGAACAAGGCCGACGTCGGCTCGGCGATCGCGCGCAAATGGCTCGATGTCGACGGCGTCGACGCCATCGTCGACGTACCCAACTCGGCCGTCGGCCTCACCGTCAACTCGCTGTTGCGCGATACAAGGATGACGTTCCTGGCGTCGTCGACGGCGAGTTCCGATCTCACCGGCAAGGCCTGTTCGCCGAACACCATTCAATGGGTCAACGACGCCTGGGCCACCGGCAACACCACGGCGGCGGCGATGATGGCGCGCGGCGGCAAGGACTGGTATTTCGTCACGGTCAATTACGCGCTCGGCCAGGGCATCGAGGCCGAGGCCACCAACTATATCGAGAAGCACGGCGGCAAGGTGCTGGGATCGAGCAAGCATCCGCTCGGCACTTCCGACTTCGCCTCGTTCCTGCTGCAGGCGCAGAACTCCAAGGCCAAGGTGATCGGGCTCGCCAATGCCGGCGGCGACACCATCAACGCGGTGAAACAAGCCGCCGAATTCGGCATTCAGCAAAGCGGGCAGACGATGGTGGCGTTCCTGCTGTTCGTCAACGACGTCCACGGCATGGGTCTGAAGGTGGCGCAGGGCCTGCAACTGCTGGAAGCATTCTACTGGGACATGGACGACGACACCCGCGCCTTCGCCAAACGCTTCGCGGCGCGGCCGGGCATGAACGGCAAGATGCCGAGCGGCAACCAGGCCGGCGTCTATGCCTCGACGCTCGCTTATCTGAATGCGGTGGCTGCTACCGGCAGCGATCAGGCCAAGGACGTCGTGCCCGAAATGAAGAAGTTCAAGGGCAAGGACAAATTGTTCGGCGACGTCACCATCCGCCAGGACGGCCGCGTCATCCACCCGATGTATTTGTTCGAGGTGAAGAAACCGGACGAGTCGAAATATCCGTATGATTATTACAAGCTGGTCTCGACGATTCCGGCCGATCAGGCGTTTCGCCCGATCGCCGATGGCGGCTGCTCGCTGGTGAAGTGAGATGTGCTCCCTCTCCCGCTTGCGGGGGAGGGCTGGGGTGGGGGTGCCGCAGCATATTCAACCGTCGAGTGCGTAGGGTGGGCAAAGCGCAGCGTGCCCACCATCAAAGCGTCGACGCGGATGGATGGTGGGCACGACGCTGTCGCGTCTTTGCCCACCCTACGATTGATCTCGACGATCCGGGCCAATCAAGCGCTCTACCCGATCGGGGATGGCAGGTGTCAACTGGTGAAGTGAAGGGTTAAGTAGCGCGCGGTCGGTCATCGAGCACGTAGTCCATTTTGCCTTGCGCAAATCAGGAGGGTGGTAGAAGCCATTAACGTCGCCAATGACGGCTTTACAGAATTTCTCTCCAAATACTGTGAAGCCTACAACGCTTAGATCTCCCAAGACTTCTGTCTTATCGCCGCCCTCGACATAAAGACCAGGATCGCCGCGAGACCAGGTATTCTCCGTCACGGCACTTTGATCTCGATACTGCTCAACCGAAATGTGGACCGGCAAGATCAATCCGAGTCTGTAGAACTGCACTGCAGACTCATCATTCGCAGTCCCTATCCCCGACGAGTAACGGTGTGGTTCCTTTGTTTTCCATGGAGCGTTGGACTGCTGCTCCCAATACCACCATTCCGCGTACATCTTGTGAAGAACGTGAGCATCACTCGCGCTCAACTCTGCCAATACCGACACGTAAGTCCGCTTGATCTCGCTTTCCGCGGGATCGAGCGCAGCTGCCAACAAGTTCTCCCACAGAACGTGTAGATCGTCCTCGTTCTCCATCGTCGCATGCTCCAGGAGCGGTAGTGCGATCTTCGGAGCCAAGGTGCGGGTCGTTCGAACGCCTTTCTTCTGGAGCTTCTTGTCAACGTTGTGCAATAGTGTTGTAAGCCGTTCCCAATCAAAGATCGCAGCCTCGACGCGACGCGCGGCGATCCTGTCCGTCCAGTAGCGTCCAATTGTATCTTCTATCGCTCGCCCAAATATCCGGTCGAGCCAGCCGCCGGCACTTTGTCCGGCGTCTATTGCTTTACCGGTGGCCTTTGCGATCTCTTGCGCTGCCTTTGCGCTTTCCTTGATCATTTCGGAATCGTCGGACATGATCGCAGAGTTCCTCTATAGATCGTCTAATTGCCAGGGCGGATCGGGATAATCACGTCACCACCTTGCTGCTGCCTTGCGTGATCAATCGCGCGGCGCGCTGGTCGCGGGCGTGGATCCACATCCAGCTCAGCGCCACGGACAGGCGGTTGCGCAGGCCAATCAGGAAGTAGATATGGGCGATGCCCCAGATCCACCAGGCGAGGTTGCCGCGTAGCTTGATGCGGCCAAAATCGATCACCGCCTTGCGCTTGCCGATCTGCGCCAGGCTGCCGGCATGCTTGTACCTGAATGGCGGCAGCGTGCCGCCGTTCAGGCGCGCCTTGATCGATGCTGCCACATAGCGTCCCTGCTGCTTGGCGGCCGGCGCGATGCCGGGCACCGGATTGCCGGCGGAATCGGCGATGGTCACGGTATCGCCCACGGCGAAGATGTCGGGATGCTCGGGGACGGTGAGGTCCGGCTTGACCTGCAGGCGATAGGCGCGGTCGGCGGGCGCATTCAGCCATTCCGCGGCGCGCGAGGCGCGGACGCCGGCGGCCCAGACGATGGTGCGGGCCTCCAGCCGGTTGCCGCCATAGACGACACCGTCGGCCGAGCATTCGGTGACGGGCTGGCCCAGCACCACCTCGACGCCGAGTTGCTCCAGCGAACGCTGCGCGTAGGCGGAAAGATCTTCGGGAAAGCCGGCGAGCACGCGCGGGCCGGCCTCGACCAGCACCACGCGGGCCTTGCTGGTGTCGATGTTGCGAAAATCCGGCGCCAGCGTGTCCTTGGCGAGATCGGCGATGGTGCCGGCCATTTCGACGCCGGTAGGTCCCGCGCCGATGATGACGAAGGTCAACAGCGCCGCGCGCCGCGCCGGATCGGTCTCGCGCTCGGCGCGCTCGAACGCGACCAGAATGCGCCGCCGCAGCGTGGTGGCGTCTTCCAGCGTCTTCAGGCCCGGCGCGAACGGCTCCCATTCGTCGTGGCCGAAATAGGCGTGGCGTGCGCCGGTGGCGAGCACCAGCGTGTCGTAGGGCAGGGCATCGCCGTCGTCGAGCAGCACGCGCTTTTGCGCGGCATCGATGCCATTCACATTGGCGAACAACGTCGTCACCTCCGGGCGTCCGCGCACGAGGTAGCGGATTGGCCAGGAAATCTCCGACGTCGCCAGCGACGCGGTCGCGACCTGATACAGCAATGGCTGGAACAAATGATGGTTGCGGCGGTCCACCAGCGTGATCTGCACCGGCGCGCCGGCGAGGCCAAAGGTGGTTTCCAGCCCGCCAAAACCGGCGCCGACGATCACCACGCGATGGGCTTTGTTCGGCGCTGTCGTCATGGGATCACGATCTCGGTTTCAGTTCTATTGTCGCATTGCATTATGCAGTCATTCGCAGCTCCGGTCCAAGACAAGTTTCAAGGCAAGTTTCAAGGCGTGTTTGCCAATCGATCGATAGCGAAAGCCTATCGTCGCGCTGTCAGGCATTCTGCGGTGCGGTCGCGGTCGCGACCCGCTTGCGTGCAGGCAGGAAGATTCCAGCCAGCGCGCCGAGCAGGGAGAGAGCTGCCGCAACCAGCATGGCCGAAGCGAAGCCGGTGCTGAAGCCCGCGGCCGAGCCGATGGCGCCGGTGCCGGAAAACACCGCGACCAGAAGCGCGACGCCGAACATGCCGCCGAGGAAGCGCGACATGTTGAAGACGCCGGATGCCTTGCCCATTTCGACCGGGTTGACCGAGCTCAGCACCGCGTTCTGAACCGCCGGCATCGACATCGACACGCCGATGCCGGCCACAATCAGCGGCGCGATCATCGTCGCATAGGCCGTATCGGGCGCGATGATCGCCGCGATCCAGAACAGGCCGATCGCCTGCATCAATAGTCCCGTCACCACCAGCGGCCGTTCACCGATCCGGTTGACGATGTTGCCGGCGATCGGTGCGGTCACGAACAGGGTGGCGGTCCAGGGCAACAACCGCAGGCCGACGCCGAGCGGTCCATAGCCGAGCGCGGACTGCAGGAATTGCGGCAGCAGGAACAGCACGCTGTACATCGCGCCGTACAGCAAAAATGCCGCGGCGACGCCCGACGACAGCGCCCGCGACCGGAACAGCCGCATCGGGACCATCGGCGCGGACGTCTGCAATTCCCAAACGACAAAAGCCACCGCCAGCAGCAATCCGGCCGCAAGCGCCGTCACCACTTCGGGGCTGGTCCATCCGGCGCCGTTGCCGCGCAACAGGCCCCAGACCAGAGCAAAGGCCGAAACCGCGACCAGCAGCAGTCCGGTGATATCCAGCTTTGCCGCCGGGCCGAAACTCTCTCGCAGCCGCGTCGTGACCATGAAGGTCGCGAACAGCCCGATGGGGAGATTGATCCAGAAGATCCACGGCCATCCCAGGGTTTCCGTGATGGCGCCACCGATCGCCGGCCCCGCCAGCACGGCAACACCCACGACACCGCTGAAGATACCGAGTGCGCGGGCGCGTTCTTCCTTTGGAAATGCCGTACTCAGCAGCGCCATGCCGAGCGGCATGATCAGTGCCGAACCCGCGCCTTGCGCGGTCCGCGCCACGATCAGCGAGAGGATGCCGGTCGACAGCGCGCAGGCGACGGATGACGCCACGAACAATAGGATCCCTGCGGCAAACAGCCGTCGTCGTCCGAACCGGTCGCCAAGGGCTGCGCCGGTCAACAGCAGCACTGCGAAACTGAGATTGAAGGCATTCACGGTCCATTGCAACGTCTCCATCGGCCCCCCGAACTGGGTGCGGATGGTGGCAAGTGCGGCGGTCAGCACCTGGGTGTCGAGCGCGACCATGAACGAGGCCAGCGAGGTGATGGCGAGCACCCAGTTCTTGTCGTTTCCGTTGTAAGGTTCCTGCATTCCCGTTCTCCATCTCTGCTGCGCCTGATGGCGCTTCCGTTGCAAAGACGAACCGGGAGAAGGGAAGGATGCGGTCGAAAATATATTTGCCGGGCCCGCATCCTTTGGCCGACCCCCAACGTCCTTGGGGTCGAGACGCGCTGCTTTCGCAGCGTGTGAACAAGGAGAACGCGATGAAACGGACCCTGATCAGGTACAAGACCAAGCCGGAAATGGCCGAAAAGAATGCCGAACTGGTGGCGGCGGTGTTTGCCGAGTTGAAAGCGGCGCAGCTGGACGGTGTCCGCTATATGACGCTACGGCTGGAAGACGATACGTTCATCCATTTCGTCGAGAGCGCTACGGATGACGGCTCCAGCCCGCTGCCGAAACTGGCGGCCTTCCAGGCGTTCCAGAGCGGCATTCGGGATCGTTGCGTCGAGCCGCCGATGCCGCGTGGTGCTACAGTTGTCGGTAACTATCGGATGCTGGGCGAGACTTAAGGGCTCGGATGCGGGAGGCAGAATGACAGAGGTCTCTCAGGCTGCAGCGACCGTCGACATGGCTGCGCTTCTGGTCGCGATGCGGCCAAAGCTGCATCGCTATTGCGCGCGCATGGTCGGCTCGGTGATCGACGGCGAGGACGTGCTGCAGGATGCGCTGATCAAGGCGGTGGAGGCGCACGCCGCCGCCGGTGAGATCGGCAACCCCATTAAAAATCCTGAGGGCTGGCTGTTTCGCATTGCGCACAATACCGCGCTGGATTTTCTGCGCCGGCGCAACCGGCAGGAGGCGCTCCGGTCGGCCGAGGAGGTGGAGATGATCGTGGACCAGCTCGATGCCGTGACCAGCCGTCAGATCGCCACCGCCAGCCTGCGCACCTTCATGCGGCTGCCGGTGGCGCAACGCTCCAGCGTGATCCTGATGGACGTGCTCGGCTGCTCGTTGCGCGAAGTCTGCGAGGTCATGGAGTGCAGCCTGCCGGCAGCCAAGGCCGCGCTGCACCGCGGGCGAACGCAGTTGCGCGCCTATGCCGAGGAGCCGGAAGATGCGCCGCAACAGTCGCTGTCGGATGCCGATCGCGCGCGGCTCGGCGTCTATGTCGCCCATTTCAATGCACGCGATTTCGACGCCATCCGCGCCATGATCGCGGACGACGTGCGTCTCGAACTCGTCAGCAAGACCCGCCTGAACGGCAAGGCCGAGGTGTCGCGCTACTTTGGCAACTATTCAAAGATCAGCGACTGGCACCTGGTGCCGGGCGTGCTCGAGGGGCGTCCCGCCATCCTGGTATTCGATCCCAACGACCGTGATGCGGGGCCGAAATATTTCATGCTGCTGGGCTGGGCGGCCGGCAAGATCGCAACCATCCGGGATTTCCGCCACGCGTCTTACGTCATCGAGGGAGCGGAGTATCAGGTCTGACCGAAGCCTCACCGGCGGCCGAATTCTCCATTGGCCACCCGCGCGATCCGCGAGGTGGTGACCGATGCCGTCTCGCGACCCCGGAAGGGATTCTCAAGGTTTCGAAACGACTCGCCGGAACCCGGCGCCGGATCTTCGTAACGGCCGCTCGGCCAGAACAGCAACGCAAGCGTGAGCGCGAGATTGACGAGACCGCCGACGACCGTTCCATGATGTCCGGGTCCGAGCGACATCGCCGGGAATTTCATGGCGATCAAGTAGTCGATGATCATGACCGCGAACCATCCGGGAATGACGCAGACCGGATCCCAGCCGATATCCCTGATCCGCATGGCGTACAGCGTGAAGGTTAGCCACCCGAACAGGACTGCGGCGCCGAGGACCGGCCACGCGGCCAGGCTTGGGAGCGTTCCCCTTGGCATGTTCTGAATCGCGTAACCAGCGATCGCAAAGCAGATCGCCGTCATCAGGATTGCGACCGCGATCGTGGCGAGGAAAAAATGCAGCCGGCCAAGGCGCGCATTGAACCCGAACAGGAAACCCAGCATGGAACACCCGGTCATGTTTTGGGAGCAGTTGGCCACAGGAAGATTTCCGGGCGGTGCATCTGGCGGGGCGATAGCGAATGCTGGCTTACACACGCTTTACGGGATCCCTAAAATTGTCTGCAACACGGGGGGTAAGTCTGCCCGAACCTTCGGTTGGGCTCCGCCGTGGCCCGGGCAGCCTTCTGCGACAATCATGGCCCGCCAACCTGAACTATAATTCTTGCCATCCCCTCCATCAGCGAATTATGGTGCAGGCCGCTGGGGTATGAGCCGAAGGTTCTAAACGGGGCCGGCGGTTCGTGCTTGCTGCTGGCTTGCGATTTCGCGCACAAAACACCTCACCTATAAGAGGCGCGCGGGACAAGCGCTGCCCGCCACCCGGCTGGGCGGGACTGGTTCGAATATTTGAGGAGGGGATTGAATATGAAAACGGCATTCTGGCTGGCGGGCGTCACCGCTTTGGCGCTGGCGCAGCCCGCGTCGGCTGGCGACACCATCAAGATCGGCTTCGTTTCGACCTTCAGCGGCCCGACCGCTGTGATCGGCAACGACATGCGCAATTCGTTCGAGCTGGCGCTCGACCATCTCGGCCGCAAGATGGGCGGCAAGCCGGTCGAAGTAATCTACGAGGACGACGGCCAGAAGCCGGATGTCGGCAAGCAGAAGACCGAAAAGCTTGTTCAGTCCGACAAGGTCGATTTCATCGCCGGCTATATCTGGTCGAACGTGCTGCTGGCCTCGCTGAAAACCGCGGTCGACGCCAAAACCTTCCTGATTTCGGCCAATGCCGGTCCGTCGCAGCTCGCCGGCGAACTGTGTTCGCCTTACGTGTTCTCGACTTCCTGGCAGAACGACCAGACGCCGCAGGCGATGGGCCTCTACATGAACCAGAAGGGCGTCAAGTCGGTGTTCCTGATCGGCCCGAACTATGCCGCCGGCAAGGACATGCTGGCCGGCGTCAAGTCGACCTTCAAGGGGGAGGTGGTCGGCGAGGAATACACGGTGTGGCCGAGCCAGCTCGACTTCTCTGCCGAACTGACCAAAGCCAAGAACTCCAAGGCCGAGTCGATCTTCGTGTTCTATCCCGGCGCCGCCGGCGTGCAGTTTCTGAATCAGTACACGCAGGCCGGCATCAAGGCGCAGATCCCGCTCTACACCGCCTTCACCATCGACGAATTGTCGCTGCCGCTCCAGAAGGACAACGCGATCGGCATTCCCGGCGCGCAGGAATGGGTCAACGACCTGCCGAACGCCGAGAACAAGCGCTTCGTCGAAGACTATCGCAAAAAGTACACCGGCCTCCGCCCGACCTATTACGGCGCGCAAGCCTATGACGCGGCCCAGCTGATCAACAGCGCGGTGGTCGCGGTCAAGGGCGACACCGACAAGAAGGACGCGATGAAGGCGGAGATGGAGAAGGCCAACTTCAAGTCGCTGCGCGGCCCGTTCAAATACGGCAACAACCACATTCCGGTGCAGAACTTCTACCTGCAGGACGTGGTCAAGGGGCCCGACGGCGAGCTCTCGCTGAAGACGGTGGCCACCATCGTCAAGGACGACCAGGACCGCTTCCACGACAAGTGCGCGATGAAGTGACCGAGGCGTGACACGTACAGCGGCGGTGCATCAGCGCTGCCGCTGTTCTGTTTAAGCCCGAGCATGATCCGGAAAACTGGAAGTCGGTTTTTCCGCAGAAGATCTGCTCAAACAAAGTATGAAACGGAAGACGGGAATCCGGCTTTTTGGGCACGGCGATGCCCAGATAAGCAGCATAATCCGGATTTTCCGAATACTTTATGCTTAAAGAAATAGAGTGGATCGCGCTTGCGTTTGATGCGATCATGATCCGGGTTGGGGAACCATGCTGGTCTTTGTCGAACAATCGCTGAACGGATTGCAGTTCGGGCTGCTGCTGTTTTTGCTGGCGGCCGGGCTGACGCTGGTGTTCGGCATCATGGATTTCGTCAATCTGGCGCACGGCTCACTCTACATGATGGGCGCCTATTTCGCCGCGACCTTCGTGGCCTGGACCGGCAGCTTCGTGTTCGGCATCGTGCTGGCGCTCGGCGCCACTCTGCTGCTCGGCATTGTGCTGGAATATGTCGCGCTGAGACATCTCTACGGCCGCGACCATCTCGACCAGGTGCTGGCGACCTTCGGACTGATTTTGTTTTTCAACGATGCCGTGCGGCTGATCTGGGGCCCGGCCGGCCTGGCGCTGCCGCTGCCGCCCTGGCTCACGGTACCGGTGCAGATCATGCCCGGCGTGTCCTATCCGGCGTACCGGCTGGCGATCATCGCGGTCGCGCTCGCGGTCGCCGCGATGCTCTATCTGGTGGTGATGCGGACCCGCATCGGCATGCTGATCCGCGCCGGCGCCTCCAACCGCGAGATGATCGGCGCGCTCGGCATCAACATCAAACTGCTGTTCACGCTGGTGTTCGGCCTCGGCGCCGCACTGGCCGGCCTTGCCGGGCTGATGCAAGCGCCGATCCTCACCGTGCAGATCGGCATGGGTGAAAACATTTTGATTCTCGCCTTCGTCATCATCGTCATCGGCGGCATCGGCTCGATCCGCGGCGCGTTTCTGGCCGCGATCTTCGTTGGCATGATCGATACGCTCGGCCGTGCCTTCCTGCCGGATCTCTTGCGCAAGGTGCTGAGTTCCGCCGCCGCCTCGACCGCGGCGCCCGCTCTGTCATCGATGCTGATTTACCTCCTGATGGCGATCGTGCTGGTGGTGCGGCCGGAGGGGCTGTTTCCGGCCGCCAAGCGATGAATTTTTCCTTCAACGCCCGCAACGCCGTGGTGGCGCTGGTCCTGCTCGGGCTGGCGCTGCTGCCGCTTTATTCCGCGCTCTCCGGCAACATCTTCATCCTGACGCTGTTCACCCGCATCGTCATCTTCGCGCTTGCCGCCGCCAGCCTCAATCTCATCATGGGCTATGGCGGCATGATGAGTTTTGGCCACGCCGCCTATCTCGGCATCGGCGGCTACGCGGTCGGCATATCAGCTTTTGAGGGTATCGGCTCCGGCTTCATTCAGTGGCCGGTCGCGCTCGCGGTGTCGGCGCTCTACGGGCTGGTGATCGGCGCGCTCAGTCTGCGCACCCGCGGCGTCTACTTCATCATGATCACGCTGGCCTTTGCGCAGATGGCCTATTACATCGCCTCGGGCCTTTCGCGCTATGGCGGCGACGATGGTCTCACCATCTACAAACGCAGCGATTTCGGCGGCCTGATCAACCTGTCGAACCGCGTGCAATTCTACTATCTGTGCCTCGGCTGCCTGTTCGGCGGCCTCTATCTGATCTGGCGCATCATCAATTCGCGTTTCGGCATGGTGGTGCAGGGCGTGCGCTCCAACGAGCAACGGATGCAGGCGATCGGCTTTCACGCCAATCGTTATCGACTCGTCTGCTTCGTCATCTCCGGCACCATCTGCGGCCTTGCCGGCGCGCTGCTCGCCAACAATACCGACTTCATCAGCCCGGCCGTGATGTACTGGACCCGCTCCGGCGACCTGATGGTGATGGTGATCCTCGGCGGCATGGGCTCGCTGTTCGGGCCTGTGATCGGCGCCATCCTCTATCTGGTGCTGGAAGAAGTGCTGTCGCAATTCACCGAATACTGGGCGCTGATCATGGGGCCGCTGCTGCTCTTGATCGTGCTGTTCGCGCGCGGCGGCATCATGGGCCTGCTCGGGAGGATGAGCCGTGGCTGATTCTTTGGTTGAGCCCTTGCTCCGCGTCGAGAATCTCGTGCGCCGTTACGGCGGCATTGTTGCGACCGATAACCTGTCGCTCGATGTCCTTCCTGGCGAACTGCACGCCATCATCGGCCCCAATGGCGCCGGCAAGACCACGCTGATCAGCCAGCTCACCGGGCAAGTGATGCCGAATTCCGGCGCTATTCATTTTGCCGGCCGCGAGGTCACCAAGCTGCCGTCCTACAAGCGCAGCCGGCTCGGGCTGGCGCGCTCGTTCCAGATCACCTCGCTGCTGCCGGATTTCACTGCCTGCGACAATGTCGCGCTGGCTGCGCAAGCCCATGACGGCCACTCGTTCCGCTTCTGGGGCGCCGCGCGCAAGGAGCCGAGGCTGCGCGACGCCGCGCAGGCGGCGCTGAAGCGCGTTGGCCTCGAAAAGCGCGCCGACGTGCCGGTGTCCGAGCTGAGCCATGGCGAGCAGCGCGAACTCGAACTGGCGGTGGCGCTCGCGACCAAGCCGCAATTGCTGCTGCTCGACGAGCCGATGGCGGGCCTCGGCGTCACCGAATCCGCGCGCATGGTGGCGCTGTTGAAGGAATTGCGGCGCGAAGTCACGATCGTGCTGGTCGAGCACGACATGGAAGCGGTGTTCGCACTCGCCGACCGCATCACGGTTCTGGTCTACGGGCGTGTCATCGCGTCAGGTCTGCCCGACGCGATCCGCAACAACGATGAGGTCAAGCGCGCCTATCTCGGCGACCAGCATGCGGTGACCAGCCATGCTTGACAAGAATTTGGTTGAAACCGCGCCGCTGCTCGAAGTCGATGGGATCGAGACCTGCTATGGGCTGAGCCAGGTGCTGTTCGGTTTGACGCTCTCCGTTCGATCAGGCGAAATGGTCGCGCTGATGGGCCGCAACGGCATGGGCAAGACCACGACCATCCGCTCCATCCTCGGCATGACGCGGGCGCGCGCCGGCACCATCCGCTTCGGCGGCGAGGAAGTGCGCAGCCTGCCGTCGTACAAGATCGCAAAACTCGGCATCGGCCTGGTGCCGGAAGGCCGCCAGATTTTCCCCAATCTCACCGTGCGCGAAAATCTGGTCGCGGCGTCAGGCAATCGCCTGGGCGCATCCGATCCCTGGACCATCGAAAAGATCCACGCGCTGTTTCCGCGTCTCGCCGAGCGCGGCAGCAACATGGGCGTGACGCTGTCGGGCGGCGAACAGCAGATGCTGGCAATCGGCCGTGCGCTGATGACCAATCCGAAACTCTTGATTCTCGACGAGGCCACCGAAGGCCTGGCGCCGCTGATCCGCGAGGAAATATGGAACTGCCTGTCGATGCTGAAGGCACGCGGACAGTCGGTGCTGGTCATCGACAAAAACGTCGGCAATTTGTCACGCATCGCCGACCGCCACTACATCATCGAACGCGGCCGCACGGTATGGAGCGGCACTTCAGCGCAGTTGATCGCCGAGCCGGATCTGCAGCATCGGTATCTGGGGATTTAACCGAGGCTCCTCCACCGTCATTCCGCGCGAAGCAATCCATAGTGCGGAAAGCTCAAGTGTGGATTGCTTCGTCGCTTCGCTCCTCGCAATGACGGCGGCGATTTTTCTCCGTCATGGCCGGGCTTGTCCCGGCCATCCACGTCTTCCTTGTTTGTGTCGGGCAAAGTCGTGGATGCCCGGGTCAAGCCCGGGCATGACGAACTGAGAGTGCCGCATCACCTCTCAAAACATCTCGAAATATTCGCGATGTTCCCAGTCCGATACCTCGGCCTGAAACCGCTCGATCTCGGCGTTCTTGATGTGGACGTAATAGTCGACGAACTCCGGGCCGAGCGCCTGCCGGAAGAACGGATCGTCCTGCAGTGCGAACACCGCTTCGCGCAAACTCTTCGGTAGCAGCGCGGCCTTGGTCTCATACGGCGTATCGGCCGACGGGCCGGGATCGAGCTTGCGGTCGACGCCGTCGAGGCCGGAGAGAATTTGCGAGGCCATGTAGAGGTAGGGATTGGCGGCGGGTTCGCCGATGCGGTTTTCCAGTCGTGTGGCGGCATCGCCGGCGCTGCCGAGCACGCGGATCATGACGCCGCGGTTGTCGCGGCCCCAGATCGCGCGATCCGGTGCCAGCGAATAGGTGCGGTAGCGCTTGTAGCCGTTGATGGTCGGCGTCGTGAACACGGTCGACGCGCGGGCATGCGCCAACAGTCCGGCAAGGTAGGCGCGGCCGAACGAGCTCAGCGCTTCGCCCTTGTCGCTCGCCATGAAGGCATTGTCGCCGCTGGTGCGCGATACGATTGATTGATGCAGATGCCAGCCGGAGGCAAATACATTGGGCAATTTCGGCCGGCACATGAAGGTGGCGTGAAAACCATGTCGGCGCGCGATCTGCTTCACCGCAGAACGAAACAGCACCATGTTGTCGGCGGGTGTCAGACCGTTGGTGGGAGCGAACGTGAACTCGCACTGGCTCGGGCCGAACTCGACCTCGACCGACCGCAACGGCAGGCCGAGCGCCAGCACGTCGCGCCGGATGATCTCCAGCACCGGCTCCATCTGGTCGTAGCGCTGCTCGGTCAGGTACTGATAGCCGTGCGAAAGGAGACTCACCGATGGCGGCGTGCCGGGCTGGCCGGCATCCTCCGGCGCCATCCGCGCATCTTCCAGCTTGAAGATGTGGAATTCGACCTCGAGGCCTGCGACAAAATCGTAGCCGCGCGCTCCGAGCTGATCGAGCACCCCGCGATAGAGCTGCCGGGTCGCGAACGGCACCGGGCGGCCGTCGCTGAAATAAAGGTCGCACAGCAGCCAGCCGGATTCCGGCGCCCACGGCAGCACGCGAAACGTGGTGGGATCCGCGACCATCAGCACGTCGGCGGCGCCCTCCATTTCCTTCATGCCGAAACCGCCGCCGGAGGTGAACACCGGAAACACCGTGCGGTGCGAAGTGTCCTTGGCGAGCATGGTGGTGGTGATGGAGCAGCCGCTCTCCAGCGAAGCCAGCGCTTCACTGGCGACCAGGGTCTTGCCGCGCAAAATGCCGTGCTGGTCGGGAAACGACAGCCGGATCACTTCGAGCTTCTTTTCCTCGACGATCTTCCGAAGGCGGCCCGCCGCCTCTTTCTGCTCTGCAGACCAAAGTCCGTGACGTTCGACGAAACTCAACGCGTTATTCCCCCGCTGTCGTTCCGGGATGGTCCGAAGGACCAGACCCGGAACCTCGAGATTCCGGGTTCGATGCTGGCGCATCGCCCCGGAATGACGATGTCGCCACCATCACTCCGCCGCCGACAAATGCCGGATCTTGCCGGCGATCTCGCTCGGCACCGGAGCGGCCCAGGGCGCGCCGCGGCGGCGCTTGACGTCGACTTCCATCCAGTAGATTTCCCAGCCGCGGGTCGGCCCGATGCCGTCCATCGTCGCCGGGCCCTGGATCGAGCGCGCATGCGCCGCGTCGAGGAACATGAACGGTTTTTCGCCGCCCACCACCTTTTCGATCTCCTGCCGCAGCAGCCGGCGATACTGCACGATCGCCTTGTCGGAGGTGCCGAGATGTTCGTTGGTGCGGTCCTGGATCGGGCCCATCGATTCCACCGCCCACTGGTCGTGAACGTTGATGTCGCTGCCCATGCCGGTATAGGTCTCGGTCGCCTGCTCGTGCGGATCGAAGCCGTAATCGTTGGTCTTGTTCTTGCGCGAGGTGTAGTCGGGCAATTCGTAGAGTTCGAGCCGCTGCTCGCGCATCTTGTTCTTGTCGACCGGCGCCGCATAGCTGGTGAAGATCGCGTACCAGTAGCAGTTCTGGTCATCGACCGGCACGTGCCACTGCGTGATCGTCATCTCCGTGCTCATCGGAATCACGAAAGCATGCGGGAAAAGCTGGTTGGTGACGCGCACATGGGTGCGCTCCTCGTCGATCTCGCGCAGCGCGATCAGCCGCATGCCGTATTCGGTATGCTCGACATTGATGATCGGATTGTCGTATTCGCGCAAAATCTTGGTCATCGGCATGTCGGAGCCGGCAGACGCACCGCGGAACTGCTTGCCGTAGGCAGTGGAAGTGTCCTCGTCCTCGAAGAAGCGATGCAGGAACGACGCATGCGCCGGATCGATGCCGACTTCCAGCGCCTGCAGCCAGTTGCAGTTGATGTGGCCCTTGAAGGCGAAGGTGTGGCTGTCGGGCGCGACGAAGCAGTCGATCTCCGGAAAGGCCGGCGGTTCGCCTTCGCCGAGATAGGCCCAGAGGATGCCGCGCTTCTCGATCACGGGATAGGAGCGCTGCTTGATGCCCTGGCACAGCTTCGAATCCTTCGGCTCGGCCGGCGTCTCCAGGCACTGGCCGGAGACGTCGAACAGCCAGCCATGGAAGGCGCAGCGCAACCCACCATTCTCGAGCCGTCCGAACGCCAGATCGGCGCCGCGATGCGCGCAATGGCGGTCGATCAGGCCGTAACGGCCTTGCTCATCGCGGAACAGCACGAGATTTTCGCCGAGCAGCTTGACGGCCTTGACCGCGCGCGGCCCCTGCAACTCGTCGACCAGCGCCGCCGGCTGCCAGTACATCCGCATCAGTTTCCCGCACGGATTCTTTGGCCCGGTGCGGGTGATCAGGTCGTTCGCTTCCTGGCTCATCATGGCGTGAAATCCTCGATGATGGCGGAATTTGTTCGCCTATTGAACATATGGGCGATTTTAGCGTATGTTCGGTTTTAGGCAAGCGGATTTTGGAGGCGGAGCATGCCAAAGCTGAAGCGCGAGGGTGAGGCGGACCACCGCGGGGCGACCGATTTCATCGAAAGCCTCGACCGCGGCTTGCGCGTGCTCGAACTGTTCGGCGACGGCCAACAGCCGATGACCCTAAGCGACCTCGCCAAGGCAGCCGATCTGCCGCGGGCCACCGCGCGGCGGATTCTGTTCACGCTTGAGCGCGCCGGCTTCGTCGCCAGCGACGGCAAGCTGTTCCGGCTGACGCCGCGCGTGCTGGTGCTGGCCTCGGCCTATCTCGCCTCCAACCATGTCGTGTCGGTGCTGCAGCCGGCGCTCGACAAGCTGTCTGCCGATGCGCAGGAAATCAGTTCGATGGCGATCCTCGACGGCTTTGACGCCGTCTTCATCGCGCGCGCCAGCCCGACGCGGGTGTTCTCCTCCGGCATCGATATCGGCTACCGGCTGCCGGCCTTCTGCACCTCGGTCGGCCGCGTGCTGCTGTCGCGACTGTCAGACGATGAACTCACGAAGGCGCTGGACGCGATGGATCTCGCGCCGCTGACGCCGTTCACCGTGACCGACAAGAAGCGCCTGCTGCAGGCCATCAAGAGCGATCGCGCGCAGGACTATTCGCTGGTCGATCGCGAGGCCGAGCCGGGCTTTCGTTCGATCTCGGTGCCGGTGCGGCGCTATGACGGCACCATCGTCGCCGCGATCAACATGGGCGCCCATGTTGATCGCGTTTCCGCCGATGAAATGATCGAACGCTTTCTGCCGCCACTTCGCGAGGCGGCGGCCTCGGTCAAATCGTTGCTGGTGTGAGACCTGCCTCGGTCGGAGGCCTGTCGCCGAATTTTTCTCGATAGGCCATGAACGCATTTCCCCGCGGCGTGCACGAAGACGATGCACCCTTGGTGGGAGTCATCGTGAACAGACCTGACTGGACCATCCGTATTATCGCAGCGCCGCCCGGCGAAGCGCCATTATGGGTGCGGCAGAAATGGGTCGGCCTCGATTTGCCGGTGGCGCGCTATTCCGGCCAAAGCAGGTTTCTCGGGCTCGGCGTGCTGTCGATGCCGCGGTCATGGCTCGGCCAATGGTTCGCCGTCGCCAGAGGCCGCGCCGAACTGGTTGCGGGCTATGCGGTGGAGGCGCTTCCGGCGGTCGGCATTCTCGGCGTGAAGAGCCCCGAGGCCGCGATGTGGTGGCGCGAGAACACGCCGCATTTGATCGCGCCACGGCGCTATCTGATCTTCCATGAGGAAGTCTGCCGGATCGCGGATATCTGATCAGGCGCCTATAGCGTTTTCGAGCGAAGTGGACGCCGGTTCGCGTAAAGAAAACGCGTCAAAACAAAAGAGTAGGGTCCAGTTCTGATTCAATCAGAACCGAAGCGGCCCTAGTGCTTGAGTGCCGCTGCTATCGCTTCGAACCTGGCGACGATCTGCGGCGCCACCAGATAGCGCAGGATGCCTGCGACCGACAGGCTGACGCAGATCGCGACAATCGTGTATTGCGCCGTGGCTACCGCCAGAAATATCGCGCGAAGACGGCGCGGCCGCGCCTTCGGCGGCTTTGCGGCTGTCAGCAACAGAACGTCTTCGTCTTCAACGGTGCTCATATGCGAAATTTCGCCTGCCGCTGTTCAGTGTTCGGAGCGAAGCTGATCGAGACGTGACTGCAGTTGTCGGTTGATTCGCTCGCTAGCGTGCAGCTTGCGTGCCCACTCCAGCGGAATGACACCGTTGGCCTCGGGCAAATCGGAGAACACCAGGCCTGCCGAGTCACGATCACGCCAGGCAAGGCGCGCCCGACACCCGAGCCCCTTGCGCGCGATGGTGAAGTCCACCTCGTCGGGGACGAGGGCCGGGTTTTCAAATTCGATCTTCGCGCCTGATGTGCTGAAGTTGCGCACCACGCAGGCAAGCGTCGAGTTACGGCCGTTAAATGCGATTATTCCGCCGTAATAGACACGGCTTCGGGGCAGCCGACGCCGCTCAAGCATGATCTGTCCTCCGTTCGCTTAACGTTTCGATAACACTATTTGAGGCTGCATTGTTGCGACCGCTCGCACGATCTGGGCGGGTGGTTAACGGCAGGCAGATCGCGGATATCTGATCAGGAAGCCGCGCTGCGCAGGCCGAACGCCTGCGCGTCGCTGCGCAGCACCGGTGCCACCGCATCGCTAAGCCGCGCCGCCGCGGCGTCCACGCTCAGCCCTGCGGTATCGACCACAGCGGACGCGCGTGCGTACAGCGGCTCGCGGCTGATCAGAATGTTGCGCAACTCGGCCATCGCCGAGCGATCGTCGGCCATCGGGCGCAGGTCGCCCTGGCGACGCACGCGCGCCATGTGCTCTTCCGGATCGGCCTTCACCCATATCGTGTAGAACGACGACAGGATCAGATCGAAGGTCAAAGGCTCGGAGACGATGCCGCCGCCGGTCGCCAGCACCATCAGCTCTTTCCGCGACAGCAATTGCCCAAGTGCTGCCTGCTCCATGCGGCGAAAACCTTCCTGGCCGTAGAGCGCGATGATCTCGGCGACGGAGAGGCCGTTCTGCGCCTCGATTTCCTTGTTGAGCTCGACGAAGCTCCAGCCGATTTTCTTCGCCAGCATCTTGCCGAGCGTCGACTTGCCGGCGCCGCGCAGGCCGATCAAAGCGATGCCGGAGAACGAGCTGCGCCGTTGCGTCGAATGGCTGCTGCCGGCGAGCGCGTCTTTGGCCTGCGCGATCTGGGCCGGCGTTGCCTTGCGCAGCAAATCGCGGATCACGGCCCAGTCCGGCGCCGGTTCTGCCGCGGGAATGAGATCTTCCAGATGCGCGCCCATCGCATTCGACACCCGGCGCAACAGCACGATCGAGACGTTGCCCTTGCCGCCTTCGAGTTGCGCGATATAGCGCTCTGAAATCCCCGATACTTTCGCCAGCACTTTGCGCGACATGCCGCGCAGCGCGCGCATGGTGCGGACACGCTGGCCGAGCGCTTCGAGAAAGCCGGTTTCGGGATCGCTGGTGTCGGTCATTTCCGCCCAAGAACGTCCAAGGATATGCACGTCTTGGAAGGATAGTGCCGAAGAAGATTGACAGCAAGCGCGTACAGTGGCTTTATATGAATTATAATTCTTAAAATCTGGGGAGAAGCGTCGTGAGTGGCAACTCCGGTTCCAACAGTGCCGGTTCCTACAATGCGGTGACGTGGCTGCTCGACCGCAATGTCGAGGAAGGCCGCGGCGCCAAGCTCGCTTTCACCGATACCGTCTCCGAACTCACCTACGGCGACTTGCAGAAGCAATCCTGCCGGGTCGCCAACATGCTGCGCCGGCTTGGCGTCCGCCGCGAAGAGCGGGTGGCGATGATCATGCTCGACACGGTGGATTTCCCCTGCGTGTTCCTCGGCGCGATCCGCGCCGGCGTCGTGCCGGTGCCGCTCAACACGATGCTGACGACCGATCAATACGCCTACGTCCTGGCCGACAGCCGCGCACGGGTTCTGTTCGTCTCCGAGGCGCTGTATCCGACCGTCAAGGACATCGTCGGGCGGATGCCGGACCTCGAATGCGTTGTGGTGTCCGGCGAAAAGGCGTTCGGCCACAGGCTGCTGTCCGAGGAGCTTGCGAAGGAAAGCGATTCCTTCGCCACGGTGGCGACGCATGCCGAGGAACCTGCGTTCTGGCTCTACTCATCGGGCTCGACCGGCATGCCCAAGGGTGTCCGCCACCTGCACTCCAATCTGCAGGCGACCGCCGAAACCTATGGCAAGCAGGTGCTCGGCATCAGGGAGAGCGACGTGTGTCTCTCTGCGGCAAAGCTGTACTTTGCCTACGGGCTTGGTAACGCGTTGACCTTCCCGATGTCGGTCGGCGCCAGCGCGGTGCTGAATGCGGAGCGGCCGACCTCGGCGCGGATGTACGGGCTCCTGAACAAGTACAATCCGACCATCTTCTATGGCGCGCCGACGCTGTTCGCCTCGATGTTGAACGACGAGGCGGCGAAGAGCGAGCGCGCCGGCGCGCGTCTGCGCATCTGCGCATCCGCCGGCGAAGCGTTGCCGGAATCGGTCGGCAATGCCTGGAAGGCGCGTTTCGGTGTCGACATCCTCGACGGTGTCGGTTCGACGGAACTGCTGCACATCTTCCTGTCGAATGCGCCCGGGGACATCAAGTACGGCTCCTGCGGCCGTGCCGTGCCGGGCTACAAGGTGCGGTTGGTGGATGACGAGGGCGGCGACGTGCCGGACGGCGAGGTCGGCGAGCTCCTGGTCGAGGCGCCTTCGGCCGCTGAAGGCTACTGGAACCAGCGCAGCAAAACCCGTCGCACCTTCCAGGGCCACTGGACCTACACCGGCGACAAATACACCCGCGACGCCGACGGCCGGTACACGTTTCGCGGCCGCGCCGACGACATGTTCAAGGTTTCCGGCATCTGGGTGTCGCCGTTCGAAGTCGAGAGCGCGCTGATCGCGCACCCTGCGGTGCTGGAAGCCGCCGTCGTGCCGCACGCCGATTCCGAGGGGTTGTTGAAACCGAAGGCGTTCGTGGTGCTGCGCCCGGATTGCAAGATCGAAGGCCTGTATGAGGCGCTGAAGGAACACGTCAAGCAGACGATCGGGCCGTGGAAATATCCGCGCTGGATCGACGTGGTGGATTCATTGCCGATGACGGCGACCGGGAAGATTCAGCGGTTCAAGTTGCGGGATGGCGATACGGTCAAGTCATGATGCGAGCGTGGTTGATATGCGAGGTGTCGCCATGAAACACGCTCGTTCCCTCCCCCCTTGCGGGGGAGGGTTAGGGAGAGGGGTAAGCCGCAACGGCGGTGCCCGTGGCTACCCCTCTCTCCAACTCTCCCCCGCAAGGGGGGAGAGAGCTCACCGCGCCGTGTTGCGATGGGAGCGGTTACAATGACAACCCTCTCCCCCACCGGCTTCCTTACCGTCGGCACCTCCGAACTCGAATACCGCATGATCGGGCCGCAGCCGGCGGACGCGCCCACCATCATCATGCTGCATGAAGGGCTCGGCTCGGCCGGGCTGTGGGGCGATTTTCCGGAAAAACTTCAGGCTGCGACCGGTGCCGGTGTGTTCGCCTATTCGCGCGCGGGCTACGGCGCCTCGACACCCGCAAAGCTGCCGCGGCCGGTCGACTACATGCACATCGAGGCGCGCGAGGTGCTGCCGAAACTGCTCGATAAAATCGGCTTCCGCCGCGGCCTCTTGGTCGGTCACTCCGACGGCGCGTCGATCGCGGCGATCTATGCCGGTTCGCACCAGGATCATCGGGTCGAAGGCATCGCGCTGATCGCGCCGCACTTCATCGTCGAGGACGTTTCGGTGGCCTCGATCGCCGCCATCAGGACCGCCTACGAGACCACCGACCTGAAAGACAAACTGGCGCGCTGGCACAAGGATGTCGACAACGCTTTCTACGGCTGGAACGGGGCCTGGCTCGATCCGGCTTTCCGCAACTGGGATATTTCCGAATATCTCGCTTACATCCGCGTGCCCACAGCGATCCTGCAGGGTGTGGATGACGTGTATGGGACCATGCGTCAGGTCGAGATCGCCCAGGAAGAGTGCTATTGTCCTGTCGATGTGACTGTTATCCCGGGGGCGGGACATCAGCCGCATCGGGAGGCGCCGGGGCCGACGCTGGATGCGATCACGGAATTCGCCAACGCGGTGTTGCGTGTCCACGGTTCGCAGGGGCGTGCCGCGTAGTCTGCTGATCGGGGTTATGCCCTGATGACGATATCGCCGGCCGCCAATCTGCCGCTGCCGCGATGGGCCTATGTGCCCGGCGAAACCGACGAAGCCAATGCCGATTACGAAACGCTGGCGCAGGTAACCCTGCTGGTGCCGTCGCGCTTCCAGGGCTATGTGCCGGCGCGTCATCCGGCGCTGCGTTATGCGATGTCGCTGAACGACCGTGGCTATTTCTGGGAATCGCAGGAGATCCTCGAAGCGGTATGGGCGGCGGCGCCGCAGGGCGGCCGCGAGCGGATTTTGCTACGCGCCTGCATCCTGATCGCGACCGCGAATTTGCGGCTGCGCATGCAGAAACCGCACGCCGCGGCGCGGCTGTTCCGCGAGGCGCTCGGCGAACTCGCAGCCCTCGGCAGCCGCAGCGCCGGCGGCGACGGTTTTGCGGATGGCTTTCCGGTGGCTGTGCTGGCGGGCCTGATCAAGGCCAAACTGGAGAAGCCGCTGCTCGCCAAGGCCGATTGGGTGGCCTTTTCGGCCCTCAGCCGGACATGAAATAAAATGCATGTTGGCGCGTTTTAGGCTGGACGCGGTCGATTACCTGCATTATTGTGCATATCAGATAAGCCAACAAAAGCGTCAGGGTGGCCCAATGGCTGGCGAAGATCGCGTCCTCGCGGGAGGCGCAAAATTTATCGATTTCCAAACCGATCCGTCGCGCTACCGGCACTGGAAGGTCGCCGTCGATGGCGACACAGCGACGCTGACCATGGACGTCGATGAGAATGCCGGGTTGTTCGAAGGCTATCAGCTCAAGCTGAATTCCTACGATCTCGGCGTCGACATCGAACTCGCCGACGCCGTGCAGCGGCTGCGCTTCGAACATCCGGACGTGAAGGTCGTGGTGATGCGCTCGGGCAAGAACCGGGTGTTCTGCGCCGGCGCCAATATCCGCATGCTGGCCGGCTCCACCCACGCCCATAAAGTCAATTTCTGCAAGTTCACCAACGAGACCCGCAACGGTCTGGAGGATTCTAGCGAGAATTCCGGACAGCGCTTCATCACCGTGGTCAACGGCACGGCGGCCGGCGGCGGTTACGAACTGGCGCTCGCCACCGATCACATCATCCTCGCCGACGACGGCGCCGCCGCGGTGTCGCTGCCGGAAGTGCCGCTGCTGGCAGTGCTGCCGGGCACCGGCGGGCTGACCCGCGTGGTCGACAAGCGCAAGGTGCGCCGCGACCATGCCGATTTCTTCTGCACCATCGAGGAAGGCATCAAGGGCAAGCGCGCCGTGCAATGGCGCCTCGTCGACGAGATCGCGCCGAACAGCAAGTTAGAGGCAAAAATCGCCGAACGCGTAAAAGAATTCGCCGGCCTCTCGAAGCGCAACGGCAGCGGCAAGGGCATCGCGCTGACGCCGCTTCATCGCATCATCGACGACACCTCAATCCGCTACGGTTTCGTCAGCGTCGACATCGATCGCGCGACCCGGATCGCGACCATTTCGATGAAGGCGCCGGAGGCCGCACCCCCGGCCGATATCGACGGCCTGATCGCGCAGGGGGCCGCGTTCTGGCCGCTGCAGGTCGCGCGCGAGCTTGACGACGCCATTCTTCACTTGCGCATCAACGAACTCGAAATCGCGATGCTGCTGTTCAAGTCGCATGGCGATCGCGCCAATGTCATCGCTGCCGACGCCTTCCTGGAAGCCAACAAGGCGCACTGGCTGGTCAACGAGATCAGGCAGTACTGGAAGCGGGTGCTGAAGCGCATCGACGTCACCTCGCGCACGCTGGTGACCCTGGTCGAGCCCGGTTCATGCTTTGTCGGCACGCTGGCCGAACTCGTGTTCGCCGCCGACCGCTCCTACATGCTGATCGGCCAGAAGCAGGGCGACAACCGCGAACCGCCGTCGATCGAACTCACGGCGATGAATTTCGGTCCCTATCCGATGAGCCATGGCCTGACCCGGCTGCAGTCGCGTTTCCAGGCCGATCCCGCCGATATGGACCGCGCCGAAGCCACCATCGGCACCAGCCTCGATGCCGAAGAGGCCGAGGAGCTCGGCCTCGTCACCTTCGCGCTCGACGATATCGATTGGGACGACGAAGTGCGGGTGTTCCTCGAAGAACGCACATCGTTCTCGCCCGACGGCCTCACCGGCATGGAAGCCAATCTGCGCTTCGTCGGGCCCGAAACGATGGAATCGAAAATCTTCTCGCGCCTGACGGCGTGGCAGAACTGGATCTTCCAGCGCCCCAACGCGGTCGGCGAAAACGGCGCCCTGCGCCGCTACGGCACCGGGCAAAAGGCGCAGTTCGATATGACGCGGGTGTGATTTCGTGTCCCGGGCGCGATGCAGCGCGCTTGCGCTGCTTCGCAGAACCGGGACCCACGTGACGACCAAGGAAACGACGAAGAACTAGGTCCCGGCTCTGCGGCGCAACGCTTCGCGCTGCACCGCGTCCGGGACACGAGAGCGAGCAAGGAGCACGCCATGAACTTCATGAACGTCGACTACTCAACCAAGATTCCCAACAACGTGAATCTCAGTGAAGATCGCCAGGTGCTGAAGGCGCTGGAGGGCTGGCATCCCGGCTACATGGACTGGTGGAGCGACATGGGGCCGGAAGGTTTTCAGCAGTCGCTGGTCTATTTGCGCACCGCCTATTCGGTCGATCCGCGCGGCTGGGCCAAGTTCGACTACGTCAAGATGCCGGAATATCGCTGGGGCATTTTGCTGGCGCCCCAGGAAGAGAACCGCGTCATTCCCTTCGGCGAGAATTACGGCAAGCCGGCCTGGCAGGAAGTCCCGGGTGAACATCGCGCCACGCTGCGCCGCCTGATCGTGATCCAGGGCGACACCGAGCCGGCCTCGGTCGAACAGCAGCGTCATCTCGGCAAGACCGCGCCCTCGCTCTACGACCTGCGCAACCTGTTCCAGGTCAATGTCGAGGAAGGCCGCCATCTCTGGGCGATGGTCTATCTCTTGCAGAAATATTTCGGCCGCGACGGCCGCGAGGAAGCCGATGATTTGTTGCGGCGTCGTTCGGGCGATGCGGATTCACCGCGCATGCTCGGCGCCTTCAACGAAGCGACGCCGGACTGGCTGTCGTTCTTCATGTTCACCTACTTCACCGACCGCGACGGCAAGATGCAGCTGCATTCGCTGGCGCAGTCCGGCTTCGATCCGCTGTCGCGCACCTGCCGCTTCATGTTGACCGAAGAGGCGCATCACATGTTCGTCGGCGAGACTGGCATCAGCCGCGTCGTGCAGCGCACCTGCGAGGCGATGAAGGAAGCCGGCATCACGGATCCCAACGATATCGCCAAGGTCCGCGCGTTGGGGGTCATCGATCTGCCGACGATTCAAAAGAAGCTGCACCTGCACTACTCGCTGTCACTCGATCTCTTTGGTTCGGAAGTCTCGACCAATGCGGCGAACGCCTTCAATGCCGGCATCAAGGGCCGCTACAAGGAAACCCAGATCGACGACGATCATCAGTTGAAGAGCGCGACCTATCCGGTGCTCAAGCTGGTCGACGGCGTGATCAAGCGCGTCGACGAGCCGGCGCTGACCGCGCTCAACATGCGGCTGCGCGACGACTACACGCAGGACTGCGCAAAGGGCATGCTGCGCTGGAACAAGATCATTTCGCTGGCCGGCTTCCACTTCAAGCTGACGCTGCCGAACGTCGCGTTCCATCGCCAGATCGGCGAGTTCAGGGATATCCACGCCACGCCCGAGGGCCTGCTGATCGACGACGCCACCTGGAACAAGCGCAAGGGCGAATGGCTGCCGTCATCCGCCGACGGTGACTTCATCGCTTCGCTGATGAAGCCGGTCACCGAAACCGGTCAGTACGCTTCGTGGATTTCGCCGCCCAAGGTCGGCATCGACAACAAGCCCGGCGATTTCGAATACGTGAAGATAGATACCTAAGGCTGTCATACCCGCGAAGGCGGGTATCCAGTACGCCGCGGCCAGCGTGAGTTGGCCGCGGCGTTTCTTTAATGTGCGCCTGCGTTTACTGGATCACCCGCCTTCGCGGGTGATGACAGCTTTGAACTAACCCGAAATCTCCATCCCGGCATTCGCGTACACCACGCCGCCATCGACCGCGATGGTGTTGCCGACCACGTAGTCGCCGGCGCGCGAAGCGAGGTAGATTGCAACGCCCGCCATGTCCTCGGTGGTGCCGATGCGCTTGGACGGAATTCGCCCGGCGAGATCGTCGCCGTGGTCGCGCGCGGCCCGGTTCATGTCGGAGGCAAACGCGCCCGGCGCGATCGCGGTCACGTTGATGTTGTCCTTGATCAGCTTGGTCGCCATCCGCCGCGTCAGGTGAATAACGGCGGCCTTGCTCGCGGCGTAGGAATAGGTCTCGCCCGGGTTGACGAAGATGCCGTCGATCGAGGCGACGTTGATGACCTTGGCCGGCCGCGCGTGGCTTGCCGCGGCGCGTAGCGGCTTCGCCAGCGCCTTGGTCAGGAAGAACAGCGACTTGACGTTGAGGTCCATGACCTTGTCCCAGCCGCTTTCGGGGAATTCGTCGAATTCCGCGCCCCAGGCCGCACCGGCATTGTTGACGAGGATGTCGAGTTTCGGCTCCAGCTTGATGATTTCGGCGGCGAGCTTGTCGCAGCCTTCGACCGTCGAAATGTCGATCGGCAGCGCGATGCACTCGCCATCATAGGCGGCCGAAAGTTCTTTCGCGGTGGCTTCGCAGGGCCCGGCCTTGCGCGCGGTGATGTAGACCTTCGCCGCCCCCTGGGCGAGAAATCCCGCCGCGATCATCTTGCCGATGCCGCGCGACCCGCCGGTCACGACAGCGATACGGCCCTTCAGCGAAAACAGATCCTTCATGCGTTCCTCCATTTGATTTGACGGAGGTTTTGGGCGTGGGCGCGGAGCGAGTCAAGGAACCCATTTTCTGTCGTCCCTGCGAACGCAGGGACCCATACGCCGCGGCCTATCGGGTCGGCGATGGAGTTGCCACCTTCTTCAACTATTGCAGCCGGTGGTTATGGGTCCCTGCGTTCGCAGGGACGACGGCTTACGCCGCGTCGATGCGGCGAAAGCCGTTCCACATCGCAGTCGCGGTGCCGGAGGTCAGGACGGGGAGGATGCGGACGTCCTGGTAATTGCCGTTGAGCGAGACCCGTTGCAGCGCTGTCAGGTGGTCGGCGCTTTCCGGATAGATCATGCCCGGCCGCGTCGTCACCGCGGTCTTGAATCCCGCCGCCTTCGTCGCTGCGAATTCGCGTACCCCGGCGGCGCTGCGGTCGCCATAGGGATAGCAGAAATGCAGCACGGGCCGCTGCAGCGCATCCTCGATCCGCGCCCGGCTGGTGGCGATCTCGAACGAAGCGGTCGCTTCGGACTGTCGGGCGAGGTTGCAATGGCTGATCGTGTGCGCGCCGATCGTGACCAGCGGATCGTCTGCGAACGGTTTCAATTCGTCCCAGGACAGGCAGAGCTCGCGGGCGATCGCGGCCTCGTCCACGCCACGGCGCGCGCAGAGTGCCGAGATTTCGCGTTCCTGGTCGTGTTCGCCGGGCAAAGCGCGCAGCCAGTCGTGAATCCGGTCGAACGCGGCCTGCTTGGTTGCCGGCGTTGAGGTATCGAGGCGCGTCGTGTTGCCGCCGATCGGGATTTCGATCGAGGATGCGGTGGCGATCACCCGCTCGAGCGCGACCCACCACAGCCTTCCGGTGCCTTCGGCGAAATCGGTGGCGACAAAGACGTTCATGGGCGCGTCAAATTCGCGCATCACCGGCAGCGCGAAATCGCGGTTGTCGCGATAACCGTCGTCGAAGCTGAAACAGGCGAAACGCCGCGCGAAATGGCGTTGCGAAAGCCGCGCATGCACTTCGTCCATGGTGACGAGGTCGATGTCGAGCGCGCGCAGATGCTGCAACGTCGCGCGCAGGAATTCCGGCTCGACCTCGAGATGACGGTTGGGCTGGAATTCGGCGTCGCGTCCCGGGCGGACGTGGTGCAGCATGAAAACGGCGCCGACACCTGCGAAGATTGGTCGCAGCAGGTGATGCACCCCGGACCGGGACAGCACTTCCAGTCCGGCCCGGATAACGGTGTTGCGGAGCTGCTTCATCACAAGTGGTCGGCCGGTTGGAGTTCGACTGCAAGTTAACGGCTGACCCTTGAACAAAAGGTTAGCCGGACCAAATACCCGCGCGCCGAGGTTTCTGTGGTATTTCGGGTTTGACAGCCTCGCAAGGGTTTGTTTTCTCTCAATTCCCCCGGATCCGCAGGACCTCGAATGCACGGACTTTTCAGGTGGAGCAGCAAATGGTGGCCGGGGGTAATTCCGCTGGCCGTCTTTTGGGCTATCGCGGCCTGGACCAGCACCGAACCGCTGGAAGCCGATCTGGCGCAGCGTTCCACCGCCGCACTGAAGGATACTGTGCTCGACAAGACGCGTATCGCGGTCGAGGGCCGCGACGTGACCTTCGTGGCGGACGCGTTCTCGGAAGACGGCCGTCAGAGCGCGGTCGCTTCGGTCGAAGCCGTACCGGGCGTGCGTCTCGTCAATGACGAAACCCGTCTCGTTCCCGAAGCCAAGCCGTTCGTCTGGTCGGCCGAGCGCGATGTCGTCCGGGTGACGCTGTCAGGCAGTTCGCCGCTGCCGGCGAGCAAAACCAAGCTGACCGAGGCGGCGCGCGCCAGTCTCGGTGGCACTGAGGTCGTCGATCGCATGAATTTGTCGCGCGGCGCGCCACCGCGTTTCGACAACGCCGCGCTGTTGTTGCTCGACCAGATCGGTAAATTGAAGGACGGCAAGATCACGCTGTCGGACACCAAGGTCAGCCTGTCGGGCATGGCGCGCGATCTCGGCGGCAGGGAAGCGATATCCGCCGCGCTGAAGAACCTTCCCGAAGGGTTTTCGGTGGCGACCAACGACGTCAAGGCACCGCCCTACATCTTCCAGGCCTACAAGGATCCGGTCGCGGTGACGCTGACGCTGACCGGCTATGTACCCGACAACAACGTCCATGCGGCGCTGGTGGCGGCTGCGGGCCGCAAGTTCTTCTCTGAAAAGGTGGTCGACAATCTCAAGGCCAGTGTCGGCGCGCCAGGCGGATTCGCCAATGCGGTGGTGCCCGCGCTCGGCGCGCTATCGCGGCTGTCGACCGGCACGCTCGTGGTCAGCGACCGCGAGGTGAAACTGTCGGGCGACGCGCTCTATGAAGCCGCCGCCAATCAGATCCGGGCAGGGCTGGGCAAGGATTTTCCGCAAGGCTGGCAGTTCAAGCCGGAAATTTCGGTGAAACCTGCCGCGGCGCCGGTCGATGCCACCGTCTGTCAGCAGCTATTCGCCGAATTGCTCGGCAAGGCGCGGATCCGGTTTGAATCGGGAAAGGCCGATATCGTGGCGGATTCCGCCGGACTGCTCGATCGCCTGATCGAAACCGCGCTGCGCTGTCCGAACGCCAATATCGAGATTGCCGGACATACCGATACCGACGGCGACGAGGCGGCCAACCAGACGCTGTCGGAGAAGCGGGCGCAGGCGGTCACCGATTATCTGGTCAGGGCAGGGCTGGCGGCGAACCGCTTCATGCCGGTCGGCTACGGCAGCGCGCAGCCGATCGCCGGCAATGATACCGAAGACGGCAAGGCGCAGAACCGCCGCATCGATTTCGTGGTGAAATAGCATGGCCTATCTGGCGACATTCTATTGGGGCTGGCTTTTGGGTTCAGCGCTGCTTGGGCTGGCGATGGGCTGGATTTCCGTGGTCCAGCACGGCGACGGCGTTCCCCGGAAATGGCGATGGGCGCTGGCGGCCTTGGCGGCGGCGCTGGTTGCGGCGGCCCTCACCCGCGTGGTTCCCGGCCGTTTCGGCTACTGGCTCGACCTCGGCCTGATCATGTTTGCGCTGTATCTTGGCGGCTGCGCGATCGGATCGTGGCTGCGCAACTGGGTGGTTTCGCGCAGCCAGCCTGCGGCCTGACGCCGATGCAGGGCAGGTCATGGCCCAACCCTGCCGCCGTCCCGCGCTGTCAGCCGGTCCGTTTCCCGTACTGAAAGCTCATTTGGGGGGCGCCAAATGCAGCAAAACTGTGCTTCCGCTGTCATCTACCCGGCCTAATATGTTGAAGAAGCGCGTTTTATTGTCGTTCGGCGAATTCCACTCTGGCCCAAAACGCGCTACCAGAGGGGTCGGGGAGCAGCGTGGCGCTGGCGGCTTCGCTCCGTTGGCGCCGCCGCGGGATCGCAATTCGAGGTCTAGATGCTGGAAGCAATACGCAGGGCGATTTCGTTTCTGCGCCAGAAGCAAGTCCTGCATAAGCTCGGGGTTGTGATTAGCGTCGCGGTCATCGCGATCGCGTGCTACGTGCTCTATCACATGCTGCGCGGCATCGACTCCAATGAGGTGATCGAGGCCATCAAGGGCACGGAGCCGCGCCAGATATGGCTGGCGGCGCTGTTCGTGGCGGCGGGCTATTTCACGCTGACATTTTACGACTGGTTCGCGGTGCGCGCGATCGGCCACGGACACATTCCCTATCGCGTCAACGCGCTCGCTGCCTTCACTTCCTATTCGATCGGCCACAATGTCGGCGCCAGCGTCTTCACCGGCGGTGCGGTGCGCTACCGGATCTATTCGGCCTGGGGACTGAACGCGATCGACGTCGCCAAGATCTGCTTCCTCGCCGGGCTGACCTTCTGGCTCGGCAATGCCGCGGTGCTGGGACTGGGCATCGCCTATCATCCCGAGGCCGCCGCCTCGATCGACCAGTTGCCGGCCTGGCTCAACCGCGTCGCGGCGTTCGCGATCATCGTCGGCCTGGTGGGTTACGTGGTCTGGGTCTGGACCCAGCCGCGCGGCGTCGGCCGCGGACCGTGGACCGTCACGCTGCCGGGTGGCCCGCTGACCTTGCTGCAGATCGCGATCGGCATCGTCGATCTCGGGTTCTGCGCGCTGGCGATGTATGTGCTGGTGCCGGACGAGCCCAATTTGGGCTTCGTCGTCGTCGCCGTCATATTCGTCTCGGCGACACTATTAGGCTTTGCCAGCCATTCGCCCGGCGGGCTCGGGGTGTTCGACGCCGCCATGCTGGTAGGCCTGTGGCAGATGGACCGGGAAGACCTGCTAGCCGGGATGCTATTGTTCCGCGTGCTCTATTATATTGCGCCCTTCGTCATATCTGTAATCTTGCTGACGTTTCGGGAGGTTATCATCGGGGCGCGACTCAAGCGCCTGCGCCAGTTGACGCCTGGCCCGGACGCCGAGCCGAGACATGAGGCGGTCTATGTGCGCGAGCGCGGAGACTCCGGCGCCTGAGGACGCGGAAAGCGCCTCGATAAGACGCCTCGATAATTCAGAGGGAAGAAAGCCGGCGCGATGGCGATAGACGATTCCTCCTCATCCACCTTCTTTGCGCCATGGCCGGACCGCCTGCGCCATGCGGCCATTATTTTGCTGGTCGCGGCGATCGCGCTTTCCGTGCTGGTGGTGCTGGCCGAACTCTCGGCGGCGCGCGCCGCTGCGGTGTTCCTCTGCATCGCTGCCGCAGCCCTGGTGCCGTGGCGGCTGCATAATGCGGTCACGTCCCGCGAGGACGTCCGCGGGGTCAATCCGGTCGAGGCCGCCGCCGTCAGCGCCGTCGTGGCCGGAATGCCGGATCCGGCGGTGCTGCTCGACCGCGCCGGCCGCGTCCTGCACCTCAACGCCGCGGCCGCCCAGCTCGCGCCGGCGCTGCGCAAGAACGAACTGGCCCAGTTCGCGCTGCGCTCGCCCGAGATCATCACGGCCTTGCGCGAGGCGATCGCGACCACCGAGCCGCGCCGTGCGACCTATCTCGACCACGTGCCGGTCGATCGCTGGATGGAACTGATCATTACGCCGGTGCCGGTGCCGACGCTGTTCGGCGGCACCGACAAATGCATGCTGATGACCTTCCACGACCAGACGCCGCTGCGGCGGGTCGAAGAGATGCGCGCCGATTTCGTCGCCAATGCCAGCCACGAACTGCGGACGCCGCTCGCGGCTCTGTCGGGTTTCATCGATACGCTGCAGGGACCGGCCCGCGACGACGCCAAGGCGCGCGAGCGCTTTCTCGGCATCATGCACGCGCAGGCGACGCGGATGGCGCGGCTGATCGACGACCTGCTGTCGTTGTCGCGGGTCGAGTTGTCGGCCCATGTCCGCCCCGACACCTCGGTGGATCTGGTGCCGATCATCCGCCAGGTCGCCGACGGGCTGGAACCGCTGGCGAGGGAGCGCCAGGTCGCGATCGAGATCGACCTGCCGGAAACGCCGGCGACGATCCCGGGCGACCGCGAGGAGTTGCTGCGGCTGTTCGAAAACCTGATCGAGAACGCGCTCAAATATGGTGCCTCCGGTGGCCGGGTGATCGTGTCGCTGGTCCAGGCCAACTCCGCCGAGGGCGCGCCGGAATTGCGCGTGCTGGTGCGCGATTTCGGCCCCGGCATCGCCCCGGAACATCTGCCGCGGCTGACCGAGCGCTTCTACCGGGTCGATGTCGGCGACAGCCGCGCGCAGGGTGGAACCGGGCTCGGTTTATCGCTGGTGAAACATATTGTTAACCGCCATCGCGGCCGGCTTTTGATCGAAAGCGTGCCCAAAAACGGGGCGACCTTTACCGCCTGTTTTCCCCAGGCGAAGACCTCGATACCGGCATAAAGGCAAGCGATTTCAGTCGCTTGTGCCTGTCATCCAACTGTCATCAAACCTTCGTAAAAGCTCTATCGACCGCACCTAAACGGGCGGCGTGAGCGCGATCGGGCGTATCAGACGCTTCGCTCACCAGATGGAGACCAACCATGAATTTCATCAAGACAATCGTCGCTGCCGGCCTGGTCGCCGCTTCGACGTCGGCCTTCGCGGCCGATATCACCGGCGCGGGCGCCACCTTCCCGTTCCCGATCTATTCGAAGTGGGCTGACGCCTACAAAAAGGAGACCGGCAACGGTCTGAACTACCAGTCGATCGGTTCCGGCGCCGGCATCAAGCAGATCCAGGCCAAGACCGTGACGTTCGGCGCCACCGACGCGCCGCTGAAGGCCGAAGTGCTCGAAAAGGACGGCCTGGTGCAGTGGCCGATGGTGATGGGCGCGATCGTCCCCGTCGTGAACCTCGAAGGCATCAAGCCGGGCGAGCTGGTGCTGTCGGGCGAAGTGCTCGGCGACATCTATCTCGGCAAGATCACCAAGTGGAACGACGCCGCGATTGCCAAGCTCAATCCGAGCCTGAAGCTGCCGACCGACGCCATCACCGTGGTGCGCCGCTCCGACGGTTCGGGAACCACCTTCAACTTCACCGACTATCTCGCGAAGTCGAACGCCGAGTGGAAGACCAAGGTCGGCTCCGGCACCGCGGTTGAATGGCCGGCGGGCGTTGGCGCCAAGGGCAACGAAGGTGTTGCCGGCAACATCGGCCAGACCAAGAACGCGATCGGTTATGTCGAATACGCCTACGCCAAGCAGAACAAGCTGACCTACACCGCGCTGATCAACAAGGGCGGCAAGACCGTGCAGCCGACCATCGCAGCGTTCCAGGCGGCCGCTTCCAACGCCGACTGGGCCAAGGCGCCCGGCTACTACGTGATCCTGACCGACCAGCCCGGCGATGCCTCCTGGCCGATCACTGCCGCGACCTTCATCCTGATGCACAAGGATGCGACCGACAAGGCAGCGTCCCAGGAAGCCATCAAGTTCTTCAAGTGGTCGTTCGAAAAGGGCGGCAAGATGGCTGAAGAACTCGACTACATCCCGATGCCGGACTCGGTCGTCAAGCTGATCGAAAAGACCTGGTCGGCCGACATCAAGAGCTAAGGTCCGTTTCGATCTTGCGATAACGAACTCACACGACAACGGGAGCCTGCTCCCTCCGCCCAACCCGGCTTCACCCCGGGTTGGGTTTCCCTCCCGGCGGGGCAGGGCAATAACAACACCAAGAACACAGCCGTAAGAACCAAGAACAATTCGCGGCCAAACCGGCTGCAAAACCCGTGCATCGGATTCGGGTCGATGGGTTATAAGTACAGGGGATTGGCGTGGCAGACATGGCGGTTCAAGGCGACGTAATGGAAGCTGCTGCTGGACCTTACGATCGTGCCCGGGCCCTCAGCGCCTTCAAACTCGGCGATGTCGCTTTCTACTGGATCACCCGCGCCTGCGCGATTTCGGTGCTCCTCATTCTCGGTGGCATCATCATCTCCCTGATCGTGGGCGCCTGGCCCGCGATGAAGGAATACGGTTTCGCCTTCCTGTTCACCTCGCGCTGGGCGCCATCGGCCGATCCGCCGGTGCTCGGCGCGCTCGGACCGATCTACGGCACGCTGGTCACCTCGGTGATCGCGATGATGATCGCCATTCCCGTCGGCCTCGGCATCGCGGTGTTCCTGACCGAAATCTGTCCGCTCTGGCTGCGCCGCCCGATCGGCCTCGCCATCGAACTGCTCGCCGGCATTCCCTCGATCATCTACGGCATGTGGGGCTTCTTCGTGCTCGGCCCGTTCCTGGCCAACACGTTCCAGCCCTTCATGATCAGCATCTTCGACGGCGTTCCCGTGCTGGGCACGATCTTCGCGGGTCCCCCGTCCTATCTCTCGCTGTTCAACGCCGCGCTGATTCTGGCGATCATGGTGCTGCCGTTCATCACCTCGATCTCGGTCGACGTGTTCAAGACGGTGCCGCCGGTCCTCAAGGAAGCCGCCTATGGCGTCGGCTGCACCACCTGGGAAGTCGTCCGCAACGTCGTCATTCCCTACACGAGGGTCGGCGTCATCGGCGGTATCATGCTGGCGCTCGGCCGCGCGCTCGGCGAGACCATGGCGGTCACCTTCATCATCGGCAACTCGTTCAAGATCTCGTCCTCGATCTTCGCGCCGGGCACCACGATCTCGGCGGCGATCGCATCCGAATTCGCCGAGAGCGACGGGCTGCACCAGTCCGGCCTGATCCTGCTCGGGCTATTGCTGTTCGTGCTGACGTTCTTCGTGCTCTCGGCCGCGCGGCTGATGCTGATGCGGCTGGAAAAGAAGGCGGGGAACTGAGATGAACCCGATTTATTCCTCGCGCAAACGCTTCGACATCGTCGTCCGGGCGCTATGCGTCGGTGCCGCTCTGTTCGGCGTCACCTGGCTCGCACTGATCCTGTTCACGCTGTTCTACAACGGCCTCGCCGGCATTAATTTCGCGGTGTTCTACCAGGACACCCCGCCGCCCGGCTCGACCGAAGGCGGCCTGCGCAACGCCATCGTCGGCTCGATCATCATGACCGTGATCGGGGTCGGCATCGGCGCGCCGCTTGGCCTGTTTGCCGGGACCTATCTGGCCGAATACGGCAAGCACGACAAACTGACGTCGATCATCCGCTTCATCAACGACATCCTGCTCAGCGCGCCCTCGATCATCATCGGCCTGTTCGTCTATGGCGCCATCGTGGTTCCGATGGGCGGCTTCTCGGCCTTTGCCGGCTGTCTGGCGCTCGCCGTGATCGTCATCCCCGTGGTGGTGCGCACCACCGAGGACATGCTGGGGCTGGTGCCCAATCCGTTGCGTGAAGCCGCCTCCGCGCTCGGCCTGCCGCGTTCGCTGGTGATCCGCCGCATCGCCTACCGCGCGGCGCGCTCGGGCCTCATCACCGGCGTGCTGCTCGCCACCGCCCGCGTCGCCGGCGAAACCGCGCCGCTGCTGTTCACAGCACTGTCGAACCAGTTCTTCAGCCTCAACCTGACCAAGACGATGGCGAACCTGCCGGTGACCATCAACAACTTCGTGCAAAGCCCCTACGTCTACTGGAAACAGCTCGCCTGGAGCGGGGCTCTGCTCATCACCCTGACCGTTCTTGCCCTGAATATTGGCGCGCGCATCCTCGGCGCCGAGAGGACAGCAAAATGACCGACGTATCCGTATCATCGATGAGTGCTGCCGGCGGCCTTCCTCCCGCGGCATCGGCGCTGCCGGAAGCGCCCCCGAAGGTGACCGCGCGCGGCCTGAATTTTTACTATGGCGAACACCACGCGCTGAAGAACATCAACCTCACGCTCGGCACCAACCGCGTCACCGCCTTCATCGGCCCGTCCGGTTGCGGCAAGTCGACCTTGCTGCGGATCTTCAACCGGATGTACGATCTCTATCCGGGCCAGAAGGCCGTTGGCCAGCTGATGCTCGACCAGACCAACATTCTCGACCCCAAGCTCGATCTCAACCTGTTGCGGGCCCGCGTCGGTATGGTGTTCCAGAAGCCGACCCCGTTCCCGATGACGATTTACGAAAATATCGCCTTCGGCATCCGCCTCTATGAAAAGATCTCCAAATCCGAGATGGACGGCCGGGTCGAGAAGGCGCTGCGTGGCGGCGCGCTGTGGAACGAGGTCAAGGACAAGCTCAACGCATCCGGCCTCAGCCTGTCCGGCGGCCAGCAGCAGCGGCTCTGCATCGCCCGCACGGTCGCGGTGCGGCCCGAAGTGATCCTGTTCGACGAACCCTGCTCGGCGCTCGATCCGATCTCGACCGCCAAGGTCGAGGAACTGATCCAGGAACTGGCGGAGGACTACACCATCGCCATCGTTACCCATAATATGCAGCAGGCAGCGCGCGTCTCCGACAAGACCGCCTTCATGTATCTCGGGGAACTGATCGAATTCGACGACACCAACAGGATTTTCACCTCGCCGAGCGATCGACGAACCCAGGACTACATCACCGGCCGGTTCGGCTGAGCATGATCCGGAAAAGTGGGACCCGGTTTTCCGAAGAGATCGTGCTCAAAAGGGAAATTCAAATCATGCTCCGATCCGATCGGATCATGATTGAGGAGAGATCAAATGGCTTCTGAACATACCGCCAAGGCGTTTGACGGCGATCTGCAGGAACTCACCCGTCTCGTTGCCGAGATGGGCGGCCTTGCCGAACGCATGATCACCGAATCCGTCGATGCGCTGGTCCGCCGCGACATCGCGCTGGGCAACCGCGTCGTCACCTCCGACCTCGAGATCGACCGCCTGCAGCACATCATCGAGGAACGCGCGGTGCTGACCATCGCGCGGCGCCAGCCGATGGCGATCGACTTGCGCGAGATCGTCGGCGCGATGCGCGTCGCCACCGATCTGGAGCGGATCGGCGACCTCGCCAAGAACATGGGCAAGCGGGTCGCGGCGCTGGAGAACGATTTCCAGCCCTTGAAGCTGATCCGCGGCCTCGAGCACATGACCGATCTGGTGCAGTCGCAGGTCAAGTCGGTGCTGGACGCCTATGCCGCGCACGACCTGCCGGCGGCGATGGCGGTGTGGAAGGGCGACGAGGAAGTCGACGCCATCTGCACCTCGCTGTTCCGCGAACTCCTGACCTACATGATGGAAGATCCGCGCAACATCTCGTTCTGCATTCATTTGATGTTCTGCGCCAAGAATATCGAGCGGATCGGCGACCACGCCACTAACATTGCCGAAACCGTGTTCTACATGATCGAGGGTCAGCAGATTCTCGACAAGCGCCCGAAGGGCGACATGACGACGTTCGCCACGACAGTACCCGGTAACTGACGCGTCAGAACGATAGGGAAGCCAAATCGATGAACGCACGCATTCTGGTGGTTGAAGACGAGGAAGCGCTGACCACGCTGCTGCGCTACAACCTTGATGCCGAAGGCTACGAAGTCGAGACCGTCGGCCGCGGCGATGATGCCGATACGCGGCTGAAGGAGCGGGTGCCCGACCTGATCGTGCTCGACTGGATGCTGCCGGGCCTGTCCGGCATCGAACTGTGCCGGCGCCTGCGGGCGCGGCCGGAGACCAAGCAACTGCCGATCATCATGCTGACCGCGCGCGGCGAGGAAAGCGAGCGCGTCCGGGGCCTGGCCACCGGCGCCGACGACTACATCGTCAAGCCGTTCTCGGTGCCGGAATTGCTGGCGCGGGTAAAAGGCCTGTTGCGGCGCGCCAGCCCCGAGCGGCTCGCCACCGTGCTGACCTACGGCGATATCGAGCTCGACCGCGAGAAACGCCGCGTCGCCCGCTCCGGCCGCCAGATCGATCTCGGCCCGACCGAGTATCGCCTGCTCGAGTTCTTCCTCGAGCATCCTGGCCGCGTGTTCTCGCGCGAGCAGTTGCTGGACAGCGTCTGGGGCCGCGACATCTATATCGACGAGCGCACCGTCGACGTTCACATCGGCCGCCTGCGCAAGCTGCTCAACCCCGGCCGCGAGCAGGACCCGATCCGCACCGTGCGCGGCGCCGGCTACGCGCTGGATGATCGCTTCGCGAAGGCGGAGCCGTAGGGCTCTTGTAGGGGCAGGCGGAGCAACAAACTCCGCCGTCGTCCCGGCCTTGAGCCGGGACCCATAACCACAAAATGTAATTGTTAGAAAAGAGCTGAAGCTCCAGCTCGGCATAACCGCGATCCATCGGCGGTTATGGGTCCCGGCCCCCGTGCGCAATTGCGCACTAGGCCGGGACGACGAAGCTTCGTCATTGCGAGGAGCGTAGCGACGAAGCAATCCATCCGTCAGCGAAGCAAGTCTGGATTGCTTCGCTCCGCTCGCAATGACGGAGAATTACCTTGTCGGCTTCGGCGCCGGGCGACGGCGATCGGAGGCCGGCTGGTAGGCGACGCGCGAGTGGTGCGCGCAGTAGGGCAGGCCGGCGAGCGCCTTGCCGCCGCAGAAGAAGAAGTCCGCGGTCGAGGGATCTCCGACCGGCCAGTGGCAGGTCGCCTCGTTCAATTCCAGGAGCGTCAGCCGCTGGCTCATCGGCACGACATTGTCGAAGGCGATCGGATCCGGCTCCATCTCGACTTCGAACGCATGCGCAAGCGCGGTGTTGCCGCGCGACACCGGACGCGCCACCCGCATCATGTGCTGGGCGGGGCGGGCCTTGCGCTGGCGCGGTGCTGCCGAAGAGGGGCTCTTGGCGCGGCCGGACAGGCCGAGCCGGTGCACTTTGCCGATCACCGCGTTGCGCGTCACATTCCCGAGTTCCGCGGCGATCTGGCTGGCGGACAGGCCGCCTTCCCAGAGCTTCTTAAGCTGCTCGACGCGATCGTCGGACCATGTCAATACCGTCATCGCATTCTTCCCTTCGCTTCGCGCTGGCCTATCGGGGGCAGCGCTGGCGATGCCAAATCTCAAATATCCCTGCGGTCAGAATCCCTTAGCCCTCGCCGGGCGCGAAAGCCGTGCCCGAACGTGAACGCCGTACAAATAGACTCTTGAGATCAGAACTGCCGCACGAGATGTCGTACCCGACAGCCCAGACGCTACAATATGGCGTGACTCTGGCGCAAGAGTCCGGGGCAGCGCGTCCACATGTTCCGACATCTAGGCATTGCAATGTGAGTTTTCCACCACACCGGAAATGTACGGATTGCCTTTTCTTGCAGTGCACGAGAGCGGCTGGAGCATGATCCGGAAAAATGGACACCGGTTTTCCGAAAAGATCATGCTCAAACAAGAAGATTAACGGGCCTGCAAGCAGGCCCTACGGCATGTTGACAGCCTTGGCCGCCAGCATAGAATGCCTCTCACGTGCCGCCTCAAAAGGCGGCACGTTTTGTTTTCGGATGACTGACCACAGCCGTGAGTGCACCAATACGGGTGTTCTCTGCGGCCGGTCTCAACCCTTCAGTGATCGCCATGACCAACAGCGCCGCGTCGCATCTGCTCCCCGTTTTCGCCAGGGTCGATCTCGGCTTCGATCGCGGCGAGGGCGCGTGGCTGGTCGCCACCAACGGCGATCGCTATCTCGATTTCACCTCAGGCGTCGCGGTCAATGCGCTCGGCCATTGCCATCCGCATCTGGTCTCTGCGCTGCAGGAGCAGGCCACCAAGCTGTGGCACATGTCGAACCTGTTCAAGTCGCCCGACGGCGACAAGCTCGCCGCGCGGCTGTGCGAGCAGAGCTTTGCCGACTTCGTGTTCTTCTGCAATTCCGGCGCCGAGGCGCTGGAATGCGTGATCAAGGTGACGCGCAAGTATCACGCCGCCAAGGGTCATCCCGAGCGCTATCGCATCATCACCTTCGAAGGCGCGTTCCACGGCCGCACGCTGGCGACCCTGGCCGCGACCGGCTCGGCCAAATATCTCGAAGGTTTCGGTCCGCCGATGGACGGCTTCGACCAGGTGCCGCATGGCGATCTCGAAGCGGTGAAGAAGGCGATCGGCCCGCACACCGCCGGCATCCTGATCGAGCCGGTGCAGGGCGAGGGCGGCGTCCGCTCGGCGCCGAACGCGTTCTTCAAGGCGTTGCGCGAATTGTGCGACAAGCACGGCCTGCTGCTGGCGTTCGACGAGGTGCAGACCGGCATGGGCCGCACCGGCGATCTCTTCGCCTACAAGCGCCTCGGCGTCACCCCCGACGTGATGTCGCTGGCGAAAGCGCTCGGCGGCGGTTTCCCGATCGGCGCCTGTCTCGCCACCGCGGAAGCCGCCTCCGGCATGACGCCGGGCTCGCATGGCTCGACCTTCGGCGGCAATCCGCTGGCGATCGCGGCGGCGAATGCCGTGCTCGACGTGATGCTGAAGCCCGGCTTCTTCGATCATGTGCAGAAGATGTCGCTGCTGTTGAAGCAGAAGCTGGCCTCGGTGGTCGATCGCTATCCGAACGTGCTGGCGGAAGTGCGCGGCGAGGGGCTTCTGGTCGGCGTCAAGGCCGTGGTGCCCTCGGGCGATCTCGTCAATGCGCTGCGCGATCAGAAGCTGCTCACGGTGGGCGCCGGCGACAATGTGGTGCGCTTCCTCGCGCCGTTGATCGTGAATGAATCCGAGATCGAGCAATCCGTGCAGATGCTCGAACGCGCCTGTGTCGCGCTGTCGGGCGCAACGTTAAAGAAGGCGGCGGGGTGATGAGCAAGCCCGTCCGTCACTTCCTCGACATCTCGGAACTGCCGCTGGCCGAGCTGCGCAACATGCTCGACGCCAGCGCCGCCATGAAGGCGAAGCTGAAGGCGCATGAAAAGAACCAGAAGCCGCTCGAAGGCAAGACGCTGGCGATGATCTTCGAACGGCCGTCGACCCGCACCCGCGTCTCGTTCGACGTCGGCATGCGCCAGCTCGGCGGCGAGTCCATCATGCTGACCGGCGCGGAGATGCAACTCGGCCGCGGCGAGACCATCGCCGATACCGCGCGCGTGCTGTCGCGCTATGTCGACGCCATCATGATCCGCATCCTCAACCACGAGGCGCTGCTGGAACTGGCCGCGCACGCCACCGTGCCCGTCATCAACGGGCTGACACGGCGCTCGCATCCCTGCCAGGTGATGGCCGACCTGATGACCTTCGAGGAGCATCGCGGGCCGATCGAGGGCCGCACCGTGGCCTGGACCGGCGACGACAACAACGTGCTGGCCTCGTGGGCGCATGCGGCCGAGCGCTTCAAGTTCAAGCTCAATGTCGCGACCCCGCCGCAGTTCGCGCCGAACAAGGCGATGAAGGACTGGATCAAGGCAACGCAAGCCCCGATCGTGCTCGGCGCCGATCCGGAGGAAGCCGTGCGCGGCGCCGATTGCGTCGTCACCGACACCTGGGTCTCGATGGGCGACAAGGAAGGCGAACATCGCCACAACGTGCTGAAGCCCTATCAGGTCAATGCCAAGCTGATGTCGCTGGCCAGCAAGGACGCGATCTTCATGCACTGCCTGCCGGCCCATCGCGGCGAGGAAGTCACCGACGAGGTGATCGACGGCCCGCAATCGGTGGTGTTCGACGAAGCCGAAAATCGCCTGCACGCGCAAAAGGGCATTCTGGCCTGGTGCTTTGGGACAGTGGCTTAGGGTTGCCTCTTTATCCCTCCCCCTTGTGGGGAGGGTGGCGCGAAGCGCCGGGTGGGGGTAGCGCACGGCAGTGCGCGAAGAATCCCTTTGTTGAAGCAGCCCCCCACCCGTCACATCGTTCGCTACGCTCACGATGTGCCACCCTCCCCACGAGGGGGAGGAACAAAATACCCCTTTCTTTCCACCTCCGCCGACCCCAGATAAAGCGCCATGTCCCAATCCCCAGATATCAAAATCACGGCCGAGGCCCCCATCCGCGCGCCATCGTCGGTTCCCGTCGATGACGCGGTGCTGCCGTTCGAGGTCAGTGAGCTCGACCTGCGCGGCCGGCTGACGCGCATGGGCCCCGCGCTCGACGACATCCTGACCAAGCACGATTATCCCGCCCCGGTCGGCAAGCTGCTCGGCGAAGCCATCGTGCTGACGACGCTGTTGGGCTCGTCGCTGAAGTTCGACGGCCGCTTCATCCTGCAGACCCAGACCGACGGCCCGGTGTCGTTCCTGATCGTGGATTTCCAGGCGCCGGATCGTTTACGTGCGTATGCGCGCTATGATGCCACGCAACTGAAGGACGGCCAGGATTCCGGCGCCCTGCTCGGCAAGGGCCACCTGGCGATGACCGTCGACCAGGGCCCGGACATGAGCCGCTACCAGGGCCTGGTCGCGCTCGACGGCGGCAATCTCGAAGACGCCGCGCATGAATACTTCCTGCGCTCCGAGCAGATCCCGACCCGGGTGCGGCTCGCCGTCGGCGAGGAGTGGCGCGGTGGCGGCGATGGCCCGAAGCATCGCTGGCGCGCCGGCGGCATGCTGCTGCAGTTTCTGCCCAAGGCCCCCGAACGGGCGCAACATGATCTCGATCCCGGTGACGTGCCCGAAGGCGTGGCGAAGCCCGAGATCGAGGAAGACGACGCCTGGGTCGAAGGCCAGTCGCTGATCGCAACCGTCGAGGACGTCGAGTTGATCGATCCGGATCTGTCCGGCGAGCGCCTGCTGTATCGTCTGTTCCATGAACGCGGCGTGCGGGTGTTTTCGCCGCTGTCGCTGCGCGCGCAATGCTCCTGCTCGCGCGACGCGGTCTCGTCGATGCTGAAAAGCTTTGCCGCGAAGGATCGCGCCGAGATGGTCAAGGACAACAAGGTGGTCGTGACCTGCGAGTTCTGCTCGTCGGTGTATGAGTTCACGCCGGAAGAAGCGGGCGTGGAGTAGGGCAAAAGCCTCTCGACGAAACGCAATTGCTGCGTGTAGATTTCCCCACCGTCGCCTGACGGGCCGATGCGCTGGGGGAAATCAAAAATGCGAACTGTATGTGTTGCTCTCGGACTCCTGTTGTCCGTCGTGCCCGCACGGGCGGACAAGGTCGTGGCCTCCGGCCGGCCGTTGATGCTTTATCAGGCTGCTGCGGCCAATCCCGATTGTTCGTCGGCCGGAGCGGTGGTTCTCCGGGTGGCGCAGCCGCCCGAGCATGGTCGGGCATCCGGCAGACCGGTGTGTTTCCGTCATTCTCCGAAGCCAATCCCCGAAGCGTGTGCAACCGCCGCCGCGTTTCGGGCGTGGTGGCGACCTATGTTTCGCAGCGCGGTTATCTCGGCCCGGATTTCGTCGTGCTCGAAGCGCTGTTTCCGGCCGGACGCGGCGTTCGCGTCCGGTTTCCGATCCGGGTCATGTAAGGCTCGCCTGCAGCCGATTGCGATCGCAAGCCTCAATCGGCCTTACTAATCTTTGTCAAATCAATGCGACGGGCAAATCATTTCTGATTATCGGAAATGGTGTCAATCCCTCGAATCAAAAATAAATCTCTAGCCACGTCGGGCAAATCAGAAGTAGGAATCCCGCCATCCTGTCCCACCAGAGCAACTGTGCTGGTAGACCGGCGATCGGCCGGGGCTCAAGACTGGCGCTGCCGCGCCCCCGCCTTCGGCGGCTGACGGCCTTGACCCCGTCCGCTCACCGGTCTTTGAGGTCGACCATGCGCTCGGTCGCAGACCGAGCGCGAGAGGATGCACTCGCTCAACTCAGCGCGTAACGGCTGGGGTCCCATTTCTGCCGTCGCGCGATCAGCGTGTTGCAGATGACGATCAGCTTGCGCATGCAGGCAATGAGCGCGACTTTCGGCTTCTTGCCCTTGGCGATCAGGCGTCGATAGAAGGCCTTGAGCGCCGGGTTGTTCTGCGTGACGGCCCCGAGACAGGGCATGTAGATCGCAGTGCGAATCCAGCGGCGGCCACCCTTGATATGACGCTCGCCGCGCCGTTGGCCACTATCGTCATCGTAAGGAGCCGCACCCAATAATGCGGCGGCGACCTCGTTGCTAACCTGCCCAAGCTCCGGCATGCCCGCGACGAGGTTCGCGGCGCTCGTCGCGGCGAAGCCAGGCACGCTCGCGATGATCTCGGCACGCTCGGCAAGGTGTGGCGTGGCCTTGATCTTGGCCGCAATGGCAGCCTCTAGCCCAGCAATTTCGCGGGCCAGGTCCTTCAAGATGCGGGCATGGGCTTTCTGAACCAATCCTGGTGCAGCATGCTCATTCTGGCTCTGCAAGCGGGTCTTCAACTCAACCAGTGCGATACGCGCCTTCACCAGCGCCAGCATCTCCTCATGCGCGGCATCGTAGCTCTGCTCCGGTGCCTCGTTGAATGTCTCGGCGAACCAAGCGATCATCTCCGCGTCGATCGCATCGTTCTTGGCCAGGCGTCCGGCCGATCGGGCGAAGCTGCGCACCCGCTTGGGGTCGACAATCCGCACCGCGATGCCGGCCTGACGCAGTACCTTGGCCCAGTCCCGCTCATAGCCGCCACTGGCCTCCATGACGGCCTTGTTCACCTTGTGCTTGCGCAGCCAGGCAACCAACCGGCGATGCCCCTGCGCGCTGCTCGGGTACGGTTGCCGCAGTGCCAGCACGCGAATGCATGCATCAATCTTGTCCTTGGCGACATCGATGCCCACGACGATGAGACCGTTTTGTGCCATCATCCACTCCCTTCCTTGCTCGTGCGGGCTCGAAGCCCATGCAACTGTTCGGGTTGAGGAAGACACCGGAGCTGTCCCTCGCTCTGATACAGGCTCTGTCGCCTTAGGGCGTTGCGGGCTCAGTTCCAGCGAACGGGCGGTTGGTAGGCAACCGCCCGTTCGCACATTCTGGCAGATCTCGCGGACACAAGGGGCGTAGGCCATCGTCGCAAACGAGGGACAGGGAGCGGTGGACGTGAGGTCGCGACTGACGAGCGCGGTCCTTGCGTACGGCGAAATCGTTTGGGTCCGACGCCCCGGTGCTGGCGTCAAGTTGGCGGAAGCGAAAGCTGAAGCCGGCGATGGTGGCAAGAAAGCCGGTCACCAGGACGATCTCGTATAAGCCGTAAAGCCATTGCGTGGGGGAGGCCGGATGTTCTCCGCTGAACCTGTATGCTCGTGGGCAGCATATTCCTATGCAACACGCCTGCGAGACCGCGGGTGCAGCGCGCATCCGGTCTTCCCCGCGCCCTCTTCTCTTTCGGAGGGCCAACGAAATGCAAAACTTCGGGCAGATGATGCCGCGAGATCGCGAAAGTGTGTTGTAGGGCGGATTAGCCGGAGGCGTAATCCGCCATCTCGCTCTCCACTCGGCGGATTACGCTTCGCTAATCCGCCCTACGAAGGCAACGATGGAGTCACGACCGTCAGTTCAACACCCGCTTGCCTTCCGGGCTGTCCAGCGAGAACGTCGGCACGTCGATCTCAAAACGTTCGCCGCTTTCGGTGACCATCTGGTAGCGGCCGGTCATGAAGCCGGAGGCGGTCGGCAGCGGCACGCCGGAGGTGTATTCGAAGCGTTCGCCAGGCGCGAGCACGGGCTGTTCGCCGACAACGCCTTCGCCGCGGACTTCCTGCTTGCGCCCGGTGGCGTCGGTGATGACCCAGTGCCGGGTGCGGAGCTGCACGGTCTCGGCGCCGGTATTGACGATCACGATGGTGTAGGACCAGAAATACTGGCCCTTCTCGGTCGCCGAGCGTTCCGGCATGAAGTTCGGTTCGACGGTAACTTCGATTTGACGGGTGACGGCGCGGTACATGCAAAAAAGCTTTCGAAAATCCTGTCGCACATCATACCTAACAAAGCTGGCGGAACCAATCGCCGGGCGGGCCGGCAGGGCCAATCGACGCAGGTTTCATCGCGGTTTCAACATAGTTCCGTTCTATAGCGCACCCCGCGTGCGGCCGGCCCGTATCTCGATGCGTACCTTGTGTGCAACTTGCGGGCCGATATGATCGATTTCGGTCAGTGCCAGCGTAAAATTGCCAACTGTCCAGACGGTGCCTGATGACGTCCATTGCCGATCCCATTGCCGTTGACGGTGCCAAAGCCGCGTCCGCGACCGGCGACGCGGCGGCCGTCGCTGCAGCACCGGCGATCGCGTTCCCGGCCGCCGGCGAGCGCGAATTGCGGCTCGACCTGTTTCGCGGGTTGGCGCTCTGGCTGATCTTCATCGATCATCTGCCGCCGAACATCCTGACCTGGTTCACGATCCGCAATTACGGATTTTCCGACGCCACCGAGATCTTCATCTTCATCTCCGGCTACACCGCGGCCTTCGTCTATGGCCGGGCGATGCTGCAGGCCGGCTTTGTGGTGGCGACCGCGCGGATCCTGCGGCGGGTCTGGCAGATCTATGTCGCGCACGTGTTCCTGTTCACGATCTTCCTGGCCGAGATTTCCTACGTCGCCACCAGCTTCGAGAACCCGCTCTACAGCGAAGAGATGGGCATCATGGATTTTCTCAAGCAGCCGGATGTCACCATCGTCCAGGCGCTGCTGCTGCGATTCCGCCCCGTCAACATGGACGTGCTGCCGCTTTATATTGTCCTGATGCTGTTCCTGCCGCTGATCCTGTGGCTGATGAAATGGAAGGCCGACGTCGCACTGGCGCTGTCGGCGCTGATCTATGTGCTGACCTGGCACTTCGACTGGTATCTCACCGCCTATCCGAACGGCTTCTGGTTCTTCAACCCGCTGGCCTGGCAGTTGCTGTTCGTGTTCGGGGCCTGGTGCGCGATGGGCGGGGCGCAGCGGATGTCGCGGCTGCTGTCGTCGCCGGTGACGATGTGGATTTGCTTCGTCTATCTGTTTGCCGCTTTCTGCGTCGCCCTGACCTGGTCTGTGCCTCAACTCGGCCGCCTGCCCCGCATCGTCGAGCAGTGGATGTATCCGATCGACAAGACCGATCTGGACGTATTGCGCTTCGCCCATTTCCTGGCGCTGGCGGCGATCACCGTGCGCTTCCTGCCCAGGGATTGGCCAGGGCTGAAATCGCCCTGGCTGCGACCATTGATCCTGTGCGGCCAGCATTCGCTTGAGATATTCTGCCTCGGTGTCTTCCTGGCTTTCGCAGGGCATTTCGTGCTGGCCGAAGTCTCCGGCGGTGCTGCAATGCACTTGCTGGTCAGCATCTCCGGAATCCTCATCATGTGGGGAATGGCGTGGGTGATTTCGTGGTACAAGCACTCCGCCGACAAGGGTGCGTCGAAAACAAAAAGCGCCGCCGGCAACGCCGATATGGCCGGAGGGGGCGCATGAGGTCCGCTGTCAGGACTCTGCTGGGTGTGACGCTGCTCGCCGGCCTGGCGGCCACCGGCTTCGCGCGCGCCGAGGATGCGCCCCAGCCCTGCGATGTGCCGGCCTATCTCCTGACCAGCGAAAGCTCGCTGCCGAAAGTCACCGAGGCCGTGAAAAAAGGCCAGCCGCTGACCATCCTGGTGGTCGGCAGCCGTTCCTCCTCGATCCCCTCCGCGGAAGCCAGCGCCTACCCCGCAAGGTTGCAGGCGGCGCTGAAAGAGCGGCTGCCGACGCTGCCGATCAACCTATCCGTAGAACTACAGAGCGCGAAAACCGCCGATGAGGCGGCCGCCACGCTCGTTAAGCTGGTGGAAGCAAAAAAGCCTACTTTGGTTATCTGGCAGACCGGCACCGTCGATGCTATGCGATCCGTCGATCCCGACGAGTTTCGCAGCGCCTTGGACGAAGGTGTTGTTGCGCTGCAAACCGCCGGAACCGATGTGGTCTTGGTCAATCTGCAATACAGTCCGCGCACGGAGACGATGATTTCAGCGCCGCCTTATCTGGATAATATGCGGGTGGTGGCGCAGCAGCACGACGTTCCGCTGTTCGACCGGTTTGCGATCATGCGCCACTGGAACGACGCCGGCGATTTCGACCTGTTTAGTACCGCGCACGGCCTGGATCTGGTCGAGCGCGTTCACGCCTGTCTCGGCCGCGCGCTGTCGAAATTCGTGATCGATAGCGCCCACCTTGATGCGGCGCAGCAGAATTAAGGGAACTAGCGTTAATGAGTTGTCACTACCCTTTTCGTTTGACCACATTTGCCGTCGCCGTTTTTGCGCTGCTGGCGCCTGCCTGCATTTTGCCGCTGCACGCGGAAGTTGCCCAGCCGCAGGTGGCACAGCAGGCCGCACTCGGCGGCAACGCCAAGCCTGAAGCTACCAAGCCTGAAGCCGCCAAGCCTGAAGCCGTCAAACCGCAGGCTGCGCCGACGACGGGCGGTTCAGCGACCACGGGTGCCGCCGGCGCCGGCAATGTCGTGGCCGTCGATCCGGCCAATCCGGCGGCGCAAAAGGGCATCGCCGGCCGGGCGATCGACAAGGTGAGGGAGGTCGCGAAATCGGCGTCCGATATCTTCAGCCGCGTGCCGTGTCTGTCGCCGAAGGGCGGTGCAAAATCGATGGGCTCGCTGCCGCATGTCGCGAGCAAACTCGCCGCGGGGCAGCCGGTCGTGATCGTCGCGTTCGGTTCGTCGTCGACCGACGGTTACGGCGCGTCGTCGCCGGAATTCAAATATCCCAACCGGCTCGCCGCGCAGTTGCGCCGGCACTATCCGACCGCCGACATCACCGTCGTCAACCGTGGCAAGGGCGGCGAGGACGCGCCCGAAATGATGAAGCGGTTGCAGGCCGAAGTGATCGACATGCATCCGGATATGGTGATCTGGCAGGTCGGCACCAACGCGGTGCTGCGCAACCTCGATCCGGGCGAGACCGCCACCATGGTCGAGGCGGGCGTCAAACGGATTCAGGAAGCGGGAGCAGACCTGGTGCTGGTCGATCCGCAATATTCGCCGCGCGTCAACGAGCACCCCGAGAGCACCGGCAAGATGGTCAAGCTGCTCGGCAGGGTCGCCGAACTCCGTCACGTCGGCGTGTTTCCGCGCTTCGAGGTGATGCGCGACTGGCACGAGAGGCAGGCGATCCCGATCGACAGCTTCGTCATCTCCGACGGCCTGCACATGAACGATTGGGGCTACGCCTGCTTCGCCCAACTGCTCGGCGACGACATCATCAAGTCGGTCGGCCAGATCAAGCTCGGCGTCAACGTGCCGTCCGACGTGCGGACCTACCGGCCGATGTAGCTGTCGTCCCTGCGAACGCAGGGACCCATACGCCGCGGCGGATATAATGAACGGCGGCTTCGTAGGGTGGGCAAAGGCGCACTTGCGCCGTGCCCACCAACAGTCTTTGTGATACGCGAGGGTGGGCACGCTTCGCTTTGCCCACCCTACGTACTCCATCCGCCGTCATTGCGAGGAGCGAAGCGACGAAGCAATCCAGACTTGCTTCAAGCGAGACTGGATTGCTTCGCTTCGCTCGCAATGACGGTGAATGCGCCTCACGCCTTCTCCAGCGCCGCCGCAAAGTCCTCGATCAGATCATCGGCATGCTCGAGCCCGGCGGAGAAGCGAATAAAGCCTTCGCTGATGCCGAGTTCGGCGCGCGCCTCCGGCGCCAGCCGCTGGTGCGTCGTGGTGGCGGGATGGGTGACGAGGCTCTTGGCGTCGCCGAGATTGTTCGAGATGCGCGAGATCTTCAACCCGTTGAGGCAGCGGAACGCGCCGGCCTTGCCGCCCTTGACCTCGAAGCCGATCAGGGTCGAACCGGCGCGCATCTGCTTCTTCACCAATGCAGCCTGCGGATGATCGGCGCGGCCGGGATAGATCAGCCGCGAGATCTTCGGATGGCTGGCGAGCGCATCCGCCACCTTCGCGGCGGTCTCGGTCTGCGCGCGCACGCGCACGGCCAGCGTCTCCAGCCCCTTCAGCAGCACCCAGGCATTGAACGGCGACATCGACGGGCCGGTCTGGCGCATGAAGTTGTGGATGTGCTCGGCGATGAAGGCTTCCGACGACAAAATGATGCCGCCGAGACAGCGGCCCTGGCCGTCGATGTGCTTGGTGGCGGAATAGACCACGACGTCGGCGCCGAGCGACAACGGGCTCTGCCAGATCGGGGTCGCGAACACGTTGTCGACGATCAGCCGCGCGCCGCCCTGATGCGCGATCTCGGCGATCGCCGAAATGTCCATCACGTCGAGCGTCGGATTGGTCGGGCTTTCGAGGAAGCACGTCTTGGTGTTCGGCCGCATCGCCTTCTTCCACTGGTCGAGGTCGAGACCGTCGACGAGGGTGGACTGGATGCCGTAGCGCGGCAGCAGGTCTTCCACCACATAGCGGCAGGACCCGAACATCGCCTTCGCCGCCACCACGTGGTCGCCGGCTTTCAGCGGCGCCAGGATCGCGGTGGTCACCGCGGCCATGCCGGTGGCGGTCGCGCGGGCGGCTTCGGCGCCTTCGAGCTCGATCATGCGGCGCTCGAACATCGAGATGTTGGGATTGGAAAACCGCGAATAGAGAAAGCCGGGATCCTCGCCCTTGAACCGCGCCTCGCATTGCTCGGCGCTGTCGTAAATGAACCCCTGGGTCAGAAACAGCGCCTCGGAGGTCTCGCCGTATTGCGAACGTAGGGTGCCGGAATGGACCAGCTTGGTTTCGGGACGATAGCGGGTGGTAGAATTAGCCTCAGACATGTGACCTCCGTCGTGACCATCCTTCGAAAATGGTCACAAAAAAACCGGCCTGGAAAAATTTCCACAAGCCGGGATCACACGCGTCCCCGGCCTGTTTAGCGACTTATTTAACGTGGCTGCAAGCCGGCCGGCTCAAATCACCACGGGATAAGTCATGCTGATATTCCCTCGCGCCCTTTTCGTCAAGGCGGCCATCGGATAACCCGTAAAAGCCCTTATTTATGAGGTCTGGATGGCATTTGGGCCATCCGACGGGCCGCCTCAGAGGACCACGCCGTGTCGTTTTCGCTGCCGCCCGACGCCAATGGAATTCTGCCCGACCGCATGATCGCAGCGATGGCGGATGCGGGTCTCATCCTGCCCGAATACCCCTTTGTCGAAAGCCAGATCCAGCCGGCGAGCCTCGATTTGCGCCTCGGCGATATCGCCTACCGGGTGCGCGCGAGCTTCCTGCCCGGGCCGGGCGCGACGGTGGCCGAGCGCATCGACGAATTGAAGCTGCATGAAATAGATCTAAGCGACGGCGCGGTGCTGGAGACGAATTGCGTCTACATCGTCCCGCTGTTGGAAAGCCTTGCGCTGCCGCGCGAGATCGTTGCGGCTGCGAACCCCAAGAGTTCGACCGGGCGGCTCGACGTGTTCACCCGCGTGATCGCCGACGGCACGCGCCGCTTCGACATGATCGGCGCCGGCTATCACGGCCCGCTCTATGCCGAGATCAGCCCGAAGACGTTCCCGGTGCTGCTGCGCGAGGGTTCGCGGCTCTCACAGGTGCGTTTCCGCACCGGCGACGCGATCCTCAATGCCGACGAACTCGATGCGCTGCACGCGGCCGAGCGGCTGGTCGATATCGACGATGCAGATTTGGCCAACGGCGTCGCGCTGTCGGTCGATCTGTCCGGCGAGAACGCAAACGGCTTTGTCGGCTACCGCGCCAAGCGCCACACCGGCGTGGTCGATATCGATCGCCGCGGCGGCTATGCAGTCGGCGAATTCTGGGAGCCGATCGAGGCGCGGCCCGACGGCAGTCTCATTCTCGATCCCGGCGAGTTCTACATTCTGGCGTCGAAAGAGGCCGTGCAGGTGCCCCCGGATTATGCGGCGGAAATGGTGCCGTTCGATCCCCTGGTCGGCGAATTCCGCGTCCACTATGCCGGATTCTTCGATCCTGGCTTCGGCTATGCCGGCGCCGGCGGGCAGGGCTCGCGCGCCGTGCTGGAGGTGCGCTCGCGCGAGGTGCCGTTCATCCTCGAACACGGCCAGATCGTCGGCCGCCTCGTCTACGAGAAAATGCTGGCGCGGCCCGACGCGATGTACGGCCAGAAGATCGGCTCGAACTATCAGGCGCAGGGCCTGAAGCTCTCCAAGCATTTCAAGGTCTGAGTCCGGACATCTTGTTCAATGCGCCGCGGCCGCGGCCGTCTTCGCTTTCCGCGTCAGCGCAACCGCCAGGGCTGCGATCACAAGCACCACGCCGATCACCGCAAAGGTGTCGCTGAAGCCCATCACCAGCGCCTGATGCTTCACGGTCTTGCCGAGCGCGATGATCGCCTGCTGATGCGCGGCGGCCGGATCGGGCACGCCATGCGCCATGAAATAGTCGGTCGTCTGGGCGATCCGGTTGCGCACTTCCTCGCGGCCGAGCGTCACCGACTGGCCGATGATGTTGGAATGAAACTGCTCGCGCTTGGTGATCACGGTGGCGAGCACGGCGGTGCCGATCGCGCCGCCGAGGTTGCGCAGCATGTTGCTGATACCCGACGCGGCCGCGGCGTCCTGCGGCGCGGTGGCGCTTGTCGATACCGAGGTCAACGGGGTCAGCACCATGGCCTGGCCGATGGCGCGCACGATGTTGGGAATCCAGAGCTGGTCGCCGGCATAGTCGGGCGACATCGCCGTGTTCATGAAACAGCTATAAGCGAAGATCAGGAGGCCGGTGATGGCGATATAACGGGCGTCGAGGCGTTGCATCAGCCTTGGGATCAGCGGAATCAGCAGCAATTGCGGCAGACCGGTCCACGCCAGCACGGCGCCGATCTGCTCGGCATTGTAGCCCTGCGCCTGGCCGAGATAGGCCGGCAGGATATAGACCGATCCGAACAGCGCAAAGCCGAGCAGCGTCACCGCGATGGTGCCGAACCCGAAATTGCGCCGCTTCAGGAGCCGCAGCCGGATCAGCGGCTTTTCGACCGTCAGTTCGATCCAGACGAACAGCGACAGGCTTACCAGCGCGATAACAGCCAGTCGCAGGATGAAGGGGGAGGCGAACCAGTCGTCCTTGTTACCTTCCTCAAGCACGGTCTGGAAGGCGGACAATCCGATAGCCATGGTGAAGATGCCGGCCCAGTCGCCCTCTCTCAAGAGCTTGAACTGCATCGGCTGCCGCTCCAGCGTGAAATAGAGCGCGGTCACCATCACGATGGTCGGCACCACGTTGACGAAGAAGATGGTTCGCCAGCCGTAATTCTCGGTGAGATAGCCGCCGATGGTCGGCCCGATCGCAGGTGCAAAGGTGACCGACAGGGCGAAGATGGCGAGGCCCACCGGCTGCTGCGGCTTCGGCAGCTTGGTCAGCACCAGCGTGAACGCCATCGGGATCAGCACGCCGCCGGCAAAACCCTGCAGGCCGCGCATCGCGATCATCGAAGGCAGATCGTGGGTGAAGGCACACGCCACCGAGAAGGCCGCAAACAATGCGGCGCTGGCCAGCATGTAGCGGCGGAACGAGAACACGCGGCTGAGATAGTCGGTCAGGGGAATGACGACGATCTCGCCGATCAGGTAGGAGGTCGAGATCCACGAGCCGTTGTCGACGCCGGTGCCGATGCCGCCTTCGATGTTGAGCAGCGAGGCGTTGGTGATCTGGATGTTCAGGATCGCCATGAACGAGCCGATCATGGCGGCGAGCACGGCGATCCAGGTGGTGGCGCTGGCGCGATCAGATGTTGTGGGCGAGGTCGGAAGCGCTGATGTCGAGGCGGACGGGCTGAGATTTGACATGGCACGATGCTCCCTGAACAGAATTCGAAACCTTGGTTGCGGCCCCCGCCTGGCGGATCGGCGCCTTGGCGCGGGTCTCGATGGTCGGGATCACGGACATGCCCGGCCGCAGCTCCACGAGCGAAGCGTTGCCGCGGTCGAGCGCGATCTTCACGGGAATGCGCTGCACGACCTTGGTGAAGTTGCCGGTGGCGTTGTCCGGCGGCAGCAGCGCGAATTCCTGGCCGCTGGCCGGTGCGATGCTGTCGACATGGCCGTGCACGATCTGGCCGGGGAACATGTCGACGGCGATGTCCACCGCCTGTCCCTCATGCACGTCGGTGAGCTGCGTCTCCTTGTAGTTGGCAACCACATAGGCGCCGCTGGCCGGCACCACCGACATCAACTGCGTGCCAGCCTGCACGAACTGGCCGACCCGCAGCGTGCGGTTGCCGACCACGCCGTCGATCGGAGCTGTAATGGTGGTGTAGCCGAGATTGAGTTCGGCCTGATTCTGGATCGCCTGAGCCCGCGACAATGCAGCATTGGCCTGCACGATCTCGGCCTTGAGCAGGTCGACCTGCTTTTGCGCCGACGTCAGGTTGGCGGTATCGCGCGCCAACGCGGCCTGTGCGCCGCCGTTGCGCGATTGCGCCTGCTGCGCATTCTGCACGCTGCCGTATCCGGTGGTCGCAAGATCGGAATAGCGCTTGTTTTCCTGAACTGCGAAAGTCAGCGTAGCCCGGTCGACTTCGAGCGTGGCCTCGGCTGCGGCGATGACGGCCTGCTGGACTTCGAGTTGCGCCTGCTTGCTCGTAATCGCCGCTTGCGCCGCGGCGACATCAGCCTTGGCCTGGTCGAGCGCGACCTTGAAATCCCGGTCGTCGATCCGCGCCAGGACCTGTCCGGCCTTGACGCGCTCGTTGTCGCCGACGAGCACCTGATGCAGGTAGCCCGAAACCTTCGGCGCGATCGTGGTGTTATCGGCCTTCACGTAGGCGTCGTCGGTGGAGACCAGGTATTGCCCGACCGTCCAGTAATCCCACCCATACCACACGCCACCGGCCAGTACGGCCAGCGCCGCACCGGTCAGCAAGGCCTTGCGAAAATTAAACTTTCTGACTGCCGGCTGGGCCGGGGCCGTCGTTTCGGTGAGGCCGGGCAGCAAGTCCTTGCTGATGTCGGCTGGAACCGGGCTCTCGATCTCGAAGGAGGTGGAATGGCGGGTCATGGGTGTCGCCCTCAATTAGGAAACTTGATATTTTCCAAAATAGACCCTACCTTTGAACTGTCAATAGAATGACAGGCATCATTTAATCACATGGCTGAGATCAAGATCACCCGAGCCCCCGACCAGAGCGGGGATCCCTGCGAAGAGCGCCGCCTCCGGGGGCGACCACGGGTTCGCCCCGACGACGAAACGCGCCAGGTCATCTACGAAGCGGCACGGCACGAGTTCTCAAACAATGGCTATGCCGCGACCAGTATCGAGAGCGTGGCGCGCCGCGCCGGGGTCTCGACCAAAACGCTCTACCGTTTAATCCCGAACAAAGCGGCGCTGTTCGAAGGCATGACGTCGGATCGGATCGATCGGTTTCTGTCCGAAATCAATCTGGAGGCGATCGATCATGCCGAGATCGACGAAGCGCTGTTCGCGGCGCTGATGGCCTGCGCCGATCTCGCGCTCGACAAGGAGGTCGTTGCGCTTCAGAGCATGGTGCTGCAGGAGGCCGGAAAATTCTCCGATCTGGCCGGAGCGTTCTACCGCAACGGAATCCAGCGGGCCGTCAAGGCGCTGGCCGACTGGCTGACCACGCAGGAGAAACGCGGGTTGATCAGGCTCGACGATGCCGAAGAAGCCGCCGGGATGTTGCTTGGCATGGTCGCGGATGCGCCACGGCGCGCCACCATGTTCGGTGGCCTTCCATTGCCATCGCGCCCGCAAATCGAAGCACGAGTCCGGAAATGCGTCGGCGTATTCCTCAGGGGATATCGAGCGGCGTGAGTTAACTGCCCGTTACGTGCACGCCGGGCCGCTCGCCCGCATTCCATTTGCCATCGATGGCCCGCTCGATCTGGGCCGCGAGCTGAAGCAGCAGGCCGTCATTGGCCTGCTTCGCCTGCGCCTGGATGCCGAGCGGCAATCCGTGTTCATGTGTCGCCATCGGCAGCGAGATCGCGGGGATGCCGCAGAGGTTCGCCAGCGGCGTGAACGCGAAATTGCGCCAGAGATTGCCGAACCAGTCCGCTACCGACGGATTGTCGCTGATCGTGAGGTACTCCGTGGTGCCGACCTTCGGCGTCGGCAGCGCGGTGATCGGCGTCAGGATAATATCCCAACGCTCGAAGAAATCGCCGAAGCCGCGCGACGTGGTGTTGAACACCGCCTGCATCCGCGCGCGTTCGGTAAAGCTGGTGTGCCGGCCGGCTTCCCAGATCCGGATGTTGACGGGCTCGATGAGGTCGGCCGGCGGCCGGTCGAGCCCGCGCGCGGCCAGCATGTTGCCGATCACCTGGGCGAAGTTGCTGACATAGCAGGTCGTCTGCGCCTCGAAGGCTGCGGGAAAGTCCAGTTCCGGCAGCGCGTAATCGACGTGATGGCCGAGGCCTTCGAGGAATTTTCCGACCCGCGCGAGTTCGGCCGCGATCTGCGGCGTCGCGCGATACGCGCCCCATTGGTGCGAGAGCGCGATGCGGAGCCGGCCCGGATCGCGCTTGATCATTTCGGTATAAGGCTCCGGCGTGGTCCAGAACGGCATGAACTCGCCGGGCGCGGGCCCGCGGCAGGCGTCGACGAAAGCGGCAGTGTCGCGCACCGAACGCGACTGGCAGCCCTGAATCGAGACCAGCCCGGTCAGATCGGACAGATGCGGCGCGAGCGAGAACACGCCGCGCGACACCTTCAGCCCTATATTGCCGTTGACGCCGGCCGGAATCCGGATCGAGCCGCCGCCGTCGGTCGCATGCGCGATCGGCAACGCACCGGCCGCAACCATCGCGGCGCTGCCGGCCGACGATCCGCAGGTGGTGTAGTCGGTGTTCCAGGGATTGCGCGTGACATAGACGGCGGGATTTTCCGCCGAACTGCAGACCCCGAACTCCGGCGTGGTGGTGCGCCCGATGAGATTGAGTCCCGCCTGACGAAATTTTCCGGTCAGGAACGTATCTGCGGTCGCGCGGTTGCCGCGCATGATCAGTGAACCCATTTCCTGCAGCCGGCCCTTCATGGTCGGGCCGAGATCCTTCATCAGGAACGGCAGACCTGCGAAGGGCCCGTCGGGGTTGGCGCCGTTGCTGACGGGATCGGCGATCGCGTCCTCGAACACTTCGACGACGGCCGACAGCGCGGGATTGACCTTGGCGATCCCGGCCGCCGCCTGCTTCGCCAATTCCTTTGCCGTGAGTTCGCCCTTGCGGACGCGTGCGGCCAACGCCGTGCCGTCGTGTCGCGTCCACTCGTCCCAGCTCATCGGTAGTGTCATGCAATCGATCCCTTCGGCGTTGCTTCGGACCTTAGTTTCGCAAGCGTCCGCGTCAAGGCAATCCAGCCTCGCGCGCGGCGCATTGCGCCGCCTCGCGCGCGATGACAATGTGCTTCCACAAAAATGGGAGTGAAGCGATGGCAGGGCAGGATGGCGAACGCGAAGCGCAATGGACGAAATGGCGCAGCGTCGCCGATCTCTACCATGCGTTTTTCACCGGCCTCATTCTCATCGTGGTCTCCAGGCGCGGCACCGCGGATGCCGCCGAATTCGTATTCCGGGTGTTCCGCCGCCAGCAGCAGGAGCGCTTCCTGCCGGGGTTGGTCAAACTCGGCCTCGATCATCTGCCGCCGGCGGTCGCGGCCGCGCGATATCACTATCTCTCGAACTGGATCGGCGGCGTCCATGTCGAATACATGCACGAGACCGATCGCAAGGCCTGGATCCGCTATCCACCGCCGCGCTGGATCTGGCGGGGGACTGCGATCTGCGGCGTGCCCGGCGAAGTCTCGCGCGCGATGCTGCGCGGCTGGCACGCCAACAACGGTGTGGCGCTCGGCAACCTCAATCTCGGCTTCGTCTGTACCAAGCAGAGCGTTGACGGCCAGGACGGGCTCGAAGGCTACTATTGCGAATACGACCATCCGCTCGAGCTCGACGCGCGGCTGGTGTTCGCGCGGCACCTCGAAGCGCCCTTGTTCGATCCGGCCACCGCGCCGGCGCTGCCGGTCGATAGCTGGCCGAAGCCGCGGCTGGAGAAGGCCTATCGCAACTACGCGATGGAATATGTGAAGACCGCGGCTCCGGTGATGGTGCAGGTGTTCGGGCCGGAAGACGCCGGCTATCTGCTGCACCTCACCGGAAAGCTGATCGGCATGCAGTATTTCCACGAGATCGCGAACAGCTTTGCGATGGGTCAGGATGCAGCGAAAGGCTCGTCGAAGGATTTCGTCGCGTTCCTGCGCGTGCTGTTCGAGTCGCAGGACGATGTCGCCGAGATCAGCACCTCGGAGGGCGCCTTCGAAGTGCGGCAGCAGAGCTGGAAGCTGATGGCCGATGTCGGCGATTATCACCCGGCCTGCGCCAACGTTCTCACAGGTCTGTTCGAGGGCCTGGCGGCCGGCTGCGGCCGCCACATTCCAGTGCACTTGAAGCCGCCGGTCGGTGGCAAGGCGCCGTTTGTCTGGTCGATCGGGTAGAAGAACCCGCTCGCCTGCAATCGTGCAGGCCCCCCTTGCGCCCCGTGCACAGGGAATCCGGCCCGGTCGTGGTAGGACAACCCCGCGGCGCAGCAATCAGACTGCGCGGCGGGAGACGAAATGCCCGATATTGCCGTCGCCGAACTGCCCGTAGACGAGGACGAGCGTCCGCTTCCGCCGCCGGAAGCGCCGGCGAAGAACGCGCTGCTCGATCGCCCGATTCTGCCGACATTGCTGTGGCTCGCATGGCCCAACGTGATCGCGCTCAGCGCCAGCACTTGCGTGGTCATCGCCGAGACCTCCTATATCGGCCGGCTTGGCGTCGAGTCGCTGGCTGCGATGGCGCTGGTGTTTCCCTGCGTGATCCTGACCATGACGATGTCGGGCGGCGCCATGGGCGGCGGCGTCGCCTCCGCCATCGCGCGTGCGCTCGGCGCCGGCGATGTCGAGCGCGCCTCGACGCTGGCCGCCCACGCGCTGCTGATAGGCGTCTGCTTCGGGCTGACTTTCATGCTGGGCATGCTGATCTTCGGTCCGAAGCTGCTGGAACTGCTCGGTGGCCGCGGCAACGTGCTGACGCAGGCGATCGCCTATACGCAAATCTTCTTCGGTGGCGCGGTGGCGCCGTGGCTGATGAACACGATGGCCGGCGTGCTGCGCGGCACCGGCAACATGAAACTGCCGTCGCTGATGATGCTGTCATCAGCGGTCTGCCAGATCATTCTCGGCGGCACGCTCGGCCTCGGTCTCGGTCCGATCCCGCAATTCGGCATGCGCGGCGTCGCCGCCGGCTCGCTGACCGCCTATCTCATCAGCATCTCCGTGATGTCCTGGTACCTGTTTTCAGGACGGTCGCGCGTGATTCCAAAACTCTTCGGCCTCAAGATTCAAGGGGCGATGTTCTTCGACATCCTCAAGGTCGGCGCCATCTCCTGCTTCTCGCCGCTGCAATCGGTGCTGACCATCAGCATCTTCACCCACATGCTGGCGAGCTTCGGCACCGAAATTCTTGCCGGCTACGGCATCGGCGCGCGGCTCGAATTCCTGCTGACGTCGGTATCGTTCGCGGTCGGCATCGCTTCGGTGCCGATGATCGGCATGTCGGTCGGCGCGGGACGCATCGCGCGGGCCCGGCGCGTGGCATGGACCGCGGGGTTCGTTTCGTTCCTCGCGGTCGGCACCATCGCGACCTTGATCGCGATCTTCCCCGACGTCTGGGTCAACCTGTTCACCAAGGATGCCAGCGTGCGTGCCGCGAGCCATCAATATCTGTCGACGGCGGCGCCGATGTACGCCTTCATTGGTCTCGCGTCGTCGATGTATTTTTCATCGCAGGGCGCGGCCAAGGTGATCGGCCCGGTCATGGCGCAGAGCGCGCGGCTGTTGTTCATCGGCACCGGCGGCTGGTGGCTGTCGACCCACAATGCCACCGCGCAGGACTTCTTCATGCTGGCGGCCGCCTCAATGGTGGTGCTCGGCGTGTTGTCCTGCGCCAGCGTTGTGCTGACGCGGTGGGGGCCGAAGCAGGCCGAGGTGCCGGCCGCACGGCCGGCGTTGTCGTAATGTCGGGACCAGCGTCGTCGTTTGAGATCGTCATTGCGAGCGAAGCGAAGCAATCCATCTAGCCGCAAAGTAAGTCTGGATTGCTTCGTCGCTTTCGCTCCTCGCAATGACGGCGAGGGCGGTAACTACCTTCGCCGATGCCTTCGCCCGTGCCTGCCGCCGCCGACATTGGCCATGCGCATCAGTTGCGGCACCATACCCATCAGGTCGCCGCCACCGCCGCCGAGCATGCCCATGAAATCGCTGCCGCCGTAGCCGCCGATGCCGGCGCCGTAACCTTCGGGCGCGTATCCGCCGCCATAGCCGCCGGGGATCATTCCGCCGAAACCGCCGGGAATTCCACCGCCGCCTTCCATCATGCGGCCCATCATCGGCCCCATGGTCTGCATCATCATGGCGAAGCGGCGCTTGCCCATCCTCGCCTTCATCATTTCCAGCATCGGCGCCATCTGCGTCATCATGTCTTCGCCGCCGCCTCCGCCGCCCACAAACTGCGCGTTGGCCGGCATCGACGTGAGCGTAAACAGCAGCAGCAGCGTCGCCGCCTGGCACACCACCTTGTCAGCTCCGGTCATGGTTCGACTCCCCGTGCGGCTCGCAATGCCCGCGGACGCGGCGCCATTCGAACGCACGGGGCGAGGCTAGGAGAGGGTGGTCGGCCGATCTGTGAGAAAGATCACGCTAGCGCATGATCGCGAGCGCTTCGCCGGGCGGTGAACTCGGTGTTGATGCGCCAGGTCGCGCCCTGATCGGCGGAGACCTCGCCGCGCCAGAGAAAGGAGTCAGGGGTGATCTCCGAAAAACTCCACCGCATCAATTTTCCGTCCGGCCCATTTCCAAGCTGAACGATCTCGTCGCCCTCGGCGCGGCCGATCATCTGCAGAAAATTCCGGGTCACCGGGTCTGTCCACTGGATGCGCCAGGCGTCGATATCGGGATCATAGACCCGCAGCGTGGTGCCATAGGAATTGACGTTGGCCGCGGCATCGCCGCGACGCAATTCGCCGCGCTTTGGGACGATCCAGACGTCCTGAACCGCACGCCCTTCCAGCGCCCAGCCGAAATGCCACTCGCCGGCGCGTCGGAGTTCTCTGCCGTCTTCAGAGTATTGCCGGACATCGAGATCCCAGGATCCGACAAAGCGTCCGTACAGATCCATCTGGCCGGCGCGGTCGGCCGCAGGGCCATCCGCGCCGAGCGCGTTGAGAAACGGCGAGATCATGCCGCACTGCGCCTCAGTTGCTTCTGCATGGCCAGCACCCCCTGGTCCATCTGCGCGGATATGTAGGGCGCGATCTCGTTCGGCAGCAGGTCGACGATCCAGATCACCCGGGTGCGTGAGGCGCCGTCGGCGAGCACCTGGACCGACCCGGCGTAATGCTTCACGCGCTCGTTGGCGGCGATGGCGTAGGCCAGCCGTCGGTGCTGATCGTCGCAATCGACCAGCAGTTCACGCGCCACCGTTCCGCTGGCGAAGGTAACGATGCGCGCATCGCCGTCGAGTTTGGTATCGGTGACGAAGCCCGGCACCAGCCGTGTATGCAGCGCGCCGAAATCGCGCACCGCGTCCCAGACGTCGTCAGGGGTGGCGTCGATGGAGATGTCTTTCTGGATGGAAGCCATGATTCAAGTCTTTCTTGGACAGGGATGATTGAGTTGAGCCGTCATTGCGAGGAGCGAAGCGACGAAGCAATCCATTCTTTCTTTGCGCGACGAGATGGATTGCTTCGCTGCGCTCGCAATGACGGTGGATAAGTAACGGCGCGCCCTACGTACACACCGCCTCGACGTTGTTGCCGTCGGGGTCGGTCAAAAACGCCGCGTAGTAGGTCGGGCTGTAATCGGCGCGTGGTCCGGCGCCGCCATTGTCGCGTCCGCCGGCTTTCAGGCCCTCTGCGTGGAATTTTCCGATCGCCGCATGATCGGGCGCGCGGAACGCGACATGCGCGCCGGTACCTGAATTGCCTTTGTGCAGATGCAGCCAGAATGCGGGCTCACCCTTCGGGCCAAAGCCCGCGCCGCTATCGTCGCGCGAGCAGAGCACAAAGCCCAAGGGGGCGAGGGCTGCGGTGTAGAAGCGAACGCTGGCGTCGAGGTTGCCGACGCGCAATCCGATGTGGTCGTACATGGTGTTCTCCAGTGACAAGCGCGCGGGATTGCCGCGCGGCCTGGAGCAACCCTAGTCAGTTGAGGGCAAGTCGTTCTTGGAAAATCTTGCGGTCGCCCCGCGAGGCTTGGCGGAATTTTAAAGGCGAGGCGCCGGCGGCGCGGTGGAAGGTGCGCACGAAATTGGAGAGGTCGCCGAAGCCGACGTCATAGGCAATGTCGGTGATGGCGCTGTCGTCGTCCGCCAGCCGCCGCGCCGCGTGGCGCAGCCGCGAGCGCACCAGATATTGGTGCGGGGTGACGCCGAGCGTGTCCGAAAAAAGCCGCAGGAAATGGAACGGGCTGATGCCGGCCTGATCGGCGGCGTCTTCCAGGCCGATGGCATGGTGCGAATGCGCATCGATCCACAAGGCGGTTTCCACCGCGCGGCGGCGGTCGCGGGCGGCGAGGGAACCAGCCTTGCGCGGCTTGCCGGAAACAACCTCGGCAAAGCGGCTCGCCAGCAGCTGGCCGATTTCATCGAGGCCGATGTCGCTGTTGCCATCTGCCGCCGATTGCGCCAGTTCGCCGAGCACCACCAGTTCCGGCAGCGGCGGCGCACAGCCGGCCTGCCAGATCGTCTTGCTGTCGCCGAGCGTCTCGACCAGTTCCGGCTTGAGGAAAAACGACAGGCACTCGTCGCGGCAGACGTGCTCGTGGGTGCAGGTATACTCGTCGCCGGGATGGCCGATCAGCACCGATCCCGCCACCAACTCATGGGACTTGCCGCGGCAGTGCAGGCCGAAACTGCCCTTGCGCACATAGGAGATCGAGTGACAGCGATGCTGCTCGACGAACGGCCTGTCACCGGGGCCGGCCTCGCAGCGGAAGTCGGATACCGAGATGGATGGGCGATCGAGCAGCGTGGTTGCGGTCATCCCGCCAATTTAGGTAGGCGCCCGGGGTGGCGCAACCGGCAGCAGCACGTCGAACAGGGTCTTGCTGGTGGTCGGGTGTGCGCCCTCGATCGAGAGCAGCCGCCGCTTGGAAATGGCGCCGCCGTTCGGCGAGATCTTGTCGGCATAGTTACCCGCCTCGAGCACGCGGTGGCACGGCACGATGATCATGAAGGGGTTGCGGGCAATCGCCTGCGCCACCGAATAGACCGCGCCCGAGGCGCGCAGGCCGGAGGCGATCTCGGCATAGGTGCGGGTTTCTCCGCGCGGGATCTGGCGGGCGAAGGCGTAGACACGCTGGTTGAAGGCCGGGATGCCGGTCATGTCGAGGGTGACGTCGGAGAAGTCGCTGTCGCCGCCACGCAGCAGCGCTGCAATGCCTTCGATCGCGATCTCGGCATTCAGCGGCGGGCGCAGTTCGCGGGCGTCGGGATAGATCTGGAACAGCCGCCGCCTGGTGTCGATCTCGCGGGCCTCGGGAAGCTGTACGCCAATAATGCCGGATGGACCCCATGCGATGCCGCAGCGGCCGATTCCGGTGTCGAATATCGTGTACCCAAGCCCCGCCATACGCCACTTCCCCGGCGGGCACCATAACACCGTCACAGACCGGCGCATCTGGAATCTTTAACGTCGGTTAAGGGCGGGGGCGGAGCGGCGGGAACCGCTTGGCGGATCGTGCGGGGTCGGCTAATCATGGGCGACCATTCGCGGGCGTAGTTCAATGGTAGAACGGCAGCTTCCCAAGCTGCATACGAGGGTTCGATTCCCTTCGCCCGCTCCAGATTTTCCGGACCTGCGACCGTCCGATGCATTGAGCCCGGCTCAACCCATCCCAGAAGCTTCCTGCAAAAATATGCGCGACGTGTCGGTCCGGCACCATCCGGGCCGTCTTGTAAGGAGGCGGCCCATCGACGTGCCGCTTCACGAGCGGTTCAAGCAAAGGAGGTCGCTGCGATGGTTGTTCTGAACAAGGAGTTCAAAGCCCGGCTTCAGAAGAGTCCAAAAAAGGGCGGCTGGACGTATGTCATATGGCCGAAGTCCGCAGCGTTCTTTGCTACAAAGGGCTTGGTAAAGGTAAGTTGTACGGTCGATGATTACCCGCTACGCACGGCATTCATGGCGATAGGCGGCGGTGTCCATAAATTGCCTATCAAAGCGGACCTGCGGGCTGCTATCGGAAAGAAGGCTGGAGACACGGTGACGATCCGGCTTTTGGAACGCCGGTGACCGCCCTGTGGCACTTTTCGGGAGTGTCACCCTCACGGAGCGATGTCCGCTTCTGCGGTGATACCGTTGAAAACCGGCGCAGAAGCGGTGCTTCGATGCCGTTCGGCTCAACAGCGGCCTATCTTTCGACAGCGATCACGCCTACTATCCGCGGGTCGCAAGACGATGGCGCTGAACCTTAGAGTGGACTGCGGGCAGACCCGGGGGCAGTACCCGGCGCCTCCACCTTAGCAGCTTGAGCTTAAAGGTCTCATCACGGTGAGATCGATTTGGCCGCAAGGCTAGATTCCAAAGCTGCTAGGGCGGGGGCGAACCAGGATCGATGGTCGCAATGAAGCTCTGAATTGTGCTCGGCATGATACCGCCGTTATCGGGTCAAAAACCTAAATGCAAACGATAACGTTGCATTGAACGAAGTGCGCCTCGCGGCGTAACCTGTTCGGGGTTGGTCCACCTGGCAACAGAACGGCCATCGCCGCGTCAACCTTCGGGTTGGCGCGGCTTTATTTTGTGGTGCACAAGCCGGAACGAGATTACGGCGGATTGCGCGACGCTCATCAGCCCGTCCCACGGTCTTCAGAGGAGCATTTTCGACCCATTGTATCGGTCAAATTGCAAATCTAGAGTCGAGCTGAATGGTATTCACGCGGCTCGAACAGGGAAGCTAGAACGGCGGATTATTCCATGATGACAAAAAGAGAGCCTCCTGTAACTGCAGCTGAACTGGCCGCCAGATTGCAGGCAAGTCCCGAGTTTATTGCAAGACAACAAGAGCGCGAGCTTGCGTTGGCTAAGCGAGTTGCGCGTCATCGTGAAGAGCAAGCTCCAATTGTGTCGGAGCTTCAGGAGGCGGGCATACAGCTTCGTTTTCTGCGCGACCTTCTTACGAGGTCGGTTCCCTATCCAACTGCCGTTCCGATCCTCCTGAAACATCTCGCGCTGCCCTATTCAGATGTTACGCGGGAGACTCTGGCTAGAGCCCTCGCCGTTCGCGATGCGCGGTACGCATGGTCTATACTTGCGGCGGAGTATCGCAAAGCTCCTACAGGCGAAGAGAACGGCATTCGATTGGGTGCAAAGAGCGGTCTTGCCGCGGCGCTAGCCGCGATAGCGACCGAAAACGTGATGGACGAACTGATAGCAATCGCCAAGGATCGGTCACACGGTAGTAGTCGCCTGCTGCTGCTGAGGGTCTTGAAGAAATCCAAGAGTGCGGCAGCCAAACAAGCGATCGAGGAATTGGCTTCTGATCCCGATTTGAAGAAGGAAATCGCTTCGTGGCGCGGAGGAAGATGAAAAGCTATAGCAGCCTGCAGGGGCGTGGTGACTTCTCCTTCGTATCTTTTGATCGTCACGGAGTAAATTCTAACTTCTCAACTTTCATAGGAAGGGTTAGCTTCCGTTTGATCGCTCCAAGTGCTTTGAAACGAGGTGCGTATTGACCCAGGCGATCGCTTCGGCTGACACCTCTCGCAATTTGCTTGTTGTGGCAGGCTGCGGCCTGCTGTCCGGCATTCTCACCCCGCTGTTGCCGACGTTGCTCGACAAGATCGCGGGCGTGCCCGCCGACATCCGCCTCGCGCTGGTCGCCATCCCCTTCGCCGTTCTGGTCTTCTTCGTGGTCCGCCGCTTCAGCGCCAACCCGCCATGGGCGGCGGTGCTGGCCGCCGTGCTCACGATGGTGGCTTTTGTCTGCGCAGTGAACGCCGCCGTCTTCATCGACGGCCAGAGCAACGGCGCCGACAAGATGATGCGAAACATCCTGGCGGGCCTCGCCGGCGGTTTCACCGGCAGCGCCCTGATGGCGCTCGGGATCGCGCTGCTGCCGGCGGGCCCGCGCGATGCGGTGACATGGATACGGATGGTTTTGACCGGCACCTTGGCCGGCACGTTGCTGGCGCTCGACAATGCGCTCGGCCTCGACCAGACCTCGTTCCTCTATCCGGTCTGGCAGGCGGCGGTGGCGGTCCGGCTGGCGATGGCCTTGCGCCGGCGCCGGCTTTCCTGACAATGATTGCCTGACAGAGCAAACCGACGGTCTCCGCAGCGGGAGCGCGGGTAAAAAGACAATCAAGGCAAAAAACGTCAAGGCAAAAAACCTCCAGGGAAGATTCGTGAACCGCCCGTTCAAGCCCTATCCGTTTACGGCGAAGCAATATCCGGCGTCGCTGCCGCCGCTGGACGGCGGCGTCGATCAAGCGCGGCATCCCGTCGTGGTGGTCGGTGGCGGTCCGGTCGGCTATTGCGCGGCGCTTGGGCTCGCCAGCCACGGCGTGCCGGTCGTTCTGCTGGAGGCGGATGATTCCGTCTGCTTCGGCAGCCGCGCGATCTGCATCTCGCGGCGCAGCCTGGAGATCATCGCCCGCCTCGGCGCGGCCGAGGGCTTTCTGAAGCAGGGCCTGCCCTGGACCGGCGGCCGCAGCTTCTATCGCGACGACGAAGTGCTGCACTTCAAAATGCCGATGGATGAAAACCAGAAGCATCCGCCGATGATCAATCTGGCGCAATATTCGATCGAGCAGTTGCTGCTCGACGCCGCCGAGCAACGCCGCGACCTGGTCGAGGTGCGCTGGCAGAATCGCGTCACCGCAATCGATGCGCGCGAGGACGGCACGCGGCTCTCCATTGAAACGCCCGCCGGGGCCTACACCATGGAGGCCGACTGGGTCGTGGCCGCGGACGGCGGCCGCAGCTTTCTCCGCGAAACGCTCGGACTGAAGTTGAAGGGCACCAGCTACGAGGGCCGCTATGTCATCGTCGACATCGTGCTGGACAGCGCGCGCCCGGCGGAGCGGCTGGCTTATTTCGATCCGCCCTGCAATCCCGGCTCGACGGTGCTGGTGCACAAGCAGCCGTCAGGTGTCTGGCGCGTCGACTATCAGTTGCGCGACGGCGAAGACCCCGACGAGGCGATCAAGCCCGAGAATGTCATGCCGCGCGTCGAGAGCCTGCTCGGGATGATGGGCGAGACGGGCGCGTGGAGCCCGGTCTGGATCGGCATCTACAAGGCCAACGCGCTGACGCTCGACGACTACCGCCACCGCCGCGTGTTGTTTGCCGGCGACGCCGCGCATCTGCTGCCGATCTTCGGCGTGCGCGGCGCCAATTCCGGCATTGATGACGCCGACAACCTCGCCTGGAAACTCGCTTTCGTGGTCAAGGGGCTCGCGTCGCCGCGGCTGCTCGACAGCTACTCGGCCGAGCGGGTCGTCGCCGCACGGGAAAACCTCAGCTATGGCACCAAGAGCACCGAGTTCATGGCGCCGCCTTCGTTCGCGTTCGAACTGATGCGAAAGGCCGTACTCGGCCTCGCCGTGAAATTTCCCGAATTGCGCTCGCTGATCAATCCGCGACAGTCTTCCGCGATCGCCTACACGCATTCGCCGCTCAACGTGGCCGCGCAGGAAACAGAATTCCGCGCCGGTCCCGGTCCCGGCCAGGTGCTGCCGGAGTGTCCACTCGGAATTATCGAGAGTGGCCTCACGCGCAATGGCCATCTCACCGACCTGATCGGCCCTGTGATCACGGCGCTGTATTTCAGTGACGACGGCGTCGTGCCGGAAGAACTGTCGAAGCTGGACACGGCGATGCGCGCCGGTGGCGTGCCGTTTGCCGTCGTGCCGCTGGCGAATCGCGCCGGCGCGACCGCGGCGCGCGGCTGGGACGAGTCCGGCCAAATGTATCCGATGTATGATGCCGCGCCCGCCGCGCTCTATCTGGTCCGGCCCGACGGCCATGTGATCGGACGCTGGCGCCGGTTCGACGCCGCGACCGTGACCGAAGCGATCGATCATTTGCTGCAACCATGACAAGTGCGCCAACCATGACCGAAGCCGAACTCGACGCCGCCTATACCCATCTGTGCAAGACCATGACAGAGCTCGGCGAAGCCCGCGCGCCGCTGTTCCTGGCGCGTTTTGCGCTGCTGGCGATGGTGCGGATCGGCGATACCGCCGTGGTGCAGCGCCTGACCGATGCCGCCGCGGCCGACATTGCTTCGTAGCTTCGTAGGGTGGGTTAGCGAAGCGTAACCCACCGTGATGCGTGCAAGAAAGTTGGTGGGTTACGGCTTACGCCTAACCCACCCTACGCAGTGATGCTGCGGGCCGTTACGGCGCGATCTTCAGCACCGCCTTCATGTTGGGATGATAGCGGCAGTAATATTCGACCATGCCGGCCTTGTTCAGCACCGATGTCACGGTCTTCTTCGGCGGCATGGTGATGTCGAAGTCGCCGTTTCGCGCCGTCGCTGTGTGCACGAACATGTCCTTGTTGATCCATTCGATGGTGTCGCCGACCTTGGCCGAGACTTCGGCCGGCGACACCACGAGATTTTCCATCACGACTTGAATCGTCGCCGCATGCGCCGGGACGGCCATTGCGCCGAGCGCCAGTGCGGTTAGAAGAATGCGTCTCGGCAGCATGGCAGGTTCCTTTACTTCTAGGTCTACTTCAGCGCCGCGGCGACGTGTTCGGCGTGCTGCTGGTGGCCCTGAAAGATCTTCAGGCCGGTCTGCAGCAGGCTCTTCAGCTCGGCGTTGCTGGCCGAGGGGATCAGTTGCGTCTCCAGTGCACCGTTGACCGCCTTGTGATAGGCGACCTCGTTGGCGACATAGGCCTTGTCGTAGGCAGCGCCGCTGAGCTTCGCGAGTTCGGCGAGCTTGTCGGCGGCCTGCTTCGACAGCGCCTTGCTGGTGTCGTTGTCCTCCGGCGTCACCTTCAGCTTCTTGACGAGGTCGAGCGCCTGCTTGTTCACGGCCTCATGGTCGCGCACCATGTCTTCCGCGAACACCTTGACGTCCTTGCTGCCGGCTTTCGAAATGGCCTGTTTCGCCGCAGTGATGTCGATCACCCCTGCGGTGTAGGCGATATGCGCGATCTGCGGATCGGTGGGTTTTGTGGCCTGCGCCAGCGCTGCGCCGGTGAGCAGGCTCAACGCGGCGACCGCCGCGCTCAGTCGAATGAACATGGTTTGATACTCCTGTGGCGCCGGCCCCGGGGCCGCGCGCGTGGTTGGTCACAGGAGTTGGATGACGCCCGGGCGCGGAGGTTCCCGGAAAAATGATATACAAAACTAAAACGGCATACCCAGCCGCTTCAGCACGGCCTCCGTCAGCCGTTCGCAACGCTTGCCGGCGAACGGAAACGCTTCCATCACGACAGGGCCGATCTTCTTCTCGACGTTGTCGCGCAACATCGTCCGGGCGCGGTGCAGCCGGGTTTTGACGGTCTCCGGCTTCAGCCCGAGAATGTCAGCGGTCTCCTCCACATTCATCCCCTCGATCACGCGGGTGATGAAGACGAGACGAAACGCCTCCGGCAATTCGTCGATGGCATGCTCGACGACATGCTGAATTTCGCGCTGGGCCATGGATTTTTCCGGATCCTCAGTGGCGGCAAGGGGAAACTGGATGATCTGGGCTTCGAGCACACCTTGCGGCAGCGAGTCGATGTCTACGCCGGGCCGCTGGCGGCGTAGCCGGCCCAGCGCCTCGTTCATGGCGATCCGCGACAGCCAGGTCGCCAGACTGGAGTCGCCGCGAAAGCTTTCCAGATGGGTGAAGGCGCGGACATAGGTTTCCTGCACCACGTCCTCGGCCTCGCCGTCGTTGCGCAGCACGCCGCGGGCGAGTCGGTACAGCCTGCGGTTATTGGCCTGCATGATGACGCGTACCGCCGCCTCGTCGCGGGCCAGCGCCCGACGTACCAGTTCGCCGTCGCCGGTGGCGGCGGCCGCAATTTGCGGGGTATGAGCCTGACGCATCATGGTTCACCAATAACAGGGTATTGGGGTTGGATGCCGCAAAGGCGGGAAGGTTCCCGAAATAATTGGGTCCTTTGTAGGGTGGATTAGCGAAGCGTAATCCACCGGCTTCTTTGCCGTAATGGTGGGTTACGGCTTACGCCTAACCCACCCTACGCAGCGATATTTCTCACGCCCCCTGCGGCACCTGGTCGAGGAACCCGGTGATGCTGCGGATGCGGCCCTCCTTGAGTACCGCGAAATCCGTGCCCTTGATCGGGCTGTCGGCGCCATCGGGGCCGAGGCCCCAGGAGAAACGGACATGATCGCCGAAGCCGTTGGGCTGGCCGATCAGCGAGAACTTGAAGTCCGGGAACTTCTGCTGAACGCCGGCGATCAGGGCGTCAACGCCGTCAAGGCCGTCGCCCGACATCAGCGGGTCGACATAGCGGGCATCGCTGGTCCAGTTGGTGGCCAGGATCTCGCGGCGGCGGCTTGGCGTCCGCTCGTTCCACAGATCGATATAGTTGCGGGCGATCGTCGTAATGTCGGTCATCATCATCTCCTTAGGTGGCGCCGAATGGATCGGCTGACCGACTATCGGACAATGCCGCGCGCCAATCGATTACCTCGGAGGTCAAGGATTTGGCCGTTCACGGAAATCGTTTGAAGAACGCCCAGATCGTTTCGGCGCCGTCGATGTCGTGGTTTTGCGGACCGAAAAACGCGGTGGCGATGCGCGGAAAGCGCGCGTCGGAGAACATGCTGGGCATGCGGTGGCCGCCGCCGTTGACGCGGTAGAGCACGACGTCGCGGGCCGGCGGGCAGCGCGACTCGATCCGTGTCACCGTGCTCTGGTCTTCGTGATCGCGATCCCCAAGATCGGTCACCGCGCCATCCCCGATTTCGCAGCCATTGAGCTTCCGCCAGAACGCCAGCGTTTTCATCGCCGGCCAGAAGCCGTCCACCGCGAAGCGGCTGCTGCCCTTGCCACCCTCGAACGGGATCAGGGGATCGGCGGTGCCGTTCATCATGAGCATCGGCATCGGTCGCGAAGGGTGACACGCGGCGGCCGCTTCGTCGGTAAGGTTGATGATGACACTGGCGGCGGCCGCGAACAGCTCGGCGCGAGCACACACCAGCGCGATCGTCATGGCGCCGCCGTTCGACAGGCCGGTGACATAGATGCGCTTCGGATCGGCCGAACCGTCGGCGACATATTTTTCAACCAGCTTGACGATGAAGCTGACATCGTCGGTCCCCTTGGGCGGCACGCGGCCGGCGCGCTTGGCATCCGGCCGCAAATCGGCCCAGGCGCGGTTGAGCCCGTCGGGAAAGATCACGCCGAAGCGCTCGCGGTTCGCGACCAGGGGCCAGGAGGTGCGCGTCTTGATGTCGGCGCCGGTCTGGGTGTTGCCATGGAGTACGATGACGAGCGGCGCCGGTTTTAAGTCCGGAAACTGGGTGAGGAATGTGCGCGCCACGCCGCCGATCTCGATCGTCTCGGCGGCGGCCGGGCCGGCGGCGAACGCGAGCGCAGCCACGATGGCAACGATCCGGATCATGCTTCCTCCAGTCCGCCTCCGCGGCCATGGGCTTCCAGTGCATCCAGAAAACAACGCACCTTGGCCGGGACGAACTGGCGGGCCGGCAGCAAAGCGTGCACGTTGAGCGGCTCGCAGACATGATCCGGCAGCAGCCGCCGCAACAGTCCCGCCGCGACCGCAGCATTGGTAAAGCTCGCCGTCACCCGCAACACGCCGAGCCCGGCCAGCGCCGCCTGCAATCTGATGTCCGCATTCGAACTGACCAGCCGCGCTTTCTGCAAAGCGAGATGTTCGGTGCCGCCATCAGGCGTGGTGAGCGCCCAAGGCGCGTCATTCGGGGCGGTCAGCATCGGCAGCTTTGCCAGTTCAGCCAGCGTGCGCGGCTCGCCGAATTTTTCCAGCAGCCGGGGTGAGGCATAGAGGCCACGTTCCAGCGACGACACCCGGCGGATGACGATCCCGGTCGGGGGCAGCGGCGCCTCCAGCATCGCAAACACGATGTCGTAATTCTCGGCGACCGGGCTCACGATCTCGTGCTCGACGTCGATCCGGACCGCCAGATCCGGATAGCGGTTCATCAGTTCGCAGGCCACGGGTCCGGCATGGTTCGCGCCGAATTCGTAAGGCGACTTGATCCGCAAGGTGCCCGAGATGGCGCTGCTCATCGCCAGCGCCTCGCCATGGGTATCGTGCAGCGCCGTGAACAGCGGCTTGACCCGCTGATAGATGGTGTCGCCGGCATCGGTCAGGCGCAGATGCCGCGTGGTGCGCTCGATCAGCCGCAGCCCGAGATTGCTTTCCAGTCGCTGCACTGCAGCACTGAGGCTCGACTTCGGATGTCCGAGCACGCGCGCGGCGGCGCTAAAGCCGCCGTGCTGAACAACCTCGCAAAACAGCTCCCAATCGCGCCAGTCCATCGGGCAATCGTCCATGTGGCGGGACAGTGTGTCCAGGGAATTCGGATATCCCGGCCAATCCCGATGACATAGAAGATGACCGTAACGAAAAAGAAAAGCGCTTACGCAAACCACATATAGGGAGGGTGTCATGTCGGACGACGGAATCTTTCTTCGCAATTCCTGGTACGTCGCGGCCTGGAATCACGAACTGATCGACGGCGCGAAGCTCGCCCGCACCCTCCTGGAACGCCCCGTCGTGATCTATCGCGGCGCCAGCGGAAAAGTCGTCGCGCTCGACGACCGCTGCTGCCATCGCGCCGCGCCGCTATCGATGGGCCGCATCGAGGGCGATGATATCAGGTGCATGTATCACGGCATGAAATTCGAGCCGGGCGGGAAGTGCATTCAGATCCCCGGCCAGGACGCCATCCCGCCGAAACTCGGCGTCCGCAGCTATCCGGTTGTCGAGCGTTACAATCTGATCTGGATCTGGATGGGGGACGTCGAGAAAGCCGATCCGAACCTGATCGTGGACTACCCGCCGCTCGCCGATGCCAAATGGCGCGGCCTGCCGGGCTATATGCACTACAAGGCGAACTGGCTCCTGATCGTCGACAATTTGAGCGACTTCGCGCATCTCGCCTTCGTGCATACCCATACGCTCGGCGGCTCCGAGGAATATGCCTACAAGACCAAGCCGGTCGCGATCGAGAAGCTGGACGACGGCTTTCGCGTCGAGCGCTGGCACATGGGCGCCGAGCCGCCGCCCTATCTCTGCAAGGTGATATCAAACAAGACCGACAAGGTCGATCGCCGCAATATCGGGCGCATGCTGGTGCCCGGCACCTTCCTGCTCGACACGATGTTCGCGCCGGCAGGGCAGGGTGCGGAGAAAGGCGTACAGGTTCCGGGCACGCGGCAGTTTCGCAACGCCCAGTTCATGACGCCGGAAACGCGCAGCACCACGCACTTCTTCTGGAACTACCTGCACGATTTCGATCTCGACAATCCGAACATCGTGCTGTCGCTGCGCAACAGCCTCGAAGAGGCATTCAACGAGGACCTGGCGATCATCGAGGCGCAGCAGAAGGTGTTCGACGCCGATCCGAACTATCAGTTGCTCGCGATCGGCGCCGATGCGGCGCTGACGTATTTCAGGTGGGTGCTGGCAAGAAAGATCGAGGCGGAACGCAACGCGGCGAAAGCGGCGTGACGTAGCTAATCGGGCTCCTCGTCATTGCGAGGAGCGCAGCGACGAAGCAATCCAGTCTTGCTTGTTAAAAGCTGGATTGCTTCGCTTCGCTCGCATGCACAAACGCTTCGCGTTTGTTGCAGACAATGACGGTGGAAATTACTTCGCCGCGATCACCATGATCTCGACATTGTACTGCGGCGCCGCCAGCTTGGCTTCGACCGTAGCGCGGGCGGGCGTGTTGCCGGCGGAAACCCAGCCGTCCCACGCCGCGTTCATCTCGGGAAAGGTCTTCATGTCGGTGATGTAGATCGTCGCCGACAGCAGCTTGGTCTTGTCGGTGCCGGCCTTGGCGAGATGGCCGTCGATGATGCCGAGAATATCCTGCGTTTGCTCGGTCACGCTTTTCCCGGCCGCCTTGCCGGCGACGACACCCGCGAGATAGACGGTGTTGCCGTGAACCACGACCTGGCTCATGCGAGGTCCGACTTCGAAACGCTGGATGGTCATACTGCTCTCCTGATCTGTGAGGCCGGTTACTTAGCGCGCCGATGCGGCCCGCGCCACTGCGTTATTGCACCGACAGTCGTAAGATAGCTGTCATGCCCGGGCTTGATCCGGGCATCCACGACTTGCTTGTAAGCAAGAAAGACGTGGATGGCCGGGACAAGCCCGGCCATGACGAAATCTATTAAGACGCCGCCTTCGCCGCTGCTCTGCCGGCATTTCTTCCGGAGAACAGGCAGCCGCCGAGGAAGGTGCCTTCCAGCGAGCGATAGCCGTGCACGCCGCCGCCACCGAAGCCGGCGGCTTCGCCCGCGGCGTAAAGCCCCTTGATGATCTGGCCGTGATTGCCGAACACGCGGGAGTCGAGATCGGTCTCGAAGCCGCCCAGCGTCTTGCGGGTCAGGATGTTGAGTTTGACCGCGATCAGCGGGCCGTGTTCGGGATCGAGAATTTTGTGCGGTTTGGCGGTGCGGATCAGTTTGTCGCCGATGTAACGACGCGCATTGTGGATGTTCATCACCTGCGCGTCCTTGACGAAGGCGTTGTCCATCTCGCGGTCGCGGGCGTCGATCTGCGCCTTGATGTGATCGTGCTGCAAGAGGTTGTCGCCGGACAGCGCGTTCATGGCGCTGACGAGATCGGCGAGGTTGTCGCGCACGATGAAGTCGGCGCCGTGCTGCTTGAACGCCTCGACCGGCGCCGGTGCGCCCTTGTTGGTGGCGCGCTTGATGGTCATGCGCCAGCTTTTTCCCGTGAGGTCCGGATTCTGTTCGGAGCCGGCGAGCGCGAATTCCTTCTTGATGATGCTCTGGGTCAGGATGAACCAGGAATAATCGTGGCCGGTTGACATGATGTAGTCGAGCTGGCCGAGCGTATCGGAGCCGGGGAATAGCGGCGCGGGCAGACGCTTGCCCGTGGCGTCGAACCACATCGAGGACGGGCCGGGCAGGATGCGGATGCCGTGGCGCGGCCAGATCGGGTTCCAGTTTCGGATGCCCTCGACATAGTGCCACATCCGGTCGCGGTTGATCAGTCGCGCGCCGGCGGCCTCGGTGATCCCGATCATGCGGCCGTCGACATGTTCGGGCACGCCCGAGATCATGAACTTCGGCGGCGTGCCGAGGCGCTTCGGCCAGTTCTGCCGGACCAGGTCGTGATTGCCGCCGATGCCGCCGGAGGCGACGATGACCGCTTGTGCACGAAGCGTGAAATCGCCGACCACCTTGCGCGAAGAACTCTTGCCGCGCTCGATGGCATCGGGTTCTAGGATCGCGCCGCTGACGCCTTCGACCGTGCCATTGGTCACGATCAGCGCATCGACGCGGTGACGGAACTTGAAAATGAGCCGGCCGCTCTTGTTGGCCTCGCGCGCGCGGCGTTCGAACGGCTCGACGATCCCGGGACCGGTGCCCCAGGTGACATGAAAACGCGGCACCGAGTTGCCGTGGCCCATGGCGTCATAGCCGCCGCGTTCGGCCCAGCCGACGACCGGGAAGATGCGATGGCCCATCGCGCGCAGCCAGTCGCGCTTTTCGCCGGCGGCAAAGGCCACATAGGCTTCGGCCCATTTCCTTGGCCACAGGTCTTCCTCGCGGTCGAAGCCGGCGGTGCCCATCCAGTCCTGAAGCGCCAGATCGTGGGAGTCTTTGATACCCAGCCGGCGCTGTTCGGGGCTGTCGACCAGGAACAACCCGCCAAACGACCAGAACGCCTGGCCGCCGAGGTTTTGCTCGCCTTCCTGGTCCAGCAAAATGACGCGTTTACCGGCATCGGCGATTTCGGTCGCGGCGACCAGCCCCGCCAGCCCGCCGCCGACCACGATTACGTCTGTGTCCTCAGCCATCGCGTCCTCCCCCGTTTACGTTTGATTCAAGACTGCGCCATCGGGCGCGGTCAACGGCAAATGGCGCTTGCCTGTGGCCGTGCGGCCACCGGCGGAGCCGCAACCTGTTTCAGTTTGGGATTTTTTTGGGCACCGGGTGCAGCGCGCCAGCAACACTTGATTTGAATTGCTTTTGAACGGCCTCCGCCTCCTAGACAAAATCACGATCTCGAAAGACCTTGTCGTCAGTCTTGCATCACCAAGACAGTCAGATTCGGTTTCGACATTTTCGACTGGGGCTGGGACATGAAGCTGTTGACGGGGTTGCTCGCAGCGGTGCTGCTGCTGGCAGGGGTTGGGGCGAGCCATGCGGTGGTTCGGATTGCCGACGATCGCGGCGGACGGATCGGAACCTATGTCGACAAGTATCAGGGCCTGCGTACTTCGGGCGAGACGGTGATCATCGACGGCCTGTGCGCCTCGGCCTGCACCATCGTTCTCGGCGCGATTTCGCCCGACAAGATCTGCGTGACCTCGCACGCCAATCTCGGTTTCCATGCCGCCTGGGATTTCGGCGCCAACGGCCGCGCGGTGACCAATACCGAAGCGACACAGATGCTGTATTCGATGTATCCGCAGGCGGTGAAGCGGTGGATCTCGGCGCGCGGCGGCCTGACCCCGCGCATGATCTTCCTGAAGGGCAAGCAATTGCAGGCGCTCTATAAACCCTGCTACCTCGACGCCCAGGCCGCGATGCCCGCGCCCAAGCCGGCCGCTGCTTCCTCGCGCTGATTTCGGCTATTCAATCAGTCGTCATGGCCGGGCTTGACCCGGCCATCCACGTCTTTGCAGCCACGAACCCTTAAGACGTGGATGCCCGGGTCAAGCCCGGGCATGACGAGGAGAGAGGCTCTCCGTATGACGTGATCCGCGACGCCCGGCCTTTTTTCATGTCCCGTTCTACTTTGCATGGGGTTGTTTTCGCGATTTTGTGTCTGGCCCCTCCAGAGCGCCCGGAAGTGCCGATTCCCTCCGCATGACGTGATCGGCGCCGCGGCCATTGTGCTTGCCTGCCCGGAAAATGGGCCCTATCTCCCTGTTATGGTTCAGCCGATATCCACCCAGCAGGGCGTGATGGCGACAACCCGGCCGCAGGGCAGGGTGGCTTCCGTCATCGTTTGGGCCGCCGCCGGCCTCGGCGCGGTGGCCCTGCTCGGTGCGCTGTCGCTGTGGTTCCACTACGGCACCACGGTGTTTTTTGAGATGATCGCCGCCGGCATCTCGGCCTGCTTCTGATCCGGCAAAAGGGAATTCCATCATGGACCGGACCACCCGCCCGCTGGTGATTTTTGCGGCCTTTGCCGGCAGCCTCGTGGTCGGGCTCGTGATCATGCTGTGGGCGCTGGGCGGCTTGCGCAGCGTGACCGCTCCGGCCGCGATCGGCGGCCCCTTTCAACTGACCAACCAGGCCGGCCAGGTCGTGACCGACACCAGCCTCAAGGGCAAGCCGACGCTGGTTTTCTTCGGCTTCACCCATTGCCCGGACGTCTGCCCGACCTCGCTGTTCGAGATTTCCGAGGTGCTGAAGGCGATGGGCAAGGACGCCGACCGCGTGAATGCCTATTTTGTCTCGGTCGATCCGGAGCGCGACACCACGGCCGCCATGAAGGACTACCTCTCCAGTTTCGATCCGCATCTGCAGGGCCTGACCGGCGATCCGGAGGCGGTGGCCAAGGTGCTTTCGGCCTACCGGGTCTATTCCAAGAAAGTCCCGCTCAAGGACGGCGACTACACCATGGACCATACCGCGCTGATTTACCTGATGGATCGCGACGGCCATTTCGTCTCGCCGTTCAACCTGAAACGGACGCCCGAGGAAGCAGCTAGCGACCTGAAGCGGTATCTTTAATCCGCATCCGACCGGTAAACGCCGCAAAACGGCCCTCGCATCGGGGGCCGGATGGTCTATAAGGCCGTCAAATCCCTGATAATTCCCGGCCATGCCCCATCTGACCGCGCTGTTGTCCCACGTTAGCCTGTCCCGTACCGTCCGCGCCGCTTGGGCCGGATGGGCGACCGTGGCTGGGCTGGCAGTGCTGCTGAGCTTCGGACCGGCGCAGGCCCAAACCCCGGCGCGGCCGGCGGTCGAGGCGGCCCCGCAGGCGGTGCCCGGGTTCTGGGACCCGCGGCGGCGCCCGGATCGGCCGGACCTGTCGCGCCTTACCGTGATCCGGTTCCTGACCGAGACCGACTATCCGCCGTTCAACTTTACCGGCCCCGACGGCAACCCGGCCGGCTTCAATGTCGATCTGGCGCGCTCGCTGTGCGACGAGATCAAGGTCACCTGCACCATCCAGATGCGCCGGTTCGAGACGCTGGTGGATGCCATCACCTCGAACCGCGGCGACGCCATCATCGCCTCATTGGCGGTGACGCCGCAATTGCGCGCCCGGCTCGATTTCACCGATCCCTATTACCGCGCGCCGGCCCGCTTCGTGTCGCGCCGCGACGCCGTGATGCCGGAAATCCGGCCCGAATATCTCGAAGGCAAGAAGATCGGCGTGATCGCCGGCACCTCGCACGAGGCCTATCTGAAGGCGATGTTCACCGACGCCGAAATCAAGTCCTACGCCAATGACGACGCGCTGCGGCTGGCGCTGCGGCGGAGCGAGGTCGACTTCATCTTCGGCGACGCGATCGCGCTGGCGTTCTGGATCAACGGCACCGATTCGGCTGAGTGCTGCGCGTTCTCCGGCGGCCCGTTCGTCGAGAGCCGCTATTTCGGCGAGGGCATCGGCATCGGCGTTCGCAAGGGCAACGATTTGCTGCGGCAGTCGCTGAACTGGGCGCTGTTCCGGATCTGGGAAAAGGGCCGCTTCACCGATCTGTGGCTGCGCTATTTTTCCATCAGCCCGTTCTGACGGCTTCGCCGTCATTTTGCATTTTGACGCGGAAGCGCTAGTTTCCGCGGCCCCGGAGACCACTGATGCACAGCCCGAATGATTTGCGCGCGCTCGCCGAACAATCCAACGCCTGGCCGTTCGAGCAGGCGAAAGCGATCGTGGCGCGGCTGAAGAAGAGCCCGAAGGACGAGGTGCTGTTCGAGACCGGCTACGGTCCGTCGGGGCTGCCGCATATCGGCACCTTCGGCGAGGTCGCGCGCACCACCATGGTGCGCCATGCCTTTCGCGTGCTGACCGAGGACAAGATCAAGACGCGCCTGCTGGCGTTTTCCGACGACATGGACGGCCTGCGCAAGGTGCCGGACAACGTGCCGAACAAGGAGTTGCTGGAGAAGCATATCGGCATGCCGCTGACCAAGGTGCCGGATCCGTTCGGCACCCATGACAGCTTTGGCGCGCACAACAATGCGCGGCTGCGCGCCTTCCTCGACACCTTCGGCTTCGACTACGAATTCGCCAGCTCGACCGAGTATTACACCTCGGGCCGGTTCGACGCCGCGCTGCTGCGCATGCTGGAGCGGCTCGATGCCGTGATGAAGATCATGCTGCCGTCGTTGCGCGAGGAACGCGCCGCGAGCTATTCGCCGTTCCTGCCGATCTGCCCGCGCACCGGCATGGTGCTGTATGTGCCGGTAACGGCGCATGACGCCAAGACCGGCACCATCTCCTATGAAGATCCGGATACGAAGCAGAGCGTCACCGTTCCCGTGACCGGCGGGCATTGCAAGTTGCAGTGGAAGCCGGATTGGGCGATGCGCTGGTTCGCGCTCGGCGTCGACTACGAAATGGCCGGCAAGGACCTGATCGATTCGGTGAAGCTGTCCGGCAAGATCTGCGCGGCGCTCGGCGGCACGCCGCCCGAGGGTTTTAATTACGAACTGTTTCTCGACGACAAGGGCCAGAAGATTTCCAAGTCGAAGGGCAACGGCCTGACCATCGACGAATGGCTGCGCTATGCGTCGCCGGAATCGCTGTCGCTGTTCATGTACCGCGAGCCGAAGGCGGCGAAGCGGCTGTATTTCGACGTGATCCCGCGCAACGTCGACGACTACCAGCAGTTCCTCGACGGCTATACGCGGCAGGACGCCAGGCAGCAGCTCGCCAATCCGGTCTGGCACATCCATTCCGGCGAGCCGCCGCAGGCCGACATGCCGGTCACGTTCCAGCTGTTGCTGACGTTGGTGTCGTCGTCGAATGCGGAAAACGCCGAGACGTTGTGGGGTTTCATCGGCCGCTATCGTCCGGGCGTCACGCCGCAGACCCACCCGAAGCTCGATGCGATGGTCGGCTACGCCATCAACTACTACCGCGACTTCGTGGCGCCGACCAAGCAGTTCCGCGAACCGACCGACGGCGAGCGTGCCGCGCTGCAGGATCTGCGCGATGCGCTTTCCAACATGCCGGCCGGCGCATCGGCCGAGGACATCCAGAACGTGGTCTACGAGATCGGCCGCCGCGAGCCGTTCCTCGATCCCGTCAAGAAGGGCAAGGACGGCCGTCCCGGCGTTTCGCTCGACTGGTTCAACATGCTCTACCAGGTGCTGCTCGGTCAGGAAAAAGGCCCGCGCTTCGGCTCGTTCGTTGCGGTCTATGGCGTGCCAAACGCAGTCGCGATGATCGACGGCGCACTGGCGCGGAGCGCGTAGACCTCTCCGCTGTCCCCTTCTTCCTTCTCCCCTTGTGGGAGAAGGTGGATCGCTGGCGCGAAGCGTCAGCGAGCCGGATGAGGGGTCTGTCTCCGCGGATAGAGACCCCTCATCCGCCTCCGCTTCGCTCCGGCACCTTCTCCCACAAGGGGAGAAGGAAAGATCATTGCCCGCTGCGACGGAGAGCCGCAAATCGAGATAGCAGGCCCCCGCCAATTTCAGCCGTGGCCGGCCTGAATTGCGCTACACTGCGGGCTCGCAGTCCTCTTCCGCAGAGGGGCCGGCCACATCGCTAGCTCAGCAGGAGGATGCCTATGCACGACAGGGTTTCGCCGAAGGCGCTCGATAACTCCAGCGCCGAGGAGTGGCAGGCGCGGGTCGATCTCGCCGCCGCGCATCGCCTGGCCTTCAACCAGGGTTTTTCCGAAGGCATCTTCAACCACCTGACCTTCACGGTGCCCGGCCGCACCGACCGCTACTACCAGATTCCGTTCGGCACGCACTGGTCGGAAGTCACCGCTTCCTGCTTCATGGAAGTCGGCATCGACGACGGCGAGGTCAAGCGCGGCGAGGGTGAGGTCGAGCGCTCCTGCTATTGCATCCACGCGCCGATCCACAAGGCGCTGCCGCAGGCCAAAGCGGTGTTTCACACCCACATGCCCTATGCGAGCGCGCTGACGCGGCTCGAGGACCCGCGCATCAAGGAGATCGGCCAGACCGAGGTCGGACTTTCCGGCGCCATTGCCTATGACGAAGAATATACCGGGCCGGCGCTCGATCCGGCCGAAGGCGCGCGGCTCGCCGGCGTGATCGGCGACAAGCGAGTGCTGTTCATGGCCAACCACGGTATCTCGACGGTCGGGTCCACCGTCGCCGACGCCTATGACATGCTCTATTATGTCGAGCGCGCTGCCCAGGTGCAGATCTACGCGATGTGGACCGGGCAGCGGTTGAAGCAGCTTCCGGCGCCCGTGGTCGCAAAGACCCAGCGCGACTATAGCGACGATCATCTCTACCAGGGCCCGACCCCGGCGCAGCGGCACTTCGATGCGCTGAAGCGGATGCTGGACCGGAAAGAGCCGGACTACGCGACGTAATCCGTCGTCGCCCCTGCGAACGCAGGGGCCCATACGCCGTGCCGTTGCGATTAAACGGTGTCGACACCTGATCACGATAAGGGCGGCCGGTGGCTATGGGTCCCTGCGTTCGCAGGGACGACACCGGCTTCTTGTCATCGAAAGTCTCTTTTCACCTCATCCGCAAACCGGTGCCAGACTTCCGGCCGCCAGCTTCCGTTCGCAGCGCCTGACGTCGACGGCAAAATCCAGATTCGCGTCTCGCCGATCCGCTCGGCCTGCTCGCCGTAATCGCGTTTGCTGCCGAAGAATTTCTGTCCCGCTGTCTTGCTGGTGAACGCCAGGAATTTTGGACGAAACGTCATGATCGATTCGCGCAGGCGACTGCGATCCTCTGCCGTCAATTTTGGCAGTACTGCGCGGTCCATCCCTGCACCAGCCTTCACCAGGTCGGTCAGGCCGATGCGGTGTTGCAGCAGGTCGCGGTACTGGTTCGGTTGCAACTGCTCCGGGGTCAGTCCGGTCGCATGCAAAATCTTCCAGAACTTGTTTTGCTTGTGTGCATAGTAGGCCCGGGCTGCCGCTGACGTCGTCCCCGCGGCGGTTCCGCATAACACGACCAGAAGCTGTTCCCGCAGCAGGTCGTGCAGGACGTCCGTCATCGTGACAACTACTGGCTCGCCCACACGATCCGCGCGATCCAGGCGACGTCATCGGCATCCAGCGTGCGGTCGGCATGAACTGGATTGAGCGACTGCAATTCCAGCTGTTTCGCGGTGCGGCGCTTCAATTCCTTGACCATCACCTCGCCACCTGACGTCTTCAACACCACACGGTCGCCGCGCCGGATCGCGGTGCCGGGCGAGACGATGACGATGTCGCCGTCGCGATAGACGGGCTTCATCGAATCACCCGAAATCTCCAGCGCATAGGCGTGCTCGTCGCCGGACGACGGCAGCGCTACCTCGTCCCAGCCCTTGCCGGCGGGAAAGCCTGAGTCGTCGAAATGGCCGCCGTTGCCGGCTTGCGCCAGTCCCAGCAGTGGCACTGATTGCGCGCCGCGCGCGCCGTCGCCGATCAGCTGCACGAAGGTTTCGATCGACGAATTGGTGGCGGCGAGCGCCTTGGAAACCGATTCGGTCGACGGCCAGCGGTCGCGGCCGTCGCCGGTGACGCGTTTGGATTTATTGAAGGTGGTGGCGTCGAGGCCGCTGCGCTTGGCGAGCCCCGAGGCCGACATGCCGGCGCGCTCGGCCAGCCGGTCGAGGGCGGTCCAGACCTGGGCGTGGGTGAGAATGCGGTTTGATTTCTGCTTGGCCATTGAAAACCCCCAACCGATCTAGGAATTATTGCCTCATTCGGCGGCTCTGCGCAAATCCCGTCTCGGCGGCGCTTGAGTTAGCGGCCTGCCGCCATTACGGTCTGCGCCTGCCCCGGGGCATTTCCGGGAAAATCCCAAGAGTAACAACAACAAGCAGGGAATCCGCAACGCCGTGCCCACGATCTACAAAATCAGTCCCGCCTCGGCCTGGCGCGAGGCCGAACGGCAGGGCGTCTACCGGGGTAGTGCGGACGACCTGCGCGATGGCTTCATTCACTTCTCCACCGCCGCCCAGGTCGCGGAAACGGCGCGGAAGCATTATTTCGGGCAGACCGGCCTGTTTCTGATCGCGGTCGATGCCGACGCGCTCGGCGACGCCTTGCGCTGGGAGCGCTCGCGCAACGACGAGCTGTTCCCGCATCTCTATGGCGAACTCGACATCGGCGCGGTTACCGCGATCCTCGACATGCGGGCACAGTCCGACGGCAATCACGACATTCCGGAGTTGAAGCCGTGATCCGCGCCTTCGACGCCTTCTCGCTGCCGCTGCTGCGCTGGTTCGATCCGGAAGACGCGCACCGCATGGCGATCCACGGCCTGCGGCTGCTGCCGCCGACCAAGCCGCGCACCGACGATCCGAAACTGGCGGTGCGGGCGTTCGGGCTGAATTTTCCGAACCCGATCGGCATGGCCGCGGGTTTCGACAAGAGCGCGGAGGCGCCCGATGCGCTGCTGCGGCTGGGATTTGGTTTCGTCGAGATCGGCACCGTGACGCCGAAGCCGCAAGCCGGCAATCCACGGCCGCGGCTGTTTCGCTTGGAGCGCGATGAAGCGGTGATCAACCGCATGGGCTTTAACAATGACGGCGCGGAAGTAGCGCTGCGTCGGCTCGCCGCGCGCGCGCATCTGGGCGGCATCGTCGGCGTCAATGTCGGGGCGAACAAGGATTCGCCGGATCGTGTTGCCGATTACGTCAAGCTGATCGAGACCTTTGCACCGGTCGCGAGCTATTTCACCGTCAACGTCTCCTCGCCCAACACGCCAGGGCTGCGCAACCTGCAGCAATCGGCGGCGCTCGACGATCTCCTCGCCAAGGTGATCGATGCCCGCGAGCGGGTGCGCAAGAACGCCGGCGATTCGCCGGTGCTGCTGAAGATCGCGCCGGATCTCAGTTTGAACGAACTCGACGACGTCGTTCACATCGCCCGTTCGCGCCGGGTCGATGGCATGATCGTTGCCAACACCACGTTGGCGCGGCCTTCCAGCCTGCGCGAGACCAACCGCGCCAAGGAGCAGGGCGGCCTGTCGGGACGGCCGCTGTTTCGATTGTCGACCCGCATGGTGGCGGAGACCTATGTGCGGGCCGAAGGTGCGTTTCCGCTGATCGGCGTCGGCGGCATCGATAGTGGCGGCGCGGCGCTGACAAAAATTCGCGCCGGCGCCAGCCTGATCCAGTTGTATTCGTCGCTGGTCTACAAGGGTCTCGGCCTGGTCGAGGACATCAAGAGCGATCTGGCTTCGACATTGCTGCGTACGGGCCGAGATTCGCTCTCCGAAATCGTCGGTGCCGATGCGGCGACGATCACGGCCGAAGACTGGCCGGTGAAGTAGCGGGCTACGATCACGTCCCAAACGACTTCCGCAACAACACTGGATACCTCAGCGCCTCCAGCCCGCCGCGGGCGGCGTAGTGCGCCAGCAGCGCGCCCCACAGTCCGGCATTGCCGAACGATCGTAGCGCGAACCAGGCGGTGAGGAAGACCAGCAGCGACAGCACCATCAGGTTACGCATATCGCGCGCCCAGGTGGCGCCGATATAGACGCCGTCATAGGCAAAGGCGAACACGCCGAGCAGGGGTGCAAGCACCACGAACGGCAGATAGTCGCGGGCGATGCGCCGGACTTCGGTGTTGGCGCTCATCACGTCGATGAACGAGGTTCCGAACAGCGCGAAGGCAGCGGCCACCGCAACGGCAAAGGCAAAGCCCCAGATCAGCACCAGACGTACCGCGCCGGCGAAAGCGCTTCGATCACGGGCGCCATAGGCGCGGCCGCAAAGCTGTTCGGCGGCGTTGGCGAGGCCGTCGAGGAAGAACGCGCTGATCAGGAGAAAATTGTTCAGCACGGCATTGGCGGCCAGCGTCATGTCGCCGGCGCGGGCGCCCTGCGCGGTAAAGAACAGAAACGCCGTGATCAGCGACGCGGTACGGATCATGATGTCGCGGTTGACCGCGAGCATGCGCATCAGCTTGGCGCGGTCGAACAGCGTCGCGCGCGGTACCGCCAGTTGCCCCTGCAGGCACCGCGCGATCATGACGCCGAGCAGCAGCCCTGCCGCCTCCGCGATTAAGGCTGCGATCGCGGCCCCTGCGATGCCGAAGTCGAACACCAGCACCAGCAGCATCGTCGCCGCCATGTTGATGACGTTGATGGTGATCTGGGTACCGAGCGCCAGTCTGGCGCGAGCCTGTCCGATCAGCCAGCCGAGCACGACATAATTGCCGAGCGCCAGCGGCGCCGACCAGATCCGGATCGTGAAATAGGTTTTGGCGGCGCGGGTAACGCCCTCGCTGCCGCCCATCGCGCCGAGCAATACGGTGGCCAGCGGGATTTGCAGCACGATGAGGCCCGTGCCGATCAATGCTGCGACGATGAAGCCGCGCACCAGGATCGCGCGCAACTCGCTTATCTCTCCAGCGCCCAGCGACTGCGCCGTGAAGGCGACCGTGCTCATGCGCAAGAACGCAAACAGCCAGAACATGCAGTCGAACAATACCGACGCCATCGCCACGCCGCCGAGCAGCGTGGCGTCGCCGAGCCGCCCGATCGCCGTGGTCGAGACGATGCCGATCAGCGGCGTGGTCAGGTTGGCGACCATCGCCGGACCGGCGATGGCGAACACCTGCGCCGTCGTTACTTTCGATGGGGGAGGCGACACTGCAGCGTCGCTGGCTCAGCCTATTGTCGTCCGCGCGGGGAGCCGAACATCCGGGACAGCAGCCAGACCGGAATCACGATCACGGCGCCGAGCAGGAAGTAACGCCACAGCCAGTTGACGGCGTCGAAGCCGAGATCCCAGATTCGCCGGAACAGGGTCTGGATGCTGTGCAGGATATTCCAGGGATCGAACCCGATCACCGAAAGCACCACGCCGACCAGCACCGACAGCAGGATCAGCCGGAACGCCACCGACAGCGGCGAGCCGCCGAGAAATCGATAGAGGCCGTCATTGCTGCTGGCCGGCAAATCTCTCACGTCGTTGGGCATCGATCTCTCCAGCGGTCTTATGCCGCACAGTATAGGTCACGGCAGGGCACATGGGGAACCCGCATATGGGCGTCAATGGCAGCCATGCGCCGCTTGCACCTTAATTTGTTGTCACATTCTTTAACATCCGCTCCAGCGTCTCCAGCCGGTCGGCCTCACGTGGCGGTTTGTCCCAGCGCAGCCGGTTGATACGCGGAAACCGCATCGCGACCCCGGATTTGTGCCGTGGCGAGCGGGCGAGCCCCTCAAAAGCCACTTCCAGCACCAGGCCCTGGTCCGGCTCGTGCACGACATGGCGGACCGGGCCGAATTTTTCGGTGGTGTTGCGGCGGACGAAACGGTCGATCTGCAGCAGTTCCTCGTCGGTGAAGCCGAAATAGGCCTTGCCGACCGGCACCAGTTCGTTGCCATCGGTCCAGACGCCAAACGTGTAGTCCGAATAATAGGACGAGCGCTTGCCGTGGCCGCGCTGCGCATACATCAGCACGGCGTCGATCAGATGCGGGTCGCGCTTCCACTTCCACCACTGGCCCTTGGGACGGCCCGGCAGATAGAGCGCGTCGCGGCGCTTCAGCATCACGCCCTCGACGGCCTCGGCGTCCTCGTCCGCACCGGCGCTGGCGGGATCGGCACGTGCCGCCGTCAGCGCGTCCCAACTGTCGAACGCGACCGTCGGCGAGAGATCAATACGCGGGTCGTCGAGTTTTTTGATGAACGCTTCCAGCCGGGCGCGACGCTCGACAAACGGCAGTTCGCGCAGATCGGATTCATCGTCGGCCAGCAAGTCGTAAGCGCGCAGATGGATCGGATACTCTTTCATCAGCTTGGGCGAAACGATTTTGCGATTGAGGCGCTGCTGCAGCACGTTAAACGTCTGCACACGACCGTCGCGCAGCACCAACAGCTCGCCGTCAATGGCGCCCGGTAGATGTAGCGACGGCGTCAGGTCCGGAAAGCTCGTGGTGATGTCCTCGCCGGTTCGCGAATAGAGCCGCGCCTGCATGTGGCCGCGCGCGTCGCGGCCCGCGACCGCCTGGACGCGAATGCCGTCCCATTTCCATTCGGCGATGAAGTCCGCCGGATCGAGATTGGCGAAATCCGAATCCTCGATCGCATGCGCCAGCATCACCGGACGGAACGGCGTCGGATCGCGATTGACCGGCTTGTCGGCCTTGCCTTCCAGCCAGGCGAAGAGGTCGAGATAGGGCGGGGTCAGTCCCGGCCACATCAGTTCGACCTCGTGCGGGTCTTTGTTCCCGAGCGCCGCCGCCGCGGTTTTCGCCAGCCGCGCCGAAACCCCGATCCGCATCGCGCCGGTGACGAGTTTTAGCAGCGCCCAGCGGCCGGTCTCGTCGAGCTCATCGAGCCAGCGCGCGAGCTGTTTCGGCAGTTCGGTCTTGCCGAGCGTGCGCAGGGTGGTGACGACCTCGGTGAGGGTGGGGGGAGGCGGGTTGTTGTGGCGTGGGCCGTGGCCATCATGAGCATCGGACTCGCGGTACCCCCCTCCCTGGCCTCGAGAGCGAGCTTCGCTCGCCTCGGACCCCGCAAGGGGGGAGGGAACGGTTAGAATTGTGGTCGTGGCTTTGGATGTGGATCGAGCTGACAGCCCAGCATTCCGCTCGGCTCCCTCCCCCCTTGCGGGGGAGGGTTGGGGAGAGGGGTAGCCCAGCAAAGACTCGCTGCGATCAACCGCCGCCTTCGGCCACATCAACGCGACCGTCTCCGAGAGGTCGCCGACGTAATCATACGACAGCCCGAACAACACCGGATCGGTGCGATCCGTGATCAGGTCACGGATCAGCCCGGCCTTGGCGTGTTTGAACGACAGTGCGCCGGTCAGCGCCGCCAGCGCGTAGCCGCGATCGGGATCGGCGGTCTCGCGAAAATATCCCGTGATCAGCCGCAGCTTGTTGTTGCGGCCGGGCTCGTAGGCGAGGCGGTCCAGCAGTTCGGCGAAACGATTCATGCGTCGGTCTCGCAGGCGGCCTCGTCGGGCGCGGCCGTTTCGTGCTCATCCTCATCGCCATAGCCGACCAGCGCAAGCGGCCGCGCCGCGAGGCCGCGTGTCTGGCACCAATGCACCAGCGCGTCTTCCTGCCCATGCGTGACCCAGATCTCGCCGGCGCCGGTGGCTGCGATGGTCGCGGTCAGCCCGTCCCAGTCGGCGTGGTCGGAAATCACCAACGGCAATTCGACGCCGCGCTGCCGGGCGCGCGCCCGCACCCGCATCCAGCCCGAGGCAAACGCCGTCACCGGGTCGGGAAACCGTCTGGTCCAGATGTCTGATGTGGCCGATGGCGGCGCCAGTGTGATGGTGCCGGCAAGATCGGCCTTCTTCATGCCCTTGACCGGACGCAACTCACCGAGTGCGACACCCCGGCTCTGATAGTAGGACGTGATCGCCTCCATCGCGCCATGCAGATAGATCGGCGCGTCGTAGCCGGCCAAACGCAGCAGCGCGATCACGCGTTGCGCCTTGCCGAGCGAATAGGCGCCGACCAGATGCGCACGCTCCGGAAACAGCGCCACCGACGCCAGCAGCTTCTTCACCTCATCCGCCGCGTTGCGATGGCGGAACACCGGCAAACCAAAGGTGGCTTCGGTGATGAAGACGTCGCACGGTACCACCTCGAACGGCGTGCAGGTCGGATCGGGCGCGTCCTTGTAGTCGCCGGACGCGACGATGCAGGTGTCCTTGCAGGACACGGCGATTTGTGCCGAGCCCAGCACATGGCCGGCCGGGTGAAATTTGATCGTGACGTCGCCGAGCCGCAGTTCCTCGCCGTAAGCAATCGCCTGCGTGGAGCGCGCGAAATTGTCGCCATAGCGCAGCCGCATCATGTCGAGCGTCTCTTGCGTCGCCAGCACCGCGCCATGGCCCGATCGGGCGTGGTCGGAATGGCCGTGGGTAATGACGGCGCGCTCGACGGGGCGAACCGGGTCGATATGGAAGCCGCCCGGCTTGCAGCACAGGCCGGCGGGAGCTGGCAGCAGGATGTCTTGTGGACGCATGTACGGCATATAGGGCCTCTAGCTGAGACTTTTAGTCATCCAGTGCGGGCTTGACCTGTGCCCAGGTCTTCCGGAAAAATCCGGGATCGATGGCCGGGCATGCAGGCGGGTTTACGCCGTTGGCACAAGCGACTAAGCCCCGGCGATGACGAATGTGGTTCCAATGCCCGCGCGACTGTTTTTCTCCTCCGGCGATCTGATGGCCGACCGCCGGTTCGAATTTGCGCGCGACCTGCAATTGAAGGGCGATCTCGCCGCCGCCGCCGACCTGCTCTTGCAGGCGATCGAACTGGCGCCGAATTTCACCTCGGCCTGGTTCACGCTCGGCGAACTCCGCCAACAACTCGGCGAACGCGCCGCAGCCATCGAAGCCTTTCGCGCGGCGCAGGCCAGCAATGCCGATGACCGCCACGGCGCCGGTCTGCGGCTGATGCGGCTCGGCGCAGCACCGGTGGCCGGCATGCCGGAGGCTTATGTGCGGGCGCTGTTCGATCAATATGCGCCGCGGTTTGAATCCTCGCTGGTCGACGATCTCGGCTATCGCGGCCCGGCCATCCTTTTCAAGGCGGTGTTGTGGGTCCATGCGGTTGCCAGGAAGCCCGCGTTCTTCAAGCGCGCGATCGATCTTGGATGCGGCACGGGGTTGGCTGCCGCGGCCTTCGCCAGAAATGTCGATCGCTTCGCGGGCATCGATCTGTCGCCGCGCATGATCGAGAAGTCACGCGCTACCGACCTCTATGCGGAGCTCGATGTCGCCGACATGCTGCAGGGCCTGCGCGGCCGGAGTGATGCCAGCGCCGATCTCATTCTGGCCGCGGATGCGATGGTTTATGTCGCCGATATTGTGCCGGTGCTGGTCGAGGCCGCGCGGGTGCTGGCCGCCGGTGGTCTGCTCGCCTTTACCACCGAGACCCATGGCGGCGAGGGCGTCATCCTCGGCGCGGGGCTGCGCTATGCCCACGCGGCGGAATATGTACGTGCGGCCGTTGCGGCCGCCGGGCTCACGTTGTCGCTGCTCGAGGATCGCTCCGCCCGCAACGAAGACAACGTTCCCGTGCCGGGCCTGGTCGTCGTCGCCGCGAAAACTTGAGTTTAGGCGCTACGCGGGGCGCCCGATGGCGGCATTGCGGCAAATTCACTATTGCCGATGCGTTCGGAATGTTCATCATGCGCGTAACCTAGGGAGAAACAATAATGAACAAGAAACAGACGCGGCGCGAGTTTGGCGCCACCGTAGTTGCCGCCGCCGCCGCATCCATCCTGCCCGCGCCGTTCGTCTCGGCCGCAGAGAAGAAATACGATGCCGGCGCCAGCGACACCGAGATCAAGATCGGACAGACCGTGCCGCATTCCGGCCCCGGCTCGATCTATGGCGTGCTCGGGCGGATCGGCGAAGCCTATTTCCAGAGTTTGAACGAGAAGGGCGGCATCAACGGCCGCAAGGTCACGTTCCTCACCATGGATGATGGCTACAGCCCGCCGAAATGCGTCGAGGCGACGCGGCGGCTGGTCGAGCAGGACGAAGTGCTGGCGCTGTACGGCTCGCTCGGCACCGCGCCGCAGACCGCCGTGCACAAATATCTCAATTCGCGGGGCGTGCCGCAGCTGCTGCTCAACACCGGCGCGTCGAAGTGGAACGATCCGAAGAACAACAAATGGACCATGGCGGGTCTGCCGCTGTATCCGACCGAAGCGCGCATTCTCGCCAAGCACGTCGTTGCCACCAGACCGAACGGCAAGATCGGCATCCTCTATCAGAACGACGATTTCGGCCGCGACTTCCTTGGCCCCTTCAAGAAGGTGCTGGCGGATGCCGGCGGCACGGCGCAAGTGATCATGGAGCAGACCTACGACCTGACCGAGCCAACGGTCGACAGCCAGCTCATCAACCTCTCGAAATCGGGCGCGGATGTTTTCTACAACATCACGACGGGCAAGGCGACGTCGCAGTCGATCCGCAAGGTGGCCGAGCTCGGCTGGAAGCCGCTGCAACTGTTGTCCGCGGGATCGACCGGGCTTTCGATTCTCAAGGCCGCGGGCGTCGAGAACGCCAAGGACATCGTTGCCATCCGCTATTCCAAGGAGGCCGGTCCCGGCCGATGGGAAAAAGACAAGGACGTGATGGCGTTCGAGGCGTTGCGCGCCAAATATCTGCCGACCGTCGATCCCGACAACACCATCGCCTATGCCGGCTATGGCCAGGCGGTGTCGATGGGCGAAATCCTGCGCCGCTGCGGCGACGACCTGACCCGCGCCAACGTGCTGAAGCAGGCGACGACGCTGGCCGGCTTCCACTCGCCGTTCTTCCTCGACGACATCAATTTCAGCTACACGCCCGACGACTACTCGCCGATGAAGACGCTGCACATCTCGATCTTCGACGGCAAGGAATGGCAGATTTCGGAGAAGGCGGTGTCGGAGTAAAGTCCCGCGGCGTTCCCCGGATGCAGCGCAGCACGAAGTGGTGCGCTGCTGTTCCGGGGTCCATGGGTCCCGGCTCTGCGGAGCAGCGTTTGCACGCTGCACCGCGTCCGGGACACGAGGGGCGTACAAGCGATTCGGTCCCTCGCCGCCCTCGACGAAGCGGCCCTGACCGCTTACCTCTTGGGGCGTGCCGTCAACCGATCCCTTGCCCCTTACGCCGCTTGAAACGGCTGCGCTGCTGCCGGACCGTTTTCGCCGGTGGTTCGCCTCGCGCGGCTGGTCGCCGCGTGAACATCAGCTCGCTTTACTGGCCAAGGCCCGCGACGACCGTTCGGCGCTGCTGATTGCGCCCACCGGCGCCGGCAAGACGCTCGCGGGATTTCTGCCGACGCTGGTGGAATTGTCGTCGTCGCCTGCAAGGGGAGAAGGGGAGAAGAAGAGCGTCATCTCCACCGGCCGCGGCGTCAAGCGCAGTGGCGGCCTCCACACCCTCTACATCTCGCCGCTGAAGGCGCTCGCGGTCGACATCGCGCGCAATCTGGAGACGCCGATTGCCGAGATGGGCCTGCCGGTCAAGGTCGAGACCCGCACCGGCGACACGCCGGTGTCGCGGCGGCAGCGGCAGCGGCGTTATCCGCCGGACATCCTCCTCACCACGCCCGAGCAACTGGCGCTGCTGTTGTCGTCCGACGATGCGCCGTTCCTGTTTGGCTCGCTGAAAAGGATCGTGCTCGACGAACTGCATGCGCTGGTCACCTCCAAGCGTGGCGATCTATTGTCACTCGGTCTGGCGCGGCTGTGGCAACTGGCGCCTGACATGCGCGGCATCGGTCTGTCGGCAACCGTCGCCGAGCCGGAATCGCTGGCGCGGTTCCTGGTGCCGCAGCGCGACGGCAATGAAGTATCCGCCGACATCGTGGTGGCGGGCGGCGCCGCGGCGCCAATCGTCGAAATGCTCGATACCAAGGAGCGGCTCCCTTGGGCCGGCCACAGCGCGCGCCACGCGCTCGGCGAAATGTACGAACTGATCAAGCGCAACAAGACCACGCTGATCTTCGTCAACACCCGCAGCCAGGCCGAAATGCTGTTCCAGGATTTCTGGCGCATGAACGAGGAGGGCCTCGCGATCGCGCTGCATCACGGTTCGCTCGACGTCGCCCAGCGCCGCAAGGTCGAGGACGCGATGTCGGCCGGCAAATTGCGCGGCGTGGTCTGCACCTCGTCGCTGGACCTCGGCGTCGACTGGGGCGACGTCGATCTCGTCATCAATGTCGGCGCACCCAAGGGCGCGTCGCGGCTGATGCAACGGATCGGCCGCGCCAATCACCGCATCGACGAAGCCTCGCGGGCGGTGCTGGTGCCGGCCAATCGTTTCGAGGTGCTGGAATGCGCGGTCGCGATCGACGCCATCGCCGACAATGCGCAGGATACACCACCTTTGCGAATCGGCGCGCTCGACGTGCTGGCGCAGCATGTGCTCGGCTGCGCCTGCGGCGAACCATTTTTGTCCGACGAACTCTATCAGGAGGTGCTGACGGCGGCGCCTTACTCCGGCCTGACGCGTACGGATTTCGACGACGTGGTCGATTTCGTCGCCACCGGCGGCTACGCGCTGAAATCTTATGAGCGTTTCGCGCGCATCAAGCAGGACAAGAACGGCCGCTGGCGCGTCGCCAATCCAAGGGTGCGGCAAAGCTATCGCCTCAACGTCGGCACCATCGTCGAAGACACCATGCTGAAGGTGAAGCTGGTGCGCTCGCGCGGCGGCGGCTCGGGTTCGACGGGTGCGCTCGGCCGCGGCGGCCGCATGCTCGGCGAAATCGAGGAAGCCTTTATCGAAGGCCTCGTGATCGGCGACACTTTTGTATTCGGCGGCGAGGTCGTGCGTTACGAAGCCCTCGCCGAAGACAATGTCTACGTTTCCCGCGCCAACGACAAAGACGCCAAGGTGCCGTCCTATATGGGCGGCAAGTTTCCGCTCTCGACGTACCTCGCCGAACGCGTCCGCAGACTGCTCGACGACAAGCGGCAGTGGAACGCGTTGCCGGATCAGGTGCGCGACTGGCTGTCGCTGCAGAAGGACTTTTCGAAGGTGCCGGCGGTGCGCGAACTGCTGATCGAAACCTTTCCACGCGGCAACAAGCATTACCTCGTCTGTTATCCCTTCGAAGGCCGGCTGGCGCACCAGACGCTCGGTATGCTCTTGACGCGGCGGATGGAGCGGATGCGGGTGCGGCCGCTCGGTTTCGTCGCCAACGAATATGCGCTGGCGGTGTGGGGGCTCGGCGACATGTCGTTCATGATCCGCCACGGCAAGCTCGATCTCAACGCGCTGTTCGATCCGGACATGCTGGGCGACGACCTCGAGGCCTGGCTCGCCGAATCCGCTTTGATGAAGCGCACCTTCCGGACCTGCGCTGTCATTTCCGGCCTGATCGCACGGCGCTTCACCGGCGAGGAAAAATCCCGCCGCCAGGTGCTGTTCTCGACCGACCTGATCTATGACGTGTTGCGCAAGCACCAGGCCGACCACGTGCTGTTGCGTGCCGCCCGCGCCGACGCCGCCACCGGGCTGCTCGATCTCAAGCGATTGGGTGATATGCTCGCCCGCATTCAGGGGCGAATCACCCATCGGGAACTCGATCACGTCTCACCGCTGGCGGTGCCGGTGATGCTGGAAATCGGCCGTGAGTCGGTTTATGGCGAGGCGGCCGACGAGTTGCTGGCGGAAGCCGCCGATGGACTGGTCAAAGAGGCGACAGGATAAAACGTGACGGCAGGGGCGCAGGTTTCGGGATACGATCAGGACATGCGCGTATCGAAGGTTGCCATTGCCGACGTCATGTTCCTCGCCGATCTCTCCGGCGCGCTGTTCTGGCAGGAGCAGCGCCTGCTCGTTGTCTCCGATCTGCATCTGGAAAAAGGTTCCAGCTTCGCCTCACGCGGCGTGCTGCTGCCGCCCTATGACACCATAGCCACGCTGAGCCGCTTGGCGGCCGTGATCGCGCGGCATGATCCCCGCATGGTGATCGCGCTCGGCGACAGTTTTCATGACCGCGACGCGCATGAGCGGCTGTCGGAACCCGACCGTGAAGCCTTGACGGCAATGCAGGTGCGGCGCGACTGGATCTGGATTTCGGGCAATCACGATCCGCATTTGCCGTCCGATCTCGGCGGCGTGGTCGCCAGCGAAGTCGCGATCGGACCGATCGTGTTCCGCCATGAGCCGACCGGCGCGTCCGGCGAAATCGCCGGGCATCTGCATCCCAAGGCGCGGGTGCCGACGCGCGGCCGTTCGATCGAGCGGCGATGTTTTGCCTGCGACGGCGAGCGCGCGGTGATGCCGGCGTTCGGCGCCTATACCGGCGGACTCAGCATCCGCGATGCGGCCTTCGCAAAGATCTTTCGCGCGCCGGGCCTGATGGCGCATGTGCTCGGCGACAACAAGCTGCACGCCATCGCCGCGTCGCGGTGTTATTGAAAATGATCGCTGTGCCCTCGCTCCATGATAACTTCCTCGTTTCGTACGAGGTGAATTGTGAGGCACGTCAGATCAAGCTCCGCGCAACGCGCGACCCAAGGATCCCGGGAAACGAACTCCAGCGAGATCGCACTATCGTTTTCAATGGCGTAGAGGGATACCAGTTCGAGAACGACGCATTCGGAAACATCATTTTCTCATTACAGAGAATTCCTGTTGGGCAACTCATCGTTGAACGTGGGGGTCAGATCGCCGAGTCTTATCGTATGACGGGCGCCCCAGCTTGGGCGGCTGATCTCGGTTCTGCGGCGCAAGCACTCGCGGTAATGGGAATGCAGGCCTTCGATTTAAACGCGTCGTACGGCCTTTCCGGCTGGATTCTCGCCAAGGAAGTTTTGGTCGAGCAAGAATAGTCCGCGTGCGGGTCTACGCCGCCTTCGCCTGCACCGTGTCGCAGAACTCGGCGAGGCGATCGGCGAGCCGCAACGTCGCCGGGCTGGCGTCGGGCGAGGCCACCAGCGCCACTTCGGTCTTGTCGATCGGCGCAAAACCATCCTTGGCCGTCAGCATGCGATGATCGGCCTGGATGGCGATGTCGGACAGGATGCTCAAGCCCAATCCAGCGGCGACCGCGGCCTGAATGCCGGCGAGGCCCGACGAGGTATAGGCCATGTGCCAGGATCGTCCCGCGCTTTCGAGCGCGTGGATCGCGCGCGAGCGGTAGAGGCAGCCGGCGGGAAAGCCGATCAGGGGCACCGAGCCGGTTTTGCTGTCGATCGGATGCGTCTTGCTGGTGACCCAGTGGACCTTCTCGGGCCACACCGCGATGCCGCCCTTCTCGCCGGCGTCGCGCTTGAGCAGCGCGAGATCGAGGTCGCCGCGTTCGATGTCGCGCCGCAGATAGGTGCTCTGGTCGGCACGCACATCGAGCCGCAGGCCCGGTCGCGACCGCGAGAATGTCGCCAGCAATTTGGCGAGGCGGTAGGCGGCAAAGTCCTCGGGGATGCCGAGCTTCACCGCGCCTTCGCTGCCCGGACGCGCCATCACATCGCGGGCCTCTTCGGCGAGCGCCAGCAGCCGCCGTGCGTAGGACAACAGCCGCTCGCCGGCTTCCGTCGGCGTCACGTCCTTGCCGCTACGATTGAGCAGGGGTTGGCCGACATCGTCTTCCAGCCGCTTGATCTGCTGGCTGACGGTCGACTGGGTGCGATGGACGCGCTCGCCGGCGCGGGTGAAACCGCCGGCATCGACCACCGAGACGAAACTGCGCAGCAGCTCCAGATCGAGCATACATGCTCCATTTATAAATCCACTGATTATCAGTTTATCATTTAATTTCCAAATATCAAGGTCGAGGCCTACCTGATGGGAAAGGAGACTTTCCATGTCGCTCGCCCCCTCGGTCGCGGTTCCCCGCACCGGCTTCAATCCGCTGCCGCTCTATATTGCGCTGTTCTGCCTGCTCTGGAGCTTTGCTTTCGTCGCCGGCAAGATCGGCGTCACCGATTGCCCGCCGCTGATCCTGCTGACGGCGCGCTTTTCGCTGGCGGGGATTGTGATCCTTGGAATCACGGCATTGCGCGGCGAAGCCTGGTCATCCCTCACATGGCGCGATGCCGCGGTGTTCGCCGTTCTCGGCGTCGCCAACAACGCGCTCTATCTCGGGCTCGGTTACACCGGGCTCAAGACGGTGTCGGCCGGTCTCGGCGGCCTCATCGTCAGCGCCAATCCGGTGTTTACCGCAGCACTTGCGGCGCTGTTTCTCGGCGAGGCGTTGAACTGGCGCAAGGTGACGGGGCTTGTGCTCGGCATCACCGGCGTCGGCTTCATCGTCTGGCACCGCATGTCCGTCGGCACGGACAGCCTGCACGGCATCCTGTTCACGCTGGCCTCGCTGGCCTCGATCGTGGTCGGCACCATCCTGTTCAAGGTGCTGGCGCCGAAGGGCAGCCTCTGGGTCGGCAATGGCGTGCAGAACCTCGCCGCCGGCATCGTGCTGCTGCCGATCGCGTTCACGTTCGCCGATGTCGGCGATATCGTGCCGAGCGCGCGGCTGCTCGGCGCCTTCGCGTTCCTGGTGTTCGGCGGATCGATCCTGGCTTATCTGCTGTGGTTTCACCTGCTGAAGGTCTGCGGCGCCACCGCCGCCAGCGCCTATCACTTCCTGATGCCGCCGCTCGGCATGCTGTTCGCGTTTCTCGTGCTTGGCGAACACGTCGAATTCCGCGACCTGCTCGGGATCGTTCCGGTCGCGCTCGGCATCTATCTGGTGACCCGTCCCGCGGCTGCGGTCGCCCGATCCTCGTAACAAGAGTCACCGCGCACTCAGCCTGTTTGATCGAGCGCATTGCCTTGCGTGCCTGGGGTCCCTAAGGCAGGTTCCTATGACTGGAACCGAACCTTGTCCGGTTCGTTGTCGCGGCGGCTGGAATCGGGCATGTCAGATCACAAACATTCAAATTCAAAGCACCACGACAAGAAGACCGGCCATGACAAGCCGGCACCGAAGGCCGAGGCCAACAAGGACAAGGTCAAGGAGCCGTTCAGCGTCCGCTATTTTCTGAAAGCGCTCGGTCCCGGGCTGATCACCGGCGCCTCCGACGACGATCCGTCGGGGATCGGCACCTACAGCCAGGCCGGCGCGCAACTCGGTTACGGCATCGGCTGGACCATGCTGCTGACCTTCCCGCTGATGGCCGCGATCCAGGAAATTTCCGCGCGGGTCGGCCGCGTCACCGGTCATGGCATTTCAGGCAATGTGTGCCGGCACTACTCGCCGTGGCTGCTCAACGTGGTGGTGGCGCTGTTGTTCATCGCCAATACGGTCAACATCGCGGCCGATCTCGGCGCCATGGCGGACGCCACCAAGCTATTGATCGGCGGGCCCGGCATGATCTACGTGCTGTTCTATGGCGTCACCTCGGTCGTGGCGCAGATCTTTCTCGACTACAAGCGCTACGTGTCGGTGCTGAAATGGCTGACGCTGAGCCTGTTCGCCTATGTCGCAGCGCTCGCCTTTGCGCATGTGTCGTGGGGTGAGGCGTTGACCGGCGTGCTGGTGCCGCGCCTGACCTGGAGCGCGGATTACTTCACCACCATCGTGGCGATCTTCGGCACCACGATCTCGCCCTACCTGTTTTTCTGGCAGGCCTCGCAGGAAGCCGAGGACCAGCGCGTCGACGTCACCAAGCAGCCGCTGATCGACAAGCACTACGGCGCGCAAAAGGAGTTCCATCGCATCCGTGCCGATACCATCGTCGGCATGGCATTCTCCAACCTGATCGCGCTGGCGATCATCATCACCGCCGCGGCGACGCTGCATGCGGCGGGGAAGACCGACATCCAGACCTCGGCGCAGGCGGCGGAAGCCTTGCGCCCGATCGCCGGCCAATTCGCCGAAGTGATCTTTGCGCTCGGCATCGTCGGCACCGGTCTGCTGGCGATCCCGGTGCTCGGCGGCGCCACCGCCTATGCGGTGGGCGAGGGACGGCGATGGCCGGTCGGGCTCGCGCGCAAGCCCAAGGAAGCGATCGCGTTCTATTCCGTGCTGGCGCTGTCGGCCGCGATCGGCATCGCGCTCAATTTCACCAAAATCGATCCGATCCAGGCGCTGTACTGGAGCGCGGTCGTCAACGGCGTGCTCGCCGTTCCCGTCATGGTGTTGCTGATGATCATGGCGCGGCAGCAGAATGTGATGGGAAAGTTCGTCATCCGCGGCCCGCTCTATTGGCTAGGCTGGCTATCGACCGCGGCGATGTTGTTGAGCGTGCTGGCGATGGGCGTCGGGATGTTTGTCGGCGGCAAGTAGGCTGCACCCGCCAACCTCATCCTGAGGAGCGCGCTCTTGCGCGCGTCTCGAAGGATGGGCCACGAGCTCATGGTTCGAGACGGCGCGTTGCGCCTCCTCACCATGAGGAGCTGACTCAATCCTTCCGGAACACGATCGAGGCCATCCAGCCCGTCATCAGCGCCATGAAGGCGGTGATGAGGCCGTAGACCAGGCCGTTCTGGCGCGCGGTGGTGGCGACGAACTGTTCGAAGCCGACTTTGACGATTTCGAACGCGGTTTCGGTCTTGGTCACCAGCGCGCCGTCGGCGAACAGCTTGATCTCGACGTCATAGGTGCCGATCGGCACTTCCGCCGGCAGCGGAATCCCGGTGCGAAACAGCGTCGGCGTCAGGAACGTCACCGCCGAGGTCGCCTCGCGATAGAGCCCGTGCTCGGAACGCAGCCGCACGAAGGCGCTGCGGAAGGCGTCGTTCGGCACCACGTCGGCATAGTCGGGCCCGACGCGCTGGGTCAACAGCACGTTGTTCAGCCCGAGCTGCTGCCGCCGCTGCACTTCCGGCGAAGCGATGGTGTCGAACGGCCGGTTGGAAAACAGCGCGAGATAGCTCGGCACTTTCAGGAACTGGCGGGAGTCGGTGTTGATCCAGATGCCGAACTTGCGTTCCTTGCGGCGCGTCACCATGTCGGCGCGCGGGCCGGCCACCGTCACCACCAGATCGTAATTGTTGCGGCTGGCCGGCGTGGAAGCGTCCTTCTCGACCGAGCCGAACAGCACCAGCTCCTCACCGGAATAATTCGGCGTCACCGTCACGCGGTGGTTCGACACCGACACGATCAGCCGCTCGGCCTCTGCGGGCGACGCCGCGAGCGCCGCACCGAGCAAACAGGCGGCAGGCGTGAGCAGGGCGCGCGCGATCATCCGGCGCCTCCGGTTTCCCGGATCGTGAACAGGTCTTCGGGCCGGATCACCAGTTCGATGGCGAAGCGGACGCCGACGGCAAGCACCAGGAGGCCGAGCAGCAGCCGCAGATGTTCACCACGTATTTTCTGGCCCGCCCGCGCGCCGAACTGCGCGCCGGTGACGCCGCCGATCATCAGGATCAGCGCCAGCACGGCGTCGACCAGATGATTGGTGACCGCGTGCAGCATGGTGGCGAACACCATGGTGACCAGCGTCAGTACCATCGAGGTGCCGATCACGGTCGAGGTCGGCACCCGCAGCACATAGATCATCAGCGGCACCAGGATGAAGCCGCCGCCGATGCCCATGACGGCGCCGATGAAGCCGATGATCAGGCCGATGACGATGACGGGGATGATTGACAGATAGATCTTGGAGCGCTTGAAGCGCACCTTCAGCGGCAATCCGTGAATCCAGCCATGGCTGCCCGGACGCCGGATCGTGGCCGCGCCGCCGCGGCGGGTCCGCAACAGCGCGCGCAGGCCTTCCCAGAACATCAGCCCGCCGACGGTGGTCAGCAGGATCACGTAGGACATCGCGATCATCAGATCGAGCTGGCCGAGCGAACGCAGCAGCGTGAAGGTCCAGACGCCAAGTGCCGTCCCGATCGTGCCGCCGCTTAACAGCACGGCTGCCAGCAGTGGATCGATGGCGCGCCGTCGCCAGTAGGACAACGCGCCGGAAAACGACGACGCTGCGATGTGGCTGGCGACAGAGGCGACCGCGACCGCAGGCGCGATGCCGACGAAGATCAACAGCGGCGTCATCAGGAAGCCGCCGCCGATGCCGAACATGCCGGAGACGAAACCAACCGCCGCGCCCATCGCCAGGATGAGGAAGACATTGACCGGAATGTCGGCGATCGGAAGGTAGAGCTGCACGCGCGTCCGCTTTTTGTCGTTCTGCCGCTGGCCTCGCGGAGGCCGCTCACGGCATGGTTGTGGTGGTGCCGGCAGTGGCATCCGGCAGGCCGCGCGATTCGCGTGCGCGGAGCCGGTTACCGCGGCCTTTGCATAACCGAATTCGACGGCAGGATGGACTAAAGAATGCGCTCGCAGGCAATTTTTTGCCTTCGGCTTTGACGCATTTTTCCGCTGTGGTGAACAGGTGCGGTTAACGGGCCGCGAACGCGCCTGATCGCCCCGGGCCTGTGGGCCTTAGGGCTTACTGAGCGGTTCGGTGATGAGGTTCATCGCCAGCGCGTCCTTGGGCGCGAGCCAGCGGATCTCCCGGGTTTCGGACATCGCTTCGACGACGGATGAGGCGACCCCCATTTTGGTCATGTAGCCGAGCACGGCGCCTTGAATCCGCTGGGTGTCGGCGACGGGATCGCTCACCGGTCTGGAGGTCACAAACCGGTGGACGCCGAGCGCCGAGCCCAGCACCCCGAAGCGGGGCTTGCCGCCCGCATAGACCAGCACGCAGGCGCTGGCGCAATAAGCCGGTTTGACGCGGCCGGAGGCGTCGGCGGTGCCGACCGCCGTCGCCAGGGCGCGCGATCGAATGATCTCGCCCATGATCACGGCCTGACTCAGATCGCCGCCGGGCGACGACAGCAATACCAGGTCGCCGGCGGCGAGGCCGGCTTCGTCGAGCCGCTGACGGAACAGGGTTGCTGCGGCCGGGCCGATCGTCCCACTGACCGCAAGCGTCCGCCGGCCCTGATCGGCGTTGCCGAGATAGGCTTTGGCGACCAGCGAGGCCGTCAGGCTCGGTGAGATGTACTGGTCTTTCCAGTAGTCCCAGGCATCGGGCCGCGACAGGTCGCGATAGGCGCGAATGCCAATGCCGGAAGCGACCAGGACAAACACGGCAACCGACCAGAAACGGGGCCTGAAGCCCGGTGCTTTGACGGAAGCCGCCGGAGGCGGAGCGGCCGGCATGCGCGGCGCTGCGACAGAAGGCCCTGTCGGCGACCTTCGGAAGCGATCCGCACCGTCCTGATTATCGTCCGCAGACAATCGACCCTCGTCACAAAGCCAATGGGACCTGAACTCATCAGGTCCAATATACGACGTTATGGCCGAGGATGTGGCGGCAATGCCAGCGGCATTGCCGGTGGCGTTATCGCGGCGTGACCGCCGCGCGCTTGGTTACCACCGGCTTGGCCGCGGGCTTGGTCGCATTGGCCGTCGCCGGCGCCGAGTCCCAGCCGCCTTGCGGGGCCGCGACATTGACGGCGTCGTCGGGCTGCGGCTCCGGCGTAAAGGTCTGGATCGCGAGCTTGGCCGCCGCCAGCGACTGGGCGTCGAGGCGCTTGGCGATGTCGTCGCGCTTGCGGCTGGAATCCGCATCGCCCTGGGCTGCGGCGAGGCTGAACCATTTGAAGGATTCGGCGAGGTTCTGTTCGACGCCGATGCCGCGGGCATAGAGAATGCCGAGGTTGAACTGGCTGTCGGCGACGCCGCGATCGGCCGCCTTGCGGAACCATTGCGACGCGCTCTTGTAGTTGGCGCCCTTGCCGCCGCCGTCGGCGTCGAGCACCGCGAGGTTATGCATCGCCTTGGCGTTGCCGCGTTCGGCGGCCTGCAGGTAATAACGTCGCGCGATATCGACGTCCTTTTTCACGCTCAGGCCCTTCTCGTAGAAGGTGCCGAGCCGGAAGATCGCGGGCACCACGCCGGCCTGCGCCGCGCGGTCGTACCATTTGGCGGCTTCGTCGAGATTCGCAGCAATGCCCTTGCCCTCGGCAAAGCGCACGCCGACCTCGTAGGCCGCGGTCGGATCGCCCTTCAGAGCGGCGGCGCGCAGCACCGGACCGCCGATGGCGTCGGGCAGCCGCTCGCTCGGCGGCACCTGCACCATCGAGAATTTGCCTGATGAAGTCCCCTGCACGGTGGGGATCGCACCGGTGACGTCGCCGGCCGGCGCCGGGGCCGCAGCCGCCGCCGGGGCCAGAGAGGACTGCGCCTGCGGCGGGATCACGACACGCGCGCTGTCCAGCGTGTTCGGCGCGGACATGTTGTTCGATTGCCGGTCGGCCGGGGTCGGCGACATCAGCGAGGGCGCTGATGGCGCCGGCATCGCGGGCTTGGCGCCGCTCTCCGCCGGAGCGGGTGGCGGTGCGGCAGATTCGGTCGAATTTTCGATTCCCGGCATCGGCGTGCTGCTGCCGGTGTCGAGCAGTGTCATCGCCATCTTGAAAGTACCGAGCACGATCACGACCACGCTGACGCCGACCAGCAGCGAGCGGACCCGGGAGGTCATGTTGGACGGCGTTGTGTCGCCGGGCTGCGCGATCTTCGCCCCGACCTTGATCTTGCTGTCGCCACCCTTGTCTTTGGCGGCGGCCTTGGCAGCGGCGCGAGCGGCCTTCTCATTGGCAGGAGCGGCGGCAGCAGCCTGCGCGGCGCGGCGCGCGGCGGCGATGAAGCTCGATGAACTGACGGGTTCTTTCGGTCCGGCCGCGATCTCGTTGATCACGCTTTCGGAAGCGGCGATTCGCTCCGACGGCGAAGACATCCGCGCGGCCGGCCGGGTGCCCGGCTCGAGCGGGTGATCCGGCGGCAGATCCGGCGCGATCGCCGCGCGCGGCGGTGCCGCGTGCGGTTCGAGGATTTCGCTGATCGCGCGCGGCGTCGGCGGCGCTACCGGCTGGGCGGCATGGAATTCGCGCGGGGCGGCGGCGAAGGTTTCCTGCATGGAAGCGGGATTCGGCAATTCCGGCTTCGGCTGCGGCGCCAGCGCCTGCGTATAGGGCATCGGCGCAGAAGTTTGCGGCGGCATTGCCGCGCGCGAGGCTTCCTCGCGCATGGTGACGGCTGGAGCGGACGACGCCATCGGCTGGGCCGCGATCGGCGCGGCGCGAACCGCGCGCAAGTCGCCCTCGATCGTCGCCAGCCGATCGACCACATGGCCGAGCGTGTTGTGAACCGTCTCCAGAGAGTCCTGGGTGCGGCGGTCGGTTTCCGACTGGCTGTAGCGGATGTCGGACAATTCGCGTTTGACGGCGTCGACGATGTCGGAGTCCATCGCTGCCGGCCCGCCGCCGCTGCGGCTGGTGTCGGCGAGCGAGACCAGATTGGCGTGCTGGCGTTCGAGCGAGCGCTGGATGTCCAGCAGCCCTTCCTCGACCCGTCCGAGATCGAGCGACGGCGCGGCGCCGCGGTCGGTCGAAGCTTCCAGCCGTTCCAAGAGATAGGATACGCGCTGTTCGAGATGGGCAAACGCCGACGCATTGTCGTTACCGACAGGTATGCGGTCGAGGCGTTCGGTCAGGGAGCGCAGCGCGCCTTCGACAAATTCCGAAGGCTCAGTGGCCGCGGGGCGTTCGCGGCTTTCCAGCGACGAGGTCAGCGAGGCAAGGCGCTGCTCGAGGATGGCAAAGGAATCGCCGTTGCCATCGGCGCGGGCGAGCTGGTCGACCTTGGCCGACAGCGAATGCACGTCCTCGGAAAGCCGCGCCAGCGCGTCATTGGAGGCCACATTGGAGACGATCGAGCGAAGCGCCGATATCGCGTCTTCGAGCTGGCGAACGGTCGATGGGTCGTCGTTGGAGCGCAGGATCAGGTCGAGCTTGGCGCCGAGGCTGCGGATCGCGTCGTCGTAGCCGGTGAGCTGCTCGGCCGGCGTCAGCTTGCTCAGCGCACCATGGATTTCGGCGAGCGCGCGCTCGATGCCGACAAGGATCTGGCCGTCGGTGCCACTCTGGCGGCTGTCGTCGATGCGGCGCGACAGGGAGCGGATTTCGTTCTCGATCGAATCGATGGCCCGGCGCGGCATCGCTTCGGTGATGGCTTGGCGGATTTCGGCGAGTTCGCCGCGGAAGGCCGCGATCGATGCTTCGATGTGATCGGAGGGGCGCAGCGACTCGATCTGGCTCGTGATCTTGAGCAGATGACGTTCCAGCGAGGAGAAGTCCGGGCCGGCGACTGCTGCGGGCGCGATCGGCGGCGCGCTGCGCGGCGGCAACGGCTGCGGCGAACCGTCGAGTTCGTTCTGTCGCGCCGCGATCTCGGCGATCGCGGCGTCAAACGAGACCGGGCTTAGCGGCGGCGAGGGACGATAGACCTGGGCTGCGGCCCGCTCGACCATCGCGGCCTGGGCCTCACGGTTCGGCGATGGGACTTGAGACGAGGTTTGGCGTGAAGCACCTGCGCTCGTGATCTGAGACAGCCGGGCGTCGAGGCGGGAAATGGCGTCGTTGAGCTGACGGGCCACCGTCGGCTCGGCCGGCATGGCTTCGCCACGCGGCGCTTCGCTGCGCGGTGCGGGCTTTGAAATCTGTTCGATCTGCCGGGTGATGGAATCCAGCCGCTGATGGATGTCGGCGACATCGCGGCTTTCCCGGCTCGGCATCGCCGGGCCTTGATCGTGGGAGTCACGGGAAGGGGCCCCGACGGGTTCGCCGACGGTGGAATTGAGCCATTCGCTGAGCGACATGCCGGCGCGGCGCGCGGCTGCCTCGGCCCTTTCGCGAACCGAGGGATCGATGCCGTCAACACTCCACGATACGCGCGAATTCATGCTCAGGTCCGGTTCCGACTCCGGCGCTATACTTGCGCCATCAGCCTCCCCGCGCGTCCCCACCAAGAGACAATCGAATTCCGCGCAGGTCGTCTGCCTCAGATCCTGACTTTTTCGCGTTACGGTAAATAACGGGTTAAGGATTGGGGCCGCCGGTCAGTAAAGTTGCCCGGCCGAGAGCTAAGCGGCCAGTCTAGCCGTTGTTTTCGCGCTGGCCGCCGTCGATCGGGACGACATTGGCCCCGTGGCTGAGGGCGGAGAGCATGTCGAGCGCCTCTTCGCACCAGTCGGCGACATTGCGCTCGTGGCGAAGGCCCATCCGCAGCAGCAGCAGCTTGCCCAGGTCGGCCGGCGGCGCGACGCCGTGAGGAAAGCGCTTGTTGAGGATCCGCTCATAGCGGGAGCAGCGGTCGCGGTGGTGTTCCAGCCGCGCCATCAGGTCGTCGCGCAGCGGATCGATATCGATGCTGTCGAGCGCGTAAAGCCGCACCAAGAGGTCGTCCTTGATCGAGGACGGGCTGCTCGGCCGGGCGGCCCAGTGCCGGAGCGCAGCACGGCCCTCGGGTGTAAGGGTATAGACCAGCTTGTTGGGCTTGCCGGACTGTACCACCTCGCGGCCCTGGATATGGCCGCGGTCGCGCAGCCGCGACAGCTCGCGATAGATCTGCTGGTGGTCGGCTTTCCAGAAGAACCCGATCGACGAATCGAAGGTCTTGGCGAGCTCATAGCCCGTCATCGGATGTTCGGTCAGGCAGGCCAGGATCGCGTCGCCAAGCGCCAAGACGTCAACCCTCCTCAGCTTTTGCGGTATTTAGGTATTCCGAAGCCTTCCGGATTTCAGGAGCTGCTGTCGTTGACATTATGCATAAAGTTGCATATGCGTCAACGCGCATAAATTGAGGCGGTTTGCGTGTCGCGCTCAAGCACGTCATCGCCCGCACAGGAGACATGATGACCATGACCGCACTCGACAAGTGGTACGGCTACATGAAGTCCCATGACACCGCTGTCTTGTGGGAGCTGCTGCATCCCGACGCGGTATTCGAAAGTCCCGTGGTCCACACGCCGCAACGCGGCCGTGACATCACCTTCAAGTATCTGGCGAGCGCCGAGAAGGTGCTCGGCGGCCCGGGCTTCAAATATGTCGGGGAATGGCGCAACGACACCGGCGCGGTGCTCGAATTCGAAAACGAGATCGAAGGCATCAAGATCAACGGCGTCGATATCATCACCTTCAGCGCCGACGACCGCATCGTTCATTTCAAGGTGATGGTGCGTCCGCTCAAGGGAATGAATTTGCTGCATCGCCTGATGGGCGAGCAACTGGCCCAGGCGACCAAGGCGTGAGGCCAATGCCCGGCGCCGCCATGACGCGTCGAACGACTCGATATTTGCTGCTTCGCTCACTCCCTGCGGCGTCCGGAACCGGATAAGGTCCGAATCCGGAACGCCGCAAAACTCCGCTTCCAGTTCAGCTTTCACCAAACGCAGTCCGCACTCATTCCGCCCCCTGCCGGGAGAACGCCATGCCGACCTACAAAGCCCCCGTGGAAGACGTCACCTTCCTGCTCAATGACGTGTTCCAGATCGATCGCTACGACAACCTGCCCGGTTTTACCGATGCCTCCGCCGACGTGCGCGAAGCCATCATCGGCGAGGCGGCCAAGTTGAGCGAAGAGGTGCTGCAACCGCTCAATCGCAGCGGCGATCTCGAAGGCTGCGTCCGCCACGACGACGGCAGCGTCACCACGCCAAAGGGTTTCAAGGAAGCCTTCAAGCAGGTCGCCGAAGGCGGCTGGCTCGGGCTGTCGGCGCCGGCGGAATATGGCGGGCAGGGGTTGCCGGTGACGCTGAGCCAGGTCGTTACCGAATTCCAGAGCGCGGCCAACATGGCGTTTTCGATGTATGGCGGCCTGACCATGGGCGCGACCGCAGCGCTGATGGTGCACGGCAGGCCGGAACAGAAGAAGATGTTCGTGCCGAAGATGGTGGCGGGCGAATGGACCGGCACCATGAACCTGACCGAGCCGCAATGCGGCACGGATCTCGGTCTGTTGCGCACCAAGGCCGTCAAGCAGGCCGACGGCAGTTACAAGATCACGGGCACCAAGATCTTCATCTCCGCCGGCGAGCACGATCTCGCCGACAACATCATCCATCTGGTGCTGGCGCGCATCGAAGGCGCTCCAGCCGGCATCAAGGGCGTGTCGCTGTTCGTGGTGCCCAAGATTCTGGTCAATGCCGACGGCTCGCTCGGTGCCCGCAACGGCGTCTCCTGCGGTTCGATCGAGCACAAGATGGGCATTCACGGCAATTCGACCTGCGTGATGAATTACGACGGCGCCACCGGCTGGCTGATCGGCGAGGAAAACAAGGGCATGCAGGGCATGTTCGTGATGATGAACGAAGCTCGCCTCGGCGTCGCCGTCCAGGGCCTCGCGCAATCCGAAGTCGCCTATCAGAACGCCGTGAACTATGCGCGCGAGCGCCTGCAGGGCCGTTCGCTGACGGGGCCGAAGGCGCCGGACAAGCCGGCCGATCCGATCATCGTGCATCCCGACGTGCGCCGCGTGCTGCTCACCATCCGCGCCTTCAACGAGGCGGCGCGCGCCATGGTGGTGTGGACCGCGCTGAAGAGCGACGTCGCCCACCGTTCGAGCGATCCCAAGGATCGCCAGGAGGCCGACGACCATATGGGCCTGATGACCCCGGTCATGAAGGGCGTGATGACCGACGTCGGTTTCTCCAACGCGGTGATGGCGCAGCAGATGTATGGCGGCCACGGCTATATCGCCGAACACGGCATGGAGCAGTTCGTGCGCGATGCACGCATCGCCATGCTTTATGAAGGCGCCAACGGCATTCAGGCGCTCGACCTCGTCGGCCGCAAGCTGCCGCGCGACGGCGGCCGCGCCGTAATGGCGTTCTTCGGCGAAGTCGCCGCGTTTGCCAAGGAGCACGGCGCAGACGATGCCATGAAGCCGTTCGTGGCGCCGCTGTCGGCCGCGTTGGGCCACCTGCAGCAGGCCACCGGCTGGCTGATGCAGAATGCGATGGCGAAGCCCGACAACGCGGGCGCTGCCGCCACCGACTATATGCAACTGTTCGGCCTCGTCACCTTTGGCTACATGTGGGCCCGCATGGCCAAAGTGGCGCAGGACAAGATGGCAGGCTCCGGCGCCACGTCCTATCTCTCCACCAAACTGGTGACCGGCCGCTTCTTCATGGAGCGGATGTTGCCGGAAACATCCGTCCATTTGGCACGGATCCAGTCCGGGGCCGCGACCACGATGGAACTGGCGGCGGAAGCGTTCTGAGATTCTTCGTCGCGGACGAGACTCCGCGACGACTTCAGCTTATATATTATGATCCTCATATAAGGAGGGCAGCATGCCCGAGGCCTATATCTACGATCACGTTCGCACCCCGCGCGGCCGCGGCAAGGCCGATGGCTCGCTTCATGAGGTCACCGCGCTGGCGCTGGCGACGGTGCCGCTCAGGGCGTTGAAGGAACGCAACAACCTGCCCGAAGACGTCGTCGACGATGTCATCCTCGGCGTGGTCGATCCGGTCGGTGAAGCCGGCTCCGACATCGCCCGCTTTGCGGCGATGAAGGCCGGCCTCGGCGAGGCCGTTCCCGGCGTCCAGATCAGCCGCTTCTGCGCCTCCGGCCTCGACGCGGTGAATTTCGCCGCCGCCCAGATCATGGCCGGCCAGCATGAACTCGTGATCGGCGGCGGCGCCGAATCGATGAGCCGCGTCGGCATCGGCGCCTCCGGCGGCGCCTGGCCGATGGATCCCTCGATGGCGGTGCCGTCCTATTTCATGCCGCAGGGCGTCTCGGCCGATCTGATCGCGACCAAATACGGTTTCTCGCGCGACGACGTCGACGCCTATGCGGTGCAGAGCCAGCAGCGCGCGGCCAAGGCCTGGGACGAGGGCCGCTTCAATAACTCAGTGGTGCCGGTCAAGGACATCAACGGCCTGACGATTTTGGCCAAGGACGAGCACATGCGGCCGACCACGACCATGCAGTCGCTCGGCCAGTTGCAGCCGTCATTCGTGGCGATGGGCCAGATGGGCGGCTTCGACGCGGTGGCGATCCAGGCGCATCCCGAAGTCGAGCGCATCAACTACGTGCATCACGCCGGCAATTCGTCGGGCATCGTCGACGGCGCCGGTGCGGTGCTGCTCGGCAGCAAGGAGGCGGGCGCCAAGCACGGCCTGAAGGCGCGCGCGAAAATCCGCGCCTTCGCCAATATCGGTTCGGAGCCGGCGATGATGCTGACCGGCCCGGTCGACGTCACCGAAAAACTGTTCGAACGCTCCGGCATGAAGAAGTCGGACATCGACTTGTTCGAACTCAACGAGGCCTTTGCCTCGGTGGTGCTGCGCTACATGCAGGCGTTCGAGATCGATCCTTCGAAGATCAACGTCAATGGCGGCGCGATCGCGCTCGGTCATCCGCTCGGTGCCACCGGCGCCATGATCCTCGGCACCGTGCTCGACGAACTCGAACGCACCGATAAGTCGACCGCGCTGGTAACCCTGTGCATCGGCGGCGGCATGGGGACAGCTACGATCATCGAACGAGTGTAACTGCCGTAGGGTGGGTTAGGCGAAGCCGTAACCCACCATGCTGCGGCAACGAAGGCGCTGGGTTACGCTTCGCTAACCCACCCTACGAAATCACGGACAACCGCCGCGCTCGAACGGGCAGCCGGCATCGAGGGAGCAACACATGGCCTTCAAGAATTTCAAGACCGAGACCGACGCCGACGGCATCGTGCTGGTGACCTGGGACACGCCCGGCCGTTCGATGAACGTGCTGGACGAAACCTCGATCAGCGAACTCGAGGCGATCATCAAGCAGACCTCTGAGGATGCCGCCGTCAAGGGCGTCGTCATCACCTCCGGCAAGGAAGCGCTGTGCGCCGGCGCTGATTTGTCGATGATGGAGGGCATGGCCAACACCTATGCCGCGCTGCTCAAGGACAAGGGCGAGGTCGCGGCCAATCAGGTGCTGTTCGACCAGAGCCGCCGCTTCTCGCAGGTGTTTCGTTCGATCGAGACCTCAGGCAAGCCGTGGGTCGCGGCCATCAACGGCCTCGCGCTCGGCGGCGGTTTCGAGCTGACGCTGTCCTGTCACTACCGCGTCGCGGCCGACAATCCGAAGACCCGCCTCGGTCTGCCCGAAGTGAAGGTCGGGCTGTTCCCCGGCGCCGGCGGCACCCAGCGCGTGCCGCGCATCGTCTCGCCGCAGGATGCGATGCAGCTTTTGTTGAAGGGCGAAGCGATCAATCTGGCGAAAGCCAAGGCGCTCAATCTGATTCACGCCATCGTTCCTGCCGCCGAGATGATCCAGGCCGCGAAGGAGTGGATCAAGGGCGGCGGCAAGGCGGTAGCCCCCTGGGACGAGAAGGGTTTCAAGCTGCCCGGCGGGGCGGTGTTCTCCAAGGCCGGCATGATGATGTTCCCGGCCGGCAACGCCATCTACCGCCGCGAGACCTACGACAACTATCCGGCGGCGCGCGCCATCATGAGCTGCGTCTATGAAGGCCTGCAGTTGCCGATCGACGCTGCACTTCGGGTCGAGTCGCGCTACTTCACGCAAGTTTTGCGCTCGAACGAAGCCGCCGCGATGATCCGCAGCCTGTTCCTGTCGATGCAGGAACTGAACAAGGGCGCGCGGCGTCCGGCCAACGTGCCGCCGACCAAAGTGAAGAAGCTCGCCGTGATCGGCGCCGGCTTCATGGGCGCCAGCGTCGGCTACGTCTCGGCGCGCGCCGGCATCGACGTGGTGCTGATCGACCGCGACCAGGAAAGCGCCGACAAGGGCAAGGGCCACGCCAGTGCCGTGATCGACGACCTGATCAAGAAGGGCCGCGCCAAGGAAAGCGATCGCGACGCCATCCTGGGCCGCATCTCCGCGACCGCCGATTACAACGTGCTCAGGGATTGCGACCTCGTCATTGAAGCGGTGTTCGAGGATCGCAAGGTCAAGGCGGATACCTACGCCAAGGCGCAGCCGCTCTTGAAGGACGGCGCGATCTTCGCCTCCAACACCTCGACCCTGCCGATCAACTCGCTGGCGGAAGAATTCAAAGACCAGGGCAAGTTCATCGGCATCCACTTCTTCTCGCCGGTCGAGAAGATGATGCTGGTCGAGATCATCGTCGGCAAGAACACCGGTGATGCAGCGCTCGCCACCGCGCTCGATTATACCCGTGCGATCGGCAAGACGCCGATCGTGGTCAACGACAGCAGAGGCTTCTATGCCAATCGCTGTGTCGGACGTTACATCGCCGAAGGCAACGAGATGTTCCTCGAAGGCGTACCGCCGGCAATGATCGAGAACGTCGCCAAGATGGCCGGCATGCCGGTCGGCCCGCTGTCGCTGTCGGATGAGGTCGCGCTCGACCTTGGCCTCAAGGTCATCAAGGCGACCGAGGCAGATCTCGGCCCCAACGCCATCAATCCCGATCAGAAGAAGCTGATGGTGGAGCTGGTGGAGAAGCAGAACCGCCTCGGCCGCAAGAACGGCAAGGGATTCTACGACTATCCCGAAAAGGGCAAGGGTCAGAAGAGCCTGTGGCCGGGCCTGGCCGACCTGCAGCCGAAGAAGCTCGATCCCGATACGCTAAGCGTCGAGGAGTTGAAGCAGCGTTTTCTCGTCGTACAGGCGGTAGAAGCCGCGCGCACGGTGGAGGATCACGTCATCACCGACATGCGCGAGGCCGATGTCGGCTCGATCCTCGGTTTCGGCTTCGCGCCGTTCACCGGCGGCACGCTGTCCTATATCGACTTCATGGGGACGAAGAAGTTCGTCGAACTCTGCCACAAGTTAGAGGCCAAATACGGCTCGCGCTTCACGCCGCCGAAACTCTTGGTCGAGATGGCCGCCAAGGACGAGACATTCTATGGCCGCTTCCCGCCGAAGAAGGCGGCGGCGTAGCCTCCGTCGTCCCGGACAAGCGAAGCGCGATCCGGGACCCATACGCCGCGGCCTATCGGTTGGGCGCGGACGGTAGCCACCTTTCGCAATAACCACGGCCGGTGGTTATGGGTCCCCGCGCCCCGTGCGCAATTGCGCACTAGGCGGGGACGACGGGGGATGGATACGTAATGCAAAACAAAAAAAGGGCCGGATCATCGATCCGGCCCCTTTCGTATTCCGATTACAAAACCTTACGCCGCCTTCATCAGGCCTTCCTTGACGAGGGCTTCCTGCACCTTCGGGCGGGCGCCGACGCGGGCCTTGTAGGCCATCAGGTTCGACAGGCCGTCGAGATCCCACTTCATCCGCTCGGCCCAGGACAGCATCGTGAACATGTAGCCGTCGGCCACGGTAAACTGCTTGCCCATCAGATAGTCTTTCCCGGCCAGTTCGCCGTCGACATACTTGAACTTGCCCATCACGCGGTCCTTGAAGAACGCCTTGGCGTCATCGGCGAGCACCGGGCTGAACTGCGGGCCAATGTTCTTGTGCAATTCGCTGTTGATATAGGTGAGCCAGGCCTGCAGCTTGTAGCGCTCGTCGCTGTCGCGGGCGGGCGCGAGACCCTTGCCGGCCTTGTCGGCGATCATCTGGACGATGACCGGGCCTTCGGTGACGAGTTCGCCGGAGTCCAGCGCCAGCGCCGGCACCTGGCCCTTCGGGTTGATCTGCAGATAATCGTCGCCGTTTTCCAGCTTCTTGGCGCGCAGGTCGACCTTGACCAGGTCATAGGGCAGACCGGCTTCGAGCAGCGCGATGTGGGGGGAGAGCGAGCAGGCGCCGGGCGAGTAATACAATTTCATCGGATTTTCCTTCCCTCGAAATTTATGGAGTGTGGCTTTTGGGCCTGAGGCCCCGAGCCTATCAGAACCGGTGGGGTCCAAAACCGCTGTTGTGTGACGTTTTCTTTACGGGACCGGTGTTTGAAAACGTTCCGGAGTGACTAAATGCATCTGCATGAAATAGTCAAGATTGATGCAGCTGCATTTAGTGCGGTACACTGATCCGTGACAGAGACGGACTGAACGATGAAACGCAAACCTTCGACCGAGGCGACCGCCGCCTGGATCCGCCTGATGCGGGTCCAGAGCCGGGTGCTCGATGCCGTCGAGCAGGATTTGAAGAAGGCCGGCTTCCCGCCGCTGGCCTGGTATGACGCGCTGCTGGAATTGTCGCGCGCGCCGTCCGGCGAGATGCGCCCGGTCGAGCTGGAGAAGCAGATGCTGATCCCGCAATACTCGACCTCGCGGCTGATCGACCGTCTGGTTGACGAGGGGCTGGCGGCGCGGCGCGAATGCAAGATCGACAAGCGCGGCCAGTTCGTCGAGATCACCGAGGCCGGGCGCGAGCTGCAGAAGAAGATGTGGAACGCCTATTCGGCGGCGATCGAAAAATACGTCGGCTCCAAACTTTCCGATACCGATGCCGTCAAGCTGTGCGGTCTGCTCGACCGGCTCGGCTGCTCCTGCGAGGATATCAAGGCCGTGGCCGCCCGAGAGGGCGTGCCGGCGCGATGATAACCCCGAACCCTTTCGTTGCTGCGGACAACGCCGTCCGCATCCCCTTTGGCCATACGGCGCGTTCGGTCGAATCGCCCCACATCCGGATTTTCTATGGCGCGTGACCAGATCGATATGACGCCGCTGCAATCGCGCGACGAACTCGTGGCGTGGCTGGAGGCCGGCGTGAAGCCGCCGAGCGAATTCCGCATCGGCACCGAACACGAGAAGACCCCGTTCACGCTCGAGGGCCACCATCCTGTGCCCTATGAAGGAGCCAAGGGTATCGGCGCGCTGCTCGAAGGCATGCAGCTTCTGCTCGGCTGGGAGCCGATCATGGAGCGCGGCAACATCATCGGGCTTTACGACGTCACCGGCGGCGGCGCGATTTCGCTGGAGCCCGGCGGGCAGTTCGAATTGTCGGGCGCGCCGGTCGAGACGGTGCACCAGACCCAGTCGGAGCTGATGGCGCATCTGGCGCAGGTGCGCGAGATCGCCACCCCGCTCGGCATCGGCTTTCTCGGACTCGGCATGACGCCGTCCTGGTCGCGCAAGCAGATCCCTGTCATGCCCAAGGGCCGCTACAAGATCATGAGCAGCTACATGCCGAAGGTCGGCCAATACGGCCTCGACATGATGTTCCGGACCTGCACGGTGCAGACCAATCTCGACTTCTCCTCCGAAGCCGACATGGTCAAGAAGCTCCGGGTATCGGTGGCGCTGCAGCCGGTCGCGACCGCACTGTTTGCGAATTCGCCGTTCACCGAAGGCAGGCCCAACGGCTTCCTCACCTTCCGTTCCGAAATCTGGCGCGACACCGACAACGCGCGCTCGGGCATGATTCCCTGGGCGTTCGAGGACGGCATGGGGTTCGAGCGCTGGGTCGACTACGCGCTCGATGTTCCCATGTATTTCGTCAAGCGCGGCGACGAATATATCGACGTATCGGGTTCGTCGTTCCGCGCCTTCTTCGACGGCAAGAACCCGGCCTTCCCCGGCGAGCGCCCGACGCTGTCGGACTGGGCCAATCACCTCTCGACGATTTTTCCGGAAGTGCGGCTGAAGCGCTATCTGGAAATGCGCGGCGCCGACGGCGTGCCGTGGGGCCGGCTGCCGGCGCTGCCGGCGTTCTGGGTCGGCCTGCTGTACGACGACGACACCCTGAACGCGGCCTGGGATCTGGTCAGCCACTGGAATGCCTATGAGCGCCAGGCGTTGCGCGACGACGTGCCGCGGCTGGGCTTCAAGGCCCGGATCCGCGATCGCTATTTGTTCGAGGTCGCCCGGGAATGCCTGAAGCTGTCGCATGCCGGTCTGCGGCGGCGCAACCGCGTCGATCATTCCGGCCGCGACGAGAGCCGGTTTCTCGAGCCGCTGGAGCGGATCCTCGATTGCGGTCGGACCCCGGCGGAAGAGATGCTGGAAAAGTATCAGGGCGCCTGGGGTGGCTCGGTGGAACCGGCCTATCAGGAATACGCGTTCTAGAGCCCTTTTAGGTTCTGATTGAATCAGAACCGGGCTCTATTCTTTGTTTTGACGCGTTTTCTTTGCGCGAACCGGATTCCGCTTCGCGCGAAAACGCTGTGGGCCTTTCGGATTGAAGGCCTTGTTCCGGCGCGTTTTCCTGGCGCAGCCGGCGCGCCCGAATGCCGCATTTTTGGGCCGTTCATCCACCGTACAGGTTGAGGCCGCTCAAATGAGGCCTCGCGACGCGGACTCGAAAGCAATCGCAGATGGGGATAGGCCGCCTGCTCAGGGCGTGTGTGGTGGCGCTCGCCTTTCTGGCGGCGACCGCATCCGCGCGTCCGGCGCTGGCGCAGGCCAATTTCGACCGTCCCGGCGGTGATTATCTGAGTGCGCCGGTTACTTCGGGCGATCCGGCGGACTGCGCGCTGGTCTGCGAGCGCGACAAGCGCTGCCACGCCTGGAGTTTCAGCTATCCGACCGACGCGACCAACGGCGCGGTATGCTGGCTCAAGAGCAATGTGCCGCCGCGCACGCAGGACAATTGCTGCGTCTCCGGCGTGCGTGGCGCCGGCGTGGTCGAGCCGAAGAACACCACGATCGAAACCTCGATCGACCGCTTCGGCGGCGACTACAAGAATTTCGACCTCAACGGCTCGGAAGGCGACGACGCCTGCAAGGCCGCCTGCGCCGCCGACAACAAATGCCGGGCCTGGACCTATGCCCGGCCGGGCTATGCCGGCCGCGACGCCCATTGCTACCTGAAAAAAGACATCAAGCCGCCGCGCCGCAAAGCCGGGTTTATTTCCGGCGTGGTGCGGTAGGGCTTCGAAGCTGACTGCATTTTTTCGTCATTGCGAGGAGCGCAGCGACGAAGCAATCCATTCTTTCTTCGTGGCAAGATGGATTGCTTCGCTTCGCTCGCAATGACGGCTCATTCCACCCCCAGCACCGTCACCTCCGGCCACAACGCCTTCCAGCGCGCCGTCTTCTTCACGTAATTCTCTGCCGAGAAATTCGCGGTCATGTTCGGTCGGGCAATCAGATTGGCGGCGTCGTCAAAACCATCCGGTGCATAGACGTCATAGCCAGCCTCGGTGCGGCGGATACCGATGCGGGTGTTTCGGGTCAGGAAGCGGTCGATGCCCTCGGTCGTGCTATGCAGCGGCGGATACGGCAGGCCGTGTTTTTGCGCGTACCAGAGATGGACGCGCGCCTGGTTGCGCACTTCAACGGTGACGCCGAGTTTTTCGAACCGTTTCGCCACGGTGCGGATGACGGCGTCCTCGGCGTCCCATGACGTATCCGGATCGAAATAGAACACGTCGTAATCGCTAATGCCGTAGCCGACGGAGCGGTTGGTGCGCACGTTCCACACCGTCTGCACCAGACAGCCGGACACCAGCCAGGCATCGGGGAGCGCGAGTGCGAACAGCTCGTCGACAATGGTCGCGTTGACGGGATTTTGGAACGCGGCGGCGAGGAATTCGTCTCGGGTCATCAGCGCTGCCGTAGGGTGGGCAAAGCGAAGCGTGCCCACCATGATGTGATCGCGACAAAGATGGTGGGCACGGCGCTATCGCGCCTTTGCCCACCCTACGGGGGCCTTACGCTTTCGAATCAAATTCCTTCACCGCCGCCTTTGACGCCAGCGTGCGCCAGTGCCGGCGCAGCAGCGGTTCGACGATGGCGCGCTTGGCCTTCGACAGCCGGATCAGCGCAATCGGATAATCTCGGTAGTGATCGGTGAAGTAAAATATCTTAGGCTGGCTTTCCACCAGCATCGCGCGCTCGTCCTGCGGCACGCCGGGCATCACCAGGCTGTCGCCGTCTTCCTTCAGGCGCGCCAAAAGTTTCTTGCGCACCTTCAGCGCCGGCGTGCCGTAGGACGTGCCGTCCTCGACCTCCGTCCAGAGAAGCGCGAATTTTCTGACGTCGTCGAAGGTCATCACAAATCCTCATCCTGAGGAGCCGCGAAGCGGCGTCTCGAAGGATGGCCGCATCGGGGCTTCATGGTTCGAGACGGCGCTGGCGCGCCTCCTCACCATGAGGTTCTGGCTAATGCACCGAGGTGAAAAACCGCGCCATCCGGAATCCCGAGAGCCAGGTCCAGACCGGCTGGTTGCGCACGCCCATGTCCCAGGAGCCGACCACGGCATCGGCGCGGCCGATCAGATTGTCGATCGGCAACAGGCCGACGCCGCCGTCGCGCAGCGAGACGCGGCTGTCGGCGGAATTGTCCCTGTTATCGCCGAGCACGAACAGCTTGCCGGCCGGCACCGTCACTTCCGGCGTGTTGTCGTAGCGGCCGTTGTCGCGCATCTTGAAGATCGCATGGGTGACGCCGTTCGGCAGCGTCTCGATGAAGCGATAGGCCTGTTCGCTGCCGCCGCTGTCGTCTTCGGCTTCGCCTGTCCCGTCGGGCGTCAAGGTTGCGGCGTGGTCGTTGATGAAGAGCTGGCCCTGGCGAAGCTGGATCCGATCGCCGGGCAGGCCGACGACGCGCTTGACCCAGGCCTGCGAGCGATCGCCGGGCCAGCGGAACACGACGACGTCGCCGCGCTTCGGCGTTTCGCCGAACAGGCGGCCGGTTTCCGGCAGCGTGATCTGGATCGGCAGCGAAGCCGCGCCATAGCCATAGGGGAATTTCGACGCCAGCAGCGCGTCGCCGATCAGGAGCGTCGGCTCCATCGAGCCGGACGGAACATAAAACGGCTCGGCTAGCGCGCCCTTGGCGATGAACACGACGGCGATGATCGCCGCGAGTTGGGCCGCCTGCGCGCGCCAGCTGATCGGCTTCGCAACAGGGGTTTCCTGTTCGCTCACGAGCGCGTCCTTGTCGATGTTCACGAGCTCGTTCTTGTCGATGCTCACTAGCCAGTTCCTCCGACCGTAATCCGTTCCATCCGCAGCGTCGGCTGACCGACGCCGACCGGCACGCCCTGGCCGTTCTTGCCGCAGGTGCCGATCCCGGTATCGAGCGCAAGATCGTTGCCGATCATGGTTATTCTGTGCAGGTCGGTCGGCCCGTTGCCGATCAGCATCGCGCCCTTCAGGGGAGCGCCGACCTTGCCGTTCTCGATCTTGTAGGCCTCGGTGCACTGGAACACGTATTTGCCGGAGGTGATGTCGACCTGTCCGCCGCCGAAATTGGCGGCGTAGATGCCGTTCTTCACCGACGCCAGGATCTCCGCCGGGTCGCGCTGGCCGGCCAGCATGTAGGTGTTGGTCATGCGCGGCATCGGCACATGGGCATAACTTTGACGTCGCCCGTTGCCGGTCGGCTTCATGTTCATCAGCCGCGCGTTCTGGCGGTCCTGCATGTAGCCGACCAGAATGCCGTCCTCGATCAGCACCGTGCGGTTGGTCGGCGTGCCCTCGTCGTCAATGGATAGCGAACCGCGCCGCGACGCCATGGTGCCGTCATCGACGACGGTGACGCCCTTGGCCGCGACCTGCTTGCCCATCAATCCTGCGAAAGCCGAGGTCTGCTTGCGGTTGAAATCGCCCTCAAGCCCGTGGCCGACCGCTTCATGCAGCATCACGCCGGGCCAGCCGGCGCCCAGCACCACGTCCATCTCGCCGGCAGGGGCGGGGATCGATTCCAGGTTGACCAGCGCCTCGCGGATGGCGCCGTCGGCGGCCTCGCGCCAGGCTTTGGTCTCGATGAAGCGCGCATAGCCCTCGCGGCCGCCATAGCCCTTGCTGCCGCTTTCCTGGCGGTCGCCCTGGCCGGCGACGACGGAAATATTGACCCGCACCAGCGGGCGGATGTCGCGATAGCTCTCGCCGTCGGGACGAAGGATTTCCACCACCTGCCAGGTGGCGCCGAGGCTGATCGAGGCCTGCCGCACCCGCGGATCCTTGTCGCGCACGTAAGCGTCGATCTCGGCCAGCAGTTTTACCTTGGCCTCAAAACCCGGCGCATCCAGCGGATTGTCGTCGCCATAGAGCCGTACATTGGTGTGGGCGGGGGCGGCTGAGAATTGCCCGCTGTAGCCGCCGCGCACGGCGGCGACCGCGTCGGCGGCGCGGATCAAGGCCGGCAGCGACACGTCGGACGAATGCGCATAGCCGACCGCATCATCCTTGACCGCGCGCAGCCCGAACCCTTGGCTGGTGTCATAGGTGGCCTGCTTCAGCCGCCCATTGTCGAACGCCAGCGCTTCGGTCTGGCCATATTCCAGAAACAGCTCGCCGTCGTCGGCGCCCTCGAGCCCCCGCGCGATCTCGCGGCGGACGGCATCACGGTCGAGATTGGCGCGGTCGATCAGGGAGGTTGTGGCGAGATTGGTCATTCAATCGGTCCGTTGTCGGAGGGGCACGTCCAAGATAGGTGTTTTCTGGGCATTCCGCGAGGGGCGGGATCAACACGTTGCCGAGACGATGGCCGTCGAAATTGTTCCGATATCCCAAGACCATATCGAGGGCTTCCACCATGCCCTCGATTTCGTCGCGCGCGAGCGGCGCTATCTGGCGTTTCTCGAAGCCCCGCCGCCCGGCGAGACCCGGACTTTCATTCTCAACAATATCGCGCAGGGCTATCCGCAATGGGTCGTGTTGTCCGCCGGCGAGGTCGTCGGCTGGTGCGACATCCTGCCCAAGCCGAGGCCGGTTTATGCCCATGTCGGCGTTCTCGGCGTGGCGCTGCTGCCGGAATTCCGGGGCTGCGGATTGGGCGAGCGCCTGATCGGGCAGACGCTCGACGCCGCGCGTGCGTTCGGGCTGCATCGGGTCGAGTTGACGGTGCGGGAAGACAACAAGAACGCGATCGCGCTTTACAAGAAAATCGGGTTTGAGATCGAAGGCCTGATGCGCGACGCCATGAAGGTCGATGGCGTCTGCGAGAACACGTATCTGATGAGCCTGCTCTTTAAGTAGGAGCCTACGGCAGCTTGTCGTAGCCCTCGCCGAGCCCGTTCAGGCTGAGCGGAAAGCCGATGCCCTCTTCGGGGGTCTCGAAGATAATGAAGGTCGCAGTCTTGGCGGTGCGGAGCTGGCCGAGCAGCTTTTCGTCCATCACCACCTCGGCGACGCAGCCGTTGGGCAGGCAGCGGACGAAACCGGCGCGGCCGACGTCCTGGTTGTCGAGCTTCAGCCCGAGGCCGGAGGGCAGCAGCACGCCCAGGGGGGCCACCACCCGCATCAGCTTGCTCTTCTGGTCGGCGGTTTTCAGCACGATCACGGTGAGGCCGGCGTTGGAGCGGTCTTCGGCTACCACGCTCTGGATCAGGGCGCATTGTTCGCCCTGCGCGCCCGGCGGGGTGTCGCAGCGGATCTGCCAGTCGCCATGGACCGAGCGCACCGCGCCCTGGGCATTTGCCGCCCCGGTCAGGCCGAGCAGGCAGCCCACGGCAAGCAAACATGCCGCGGCGAGCAAGCCGCTCAGCCAGCGGCCAAAATCACGTCTCACCTGATGTGTCGAACGCCCCATCCGGGTCGATCCTCTGACGTTTGCCGGCAGCTGCCGGAGATGTATTTCCGGCGGAAGCCGGGCGCACGCGCTACCAACTGGTCTGACCCGGACTGATACCGCAATGACGGCACCTTGAAGGCGGTTTTGGCGCCGGAACCGCCGTCACGGCAGGCGAATCAGGCACCCCGGGAGCACCCCGCCTGTGCCTACATCCGGCAATCCGCCTGTCAAGCGTAGCCGGGTCGCAAAGCGGCAGGTTTGGCCTGATTTAGCGGGAAAACCTGACATCCAGCGAATAGAAGGTGACGCATGGCTTGGCGTCTCACTACTGCATTGCGAGAGCCCTAGAATTATGGTTTGAGAGGCTTGATTTCGACGCGTTCTAACGATCTGGCCCGGGTACTGTCGCAACGCCTGTTGCAGGTACTTTTCAAGGTGTACTTCTGAAGTACCTCCGGTTGGCCGTTTGTCTGAGCGGATCGTGCGGCATTTCCGGCTATCCGGCGGGAGTGCTTTGGGGATTTATCAAGGGAGCGCGAGCGGCATGAAGATGTCGAAGGGCCAGATCGGCCGTCGGTTGCTGGGACTAGCGGTGGCAGGCATGGCGCTTGTCGCCGGCGGAACGGCATTCGCCGAATTGGGGCAGCCTGCGCCGTGGGAATACAAGCTGCAGGAAGCGGCCTCCCCGGTAATGGAGAACATCACCTGGTTCCATAACTTCCTGTTCGTGCTGATCACGATCATCACGCTGTTCGTGCTGGCGCTGCTCATCATGGTGGTGGTGAAGTTCAACGCCAAGGCCAACCCGGTCCCCTCCAAGACCACGCACAACACGCTGATCGAAGTAGCGTGGACGCTGATTCCGGTCTTGATCCTGGTCGGTATCGCGGTGCCGTCGTTCCGCCTCCTGTTCCAGGAGCTCGACATTCCCAAGGCCGACCTGACCATCAAGGCCACCGGCAACCAGTGGAACTGGACCTACACCTATCCTGACGACAAGATCGAATACACCTCCATCATCCTGAGCAACGAGGACCGCGCGAAGCTGGGCTCGCCCCCGCCGCGCCTGCTTGGTGTCGACCATGCACTGGTCGTGCCCGTGAACAAGGTAGTTCGGGTCCAGACTACCGGCGCCGACGTCATCCACTCCTTCGCTGTGCCGGCCTTCGGCATCAAGATCGACTCGGTACCCGGCCGCCTCAACGAAACCTGGTTCAAGGCTACCAAGGAGGGCATCTATTACGGCCAATGCTCCGAATTGTGCGGCAAGGACCACGCCTTCATGCCGATCGTGGTCAAGGTCGTGAACGATCAGGTCTATGACGATTGGAAGAAGTGCGTTCAATCGAACAAGGACGATTGCATCGATCAGCCGCAGGGCGGCAAGGCAAAGCAATCAAGCTAAGAGCTAAGGGCGACGGGACTGCAGAGTCCCAACACGACCGCAAGACACGACTGCAAGGCAGGATTTGAACATGGCAACGAGCGCAGCGACACACGACGATCACGCCCAAGAACACGGTCATGACGATCACGAGCACGCCCATCCGACCGGATGGCGGCGCTACGTCTATTCGACGAACCACAAGGACATCGGCACGATGTACCTGGTGTTCGCGATCATCGCGGGTGTCATTGGCGCGGCGATGTCGATCGCGATCCGCATCGAGCTGATGTATCCCGGCGTCCAGCTGTTCCACGAAACCCACACCTACAATGTGTTCGTGACCTCGCACGGCCTGATCATGATCTTCTTCATGGTGATGCCGGCGATGATCGGCGGTTTCGGCAACTGGATGGTTCCGCTGATGATCGGCGCGCCCGACATGGCGTTCCCGCGCATGAACAACATCTCGTTCTGGCTGCTGCCGGCTTCCTTTGCGCTGCTGCTGCTGTCGACCTTCGTCGAGGGTGAGCCGGGCGCCAACGGCGTCGGGGCGGGCTGGACCATCTACGCGCCGCTGTCGACGTCGGGTCATCCGGGACCGGCGGTCGATTTCGCGATCCTTTCGCTGCATCTGGCCGGCGCCTCGTCGATCCTCGGCGCCATCAACTTCATCACCACGATCTTCAACATGCGCGCGCCGGGCATGACCCTGCACAAGATGCCGCTGTTCGTCTGGTCGATCCTGGTGACGGTGTTCCTGCTGCTGCTGTCGCTGCCGGTGCTCGCCGGCGCCATCACCATGCTGCTCACCGACCGCAATTTCGGCACCACCTTCTTCGCCGCCGACGGCGGCGGCGATCCGGTGCTGTTCCAGCATCTGTTCTGGTTCTTCGGCCACCCCGAAGTGTACATCCTGATCCTGCCTGCGTTCGGCATGGTCAGCCAGATCGTCTCCACCTTCTCGAAGAAGCCCGTGTTCGGATATCTCGGCATGGCCTACGCCATGGTCGCGATCGGCGGCATCGGCTTCGTGGTGTGGGCGCACCACATGTACACCGTCGGCATGTCCTCGGCGACGCAGGCCTATTTCGTCGCCGCCACCATGGTGATCGCGGTGCCGACCGGCGTGAAGATCTTCTCCTGGATCGCCACGATGTGGGGCGGCTCGATCGAGTTCAAGACGCCGATGATCTGGGCGATCGGCTTCATCTTCCTGTTCACCCTCGGCGGCGTCACCGGCGTGGTGCTGGCCAATGCCGGCGTCGATCGCGTGCTGCAGGACACCTACTACGTCGTCGCGCACTTCCACTACGTGCTGTCGCTCGGCGCCGTGTTCGGCATCTTCGCCGGCTGGTACTACTGGTTCCCGAAGATGTTCGGCTACATGTACTCCGAGCGGATCGGCAAGCTGCACTTCTGGTTCACCTTCATCGGCGTCAATCTGGTGTTCTTCCCGCAGCATTTCCTCGGTCTGTCCGGCATGCCGCGCCGCTACGTCGACTATCCGGATGCGTTCGCCGGCTGGAACCTGGTGTCGTCGCTCGGCTCCTACATCTCGGGCTTCGGCGTGCTGATCTTCATCTACGGCGTGATCGATGCCTTCGTCCGCAAGGAGCAGGCCGCCAACAATCCGTGGGGCGCTGGCGCCACCACCCTGGAATGGACGCTGTCGTCGCCGCCGCCGTTCCATCAGTTCGAAGTGCTGCCGAAGGTGCAGTAACGCTTAATTCGCGGCGCGCTTCATCGCGCGCCGCGGTCTTCTAAACCAAGCGAGATCGATCTTGTCGGTAGTCGACCACCACGCCATCGAGTTTCCGCGGATTTCCGAGGCGGAGGTCGGCGACTACCTCGCGCTGCTGAAGCCGCGGGTGATGTCGCTGGTGGTGTTCACTGCGCTGGTCGGCCTCGTGATCGCGCCCGGCCATTTCCATCCCGTGCTGGCCTTCACCTCGATCCTCTGCATCGCGGTCGGCGCCGGCGCCTCGGGTGCGATGAACATGGCCTATGAGGCCGACATCGACGCGCTGATGTCGCGCACCGCCAACCGGCCGATCCCGCGCGGACGCATCACCCCGCCGGAGGCGATGGCCTTCGGCATGGTTCTGGCGTTCTTCTCGGTGATGACGCTCGGCATCCTCGTCAACTGGGTGGCGGGCGCGCTGTTGGCGTTCACGATCTTCTTCTATGTCGTGATCTACACCATGCTGTTGAAGCGCTGGACCGCGCAGAACATCGTGATCGGCGGCGCCGCCGGCGCCTTGCCGCCTGTCGTGGCGTGGGCCGCGGCCACCGGCTCGCTGTCGATGGAGCCGGTGCTGCTGTTCCTGATCATCTTCTTCTGGACCCCGCCGCATTTCTGGGCGCTGGCGCTGTTCCGCAACGACGACTATGCCCGCGCCGGCGTGCCGATGCTGCCGGTCGTCGCCGGTCCCGATGCGACGCGGCTGCAGATCCTGCTCTATACCATCGTGCTGGTCGCGGTCGCGGTGGCGCCATGGCCGCTCGGCTATTTCGACGCGATCTACGGCATCGCCTCGCTGGTGCTCGGCGCCGGCATGATGGCGCTTTCGATCAACGTCTACCGTCACCGCGAAGGCAAGCAAGCCGGCCGCGCCACGCGCCGGCTGTTCGCCTTCTCGATCTTCTATCTGTTTGCGCTGTTTGCGACCCTGCTGCTCGAGGTCGTTGTCCGCGCTGTCGCACCCTTGTTCGGGTAGGGGGCGCATGGCGACGGCATGGATAACGAGCAGCCAGAAGGTATCGTCCTCACCGAGGCGCAAAAGCGAAGCCGCCGTTCCCGCTCGATCGCCATCGCGCTCGCGCTCGGTGTGCTGGTCTTGCTGTTTTTCGCGGTCACCATGGTCAAGGGACCGGGTGTTCTAGTCAGGCCGATGTAACCAATGGAAAACCAGCCGACGATGCATGAGGATCCGACAGCGAGCCCCAAGGCGACTTCCGAGCCGGCTTCGCGTCGCGGCCTGACGCGCGATGCGGTGGTGGCGTCGATCTGCGGTTTCGTCGTGGTGCTGATGCTCGGCGCCGCCTATGCCGCCGTTCCCTTCTACAACTGGTTCTGCCGCGCCACCGGCTTCAACGGCACCACCCAGGTCGCGACCTCGGCGCCATCAGGCGCACCGCTGGCGCGCAGAATCGCGGTTCGGTTCGACGCCAATGTCGCGCCGGGCCTGCCCTGGAAGTTCGAACCCGAGCAGACCGAGATCGAGGTCAAGATCGGTGAGGTCGTCACCGTCTTCTATAACGTGACCAACCAGTCGGCGCGGACCACCGCAGGCCAGGCGGCCTACAATGTGGCGCCGCTGACGGTCGGGGCGTATTTCCAGAAGATCAACTGCTTCTGCTTCACCGAACAGACCATGGCGCCGGGCGAGAAGCGCGAGATGCCTGTCGTGTTCTACGTCGATCCGGCGCTGGTCGCCGATTCCGAAAACGACGGCCTCAAGACCATCACGCTGTCCTACACCTTCTATGCCGTGCGCGATCCGGCGCCGAAGCCTCTGGCTGCGAGCGAACCGGACAAGCGCAAGGGAAACCTGTAACGAGAAACTTGTGACGGGAAACCTGTAACCGCCGACTCCCGTATCTTGCGGGATGTCGGAGTTTGATTTTTGAGACGAAGATGTGCCGTAGAACCCGGCACCGCTAACGGAGAGACCGCAATGTCCACGGCGCAAGTCAAGCACCACGACTACCACCTCGTCGATCCGAGCCCGTGGCCGATCGTCGGGTCGATCTCGGCCTTCATCATGGCCGTCGGCGCCATCACCTGGATGCACCACATGTTCGCGGCCGCGCCGATCATCTTCGGTGCTGGCACCGTCGGCGTGCTCTACACCATGGCGAGCTGGTGGGGCGACGTGATCCGCGAAGCCCAGTACAAGGGCGACCACACCCGCGTGGTGCAGATCAGCCACCGCTACGGCATGATCCTGTTCATCGCCTCCGAAGTCATGTTCTTCGTCGCGTGGTTCTGGGCCTTCTTCAACTCCGCTTTGTTCCCGGCCGACGCGGTCCACGCCACCCGCGACGCCGTGTTCGGCTGCGGCGCCGGCACCGCGATGGGCGCCTGCGGCGTGCCGGGCACCTGGCCACCGCACGGCATCGAGACCTTCGATCCCTGGCATCTTCCGCTGCTCAATACGCTCTTGCTGCTGACCTCGGGCACCACGGTGACCTGGGCGCATCACGCGCTGCTGGAAGGCGACCGCAAGGGCCTGAAGTACGGCTTGATCCTCACCGTCATCCTCGGCGCGTGCTTCACCTGCGTGCAGGCCTACGAATATGCCCACGCCGCGTTCCACTTCTCCGGCAACATCTACGGCGCCACCTTCTTCATGGCGACCGGCTTCCACGGCTTCCACGTGCTGGTCGGCACCGTGTTCCTGCTGGTCTGCCTGATGCGCACCTATGCGGGCCACTTCACCCCGACCCAGCATCTCGGCTTCGAATTCGCCGCCTGGTACTGGCACTTCGTCGACGTGGTGTGGCTGTTCCTGTTCATCTGCATCTACGTCTGGTTCCGCGGCCCCGAAGGCCTCGCCCACGGCGCGCACTGATCGCAGCTTTAAGTGCTACAAGGGGGCGGTCCTGAGGGCCGCCCCCTTTTCATTTGCGAAGGCAAGCTAGGTTGGATGAGCATGTCGGATGAGGCGGTACCCACCCTGTCCCAGAGCGCGCTGCGCGGCATCGCCTGCCGCTGCCCGCGCTGCGGCAAGGGCAAGCTCTATGCGGGCTTCCTGGATCTGCGGCCGAACTGCGAGGCCTGCGGGCTCGATTACACCTTCATCGATACCGGCGACGGGCCCGCGATTTTCCTGATCATGCTGGCCGGTGCGATCGTGGTCACCGCGGCCTTGATCGTGGAGGTCAAATACCAGCCGCCGTTCTGGGTTCACGCCGCACTCTGGCTGCCGCTGATTCTTGCGACCACGCTGTTGCCGATGCGCTCGATGAAATCGCTGTTGATCGCGCTGCAGTTTCATCACAAGGCCGCACCCGGCCGCCTGATCGACCGCGAGCCGAAATGACCGGCGAGCTTGCGCGACGACGGGGGACGGCCGGCTTTGCCATCTTCACGCTTGTGATGGTGGCGGTCTGCGTCGGTCTCGGCCTCTGGCAGTTGCAGCGCAGGCTCGAGAAGCATGCGCTGATCACAGCCCTCGACGAGCGGCTGGCGGCTGCGCCCGGGGCGCTGCCGGAGCCGTCGCAGTGGAGCGCGCTGACGCCGGCGCGGGACGAATTCCGCCGCGTCAGTTTCATGGCCAACTATGCGCGGCTGCCGGATGCGATGGTCTATTCTTCCGGCTCCGCCGTCCGCGACGATGTCTCCGGTCCTGGCACCTGGGCCTTCTTGCCGGCGCAACTGCCCGGCGGCGCGACCGTCGCGGTCAACGCAGGTTTCGTGCAGAACACGATGCAGGACCGCGCCCAGGAGGATCGCGCGGTGGGCCGGCTCATCACCGGACAGCCGGTAAAGCTCACCGGTTATCTCCGTTTTCCCGAAGCCGCGGGCGCGCTGACGCCGCGTGAGGACACCGTCAAGCGGCTCTGGTTCACCCGGGATCACGTGGCAATGGCGCGCGCGCTCGGCTGGAGCGCAGACGGCAGGATGTTGGCGCCGTTCTATATCGATCTGGAAAGCCCGGCGCCTGAGAGCGGCATTCCAAAGCCAGGCGCGCTCTCGGTTCATCTCAAGGACGACCACCTGCAATATGCCGTCACCTGGTTCGCCCTGGCGGGCGTGATGGCGATCGCCTTTGCGGTGTGGTGGCGCGCGCAGCGCCGCCATTGAACCCAATCCCTTTGGCTGCCGTCCAAGGAACAGCCAAGGGAGCCTCTTATGAAGTATGCGCTTGCCGTGTTGATGCTGTTGCTTCCGGGCATCGCGTCCGCGGAAGAAACGCTGACCGAGAAGTGCACGTCGGACGCGGCTTCCTCCTACGGCGGCGAAGGCGACCGCGAATTCTTTGCCTATGATATCGAGAACACCTGCGACTTTCGCCTGAGTTGCGAACTCAACATCGCCATCCTCACTGCGTACGGCTTGAAACTGGACCACAAGATCGTGACGATCGAGCCGAAGTCGCACGGCAGCCTGGTGCTGTGGATCAAGTCGGCCGGTGGCATGAGCACGCGCAGGCACACCTGCAAGCAGATCTAGCGCGCGGCCTCCTGATCGCCGCAACGGCTACGAAGTTACTCGCATGCGAGGGCTGCAGAGGCCTGGTAAGCAAAAACCGGCCGCGCCTGCGCGCGACCGGTTGCTATCGGGAATTCGATTCCGCCTGGGCAATGGTATGGCGGGCGCGGTTTCCCGTGAAGATGGGGTCAGTGATGGCGCCAGCCATAATGATGTCCGCGGCCTCGGCCCCAGCCGTAGTGATGGCCGCGCCCGCCGCGGCCCATATGGCCGCCGCCGTGTCCATGACCGCCCCGGACCTGGATCACCGAATCGTCCTGGTTGGCCATCGGGGCCATGCCCAGTCTGGCCGAGGCTGACGCGGTCAGTCCGAGCATTGAAGCGAACAGCGCGACACCAATCACCAAGATACGTTTCATCCGATTTTCCTCCCGATCGCAGGGTTGCGATTTCCGAACCAAGTTCCGGGCACCCGGTTTGTTCCCTTCCTCGGATCGCAGCGATGCGATTTGCCTTGCGCAGGTAAGGCCGGAGTGTTTCCGCTGACCTGTAGGCTCGTGGGCAGTTTGTTTTGTGCAATCGCACGCGAGACCATGGGTGCAGCGCGCACCCGGTCTTTCTGCGTCCTCCGTTTCAGAGGGTAAGGTTTCTTTCAAAACGTCGGGCGCATCGCGCCGCGAGAACAAGAGCGCATGTCTCACAACGTCATTGCGAGGAGCGAAGCGACGCGGCAATCCATTCTTTCTTACTGTGGCGTGATGGATTGCTTCGCTTCGCTCGCAATGACGTGGATAGACCGCGGCGGGGATGACGGGGAGGGGGCCCCCGACCCCAGCCTTTCCGGCCAATCCGGCATTTCCCCTTGGCCGAAAAACGCTCTATGGTGCCCAGCGCTTCGCGCTGCGCGGAGACGCATATCTCATACATATCAAAGGCTTGGCGTAGGGGTCAGGCCTTTGGAGGGCAAGTTGACGCGGTATATTTCGACCAGAGGCGAAGCCCCCACGCTGGGTTTCTGCGACGTGATGCTGACCGGGCTCGCCCGTGACGGCGGGCTCTACGTGCCGGAAATCTGGCCGCAGCTCTCGCACGCGACCATCGCCGGATTTTTCGGACGGCCGTATTGGGAAGTCGCCGTCGAGGTGATCCGCCCCTTTGTCGCCGGCGAGATTTCCGACGCCGATCTCGGCCGCATGGCGAACGAGGCCTACGCTACCTTCCGCCATCCTGCGGTGGTGCCGCTCGACCAGACCGGTCCCAATCAATTCCTGCTGGAGCTGTTCCACGGCCCGACGCTGGCGTTCAAGGACGTCGCGATGCAGCTGATCTCGCGGTTGATGGATCACGTGCTGGCCAAGCGCGCGCAGCGCACCACCATCGTGGTCGCGACCTCGGGCGATACCGGCGGCGCCGCGGTCGATGCCTTTGCCAATCTCGACAATGTCGATCTGATCGTGCTGTTCCCGCACGGCCGGATCTCCGACGTGCAGCGGCGCATGATGACCACGTCGGGCGCCGGCAATGTCCACGCGCTGGCGATCGAAGGCAATTTCGACGATTGCCAGGCGATCGTGAAGGCGCTGTTCAATCACCACGGCTTTCGCGACGCGGTCTCGCTGTCGGGCGTCAACTCGATCAACTGGGCGCGCATCGTGGCGCAGGTGGTGTATTATTTCACCTCCGCGGTCGCCCTTGGTGCGCCCGCGCGCACCGTGGACTTCACCGTGCCGACGGGGAATTTCGGCGACATCTTTGCGGGCTATGTCGCCAAGAAGATGGGGCTGCCGGTCCGCTGGTTGCGGATCGCCTCCAATGTCAACGACATCCTGCCGCGCACGCTGAAGACCGGCATCTATGAGGTGCGCGAGGTTCATGCTTCCGCCTCGCCGTCGATGGACATCCAGGTGTCCTCGAATTTCGAGCGGCTGCTGTTCGAAGCCAGCGGCCGCGATGCCGACAGCGTTCGCCGCCTGATGGCCTCGCTCAAGCAATCCGGGCGTTTCGTGCTGCCGGATGCTGTGCTTGCCGCCATCCGCGAGGAATTCGACGCCGGACGCGCCGACGAGACCGAGACCGCGGCCACGATCCGCGCCGCCTGGCGCGAGGCCGGCGATCTCGTCGACCCCCATACCGCGGTGGCGCTGGCGGTGGCCGATCGCGACACCTCGGATTCGAAGATCCCCAACATCGTGCTGTCGACCGCGCATCCGGCAAAGTTCCCCGACGCGGTCGAAGCCGCCTGTGGCGTGCGGCCGCAATTGCCGGCCTGGCTCGACGGCCTCATGACCAAATCCGAACACATCACGGTGATGAAAAATGATTCCACCGAAGTCGAGAAATTCGTGCGCAAGGTCAGCCGTGCCGCGAAGCAGGGAGTTGCCGGATGAGCGTTGACGTCACCAAGCTGCCGTCCGGATTGACCGTCATCACCGATACCATGCCGCATCTGGAAACCGCCGCCCTCGGCGTCTGGACCGGCGTCGGCGGCCGCGACGAAAAGCCCAACGAGCATGGCATCTCGCATCTGCTCGAACATATGGCGTTCAAGGGCACCACCAGGCGCTCCTCGCGCGAGATCGTCGAGGAGATCGAGGCGGTCGGCGGCGATCTCAACGCCGGGACCTCGACCGAGACCACCGCCTATTATGCGCGGGTACTGAAGGCCGACGTGCCGCTGGCGCTCGACGTGCTCTCCGACATTCTCGCCAATCCGTCCTTCGTGCCTGACGAACTCGAGCGCGAAAAGAGCGTCATCGTGCAGGAGATCGGTGCGGCGCAGGATACGCCCGACGACGTCGTGTTCGAACATCTCAACGAGCTCTGCTATCCCGATCAGCCGATGGGGCGCTCGCTGCTTGGCACCGCCAAGACGCTGAAGAAATTCGATCGCGATATGCTGGGCAATTATCTCTCGACGCATTATCGCGGGCCCAACATGGTGGTCGCCGCCGCCGGCGCCGTCGACCACAAGCGCGTCGTCGAGGAAGTGGCGCAGAAGTTCGCCAGCTTCGACGGCCAGCCTGCGCCGAAGCCGCAAGCGGCGATGTTCGGCAAGGGCGGCTCGCGCGTGGTGCATCGCGACCTCGAACAGGCGCACCTGACGCTGGCGCTGGAAGGCATACCGCAGACCGACCTGTCGCTGTTCTCGATGCAGGTCTTCACCAACACGCTCGGCGGCGGAATGTCGTCGCGGCTGTTCCAGGAAGTGCGCGAAAAGCGCGGCCTGTGCTACTCGATCTACACCTTCCACGCGCCCTATGCCGACACCGGCTTTTTCGGCCTCTATACCGGCACCGACCCGGCCGACGCGCCTGAGATGATGGAAGTGATCGTCGACGTCATCAACGACGCGGTCGAAACCCTGACCGAAGCCGAGATCGACCGCGCCAAGGCGCAGATGAAGGCCGGGCTCCTGATGGCGCTGGAAAGCTGTTCATCGCGCGCCGAGCAACTGGCACGCCATGTGCTTGCGTATGGCAGGCCGCTGACGGTGGAGGAGCTGGTGGCGCGGATCGACGCGGTCAGCGTCGAATCGACCCGCAACGCCGCGCGGGGCCTGTTGTCCCGCAGCCGTCCGGCGGTGGTGGCGCTTGGCAGCGGCAGGGGTCTGGACACGGCGGTGGCTTTTGCGGAAGGATTGACCAGGTCAAAGGCGAAGACGCTGCTGCATTGAAGATTGCTCTTTGCGGGGGAGTGTAGGGCATGGCCCTGTTTCGTTTGCCAACCAGCGGACCGGCCGCGCTCGTACCGCGCGGCCATGGCCTGCTGCTGCGCGCCCCGCAGATGTCGGACTTCCCGCAATGGGCCCACCTGCGCGAATCCAGCCGGGCTTACCTGACGCCGTGGGAGCCGATCTGGCCGTCGGACGATCTCACAAGGGCAGGCTTCCGCCGCCGGCTGCGGCGCTATGCCGAGGACATCGCTTCCGACCGCTCGTATCCGTTCATCGTCTTCCGCGAGTCCGACGGCACCATGATTGGCGGCATCACGCTCGCGAATGTGCGCCGCGGCATCGTGCAGGCCGGCACCATCGGCTATTGGGTCGGCGAGCCGCATGCCCATCGCGGCCATATGACCACGGCGCTGCGCGTGCTGCTGCCGACGCTGTTCGGCGAGCTCAATCTGCACCGCATCGAGGCCGCCTGCATTCCGACCAATACGCCGTCGATCCGGGTGCTGGAGAAATGCGGCTTTACCCGCGAGGGACTGGCGCGGCGCTATCTCTGCATCAACGGCGTCTGGCAGGACCATCTGCTGTTCGGCATGCTGCACGAGGATTTTCGCGGCTGACACCCTCCTAATCGGTGCCTTGGGTTCGCCGCCATTGGCCTGCTATAAGGCCGCCGTGGACGATGACGACGAAATGACGAGGATCCAGGGACGCCGCATGGGTGACAATCGGTTGGTCAAAGTCGCTGTAGTGGCCGGGATGGCTTGTAGCCTGCTGGCCGTGCCGGCGTCGGCGCAATCGCTGGGCGATCGCTTCAAGAGCCTGTTCGGTGGCAAGTCGGACGAGCCGGCTACGGCAGCGCCGGCAGCGGCCGTGCCGGAAGATACCGGCGACCTGACCTGCCCGCCGGTCACGGTCCGGGCCGGCGCCTCCACCTACGCGGTGGCGGCGCCCGGCAAGCAGCCGGTCGGCAACGACCTGCGGTTTCAGGCGACCATTACCAAGATGGCCCGCGAATGCAGCGTCAATGGCGGCACCATCACCGCGCGGATCGGCATTCAGGGCCGCGTCATTGCCGGCCCCGCCGGCGCGCCGTCGTCGATCCAGGTTCCGATCCGTGTCGCCGTGGTGCAGGGCGGCGTCAACGAGAAAACCATCGCCACCAAGGCCTACCAGACCACCGTCAACCTGACCGAAACCGGCAGCGACCCGTTTACGCTGGTGGCAGAGGATCTGGTCTATCCGGTGCCATCAGGCGGCGTCGGCGACAGCTACATTTTCTATATCGGCTTCGACCCCCAGGCGCTGAAGCCCGAGCGTCCCGCGCCGGCGCCGAAGAAAAAGAAGCAACCATAGCGTTTTCGAGCGAAGTGGATGCCGGTTCGCATAGCAATCAAGTTTACGCAGATTGCGTAGACTTATCTGCGGTAGAAAACGCGTCAAACAAAAAACTAGGCAAACAAAAAAGCCGGCGCGATCATCTCGCGCCAGCTTTTTGATTGGTTGAAACTGCTTCAGTTCAGCTTGGCGCGAACTTCGGCGATGCCCTTGGCGAGCAGGTCGTCGGCCACCGAACCCTTGACCGACTGCGACAGGATGGTCGAGGCGGCGGCGACGGCGGCGTTGGCCGCAGCAGAACGAACGTCCGCCACAGCCTGCGCTTCGGCGAGCGCGATCTTGCCCTCGGCGGTCTTGGTGCGACGGGCGACGAAGTCTTCCATCTTGGCCTTGGCTTCGGACGCGATGCGCTCGGCTTCGGCCCTGGCGTTGGCGATGATCTCTTCGGCCTCGCGCTCGGCGCTGGTTCGCTTGGACTTGTAATCGGCGAGCAGCTTGGCGGCTTCTTCCTTCAGACGGCGGGCGTCGTCGAGTTCGGCCTTGATGCGGTCGGCGCGCTTGTCGAGCGCCGTCAGCACCGTGCGGTGGATGCCCAGATAGGCGAACAGCACCATCAAAATGACGAAGGCTACCGCGACCCAGGTTTCCGGTTCGAAGAACATCAGACTATCCCTTCAACGAAGCGTCGACCGCGCTGTTCAGCGTGGTGCCGTCGGGCAGCACGCCGGTGAGGCGCTGGACGATGGCGCTGGCCGCATCCGCGGCGATGCCGCGCACGTTTCCCATCGCGGTCGCACGGGTCGCCGCGATCTGCTTTTCGGCGGCGGCAAGCTTGGCGGAGAGCTGGTCTTCCAGCGTCTTGCGCTCGGCTTCCGAAGCCGCGTTCAGCTTCTCGCGGGTTTCGTTGCCGATCGCCTGGGCCCGCGAACGCGCCGAAGCGAGTTCGGTTTCGTAGGCCTTCAGCGCCGCATCCGACTCGTCCTTCAGCTTCTGCGCCGCCGAAAGATCGCCCTCGATCGCATTGGCACGTGCATCGATCACGCCGCCGACACGCGGCAGCGCAATACGCGACACGATCAGATAAAGGGCGACGAACGCGATGACGAGCGACACCAGTTGCGAAGCGTAGGTCGACGACTCGAACGGAGGAAATCCTCCGCCGTGTCCGCCGGGGGCTTCGGTGTGGGCGCCGGTTTCGTGGCCCTTGGCCGGGGTACCATGACTCTTTTCAGCCACGGGGTCCTCCTGTTGCTGTCAGACGCGCCGCCCGGAACGGACGGCGCGACAGGGTGCCGCTCAGAGCGGAACGAACAGCAGCAGCAGCGCGATCAGCAGCGAGAAAATGCCGAGCGCTTCGGTCACGGCGAAGCCGAAGATCAGGTTGCCGAACTGGCCCTGGGCTGCCGACGGGTTGCGCACGGCTGCGGCAAGGTAGTTGCCGAAGATCACGCCCACGCCCACGCCTGCGCCGCCCATGCCGATGCATGCGATGCCCGCGCCGATAAGTTTTGCTGCTGCCGGTTCCATTTTCTTGAGCTCCTTGAGAGGTAAGACAAAGTGAGGGTGGAAATTCCCCGGACCGTTTAGTGTCCCGGATGAATGGCGTCGTTGAGGTAGATGCAGGTCAGGATCGCGAACACGTAGGCCTGCAGGAAGGCGACCAGCAGCTCCAGCGCGGTCAGCGCGACCGTCAGCGCCAGCGGCAGCACGCCGCCGGCCCAGCCGAGCAGGCCGAGCGAGGCGCCGAGCATGGCGACGAAGCCCGCGAACACTTTCAGCGCGATGTGGCCGGCCAGCATGTTGGCGAACAGACGCACACTGTGCGAGACCGGCCGCAGGAAGAACGACAGGATTTCGATGAACATGACCAGCGGCAGGATGTAGATCGGCACGCCCGAGGGCACGAAGATCTTGAAGAACTTGAAGCCGTTCTTGTAGAGGCCGTAGATCAGCACGGTGAAGAACACCAGCAGCGCCAGCGTCGCGGTGACGATGATGTGGCTCGAAATCGTGAAGGTGTAGGGGATGATGCCGATCAGGTTCGAAACGCAGATCAGCATGAACAGCGAAAAGATCAGCGGGAAGAACTTCATGCCTTCCGAGCCGGCGGTAGAGCGGATCGTGCTGGCGACGAACTCGTAGCTGATTTCGGCGACCGACTGCAGGCGCCCGGGCACCAGTTGCCGTCCGGTGCCGATCATCAGGATCGAGATCACCGCGACCGCGATGAACATGTAGAGCGACGAGTTGGTGAAGGCGATCGTCTGGTTGCCGATATGGCCGATGGTGAACAGCGGCTCGATATTGAACTGATGGATCGGGTCGATTTTCATCCGCGCGGCTCTTTGTCCACCGGCCTGGCCGGCAATCGAATTTCAAATGTCGTGACTTCCCGCCGACGCTCAGCGCTTGCCCGAAGATACGCCCGCAGACCTCACCACGTTGACCACGCCGGCGGTAAAGCCGAGCAGCAAGAACACGATGAGACCGAACGGCGATGTCGACAACAAACGGTCGAACCCCCAGCCAATCGCCGCCCCGACGACAACGCCCGCAACCAACTCCGAGGAAAGGCGGAAACCGATCGCCATCGCCGAAGCTCTGGCCGCCGCATCTCCGCTTTCGGTTCCGGGTTGGTCAGTCCTGATTTTTCGGCTGTCACGAATTTCGGACAACCGGTGATCCAGACTTCCGAGCCTTGCGGAAAGCGCAGCTTCGTCGGAAGACGAATGATCGCGTTTTCCACTTGCGTTGTCGTTGTTGTCTTCGGCCATGCCCAAGACCCTAAACGATGCCGCGGTTGATGGAAATTGCGCCCGTCACCCTTGAAGCCGCGCGGACCATACTTACCGCGTCTAATCAAGTCAAGATTACGTCGTAACCAGTTAGTGCATTGATTTAACTGGATTTATTTGAAGGCCGTCCACGGCCCTGTGGACCCGTCATCGCAGTGCAGCAGCTCGTGCGTCACGGATCGATCTTGCGCGGATTTCGCCGGTCTGTTGGGATGCGTGAGGCGATCACGAGATCCACGCTTCGGAGCCGGCATGCCGCGTCAGGTCGATTACTACTTCTCGTTTCAATCGCCGTGGGCCTATGTCGGACATCGGACATTTCGGGGCCTGGTAAGTACCTACGATCTCAAGGTAAATCACAAACCCGTGGTGCTGGTCGATCTGTTCTCGGAGACCGGCGGATTGCCGCTGATGAAGCGCCACCCGGTGCGGCAGCGCTACCGGCTGGTCGAGCTGCAGCGCTGGCGCGACAAGCGCGGCCTGAAATTCCATCTGCATCCGGCGAACTGGCCGTTCAACGCCCGGCTCGCCGACGGCGTCGTGATCGCCGCGATCGAACTCGGCCTCGACCCCGACCGCTATCTGGCGCGGGGTTTTGCCGCAGTCTGGGAAGATCAGCTCAGTCTGGCCGATCCCGCGATGGTTGCGAAACTGGCTGACGAATTCGGTCTGCCGGGCCAACAGTTGGTGGAGCGATCGGAGCAGGAGGCGATCGGCGCGGCCTATGAGCAGAACCGCCAGGATGCGCTGGCGAATGACGTGTTCGGCTCGCCGGCCTATGTGCTGGATGGCGAAGTGTTCTGGGGACAGGACCGGATCGAATTGCTTGAAGATGCGTTGAAGTCCGGCCGCGCGCCCTATAGCTCACACGTTTAGAGCATACTGGTACTGAGGCGGGAGCAAGCTCATGAGCACAGCGACGTCGTCCTCGAAATTTCTACCCATCATCGCGGCCGCGGCATTGACGTTTTGTGTCGCCGGCCAGGCGCGCGCCGGGGCGCTGCCGGACACCGACAACGGCCGCTACGCGCTGTCGCCGCTGGCGGATGGCGTGCTGCGGCTCGACACCCGAACCGGCGCGGTCTCGACCTGCAGCAATTCGGGCGCGGGCTGGGCCTGCTATGCCGTGCCCGACGAGCGCGCGGCGCTGGACGCCGAAATCGGCCGGCTGCAGGCCGACAATGAAAAGATGAAAGCCCAACTCGCCGAGCGCGAGCCCACCGTGTCAGGCAAGATCGAAGAGCCGCTGCCGAAATCGGACTCGCTGAAGAAGGGCGAGCCGAAGGTCGCCGAGGGCGAACGCAAGCTCGAAATCCCGCTGCCGAGCGACCGCGACATGGATCGTGTGATGTCGTTCCTGGAGCGGGCCTGGCGACGGTTGATCGAGATGGCCAACCGGGTGCAGAAGGACGTCAACGGCAAGATTTGAGCGGGACTGGCGAACTCTCTCCACACGTCGTCCTTGCGAACGCAGGGACCCATAACCACCGTCGCCAGTTGTTGCAGAAGGTAACTGCGACTGCGCCAAATTGATAAGCCGCGGCGTATGGGTCCCTGCGTTCGCAGGGACGACGCATTGGGAGACCATTGATGACCGCACCCAAAGCCATCTCCCGCACCACTGCTTCCACCGTCAGCGCCGCCACCATCGTGTCCTCGCTGCTGACGGTAGAGACCCGTGGCGTCGGCTTCACCGACCTCAGCGCCGAAGTCGCAAAATTCGTAAGGGATGCCGGTGCGCGCGAAGGCGTGGTGACGCTGTTCATCCGCCACACCTCGGCGTCGCTGACGATCCAGGAAAATGCCGATCCGACAGTGCTTGCCGATTTGACGACGGCACTGAACCGGCTGGCGCCCGAGCATGCCGGATGGCGTCACGACACCGAAGGTCCGGACGACATGCCGGCGCATATCAAGACCATGCTGACCGCGACCTCGCTGCAGGTCCCGGTGCTGCAGGGCGCGCTGGCGCTCGGCACATGGCAGGCGATCTATCTGGTCGAGCACCGGGCGCGGCCGCACCGCCGCGAGGTCGTGCTGCAGTTCATCGGCAGAGTGGACTAAAAAGAAACGGCCGCGGATTGCTCCGCGGCCGTTTTGTTCGAGGTCACCGGCGACAACGCCGGATCAAACATCGCGCCGGATCAAACTCAGGTCTTGCTGATGTCGACGTCCTTGGTCTCGGGCAGGAAAAAGAACCCGACGACCGCTGTGATCGAAGCGAAGATGATCGGATACCAGAGGCCGGCGTAGATATCGCCGGTCGACGCCACGATCGCGAATGCGGTCGCGGGCAACAGACCGCCGAACCAGCCGTTGCCGATGTGATAGGGCAGCGACATCGAGGTGTAGCGGATCTTGGTCGGGAACAGTTCGACCAGCATCGCGGCGATCGGCCCGTACACCATGGTGACGAAGATCACCAGGATGAACAGCAGTCCGATTACGGCCGCGACCTGCGGACGGAAGATATCGAACGGGTTCGACATCTTCACGATGCCGGCGTCGCCAGCCTTGGGATAACCCGCGGCGGCGACCGCAGCAGTGACCGCCGGGTTGCCGGCCTTGGCATCCGGATATGGCACGTCCTTGCCGTTGATCACGACCTTCACGCCGGAGCCGGCGGCACCGTAGCTGGTCGAGTACTTGACCGACGACTGGGCGAGGAAGGCGCGGGCGGTGTCGCAGGGTGCGGTGAAGACGCGGGTGCCGACCGGGTTGAACAGATCGCCGCAACCTGCCGGATCGGCCACCACGTCGACCTTCGTCGCCTCGATCGCCTTTTCCAGCGCCGGGTTGGCGTTGGTGGTGATCATCCGGAAGATCGGGAAGAAGGTCAGCGCCGCGATCAGGCAGCCCGCCAGGATGATCGGCTTGCGGCCGATCTTGTCGGAGAGGGCGCCGAACACGACGAAGAAGCCGGTGCCGAGCAACAGCGACCAGGCGATCAGCAGGTTGGCGGTATAGCCGTCGACCTTCAGGATCGATTGCATGAAGAACAGCGCGTAGAACTGGCCGGTGTACCAGACCACGCCCTGACCCATGGTGCCACCAAGCAGTGCAAGCAACACGAGCTTGCCATTGCTCCAGTTGGCGAAGGCTTCGGTCAGCGGGGCCTTCGAGCTTTTGCCCTCGTCCTTCATCTTCTGGAACACTGGCGATTCATTGAGCCGCAGCCGGATCCAGACCGAGATTCCCAGTAGTATGACCGAGACCAGGAACGGAACGCGCCAGCCGCCCCAATACTCGCCGGGAAGCCCCGCGAAAGCGGCTTCACCGGTCCATGTGCGGGTGAACAAGATCACCAGCAACGACAGGAAAAGACCCAGCGTCGCCGTGGTCTGGATGAATGACGTGTAGTAGCCACGCTTGCCCTGCGGCGCATGCTCGGCCACGTAGGTCGCCGCACCACCGTACTCGCCGCCGAGCGCGAGGCCCTGCAGCAGGCGTAGCGAAATCAGAATGATCGGGGCCGCGATGCCGATCTGCGCGGCGCCAGGCAGCAGGCCGACGACGAAGGTCGACAGGCCCATGATCATGATGGTGACGAGGAAGGTGTATTTGCGTCCGACGATGTCGCCGACGCGCCCGAATACGATGGCGCCGAACGGACGCACAAGGAAGCCGGCGGCGAATGCGAGCAGCGCGAAAATGTCGCGGGTTGCCGGCGGATAGGCCGAGAAGAACTGCGCGCCGATGATGCCGGCGAGCGACCCGTAGAGGTAGAAGTCATACCATTCGAAGACGGTGCCGAGCGAGGAAGCGATGATGACGAAACGTTCGTCCTTCGTCATTCCTCCGGTCCGGGCCGGCGTGGCAGTCATTGTGGACATTTCAAGCGCTCCCCAAATTTATTGATGCAAAGTCCGCCCCTTGCCGAACTTGGCCGGATTGATCTGTGGGCTTGGTATCAAGGTAACATCGCCGTGAAAGTCGCCCCAATACGACTTTCGGCCCTTTGCACGGCCCCGTCGGCGCCTGCGGTTTCGACAGCGCGCACCATCTCTGGGCTTGATGCCGTGAGCCCGGTTATATTGCGCCGCACAAGCGGCGGATTAACTGCTTTCAAACGTGCTAGAATTGCACGCTTGCACACGACGCCCCGGCAAGGGACAAGCAAATACGGGCTCATCGCGCGCGCCCTCAGAAGAGACATCCATGACGACCGCTGCCACTACCCATCTCGTCATCGCCGATGACCATCCGCTGTTCCGCGACGCCTTGCGGCAGGCGGTGGCAGGTGTCCTGACCTTGGCCACCATCAGCGAGGCCGGCTCGTTCGACGATCTCACGGCACTGCTGGAGCGGGATTCCGAGGTCGATCTGATCCTGCTCGATCTTTCGATGCCGGGAATCTCGGGCTTCTCCGGCCTGATCTATCTGCGCGCACAGTATCCCGCGATTCCGGTGGTCATCGTGTCCGCCAGCGACGACGCCGGAACCATCCGGCGGTCGCTCGATTTCGGCGCCTCGGGTTTCATTCCAAAACGCTTCGGGGTCGAGACGCTGCGCGACGCCATCTTGAAGGTAATGGACGGCGACGTCTGGGTTCCCCAGGACACCGATCTCTCGTCCGCCAACGACCCCGACATGACGAAGCTGCGCGACCGGCTGGTGACGCTGACCCCGCAGCAGGTGCGGGTGCTGATGATGCTGTCGGAGGGACTGCTCAACAAGCAGATCGCCTATGAGCTCGGCGTCTCCGAGGCGACCATCAAGGCCCATGTCTCGGCGATCCTGCAGAAGCTCGGCGTCGAGAGCCGCACCCAGGCCGTGATCGCTGCCGCGAAAATCGCCGGCGGCCAGTGGCGGCAGGGAACGCCGACGGCGTAATCACGACCATGACGGGACCGGGAAGGGCGCTGCTGTTCGACATCGACGGCACGCTGGCCGATACCGATGCGCTGCATGTGGAAGCCTTCAATCAGATCTTCGCCCCACGCGGCCATGCGTTCGATCGCGCGCGTGCCGCGAAGGAGTTGACGGGCTTTTCCAACGCATCGATCGGCGCGCGGTTTCTCGCCGACGAACCGCCCGAACGCCAGGCCGCGATCATGTCGGAGAAGGAAGAAGCTTTCCGTAAGCTGGCTTCGGGAAAAATTCGGCCCCTGGCCGGCCTGATGACGCTGCTCGACCGCGCCGACCATGCAGGCATCCCGATGGTGGCGGTGACGAATGCGCCGCGCCTGAACGCCGAAATGATGCTTTCCGGGCTCGGCATCATGCATCGGTTCAAGGCTGTCGTGATCGGCGACGAACTCGCGCACGGCAAGCCGCACCCGATGGCGTATCGCGAAGGCCTGCGCGCCGTGAACGCAGCGCCGAATCTCTCGCTCGCGTTCGAGGATTCCCGCTCCGGCATCCAGTCCGCCACCGCGGCCGGGATCGCGACCATCGGAATGCGGACGAGCCTGGGCCACGACGACCTGTTTGGCGCGGGCGCGGTCATGACGGCCGGGAATTTTGAAGACGCCGAGCTGCTCAGGCTGGTCGATGCGACGATGAAGTGGTGACGACTACTCCGCCGCGACCATCTGCTGGGCGCGCCACTGGCCGAGCAAAGCACGCAGCGAAGCCGGTTTGACCGGCTTGTTGAGGATTGCGATATTTTCCTCGCGCGCGGCGCCGCGGACATGCGGGCTGCGATCCGCCGTGATCAGGATCGCCGGGATGTTTTCGCCGAAGCGGCGGCGAATTTCGCGGATCGCGGCGACGCCGTTGCCGCGGTCGAGATGATAGTCGACCAGGAGGCCGGTGACGTTGCCATCGGAGGCTTCGATCGCCGCGATCGCGGCCTCGGGATCGGTGACCGCGATCACCTCGGCGTCCCATGCCTTCAAGAGCGTCTTCATGCCGTCGAGGATCGCCGCATCGTTCTCGATGCAGACGATCAGCGCGCCGCTCATCGGCGTCCTGGACAGCGGCGTCGCGCTGGTGACGGCGGCGGTATGGTTGATGGCGGTCGCAATCGGCACCGTTACCGAGAACATCGAGCCGCCGGACGCGTTGGCATCGATCGAGATGCCGTGGTTGAGCACGCGCGCCAGCCGCTCGACGATCGACAGGCCGAGGCCGAGGCCGCGCGCGATCCGCGCCCCCTGTTCGAGGCGATGGAACTCCTTGAAGATTTCGCCGCGCTTCATCACGGGAATGCCGACGCCGGTGTCAAAGACGCCGATCTGCAAGCTTTGTCCGCGGCGGCGGCAGCCGACCAGCACGCGCCCTCGCGGGGTGTATTTGATGGCGTTGGAGATGAAATTCTGCAACAGCCGGCGCAGCAGCAAGCGGTCGGATTCCACCGGCAGCGAGCAGGGGACGAAGGCGAGATCCAGCCCCTTGGCGCGCGCGATCGGTGCGAACTCGATTTCGAGCGAGCGCATCAGGTCGGCCATCTTGAAACTCGTGATCGCGGTCGTCATTGCGCCGGCATCGAGCCGCGAGATGTCCAGCAGCGCACCGAGGATTTCCTCGATCGCTTCGAGTGAGTCGTCGATGTTCTCGACCAGCCGCGAATCCTCGCCGCCGTTCTGGCGTTCGACCAGACTGGTGACATAGAGCCGCGCGGCGTTGAGCGGCTGCAGGATGTCGTGGCTGGCGGCGGCCAGGAACCGGGTTTTCGAGATGTTGGCGTCCTCGGCGGTGCTTTTTGCCAGCGCCAGTTCGGAATTGAGCCGGGTGAGTTCCTCGGTGCGGTCGCGCACGCGCTTTTCCAGCGTCGCGTTGGCGCGCTCCAGCGCTTCGGCAGCCTCGAAACTCGGCGTCACGTCGGAGAAGGTGATGACGAGCCCGCCGCCCGGCATCCGGTTGGACCGGACCTCGATCACCATGTGGCGCTCGGGCAGGCGTTCCAGATAGGGCTCGCCTTCGGTGGTGTAGGCTTCCAGCCGCCGCTGCAGCTCGGCATCGGCGTCGCCGAAAGCGGCGGGGCTGACGGCGCCCATGAATTCGAGGATTTCCTGCAAGGGAAGGCCGAGTTGAATGAGGTTGGGCGGCAACGCGAGAATTTCGCCGAACTGCCGGTTCGAGCAGATCAGTTGCAGTTCCGCGTCGAACACGGCGATGCCCTGGCGCACATGGTTCAGCGCGGTCTGCAGGATCTCGCGGTTGAAATGCAGCGCGGCGTGGGAATCGTCGAGTAGTTTCAGCGCGGCCCTGGCGGAGACGGTGCGCTTGCGCAGCAACAGCGACATCACCAGGCGCGAGGACGCCGCCCCGATCGAGGAAGCGATCAGGCGCTCGGCGTGTTGCAGCAGCTCGAAATCCGCCGGTATGCCCGGATCGAGCGCGCGGGGGTGGGCGGCGGCAAAGGCCTCGAAGGCATGCTGGGCGCGCTCGGGGCCGAGATATTGCGCCACCGTGCTCTGGATGTCCTGCACCGTCACGGTCGTGCGCCAGCGCCGGAAGGTCGGCGCGATCGGCGCCAGCGTGTTCGGCACGAATAAATCGGCCTGCAAACGCTCGATCGACGACGGCTGACGCGCCAGCGACATCACGATGTAGGTCAGGACGTTGAGCGAGAGTGACCACACTACGCCATGCAGCAACGGCGGCAGGTCGGCGCCGAACAGCGCCTGCGGCCGCAGCGCTTCGATGCCGAACGGCCCGTGCTGCAGCAGCATCAGGCCGGCCGTGGAGGTCTCCAGGAAGCTCGGCAGGAACAGCGTATAGATCCACACCGCGACGCCGATCAGCATGCCGCTCATGGCGCCGCGCGCGGTCGCCTGCCGCCAAAAGAGACCGCCGAAGAACGCCGGCGCCAGTTGCGCGATCGCCGCGAACGACAACAGGCCGATCGCCGCCAGCTGGGTGTTGCCGAGCGCGCGATAGTAGAAATAGGCCATCACCATGATGGCGAAGATCGCAAACCGCCGCACCTTGAGCAGGAAGTCGCCGAAATCCTTCTGGCCGTCGCGGGTCTCGCCGCTACGCTGCAACACCAGCGGCACCACGATATCGTTGGACACCATAATCGAGAGCGCGACGCATTCGACGATCACCATCGCGGTCGCGGCCGACAGGCCGCCGACGAATACCGCGACGCTGAGCAGGTGCGCGTTGCCCTCGATCGGCAGCGCCAGCACGTACATGTCGCTGTCGACGGCGCCGAACGGGAAGGTGATGAGGCCGGCGATCGCGATCGGGATCACGAACAGGTTGATGGCGACCAGATAGAGCGGAAACAGCCAGCGGGCGCGGTTGACCTCGGCCATGCTGGAATTCTCGACCACGCTGACGTGAAACTGCCGCGGCAGCAGCATGATCGCGCAGAACGACAGCAGCGTCATGGTCAGGAAATTGCCGATCCCCGGCACGTAGTCGATGACACGCACCGCCTCCGGGGTCTTCATCGCGCGTTCGATCAGTTCGACCGGCGTGAACATCCAGAAGGTGACGAAGGCGCCGGCGGCGAGGAAGGCCACCAGCTTGACGATGGATTCGGTGGCGACCGCCAGCATCAGGCCGTGCTGATGCTCGGTGGCGTCGGTCTGGCGGGTGCCGAACAGCACCGCGAATACCGCCATCGCCAGCGTGACGACGAGGGCGATGTCGCCGATGATCGGGATCGAGGAGAACGCCTTGTCCTCGCTCAGGATAGTCTCCAGCGACGACGCCATCGCCTTGAGCTGGAGCGCGATATAGGGAACCGATCCGATGATCGCGATCAGCGCCACGGTGGCGGCGACCGCCTGGCTCTTGCCGTAGCGCGCGGCGATGAAGTCGGCGATCGAGGTGATGTTCTGCGACTTGGCGAGCTGGATCACGCGGCGCAGCAGCGGCGTGCACAGCCCGATCATCAGGATCGGGCCGACATAGATCGCGAGGAAGTCGACGCTGGTGCGGGTGGCGAAGCCGACCGAGCCGAAGAAGGTCCAGGAGGTGCAATAGATCGCCAGCGACAGCGGGTAGATCAGCATGCCGGCGTGGCCGCGCTGGCTCGGCGACAGCCGGTTGCCTTGGCTGGCGACGAAGAACAGCAGCCCGATATAGGCGAACGCGGCGGCGATTACGCCCCAGTCGTGCAGCATCGCTGCTTGCTCCCTTCTCGGCCCATGGCCGGAGTACGGAGTATAAACGCATTGGGCCGGCAGCGCATCGCGCCACCGGCCTCAATTTGAGGGGATTCGGAGGGGTAGGGTTACTCGGCCGCCAGCGATTTCTGCTTCAGCGGCAGGCCGAGGCGTTCCCAGACCTGCAGCAGCGCGTCGGCAAGGCCGTCGATCAGGCCATCATCATGGTAGGGCGAGGGCGTGATCCGCAGGCGTTCGGTGCCCTTGGCGACCGTCGGATAGTTGATCGGCTGGATGTAGACGCCGTGCTCCTCGAGCAGCATGTCGGAGGCCCGCTTGCAGTTCTCGGCGTCGCCGACGAACAGCGGCACGATATGGGTATCGCTCGACATCACAGGCAGGCCGGCGGCAATCAGGATCGCCTTGACGCGGGCGGCGCGGTCCTGGTGGCGCTCGCGCTCCCAGCTCGAGGTCTTGAGGTGACGGATCGCGGCGGTGGCGGCGGAACAGATCGCCGGCGGCAGCGCGGTGGTGAAGATGAAGCCCGGCGCATAGGAGCGCACGGCATCGATGATGTCGGCATTGCCTGCGATGTAGCCGCCGAGGCAGCCGAAGGCTTTTGCCAGCGTGCCTTCCAGCACGTCGATCCGGTGCATGACGCCGTCACGCTCGGCGATGCCGCCGCCGCGCGGGCCGTACATGCCGACCGCATGGACCTCGTCGACATAGGTCATGGCGCCGTACTTCTCGGCGAGATCGCAGATCTTCGAAAGCGGCGCGACGTCGCCGTCCATCGAATACAGGCTTTCGCAGGCGATCAGCTTGGGCCGGTCGGGTCCGGCTGCGATCAGCAATTCTTCCAGATGGGCTGTGTCGTTATGGCGAAAAATCTGGCGCTCGCAGCCGGCCTGGCGGACGCCTTCGATCATCGAATTGTGGTTCAGCGCATCCGATAGAATGAGGCAGTTCGGAATCAGTTTGGCGATCGTCGAAATGCCGGTCTGGTTCGAGACATAGCCCGAGGTGAACAGCAGCGAAGCCTGCTTGCCGTGCAGGTCGGCCAGTTCGGCCTCGAGCTGCACCAGCGGATGATGGGTGCCGGCGATGTTGCGGGTGCCGCCGGCGCCGGTGCCCACCCTGGTGGCGGTCTCGACCATGGCGCCGACCACCTTGGGGTGCTGGCCCATGCCGAGATAATCGTTGGAACACCAGATCACGACGTTGCGCGGGCCCTTCGGCGAGTGCCAGAGCGCATGCGGGAACCGGCCCGCGATCCGTTCGAGGTCGGCGAAAACCCGGTAGCGCCGCTCGTCATGCAGGCGGTTGAGGGCGGCACTGAAAAACTGGCTGTAATCCATCGCGAGACCTGGCAGGTGACCTGAAAGCAACTGGCCGGATTGGCTTGAGGTCTTTTTAGAGCTTTTCCAGGTTTGATGTCTATGCGAAACCTGACATTTCCGGCGGGCCTCCGGCATGCACCCGAGGCAGGGCAAATGTTGATCCTGATCAAGGCGCTAGCGGTGATCTACATCGCTGGATTTTGGCCCTGATCAAAATTCCGGTAGCGGCGCCAAAGTGCCGCGGCCCAGCCGGAAAAATATCCGGCGCTGGCGCCCGACACCGCGTAACCGATGACCGCCACGGCCGCATGCGGTTCCAGTTTCATGGCGGTCGCGACCGCCACGCCATATTGCAGCGAGAACACCGTGATGTTGCGCAACAATGGCCCGATGGTCCCGGGTCGGGTCACCATGCCCTTCTGCCGGTCGACCGCCAGCAACCGCGGGCCATTGAACAGTCCAAGCGCGGCGAACAGCAGCAGCGCCACCAGCCAGACCAGTAGCGGCGCGGTGGCGTTGTCGCGCGCCAGCACCAGCCGCGACAGGCCCATCAGGAAGAACACCAGCGGCACGATCAGCATGCGCCAGACCGCTTGCGTCCGCGACCGCAACGCCTGCAGCCCCTGCCAGATCAGATAGGCGAGCAGGACGAAGACCCAGATCGGGGTGTTGGCCAGGATGCGAAACGCGGTCTGCATCCAGCCTCCCGCGCCGTCGCTGTCAGGTGGTCCGGAAACGCAGCACGCCGTCGGTCACTTCCGAGGTCAGGCGGCCTTCGTTCAGCATGTAATTGACATGCGCGATCAGTTCGCCGGCGGCAAAGCCCATCTGGTGCACGTCGAGTTCGTATTTGTGGAACACGACCGGGACCAGTTGCCGCGAGGTTTGCGGAACGACACGGCAGGCTTCCGCGATCAGCCGGCAACGATCCTCGTGATGGTCGGCCAGTTGCTTGATCCGCGTCTTCAGCCCGTAAAACGGCACGCCGTGACCGGGCAGGACCATGACGTCCCAGGGCAATGTCGTGGTCAGGCTCGCCAGCGAGGCCAGATATTCGCCGAGCGAGTTCTGGTCGGGCTCGACCGCCCAGACGCTGACATTGGGCGAGATCTTGCTCAGCACCTGGTCGGCGGACAGGAACAGTTTGTCGGCGGCGCAATACAGCATCACCTGGTCGAGGGCGTGGCCGCCGCCGGTGATGACCTTGAAACGCCGCGTCCCGATCGAAATCTCGTCGCCATGCGAGATGCGGCGATAGGACGGCGGCAGCACCGAAACCCGCTTCAGGTAATCCTGGCCGCGGCCGAGCAGCTTGTCGGTCAGGTCTTCGTCCATGCCGTGGCGGCGGAAGAACAGCCGCTGCGCGTTCACGCGCTCCTCGGTGCCGCGGTTCTGGTGGTAGACCGATTGCAGATACTCGACCTGCGACATCTGCAGCGGACAGTTGAAGCGTTCGACGATCCAGCCGGCGAGGCCGACGTGGTCGGGATGCGAATGGGTCACGATCAGCCGCGTGATCTTCACATGCCGGAGCGGGCCCTCGAACAGCGTGGTCCAGGCCGCGATGGTTTCCTCATTGCCGAACCCGGAATCGACCATCGCCCAGCCGTCGCCGTCGGCGAGCAGGTAGATGTTCACGTGGTTGAGCCGGAACGGCAGCTTCAGCCGCACCCACAACACACCCGGCATGACCTCGACGACCTGGTCGTGGCCGGGGTGGTTTTCCCAGGGGTATCGCAGTGCCTCGGCCGAGGACTGCACCGTGTCTGTTTTTGTGTCCATCGCTACGGCTTAGCGGGACCCACGGCGGGGCGCTAGATGAAAAAGCGGGGAGCCGTTTGGATAAACGGCATGGGTTGAGGGATGCCGCCCGTTGCAATTTGGGCAGTGATTCCGGGATGGTGCGCCAGCACCAGACCTCAGGTGCGCAATTGCACCCCGGGGAATCTCGAGATTCCGGGTTCGATGCTGACGCATCGCCCCGGAATGACGGTGCGTGGCATTACGCCGCCCTGATATTCGACAGGAACGCGTCGATTTCCTCACGCAGCACGTCGGCTTCGCGACGGAGCGCGCTGGAGGCGGTCAAGACCTCGCCGGCGGCGGTTCCGGCTTCGGTCGAGGCCGAGGAGACGCCGACGATGTTGCTGGAGACCTCGCTGGTGCCGCCGGCGGCGTGCTGGATGTTGCGCGCGATCTCGCGCGTCGCCGCACCCTGCTCCTCGACCGCGGCCGCGATCGCGGTGGTGACGTCGTTGATCTGGCTGATCGTGCCGGAGATGCTGCGGATCGCCGATACCGCCGACGTCGTCACCGTCTGCATGCTGCCGATCTGCTGGCGGATTTCGTCGGTGGCCTTCGCGGTCTGGCTGGCGAGGTTCTTCACTTCGGAGGCGACCACGGCAAATCCGCGGCCGGCTTCACCGGCGCGGGCGGCTTCGATGGTGGCGTTCAGCGCCAGGAGGTTGGTCTGCGAGGCGATGCTCTGGATCAGATCGACCACCTCGCCGATTCGTCCGGCGTTTTCGGCGAGCCCCTGCATGGTGGCGTCGGTGGCGCCTGCTTCCTCGACCGCCTTGCGGGCGATTTCCGCCGAGGTGACGACCTGACGGCTGATCTCCTCGATCGAAGACGACAGTTGTTCGGTGCCCGAGGATACGGTCTGCACGTTGACCGAGGTTTCCTCGGCGGCCGAAGCCACCGCGTTGACCAGTGCGCTGGATTGATCCGCGGTCGTCGACATGCTCTGCGCGGTGGTCTGCATAGAGCCCGCCGCCGACTGCAGGCTGTCGAGCGCCGAGCGAACGGTGGTTTCGAATTCGACGATGCGCGCTTCCATGCGGGTGGCGCGTTCGGACTTGGCGATGCGGTCCTTGTCCTGGTCGGCCGAGAGCGCGCGGCTCTGGATCATGCTGTCGCGGAACACCAGCAGCGAGTCGGCCATCGCCGCGATCTCGTCCTTCTGGTGGCTCTGGTAGATCTCGGAGTCGAGGTCGCCGCTCGACAGCTGCTGCATCGAACGCTGCAGGCTGCGGATCCGGCGCAGGATGCTGCGGCCGACATAGAGCCAGACGAACAGGATCGAGCCGATCAGCGTCAGCACGCCTGCCCCGAGCATGACCATGGTCGCCAGCGAAATCTCCTGGCGCGCCTGCCAAGTCGAGGTGTCGGTTTCCTTGCGGACGCCGTCGACCAGTTGCTGCACGCTGATGCCGAGGCCGACATTGAGCTTGCGGGTTTCCTCCAGAATGGTCTCGCCGTAGTCGCTGGAGTCGAGTTCCTGCTGGCGGATCTTGAAGACGCGGGTCTTGCCCTCGCCGAGCGACAGCAGTTTCATCGCCGCCTCGGTCAGCGCCTTGGTGCTGGCGTTCTTGGGCAGGGTCTCGAGGTTGGATTTGACGCGCGCCTGCGTCTCCTTGAATTCCTTTTCGATGGCTTCCAGCGTGTCGCTGTTGTTGGCCGACAGCGCCGCCGTCATGTCCGAGGCCATCAGGTTGGTAGAGGCGATCACGTTGCCGAGCAGTTCGACGTTGCGCGCCGCCTCGCTGGCGTCGTCGGGCGACAGGTTGGCGGCGCCCAGGATCGCATTGATCTGCGCCTGCGCGTCCATCATCGCCGGCGCCGAGGTGGCGACGAAATCGGCCTGCGCCTTGCGCAAGGCGGCGTATTGCTTGTCGTGCAGGGCGCCGACGTCGAGCCGCTCGCGCGCGGCCGAGCCCAGGCTCTTGATCATGTCGTCGATGTTCTTGACGGTCTCGTTGAGCGCCGCGACGACGTTCTTGTCGGCGCCGAGTTCGATGATCTCGCCGAGCTTCTGCAGCGCCAGCGTCTGGGTTTCCTTCATCTTCTTGGAGCGTTCGTTCAGCGCTTCTTCGCTGCGCGCGGCGAGCAGCGCCGGCCCCTGGCTGGCAAGGCTCGCGCTCTGCGCCGAAAGCTGCAGGCTGGCGGCGAGGCGGGGGATGTCCCGTCCGCTCAGGTCGACCATGGTCACGCCGAGACGTCCGAGTTCGAGGCCTGCGCCGGCGCTGATGACGATCGCCATGCCGGCGATGACGCCGAAGGCGACGAACAGGCTGCCTCTGACGCCGAACCGCGGAAAGCTGAAACCCTTGAGTTTGAATTTGCCGATCTTGAACGTCATGTGTCCGCCGCCCCCGCTTAACGCTACCTTGGGATGTTTCCTCGCGCGGCAGTATCAAGGTACCCGGTTAACAACTCGGGAAAACCACGGGTCGGTCTGCGATTTTTTCTGCGTTAACGGTTGATTTGACGAGATTCCCGTGAGCCGGAAAACGCCTTGGGACAGCCATATGCGACGGCAAAAAGGCCGGCATGAAGCCGGCCTTTCGTATTCTCTCGTGCAACTTCCCGCTGAAAGCGATCAGTAGCGGGCGACCACCGGGCCGCCGAGGTTGAAGCGGTAGTTGACGCCGACTTTCAGCGTGTGCTCGTCATTGCGCCAGCTGCCGAACGGCGCCAGCACGCCAGGCGTCACGAAACGGGTGCTGCCGAAGTCGTAATACATGTACTCGGCCTTGGCCGACCAGTTCGGGGCGAACATGTATTCGAGGCCGGCGCCGACGGTGTAGCCGTTGCTGTGGTTCTTATCGAGGGTGAAGGCGACCGGCGCGCCTGCGAAGGTCAGGGTGTCACGGTTGTCGGAATAGGCGTAACCGCCTTTGACATAGACTAGGCCCGGACCCCAGGTGTAACCGACGCGGCCGGTGATCGAGCCGAGGCCGCGCTGGTTGTTGTTGTAGATGGCGCCGCCCGGGAAGGTGGCGTTGACGAAGTTTCCGCTGAGCCAGCTATACTGGCCTTCGACACCGAGAACCCAGTTGGGCGCGAACTGGTAGTCGGCGCCGGCCTGCAAGCCGCCGAGGAAGCGGGCGCTGTAGTCGCTCAGAACCAGGCCGTTGAAATTGTTGCTGCCGGCGAACGCGCCGCCGACATGGCCGCCGATATAGAAGCCGGTCCAGTTATAGAGCGGCGCGGCATAGGCCGGCGCCTTGTTGTAATTGTAGGGGCGGGCGCCGAGATCGGCGCCGAGGGCCGGAGCGGCGAACGCTGCGAGGGCGACGGTGGCGAGCAGGAACTTCTTCATGGTGTTGGTCTCCGAAATGGTTGGGGGACACCGCGTGCCGGCGTCGTCCATGGCCGGCACTTAGACAGCTTTTGAATAAAATGCTGTCACTCGCCGGACACAGTGGATGGCAACCCAACCCATTGGCGGATAAACGTTTTTCGTGCTTAACAGGGGCCTAATCAAAGCTGAAGAAAGGCTTAATTTTCGGAGCCCCAACGGCCGCCCGGCAAGCTTCGCTTAACCAATCCGCCGCAGCACGTCGCCGCGCATCTGCTCGCGGAACGCCTGCCGGCGGGCGGGGCGGTCCTTGACCGCGACGTCGTGACGGTCGAACACGTTGAACATTTCGAGGATCGGATAATGGTCGCTGGCCATCGCCAGGATCCGTAGCAGTTCGGCCACCGGGCCGATCGGACCTGAGACCTCCCATTTGCGGATGGTGCTGGCGCCGTCCTCTTCCGGCAACCCGCAGAGTTTGGCCATGTCGGCTACCGTCAGCTTGCGGCCGATGGCCTCGCCGAGATGTTCGCGCAGTTTCTTCAATTCCGGGCCGGTCACGGTCGCTCCGTTTCGAAAAGTCTCTGTGAACTGCGTCACACACGCCGCGCGGGGAGCGAGCTATACGCAACGCATTCGCTTCTTGAGGAGGCAACCATGCGCTCGCTCATCCAAAGCCTGACGCCCGACGATGGCCGGATCTACTGGCGACTGGTCGGCGGTATGTTCGTTCTTTACGTTGTGGTGATGGTCACGGCAGCAGGTGTCTTTGTCAGTCACGAATCATCGCGGAGACTGGCGCAGGAACCCGCCGCCACTGTGGCGACCGGTGTTAAAACGCGGTCGATCGCTCAATTCGCAGCCAACGACTGACTCTGACTTGATCTTGATGATGACTGCCGCTCAGGCGCCGATCGCGTTTTGCGCCACCACTTCGCGGTAAAACGCGGCACTCAGCTTGGCGGTCCGCTTCTGCGTCTCGAAATCGACGTGGTACAGCCCGAAGCGTTTTTCGAAACCGAAGATCCATTCGAAATTGTCCATCAGGCTCCACAGGAAATAGCCGCGCACCGGCACGCCCTCGGCGGTCGCGCGCTGCAACTGGCGCAGGTAGTTGCGCAGGAACATGATGCGATCGAGGTCGTAGACCTGGCCGTCGGCGGCGATCTTGTCTTCCGACGAGGTGCCGTTCTCGCTGATGTAGATGGTGTCGATGTTCCAGATTTTTGCCGCCAGCCGCGGCGCCCAATAGATCACTTCCGGCCCGACCCGCAACCACTCCGAATTCATGTGCGGAAACGAGGCGGGGAAGGGCAGCACCTTCCAGCCGGGTTTTTGGTCTGACGCTGCGATATAGAATTGCGGCGCGTAGATATTGAGCCCGACGAAATCGTTCTTGGCGCCGATGATCTTCAGTTCCTCGGCAGTGAATTTCGGGGCGTCCTTGCCGGAATATTCGAGGAAGCCGTCGGTGTATTTGCCCTCCAGCATCACCCCGAGCAGGCCCGCATTCAGTTCGCGCGTCGCCATCTCGGCGGCGCGGACATTGTCCGGCGTGTCGAAGGCGGGCACGCAGGCTGCGATATTCTCGGCCGGGCCGACCTTGGTGCCGGGGCGCGCCTTGGCGCGAATCGCCTGCACCGCAAGGCCATGCCCCAGGGCTACGTGATGCCGCGCCTGGTTTAGCTCGCTTGTCGGCAATTTGAGACCGGGCGCGTCGATGCCCCATCCGTAACCGAAGTTGAGGAAACGCCCGGCTTCGTTGAGCGTAAAAATGTTTTTGACGCGGTCGCTCACGCGCTCCGCCACATAGCCCGCATAATCCGCGAACGCTTTCGAGGTATCGCTGGATCGCCAGCCGCCTACCCGGTCCTCGAGCGCCTGCGGCAGGTCCCAGTGATACAGCGTCGCGTAAGGCTCGATGCCCCTGGCCAGCAGTTCGTCGATCAGGCGGTTGTAGAAGTCGAGGCCTTTGGGGTTGGGCGCGCCGGTGCCATCGGGAAATATCCGCGGCCAGGCGATCGAGAACCGGTAAGCCTTGACCCCGAGCGCCTTGATCAGGCCGACGTCCTCCTTGTAGCGGTGATAGTGATCGTTGGCGCGGTCGGCGGTGGTGTGATCCTCGATCTTGCCCGGCGTGTGCGCAAAGGTGTCCCAGATCGAGCGGCCGCGGCCGTCCTCGTTGACGGCACCTTCGATCTGATAGGCCGACGTCGCGGTGCCCCAGAGAAAATCCTTCGGGAAGCTCGCGGGCGCATGGCGGTCCACCGCCGGCGCCGGCTGGCTCTTCGCTGCGTTACCCGCGGTCGCTGCCCCGAGCGCGGAAAGGCCGGCAAGTTTGCCGAACTGCCGTCGCGAGAATTTTCCGAACATGATTTCTCCGTCAACGTTCGTCGATCTGGTAGGCGGAAATCCTGTCGATCTCGAACGTGACCGCAACAGGCGACTCGCTGTCGACGAAACCCACGCCGGGAAAATGGTTCGAACCCATCGCCAGGTTGACGATCATGTACATCGGATCGTCGAAACCGACCGGGGTCTTGATCTCTGATACCGGCTTGCGGTCGATGAAATAGGTGATGCGGTCCGGCTGCCACAGCACACCGTAATTGTGGAACGCGGTCGACGTGTCGGCGACCGCGAAGTCGAAGCCGCAGGAGAACACGCGCTGCGTCTCCGGTATCCGCCAATGCGTCGTCATCACCAGGTTGTTCGACTTCGGCCCGCGGCCCTCCAGCACGTCGATCTCCGGCGGCCAGCCGCCGTCATCGGCGAGCAGCCAAAACGCCGGCCACACCCCGACGCCGGCCGGTATTTTCGAGCGGATTTCGAAATAGCCGTGCTTCTGCGAAAAACGGCTCTGGGTCGTCAGGATGCCCGACACATATTCGTTGTTGAACAGCACCGGCTTCAGCGCCGCCGGCGTGCGGCTGGCGATGATCGAGAGAACGCCGTCGTGCACCCTGAACGGGTCGAGCCCCAGCGGGGTCGCGTCGCGTCCGCCGTACCGCGGATCGACATAGATCTGCTGTTCGCCGTTCCAGGTGTCCTTGCGCCGGAAGTCGGAACCCTCGCCGCCCCAATACCGCGCTTCCGGCCACGCGGCGCCGCCGGCGTAGTGCGGGATCCAGCGGTCGCTGGACAGCGGATGGGCGTCGAAATCGTCGTGGAAGGTCCGGTGCAGCGAGACCTGCGCCAGCGCGGCGGGATCGGTGGTTTCGACACGGCGGCAGGCGTCGCCGAGCGAAGCGGCCGCGACCTGCAAGGCGAGCTTTGGCGGCGCGTCGGCGAGATCGGCCTGCGCGAAAGCCGGGGCGGACGTGAGGAGGCAAGCAATCAGGCCAAGCACGTGCGGCGCCCATTCGCGGCGGGAACCCGCGAAGTCAGCCAAACTCCGATACTGGAATTCTCCGCCCATCCCTGTCTCCGTTAACACTTTATTTCTGCGAGCGCGCGCTGCCAGATTCAACTGAAATTCCTGTGTTTTTCGATACGGGCGGCGCCGCGGCGGCATGGCCTGCCGCGGCGCTGCGACGCAGGGGGGACCGTAGTAGTACGGACCCGTAACTTAACGGCAAGGTAGTGTTGACCGGTACAATACGAGGTCTGTTTTTGAATTGATTTATTTTGCCACCGCTCAAATTTAACGGCGGGATTTTGACATGCTCGTCCACTTCATAACGGATGAACCGACGAAGTTACCCGCTGTCCGCGCCATGCTTGACCCGCGGCATGAACTGGTCGCCTGCGTGCTTGGAGGCTGCGACGCTCAAATCGGGGCGGATGGCGTGTTCGTCGTGGATGTGGATCTGCGGCAGGCTTGTCGTATCGAGCAGGTCCGGCTCGTCCTGCGGCCACTGAGCGGCACCTGCCACAAGTTGTTTGTCGTGCACAACCAGGTCGGCTCGATGGTTGCGCAAGCCCGCGCGCTCGGGGCCACAGCCGTGATTTCCTCGACCAAGGAAGCCGTCTTCCGGATCGCGCATATCGAGGAGGCGCAAAAGGCCGGACAGCGCGACCTGGCGGTCCCATCCGCGCTGACCGATTGCGCAGCCGCATTCGCTTCGATGTTCCTGGCCGTGCGGGCCGGCAAGCCGATCAGTCTTTCGGATGCCACGCGCGCCACTTCGCAGATCATCGATCGTGTGCAGCGCAGCGGGCTCACCTGCTTTCTCGACGAGGTGCGCCGCTATCACGAAGGTACGTTCCAGCATTGCCTGCTGGTCACCGGTGTTGCCGTGGGGTTTGGAATCGAAATCGGATTTTCCGGCGTCGACGTGTCGCGGCTCGGGATTGCGGCAACGCTCCACGACATCGGCAAGGCCTGTATTCCGCTGTCGATACTGGACAAGCCGGGACGCCTCGACGCCGGTGAAGACGAGATCATGAAGCGTCATCCCGGGACCGGATACGACCTGCTGAAAGATATTTCGGGCATGACGCCTGAGATCCTCGATGGCGTCAGACACCACCACGAATATCTCGATGGCACCGGCTACCCGGACGGACTGACGTCGTCAAAAATTTCCGATCTGGTGAGACTGTTGACCATCTCGGACATCTTCGCCGCCCTGATCGAGGCACGGCCGTATCGGGCGCCGATGCCCCGGCATACCGCCTACCAGATCCTGTGCGGCATGGACGGCAAGCTGGAAAACTCGCTGGTCAAGGCATTCAGGAACGTGGCGCTGGTGGCGTGAAGCCGGGCAAGGGAAGCCCCGGGTCCCCATAGCCTGCGGCTATGGCTATCGTTAAGAATTGTCTGTACTCCGGCTCGGCCGGCTCTGGCATCGTCAAGAAAATTTCGTGCGCCTTCGTTCGATGAGCGCACGTCAAAAACGATGGGAGGGCCGGAACGTGACGCCTCAGAACCTGCTCATTTTGATGTCCGACGAGCACAACGCCCGGATGATGGGTTGTGCCGGCCATCCGCTGGCCAAAACGCCAAACCTGGATGCGCTGGCAGCTCGCGGAACGCGATTTGACGATGCCTACACCACGTGTCCGATCTGTGTGCCCGCGCGGGCCAGCTTCGCGACCGGTCGCTACATCCATGATATCGAATATTGGGACAACTCGATCGCCTATGACGGGCGGGTGCCGAGTTGGGGCCACAGACTGCAGGAAGCCGGCATTCGCGCCGAGTCGATCGGCAAGCTGCACTACCGGCTCGAGGAAGATCCGACCGGCTTCGACAAGCAACACATTCCGATGCACATCACCGGCGGCGTCGGCATGATCCAGTTGTCGATCCGCAAGCAGTTTCCGGATTTCGTAGCCCCGCCGCGCAAGCGTTCAGCGATCGCCGAAGCCGCCAGTGTCGGCGAGAGCGAGTATACGCTGTACGACCGGCGCGTCGCCGATACTGCCGTGCAATGGCTACGCAATGCCGCGACGGCGCCGACACCCTGGGTGCTGTTCGTCAGTTTCGTGACGCCGCATTATCCGCTGGTGGCACCGAAAGAGTTTTTCGATCTCTATCCGGTCGATCAGATGCCCGATCCGAAATACGGACCCGGCTCCGGCTATGTGCCGCATCCGTGGCTCGCGGATCTGCTTGCGGGTGGCGCACCGAGCCCGCAGGACCAGCGCAAGGCGCTGGCCGCCTATCTCGGGCTGATCAGTTTCATGGACGCCCAGGTCGCCCGCGTGTTGTCCGCGCTCGACGAATCCGGCCTGCGCGACACCACGCGCATCCTCTACACCTCAGACCATGGCGAGAACGCCGGCGTGCGCGGGGTTTGGGGCAAGTCGAACCATTACCAGGAGGCAGTCGCGATCCCCATGATCGTCGCCGGCCAGGGCGTGCCCGCCGGCAAGACTTGCGCGACGCCGGCCTCGCTCGTGGATGCCTACCCGACGGTGCTCGATGGCGTCGGGCTGTCGGCCGATGCGGATGGCGTCCCCGGCCATTCGCTGTTCGATCTTGCCGCCAGGGCCGACGATCGGGAGCGTCTCGCCTTCTCGGAATATCATGCTGCCGCCTCGCCCTCGGCGTCCTACATGCTGCGCAAGGGGCGGTTCAAATACATCTACTACGTTGGCTTCGCGCCCGAACTGTTCGACCTCGAAGCCGATCCGGAGGAGAGCCGCAATCTTGCGCAGCTTCCGGAATATGACGCGACGATGAAGCAGCTCGAGACGATGCTGCGCGGCATCGTCGATCCTGAAGACGCGGACCGGCGCGCGAACGAGGCGCAGCGCGCGCTGATCGAGAGCAAGGGCGGCCCCGATCAGGTGATGGCGAACCTGCCGACCAAAAAAATGTACACGCCGGTCCCGATCGGACTGATCTCGTGAGCGAAAGCGCGGCGCCGGGCTTCGATCAGCCGCATTCCCTGGTCGCTGTTGACAGCTCGTTGCCCGCGAGGCGAAACCTGCGGGCGCTGATCGTGAATAATCGCTGGGTGCGCATCCTCGGCGTCGCCTTTGTGATGTATGTGATGGCCTTTGTCGACCGGACCAACCTGTCGATGGCCGCACCTTTCGTCCGGGACGACCTCGGCCTCACGCCGGCGGCGCTCGGCCTCGCCACCAGCCTGTTCTTCTGGGGCTATATCATCCTGCAGATTCCGGCGGGACGCCTTGCGTCGATCTGGAGCCCGAAACGGGTTCTGTTCGGCCAGATGCTGCTGTGGAGTTTGATCTCGCTCACCACCGCGTTCGTGAACACGCCGCTTGAACTGTCGATCAACCGCTTCGCACTCGGCCTGTCCGAGGGCGGCGTGCTCACCTGCACGCTGGTCCTGATCCGGAACTGGTTCACCAAGGCCGAGCGCGCCCGCGCCAATGCGCTCTTCCTGCTGACATTCCCGATCGCGCCGATGATCGCGGGACCGGTCTCGGGTTTGATTCTCACCTACCTGTCCTGGCGATGGATGTTCGTGATCGAGGCGATGCCGAGCCTGATCTGGGCGGTGATATGGTGGTGGGCGATCGACGATCGTCCGCAGGACGCGAAATGGCTTGCGGAAGATGAGCGGGCCCGGCTGGTCACGGAGCTTGCGCGCGAGGAAGAGGCCGCCGTCAAGATATCCGGTCACTGGCTCTCGACGCTGTGGCATCCGAGTGTGCTGCTGCTCGCGCTCTACAATTTTCTCGCGCTGATGGCCGAATGGGGCGTCAATTTCTGGTTCCCGACGGTACTGAAGGAAACCGGGCTCTCGATCGGAATGGTCGGCCTGCTCGCCACGCTCCCTTCCGTGCTCGGGATCACCTTGATGCTGGGAGTCGCGGCCAGTTCCGACCGGCTGCGCGAGCGCAAATGGCACATGATTGTCATGACCGCGGCTGCGGGCGTCCCGCTCCTGGTTCTGCAATTGACAGATGGCGGCACGCTGGCGACCGTGATCTGCCTGTCGATCGGGATCGGCGTCTTCACCGGCCGCTTTGGTCCGTTCTGGACCCTGCCCAGCGAGGTGTTGCCGGCGCGCGTCGTGGGGGTCGGGATCGGCCTGATCAATGGCGTCGGCAATCTCGGCGGCACCGTTGGTCCCTACTTCTTCGGTGTCGTTAAGACCCAGACCGGCAGCTTCTCGATGGCGCTGGCGGTCGGGGGCGTATCGCTGCTGTTGAGCGCCCTCGTCGTGATCCCGATCAGGATCAGGCGATCCGGGCCTTAGCCGCAACCCCGGCGTCTGCTAAGGTCACGGGATGGAGCTGCATCATCTCGAACAGATCGTCGCCATTTGCCGCGCGGGCAGTTTCAGCGGAGCCGCGAAAGCCCTGGGGATCGCGCAGCCGACGCTGAGCAAGAGCATCGGCCGGCTTGAAGCAAAGCTTGGTGTGCAGCTGTTCGAGCGCTCCAATGTCAACGCGCGTCCGACCGTCTATGGCCAGTTCGTCGCCGACCAGGCCCTGGGCCTGCTGCAGAATGTCAGCACGCTCGGCCGTGAACTGGAGCAGATGGCGAAGGGCGAAGCTGGACTGTTACGAATCGGGGTCGGGCCCGCGACGCGGCTGTATCCGCTGCCGAAGGTCATCCAGAAGGCGGCCCGTGCGTTTCCGCGGCTTCAATTCGTGACGCGCTATGCCGGGCCGAACCTGATGATGCGCGCCTTGCGCGCCGGGACCTTCGACCTGGTGTTCTGCAACCAGCAACTCACGACGCTGGAAGACGACTTCATCCGCGTCAAGGTTTTCGAGGATAGCTACACGGTCGTCGCGCGGCGGGATCATCCGGCGCTGAAGGCGGCTCCGCTGTCACCGCTCGCGTTCATGCGCTTGCCGCTGGCGAGCGCCGGCCTGACGCCAGATTTCAGATCCTGGCTCGGCGTCGTCAACGCCCAGCAGAAACGTAACCTCGAAGCTTTCTTGTCCGACGACTACGACCTGATCAGGCGGATGGCGCTCGAAACCGATCATGTCGCTCGCGGCCCGCGCTTCGTATTCGACAGCGAATTGAAGCAGGGCGATCTGGTGGAACTGGCGCTCGATTCGGATTTTCAATACGAGTGCTGGATGCTGACGACCAGCGAGCGATGGCGTTCGCCAGTCGTCAAGGCCGTTGCCGGATTTGCCAAGGAAAAGGAGTAGCCCGCAGCAAGAGCATTGGAGCCAAACCTGCTCATGGGATTGCGCCAAGCATCTTCAGTTCGGCATTGGCGGCGTCCCGCTCGGTAAAACCGTGCGGGCAATCGCTTGCCGCCAAACGAAACTGACGAATGGCTTCGTCCTTCGCCCCCTTGGCCAGCGCAAGCTCGGCGCTGTAGAAATTTGCCTCGCAGATCTGGCCCAACTTTTTGATGGCATCCGGATCATCAGCCGCAGCAAGTACCGCAGCAGGCGTCATCTGGTCCATGAACAATTTGATGACCGGCGCCGGCCAGACGGTCATGTCGATCTTCGAACCGGTTTGCGCCAGACGGCTCGGGAGCTTGTTGCGCTGGCCGGCGATATCGGCCCACAGGGCGATATAGGCATTTTTCGGCGCCTGCGCGCTGGCCTGATTGAGATCGGTCAGTGCCTTGTCGGCCGAGCCGGTAAAGAGATAGGAACGCCCGCGCGCAAAATAGGCCGCGGCGGATTTCGGATCGAGCCGAACCGCCTCAGTGTAGTCGACAATGGCACGGTCGTTGTCGCCCTTGCCCTGGTAGGCGGTACCTCGGCCGACCAGGGCCGTGGTGGATTTTGGATCGAGCCCGATCGCCGCATTGTAGTCGGCGATGGCGCGGTCATTTTCGCCCTTGAAACGATAGGCGAGACCCCGGTTGTTGAAGCCATCGACGTCTTTGGGAGTGAGCCGGATCACCTCGGTGAAGTCGGCAATGGCGCGGTCGCCGTCGCCGTTGTCGAGCCAGGCGATGCCTCGGTTGTAGAACGCCTTGACGCGTTTGGTATCGAGCCGGATCGCTTCGGTGTAGTCGGCGATGGCGCGGTCATTGTCGCCCTTGTCGCTATAGGCGCTGCCTCGGCTGCTGAAGGCAACGGCCAATTTGGGATTGATCCGGATCGCCGCGTCGAAGTCGGCGATGGCGCGGTCGCTGTCGCCCTTGCCGCTAAAGGCGATGCCTCGGTTGGTGAAGGCATTGAGATATTTGGGATCGAGCCGGATCGCCTCATTGAAGTCGGCGATGGCGCGATCGTCGTCGCCCTTGTCGCTATAGGCGATGCCCCGACTGTTGAAGTTCGTGGCGTCCTTGGGATCGAGCCGGATCGCCGCACTGAAGTCGGCGATGGCGCGATCGTTGTCGCCCATGTCGCTGTAGGCGAGGCCTCGATTGAAGAAGGCGGTGGCGTCCCTGGGATCGAGCCGGATCGCCGCACTGTAGTCGGCGATGGCACGGTCGTTGTCGCCCTTGTCGCCGTAGGCCTTACCGCGCTTGAAAAAGGTCGCGGCGTCCCGGGGATTGAGCCGGATCACCTCGCTGTAGTCGGCGATGGCGTGGTCGTTGTCGCCCTTCTGGTGGTAGGCGGCACCGCGATTGCCGATTGCCGTGACGTTTTTGGGATCGAGCCGGACCGCTTCGGTGAAGTCGGCGATGGCGCGGTCGGTGTCGCCCTTGTCGAACCAGGAGATCCCCCGGCTGTTGAAGATCCCGCTGTCCTTGATACCGAGCCGCATGGCCTCGTTGTAGTCGGCGATAGCGCGGTCGGATTCGTGTTTGTCGCGCCAGGTGAGGCCCCGGTTGAAGAAAGACGGGGCGAAGGTGGGATCGAGCCGGATCGCCTCATTGAAGTCGGCAATGGCGCGGTCGGTGTCGCCCTTCTGGTGATAGGCGACGCCCCGGTTGCTGTAGCCGATGGCCTGCTGGGCTCCAGTCAATTTCCCCGAATTGATACCCTGGGTACAGGCGGCGATCCTGGCGTCGGGGTCTGGCAGATCGTAGCACGGCTCGGCGGCAGCGGCGTGGCTCAGGAGCGTCATGGCGGCAGCAAGCGCGCTCCAAAGTCTCCATGTCGTGCGGCTCATGCGGTCTCCTGGAGCGAAATTGCTATCCAGGACTATGGTAGCGGGATTTGCCGGTCTGGTTCACGATCGGCCGGGAAAAGTTGCTCGAGTGCGCAGGGCTCGGGCTAAGCGGCCACCGACGGTGAAATGCTTGCTCAGCCGTTGCCGATCCCGCCCGTCGATCTTAATGGGAAAAACGGGTACTGCCGGACAGGATTGAACCATCGACCTCTCCATTACCAATGGAGTGCTCGGGTTTTGAAAAAATCCCGTCCTGACAATCACTTGCCATAGTGCGCTCTGCCGGATGACCGGATCCGCCGCCCCGTGGCAAGGTGTGCTATATATTTAGTCGGCCGCCAGAATCGTCGAAGATCGCAACCGAGACATTGCCGCGGGCGGTTTTTCCCAACTCGAAGGTTTGACGATGAACGACGTCGCATATGGCTAAGCGGATCTACGACAACAGCGGCAGGAAGGCGGAAGCCGAAAATACCCGCTCTCAATTAATTGCGGCAGCTCGGAAGATATTGAGCGAACGCGGTCATCGGACGCCGTTTTCGATGGACGCGGTGGCAAAAAAGGCCGGCGTGGCGCGCGCGACGGTCTATTTGCAGTTCGAGAGCCGGGGGAGTCTGCTCGAAGCCGTCTTCGACACGATCGCCAACGAAGGGGGATTGGGCGTTTTGCCTGAGGCCTTCACGGAACCAGATCCTGTGGAGGCGCTGAAGAAATTTACTTCCGTTTTTGTCAGGTTTTGGATCGCGCAGAGAGAAGTTTGGCCGCGCCTCTCGCGTGAATTAGCGGACGACGAAGCGGGAGCGCGATTGACGGCTCGATCGGAGCGCCGCCGCCGCGGTATAACCGTCATTGTTGGTCGCCTTGCTCAGAAACTGACGCTCGATCGCGCCGACGATCTAATCGATGCGCTTCACGGAATGACGAGCTACGAATTTATTGGTCAATTGATAGCGACCGAACGCTCGGAAGCCGAGGTGGAAGCGCTAATGCTCGAACTGGTCGAGGCCGTTATCCGGTCGCTCTGCTTCGCCAAGTCAAAGCCGCTTCGAAACGATGAAGACTCCCCGGTTTTGGCCAATCCTCGACGAAAAAAGTAGGTCGATCTTTCAGTCAACGCCGCAACTGGTCGCCTCTTGGGCCGATGCGCATCCTCGCGAACCCCTGTGGTGGGCGCGCTCATCGTCGTCCAAATTTACTAGACATATTGTCTAACTTTGATCTGATTTACTGAGAATTCTCACGTCTAAGACGAAATACTGCTAAATAATTAACTGGACATACTGTATATCAAATATCATGATCCCCGCTGTTTGAAACGCCAACGAACAGGGTGGGGAAAATTATGGCTCGGGGTAAAATCATCACACCGCGCGTTTGCGGAGTGACCATCGTCGTATTTCTGGTGGCATCGGCAGCATTTCGTCTTGAGCCCGCCAAAGCTCAGACTGCATTCACGAGGACGGTGGCGTTCGGCGACAGCTTTCCCGATACCGGGAACGCCATCAAACCGCTGGTCGACCTGTACAAGTCGGATCCCGTCAAGTTTGCTTATCTGGCCTACTATGTTGGCCTCTATTCGACCGGACGCTTCAGCGGCGGAACCAACTATGTCGATACGGTTTCGGGTCTGCTGGGCATCGCGCAAGCAAATCAATTGAACTTTGCCTATGGCGGCGCGAAGACCGACAACACCAATGCGCAACCGGGCCAGCCGGGGTTTGCGCAACAATGGGGACTTTTCGCCGGTTCGGGGGGCTTGCGAATTGCCTCCACCGATCTGGTCCTTCTGAATGTGACTGCAAACGACGCGCTCCAATATGCGTCGCCGCCGGGAGGCTTTTTCCCGAGCGGGATCGGTAGAACGATGGCCGGCGTGGCTGCGGCAGCGGGTTATGCCGCCACCCAAACGTTGATCGGGATCAACGCGTTGGTGGCGGCCGGAGCTCGCAACATCGTATTCACTGCGCTAGACACCGGCACGTTTCCGCTGGCTACGGCTGATCCTGTGCATGCCCCGATCGCCTCGGCATTCAACCGGACCGCCAACTCGATCATACAATCGGGCCTATCCTCCGTCGCGGCCGCCGGCGTCCGGGTCGAGTATCTCGACGTCAGCCTTATCCTGGATAAAATCCGCTCGAACCCGGCAGCATATGGCTTTGCCAGCGCTGGGGCCTGTACGATGGCGTGCTACGGCAACAGCACGGAGCAAGCCAAATACCTCTTTTATATCGATAGCACTCACCTTACGTCCCATGGCTTCGCGGTAGTCGGTGAGTACATCGTCAATCGACTGAACGCCCCACTGACATTTGGGCCGCAGGCGGAAACCGGCGCGATCGCCGAGATGTCATTCGCGCAATCGTTGTTTGGCCGCCTCGACATGTTTGGCGGCACCGCCCAGAGCGGGGGTTTTCGGCAGGCGATGGCGTACGACCCGTCGCGCCTCGCCAAGGCTCCGCCGGTACAGCCACCGGTCGGCTCGCCTCTCTCGGTCTACATTTCGGTCGATGGCGGCGGCGGCGAACAGCAAAGCACCACGACCGCATCGGGTTACAAATTCACATCCTTCGGTGGTTCGGTCGGCGCGGAATATAGACTGAGCGCCAATGCAATTGTCGGTGCAGCCTTCAACTATTCCAAGCCAACGATTGCGCTGGGTGACGGACGAACCAAAACTGAAACCGACTCCTATCAATTTGGCCTATACGGCGGCTGGACCAGTGCCAACTTCTTCGCGCAGGGCATCGGCATCGTCGGCTTCCAGAATTATCACAACACCCGGCCGGGAGTATTCGACCCCATCTCGTCGAGCCCGGACGGCAGTACCCTCGCCGTCGGCGGCAAGGTCGGCAAGCTGTTCGATTTCTCCGGGGTTCGCGCCGGACCGATCGCCGGACTGATTTATGGGCGCGCCCGGGTCGATAACTACACCGAGAGCGGCGACGCCGCGCTGACGCTCAGCGTAGGCAAGCAGACCAAGGAAGCGCTCGTTGCCAGCGCTGGTGCGCAGTTCCGCTTTCCTGGCACGTTGCCTGCGTTCGGATTGGAGCCGTTCATCAACTTGACCGCCGAGAGCGATGTTTTGGGCGATAGCCGGCTTATCCAATACGGTGCGACTTCCGCTCCGATCATCGTCAATACCTTGAATATCCACGACGGCAACTCCCATAGCGTCTATGGGCGCGTCGCAGGCGGCGTATCAGGCGCGATAAATTCACGGATGTCGGTTCAGGTGTTTGCGAGCAGCACCTTCGGCCGACGGGGCGGCGACGACTACGGCGGCCAAGCCGCATTCAAAATTGCGTTTTGAAGCGCTTCAGCATGACCGGCATCGAATCGCGATTCGTCGTTGTCGATCGATGCGTACTTTCAAAAAAATGGAGACAGCCTTGAGCAAGCCGACGTACCCCGACCTGAAGGGAAAGATAGCGTTCGTCACCGGTGGATCCGGTGGCATTGGCGCGGAGACCTGTCGCTGGTTGGCAGAGAATGGCGTCAAGGTCGCCGTTAGCGGACGCAACAAGATGGCGCTGGACCAGGTTGTTGCTGAATTGACGGGGGCAGGCGCCGAAGCGGCCGCGATCCCGGCGGAATGCACAAATGGGGAATCGCTGGAGCGTGCGCGGAGTGATGCAGAAAAACGCCTGGGGCCAATAGACATTCTTGTCGCATTCGCAGGCGGCGGTACTGCCATGCCCGCGCCAGTCGAAATGACCTCCGAAAGCGATTGGCGGTCTGGCATCGATCACAATCTTACCGCGACTTTTCTGACGCTGAAGACATTCCTTCCCGGCATGAAGGTGAGGCGGTCGGGTTCTATTCTGACGATGGCATCGACCGCTGGCCGGTCCTCCTCACCAGCTTCCTCGGCCTATGCTGCTGCAAAGGCCGGCGTGATCATGTTGACCCGCCATGTGGCACGGGAGGTTGGCGGCTTCAATATTCGCGCCAACTGTCTCTCGCCTTCCGCTATTCTCACCGAACGCACAGCTTTGCATATGCCTGAAGAGAAGAGATCGCTGATCGCTGCCCTGCACCCGATTTCCCGGCTTGGAACGCCGGCTGACGTTGCGGCCGCCGCACTCTTTCTGGCCTCAGAAAGTGCCTCATGGATCACCGGCGCCACGATCGACGTTGCAGGCGGCAGGTTGATGCACTGATAAACGTTCGATTGGCCGCGGAGCGGGCAGGCAACCTTGGCTCTCAACCTTCAGATCGCCGTCGTGACCTTGCGATGGCTCTGACCTCCGCGACACTAGGACGGCTAGAGCGTTTTCCAGCGAAGCATGTCCTCGGACTTGATCCGGTTCGCGTCAAGAAAACGCGTCACATGCTTTCAGGGCGGCCGACACCGGCGATCACGTGAATTTTGCTGATTTTAGGGGGCTTTGGCGAGAGAACGGCTGGTGCTGCCAGACAGGATTGAACTGTCGACCTCTCCATTACCAATGGAGGGGGCGGGTTTTGGAAATACCCCGTCCCGCCAGTCACTTAGCTTGATTTCGAAGCTGGGCTTGTGTCAGTTTTGTGCCAGTAGATCCGGCGTTTGGCCCAAGAAATCTTCGTCGCATCGATCTGCACTTGCGTCGGGTTCAATTCAGCGGCGAAGGGTCGGATTTCATCGTCGAAATTGTATCACAAAATTGGCGGTGAGGAGGAGGGTCCACGTTCAACATCGGTCTATTCGTCCATCTGCGGGACCATCGTCATAGGCACGAGGATTTTCCCGGCGGCTCCTTGTAGCCCTTGATTAGGGAAGACGGTGGTGCCTAATCGACTTCGACACTGTTCGTCACCGCCGCATGAAGCGATCGTAAGTGTCCTCGGTTTGCTGCTCTGCATGCCAGGCCCCACGGTCGGCGTTCTTCAAATGCAGTAACGTGAACCTGCAATTCTGCGACGTCGAATGGAATGATAACTCGCGGACGGGTTCGTCGAACCACACTCCGGCCGGATGATCGACACCATCCTTCAATTCTTCTGCGGAAACGCCACGGGCAATACCGGATCTGGCAGGCATTTCGTAAGGCGGGCTGATGCTCGTCTTTATGAAGCGGCCGGACTTAAAGGCCGGTTCGCTCGACCACGCCCATTTCGCATAGCCCTCAGTCGACAAAATCATGATGGACCGACGCTGCGTGTAGCGGAGCCAGCGTAGGATGACGGCGGTGAGCGAAACGTCGTACCGATCCGCGCAGGCACCCAAGTCATCGAAGTTTGGAACATCTGTGGGCGTGATGCGCTTCCGAAAATCGTCAAGAGGCATCAGGACCGAGGCCGAGAAGGCATTAGCCTCGCGTTCAACTTCTGCGCTGACTCGGCCGTCAACCGCTGCTTCGTTGCAGCGGATGCCCTCCGGAAACTTCTTCCGATGAAGGAGATAGTGCCCCAATTCGTGACCAATCGTGAAACGACGGCGCTGTGGACTTGTATTGCGGTCGTAGAGAATGCCCCACCTTTTCCCGGACTCCGAGGGAAGCAACGCCCCGCCGAACCCCTCGAGGTCATCCTCGATCACCTTGGTGATAGGATCATCCGGAAAAAACGTTCGAGATACCTCGATCGCGAGCTGACCAATATCGAAGCGGTAACGATCGGCCGGGTTCGCGGCGTTTAGCAAAAGAGAAAGGTGGTTTGCCCACCGATCTACGCCCCAGCCCCGCGTATCCATCAGTCTTTATCCAACAGTTTCTTCATCTGACGGAGCTTTTCCTTCATGGGAGCGCTCATCTGCTGATACTCGCGGAAGAACGCCTTGTCCTCCGCTGTCTCCAATTCCTCCGGCGTATCAGCGCCCATGAAGTAGTCGACCGTAACACCTAAAGCCTTGGCTATCCCGGCAAGCTTTTCCGCTGACGGGCGGGGCGGGCTCTTATTTTCAAGCTCCCAAAGGTAGGACTTACTCAACCCGGCATCCTCGGCGAGTTTGTCCAGGGTGAGCTTCTTCTCAAGCCTTAGCTTGCGAATCTGCTCACCGATCTTCTGAGACAACGTCTTAGGCATGCAAATTCCCTGTTCGGAACAGCAGTATATCGAATCATTGACTTCCGGCAAGCGGGCTGCCATGTTCGCTGTAGCGATAGTTAAACTGCTCCTATAGCGAGGTCCAGTTTTTGGGCTTTCAGGTTAACCGCGGCACCGACCAGGGGTGATTTGGCGCTGGAAACCGGAGATATGAAATGTACGCCGATCAGCGAACGATCATGCGGAATGCTCAACTTGTCGGCGTGTTGGAGCGCTTGTGCCAAGGGCTGGAACTGACAGATAGCCAGTTCGAGTTGGCAAAGGCTCGTTATGACGCGGTCGGCCGCTGGCTCGCCGGCGCCGAAGACAGATTGATCCATACGGTCCTGATCTACCCGCAAGGATCCACCGCAATCGGGACGACCGTCAAGCCGATTGGACGAATTGAGCATGACGTAGACCTGGTCTCCCACGTTGCTGAGCCGGATCAACTGATCTCTCCCGCGACCCTCAAGTTTGCGATTGGCAATCGCCTTCGCTCCAACGGTTTGTACGCGCCGATTCTCGAGGAAATGGGGCGCTGCTGGCGGATCAACTACGCCGGCGAGTTTCATTTGGATATCACGCCTTCGATTCCCAACCCGGGATGCCCCAAGGGCGGCGTCTTGGTGCCGGATAAGGCGCTGCGGTCGTGGACCCCTTCGAATCCCAAAGGATACAAGACGCTGTTCCTCGAACGCGCCAAGATCATGCCGCAGATGCGACTTATTAAGAGCATGGCCGCGATGGACAGCGCGCGATCCGTCGTCGAGCCTTATCCGGAGCAGGTCAGTTTCAAGGGAATTCTGCCCCGCACCGTGCAGCTCTCGAAGCGGCATCGAGACATCCATTTTCAGGAGCTTGATCCCAGCCTGGCGCCGATCTCGGTCATCATCACGACGCTTGCGTCACGCGCCTACGAGTTTTGCGCGCTCAACACCGTGTACGACAGCGAATTGGACCTGCTTTGCGACGTCGTCCGTCACATGCCCCACTTCATCCAGGTCGACACTTCCAGCGGGCGGCGCCAGTGGTTCATCTGGAACGAAACTACCGACCACGAGAATTTCGCGGAAAAATGGAATGCGGATCCTCGTCGAGCCAACGCCTTCTACACCTGGCATGCCAAATTGCTCGCTGACCTTGAAAGCCTCACGCACATCGAAGGCCTTGACCTTCTCACGAAGCGTTTGGGATCCGCCTTCGGTTCGACGCCCGCCGCTCGCGCCCTCGACGGCCTGACCGAACCGGTTTCGGCGGCCCGCCGCACTGGCCGCCTTGTCGCAGCGCCAGCCGTGGGATTGAGCGTTGCGGCGGTTGCGTCTTCCACGTCCGTGCGGGCCAACACCTTCCACGGAAGCGACAGTTCATGAGACTCGGTCAGCGCCGGCCGCTGACGGCCAGCCAGCAACTTGTGAATCTGAAAGCTAATCCGCTCACTGCTGGAGGAAATGGCGCCCCCCATGCTGGTTCGTTTGTCTGGCGCTTCGAAGCCACGCCGTCACCGCTCAGCCGGTTTTACGGCCTTCGCATCGATTACCGTCAGGGCGATACGCCTGATGTGTACGTCGAGCGTCCCAACTTGAAGCTATTGTCCGGCGGACGCCGCCTTCCCCACGTTTATCAGCAGGATCCCGTACAACTTTGCCTGTACTTGCCGAGAACGTACGAGTGGCAGGCCTGGATGAGGATCGACAATACCATCGTGCCTTGGGCAATCCTCTGGCTGTTCTATTTCGAGGAGTGGTTGTCGTCCGACGATTGGAAAGGCGGCGGAGAACATCCTGTCGCATCCGACCTGCCCGCTAGGCGACCAAAACGCCTGCGCTCTTACGATGAGGCGGCGTCATCATGAGCATCCCGCCGTCCGGCCAGCCGACGTACCGCATTCTCTCGCTCGACGGCGGCGGAATTCGTGGCGTGTTTCCCGCGGCGTTTCTCGCAAAGCTTCAAGAAAATCTTGAACACCCTATCGCTTCTTATTTCGATCTTATCGTTGGTACGTCGACCGGCGGCATTATCGCAATCGGACTTGGAGTTGGCCTGTCGGCCGCAGATATCCTGCGTCTGTACGAAGAACAAGGACCGGCGATCTTCGATCAACAGCACGGACCGGTGAAGACGTGGATGCGACAACGTGGCCGATCCATGCTTCACCTATTCGGATCCAAATACTCGTCGGATAACCTCCGAACTGCGCTGGAAGGCGTGCTCGGGAACCGCAAGCTGGGCGAAAGCCTAACTCGCCTGGTTATTCCGGCATGGCACCCTATGCTGGAGCGGGTGTATCTCTACAAGACGGCGCACCATCCGCGATTGGAGACTGACTACAAACAATTGGCGATCGATGCAGCAATGGCGACGGCCGCCGCTCCAACGTTCTTAAAACCGCATCTAACGAACGAGGCTGTCGAACTCGTAGACGGCGGGGTGTGGGCCAACAATCCAATCGGTGTCGCGGCCGTTGAAGCGGTCGGAATGCTGGGATGGCCGGCAGACCGCCTGAAAATTCTCAGCGTCGGCACGACCAGCGACGTAAGAGCGCAGCCGAAGTGGAAAGGCAAGCTTCCGATGGCGACTTCGGTGACACGCCTGTTCATGGCCGGACAGTCACACAGCGCCCTCGGCGCCGCGAAGATCATCACCGGCGACGGCCACGATCACAAGGCGATCTGGCGCATTGATCAGGTCGCGCCCGAAGGCCGCTATACGCTGGATAACGCGGCCAGGATTGCAGAAATGAAGGATCGTGCGGTTGCCGAGGCGCGCGAGCAGCTTCCGGAGTTGCGGCGTAATTTCTTCCAGGAACCGACGCTTCCATTTGCTCCATTCCATTCCCTCAAGTCCCAGTCGCAAGACTGAGTTAGCGAGACACCGATGGCGAAGAACATCATCATATTCTCGGACGGCACTGGCCAGGTCGGTGGCCTTCGACCGGACGAACGGCGCAGCAACGTCTACAAGCTATACCGCGCCACGCGCTGCGGTCCCGACACCACCATCGATCCCTCCGAACAGGTGACCTACTACGATGCCGGTCTCGGTTCGATGCCGCCGGAAGGCGCGTTCTTCGCCATTCGGGCGTATCGTTGGCTGCACAATCTCTTCAGTCTCGCAACCGGCTTGGGCATCACCACCAACATCATCGACTGCTACGCGGCGACCTTGAGCATGTGGCAACCCGGTGACCGAATTTTCGTGATCGGCTTCTCCAGAGGAGCATATACCGTGCGATGTCTTGCCGCGGTGCTGTCGCTGTGCGGAGTGCCGACCACGATGGGAGACGGAAAGACGCCACTGCGTCGAGACGCGAAATCCGTCAAGAAGATCGCGAGCGAGGCGGTCAAAAACGTCTACCAGCATGTCAGTTCGCCGGCAGACGAGAAGTATGTCGACCAACGCAAGGCCATCGCGCTGCGTTTTCGCCTGAAATACAAGTCCGATGCCGCGGGGTTTCCGAACGCCAACCCATACTTCATCGGCGTCTTCGATACCGTCGCATCCTTGGGAAGCTATCCGCTTTCGGCGGGGATGTTCGGCGGCGCCGTTGTCCTCATACTGCTCTTGAGCTGGCTGCTGTCGATCCTGCTTCCGTTCTGGACCGCGTTTTGGCTGCTGGTTGCCGTGGCGTTGGCCGGCGCCGGCATCTGGTATGTGATCTCCCATCTGCGCTACGCGACCGGGCTGAAGGATTATTCGTTCTGGCAGACGCTGCACTTCACGTCGCCGAAGATGAAGTTCTACGACCCCCATTTGGACAACGAGGTCCGGTACGCCCGACACGCCCTCTCGATCGACGAAAACCGCGCGGACTTCGCGATCGTGAAGTGGGGCAGCAAAAGCAACAAGGGTCCGCCACGCAAGGAAACCGACCCCGAATGGCTCGAGCAAATATGGTTTGTCGGCAACCACTCGGATGTCGGCGGCAGCTATCTGGAAAACGAATCCCGGCTGTCCGATATTTCCCTCGACTGGATGACGTACGTCGCCGCGAACCTGCCCGACGAAACCGGGCCGACCGGCCACGGCATCAAGATCAACCCGTCGCTCCTGCAAGTTTGTCCGGATCCGCTGGGTCCGCAGCACGACGAGCGGGAGCCGGGCTTCCTCTGGGGAATCCGCTGGCCAAAGGGCCTCCGACACATCGATCCGCAGGCGGTTCTGCATCCCTCGGTCTACAAACGGGCGGTCGCCGAACGCGTCCCCCACTTTTACGAGACCATCGATTATTTGCCGAACAACCTAGTCGATCACGTGGAATTTCAGCAGGCCAAACTCGCCGCCAAGCAGCCCCCGGCGGCGCAGCTTGCGACAGGCCAGCCGCCCGGATGAGACACGAAATGATCGGGATTCTCGAACGCCGGCCGCCAGGCCCGCGGCAACGTACTGTTGGGAGGTAGCGATGGGCGTCGGAGAAGACTTTGCTACGTTCCGGGACAATTATCAGATCACCCAGGAAAAGATCAGCTCCATTTCCTACCGCTACAAGCGCATCACGCGTCAGTTGAACACCGATTTTCGCGACAATACTTCGGACACCGCAAACAGCATGTATGTCGGGTCCTATGGCCGGGACACTGCGGCGAAGGGACTGAGTGACCTCGACATGGCGTTCATCCTGCCGTACGCCGAGTATGCGAAGTATCACGCCTTCTCGACGAACGGCCAGTCGGCGCTGCTGCAGGCGGTGAAGCGGTCGATACAGAACACCTATCCGATCTCCGAGAGTTTCGGCGACGGTCAGGTCGTGGTCATCACCTTCGACGACGGCGTGAGATTCGAGATACTTCCGGTTTTCAACAATAAGGATTCCGACAGCTGGACGTACCCCAACGCAAATAACGGCGGTAGCTGGAAAGTCTGCAATCCGCGCGCGGAGATAAAGGCGGTCGCGAAGCGAAGCGCGGAAACCAACAAAAACCTGAAATATCTAGGACGAATGACGCGGGTCTGGTGCGCGCACTGCTCGGTACCGATGAGCGGCATGCTGATCGACACCTTGGCCTATCAATTCATCGAAAACTATGTAAACCGCGATAAATCGTTCCTCTACCACGACCTGATGATGCGGGACTTCTTCGAATTCCTATCGCAGCAAGTGCAGACGCAGACGGTCTGGCGCGCTCCCGGAAGCGGGTCACGCGTCGGTCGCACAGGTATATTTGAGCACAAAGCCCGGAGCGCGCAGCTGCGTTCTATTGAAGCGGTGAATTTTGACTTGGCCCACCAGGAGTGGTCCCGGCGGCAGAAGTGGAGAGAAGTCTTTGGAACCCTCTATCCCGACTGAAGGCGAGCGGCACGCACTGGATAGCCAGGTGCGCGAATGCTTCGGGCGTTGCGCGTATACGCACAAGACCCACGAAAAAATGGCGGACCGCGGATCGCGCCGGCAGCGCATCATGAAGTGGTGTCAGATTGTCTTGTCCGCGCTCACCGCAGGCGGTGCGACCGGCGTCGTGTTCGATCGGAGTTCTTTGATCTTTCCATACGCTACCGCGCTGTTGTCAATCTCGCTGTTGATCGTGAACAGCTACGTGAAGGATCTGGATCCCGGCAAGGATGCTCAACTTCATCGGGAAGCGGCATCGGATATCTGGAACATTCGGGAAGCCTATCTCAGCCTACTAACCGACATCCGCGATCCCACGTGTTCAATGACTCAACTTCGCCAACGGCGCGATGATCTGCAGGAAGCGTTACACAAAATATATCGGTCGGCGCCGCATACCGACGGCAAAGCCTACGGGCAGGCGCAAGACGCCCTGAAGAATAAAGAAGACCTTACGTTTTCCGACGATGAAATCGACGCATTCCTTCCGGGACCCTTAAAAAGGAAGACTTCGGCGTCCTGAACTCTTGAAAAGATTCGAAGGTCGGAACGCGTGGAACCGCTGCATCGGCAATTTGGAATCGCTATTCTGTGTTAGCAGCCGGGCACGTACGATGGGCGTATGGATTCTCAGTCAGCTGGAACCGATGCCGATGGCAACGGAACGAAGACCGGCGATCCGGACGCTGCGCGGATGGGCGATCTCCGTGCTGCAGGACGCCGGCGATTCCCGTCCGGATTGCAGACTTTTGCTATTCGAGTTTCGCCGCAAGCATCGCAGCCGTTTTCATCGCGGACCTGATCGTAGGCAGGTGGGGCCTCGAAGGCTCCGCAGCCGCCCCATCGCGACGCTTGCAATCCTGGCAGCCTAAAATGGATGTGGCGCGGCCGGTTGTTCGCGACCATCGTGTCTCCCAGCAACAGCGCGTCGACTATATGCTGGGTCATCACCTGGGAGATCCGTACCTCAGGATAGATGCGGGCCAGCTGGAGGAGCAACAGGCGGACTTGGCGTTGGACTTTGCCGACCAAGATGCGAAAGGGACACTGCTGGGATTGGCGGAAGGCAGCTATCAGATGTATTCGGCCGATCCCGTCTGAATGCATTCCCGTCACGCGCCCCGCTCAAGCCGGTCTTCTTCAACCGGCCGGCAGCTGATCTTGAAGATTGACCACGCCTCGCGCGAAGGAAACGGTGCCGGTGCCGCCCTGCTCCGTGTAGTAGGTTCCCACCAGTGAGTTATGCCGGTTTTCGATCCGGAGGACCGCCGTTCCGCGGTAGCGGTAATAGGGCGGAGGCTTGCCCTCCTTGCGGCGGGTTTCGTACACGTAGAGCAGTTCCCGCCGACCGTTGCTTAAGCGTCTCGGGTAAACGACGATCGTATCGGATTCGGCGCTGTCCGTTTCCAGTACAAGAGATAGGACGTTCAGATTCTGTTCGATATCAAGCGTCGCCGGCGTTTCCGCAACTTGTCCTTCGCGGATAAAGCGGATAGTGCCGTGCCACCGGCCCGCTATGTTTGGGAAAACGAGAATAGGAAAGCCGGGTATCCACTTCCACGCAAAAAAGATGATTGCCAGTGTTGCAAGTTGCATCAGACCTGCGACCATCGCAGCGAGTGCGACGGATCGAAGGAGTGGCATGCCGGCGTACAGAAGCGCACCACAGCTCGCGCAGAGTGTGGCGAAGTAAATGACTAGATTGAGGCGCAGCAGATGGAGCACTTAGAAACTCGCGTAGCTATCGGAGACGATTTGAGAAGCGTAGCCGCTTTTCTGCTGCCGGCCTACGCCTCAAACCCGCAGTTTCCTCTGCTTATCTGCCTGCATGATGATTCTGGATTGCCGCGCTTTGCCGAACCTATGCCGCGAAGCCCGAGTGCTCCCTTGGGGGCTTTGCTGGACGATGCGTTTCGCAACGTTTATCAGACGGCGCTTCTGGCAAATCCCGAATTCCACGACGGCGCACTTCTCGCCGGCCGCACCTCCGGGCCGGCCGCCTCCTACTCCGTCACCGGTTGGTCGTACCGGTTATATCCTCCGCCAGCCGGCCGGCCTCATTCGCTGAACCGCGGCTCCGCCTTTCATAGCTGTAGGGCGATGTCGGCGCTGCCCGAAGTCGACGGCTTGATCCTTTTCGCCCGCTCGGAGCGCATGATTTTCATGAATGGAGAACTTTGGGATACCGATCAACTGCTATAGGTTGAGACGATTCCCGTTCGTAGAATATCGAAGCGTTGAAGATCGCACCTAGCATTTCTGACGTCCCTGCCGCCGCGCGTTAGGCAAATCGCGCTGATCCAAGACTTCTCTCTGGTATCAGCCCAGTGAATGAGATAGCCGAGAATCTGCTGAGCCGCGACGAAGTCCTTGTCGAACTGATCGAAGTCGTCGCGGACAAATGTGGCGGACAGCGCTATCTCAAATCGATCAGAAATAGTCTCGCTGATCGAGGCCTCGGCGGAGAGCGATTTCGAGCGGTCAAGCGGACGATCTCGTAGACGACAACGTTCGCTATCGGATTCGCGCTGCCGTCCATCGAACCTTCCCGGCGGTGTTAAAAACGGGGCGTTTGCCGAATACGCAGCTTTGCAGTTTTCAGTCGACTGTCATCGAACTGGTCCTCCATCCCTCCGCCCTTGGGTATCTCGTGCGCAGCCTTCATGTCATTTGTGGTCTCATCTGACACCTTCGGTCAACACTTGGCGCAGCACGAAAGAGTTGGGAAAATATCTTTCAAAAAGCTGCTATGGAGGTATTTTAGGCTTAAACTATTATATGGAATGGGGATGCTCCTGGCGGATCCCGGAACAGTTTTGGTCGAACCGGCCTGTTGAAATCCAGCTTGCTTGAAGGGCGATTGTCGTGCAGCAAAGCCAAAACTGACGCTGAGGCTTTGCGTGACCGACGACCTGAATTTAGAATTAGAACCTGAGCATCGGCCAGTTCCGCCGCAGCGCCGGCGCGGCTCATCCGGGATAGTAATCGCGGTTATTCTGTTTGTCTTCGTGGCCAGCGGCGCAGCCTATCTGGGGCTCAATTACGCCGACCAGGTCCGATCGGTGGCTTTTGCGGAGTCGCCGGTCAGCGTTCCGGTCGTCGCTCGCGGGGAAGATGTCGTCAGTCGGGCAGATTTTGAGGCATTCAAGCAGCAGACGACAGATTCCTTGCTGTCCGCGATCGCAAGGTTGGATGCGCAAAAGGATGATCTGAAAAGATTGTCTGACCAGCTTGCTGCTTTGGTGTTGAGAATGGATGCATCGCAAAGTGCGCCAGCACGCGCGCCGCCGGTGTCCCTGACTCAAGCCGGAGCAATTCCGTCTTCGCCCGTCGTGCCGCGTCGGCCGGTTGCTCTCACACAACGGAAACAATCTCCGGCGCCGAAACCGTCTGGACCCATTTCACTGGGGGGTGCTCCGCTGCCCGAGGCGCCGGATTGATCAAGACGGATTTTCGGCACCCTTGGCCGGATCGTTCTCACTGCCGCCCTCATCGATCGGCCTCCCTCGAGTTTTGACCCCGAGGCGTTCCCGGCGCCGGCTGCCTGATCCGCATCAGCAGCCGCGAGCTTGCGATCTCCGCTGCTGATGCCGCCGCCGCGGAAGCCGGAAAGGGTTCTCCTGCTCCACTCGTCTTGAGGGCATACTCGGTAGGAGTAGCGTGCCAGGTGCGTCTCGGCTAGACAGCGAACGGTCCCAGCGAACACGATTCGATCCCCCGGGGGTAGGTGCTTGTCGGTCAGCGACGAACAATGGAGGAAGGATGCCTTAGGCATTCCTGGCGAACTCGGGGCTGTGCCTCGGAGCGAGGACGACGACGGCCTGCGGGAGGCGATGCTGGTAGTATGGGCGCGGCTTGCGATGGCCTCGACCACCATCAAGCACCTGTACTCCCACTATCGGGAATCTGAGATACTCGCGTTCGCCGACACGCTCGACATGCAGGCGCCCGACTACGGGCTCTCGTTCGACGGCACCGAGGCATACGACGAGATCGTGAGACGGCTCGGCGGGTGCCTCCGCGCCATGGAGCGCGAATACACCGAGAACGATCTCGGATCGAGGCCCACCGACCCCACACAATGGCGCGTCGACTACGGTGGCCACAGCGCCCACCTGATTCCGATGGGGCGCGTCGCCTGGCGGGAGAAGAAAGATCCGTCCCTAGACATGCGCAGCTTCGATCAGCGCGGCCTGCTTCGCCTTCGTTTCGTGCCGGCGATCGTCGACGGCGCGAAGGTCCGGATCGAGAAGGTCGACCGGGTAGCCAAGCGGACGCCGTCGGCGTTCGGAGCGGTGCTCTTTCCGGATTCAACCTTCGACAGCCGGGAGACCGCGACGAAGTTCTTCATCGAGGGCGTCAAGATTCCGGGCGGCGACGCGATCATCGCCGCCGCGTGCAAGTCCGCGCACGACGACGCGTGTCTCGCCACCGTCTTTCCCGAATTGATGATCGACCCCAACGCGCGCGACCGCATCCAGTCGCATCTTGCATCGAAGCCTTGGCTTGCCGACGGTGACTTGTCTGGAGCGCCGGGCATCGTCGTCGCCGGCTCATGGCACGAGATGGACGGCGGCAAGCGCTACAACATCGCGACGATCTATGACGGCCACGGCGACGAGGTGGCGCGTCACAAGAAGCGGATGGCTTTCAAAGACCAGGACGGACGGGTCGAGGACATCCATCACGGAACCGAACTGACCATTCTGGTTTTGGAGGAGGCGCTCTTCGGCTTCGGCATCTGTCTCGATTTCTGCAATAGGTGCTATCATACCCCATACGGCTGGCTTGACGTCGATTTCGTGATAGTACCGTCCTGCGGCAACGATGCTACCATGGACGGCCACATCCGTACGGCAAAGGACCTGCACAACGAGCGAAATACGCGCAGTTTCGTGGTGCAGCAGGCGTATCCGCCCCTGCAGCATGCCGCCGGCTACGTCCTTAATCCGGACGGCCTGACGGCCGCTTGGACGGTCGATGGACTTCGTGTCGCGGTGGCATGGAGCCTATTTCTGGGCTGAGACGTTTTACAACCGTTGACTTGACGTTAACTCGGCCCAATGTAAAGCGTACTCAAACGAGTTCCCTCTGGACCTCCACGCAAGCGTCATGTCCTGCACAGATCGCAAAACATTCGAAACCACGCTCGATCGCATCGGGCGGGGCGATGCGACGCCGGCGGAAGCCGCCATGGCGATCCGCACTGCGCTGGCAGCAGAACCTTCGCTCGTCGAGCGTGTCTATGACGCGCTGCGCGACGTCACGTGGCGCACGCTCACGTCCCGGTCGTTCGGGGACGAACTGCCGAACTGGTTCGACGTGATCCGGCATGCCGCCGCCCTGACAGGCGGCAAGACGGGTGGCGGCGTGGCCGCGAAGATGTTGGCTTTCGCCGATCTGATCTCCCAGTCGGCCAGGTTCGCCGAGTTGCAGCCGCTCGAAGAGGTTCTGAACCGCAAACACACGAAAGCGCTTCTGACGGCGCTGGCGGGCGCAGGTAAGTCGATCACCAATATCGCGCTGATGAGCATCCTGGGCCTTCGGGAGTCAAACCTGTCGCGCGTGACTGGCGCGCTTCAGGGGACGGGGCTGATCGAGCGAACGTCCTCCGGAAAGGAAGCCAGCTTCACGTTGACCGACCGCGGACGCCAGGTCGCCAAGAAGCTCAACATCGATATCAAAGACCCTGGCACCGAGCGGGAATGGTGGCACGAAGCTCCGTTCCCCATCGCGGTATGGGAGGCCGACGGACGGCCGGTCGGCGCGAACGCGGCGTTCTACAGATTGACGCGCGCACAGGAGCCGCATGCGCTTCAGGCATTCGACGATTGGAAGATTTCGCTGGCGAAGGCGGCCCTTGAGCATCGGATGGCGTCCACCGACACGTGGCGATTGCAGATAGACGACGTCATGTGGATTCAGTTCGTCGAAACGGTAATGCCGGACGGCCGTTTGTGTCTCTTGGGATCCGACGTTTCGGTCACCATGAAAGCCATGAGCGACGTCGAGGCTGCGCTGAAGATCGCGCAGGAGGCGGAAGCGCGGGCCCGGCGCGAATTCGCGGATACGGAGAACTGCCTGGTCGCGTATCAGTCCGCGAACTCGCACATCCGGAATGAGATCATGACCGTCGCCGCCCGGTCGAACGAACGCGTGCGCGACGTGCGGCACGCTTGGGTGGCGTCCGCGGAGCACGTGGTCCCGCCCGCATTGCTGGCCGTCGAGAAGGATCTCGGCGCGATGCAGGTGGCGGTTCGCGACCTCATGGTTCCTGTCCACTTCGTCACGCATCACGGCAAGCCCGTGTCGGGTTGGCTCGATCCGCGCCAGATCGTCGCGGAAGCCATGAGCACGGCCAAGGACCTCTACCCGAGCACCCAAGCGACCGCATCGTTCGGAAGCGTGCCGAAAGTGCGCGGCGTCGTGGACACGATGCGCGCGGTCCTTAGTCACGTGGTGATCCTGGGCACGCGTCACGGCGCGTACGATTTCCACGGCGCGCTGAAGGGATCCAACCTCGTCACGACGGTGCGCGTGAAAACCCCCGATGTTAATCCGCATCTGGATCCTTTCCAGGCTGTAACCACTTCCGGACTGGGTTACTGTCGCGCGATCGTCGAGACGAACGGCGGAGCCTTCCAGGAAACCGTATCCGGATCGGACACCATGTTCGTCTTCTCGCTACCCGTCGAAGAGGCGAACCCTCCTGGACGGGCAGTCGGACGGGCGGTCAGGTTTGGTGCGCCCGGCAAGGCGACCAAACCCCGCAAACCAACCTCGGGAAGCCACCGATAGAGTATCTATGCCTACATCGCCGGCTCGTTGGCTCATCGCGTGCTCAAGATTGGCACCACGATCAACATCGGCGCGCAAGAATAACAGCTCCGAACGACCAAGTGCAGCAGCATCTCCTGCGGCACGATTGCGCGCATCGGAACGGATCCGACACGGACGGACAGGAACTGAAAGTCTTCACCAAGGCGTTCGTGCAGCACACGGCGGACTCTCGATAAGGGATCTCGTCCAAAGCATCGAGCAGGCGGTCCGCGCTCGTCGAAGTCCGCCCGGAGCGACGCCGTGACCATCACCGATCGGAGGACATTTCGATGATTACCGTCGCGGACATCCAGAAGGATCTCCCGGACTGGCCTGCCGGCGTGATCGAACCCTGGTTGATCGAATTCGCCAACGATCCCGGCATGGGATGGCCTCCGCCCGAGCCGTACGGCAACCACCGCTGGGGAAGGCTGCTCGGACAGCGGCCCATCTCATGGTGGCGGGACGTCACCTGGACGCTGGAGAAGACGGACTGCGGCATCGACGGCCTCACGCCGAAGGCGAAGGCGGACGTAATGGACATCCGCAAGGAGATGGAGGGCGGCAAGCCCGACCCGACCACGAAACGACGCTGGGACAACCTGTTCCGCTACGTCCTCAACGACGGCTCGTTCCCAGTCTCGCCGGTCGTCATGCGCCGGCCGGAAGGCCTGAGCCCGATCGACGGCACTCACCGGTTGGCTGTGCTCAGCGGGCTTCGCCTGCTTCCGGAGGCGGCTTTTGCCGCGAAGAAACTGGCGAAGCCGTCGAACGAGCAAGACGTCTGGATGGGCAAACACAAGGACAGAGAGCTTCCGTGCGCGCCGTGACCGGTGTCTTGAGCCGCCTCGAAATCGGCTGAGGTTGACGGCCGGAAAGGCCGATCCGGTGGTACACGGCGGTGGTCGCAAACCTTCGCCGGCGTTTTCGGGAATGCCCTATTTTACGGTGTTTTTGGAGTTTCCGCGGTCGCCGGTCGGGAATCCCTCCCTCTCCGCCAGACTTTGCCGTGATGCGAAAAATCCTATAAAAAAAGGCTTTTCCAGAGCCACCGGATGCAGGTGGTGGAGAACCACCGTGTAGACCCTGGTGGGACCCGCGGCTGGCTCAAATTGCTATCATTGAGCCGCCAGCGGAAGCCCGAACTGAACCGCCGTCGCTTGATTTCCGAGGCACCATCCCCACATCGCGGCCATGCCTACCGCTCCGACTTCTACCGCCCTGGCTCCGCTGGGTTGGATCGAACCTCATGCCGGGCTGCTCCGGCAGCCTGCCTCCGGTCAGGTGCTGTACAAGGTCATGAGCGTGGAGAACTGCGTCCGCTCGATCGAAGGCGGCTATCTGCATTTCAACCGCGTCGATTCCTACAAAGACTTCCCCGACGCCGACTGTCACGACGGCGAACAATTGCCGGGCGACCGCGCGGGCAACGCGGCCGCGGGCTTCGCAAAGGCGCCCGGGTTCTCGGCTGCCCACTACTACGACCGGTCGCGATCGCGGACGTACGCCTTCTGCGCCGCGCTCGAAGACACCGATCACGTGTGGACCTACGGTGGCGGCACTGCCAGGGGCAACGTCGGCCTGGTGTTCGACTTCGACAAGCTCCGGGCCACCCTGAACCGCAAGCTGCTATCGGGCGGAGCCGCATTGGAATTCAACGGCGTCCGGTGCTGCCAGATCTTCGACCTGAACTATGGCATCGTCGACTACGTCGATTGGGCGAGCCATCGCGCCAACGAGTCCCGGTTGCCCAACCCGATCATGTACACCTACCTGAAGGATAGAGGACCGTTCGCCGAAGAACGCGAACTGCGCATCTCGCTGTCCGCGCTCGGGATCGGCAAATTCGTCCTGGACGATCGTACCGAGATCGCCTTTCCGCAGCACTTGCACCTCGACTTCGATTTCAGGGCCGCTTTCGCCGATAACACGATCCGGGAGATCATCGCCGGCCCTCGTTGCGACGAGGATTTCCTGCGAACCGAGCTGCGCCGGCTCGGCGCCGACCTTGTGCCGCGTGACCCGCCGTGATGAACGCTCCGATCGACCATCATTTCATCCCGGCGTTTTTCTTGGCGCAATGGACTGACGGCAGCGGCAAACTGGTCGAGTACACGATCAAGCATGACAAGGTGATCGCGAAACCCGTCGGGCCGCGGGCGACGGGGTACGAGCAGCACTTGTATTCGTTTCCGGAACTGCCGCCCGATGCCGCGCATTTCCTCGAGGCCGTTTTCTTCAACTATGCGGATCGCGTTGCGGCGGACGCGCTGCGAAACCACTTGTCGGCGGCGCCGGTGCCGTGGACTACCGAATTGATCAGCGCCTGGTCGCGCTTCGTCATCGCACTGCATTTGCGTCATCCCGACGCGATGCCGGAATTGCGTGCTGCTGCCAAATCCGTGTGGGATGGAGGCGGCGATGCCTATCAAACCCAGTATGAGGCGATCAGAAAGCCCGAGGACCCGCCGACTTTCGACGAATATCTTGCGGTGCGCGATCCGTTGACCGCGATCAAGGTCAGCGTCAACATGATCGTGAAGGTGTTCGACAACGAGATGCTGGGCAAACACCTCAATAACATGACTTGGGGCGTGATCGACGTCGGTCAGTCGCCGTACCGCTTCCTCCTATCGGACCGTGCTGCCGTGTTCGCCAATCTCAACAATGCCGACGGGGTGGCGTATTTGCCGATCGGCCCGACCAAGCTTTTCGTGGCCGTCAACACGCCCGACCGCCTGCAGCAGTTGCGCAAACTGCCGCCCCGCGACATCGTCCACAACTCCAACCGGTTTTTGGTCGGTCGCGCTCGCCGTTTCGTCTGGGCCCATGATCAATCGCAGAGCGCCTTCATTTCGAAGCATATGTCGCAGCGCAAGGAGCCGACGCCGCTCTTCCCAAGCATCGGACTGCCCTAATCGACCTCTCCGAAGGTCCAATCGTCGAGTCGGATGAATTCGTGAAAGTTGCAGCCTGGTGCGGGACAAACCACGCTCGGCGACACGTTCCCGTTGAGGTCGATACTGTGCCGCCGAAGTGTGAGGATAAACCCGGTGCATTGCAGGCCGGACATCTCTGCTCGGTTGAATTTGCGACCGGTCTTTTTCATCAGAAGTTTTCAGGCGTGCGTCGTCCAGCGAGGCACCACTGACGGTCGCTAATCTGGTGTTTCAGGTCCAGCGTGCCGACGGCCTGTGCGCTGACTTCGACTGAGCCGTTTGTTGGGCAGATTGCCACTTCATTTCAAGAAATGGCGAGGCATCAGATACCTTGAAAACGATGATAATCTGCCTGCATGGCTCGCACTGAAATGCACGGCCATTCTGTTGCATCGTTTTAGCGCAGACTGGGCACACCGGTGTCATCGGAGCAGAAATATGTAAGCCTACCTAGAGTCTTTCAAGGTAAAATCTTGCCATCGGCTGCCGGACGGAGTTTATTTCCGGGGAAGTTTGATGTTCGACATTGCGCTTTCGAAACGGGGGCGGGGGTGGGAATGGCGAGTCATTGGTTCGTCTGGCAAGACCGTTATGCAGGGCGGGGCATCCAAACGCGCGAAGGCTAGATACCAAGCTGAACGCGCCCTGTTCCTGCTCTTGATGGCCGCGCCGGCGCGCGAAATAGGTCGGGAAGAAAAGCCGTAGGCCAATCTTGAACGCGGAAAAGTCACCCCTTGGCGGATATCGGACACAGGAATCGCATTGGAATTGCGAAGTTTTCTTCCCGAGACTTCAACCCTGTGCCTGCCGCATCCTCCCCCGAGTGCAGCGGGTAATTTTCGTGATAGAAGGGCATTTAGTTGAGTTGATTAAATGGCGGAAATTAAAGTCCCCGTAGATGCCGGGTTTCATCAAACCTCAGCTTTTCTCGATGCACGGCTCGATACTGTCTTTCGATACTGCCATTTGGCCTTTGCTTGCCGGGAATCGGACCGCTCAATGCCGGTCAGAGAATGCGCAAAAGGGGGAGGGCGAGAGTGCCGGAACGCCCGAGATCATCGCAGCGCAAAAGCCAGCCTCTACACTTTAAGTATAGCTTGCCGATTAGCATTCAAACGAGCGGACGCTGCGTTGGCCGCAAGCCTGATCGAGCAGATCAATGAAACTCGGCTTCCCGTAGGATAAAAAGCCGGCGTTCCATGAAATACGCACTGGCGTTGGAAGTTATCTGCATCCTTGGCGACAGGGATAACCAAACCGCCAGTAGCTCGATCCCTCGTAACTAGGGCTCCCCTCAAAATTCTCGTTTTGAGGAGGCGTATAAACATCGGTTGAGCCGAACACCGCATGCTTAACGACTCGCGGTCCGGAGTTACCCTGCAACATCGGCGAAGCCAAGGAGGCCGCTGAGCTCATCGCCAATGCGCCTAAAGCAGCGACAAGAACAAGTACTTTCATGAGATTCTCCAAATTCAGTTTCCGTCTATCGGCACCGATTGATTTAAGCGTCTGGAATGAGATCTCAACCGATCGACGCAACACTTTTTCTTGAAAGAAAGATGGAGTTTTGGCGGAATATTTCAGGATGCCGGCGGAATACTGGGATGCCGTTCTCCGTGACCCCGGAGCCGCCGGAAAGCCCTGGTTTCCGATCCAGCAGATGCGGCTGTCGGAGATCCCCCGCAACCGTTGCGGGTCGATTGCTCACGCTGCGGGCGCGCCGTCTAAATCCAAAGGCTCGATGCCGTGAAGCTCTACGGCCCTCATGCGACCTGACGGGAGGTCGGCCAGCGCCTGCTGGACGATGGTTGCCAAGTTCGAACAGGACGTCATGAGGAGGACGGATGACGGCCGGATTGGCCGCGATGACCAGCGCGATCTTTGGCAGTTAAGGAGTGAGACCATATGCCGGCAGAATATGAAAAGGACAATCCGCTGAAGACCGAACATCATGTAGATCAGATCGGTGCGGACATCGCGATCCAGTTCATGCTGTTGACGGTGTTTCGCATCGTGTCGGAAATGGCTGAATACTCGGTCGGCTTTCGGTCATTGGCCTATCATCTCGTTCGCAATCGAGAAGTCGTTGCAGGCCGTCATGAGGCATACAAGCACCTGCCCGAGATCGCTATCGGCAGCGTGCTTGCTGAATTTCACGACGCCGGTGGTGCTTCGGTTCATATTCCTGGAATCGCGGTTGCTCGTTAGCTGCGGACGCAACGTCCTCCTTGGACGCGCCGCGCACCACGATCATCATCTTATCATGGGGGTACGCGATTTCACTTTCGACGCGGCATCTATGAGTTGAACGACGACGTCGGCTTCTCCGCCGGCTCTGAGTCCGGTGTGTGGCCCTGGATCATCGTCGGCCTGACCTCGCCGACGAGGGCCATTTTGCCAAAGCGGGACAAGATGGCGTTCTTGATGTTGTCGGGCGCAGGAAGATCCTTGATGGCATCCGGCCAGGTGTCCAGGGCGCGCGTCGCGGTCTCGCGCATTTCTCGGGCGAGGAGCTTGGCATCGACGCCAAGAAAAGGAGCGATGCGGCGGATGCGGCCGGTATCGACGATCTTCGGATCCTTGGTGCCGGAGAACCTCAACGCCATGGTGTCGGGAAGATAGGTCAGAGTGGACACGATGTCGTAGGCAGGCGATAGCCGCGCATGTCGTCCGTCGGGATAAGCGAACGACCAGTTCTTCAGGTGTCCGTCGCAGTTGCCGAGCATCATGTCGATGACCAGCCGCCGCAGCGCCTCGAGCAGGTCGCCAATGGGGTCGGCGGAGAATCGCTTGACCGAGTTCATAAGCGTTTCCTGGTTCCACCTGAAATACTTGTCGATGTCGATGGCGCCTGCGATCTGCGCGAAGTCTTCGGTATGGATGCGGATGTTTCCCGGTGCGCGATCGAAGCGACTCACAGACAGGGCGTGCTTGCCCAGTTTCAGGAATCCTTCCGGAACGCCTTCAATCGAACCGACGTCGACAAGTCGAGACTCGGCGACGTTCGCGCCGGCGAGTCTCGCGAGTTGCAGGGAGGTGAATTCATTCTCGACGAGGCTGGGGTATTTTTCACTTGGAAGCTTGAGGATCACATCGCCGCTTTCGTCCGCGCCGGGCGCGGTCAGCCGGTGATTGTCTCCACGCATGGAGAATTTCAATTGGACGCCGGCGAGCGAGAAGCTGATAGACTTGCTGGCTGCAGGTTCGCGGGCGGCCTCGCCCGCCGTTCGCTTGGGGGGCGGCTCGCCGGCTTCACGGAGGGCGACGACGGCGCCAGGAAGGTCACCGCCGAGCCGGAAAAGAACGTCGTAATTGTCGAATGTGCCCGTTCCGAATTCCCGCTCGACGAGATCCAGAAGCGCGCCTTCCGGAAGCAGGTTGTCGAAGTACGGCGGCAGGTGACGGCCGTGCGCGATTTTGTCGTTTCTCGTTCTGAGGCGTTTGAGCGAGTCTTCTTCGGTGGCGCCATGCCACGCCAGGCTGATGATTGGTCGCGCGCGACCCAACCGAATGTATTGTTCGTCGACCTCGAATGTGACGGTACCGGTCGCGTCGCGCACCAGCGTTCCCACCCGGACCTCGCGGTCCGCGGAGGGACGCAGGAAGATGCCGAGGATGCCCGGTCGGTTAAGAACGTCCATATTGGCTCATCGTCTCCTCCTCTTCGGGGGGGTCCGGAATGAAGACCTCTTCGTGCGCGCTCTGGACGTGCTCGGGATAGGCGGTTTCGGGTTGCGGCTTCTCGATCAGTGCCATCACTTCTTCCAGCTTTTCGGCGGGAACGAAGGTCAGGGTCAATCCGGCGGCCTCGCCGGCCTGGGCAAGGGCATCAATAGTCGCGTTGAGTTTGCCGTGTTCGATGCTGCTCAGGCGGCTGGCTGCGTTTGCAGTGCGATGACCGAGATCGTTCAGCGTCCACCCCTTGCTCCGGCGGGCCGACGTCAGTTGAGCACCCAAGCGCTCTCTGGTTGGCTTCTGTTCCATTGTTTCACTTATAAGGTAAGTTTCAACGAAATTTAACATACAGAATAAATTGATGAGGTCAAGTGCTTTAATTTATAAGGTAAAAATTGCCATAAGTTACTTTATTCGATAAAAAGTGCCATTAGCCAGTATTCCGTCCGGCCCTTGCTGCCGTCAGGCACGGCAAGTATGACGACGAGAAGACGGTTGCGGCACAATGATCACCGTCCTCTTGCCGGAATCTGGGTCCCCTGACGGACCATCAGGAATCGAAACCACCGCGGGTGCCGGCGCCGGTGATGATCATGACCCGCGCGGCCATCACCATCGTACCGCCGCTCATCGGTGCCGATCATCGCCATCATGATGGTGATCACCATGATCGACATGTCGGTGGCGATGATCAACAGCGCGGTGGCAGGAGCCTCGACGCCGACACCGTCATGACCCCCGCCACCAAACACCAATGAAAAACTCTATGACCACCGCTGCTCGACTGGATTACGAAGGCCTTCGGCCTTGCATGGAAATATGACAGGGTCGTACTGGCGCTGCCTTGCCTACATCCGGCCAGGATACGTTCATCACCGGTCGACGTTCGGAAGAAGATGCTAACTTCTCGATGAAGAGATGAAGGATGATGATCCACGCCGACCTGCCGAGATGGGTTGCTCCGCATGACGCAATGTCACTGCCCGAGACGTCCGTTCGGGGAAAGGAGCGGTTCACAAGAAGAAAAACAGTCCAAAATGCCCTGCATGCTCCAGGCGGCAACAGCCGATATCTTTGCGGTCGAATAGAGTGCCCGGACGCCGCGCTTCGTGTTATCGATCGTTCTGCAGAGGATCAATCCGCTCTCATCCCAGGTACCGGATCGGTCTACAGCGACGCAATCGCCTCTTCGTCCTCCGGGGCCAAGCCAAGCTCGTCCTTCAGCTCCAGGCGCTTCAAGACGTTCGTCGCATCCGTGAGAGCCACAGCGGTTTGTCCCCATCCCGGCTCCCTGGGCCATTGGCGCCGGACAGCATCGCTTAAGATCGTTCGACAAATGTCGAGCGGAACCAATTTTGACCCGTCATGACGCGCCCGGTCGGCAATCAGGTGCCGATATGCCGCTCGAATCGTGGTCGAGGTCGTGAATAATCGGCTCACCGCCTCGTCCGCGCAGAGATGTAAGGCCGTGTCCTCTGACGGAATATCGCCGAAGTTTTCGATCTTATGCACCTGATCGACTTTGAGCCCGCGCGATTCCAGCAGTGCGATTTCTTGATCGAGATGAGGGAGGTCGAAGACATGGCCCTCCCATCGGGCGTCGCCCTTCATTTTGGGACTCGGTCCCAACAGCAAGGGCTGCGGCCCCCGCGCCAAATTGCCCACCTGTAGGGACATGGACTGCTCGCAAGAATGGCCGGACCAGCAGCCGAAAAACACCGGGGCCCCGCCGGCAAAATGTACGACGTCATCGCAAAGCATGATCCGAGCCGCCCCGCGCTGGATCTCGGCGTAGCTCTTCTCGCTCGAGTTCTCCTCGATCCTATCGCCGACCCGGTCGCCAAAGTATTGTTCGTAGGTCGGTTGATAGCCACTGAACCAGAGCAGCGCGGGATTGAGGATTTGAAGCGATTCGTATTTGCCGGAAGCCAATCCGCTCAGGAAGGCATTGCTCCGCATTAAATTACGGGCACGATCGAGTACGGGCCACCAAAATGCTTTGTCGAACGAGCGGATATCGTAGGGTATCTCCGGTTCATGCGACGGTTTAACCGACGTGACTCGAAATGCCGGAAGCGCCTCCGTGGGGGAGGGGGTAGCTATGGATACATCGCGCTTTGTCCAAAGCCGGGTGCGACGCTGCGTACGGCCGCGACGCGGGATATACACCACGTCGTATGGCACGTTCACGTCCGCGAGTATCTCGGTCATTGTTCAGTCCTTATCGTTGCAGGGTCGCACGTCCATGATCTGAGCCCTTGACGGCACCTGATGGAATCCATCACCCGTTGTTCGATCCATATCCGAGAATATTCGTCGCCTCGACGGCGTCGAGAACAAGTTCGGCAAAGCCAAGAAGTTCTAGCGAAGAGAATCCCGAGCCGCCAACGGAGTCGGTTCGAACGAAATCCCAAGCTTCGGTGGATGCTCCGAGCGGCGCGGGTATTCTTTCGGTCGAATACAGTGCGGTCACGCCGCACTTCGGGTCATCGATGGTACCGTAAAGAACCGATCCTCCCTCGTTCCAGGTCATCGTGACATTGGGAGGTATCGATAAGCCCGTCACGCGCTTGTTTGAGGCCCATACCGCCGACACGACCGTGGACAAGCCTGCTTCGAACGTGGTCGGGGGCCCGACCGACGAAACGTCACGACGCGCGCGCCCATTAGTCATGTAGCACTGGTGCGCCATCGCGAGAATGCGATCCGATACTCGGACAACCGATGCCGGGTTGACCTGCCGGCTGCCGATGGCCGCCAGGATACGTGCGGCCTCCTGCGAGGCCGCCCATTCGGCCTGGGCTGCGGTCGTTTCAATGGGTATCCTCCCGGCTCGAAGCAGGGCAGCAAGGTGCAGTGAGACATCCTTCGAATTCCGCTGCAGTATTTCCCCGACTTTGCGGGCGAATCGGGCGGAACCATATTCTTCGCCGCGCACGGCACATTCCCATATCGTGCTCATGACGGCCTCGATGCGATCTTATGCATGTGAGGGCGCAGCCAGTCTTCGACCTGTGCGAAGAAGGCGGGTTGTCCCTTCCACAGTGCGAACGTCCCCAAGATGTAGATGTCGTAGCAGGCGACTTCGGATGGGCTGCCGAACGTCCATGACTGTGATCGCGGACCGGCCGTCGCGACTTCAAGATAACGGTCGAAGTCGCGGTGGCGAATGCGTCCGAAGTCGCGGTCTCCGAACGAGTTCATAAGACGCGCCGCCGCTTCGGCGGCCCGCGGGGGCACCATCGACGGATTATCGAGAACGGCTTGGCATACTTCGGCTACTTGTCGATTCATATCCTGTTACTCCTGTATAGCCGCAGCGACGTGGTGGGCAATCTGATAAACTTCGGACGGCGTCGAAGACTTGACATCGACCTCATGCGCTCTGCTGCAGTTCTTTTGAACGCGGAGACCCACGGTTTTCGACGATGCTACGTTGATATTCCGCGTCGGCGATCAGATAGCCCATGATCGACCGAACGTCGCGCCAGCCGCCCTGCAGCATGGCTGCTCGCAGATCCGATCGGCCGGCTTCGGTCGCGAACTTATGCCTGAGCCAATGCTGTGTGAGTCGCCTCAGAATATTCAGATCGTCTTCTTTTAGACGCATTAAGCGGTCGACTTCGTTCCGGTCGTTCGCCGCCTTCATTTCCGCGATCGCGTTGTCGTAGCGTTCGCCGACCGTTTTGATCGCGCGCCGCTTCGCTGCGTTGAATCCGGTCTTGTTTTGCGTCCCCCATTTGGATCCGTTTTCTTTGTAGGGGCGTCCTCGATAGCTGAGGAATAAACGTTCATTGGAGCCTGGTCCGACCCGTCCGGCGCGGACCTGTTCCTTCCGCCATTTCAGGTATTGCGTCATCGGCTCTCTCATCGTTTCCGGGAGGGCCACCGGGACGTCTTTCTTGTTCTTCGTCTTACGAAACGTCAGGACCATTTTCTGCATGTCGAGATCCTTCAGGGCCGCACCATGGAGGACACTCGACACTCTCGTTCCACCGCAATATTCCACCTGGAGCTGAATGGCGATCGTGGGGTGCGCAGCATCGATAACGTCTTCCAGTAGGGCGAGGCGGAACTGCGAAACGTCCCGCGTTGACCGCTCCGCAGGATTCCGCGCTTCCTGGTCGCGGACGAACTCCGGCATCGCCGGGTATTGGCCGGCAGCGATCTGACGGTTCAGGAACGCGCACAATGACGAAATGTACCTTTCGCGGGTCTCGGCCTTGTTCATGAGGTGACGCTTGTCGACAAAGGCGACGATCTCCGTTGGCGGGATGTCGTAAAGTATCCGGGCGGTGAATTCCGCCGTGAGTTCAGTCAGAACCCGACGGTCCGTAGGTCCGATGCGGGACTGGAATCGTTCGGACACCAGGGTCGCGACGCTCTTCCGGACGGCGCCGCCTCCAAGGCGCCCACGAACTCCTGCCGCGATCCGTCGGGCCTCGCGTTCCGCTTCCTGCCGCTTGTCCTTGGTCGCAGGCACTCCGAGCGTTTCGCGCACGCGTTGCGACCGCTTTCCGACGCGCAGCGTTCCGATGACATGAAATGTTTTTCCGCGGACGTAGATCTCCAGCCCGTCGCAATCCCAGGGCTGGATGGTCACCGTGGTCTTTCGTGCGGCCTTCATGACGCGTACCGGAGGCCGTCTTCAAAATGTTCAAGAAACCGAACGATCCCGGCTACGTGATCTACCGAGAGACCGGTAGACCGGGGGAACCCCTGCCTGTCGATGCCCGCGATCAATCCGCAGCCGAAGAAGATATTTTGTTCGCGCAATTCGAAAGCAGGTTGTCCCGCTTGGGAGCTGTGAACGAACAAAATACCGCTCCTGGAGATGAGAAAGCCGGATTCAAAGCCGCCGCCGGCGGCGGGGCCGACCACGAACATCTGCGGATTGACATCCTCCACACGAATTTCCCGATTGAACGGATCGATGACGATTGCACGCATGAAATTTCAACCAACGAGTTTTGATTAGCGCGGCGCCGGGCTTGCCGCGCGCTTGGGCGCGAAACGCACGACGCCTTGGATTTCGGCCAGCGGCACGCGGGCAGGGCGCGCCATATCCTTGCTATTGCCAGGCGGGTCGCGGCCGGTTATCAGCCCGCACCCGGAGAAAACGTGGCGGGGACCGATCATGAAACGCTCTTCCCAAAATGCGAAATCGTTGACGTAGAGCACGTCGGTGCCGCGGTTGATCCAGACGCCGAACTCGATATATCCGCCGCCTACGATGCGTTGGAATTCCTCAAGCGTGTTCTCGATGTCGGCTTCCCTGACTTCGCAGAGGAATGGGTCGATGATTATTGCACGCAAGACAGTTGCCTCTTCTTTCGGTCGCGGGTTCGAATTCTGCTATGGACGTTTTTGCTTCGCGGAGTTCAACGGACGAATGGTCGACGTGGCCTGAATTAGGTTGCATTGCCCCGAGGCTTGCTCGGCGTCGGTGGTAAAACTACACGGGAAATCCGGACGGCGGTTGGGGTTGGGCATCGAGGAAAGACTCCCAGCCACCGGACTTGTAGAGCAGCACTTCGATCTTCTCGTCGTTGTCCCATTGGACCGAAAAGGTCTTGCGGTTAGCCGCGAAGATGTCGACGAGAAAGCCCTTTGGGTTGGCGCTTGCGGGAGCCCACGGGCAATCAAGATTGAGGCGCGGTGTCTTGTACAGAATTGCAACGTGTTCGTTTTCGAACGCCATTATCTCGATGGTCTTGTCCATGAACTTTGCGCCGACCATTTTTCCGTGCGCGGCGACCATGTCGACCGCCGCGTTTCTCAATTCGGTCGCGCGTGCCAGCTTCGTTGCGCTGATTGGCTTCGGCATTGCAATCTTCCTTCAGTAGGTCCGCGTGTGTTTCGTACCCAGGACTTCCGCCAGGGCTGCCTCTGCGTCCGGATCCGGCGGCGATTCCGCCTTGGTCTTCTCGCGCGTCCTCCATTTGGAGAGCACGCCTGTCTGGCTTTCCTCGTGGATTGCCAGTTCGAGCTTCCGAAAGCCCTCTTCGGTCCATTTCCGGCGCCTGCCTCGCCACCGGTGGAAGTCGAATTTCCGTTTTTCCGGGTCGCGGTCTTGATCCTCCGCGAGCCAGCCCTTTAGCGTCGCGGGCGACACGTCCAACCGGGCGGCGGTCTGCGCGACATCCAAAGTCTGTTGCGCCCCGTTGTCGCTTGAATTAGGTTGCAAGGGTATGTTGGATCGACTTTCAGCCAAGACGCATTCTTTCAAAGTGGTTCAGAGGATACCGTATGGATGTAACCTAAATCAGGTTACATTAGCTGGCAAGTCCTTTGATGCTATGAGGCCGTCGCCGTTGGTGGAGGTGGTTAACAAAGACCTACTTTCAGGCGGAAGGTCCTGATGGGTCGGGATTGGAGGAATGAGGCCCGGACCGCCATTGAGCAGCTGCAGCGCGTCGGGCACGGCGAGCGTGAAACAGAGATGCAGGCCATCGCTCGGCGAAACGGCCATAAAGATACCTCCGCGTTGAGGCGAGCGATATTCGCCTATCAGTTTCTTGACTGGTTGCGGGTGGAAAATCCGTCCGTCCATGAAATCCTGATGCGTGCGCCACAGACGATCGTCGAGACCATCGCGCGATGGCATGCGTTTGATGCGTTCAAGGCGCTGTCGGTCGCAAGAGAGTGGGGGCAGGGCAAGGGCACGGTCAGGTCGATCGCAGCCGACATGCAGAATTCGCGGAATCTCGGGTTCAAGGGAAAAACGGGTAGTGTCTATGCAAAGTCCTTTCTAGTCGCAGCGGAGTCCGTTGTGGTCGAAGCGGTAGGCGCCCTGATGAAAGGCGTCCGGCTACCACCGCCGGAAAAGCTGGTAAGGGATACGGCAAGCGGCCAGCCCATCGATTTTTTGTTCACGATCAAGTCGGACGCCGGCGATGAGCGTAAACTGGCGGTCCTCCTCGTCGGACCCTACACGAACAAAAAACTCTACGCCCACCGCTGCTCCGACTGGATCACGAAGGCTTTCGGCCTTGCGTGGACATACGACAGGGTCATCCTTGCCCTGCCCGAAAGAGACGAACTCGACGAGTATCGCCGACGGTGCGGTCTCGTCGAAGCCAAGGCAAACGAACGATTGCGTAAGCTCCCGGCCATGACATCCCCGAAAGTCGAGATCGTTCATATCGAAGTGGATCCTTTGGTCAAGGAAGAGCATGAGGCTTTGGGCGCCTTGGCAGAGCAGGATGCCAAGCAAAGGCGGTGAAGCGGCAAGCTTCGGCCGCGGACCATGTTGCACGCTGAAAACGGGCCTTCACGCGCTTCGCAAACAGCCTACTCGCGGTTTAGTTAGAAGCTGAGGTTTCTGGAGGCGTTGCCTGTGGTGACCGAATGCTTCACCGCCGTGCTGCTACCTTTCTTGCCCTGTCCCGGGGACCTTGCGGCGGCACGGAACGCGGCGATCTGATCGAGAGCTGCGCTCAATTTGGACTCCAGGAGGTCTATTTCGGCTTGCTTGAGCAGGCGCACTGCTTCCGCTTCCTGCGCATTGACCGAGATGCGCTCGTAGAACGTCGGCTTCTTCGGTTTGGCGGGTTGCTTGGCTTTCGGCGCGGCGCCGGCCCTGCGGAGGAATCCGTCGACGAGCCCGGCACGGTCCGGAAACTTTGGACTAAACAAGGTTTTACGATCGATATTGGCGCGGCGCAGTACGTCGGCTATCGTCAGGAAACCGGTAAGCTCGCCGCGGGCTAACTCCCCTTCCATGGCTGACAGCGCCGATGCCAACTTTTGATCGGCAGCATTCCGCCGCGCAGCAGCCGCGAGCTGCCAATTCGCTGCGGGAGGGGCCGCGACGACGACTGGTACTTCAATAGGCCTTCGGGTCTTCTGCTTGACGGGCACAACTACACCTATGCACACTCTACGATGCATAATATGCATCAAAGAATGTGCATCGTCAAGTAAAATTCGCGGTGCGATTGAACATCGATCGTCGCTCATGTTCGTTCAACCACTGGACGGAGACCCGACGTCGTCCCGCAAAACGGAGAGGAACGACTTGAGGCGTCCCGGGAGTGAGAACTCCGCGGTCGGCCACGCTTCGGAAAGTCGGACGGCCTCGCTGGAATACCAACCGACCAGATCAGGAAAGTGGCGGACGTCACGCTGTATGAGCTTGCCCAACGCATACCCCAGCGCGGCCGACCCTCCGGCCTCTGTGTCAATCTCATCGAGCGACTGACCGCCTTCGATGAAGGCAATGACGTCCGGCGCAAGGATGCGGGCCGTCATTCCGGACCTCTGCTGCTCGCAGAGGATTGCGTCGAGGGCGGCGGCATCGATTTCTTCCTCCGAACTGCGCACGGTCGGTCCCTCTTGCACATCGGGGGAAGCTTTCCTCTCTCCATGCAGAGCAACGGCAAGATCCGCCTGCAGGTAGCGGTTCATCTTGAGATATTTGATGGAGGTTTCGAGATTGTCGTGCCCCAGGGCACGCTGGACGAGATGGGGATGCCTTTTCGGTCCCTTCATGAGAAGTAGCGCCATCGTAGGACGAAAACGTTGCAGATAAGCGGTGCCGCAGGGGCCGATGTCGAGATCGTGAAGCTCGGCGAAGCGCTGGAGCTTGGTAGAGGTTGACCCGGTAAGGCGTCCCCGGCCGCCGACCCGGTTGTAGGCCATCTGCAGCCAGAGATGCTCGCTGTCCGCCGCGTCGGCGAGCTTTTCCTGGATCCTCACCGCTTCCGCCGCCGAAGATGACACGTGCCAGTCGATCGAAAATCCGCCGAGCCGGCTGGAATTCTTGAACCTGCGGGAGGAGATCAGGTCGAATTCCCGGTCGTCGGCGACAGCGCGGGACAAGCAACCGCGGTCCATCCACAGCAGCTCGCCCTCGCGACCGGCGGTTGACATGGCAATGCGTTGCAGATTGGCCGTCTGAAGCATGACGACGAGCGTGATGAGGTCGAACGAATTTTTGGGCGGGAAATGGTAGCGATGAACGAAAGGGAGGGCCCCCGCCTTGAATGGGTGATTCTTCAGAAACAGTTTGTACCGGTTGCGGGCCCAGCGTTTATCCCTGCAATACATGCGTCCGACTTTCGCAAGGACCTCGTCCTGCTCCTGCTGGAGGCTGATCAATTCGCGCAGATGGATGCAAATGTCGTCCGAGAGCTCGGACATGTAGAAGTCCGATATGTCCAGAAGGGCGAGACAATACTCGTTGGAGTAGGGCGGCGCACTGAATTCGCTGGGCGCGTTGACGTCCTTCTCACCGTCATCTTCCGCGTGATGGATGGTATCGCATGCGGACAAGGCGGCTTTCAGCGTGTCGTCGTTGAACCTATCCCTCAGGATCCCGTTCTTTCCGAGTCGCTGGACTTCACGCAGGGTCGCGCTCAGCCCGTCGAACGTACTTGCTCCGGGGCGCCACGACTGCGACGTCCATGCGACGAACGCTTCGGCGTCCGCGGCCGTGAGCTGAAGCAGCGTTGTTTTCCCTTCCTGCCAGGGCCACGCCGCCATATAGGCGACGAGGTCGAGAAACTTCTCGAGGCGGCTTTTGACCGTTGAGATCGCCGAATGCCTGAAACGCCCGGACTTGCAAAACAGGGCAACGGCAAGGCTTTTGCATAGCGTAAGAAGCGGCTCATACTCCTCGTCGGTCAACCGCTGCGTTTTGCCGATCTTCACGTTCCAATTGATGGTTCTTGCGGTAATCGCGAGCGAGCCCATGAGGTCTTTGGGGAAGTACCAGACGGCATCTTCTACCGCGGAGCCGGTCGGGCATTCGTCGGTCGGAGCTGCGATCTTTTGCGACCAGAACTTATCGTCGCGCGGATCAAGCGCCAGGCGATTCCATTCGATTCGGCTCTTGCTTACGACGCTCATTTCGAACTGCCTTTCGCTCGGTCGTTGATCAGACCGGCCAGTGAATTGTCCGCTCCGGCCGCAGCCAGCCATTGCCGGCTGCCCGGCATGACGAGGATCGTCGTCCGGGGCCGACCCGTTGCGACGACGGGTTCCTTTTCGGCCCTCGACGGCCAATGCGCCGCGCGGGTCTTCGGATCGTCCATAAGAAGTGAGACGCGCTCGCCGATCATTCGGCACTCGCGTCCGGCGATGGCCGGCTGCTTGAGGTATTTGGCCGACGTTCCGACGCGCTTGTGCTTTAGCTTTTTTTGAAGCGCCTCGGGTGAGAATTTGGTGGCGACATGGACCCCTTCCGCGAACCCGTCACGCACGCGCCTCCCGCCCCACTTCACTGCCTCCCCGTGTTCCCTGACGTTGTGACGCCGAAGAATTTCGTGTGCGATCTCGTGGAACGGGTCATTTTCCGTATCGATGTCGTTTACACCGATGCGCTTCAAGCCCAGCCAAAGCCAGACGCGTTTTCGCAGCGGGGTAAGTTTGTCGATCGCCTGCTGGGTGTCGGGCGATCTCGGCGCCGCCTTCAGGCGTGCGATCTCCTTCTCCACGAAGCGATGAAGCGGCTCGGTGATCTCAATGGCGCTCTTGATGATGGCGTAGATCCCGTCCGGATCGGTGGTGCTGCTATCCTCTTCGACGACCTCGCCGCGGGCGCGCGCCTTTCGGCTGAAGACGGTGACAGTCCCGTTTTCCACATTGCCCCGGAACCAGTTGAAGCGGTCTATATCGAGCACCGGACCGAGATTTAGGCCGGTTGTATGGACGATTTCATTGATGATCGGCACCAGGTCAAAGAGGTGAGGGACGAACCATCGGTAGAGGGCTGCCAGTCCGAGGCCGGACCCTGCGTCCCGGCGGACGCCTGTTACCGGGTTCTCCATCTCCTCGAGTTTCGCCGAGATCACGTCAGGCGGATGTCCGATCTTGCGCGGCTGGAAGCCGTAACGCTGCTCGAACTGACCCGGGTTCGGGAGCCAAGGTAGTGCTTCATCCCTGATGAAACGCAACACGTTCTCGCGCGAAAGCGCTTCCGCCCGGTTGGGGTGGGTTCGCTTGTCCTTGGCGAACAGGCCTATCAGGACTTCGGGAGCCAGCTGGCTGCTGTCGGCGAACCTATGAGCGTCCTCGAAACGCCGCTGGGTGCGCTGCCTTTCACTACGAAAGGCCACCGTAATCGCGTCGTCGACCGTCGAGGAATACGGCACCTCCACACTTCGCCGCTCGGACGGCAGCAGCGTGTCGTGTGAATTCGCCGGAAGCTCGATGGTTCGACCGAGAGCTGCACATGCTGCGGTGACCGCGGCGGCGCAGTCGATGTAGATCTGCGATTTATTCGCGATGCTCTCGTCGTCGTCGAGGTGGTCCGTGAACGCGTGCCAGACGGCGCCCGGAATATCGAGCACGTCGACGACTTTCCCTATCGAGGGGTCGGCTTGTTCGATCCTGTCGAGCGCGTTCCAGAAGTACGAGATACCCCTCTTCCACGATTTGGAACGGTCCTTTTTCTTGAGTGTCAGGCGGCCGCGCATCGCGGACACGATCTGCTCGGCGAGGCGCGGGCGGCCGGAATGGCCCCGCACGCCTGCCGCCGGCGGCCGCCCGTCCTTTAGTTGCTGCAGATCGAATTCGGCAGGCTCGGTGATGTGGCCCGAGAGGGTGCGCTTCGCCCTCACCTTGATGGAGAGGTTGGATGACGGACTCATGAGTTCATTCCGGATTGCGGGAAGGAGTGCTGGAAGGCATGGGTGATGGCGCGATTGACTTGCGTCAGATAGATCGAGGAGTTTTCCAGGGCGGCATGCCCGAGAAGGATCATCAGTTCGACGCGGGCGGCATGGAGCAGCGGCTCGACATCGGCCAGACTGACGTCGAGACCTGCATTCCTGGCGGCGGTGATCTGGCCGATGACGGTGTCGACGAGATGGTTGCAAGCGAACGCGTGTCGCGCCCAATGCATGCGCGCCTTGATGCCGATGATTTTGCAGGCCTTTACGAATGCTTCGTACAGCCCCTGGTAGCTGATCGGGTCGCCGTTCTTGGAATTCAACAGCAGATGGGTCGGCGGCTCGCCGCGATGCGCCTGGTATTTCTTGACACGTGCGGGCCGGTGAAGGAGCCGGTACTCGTTGATATCATCGATCAATTCGGAATCTACCTGAGGGTGGCGTTTCACGCTGCCCTTGCCGACCACGGAAAAGACGTCTCGCGCGATTGCCGACCGCCGCGCCGTATGCGGCATCTTCGAATCCTTCACGGCGCCGGGCTCGGATGGACGAAGGCCGCTGCCGAACATCAGACGAAATGCGATGCGATAGGCGGCGTCCGGAACAGCTTGGCAGAGCGCGCGCGCCTGCGCCGGCTCGATGTAGTCGACCGGGCCCTGCCGACGCTGCTTCCGCACCACCAGGATGTTGACCGAATCGCGGTGGCCGGCGACCGGCTCCCACGAGACCACCAACTCCGGACGCCGGCCCCGCCAGGCCGTCCATTGCGCGCACTGGAGGAGACTCATCTGAATGGCTCCGACCGTGCCGTCCTCGATGTCCGCCTGGAGCTCGCTGGCAAGTTGGTCCAGATGGTCTTCCGTCATATTCCGGATCGACAGGCCGTGGTCTTCGAGCCACCGAAAGCCCCGGGACAAGTCGCCGGCTTCGCATTTCAGCGAACGACCGCCGAGCTTCAGCTTACGGCTGCGTCCCATCCAGGGCGGGGCGTTGGTCCGGCGCTTCTCGCCGAACTTGCCCGTGAACAGTGCGTAGAGATAGGCATTGGCGTCACCACGGTCCCGACCGGGCTCGCAGAGGAAGGTGGCTCCAAAGAACTCTGCGGGCACGCCGGCCTTAATGCCGGCGTGTCCCATTCGGAACGCGACCTGTGCATGCCGCTTGCAGCCAGTTCTCGGGATCCGCAACGACATTACGAACCCTGCTTGCCCGCCGTGCGGAGGGTGGCGGCCCGGCTCGTCGTCTCGTCGCCGACGCGAAGCCCGCCGTAGAACAACAGTTGGAAGGCAACGACATGACGTGGGTCATGCAAGCCTGCCGAGAACTTGGCGTACATGTCGGTTGCCGGGCGGTAGGCGGCGCGCGGCACGGACCGCTCGCAGACATGCTTGTCCGCCTTGCGGTCGTTCTTGCTCGGTACCATATCGATCTCCTCTGGTTATCGATGCATCCTGTTTCTGCATCGTAGTATATGCATCGCACGTTCTGCATCGATGAGTCAATCCGGTCTGTCGGCGCGTGGTTAATGGTTCGTTCCCGCTGTCCTGCCCCTTGCCTGCTAGGTCGTGATGGCCCGAAGGATTCCGCTGAGGCTTGGAAATCGAATCCTTGAACCGGTTGCGTCTTGCGGCCCGCAGGTCTAATCATGATGCACGGATGCAGACTCTAGGGTGCACCATGTGCATTGAGGTGGTCGGCCGGAGGGGGCGGACGATGAAAGGCTCGAAGGAAAGACTGACCGGCGCCAAGAAGGCAAAGAGGTCCTGGGTCGAGGTCGCCTCGCTGTTCCGCAAGGGCCTGGAGGAAAGCGGTGGGTCGGGCGGCGCGGCGTTTCAGCGGGAGACCGCCACGAACTCCGGCTACACCGTCGGAATGCTGAAGCGTTTCGTGGTAGCGCTCAACTTCATCGAGTCCTTGCCGGAACGGACCAAGCCCAAGCCGACGGTGGTGGAGGCCTCGTTCACCGCAATCGAATTGATCGAGCGGATCAACCGGCGGAATCCGGCCAAGGCCCGCGAAATTCTCGGAACGCTCGGGCAACCGGGCACGCGGGTGTCGGCGATCAGGAAGGAGCTGAAGAACTTGCGCGATGAGGTACCGCTTGAATTCAACCCTCACCCCGCCAGACGGATGACGCTGGTTTCGGCGCCCGTCCCGCGGTCGTATGCCGCCTCGGCTCGACGGATGCGGGAGGAGATCACCTATGAAAAGGTGGAAGCCTTGCTTCCCAAGCTCAGCGGTCCGATCGTCGTGTTTCACCGGCCGTTGGGCGTCGCGGTGGCGCCGGTCCGCACGGATGCCATAGCGTGGCTTGACGAGAACTACGAGACGGCCGACGGGTTCGAATTTATCTATGCGCCGTCATCCATGACGGAGACGCTGTTTTCGGACCAGCTGAACCGCGCGGTCGTGGCGGCCACCTTTTTCCGGCGATACTTCCTTGTCTTCACGGCCGATAGCGACTCCAGATTCCCGCGCCGGGCCATAGACATTTTGAAGCTCTTGGAAGCGGGTACGATTGGTGTTGTGGAATTGGCGGCAAAGGATCCCCGGCCTTTGAAGCCGAAGGACGAACCGCCGGTTCCAGACCGCCGTGGCATGCTCAAGAAGATATGTCCTCAAGGTCGATGGGCTTAAGCAGGGTCGCGAGCAAGGATCGAAGATTATTTCTCCGATTGGCTGCTGTCGAAAAAGGTGATGCCCGCGATCGAATCCAGCTTGCCCTGCGCGTTCTTGAACTCGCCGAACCGTCCGCGGCGTCCCAACACCACCCCGTAACCGCTGAATACCTGCGATCCGCCTACGCTCAACTTTTCCTGAGACGTGCAATCCTTGGCGACATAAAGGACGTCGCCGTTCGGAAAACGAGCGGCGAGCAAGAGCGGACCTCCGATACGTTTCTGCACGTCGCTGGAGAACTCCGGCATGTTTGTGACGGATATTTCGCGCTCAAAAGGGTCGATCAGCAACGCCCGCATACTAGGCCCCGGATCGATCGAAGAGGAGGTCGGCCGGGAGAGGGGGATTCTTCGTCGGCTTGCCCGTTTGCGGATCAATCTCGCCGTTTATCCACGAACGCAGTTTGCTGCTGTACGCTTCGTATTCGATCATTGCCGACCGAAACGACCGGAGCGTCTCGGTCGTAATTTCGCCCCCGCAGCACCGCTGGAGATTTGGGTATTTTTCGTCCAACATCATAGGCCGTACTCCGTGACGCCAGCCTCGGTCTCTCGCGAGGCTGCTTGAATCGTCTGACGCCGCGGGAGAAACGTCAACGACCGATTTTCTGGTCTCCCCCGTTTTCCGTTAGACCACGAGTGTCGCACTTCACGCCGGTCGTCCGGACCTGACGGAACGTCAACTTCCCAACGAACCGATCGCTTCCTCGTCCTCGCGGGCCAAGTCGACCGGCCAAGTCGGGCTGCGTTGCTCCTGCTCGCCGAAGGAGATGATATCCCGCTGGATGCGATACATCTCTCGAGGAAGGCGCTCCTCGAGCGTAACGGCGAATGTGCGGAGAAGATCGAGACGTCGTTTGGACAACTCCCGATCGTCGAGCACGGGGTCGCAAAGCTTGTCAAACTCCCTCTCGAGCGTTCTGAATTTCCACGGGCCCAAATAGAACTTGGCGCGGCTATTACGACGACGGCTATCCGTCCAAACTCTCCCTCTCGTATGATAACGGAGCAACCGAACTACCTCTCGGAACAAGGAATCGAGCCGTATCTGCTGGCGCACATCGACAATCAGCTCGGGCATCAACACCTCGATCTGTGGAAATTTTGTCTGGCGGCCATGTCCGGCGAACCTCGCTGCGGCGAACTCGTTCGGCAACCAGAATGCGCCGCCTCCGAAAGCCCGCTCCGCGCCGAGCTCAAGAAAGGAACCTGGCGGGTCCTGCAAACCGTGCGTCCAGGGATCTCCTCGCCGGTCAGACCCCGCGCTGCCTACCTCGATTTCCCAAACGAATTCCTTATTGCCATGAACATTGCGGAAGAAAACGGGCAGACCTCCTCTGACGTAGGGGCGATCGCCGCAAATAAGAAAATTTTCGTAGGCCTTGCGTTTCGCGATCGCGAGCTTCTGATCGTGATCCGTTTCGACAAGCGTCCTGATCGCCGGAGGCTCTTCCAGGAAGTCCGAGGAGTCATAATCGACGTACCGAGGCTCGAAAAGATCAAAATCGGTTCCGATGTCTTCGAGACATTCGGCTGCGGTGCGTTCCTTGAGCCTAGACCCGAACTGGCTCAGACAATCGGCTGCAGTGTGGTCCTCGAACCTAGACCTGAACTCGCTCAAATAAGGCCACCAGATGACGTTTTCGTAAAACAGCAATTCGAGGGTGAACGCGTTTTTGGTGAGGCCCCTGTGGTCATCTCGGGGCTTCCGAGGGAACGTAAGCGGCCAAATATCCAGCTTGGGACGTTGGATGCGGAACGCCGGAGCGGCTTCGGCGGGCTCTATGTGCCGGACAACTGCAGTATCGGTTCCTCCCAGCAGGGCGGTACGCGGATTCTGCGCCCCTTTCGGCACATAGATGATTTTATATGTAAACCCCAGCGGGGTGGGTTCGAGACGCATACAAAAGTCCTCGAAAATTACTTCAGTTCCACTTCGTATTCGATCATTGCCGAGCGAAACGCCCTGAGCTCTTCGGTCGTAACCTCGCCCCGCGGCACCGCTGGAGATTTGGGAATTTTTCGTTCACCATCATAGGCCGCACTCCGTGACGCCAGCGTCTGTCTTTCGCGAGGTGCTTGAATCGTCTGATGCCCCAGCACAAACGTCAACGACCGATCTTTTTGTCCGCCCCGTTTTTCGTTGGACCACGAGTGACGCACCTCACGCCGATTTCCTCACTGAGAAGCAAAATCCTCATACGGCGCTGTCGAAGAGGAATTGGGCATCGGCCTTACGAATGAGGCTATGGCCCCAAAGCCTCATCATTTCCTTCTGACATTGCGACCGGGTTCGAGATACAAGCTCGTAGGCGGTGGGATCGTTGCAAACCGGTCCGTCCGCAGTCATCGTAATGAGCGCATTCCGACAGACCGACATCATGAGAAAATCATCGATCGCGATTGCGAGGGGGTCTTCCTGGTCGTCCTGCATCGTCCAATCGTCTACCCCCGGCTGGCCATCGTCCGTGTTCGCGTGTTGACTGGACTCGCCCGCCCCCGAGACGGCGGCCTCGAGTGCGTAGTCGCCATAGGTCTTTGGCCGAAAAGTGCGCAGGAAATGTGTGCCGTGCCGCATCGTTGAATCTGCCGGCTGGGAGCCGGTGTGAACGGCGAAGAGAATCCTAGGCTGCCCGATGCCGTTCGGTGTGACGTCGACCAGGTTTCCCCCGGTGTCCTCCCACACCGCATAGGATCTGGCCGTTAGGTATAGTCCCGGGTGCTCGCGGATGATCCAACCGAATCGCGCCGCGCCACCCTCTTGCTCGATTTGCGCAGCGACTGCCTGATGACAGTACTCCGATGCCGTGTATCGCGTCGGGCGGACCGGCAGGTACCGCGGCTGCGCCGCATTCAGTCTTATCTCGCAGAATTGCTTTATGGTTCGTCCCAGGGCGTTTGGTGTGACCTCAACCCCCATCAAATCCGACTGCATCAAGATCATCCTTCATCGCTATCGATGTTAGGATTGGTGTTGATCCATCCTAAGTCCAGCTGGGAAATGAGAACCCGCGAATGGTTTCAACAGCTCATTTCAGAATTCCAACTCTTCAATAAAAAACGGTCAGAAATTGGTTTTCGGTGTCATGAGGAAATCTGAAAACGCCGGGAAAAATCTGATTTCCGCACGTTCAACATAAACAAAATTTACTTTGTTTATGTTGTGGGTGTTTTGGGGAGAACAGGAGCGTCACGAGACTTGCTTCAGGCGTCCGAATGCGGTTCTCCGCTTCGGACTGCAACGACAACAGGAGAGCCCTATGGGCCAGTACGACATCACCTTAAAAGCACTTCTTCGCCGGGAATGCCCCGTCTTCAAGGACCGCATCGGGATCGCGAGGGACGCCGTTGCCACCACGCCGCGGCTCCCGCGGATCCGGGAAACCGAGGTCGACTTCCTGGGCAAGAATGCGGATGGGTCGTTCATCCACGTCGAACTTCAAACCCGCAACGATCCCGCCATGGCGCTGCGGATGTTCTCGTACCTTGCCGACATAGCGGTGATCGCCGCCCCGCATCCAGCAGGCCGGCGAAAGCTTGCCCTGCCAAGGATTCAGCAGAAGGTGGTTTTCGTTGGCGCCGGAAGGCCGGACATGGAAAACTTCATCACCCAGCCGCCGGACTTCGCCGACAAGTTCGAGATCCTGGATTCCAAGACGATCGACGGCAGCGGCCTGCTGGAAAGCGGGTTCATTACCGACGCGATATTCGCGGTCATCTGCGCGGGCGGCGAAGACCCCGCGACCATCCGGGCCATTCTCAGACGCATAGCCGGGGATCCAAACTCACCGCTAATGGGAAACTTGACGGCACTTCTGGTCCTGGCGGAAGCCAGGGAAATAATCGAAACAGTCAATCAGGAAATTAGTAAAATGCCGATCACCGTAGACGCAAGAAACATTCCTTTCATAAAAAATGCAATCGACGACGTCGCCAAGGCGGCGGTAGGGGCTTTGCTCCGGGCCAAATTTCCGGGCGCCGCCGGTCTCGACGAAATGCTGTTGAACGTGACCGCGGAAAATTCCGATGAGATGATCGTTCGCATCGTGAACGCTTCCTCCCTTCAGGAGGCTATCGGACCAGAGTTTTCCAACCGGAGCCGTACCGGTGAATAGAGGCGCGGCAAACGCGACGATCGCGATGTCCCCGCGGGCGGCCGAGGCCCCGATACCATCCGGGCGATCTTGAAATGATCGCCTCAGGTGTGGCTTGGCCCTGATGGGAGCCATGGCAGTCGAGCAGGAGATAACCAAATGCCGTTCATTGTGAACGTTAGAAACATTCCCATTCTGAAAAGCGCAATCGACGATGGCGCCAAGGCGACCGTCAGGACTTTGCTCCGGGCAAAGTTTTCCGGGCGCGGCCGGCCTCGACGAGATACTGGCGAACGTAAGCGCGGAAAATTCCGATGAAATCGTCGTGCGGATTGTGAACGCATCAACCTCTTGAAGAGGCCGTCGGACCGGAGCTGACGCGTATTCGGTCGACCAATGGATGAAAGTTTCCGCCTGCAGAGGCCTGCCCCGCGATATTCTCCCGATCCTTGGGGCCCGGGCTTCGAGAGAGTGGATCGCGACGCTCATCCTCATGGCACCGATTTAGATGGGAAGCTATCTCGAGTTAGCTTCCCTGTGCTGTCCCCGTATTTCTGAGACCTAAACTCTGTAGCGGCTTTGCTCTTTTGTGTGGCCATGCTTCTCTGAAAGCCGTCACAATATAAATGGGACGTAGAAAGGGGATGTCGAGATGGCGAAACAAGGAACTGTCGCTGCAACTGGCGGCGCGATCGCGGCCTATCGCGAACTGGCCATGTGGAGCGTTTTGCGAACGTGGCGGAGCGGATCGGCCAATCGTACGATGCCGGGAATAACGAAAGCTCGCGCGCTTGAGCTTGCGGGCGAGATGCTCGGAAAGAGGTACGGGCGGAAAGACCTCGACGAAGCTACGGCCGACATTGAGCTGAAGTGGAGGGCGCCCTCGCCGGTGCAGAGGTTACCCCATGAGCCATGAGCCGGGAGCGACAATGCAGACGGGCGCGACGCAAGAGTTCGGCGGGAATCGGCCGGGGTCGGCGGAAGAAGCCCAGATGTGGCGCGAAGGTTGGGGGCTTTGGAGTTGTTCGGACGGCTGGCTCGAAATCCAGAGGTTCGATGCGGATCCAAATGGTCGTTTCAACAACGACCAGGATGCGATTGATCACGTAAGGTCAATGGCCGAAGCCGGCTCTGCCCTGCACATCGACGCGCTCGCTTTGCACCGGACGCGGTGGTTTGAGAATGCCACGTCAATTGTGGTCGCAGATCAAGTTGCACCGAGCCCAGGCGGTTAGCTGATCGCGAGCGTTTGGGATCTGCTACTTCTATCAACATAGACACGGCAACGTCGCGTTTTTGGAAAGCGGCGATCGACGATGGCGACAGCAAATGTCGAGAAGGCGTCGTTTAGCGTCATTCCATTGAAGAGGCCGTTGGTCCAGATCTGGATGGCCGGACCCGCGAGTAAGGAGAATCGCTCAATGCCTGAATTGCTCCCGGTCGGGCTTGCCTTTGCCTACGATGCCAGGTTCGTTCCAAAGGGCGGTCGCATCCCTCGGGAGCGTTACTTCCTCGGGAAGGATACCGGTCTTATCCGCCAAGCGAAGCCGCACGAGGTAGCCTTAGCTTATCGGATTCACATCCCCCACTCTTCGGACCACCAAGAATACACGTTCGAAATACTGCAATTCGATGACCAACTCTGGTGGCCGATCCGGCTCCCGGACGTCGATGTCGCAACAGACCCGAACTCAGCAGCCAGATGTATCGAGGAACTAGCGATCAGCGGTATTGACCCAGCGAGGATGTACCAAAATGCCGGCTCTAAGCGGCATTTGAGCATCCGTGACCTTCAGCCCATCGAAACCGTTCCAATCCGATCGGTCGAGTGGATACGCTACGACGAAGGGCTCGCGCGCGCACAGATTAGAGCGTTCGGAAACCTTATGCTTTTCAGGCACCGCGCATACGTATTGGGAGGCCATCCAATTTACGTGAAGCGCCGGAATCTGACCCGCTGGAAAGAGAAGGACAAAGTATGGGTCATCAGCACAAGTCCAGATAGGTTATGGGATCCTGCGGCAGGGGATCTCTGGAAAGGAGCCGGTGATCCACCGTCCATTCATTATAGTTTGCGCGGCGCGAAATTTCAATTTTTCAAGCAAGCGGAGGCGGCCGCCGCCAGTGCATATTCGACGGTTCATTCAATGCCTCGCATCGAAGTCGTAATGGATTTGCCAAACCAGCCGTCGCTCATGGAGATTGCGCTCGACGCGTTGTTCAGAGAGGCCTGTGATCTGCTCAGAGAATTGCCGATTGATAAACCTTCCTTCGGATTGTGGAAGGGGTCCTATGGATCAGAGGCGCCGGATTTGCCGGAGATGCTTCCGGTCGCATCGACCTTCGAATATGCTGTGCGCCGAGCGGTCGATGAGACGACCTCGCTACACCGATATTCAGCATTGTTGCGATTGGCGCAATCCATAAGCACGTGTAGTCACGTCGCGCGGCAATATCGTTACCTTGAATCGGTGATCAAGGCGATCTTAGCCGGTCCCGAGTTTCAGGACTTGGCCGACGCACAGACGCCTCTCACCCCGGAAGAGGAAGAATCCCTGAGGTCGTTTGGGTGAACGCGAGACGCCTTAAAGAGACCATCGGCAAGGGCCCGTCGATTTCAGGTCTGAGGCGTTGTGACGGAGTGGGAGTGACGCGCCTCCCGGCGTTCGGCTGCACTCGGGGCGAGAATGTTGCACTGCACCAAAGAGCAGAAAACGTTGGACTTTCGGGTTAACCGACCTTGCGGTTGCAGGATGGGGAGGGTTCAATCCCGTTGCCGGTTGGAAGACTCCGTCATGAAGTTGTTTGGTTACCTGCCAGAGTCACTCTTCCAGCCCCTTTCGGGCCCGAAGAAACATATCTACGCGCGTCTGCTGATGCGTCTGTACGAGCGCGTGTTCTCGGCAAGAATACTCGAAACGCCGCTGCGTGAGGACGTACTGCGTCAAATCGAAATCGGCCTTTCCGAAGCAGGGATCGGGTCTTCAGACCAACTGTCCGAAGATGCCATAGGCGAACACCCTATGGGCCAGGCTCACTATCTGGCCTACCATCGGCTCAAGGACACCGGATGGCTGACGGAAGAGCACGAAAAGTGGCGGGTGTACGTGGACATGAACCCGGATGCCTTCATGGTTCTGGGTGCGATCATCGATTTTGGAAATAGCAGGGTTCGGGTGGCCGGCGCGGTCGTCGAGGTGAAGAGCAACCTCGAGGCGGCGATGCGTGAGCCCGAGGCGATGGCTCAGGGGCTCGCAAACGCGCATGACACCGCCGTCCGCTTCGCTCGCAGCATGCGCCGAATCCTGGCCGGCATGCGCGACATCGAGGAGCGGATCCTCGGCAATCCGAACGCCGCATCGATTCTTCGTACGTTCTTTCAGGACTTTGTCGACGGGCTGCTCATCGCCGATTACAAGCAACTAAAGACCTCCAACAATCCCTACCGGCATCGCAGGACCATCAGCACGCTCGCTGGCGAGTTGCGGCACGACACCGAACGTTTGGGACGGATCGCTCGCGCTTACCAGGAGCAGGGTGTAGTGCCGCCGGGAAGTTCGATTGCCGTCGCCGAGGAAAGGATCATCGCCGAGCTCGAAAAGATCAAACGCGTTTTCGAGGACGTTGGCGCTTTCATGGACCGGATCGAAGACTTCCGGGATCGGCTCGAGCGCCGCGTCCGGACTACGGTCCACTACATGGACGTCATGGGCGAGGGCTCTGCGGAGCGCTTGGCCCGCCTGATCGAACGGTTGGCCGAACTTGGACTGGATGAAATCGAGGTGCGCTCCCGGGCGCCCGACGTCGGATTCCCCATCAGTTCGCAAGCGCTGTACACGCCGCCGCCGCCGAGGGCGCCTCCGGAAAGAACCCGGTTCAAGCTGCCGCAGCGCGACCCGTACCAGCGAGCGTACGTCCAGGCGACTACCGAATTCGACCGCCTGGCCCGCGTCACGCCCGCCAAGATCACCGCGTTCCTGACGGGGCAGATGGAAGGCAAGGATAGGCTCGCGGCGAACCAGATGCGGCTGGAGACCCTTGCGGACCTGTTCGCGTTTCGCGCACTGCCCGGCCTGGCGGCCGTTCAGGGATCCGCGCGCGTCGGACCCTTCCAGGTCATCTTGGAGGAGAGCCGAGCTCAAAACGATTGGATCGACCTAAAGTCCTTCCGGGTCGAACGGATCTCACCGGCACGGACGGACCGCCATGCTGCGTGACCTCTCGAAACTGATAGAGGAGGAGGATTCCTCCGGCGGCGACGGCGAACGGCTCGAAAAGGACCTCCGTCAGGCGGCCCAGCAGCTTTGGCGCGCCCAGTTCATCTACGAAAACGACTGGGGCACGAAGACGTCGTACGACCTTCTGCGCCAGCACACCGCCTACTTTGAGAACCTGTTTGACGCCCTCGGTTATCGCATCGTTGGGCGGCCGGCCGACCGCTTCATCGGCCTATTGGCGGTTGAACTTCCTCCCCGGCAAGCGATGCGGTTGGACGAAAGTCTGCTGCTGTTGGTGCTGCGGCTCTACTATGAAGAAGCCTTCAAGCGCTTCGAGATAAGCGAGTTCGGCGAAATCGAAGTCGAGAGTGAGACCATTCTGCAGGTCTACGAAGAACGTACCCGCCGGTCGCGTCCCACCATCGGTCGCGTCCACGAAATCCTGCGCGAGTTCAAGCAGCGCGGCCTGGTTCGCATCGTGGAGCAGGGGGACAATCGGAATTTCACGCTGTTTTTGCGGCCTGCCTTGCCGATGGTCGTTGGGGAGGACACTTTGGATTCGCTGGAGGATTTCGTCGCCAGATCGGGCAATAACGAGTCCAGAGAACCGACAAGCGACGAAGCGACACCATGATCGAACTCCGCCGGATTGTCTTGATCGATTGGTATCTGTTCCGCGCCGAGCAGGTCGACATGCGCGGAATGACCGCTCTGATCGGTCCCAATGGCGCAGGAAAGTCGGCAGTGATCGACGCCGTCCAGACGGTGCTGACTGGCGCCAACATGACCAGTATCCGTTTCAATCCCAGCGCTCAAAGCAACACCAAGAGCAAACGCTCGATCAGGGACTATTGCCTCGGCGTGGTGTCGCTTGACGAGAAGGGCGAACGCTCGGAGCCGACCCGTTCGCATGCCTATACCTATGTTGTTCTCGGGTTCGAGGACGTCGACAGTGGCTCGACGACCAGCATCGGAATAGCCTTCTCGGCATCCGCCGCGAAGGGCGATGAGTCCTGCGAAGCGCGGTTCCTGGTGCGCGGACCGATCGACACGTCGGATCTGCTCGCGCCCGTCGGCGGAGGCGAAGTCGAGACGCTGCAGTGGCACGCGGTCAGGAACGCACTTCGTTCCAAAGGCATCGAGGTCGAGGACGGCTACTCTAGCGCCTCCGAATTCGTCGAGGAGATGCTGCACGCATTGTCGCCGGCCGGCTTCCCGCTCAACGCCCGGCGGTTTGTGAAAGCATTCCGCAACGCGCTTCTGTTCAAGCCGGTCGACAATCCCACCGACTTTGTCCGCAACTATGTGCTCGACGCTCAGCCAATCCAGATCGACCGTCTACGCCGCAGCATCGACCATTGGCGCTATCTCAGCGGTCGCATCGAGAACCTCAAGGCGCAGAGCGCAAGCCTCTCTCAGATCCAGCGGATCGTCGCGCGCGTGAACGAGAACGAACGGGTCGTTATCGAGACCGAATGGCAGATTGCCCGGCTCCGGTGGGAGATATTCTTTCGCGACGCCCGCCGTCTGCAGGAGCAGCTCGAAACGTTGGAGAAGCAAGCGGCCACGGCGAAAGTTGCCGCCGAAATCGCTGCAATGCGCCTCACGCGGATCGAGACTGACTTCACGCGCGTTGGACTGACCATCAAGACGAGCGACGGCGAACAACTCGCGTTGATGTACGAATCTGACAGAAGTCTCGCTATGGCCGAGCGGACGAACGCACTCGGCCCGGCGAAGGCTCTGGAGCGGTTGACCGCCGTGGTCGAGACGGTGGTGGATCGCCGTCTGATAGCCGGGCGGGACGACATCCTCCACGGGCTCCTGAGCTCCGTCGTGATCGCCCGCAAGAAAGTGCCTCTCGCTCACTGGGGCGAAGCGCTTGCCGAAGACTGGCAGGAGGCGGCAGGCCATCTGGACGTTGCACTCGATGCGGTCACGACCGAAAGGCTGTCGGCGATCCAAAAGATCGCCGGGAATGCCTACGTCGCGGCCGAACTCGAGGTTAGGGACATCCAGAACCGTATCGAACAGATCGACAGCAACCTCTCAAGGCTCGATCAGGGCTTGAGCCCAATTGACAGCGGAACCCGCGCGCTGATCCGCCAGCTTGAATCGGTCGGCATCGAGGCAAAGCCACTTTGCGATCTCGTCGAGGTTCGCGACCCGAAGTGGCGCGTCGCTGCGGAAGCGGCGTTGGGACGATCGAGGGAAGCCCTCATCGTAGAGCCGGGCTGCGCAGTCCGGGCCCTGGAAGCCTACCGGACCGGTGGCGAGGACGCTTACCGGGGAGCAGAAGTCGTCAACACCACCAAATCGTCACAAACCCGCTCCGCCGACAAGGGATCCCTAGCCACCGTCATTACCACCGACAACGCTCATGCCCGCGCGTTCCTGGACTACCGCCTTGGCCGACTCATGATGGTGGAGACGATGGACCGGATGGTCGCTGCGGAAAATGCCATCACTCCCGACCGAATGATGCAGTCCGGACGCACCGTGAAGCGGCTGGCACGGCCCGACTATTTGAAGCTGGGCAGGACTACCGCTGAGGAAACGCGCCGGATTCTACGGACCGAGAGGTCGGAATTGGAGGCAGCACTGGCCGAGAAGGCTCAAACTGCGATCCGTCTAAAGGGCGACGGCGCCCTCATCGACGAGATCACGCGGGATTTCGCCGACTTGCGCCGGCAGTCGATTACGTCCGTCGGGTTGGGTGAGAAACTCGTCACCTTCGACGGACGCATCGCCGGGCTCGGAGCTAACATCGAAGAAGCCCGTCGTCACCGTGATCCGAAGCTGCTGGAGGAGCAGGAGAGACTTCGGACGCAGCGCCAAACCGCCGGAACGGACAAGTTCGAGGCAGATAAGACCCTGCGGGATGCGGACGCGGCGAAGAACAGGGTGGCAGGCCGATACGAAACGCTGATCCAGGACAATCACGACCGTTTGCGGTCGGAACGACGAGACCGATCCAGGAGCATCCGGAATTCCGGGAGTGCCGCCGATATCTCCGGGTTCCGAGAGCGCGCGCGGAGCATGGTTCTCGAAGCAATTCCGGAAGCCGTAGGCGGACTGGCTGCGGACTGCCAAAGGCGGGTTACCGACCGCCGGCCGTCGTTGTATCGTGAGATGACGACGGCCTTAATGAAGCATCATCAGCAGTTTCAGGTGACACTGCCGTTCTCCGATACCGACGCGACGGCCGACGTCGTTGGCGCCTGGGCGGCGTGCGAGAAACACCGCCTGGATACGCACGAACTCGTCCAGTACGAAGATCAGTGCTTAACGGCCGCTGCCGAGATGACGGCTGCGTTCAGGGACGACTTGTTGCACCGATTGCACGACGAATTCGAGGGGATCAAAGAAACGCTCGCCGAACTCAACCGCCACCTGAAGGACAGGCAATTCCATGGACGGGATTACTACGTCTTCCGCTCAAGCGAATCCGGTACCCACGCGGACTTAATCGACCTGGTACGCGAATCGCGGCGCCCCGATTTCCAGCTTCCGCTGTTCGGATCATCCCAGGCTAAAGATGAAACCGAGACCCCCGTGTCGAGAGCCGTACGCCGGATCGAAGAGATACTCTTGAACCAGGATGCGAAGACGGACGAGATCGAAGACCCGCGTAAATACTTCAATTTCGAATTGTACATCTACGACGATCAGGGGAGGATCCGGTCCTCGCTGACGAGTCGCGCCGGCACCGGCTCCGGCGGCGAAGGGCAACTGCCGTTCTATATCGCGATTGGCGCTTCGCTCGCAGCAACTTACCAGAACCGCCGAACAGGCGAGAGCGGACTCTCGCTGGCGATCTTCGACGAAGCGTTCAACCGCCTCGATACCAAGGCGATCGGCGCCTGTGCGGACTTTATGAAGGATCTCGGCTTGCAGGTCGTGCTCGCGACGCCGGATGAAAAGCGCCATGTCTTCATGGAGGTCGTTGACACGATCGTGAACGTAAATCGGATCGGTAATGAGGTGATGATCGATACCGAGCACCTCACCGAGAAGGCAAGGAATGCGCTCGCAGCGGCCGATCCGTATCGTAAAGGGTTCGACACGTTCAAGGCCGAACTTGTGGCGGCTGAAGAAGCGGTCCTTCCGAAAGACCAGGCGGCCGAATGACAGATTTCCGCAACTCGGACGTCGGGGTCGGATTCCTGGAGCGGCTTCTTTACCTGAGCGAGCGCAGCCCGGACCGCTCTCGCGCCGCGTCGGCCGCGCCGGATTACGACAGTCTTCCGAGGGCGGATCAGCTCGCCCGCTTTCAGGAGCGCATGACCGCGGCCGAGAAATTCGGTGCCGTCGAGATCGTGCGCGGCCGGCGCGAGCGCTCACACTTGATGGACAGAATCCGCGTCAAGGACCAGACGTTGCTGGCGAAGTACCTCGGGCGGACGCCGGCAAGCCAAATAGCTGAGATTGCCAAGGCGGAATTGCGGCCAATTGCGTCGGCCGGAGAGCCTTGGGTACTCCAGCTTCTCGAGGAGATGGCTTCGCGCTGGGCGCGCGGAGAGACTGCCTACCGACTTGCGCCCGTCCCTCTCGATCCCTCAAAAGAGTTCCTGCTATTGCTTGCCGCTGTTTCGCGCAACGAGGCGTTCCGTCTGGATGCCCGCACTTTCTCGCTCAGGGCCACCGGTGACACCAAGGCGTTCGATCGGCATGCGTCGCGGATGCTCGCCGTACTGGGAGCGCGGATGGAGGAACCGGGCGCGGCCGCCGAACGGGTCTGGGCCAACGTCGGACTTGAGCGCTTCAGCCACCCGATTCATCTGAAGGGTCCGGTTCTGGTGGAAGGTCGCGTGGGCGTGCTGGTGGACGGCAATGCAACGCCGTTCGCGTCCGTTCATCCGGAGATGCTGCCGCTCTTGAAGGTGGTTGGTCAGCCGCATTTCCTGCTCACGGTTGAGAATTACGCAAGCTTCAACAGACAAGTGCGCGAAATCGAGAACGACGGACTGATCGTCTATCTCGGCGGCTTTCCGTCCGCCGGCGTTGTCTCGCTGTTGGATCGACTACTTTCCGAAATCCGCGATGACGTGCCCTTCTTCCATTGGGGCGACATTGATCCGGGAGGGTTGAAGATATTCCGGTTCTTGGAAGAGACGCTACGGCGCCCACCCCGGCCGCACCTCATGACCCGGGAGCTTGCCGAAGAATTCGGAAAGCCGATGATGGCCGATAGTTCGCTGCGTGCGATTGGCGGGTCCAACAGCGCAATAGCCGACCTGGCGGAGTGGATGTCCATGACAACGGACCCCAAATTTCTCGAACAAGAGACCCTCGATCCCAGCCGACCATTTGTAGAATAGCCGTCCACTGGCAGAAACGACGGAAGGCCAAAGGAAGACCCCAGGAAGCCGCCTGCTTTCGGATGACCGGGTTTACCGAACTAGAACCGTCCGGAAATCTTGACCGTTTGGTCCCGTGAATAGTGACACGCCGCCCTCGACGTTCGTGGCAAACACGTGCTGCGCCACCGCCTGATAAGCGCCAATCGCCTGGCTGTTCGGATAGCCGTACTGACTGTCCACGCCAGCCCTGATTAATACGGTGTTCGGACTGATGTGCAACGGGGTCTGCGCGGATTCAAAACAGACCAGTGATGTGATGTAAGGACCTAAATTTCAGGTTCTTTGGCAACCACCGACAACGTAGCCGCGTCCATGCCATTAAAATAGAAAAGAGATTTGTAGATAAGATGCATCGCGTGAGGCGAAACGTTTTTGAATTTCATGAAATGGCTCGTCATCTGGTAGTAGTCAGGAGAGAGAGCCAAAATGGGAGCGCGGGGAGACGGGTTACTTTTGTTTTTCGTCTCGTAGTATTTACAGATCTGGTAGCCAAAATCGAAGGCTAGATATTCATTCACGTAGCCGGTCAACAGCTCACGAAGAGCCCTTTCTTTCGGCAGCATCGGCATCTCGGATTCGCCAAAATCCAAGTCCGTAAATTCAACAATCGGGCTTAACCGACGTATCCAAAAAGCCAGATGCCCGCATTGCTTGAAGTGATCCAAGCCGTTGATGAGGTGTTTTTCGTGATCCTTGACTCGCCTCAGGTCCGCGAGCCAAGAGCCGTGAGCTTCGTCTAAGCGAGGACGGGAAAATTGGGGAAAGAGCCGCGCTGGCGACCCAACACTCATCGCAAAATTAGTAAACTCCCGGCAAAACGCGTCTTCATCCTTGATTGATTCAAGGGTCATACTGGTAATACGCATAAGTCATCCACCCGAAAAACCGGGTTCTCGTCTAGCGCGAGTCGGGTTCAAACGCTAATTTTTAGTGGTATCGCAAGGCGCAAGGAAGCCTGTGGTGGCTTCCATATCTTCGCCAGTCGTTTCCGGAAGGTGGTTAGTCGGAAAGCCATAGATCGGGCGCTTGCCTGCCGCAAAGCGGTCAGTCAAATATCCCTTAATAAATAGGGGCGTCTTCTCTTTTTCAATGGCGTTATTCATAACCAATCTCCCGCGCATTCCCCATATAGCGCAAGGTTGCCGAATCCGAGTTCGCGCAGGACTCAACAACCAGTAGTGTTCCATAGCATGGTGTATTTAGCGTTAATGTGGCTAAAATACAACATGCGATCACAGATTTTAGTCGGGGCACCAACCCTCTCGGTTCAAAAGGGTTCCTGTCCTTAGACCTGACTCGCGGGGAATGCAGCAAAAATCGACGTGATTGCCCTGTGATGCGCGTGTTATGGTTTCCCACCTGAGTTACCCGTGAACCCGCGCCTGGCGATCCGGAAGGGTCTCAGTCGGCAGGGTTGCGGCAACGGCAAGCACAGCGTCCACAAGCTGAAATTGCACCAAGTCCTGTCCACCGCGCACCCAGCGCCTTGCTAGCACCGTCCGGTGGGCTTCATGGTCCGGCAGAGATTGTAATGCGCGACGTACAGCGCGACGGTTATCCAGCCTCTTCCGTCGTCAACCGGGTGGCCCATGCGGAGCGAAAGGTTACGTAGCTGGTGGAGACATACTGATCCGGGTCCCCTGATACTACACGGCTTAGAATTCTACTTGAGTCGGGCTGCAACGGGTGACGGTCCTTTGCCCGATGGTTACGCTGTCGGTCTTTACGATGACGCCATGCGGGGCGTTGTCGCCGAAGGGCATCCCGGATTCCGGTAGGGGTGGAAGCCGTTCCCTGCTGATCTCAGGTTGGCTGATGATGCGGCTGCGGACGTCACGCAGGAAGTCCATTGTGTGACGGCGGTGTGGCCGCCGGCGAGCCGACAGAGTGCTTCAATCCCAACGCCGCCGTGATGCGTGCCGAAGCGCTGTCGTGCAAAGAGGGCACGTCGGCACCGTTGCGTTCAATCGCACGGGAGATCCTGCGACGGGCGACGCTACGGTAATCAGGGTGTTCGGCGCTGTGCCCGATGATCTCAGCACGCTGTAATCGTTGTCCGCCCCGTAAGCGCGCTTGAGTAAGTACGATCCAACACCGTTCAAATCCCGAAAAAAGGCCTTGAGTTAGCCTTGTACGCTGCCCACTTTTGCCACCGCGCGACAGCATCGCCTTCGGTTCGGCTTTCCTCGGTGTGCCGGACGCCGTTGTAATCGCCGGATGCGACCCAAGTCGTTTTCGATTTTTGATGTGTCCTGACGGTGCAACGTTGGCCTGACACGTTGACGATTGTAGGCCCCTTGGCTTCCGGAATCGGAGCTATATCACCTAGCGCAGCGCGCAACGCCTGAACCGGTGCGCTAGACGGCACCTTGAAATCCTTCGGCATTTCTATCGAGACGTTTCGCGTCGATAGCTTTAGTTGACTAGCGAAATGTTTGCTTCTCCTAGGAACAGCCTTTTCGGCGTGTTGGCAAATTGCCTCTAAAGTAGAGGGTTGGAAGAACAGTTCCAGATCAGCAAGCTTTTTCAAGATCAACTCCGTGCGGCGAACTAGCCCGTCGATCTCGGTTCGGATCTTTCCCAGCGAAGCCGCGACTCGCTGAGCATCGCCAGTTAGCGAAAGGGTCGCCGCGGCCGATGCGATCATCAGGCGACCAAACTCGCCTTCAATATCCGTGGGCGTCATGAAAAGGGCCCGTGGCATCGTGATGCCCTCGATTTCCCGTCCGTTCGCAGCTTGAAGTGTCTGAAAGACCCAGGGCATGTGGTTTTCGAGTTGCTTGTTGACGCGAGCGAATGCCTCCAAAACGTTCGAAGAGCCGATTTTGTCGAGCCAAGCGGAAAACTGTGCCATCGCGTCGCGTAATTCTCGAACGCGTCTTAACGCATCGCGCCGCCCGATCGCGGCCTCGAAATCCGCCGTGTATCTGTCAAAATCTTCATTGTAGATGGCTTTGGCGCATATCCAGCCTACCATAAACCGAACGCCGCCGACGTTCATCACAAAGCCAGCCTTGTGTTGGTGGCTTCCGTGCACGCACGTGAACTCTGGTACGTCTGCGCCGCGCAGGTCGTATTTAAATTCTACGTGAGCGTCTCCGTAATTGGCCGGGACCTGTCTCACCAACCCTGCAAGCACTTCCGGGTTGTCGATCTCGAAATCAAGGTCGATTAGCCGCTCGTCGCTGACGCTCGACCAGTGGCTTAGTCTAGCATCCTTCTTAACTTTGCTTTCGGGCATCGAAATCCCTGCTTTGAAAAACGGGAAAGGGCCGACTCGCTGCAACGCGCTAATTTTACCACACAGCGGTTACGGCATACGGGCAGGATTGTGTGAGAAGGCAGTGCGGGACAAACCGCTAAAGCGCTGAAAGCCGAAAAAGCTGGTGCTGCCAGACAGGATTGAACTGTCGACCGCTACCAATGAAGTGCTCTAATTCCGTTGGGGGCGGGCTTTCTTAGCGTAACGGAACCAGTAGCAAATAACAAAAAAGGCACCGATGGTAACAGACATCAATGATTTCAATGGCCTGGCCTAGACTACGAATCTAGGGGCGGATTTCTGTAATATTCTTCCAAGGATTACCCATTGAGTTTTCGTTGAATGTCACAGCACCAACGCTTCAACCTAAATCTGGCGCCTCCTTTGAAAAGCCGATGGCACGGTCGGGACGACGGAAGGCTGCTGGACGTATCGACGCGCAACGTCCCTGATTGAGCTACCGCAGGTCGTACTCTGGTAGAGAATAGTCTCCGTCTTCATCCGGCGCCCGCTCCTAAGCACGTCGCCTGGGGGGCGAGAGGGCGCCTTTCGACGAGCAGCCACCGCAAATATCGATTGCCCTGCTTGGCGATGCTGCCGAGCCTGTCCTTGCCGCCGGTGCTATGTTGCTTCGGCACCAACCCGATCCAGGCCGCAAGACTGCGCCCCGATGAGAATGTCTTCCAGTCACCGATCTCGGCAACCAATGCTGTGGCGCCGACCGGACCGATGCCCGGGATCTCCGCCAGCCGACGGCTCGCCTCATGATGCCGTTGTCGATGGATGATATCTCGGTGCCGGCTACAACCGCGCCCGCAACATCGACCCCGTGCACCTGGAATACCGACTTCGCAATATCAAGAGCAATTGTGCTAACCTCGCTAATGGACGGCTCCCCTCAATGTGGTTTGCTCTAACGCAACCACCCTATGGCGCTTCGATGCCGCAGAGTGGCCGCCGCAACAGTATCATTCAGCGCGCTGAACGTGTCTCTGACATTCCAAAACATCCCCATCATCGCGCGATCTCGTCGCTGCGTTCTTGAATTCCAGTAAACACCACAATGTGGCGGCGGCGCCAGTGCCCGGCGGCGGCTTGAACTAAGGACTTGTGGTGTTAGTCTTAACCTGCCGGTGGGTTTTAAAGAATGTGATGGCCATCACGAAGTGACCGGCGGCGGAGGCATTAATAATGTGCGCCGCCACGATGCGCAATTACCCGGTTTTACCTTCGCCGTCCTCACTCCTGCCCCGCAATGGCCGCTCCTCCATCATGACAAGCGAGAAGATCGACAGCAGCAGAAAGCACATGCTGGCCACGAACACCCAGCGGAAAATGCCGGCGAGGTCCGTCCCGCTGGCGCCCATGGCCGCCAGCACATCGACCGGTTTGCCGTCGCGGCCGAGGCTGGTGAAGATGATCGCGCCCATGATGGCGACGACCAGCGCCGACGTCAGCGCGCGAAAGAAGTTCATCACGCCGGTCGCCGTTCCGACCTGAAAGCGCGATACCGCGTTCTGGATGCTGACGGTCGCGAGCGAAAACACCGTGCCGATGCCGACGCCGAAGACGCACAACAAGGAGCTGACGATCCACAGGTTCGCCGCCGGCCATATCGCGAGACAACCCAGCGCCAGCGCGGCGCTGGAAAGCCCGATCATCGGCAGCCACTTGTAGCGGTCGAAGTGCAGCATGACGCGGCCCGACAGGATCGAGCCCGGCGTCGACATCACCGCGATGGGAATGAGCGCGAGCCCTGAATCCGACGCCGACAGGTGATGCACGCTTTCATAATAGAGCGGCATGAACACCGTGAGGCCGATGCCGACGCTGACCGCGCAGGACGACGCCGCAGTGCCACAGCGAACCACCGGATTGGCGAGGATCGAGAGCGGGAGGAACGGCTCGGCCTCATGCGCGCTGCGATAGGCAAACGCTATGGTGAGGGCGAATGAAAATACGACCAGCAGGATGATTGTCGACGACAGCCACGGATATCGCACCCCGCCCCAGGTAAGCGCCAGCAGCAGCGAGATAGCCGCCGACATCATCAGGAAGGCGCCGAACAGATCGAGCTTGTGTTTGCGGTGATTGACCGGCAGCCGCTTGAGCTCGCGGTTGATGATCCACGCGGCGCCGAGACCGAGCGGCACGTTGACCCAGAACACCCACGACCAGTGCAGATGATCGGCGATATAGCCGCCCATCACCGGCCCGGCGATGCCGGCCGCGACCCAGACCGTGCCGATATAGGCCTGATAGCGGCCGCGTTCGCGCGGCGCCACGGCGTCGGCCACCGTCGCCTGCACCAGCGGGACGATGCCGCCGCCGCCGATGCCTTGCAGGCCGCGCATCAGGATCAGGGTCAGCATGTTCGGCGCCAGCGCACAGGCAATCGAGCCGATCACGAACATGCCGAGCGCCAACATCATCACGCGCCTGCGGCCGTAGATGTCGGAGAGCTTGCCGCACAGCGGCCCGGCAATCGTCGAACTGAGGAGATACGCCGTGATCAGCCACGACAGACTGTCGAAGTCGTGAAAATCGCGGCCGATGGTCGGCAGCGCGGTCGCAATGATGGTCTGGTTGAGCGCAGCGATGAACATCGCCGTGCAGACGCCGAGAATGATCGGCCGGATTTCCGCATCGGTTAGCACCCAGCGGCCCGGCAAAGGCTGATCGCCCGCCGACGCCGCGCCGGCATCCGGCGCAATCGCGACGATATCGACGCCCGCGATACCGACCGGCGCCAGACCGGACTCGGCAAGCTCTTCCGCACCCGGATCGGAAACCGCTTCCGCCGCCGGCATCTTGTCGCCGGTCATCGCAAGGTTCGCCGACTCGGGGTCGCGGTAACGATTGGGGCGGTCTGGCTTATGTTGCATAAGGTATTGAAATGTCTCGGTTGGCAGGCGCCTGGGCAGTTCAGCACCCACCACTGGTCGGCCCCCATTAGGTGGTCCGGTGTAGATGTTAGTTCTTGATTGGTCTTTGCGCTACGGTCGATGTGGCCGGTGATGCTGGGCCGGATTGCGAAGCTGGCCATAGCACTGCCCCCCCCGGGCTGGTCGTTTGTACCCGAGCGATGAGTGTGGTCGCTGGATGCGGCGAAGAACGAGATATTTCGGACTCTTGATCGAGGCCGATCCCAAACGGAAAATGCGAATAGGTCCGACTGATTCTCACCGTTGAAATGCAAACCCCGCTTCGAAGGAAGCGGGGTTTTGGTTGGCGACTGCGGGTCGATCGGCATTACTGCGCGGGCTGCGCCGGGGGCCGTGCGTAGTCGATCTGCAGATCGCCGCGGTTGGCGGTCGGCATCGCGGCAAAGTGCTCTCTGAAACTCTGCGGCAGCGGACGGACCGCCTCTTGACGCGTAGCCTTATGGCTGCCAGAGCGCACGTCGGGTTCCTGTGCAAACGAGGACGTCGCCGACAATGCAATCATGCTCACGCTGAACAGCGCAATCGTAAGTTTCTTGGTCATGGACTTTCTCCTATCGCGTATCGGATACTGAAAGAAACCAGATCCTTGTACTGTAGATAGGGGGGACCGAAGCGTCGGTCCAATATAATGAGATGTCGCCTGTGATATCTGGAATTTATTAAAAGCAGCGGAGGCTCATCGACGGCAGCGCCAGCGAAGTAATCGTCAGGCCTTCCATTCTTTCTGCGCGTGACGGATCACCCGGTCGTGCATTTCCGTCGCCGAGATATCGCCGGCTTCGAACAGTGCGAGTTGCTTCGGGCAATACTCGGACGGCTGCCCTCCCGTACGGCGGCGCCCGAGATGCGCCCAGGGCAGCGACGGGATCTACCCGCGCCTCTTGCGCAAACGCACGACCATTTCAATGCGCGCAATCTCGTATCCGTGGGGAATTTCAGGTATTTTGCTCAGCGCGAATTGCGGATCAGGGATGTCGATCAACTCGTGACTGTTTTCGAGGTAGAAATGATGGTGGGTCGAAACGTTGGTATCGAAATAGCTCTTGCTGCCATCGACTGAAACCTGACGAAGTAGACCGACGTGCGCGAGACGGTTGATCGTGTTGTAAACAGTCGCAAGCGAGACTGAGACCCCGTTCTGTCTGGCCTCGATATGAAGCATTTCCGCTGTAATATGGCGGTCGCCGTCGCGAAATAGCAGGTCTGCAAGGGCAACGCGTTGCCGGGTCGGAAGAAGTCCGGCGAGTTGAAGCATTTCTGTCGAATCGATTTGTCGGGAGGCGACCGCCTGAGCGCGCACCGCGTTATAGGTCATTTCCTTATTATCCAAGTGATTACCCTGCTGCGCTGCCTATGATGGCACCCAACCCGAGGCCCGACAGATACGCAATTAGAACCATCCTAAATTAGTGCTGGCCACGGCGGATGTGACAGCTCGATCACGGCTGAGTCAGATAGCTTGCTTGGTAATTTCACGGAAACGCAAAATCAGTGGGCATCTGTGCCGTAGAGATCCATCCCAGGCTTGGTTTGATAGGCAAGGCTGGACGCCACCGTGACGACGGTGGGTGCGACGGCCTTTTTGAGTAAGGGGATTACCTTGTGCGCGGTCTACCATATCGCGCGAAATACCATTTACCAATGAGGCAAAGTTCGCACAGTTTGTCCGAGCAGGGCAGTATTGGGATCGACGAGAATCAATTAAAAGTGGTTTAGCCTGCGTTACGCACGCGCGCGCGCGGGCGAATGGGGGCGACACGGCCGGAGCACCAAGGGGGGCAATCATGATAGCGGGCATCACCATTTTTTTGCGGAGGGTTGGGCTATGTACGGCCGCTGTCGTTGCTGCCGTAATCTGTAATTCCCTTGCGATATCAGCAGAACCCACCAAGAAGAGCGGCTATGCAATCGGACCAGAGCGTTGCGGCAGCGGATCGTTGTCGTTTCCCAGACTCAAGATCGACATGAAGGAAGGATTTTGCGCGGGGATCGTCGCAAGTGGGGACGATGGCCTCGAATTCCCGCGCTCGATTGTCCAAATTCCAGGCCATGAGCAGTTCGTGATTTCAGATATGGGCGAGTGGAATCGTAAAGACGGCCGATTGCTGGTGCTGGACCCGCACGCAGCCGAAGGAAAGCGGATCCGGGAGGTTCTCACCGATCAGGAGTATCCCTTCGGTCTAGCGATTGGTCTGGACAAGAAGGTCTATGCGTCGACCGCGGAGACAATCTTCCGCTTTGACCCGCTGGCAACAAATCCACGATCCACCGTGGAATTGATCATCAAGGATCTGCCCGGCCGCAACGTCACGCTTCCCGACGGAACCAAGGTGACGGAGAGCAGCCATTCGCTGAAGCACTTCGTCTTCGACAAGACGGGTCGGATATTCATCAACGTCGGTTCGCATAGCGATGATTGCATCACGCCGGCACCGATCACCAAGCCTTGCCCAGCCGGCGAAGGGTCGTCACCGTGGGCATCGATCTGGATGTTCACACCGCCAGCCAGTGGCATTTTTTCGGCCCTGAAGCCTAACGACCTCAACCCGCCGCGTGAGATCTATGCGCGTGGGCTTCGCAACTCGATGGCGCTCGCCGTTCATCCGCGGTTTCCCGAGCCGGGGTTTGCGTTTCTGCAGGGAGAGAATGCCAGGGACCTGCAGGATGTGTTCAAGCCCAACGAAGAACTCAACGCTATCGAAAAGGGCAAGCACTACGGCTGGCCTTACTGTTATGACAACGCCACCCCGAGCCCGGAATTCAAACAGGTCCTTCAGGCGGGCCCCTACAAGAACCTCTGCAACAACGCGACAGCCTACAAGCAGCCTTACTCACTATTGCCGCCGCATGGTGCGCCGCTGGGCATGCTTTACTACCATGGCAGCAAATTCCCCGAACTGGAGGGCAAGTTGATCGTCGGGCTACATGGCTATCGCCCGACGGGCAGCCGCTTGCTAATCTACGACGTGGATGACCATGGTTTTCCCAAGGTAAGTCCACCGCCGGTTCGCTACAAAGTGAGTTGTGGCGCCGAGCCGACGCGCGCGTTTCAGACCGACAAGGGTGAAGTAGCCGCAGCATCATACGACGAGTTGGTCTCGGGATGGTTCCGGGTGAATGGGGCGCGGCCGCAAGGAGCGCCTGTCGGCTTCACGGTCGCGGCCGATGGCGCAATCTGGCTGGTGGAAGACAAGAACAAATCCGTTATCCGGATCGATCGGACCTCAGCTAAGCCCCCGGAACCACAGCCGTGTGACGTGCGAACTCAGGCCCAAATCGATGAGCTGGTCCGGTTCGTCGCGAACGACGCGCAAAACAAGGCGCGTCTTACTGCAGTCCGCACCAGTCTGGTTGAAAAGCATTGCGTAGGCTGCCATTCCGATTTCGGCCTGAAGAAAGGGCAGTCCGACGCCGAGAAAGACGACGCCGTTCTTCGCTTCATGCTGTCGCAGGACGGTTGGATCTATCCGGGAGACCCCGATTCCGGAAGGCTGCGCACCCGGCTGAGAGGCTTTGGGTCCGAGAAGCTGATGCCTCCCGGTGGGGAGGGCCTGCCAAAGACCGAACCTGGATATGCGAGGGTGCTCGACCTCGCAGATTACCTCGCCGGCAAAATGGTTCCCGGCACGAGGATGCGGGTAAAACCTGGCCGGGTAAGCCGGGAGTTTTTCAGCAGGACCGACAAGCTCTGCGGCGAGATTCCGACCGTAAAGGTCGTCGTGGTGACACAAAGGCAGGCCGTAGATAAGCCCGGTTACAGCCGCTTCTACAAACCGGCCGACCAATTCCTCAACGGCGAGTGCACCGACGCAGATGGCTATTACATTAAGCAGGAGTTTCTGGTGCCTCTGTAGGGTACTTTTGATCTCCACCATGGCAACCTCTGCCTGGGCCGAGCCAAAGCTGTTTGAAAGCCGTCAGGTGACGCCCGCGGGTGAGTATACGTTCGGCATCGAGGGACCGGCTGCGGACATTGATGGCAATCTTTTCGTCGTCAACCTGGGTAAGCCCGGCACAATCGGCAAGCTAGCGGTTGGAAGCGCGCAGTCCGAGAAGTTTATCAGCCTTCCTGAGGGAAGCGTGGGCAACGCCATCCGGTTCGATCGCGATGGAACAATGTTCATCGCCGACTACAAGAAACACAACATTTTTGCGATCAGGAAGGGCAGTCTGGAGCCGGAGGTCTACTTTCATTCCGAACAGATGAACCAGCCCAATGACCTGACGATCGCCAGTGGTGGTACGATCTATGCGAGCGACCCGAACTGGAAGGCCCACGCAGGTCAGATCTGGCGGATTTCAAAAGGAACGGACGGGCAGGTGCAGGGCAAGGTGATGACTGCCTCACGCGCCATGGGAACGACCAACGGCATTGATCTCAGTCCCGATGGCAAGACGCTGTACGTCGGTGAATCACTGACCGGCCAACTGTGGGCTTACACTATCAGCGGAAACGAGCTGACCTCGGCGCAGCTTCTCAAGACGTTTGAACCCGACACGATTGACGGTCTGCGTACCGACGTCGATGGGAAGCTGCTGATTGCGCGGATTCAAAAAGGGACAATTTCTGTCATGGATCCAGATAGCAAACTGATACAGGACGTCGTTCTCCAAGGCAAAGAGCCCACCAATCTGGCGTTTGGCGGCGCCGACGGCAGGACGGTTTTCGTGACACAGCGGCAGGGCGGCTATATCGAAGGATTTCGCACCGACAAAGAGGGTCGCGAACATTGCCTACAGAAGGGCAATTGTTAAAATGACTGACCTCAAAATAACTACCGTTAGCCATTGCCGCAGGCGGCAAGAAGTGCATCCGCGTATTGGTCACCGGCCTGCCGCACCCATTGATCGTTGGCCACAGCGATCCAAGCAATAAGCGCGACAATATCTATTGCAATCGTGGCCCAAATCTCGGGCCTTGGTGCAGACGATACAGCCCAGAGTGCAGTCGTCGTGAACTCATGCGTTTGCGCATAAATTACAGCCTGCGAGGCGGCTGCTGCGAGCGCACAGACAACGAGACCAATTGCTCGCATAGCGAAAAAATTACGGCGGAATCTGTATTAAGAGTTTTCCTTATCAACGAGCGGGAAGCCCTTACGGGTTTTCCTCAAGCCACATGACCGGTGAGCCATAGGCACCGTCAGCTTTCGCCTGGTTTGTCTTTTCCTCCGCAGACGTCGGCGCCTCCCAATGGGTAACATTCCGCCTCAGGAAATCGTGGTATCGCGCCAGTGTTGAGGAATCCAAACGACCAGCATGCCGAAGCTTCAACGTCGTCGGCTATCCACCCCACTGTTTGAGTAAGGCTCCTTCGATATTCCTTCCACGCGGTGAATCTCCGACCTGAACGAACGCGACAGGGCTCGGTCGCCCAGCGAGAGGTACCGGGCGACAGAGCTTTCAGATCGCGACGAGAGGTTCATCGAGAGGTGTTTTGCGATTTATGTCCCGTGCGGCCCGAGGCGCCCGAAGATTTCTGAGATCGTCCGACACATGCGAGGCTATCGCTTCACCCGCGATCTTCGAGATGTCGTTGTTCCACCGTGCACGGACGTTCGCCGGCGACCTCGTTGGTCTCGATCATGAGCACATCGAGGCTTTCGATTTCCTGCATTGCGCGTCCGGCAATGCCCTGAAGGTCCCCATAGAGCCCGGCTGTCGAGTCAAGCACGCCGCCTAACTGCTCCTCGCGTTTCGCCCACAGCTTGGTGACCACCTTGCGCTCGCGGTCGAGATCAGCCCGCATATCGGTGAATTTCTCGACGATGGCGTCGATGCGGTGGCGGAAGCGGGGACCGGTCAGGTACTGGTAGACCAGTTCCATCTTGGTCTGCTGCCCCTCCTGTGCCTGTCGGTTGCTCGCAACGTCAAGCAGCGATTGCCGAAGTGCAATCGCGAGCGGAAGGGCAAAGCGGGGATGCGTGACCCAGACGTTGTCGACTAGATCGAATGTCTCAATGCCCTTGGGTAACGCAGTCGAGATGATTAGCGCGATCTCCGCTTTGGCGTTACGCTGGTCTTCCCGCAGCTTGGCCAGCCATCCGTCGTGCCAGCCCTTTGTGCGTTTTGACTCCCACAGGAGCGATCCACACGCCTGCCCTGACGGGCCTCGAACCCGGTGGAGGATGTCTCCGCCGGTCTCGCCCTTTGCAACCGGCTCGATCAGGTCATGCGGGAAGCGCGCGCGGAGCAGGGATTCAAGCTCGACTTCCAGCGATTCGCCTTGGAGCTGCTCGGAGCCCTGTTCGGCCTTGCGTCGGAGATCTTCGATCTGTCGCTGCATGCCGCTGATCTGCGTCTCCTTCTCGGAGAGCTTCGCCTTGAGGCCGTCCTCCGCATCAAGTTTTGCCTTGGCGCGCACGGCGGCCAGCGACTCCTGGACCCGCTTTTCGACGTCGAGATCCAGCTCACGTCGCGCATCGTCCAGTTCGCGGGACTGGCGGATGACATCGGCCTGAGCCTGCTGGGCTTGGGCGAGCTTGGCATTGTTCGCGGCCAGGCTTTGCTGAAGCTCGGTAAGTTGTCTGTCGCGCTGCTCCAGGTCGTTCGCGAGGGCGAGGCGGGCTTTCCTGGCTTCGGTTTCCGCAATTCCCGTCCGTTCGCTTGTCAGCCTTTTCGCGATTTCGTCATCGATCGTTTCGCGCGCTCTTGTGAGCTCTTGCTGCGAACGCCTCAGCGCGGCGTCGCGCGTGGCAAAGTCCGCCTCCTTTGAAGCGAGCTGCTGCTCGAACCGCTTGCGGGTTTCCGCAATCAGCGGCGCTGCGAGAGATTCAGTGAGTTTTATCTGGGTGCTGCACTTCGGGCACGCGATCTGTGGCTCGTTCATTTCGGTCTCCTCTAGGTCTAAGTTTGAATTTCAGTCATGGAAGGTTGGCCGGGGTGTCACGCAGGGCTGCTGCGGCGACGATTTCGGCGACCTCGACCCCGTCAATCCGCCCGCGCTCCTGCAAGATGCCGGCGACCTCCTTGAGCGCCTGGCGGTGCAGCCCAAGGAGCTGTTTTGCCTCTACGAAAGCAGCCGCCAACTCCTCGTGCGCCGCAGCGCGCAGGTAGGCCTGGTCCAGGATCGTGTTCGTCTCGTAATGCTCTGCAATGAACAGCAGGGGATGCGGACCGCCGTGCCCCAGGCTGCCGACCAGTGACGCGGCAATGCTGGTGGCCTTCGCTAGATCCGACCGATGCGAGCCGCCGGCGCCGTGGCCTGCCGCGCCTAATTCGAGCTCTTCTGCGGCACGTCCGGCCAAGAGTTCCTGCAGCGTACGGCGGTAATCTTCCAATGTGCCCGCGGTGAAGCCCGACTTGCGGGACGCAACGAAGCCCGCGTTGTCCCGCGATCCGGCGACTACTGCATGGATGTCCCGGGGACCGTGGTGGATCACTGCTACAATGATGTGTCCTGCCTCGTGCACGGAGGCCCGGATCAGTTGCTCCGGTGAGAGGCTCTCGTCGCATCCGAGCACTGCGCGCCTCACGTCCGCAAGTGATAGCGCCCGTTCCTCCTGGCGCGCGATGCGACGGGCATCCTTGATGATCCGTTCGACATCGGCGCCGGACACCCCGATCGCAAGAAGCGAGATTTCCGAGAGGGACTCGCCGGCAAGGTCGCCGCGGAGCCGGACGCGCATCATTTTTTCGATGTCCGCAGGATCCGGCAGCCCTATCTTGATGATGCGGTTGAGCCTGCCGGAGCGCACGATCGCTGGATCGCAGCGGCGCACGTCGTTGGTCGCGCCCACGAAAATAAGACCTTGGCGTCCCTGAACGCCGTCGAGTTGCTCGATAAAAGCGTTCACCACTTCGATGACGTAGTCCCGGTGGCTGTGCGTTAGATTGCTTCGGTTTGGAAATGAGTCCAGTTCGTCGATGAACAAGATCGCCGGCGATTTGGCGCGGGCGTCCTCGAAATCCCTTCTCATTGCGCGCAGCAGGTGTCCAAGATGCGCTTCTCCCGACGATTGCCATTGCGCCAGCGTCGCGGTGATTAGAGGAAGCTTGGTTTCATCCGCAAAGACCTTGCAGAACAACGTCTTGCCGACCCCGGGAGGACCGTCCAGGACTATTCCGGCATCGATAGCATCCCAGACGATCTCCCCGCGCCGCCACGCCTCGATGTCGACAATGACGCTTTTCGCCCATGCGACCGCTTCATCCAGGCCGTGCAGTTCATCCAATGAAAGTTCGCGCGACCCCTTTTTTGAGATCTTCGTTTGCGCCAATTCGATGAGCTGCTGGACGCACTGCTCCGGCGTCCGGTCGAACCGGACGGACAGGAGAAGTTCGTGCAACCCGGTATGGGCGACGACCTCATCGGAAATCCGTACCCTGCAGGCCTTGCCTGTGACAATCCGGATCACTTCGACGATCAGCGACGCGTCGAAGGTCGGCAAGGATTCCCGGAAGGTCGCCGCATCGAGCAGAACCTTGGATAGATGGCTTTCGGCCGAAGGAGTGAAGGCGAGAATGGGCAGCGCGAGCTGCACTGCGGAGAACGCACGCGCATCCGCGGCCAGACGGTCCTTCGGCTGCAGGGGTTCTGCGAAGAGAGCGCTGATTGCGTCGAAGTCTTCCCGCTTTGCGCGGTCCGGCAATTGCACAAGCTCGACGAAGCGCATGTCTTCCAGTCCGAGTGCGTCCTTCCACTGGTGCGCGATCCGGGACAGCAGGCCGCGGTCGGCGACGTCGACCACCAGGACCGGGGCAGACGTTCGCAGCATCTGCATCATCGCGGGGGAACGGTCGAACATGCGCGCGAGAAGCAGGCGCGCGGCGACGCGCCCGGGCGTTGGGGCCTCGATGTCACGCTCAGCCTGATCTTCGTCGTCGCGGCCCACAGACGCCCGTAATGCGGAAGGGCCGCGGCGCGAGGGCTTTCGCGAGGCGTCGGCCGTACGCTCCGGCTTCATGCCCGCCGCCTTCATGACCTGGTCCTGAGCCGCCCGGGCCGCGGCCTCAAGCTCCCGCCGGGCGGCGACGTCTGCAACATGCCGGTGATAGATGCGTGAAGTCAGCCAGTCGTTCTTGTAGACCGCAAGCTCAAGCGGTCCCATCGCGTGCGAAGAGGGTCTCGAACCCGTGACGCCGCTCTCCGGTGTGGTTGCGCGATCAGACATCGCTCGGCGTTCCATCGCTGTTATCGATCGACACGGCTTGTCCGGCGGCGGCTCCTGCCATATCCGCCTCGACCGATCTGCCAAGTCTGTAAAAGCGCGACAACGTACGCACCCACCGGCCATCGGGGTCGGCCGCCCAGATCTGGGAAATTAGCGCGGGCCGCGTGCCGAGCCGCGGATGGTTCGAAACGAGGCCGGCCATCCGCAGGCCCAGCGGAGTAAGGACCACTTGCCAGTCTTGGATCAGAGGGGCGCGCGCAAGCTCGACGTCGGTGGGCGCGCCGCCGTCACGGATTTTTTCGAGATCGTCCGCGAGCCGGCAAAGCCTGGCAGGGAGCCCACGCTCGATGTGGCACGGCAGCAGAAATGGAAAATTTTCGGTCAACATGTCAAACTCGTCACGCGTTTGAATTACGGGGCCAACTTTGCCTGCCTGGAGGCGGCGGTGGCTGCGACCGCTCATGGATAGGCTTGCGGGCCGCGTGTCGGGTTGAAACGATCGTCCGTGTCATGAGCCTACCTCGACGACCAATTGCGGATTGAAGGCCGGATTTTCCGCTCCATATCCGTGCGGATTGGCAAGGACACGGGTCTCGCCGACCGAGTAGTCGCTTGAGGCATGGACATGACCGTGATTCCAGATCGTTGCGCCGCCGCTGTGGTGGCCGACGCGATCGTTCGAATCGCCGCCGGCGCCGCGGCCGACGATCACGGCGGTGAGATCGGAGGCGAATGCTGCGGTCAGAACGTCACTTTGAAAGCGCTTTTCCACCGAGCCGAAGTGCGGCGCATGGTGGGTCACGACGACGGTGTTCCCCGTGAACGGCGTCGTCAGCGCGTCGGCAATGAACGTCCGCGATCGTTCGTGAAGAAGAAGTGCCTCTTCGGGCCGGAACCTCTTCCAGGGATCTTTTTGCCACGTAATCAGCCGATGGTCGTTCATCCCGCGTCGCGCCGTTTCCATCGCCACGGCCGCATTCGCGTCGCCGAACAAGCGGTAGTTGGTCCATAACGTCGAACCGACGAACCGGGTGCTGCCTATCAGGACGACATCGTCCTCGAGAAAGAGAATGTTGAATTCTCCGGCCAGCGTCTTCGCTTGGGCGATCTGCTCCGACCAAACGCGACGATAGAATTCATGGTTACCGGCCGTCATCACGACTGGAATGCGCTCGGGAACGATGCGGCGCAGATGTTCGAACGCGTTCTTGACGCCTTCGCAGACATCGCCTGCCACAACCACCACGTCGACGTCAGGACCGATTGTGATGCGCTTGATCGGAGCGACGCCGACATGCAGATCGCTGAAGAACTGGATTCTCATGACGGTCTCTCCGACTTTCGGGCCGGGGCCGGGCGACCGGACGGCAGCTTGGCCGTATCCCGGGCCCGTGCGGCCGTGGTTGCGAGGTTTGCGACAAACCAGGACGTCGCGATGCGGCGGTGTGCTCTGGCGTGACCGGGCAGATTTCGAAGGACGTTGGACAGTACGATCGCCGCGGCGGCATCTCCTTCCATCGCGTGGACGGCGAGCGCCGTCATGCACAAGTCGAAGGGAACTGTCAGTTTCTCCAGCGGCAGGAAAGCAGCCGCAGCCCCGACCGCGGCGGCGACGTCGTCGGGGACGCCGGTCCACTTTTTCACACCGAACGGCACAACCTTGGCGACTGCATGCCGCATCGAAAGCATGTCCGAGGCGATAAACTGGTGAGCAGATAGCGTTCGCCAGAGCGACAGCGTCTCGAACGCGCTTTCTAGTGCGTCGGGACGATCGTAGTCGTTTCGGGTTAAGCGACCAGAGACCGCGGGTACCGGCTTCGGTTTGACGGTCTTGCCCATTCTGCTGTTCCTACGCATCACACATACCTCTCCCGATCACGCCGAAGCGCGTCAGCCACCGTCGCGGTGGATTTGATAATTTAAAGGAGAAGCCCTTTCGGGCTCTCGCCATGCCTCGCCACGCCGGGCCTATGCCATGCCTCGCCGGGCCACGCCCCGCCGCGTTCCAACTATTCGAGTTGACGTTCCTGAACGACGAACTTCCCGTAGCGCGGCCGCCAGTCGCCGATGCCGAATGATCCTGCAATCCGGAAATACTCCAGGACTTCGTCGCGGTTGAGCAGGCTCGGAAGGAACGAAGCGCTGACGTTGACGCTCCAGAGCGGAAAGCGCGGGCGTGTCCGGATGGTCCGCGAATCGCGGACCCTCACGAGGGCGCGCAGCGTGAAGCTCGGATCCTTGAAAAGCTTCTTGACGTCTGATGGCCCCTCGTAATCCAGGATTGCCGGGTTGTTCACCACGAGGCCAGCGCGGGCCGCCGACCCTTTCTTTCGCGTTTTCGCACCATTCACGAAGGCTGCTTCGATCGCCTCGGGCGGAATGCAGGGCCGCCCGCGGTGCAGCCAGAGGCTTCCGTGCCACTCGAGTTCCGCGATCCTCTTGTGGTCGGAACGCGTCTTGGGACGCTTGCTGGTCACCGCGGCGAGTGCGATTGCGATGTTGTCGAGCGGATCGGCCAACCGCCCCGAATGCATTAGCAGGGGGCAGACGCCCTCGAAGGTGAGGTGGATCATCTCGACGCTCATGACTGGGCTCCCGCGCGCGAATGGTCGAAGAGGACTGCGGGATGCACCAGCGAGGTCATGATGTCGGCCGTCATGGGGGGAAGCAGCGCATAGCGGCGGCCGCGCAGGATGTCGGTGACGCCGAGGTGACACGTTCGGCAGAGCGCGGTCAGGTCGCCTACCAACTCGCGACCGAGACGCTCGTATGTACGGTGGTGGACCTCGAGCGGATCGGTTCCGGCCGAAGCGTTGCAGGTTCGGCAACGAAAGCCGGATGACTGCAGCTCTCCCAGCCTCGCCTCGCTGCGCCTCCACTTGGCGCTGGAAATGTAGGTTGCGTAGTTCATCGCGTCTGCTCTTCCCTGACTAACATGTCGGGAGTTATAGCGAGCAGCATGCACTATGTCAATAGTGCACTATAATACTATAGAGCTATCTTGTCATTGATCCTCGAGGGCGTTATGGTTAACGCGCGAATCGAGAGGTGAACCATGTCGGCGGACGAGAAAAAGCAGCCCGCCAAAGGCGGCCCGAGGGCGGCAAAAGGCAAGAAGCAAATGCTCGTCATCCTTGATCAGGACGTCATCAAGGCGGTGAAGATGGCTGCGCTTGAGGACGAAGTGCCGATGTCCCACGCCGTCGAAGAGGCAGTCAGGGAATGGCTGGGCAAGCGAAAGGGCAGAAAGGCTCCTAAGACGTCGGTTTAGCTTGCTCGCCGACCGCATTGCCGAAATGAGGTCTAAGACCTGCATCGACGGACTTCGCGGGCCTGATTGCACGGATTTCGTGCCGCGTGAGGTTGCCGAAGACGCTATTCCAACATGATTGGCAGGCGCACCCATTCCCCTTCTGCCGGGCGTTTGGAACCACGCTCTAAGGCCGCTGCGAAGTAATATCGATGTCGTTCGTCGTGATGGCGAACCTTTGTTCGCACATATGTGGACATGACGCACTTCCCTGATCAACGACCGTCTTGGCGCGCGAAGCGGTCGTTCAAATGCAAGCAGCATCTCCTGCATGATAAGGACTAAGCTAAATTTCTTACTTTTGCTCAAGCAAGACGTGGATGCCCAGGTCAAGCCCGGGCATGACGGAGTGTGTAGAACGCGGCTTTGTCTACGGCACACTCGGTCAGGCGTCTTGAGGTACTCGATCTGCGCCTTTTGATCGTCGGGCGAAAAAGCCGGTCCGATGATGCCTTTGACGGGCTTTTCTCGTCGTATTCCTTGCTGAACTGGTGGCCGCTGTTCGAATTGCCGCGGATCGAAGTGTCGAATTCAAAACCGTTGGCGAGGTAATCGGTCCTGTAGTCAAGATTGACGGGGTCGTATTCGCGGTTGCCGAGATAGAACGTCTTTGGCCTCTCCTCGATCGAGGACAGCAGCGCGTAGACGGGCGGAACCGAAGCGTTATGGAGATAGGGCGGCGTCGCCCAGATGCCGCTGAGCGGACGTACTTTGTAGGCAAACTCGCCGCGAACTTCATTCGGCATATAACCGTCGATGCGCTGCGCACCGCCTCACTCAAGGGCGGCCCCGGCTTTCCGTTCTGGTCCAGCGGCGGCTGCGGCCGGTCGTAGATGTAGTGGACAGTCTTCTCGACCACTTCGCCCAGCCGCAAGGCGAAGCCGGTCTTGTCGATTCCGAGATTGGCCGGAACTGCGACCGTCCTCGCGATCAGGTCCCTGCGCGGGATCGGGGCCGATATGCTCGATCGGGACATTTTCGACGACCAGGACGTGCTCTCGAAGCGGCATTCGCTGCCTTGCTTATCGCAAGATCGTTATCAGCGCGTGGTGCGTGATCAATGTCGGTCACGCGGATTATTGATACGCGCTGGTTTCGGCGTTGCCTCTGTGCAATATGCCCGCTGAAATCGAAATCTCGGAGAGTGAGAATGCTTGAATTGGGCGGCGAAATGACTCTAGCGACCGCGGTCGTCCCGGCATGGACAGCCGAGACTGCATGGTCGATTTACCGGCTCCCGTTCAATGACCTGCTGTTCAAGGCGCAATCCGTTCATCGGCAGCATTTCGATCCCAACCGTGTGCAGTTGAGCAAGCTGCTCAACATCAAGACCGGGGGCTGTCCGGAGGATTGCGGCTATTGCAGCCAGTCCGCGCACAACGCGACGGGCCTGGCGGCTTCCAAACTGATGGATGTCGAAAAGATCGTCGCCGAGGCGCGCAAGGCCAAGGAGGCGGGTGCGAGCCGCTACTGCATGGGTGCTGCCTGGCGCAATCCGAAGCCGAGGGACATGGACGCCATCGTTGAAGTCGTGGGCGCGGTGAAAGCACTCGGGCTCGAAACCTGCATGACGCTAGGCATGCTCGACCGCGAACAGTCGGATCGGCTCAGCGCGGCCGGTCTCGACTATTACAACCACAACATCGATACGTCGGAGCGCTATTATCCGCAGGTCACCTCCACCCGCACATTCACCGATCGGCTCGACACGCTGGAAAATGTCCGCCAGTCCGGCATGAAGGTCTGTTGCGGCGGCATCCTCGGAATGGGTGAGGAAGAAGCCGACCGCGTCGATATGCTGTTGACGCTTGCCAACCTGACCGAGCCGCCCGAAAGCGTGCCGATCAACATGCTGATTCCGATCGCCGGCACGCCGCTGGCCAACGCCGCCCCGATCGGGGCCATTGAGTTCGTCAGGATAGTTGCGCTGGCGCGCATCATGATGCCGAGATCACATGTTCGCCTGTCGGCCGGTCGTTCAGCCATGACAGACGAGATGCAGGCGCTCTGCTTTTTTGCCGGTGCGAATTCAATCTTTGTCGGCGACACCTTGCTGACCGCGGGCAATCCGGGAAACGAGGCCGACACAAGGCTGTTCAATCGGCTGGGACTGCAGCCGGCCTGACGTCGCGACTGCTCCCGCTATCCTGCCCGATATAGCCCCTTCGCCCGCGCCTGGCGGATCGCCAGCGCGGCCATCAGATCGAGCATCGGTGTCGAAAGTCCGGCGGCGCGCGCGAACGCGCGGGGAGCGCGGACCAGCACGTCGATCTCCATCGTGCGGCCAAGCTCGTAATCCTGCAGGATCGACGGCTTGTGATCCGGCGCCGGCCGGTGCGGGTGACGCGCTTGACCTCCGGAAAACAGGTTTGCGCGAGGCTGTTGGCCTCGTCGAGCAGGCGCGGAATGACCTCGGCGAGGGGAGGATCGTCACGGACGCCGCGTGCGGTTTGTCCGGTCAGCGAGCACAGCACCGACATCGACATGTTGGTCAGGAGCTTTGACCAGATCGTTTCCCTGATCTGCGGAACCTCCGGCGATTCGATTCTGGCCTCGTTCAGCGCCGCGCGCAGCTTGGCAATCCGCTCGCTGGCGCGATCGTCGCATTCGCCGATCAGGAGCCTGTTGCGCTCGGGCGAGAGGTTGGCGGCGATGCCTGGTCCAACGATTTCGTTGGACGAAAATATCACGCCGCCGATGATGCGTTCCCCGGGGATCGCGGCACGCAGCCGCCCGCCGGGATCGAAAAAGCCGAGATCCGGCACCGCCGGATGAGCGAGAGAAAGCTCGATATCGTACCACCAGGGAATGCCGCTTTGCGCGAACATGACGGACGTGTCGTCGCGCAGCAACGGTGGCAGTCCGGTGGCGAGACCGCTCACCCCGTAGCCTTCAACGTGCTGATCACGACATCCTGCTGACCGAGCGCGACCGGATCGGCGGATGCGTTCACCCTGGCCTTGAAATCAGTACTTCCGGTCCGCAGCGTGAAGCGTTTGGCCTTGACCGCTTCGAGAGGCGGCCCCGCATCACGCAGGATACATCGTGTCCCGCCAGCGCCCGCCGTACCGCTGCGTGGCTGCCGACGGCGCCCGCACCGAAAACGCAGATACGCATAGGCCTGATATTCCTGTTTGGGCGGTTCGACCGATATTCTTTATTTGTCAAACGCGCCGTAGACGAGATTCTTCAAGGCTACGCGAATTCTTCCCCGCTGCGAACGGTCTGCGCCATGAACACTACGAACATGTTCTCCTTCGGATCGACCATTCCCAAGCCTTTCTGACTTCCACCGGCGGGAAGTTGGAATAGGACGTCTGCGAGAACGGCAGTGGCCCTCTTTTAAAGCCGTTCGTCCTGTGGACAAGCTGTGGACAATGAATTCCTTGTAAATGGCTGACCTTCCCTCACGTTCAACTCGAGCATTGAGTGAATCTCCGAGGGATAATTGAAAAACCGTGGAGATTACAGCGGTCGACAAAATCACGAACTCGGTTGTTCGCTTGAAGGGGCAGGATTGTTTGCGTCAACGAAGCCTCTGCGGTTCCATCCGTTGGGAAGCTAACTCTTCTTCGCGCGATTGACTCACGACCGTGTGAATCGCAAACGTTGACAGATCCTACGCATAATCAATCCAAGGAACAAACCAGCCGCGCGCACGAAGTTTTCACGTCCGGCAGTTGAACCCTAAGAACGCATGATCTCCTCAGATATCGGTCGGCACATCTCTTGGTTATAATTGTTCCAAGAACTATAGCGTGGCCAGCGAGAATCGAAGCATGGAAAGTACGCAAGTGGTGACTGATATACTCCAGCACGCAGATATTGAAACCGTACTGAGAAGGTTTAGCGCAGCGATCGAGCGAGATCAGCGTCGTATCGACGCTATGCCGCGGGCGAAATTTCACCCGTCATACGACGACGTCATGTGGCGAGATTGGCGGCGCGGCCACAGAATTTACCTAAATCGCTTGGTGTCGACCGTAGTGGACGTTCCGCTCGTGACAATTGAAAAACTATCGACGATTGCGCGCTCGTATGAGCCCGAAGTTATTCGCGCTGTGATCCTTGAAATTCTCTCCGAAGTCGTAAGCAGTTGTTGCGATCAGGATGAATATGCAACGGCAGCCCTGTTGTTTGAGGATTTGATCAGGCAGGTTCAAGAGCGAGCAAGGGCAACCGCATGCGATCAAAGTGCTACGGTTTCGTTGGCGAGATGGTTTCCTCTCTCCGATCCGTTGCGCATAGCTTTAGATCCTGAATGCCTTTACGGTCCTTCCGTTGCGTTGACGTTGTTGATTACAAAAAGTGCTCCGTCAACCGACTGTTAGCGAGTGTCAGTGCCTTTCATTGGAAAAACGTTTGCGCCGGTGAAAGCAAAGTCATCCTGGCGCAAGCTAGATCGTTCGGTGCTCCTTGCAGCCGTCAACGCCGTGGTTGCGCCGGCCGCGCGTCGGAGCCGCTACAGCGCCTGGCCTGTGTGCAGGACGAGCGGGCTGCGCCATACCGTCAGATGCCAAAAATTCATCCCAAGCTGGATATCCAGAAACGTCAGGCCTTAACAGGATTGTTCGGTTAAGACGCTCGGGAGGGTCTATTTTTATGCAAAACCAATTCAGATGCACACCTGTACTGAACGGTAAAAGCGTTCGACTTCCGCGACGAGGCCAGATCAAGAATTACGAAGCATACAAAAAAGACCGGCGTCGCTCGGGGCCCCTGCAAGCTTGAGAGAGATCTGCCAGCGCGGCGGCAGGCGCGTAATCGCTTTCTGCGGGCAAACATATTTCGACACGGCGTGCCGATCCCGCAATACTTTCGAGATCTTTTTGGGCGGCGAGAAGCGGCACACTCCAGGCATTTCCGGAGGTCAACCGCGCAGAGTGGTTCGACTTGGAAACCGCTCGATCTGCCAGGGCAGATCGAACTCATCGATCGGCTGGCGGCCTTGAGTGACGGGATCACATCAAGAGCGCCAGTTGCGGACCGTTGGTCAGGTTGCAGCGTGGCTGAGAAGAGATCACTTGAGGGATGACTACGAGAGATACCAACCCGCGACTCAATTTTCGGCAATAGTGCTCAAGTGCTGTCGGCGAATATTAACGTCATCTAGCCAGCATACGTTTTATGGCAATTTTTCTCGCTAGATGGTCGAATTATAAGCTGAATGAAAGATTTTCTGAATGGCAGACAACATGTTTCATCGCAGACATGTGAAGTTGCCCCAGGATCGTTAGTTTCTCGCAGAACTCTCTCATTGCGACTGACATCAAGAGAAACAACTGGAATGTCTTTCCATCACACAGGAATTATAGCGGGAGCACTGTCATTTGCCGCACTCGCGTACCGGCTCCCAAGGCTCGCGCATGTCGGCAATTGAACATCCCGTCGCGGCCGCCTTGGTCAAGGGCGCTCTGCAAGCCAACGTGGAAGCCTGCGTTTATTTGCCCGATAGCGGGTTGACGCATATCATTCGGGCGTTTCAGGCGCAGCCCGGCTTGACGATCGTGCCTTGCGCACGCGAGGACGAGGGGGTTGGCATTGCCGTTGGACTGCAGCTTGGCGGCCGCCGCACCATCTGCTTCATGGAGGCGTCGGGACTCGGATTCAGCGGCCTTATCCTGGCGCGAGCGCAGGTTCAACGCACGCCAGTGGTAGTTATCGCGAGTCATACTCGGGGCGGCGGCGAGCAATTCGACTATCACGGCGCGACAATACGGGTGTCGGATGGCATATTCCGGGGTCTCGAGATTCCGTTCGAGGTCGCCACCGAGCAGACGGCGCTTGACCTAGCGCTGTTTCGGATAATCCAGACGGCGCAGAGCCAACGCACGTGCTTCGGTTTGCTACTGCCGCCGTACGTCGCAGCGGGAATCTGACATGAACCGAGACGAGGCTATCAACGTCATTGCCGCGGCGCGCGGTGACGCCGCCATCGTGGTCGGGCCGGGCGCAAATAGCGGCCTCATGTTCGCCCGCGCCGACGCGCCGGCATCCATCTACGGTATGGAGCTCGCTTACGCGACGCCTGTTGCACTTGGCATCGCGCTGGCACGTCCGGCTCGGCGGGTTCTCGCCATCGAGGGGGAGGGCTCTTTCTACGCCGGCTCAACGGTGCTTTCGACGGTTTGGCGAATGCAACCTCCCAATCTCTGCATCATCGTGAATGACAACGGTATCTGGGGGACCGGGGATTGCAAGGAGCTGACGGCGACATCTTGCGGTGTGAACTTGGCCCAATTGGCGGTCGCGGCAGGCTGGAGCGATGACAGGGTCGCCGAAGTGAGCGAAGAGGAAGCGTTTCGCGCGGCTCTTGCCAGGGCCCTCAGCCGGCCCGGCCCGCAGTTCATCGTCGCCAAAACGGATCCCGCGCGCGACCAGTTCCTACTGAAGGCGTCACGCGCAGCGCGGCTCCCCACGATCCGGCATCAGCTCGATTGCGTGGTGCTCACCGCGATGGACCTGGGTGGCCGTGCCTGAAGCCCTCCCGAGTGATTAAGGCATTCGGCTTTAGCCCTCGATCCATCGACAGGCTACTAATATTCGAAGGTTCCCGCCTAAAGCATGAGATATGAGCTGATCTGTTTCTGACTGCCGTGACCATGGACAACGCAAGCGAGGTTATCAGATGACGTCTAACACGATGGAAATTCAACCGCTCACGCCTTGGATAGGAGCAGAAATTTTAGGGGTCGATCTCACGCGGCCTCTGTCGAACGAGCAGGTTGAGGCGATACATCAGGCCTTCCTGAAATACCTCGTGATCTTCTTTCGCGACCAAGATCTGGATTTTGCGAGCCACGAAGCGTTGTCGCGTCATTTCGGCGAATTGCATCTTCCGCCGGCATTGGCTCCTTTTCGTGTGCCGGATCACCCCGGAATCGTGAAGCTTCATATCGATGAAAAGTCCGTCAGGGTTCCAGGGGAGCTTTGGCATTCCGATATGAGCTGCGATGCCGAACCGCCACTCGGGTCTATTCTTTATCTTCATACCGTGCCGAAGGTTGGCGGTGATACCGCCTTCGCCAGCATGTACGCGGCCTACGACGCTCTGTCGGATCGTATGAAGCAACAGTTGGAGGGACTGAATGCGATTCATGATGCCCGCGCCAGTTTGGCGTTGGCTGAGACCCTGAACACGGTCGACGAGGAGAAGCGCTCTACCGCAAAATTCCCCCGATCGTCCCATCCCGTGATCCGCACTCATCCAGAGACCAAGCGAAAGACAATCTACGTCAACAAGAGTTTCACGACGCATATCGAAGGAATTCCCAAGGCCGAAAGCGAGGCCTTGCTAAATTACTTGTACGAACATGGTCGGCAGGAGGAGTTTCAATGCCGCTTTCGGTGGCGTCCCAACTCCATAGCCTTCTGGGATAACCGCGCGGCCCAGCACAAGGCCATTTGGGACTATCATCCTCAAACCCGCTCGGGGTATCGGACGCAAATCTGCGGAGACAAACCTTTTTGAAGAGCCGCATTATGACACAAGAGAAATTTTTTTCTCGTCGTGATCTGCTCGCGGGCTCGTTGGCCACAGGTGCAGTGCTTGGGGCCGGTACTCGCGGTCTAGCTCAAGCGAATGCCGATTGGCAGGCTGGCGCTCCACCGGAATGGGACCGTATTCTCGCGGCAGCACGCAGCGAAGGCCAAGTCAATGTTGCGGGATTTCCGACGCTGGCGGTGAAGATGAGCGCTGCTTTCAAGCGGGACACCGGTATTCAGCTTAATTTCATCAGCGGAAGTACCTCTACGCAGTCGGTTCGTCTCGATGCGGAAGCGCGCGCAAAGAATGTGACAATTGACGCTGTGCTGAGTGGCGGTTGGGAACTCATGATGATGAGGGAAAATCTGCTGGAACCGATCCTGCCGCAGTTGATGCTTCCGGGTGTCGCGCCCCAAAATTTCCGCGATGGCAAATACAAGTTCTTTGACAATGCCGGTCAGTACCTTCTGCTCGGCGCAGACTACGTCTTCGGCTGGCTGGTGGTGAACACGGATGTCGTGAAGCCAGATGAAATCAAGACCTGGAAAGATCTACTCGACCCGAAGTACCGGGGAAAGATCGCAGCGCACGATCCACGCGTCCCTGGAGCTGGGCAAGGTGTATCCAATTGGTTCTATAGGGCGTTCGGCCTCGAATTCATCAAGGACCTGTATCTGGGCCAGCAGGTAAAATTGTCCGTCGACAATCGCGCGTTGATGGAGGGCCTGGTTCGCGGGCCGACGCCGATCCTTGTTGGTGGCGTTCAAAGCGAAGTTGAACGTTTCCGGGCCAATTTCAAGAACATCGGCGTTGTTTTGCCAGAAGATGCTCCTGGCTACCTCGCATCAGGATCCAGCGTCATCAAGCAAGCCAGGGGAGTTCCACACCCGAATGCCGCAAAAGTGTTCACCAACTGGTATGTGAGCAAGCCCGGTCAGGAAGTCTATGAATCAGTCATGTTGGCGGTCAGCCGGCGGACCGACGTTAACACCGGCGTGCCCAGCTATCTCATCCCGCGCAGTGGGATCAATTACATCGACAATGATAGCGAGGACACTTATTTCCAACGCTATGGAATGATCAAAACCATCACTGATGCTCTGGGTCAGCGGTGAAGGCGGATGAGGGTGATCGTATTAACCCCCTCTAGGTAGGCGGCTTGTATTTTTCGAAATGTTCTTGCTCGATCCATGGCGAATTACAAACCGAAGCTCGTGCGAAAATGGTTCTTCAGAATTGAATTCTTGCGCTCCCCTTGCTGGAGCCCGGACTCGTTGGCCTAGCGCAACGCCATCAACGCACGATCCAGTTGAATGCCGGGGCAATGTCTTTGCTGCTGGGTCCAATGCCCCCACGCATCGGAGTTTACCGTAACAATTACATCCATGTACTTGATCTGTCGGTTCATGGAGCTTGATCCACGGGCTAACGTCAAACTAGTCAACTAAAGTTTTTCAGGCTACCGCGGGCAATGGTCTTGAGCTCTTGTCAGAAGCGGCTACGGCCTCTCCATCAGGCCAAGCGCAAATGACCCGCTGCGAATTCCACCCTCCGGCCAGGCACAGCCCACGTTCCTAGTTCGTGTTCGAGATTTTGATCTGAATGCGCTGGCTGGGCGCTTCGTAAGCGAGCCGCGGCCTTGGCAAAATGCAACTCTTGGCTGAGGACATCGAAATACCGAAGGTGCCGCAATTCCAGTGATAAAATCTATATATCACAGGCCTTAGCTTATTATATTGGACCAACGCTTCGGCCCAGACTATCTACGAGATAAGGATCTGGTTTCTTTCGGGATCCGATAGCCAATAGGAAAAAGTCCATGACCAAAAAACTTACGATTGCGCTGTTCAGCGCAGGCCTGGTTGCATTGTCGGCAACGTCGTCGTTTGCACAGGAGACCTACGTGCGCGCTGACAGCCATCGGAACGTCGGCCCGACTGGAAAAGCGACCCGTCAAGAGGCGGTCCGCCCGCTACCGCAGAATTTCAGAGAGCAGTTTGCTGCGATGCCAACCGCTAACGGCCGCGGAGACCTGCAGGTCGACTACGCGCGGCCTCCGGCGCAGCCGGCGCAGTAATGCCGATCGGCCAAGACACGAATCTGGCGGCAGCGCTACGTGAGCCTGCCGGTTCGATGAGTGGCTTAGTGCACGTTGCTCGGCTGCCAGAGGTTGCTGTTTCACAGTATTTTGAAGCAGCGGCCTCTGGGCAACTTTTAAGTACGAAGTTCTAAAAAATTGGCGCCTCAGGGGCATCGCGACGCCCTTTGAAAGAGCAGGCGGCTAGAGGATTAGAGCATTACACTACCCCCGGGAATCGTGCCTTTAGACATTCAACAATACGTCACCGGTTATCTATTTACGAAAAAGAACGGCATCGCGATTATGGGCTAAACAGCTTCTGCAGGGAAGATCGAGGGAAGCAGGAAAGCCTGCCGCGCCCGCGTATCTCATCGGAGCAAGTGTAACCAAAAGAGAACAGTGCCACTAATTCGAGCGGTCATCGTTCCAGACAGAGTTGCGTAAATATCTTTCAAAAACCTGCTACGGAAGGTGCTTTAAGCCTAAACTATTTTATAGAATGGCGATGCTCTTGGTGATACTGAGTTTGCAGATAACATTTTCGTATGCAACGAAGACAGCATCGTTATGCCCGCTTCGACCGATCCGGCAGTACTCATCGTCCGCAGCTCCACGGCTCGTGACCTCCGGGCTTGGTGTCAATCGATCGGAGAAAATGGGGGTCTTGTGCGTTGAGCCGTGAGCTCCGCCAACCAGAGCAACTTCGGTTCGACATTTCAGTTCCTCCCAACCTCGGTCGGCACAATGAGCCCTGTGTCGGCCATTTTTTTGACCGCGCTGTGCTGTGTAATCGTCGTCGCGGCTCTTGAATCTCTAGCTGTCGTTCCCGGTCTCGACGATGTCGCAGCGGTGAGTCAGGCGGTCACGCATCGCGGTCGTCATCTTGGCGTCGCCGAACACGCCGGGCCATTCGCCGAAGGCGAGATTGGTGGTGGCGACGATGGACGTTCGCTCGTAGAAGCGGCTGACGAGGTGGAACAGCAACTGGCCGCCGGATTGAGCGAACGAAGGTAGCCGATCCCGTCGAGCACGATGAAGTCGATTTGGGTCAAATGCTCCGGGATACAATGGTGACCCGTCGTCGTTAGACGTGTCTACGTTCCACGCCACCATCCGATTTGAATCTCGAGATGACTGTTGCAAGCCGTCAATCGCGAGCGCGCACAGGCCTGTATCCTGCTCGCGCCACATTCAAACGATTGAGCGCCTTGCCCTTCCCGCGTCCTGACCAGGGATGAGATCTGGCGAGTTTCGTTGCGGATCGCGGGCATCGCAAGGCCGTCAAGGCACCGACCCGTCTTGCCGCTTGACGTGGCATGCGGCGGTAACGTTGCAGCGGGGTCGATCCTAAGATACTTATGCGACCCGCTTCCGAAATCGTTTCAATGGCCATCTATGATCGTCACATCGTCCTGTTCACCGCCAAAGATGAGGCCCATATCGACCAAATGGTCGAAGGCCTGCTCGCAATCGCGAGATCGACCAGTTCGGCAACGATGTCGATGTCGTTGTCTATGGTGAGTTTGACAACGAGACAGAACTCGCAGCTTAGAAAGCGCATGAGCTGCACTAGGAATCGACCATGCGGGAGGGTTCGCGGCCGACTGCAATGTGTCAGCAATTGCGCGTTTCGTCTCAACGGTGGGAATATGCCAAGGTACCGCGCACTCCGTTGGAGCGCGTCTCACGGCACGCCAGTCATTGGTGACTGACAGCCCGATGCACGTCCGCGAACTGCAGTGGATTGAGCCTGTCACAGCAATGCGACGTCTCGCGCATCGAGCGCACCTTACGTTTCTCGATAGTGCAGCAACGCTTGAGTTGCTCGGGCGCTACTCATATGTGACCTGCGACCCGTTCAGCAGCTACATTGTCGCGGACGGACAGGTGAGTTGCAACGGCGTGGCTCTCGAGGGCGATCCATGGGGCGTTCTTCGCACCCTTCTTGCCAAGTATCCGCAAGAGTTTCGTCCCGATCTTCCGCCGTTCCAGGGAGGTGCGGCCGGGTACCTTGCTTACGATCTGAACAGGACGCTGGAGCGACTGCCGGCGCCGGTAATTCCCGGTCGGCGCCTGCCCCAAGCCATCCTGCATTTCTATGACGTGGTAGTTAGCTACGACCAACGTGACCAGAGGTGCTGGATCGTTTCTACCGGATGGCCGGAGCAGGATCCCGCACGTCGGAGCGAGCGAGCACGCCGTCGAGCCGATGAGTTTGCAGCACTCCTTTCCTTCTCAAAGTTGCCGCGGAATGACTCGCCGGGCAAAGTGGGGGCATGGCAGTCGAACTTCAGCCGCGAGAGCTACCTCGCGGCGGTACAGCGCGTTATCGACTTGATCCTGGCTGGAGACGTCTTCCAGGCCAACATTGCGCAGCGCTTCAGCGCCAGCCTGTCGACCTCATTTGATCCTCTCGCCTTCTACTGCCAGCTGCGGTCATTGAACCCCGCACCCTTTGCAGCCCTCCTGCGCTACGGCGAACTGACGATTGCATCGAGCTCGCCGGAACGATTCCTGAAGCTCGACGGACGACAGGTCGAAACGCGACCTATCAAGGGCACGATCGCGCGTTCCGGTGATGCCAAGGAAGACCAGCGCCGTGCTGAAACGCTAGTCACGTCCGAAAAGGACCGAGCCGAGAACACCATGATTGTCGACCTTATGCGTAACGATCTGTCACGGGTTTGCACTCCGCATTCGGTCGAGGTTCCAGTGCTCTGCGACCTCGAATCCTACGCCTCAGTGCACCACCTAGTGTCGATCGTTACGGGTGAGCTTGCAAGAGACCAAGACGCGGTCACCCTACTTCGAGCTTGCTTTCCTGGCGGCTCGATTACTGGGGCGCCAAAGGTGCGATCGATGGAAATTATCGCGGAAATCGAACGTGTGACACGAGGTGTCTATTGCGGGGCGATCGGCTTCATCGGCTTCAACGGGAACATGGATACGAATATTGCGATCCGCACTGTAACGATCGACGACGGCCTAGCTGTATTTCATGCGGGTAGTGGGATAACGGCGATGTCGGACTCAGAGGCCGAATACGAGGAGACGCTCGCCAAGGCGCAGCGAATATTTGACGCATTTCGTGCTGAAAGATCTGGTGCATTTTGATCGTCATCATCGACAACTACGATTCCTTTGTCTTCAACATTGCCCGCTATTTCCGCGAGCTTGGTGAAGCAACGGAAGTGATCCGGAACGACGCGGTCAGCGTCAGCGAGCTTGTTGACCTCAGGCCGCGCGCAGTGGTCATCTCGCCCGGTCCCTGCACCCCAAGTGAGGCCGGAATATCTACGGCCGTCGTGCAGGAACTTTCAGGTCGCGTCCCAATTCTTGGCATCTGCCTCGGACACCAGTGTATTGGGAGCGTTTTTGGTGGATGCGTGGCGCGCGCACGTCGTCCCATGCACGGTCGGTCCTCGTACGTAACGCATGACGGCCGAGGGCTGTTCAAGGAACTCCCGTCCCCACTTTGCGTCGGGCGCTACCATTCTCTTGTCGTTGAGCTTGATGAGTCATGCGCGCCGCATCTCACGGTGACAGCGTGGTCCAGTGAAGGCGAGATCATGGCCCTCGCGCATCGCCATCAACCAACCTATGGCGTGCAGTTCCATCCGGAATCGATACTCACCCAGCAAGGACACACGCTGCTTACAAACTTCTTGCGACTTACAGAGACTTCTTGAGCGTGAGGATCACGGACCATGTCGCGCTGCCACAGCTTAAGTCGAGCCCAGGAACGATACTTTTGCAGAGTCACATTGCTCCCGAAGCACGACGATTTCTAGTCTCCTTCAGCTCCCAAAGACCAGCTTTGGGTTGGTAACGACGCTTCTACGAGGTACGCTAGCGGAGATCTTCAGATAAGACGGGACTCAGCCAAAATTCTCGATGAATCTATCGATTGAGGCCGCTGTGCGACGATAGTGATCTTTAAGCAGAGCGCATGCTTTTTTTGAATCGCGGTTCAGTGTGGCATCCATAATATTCTTATGCTCAGCGGTAACATTGCGCGAAGGCTTTCCACTGGCTCCGTCGAGCAAAGAGGGCCGCCTATAGCGCTCGCTCTGAGCGTAAAGCTGATTTGCGAAGTCGAGAAGGCGCGGCGATCCGCATGCGGTAATGAGTGCGTTGTGAAAATTTCGATGTCGAATTTCCAGACCTTCGATCAGTTCGCTGGTGGGAGCGTGCTTTGCCTGCACAACGCTTTTTGCATGCCAACTCAAGGCGTGAAATGTCGCGACAATCGCCTCCTCCCACTCTTGTTTGCCGTTCGCGATCGATCGCCGCAAGGCCTCGCATTCTATAAGGATGCGTGTGTCCATTGTGTCCACGATTTCTTCCCGAGAGAACGGTGCTACGGAAAAACCGCGCAATGCAATCGACGCCACAAGGCGTTCTGTTTGGAGACGATTTAGTGCCTCGCGGATTGGTGAGAAGCTGAAACCGTATCTTTGTCTCAATAGCTGGAGGCGCAGGGGCAGCCCGGGCTTTAACTCGCCGGCCATGATATCGTTTCGAATACGCCGGTAGGCGGTCTCTGCAACGGTCGGACCTTGAGCCGGGACGTCGGTCACAACCCGGTCATTCCTAGGTAGCGACTTTCTCTTGGGGATCACGGTTTTGCTCCATCAAAAGCGATGTTGCTATGGAGAGGGTTCAGCCAAATGCCAATGTTATCGTAGAACTCGCCATTTAGTCCAAAAATCCGTTGTTCCGAAAATAGTTTTATTTTATAAAATAACGCCGCAGGGAGAAGTAGTGATGGTCAAAGCATCTCGTGAAAATCACCGGGAAGACGTCGCAGGTCGTGCAAATGTGGAGGAGACACCCGAGCTTCTTGCGTATTATGACGAACTAGAGGCACTCGAGGCTGGCGCGCTCTGGACAGTTGCGAACAAGATCGAGCCGTGGCAACCAAAATCAACTTCCGTGCCCGTTCTGTGGCGCTACAAGGATCTACGGGACCATGTTCTTAGATCGGTCGATTTGGTGACGCCGGAGAAGGCAGGGCGCCGTGTGGTCTATCTGAACAATCCCGGCCGCCGTGACGTTTCGGCTGCAGTGGGCTGGTTGTATTCCGGGCTGCAGGTCATGAATCCGGGCGAAGTGGCTTCGGCCCATGCCCATTCAGCTTCCGCGCTGCGATTTATTATGGAGGGCGCGGGAGCCTATACGATTGTCGACGGTCACAAGTTAACACTTGGAGTCAATGACTTCGTTCTCACGCCTAACGGGACGTGGCATGAGCACGGCGTGGACGCGTCCGGATCGCCCAGCATTTGGCAGGACGGTCTCGACATTCCACTTGTCAACGCGCTTGAGGCGAATTTTTACACTGTTCACCCTGAGGGCAACCAGGCGGTTGGCTATCCCATAGATGACATGCGCAACGCTTGGGGGAGTCCCGGACTGCGTCCTTCGGCTGGCCCGTGGTCAAAGGGCTATTCTCCTCTGTTTAAATACGAGTGGGCGCCGACATACGAAGCACTCAGCCGTTACGCTACCGCCACCGATGGCTCGCTTTTTGATGGCGTGATGATGAATTATGTCAATCCGGTTACTGGTGGGCCGGTGATGCAGACAATCGGCGCTGCGATGCAAATGCTGCGACCAGGTGAGCGCACACGATCGCACCGGCATACCGGCAGCACCATGTATCAAGTCGCTAAGGGATCTGGATTTTCTATCATAGATGGCAAGCGCTTTGATTGGAATGAGCGCGACATTTTCTGCGTACCTTCCTGGGCATGGCATGAGCACGGTAATTCATCTCGATCGGAAGATGCGTGCCTGTTTTCGTTCAATGATTTACCAGTCATGTGGTCATTGGGGCTCTATCGAGAGGAAGCTTACGGTGACAATGACGGCCAGCAGCCGGTCTGATCCTAGACAAGCAAATGACGTTTGTTGCGTTACTGGTCAGATATGCCCTTCGCTACCGCGTTATCGTAGCGCGACGATGCCTAATTTGCTACCGAGGCGCTAACGGCCGCAGCTGCAGGCGCGATAAGTTTCCGCGAGATTCGTTGTGCGCGTCGTTTGCCGGTGTGGTCATTGAGGCGTGAGAATTTGGGCCGGAGGCCGTTCACAAAATACATCGGTTTCCGGATGCGCGAGCAGCGGTGGCGTTAGGTGGGACACTTTGGACCAAGTTGAGTATTTGTGTAAGAGTTCTGGTTCATCCTCCAGAAACGCAACGAGTCTTTACCTCACGGCCGCTGTCCGATTCGGGTTATCGAGGTATCAGCTCAAGGGTCACTCAGGTCGTGCTAGTTGGAAAAGGTCTGTGGAATGTGCGTACCAACCGGATCCGTGCATGCGACTAATCAGCTTCAGCGCTGGCGTGTCAATGTATCCGCGCCGTGCGTCGACTACGAACTCATCCGAGACGTGGGCGCAGACTATCTGGCCTATAACAGTTACCTGATAGGGGCCGGTAACAACAGATGCTAAACTGCGGCACTCGAAAGCGACCGGACAATCGGCGATACGAGGCGGTGCAACCATGTTGGATGGTTCAACGCGAATGCCCGCCCATTTCAGTTCGTCAACCTCCGGAGGAACATTCACGCACGTTGCATTCATGGCCTCGGCCATAGCGGCAGTAACCAAGTGAATAACAAATTCTCCGGTCGAAAGAATGTTATTTGCCGTGTCTTTAAATCCGCGCTCGGGACTGCGCAGGATGCCGACTGCCACGGTCGGAGGTTCATGACCCATTACATTAAAGAAACTAAACGGTGCGGCATTGGTCGTCCCGTTAGCGGCCTGCGTCGTGATCCATGCGATTGGCCGTGGAGTCACAGTTGCGGTGAGTATCTTGTATCGGATATCTGCCGGAAGCGCATTCATGTCGAATAACATGATCGACCTCACCCCAGTGCGCTCGAATTTTTGGCGGTCGAGACGGACAGTTTGGGCCTGTCATCGACCGATTGATACACTGCGATGTTTTCGTCTTCGCCAATTCGGCGCGCTGGAGACGAAACAGTCGTAATGAAGCGGATTCTGACCGTGTTGGCTGCGGTCAGCGCCAGAACATAGACGGCAACACGCAACCTAGCGCTCTGCATGGCATAACTCGTTTTAAAGAGATACCGTCGTGTCAATGAGTCTAAAATTATACAGACACCACAGGGTGACGAAGGTGCCCAATATTCTGAACGGCAGCCTCGACTACATCGCCCGGCCAAAGCCATTCCTGCGGCTCGCGACCAGCTCCCACCCCATCGGGAGTTCCAGTCGCGATGACGTCGCCGGGCTCGAGCGTAATAGCCGAACTGATATCTGCGATTAGAAAAGGTATCTTAAAAAGCATGTGGCGCGTGTTCGATTTCTGCTTTGTGGTACCGTTGACGGTGAGCCATAAGTCGAGATTGTGCGGATCCGGAATTTCATCCTTGGTAACAATGCAGGGACCGAATGGCGCGAAGGTGTCCTGCCCCTTCGAGTAGATCCATTGCCCGGCTCGCCTGCAATCACGCGCACTTATGTCGATCATCACGCTGTAACCGAACACGTGATTCATTGCATTCGCCTCAGTTACACGTTTGCAGGCCGTTCCTATGATGACCGCTAACTCCACCTCCCAGTCAAGTTGTTGGGTTATCGAACTATTGTGCTCGATCGCGTCTCCAGGACCAATCACGCTTGTCGGGGGCTTCGAAAAGATGACCGGCTCTGTTGGGAGCGCCTTAGAAGTATTCAGTGTGCGGCTGGACTCTGCGACATGCTCGACGTAGTTCAAGCCGATACCGAAGATGTTTTTGCGCGGGCGCGGAATTGGAGCCAGGAGCTTCACATTGGCCACTGGGAGCGCGACCCCCGCCGGCCACGCCGTAGCGCTATTGGCTACGAGGTCGATCGTCGTGGCTAAGGCAGTCGGCCCCATGTCGATGAACTCGTTCATAGACGAAGGCAGCGTGACACCTCTCGCGGCGCCCAAGCGCTCAACGTCGATTACGAGGTCGTTTTCGATGATGCCCAGCCGGCCGGCTGCAGCAGGGGAGCTGCGGTACGTTACAAGGCGCATTAGGTTTCCATTCAGAACAAGAGAGGTTTCCGGTAGTTCAGGCAATCTTTCAAACCCTACTTCGCCAGAGCGCCATCGACGCCTGCGGCTGGGCAACCCCTATATCATCAAGATAAGCATATTTTATAAAATAAAGGAATTTGCGTTACAATGAAGTTTTGGCGGATCATAGGTAGTTTCGATACCACCGAAGTGGGGAACCAGATATCGGGCGGTAGTGATAGAACCTACTCCCCTGGATTCGCTCTTGTTCCGCCGGCGGAGTCCAGAGTTCGCTGCCATTCAGCCTGCAATATTGGCTCTGATGCAGGTTCGGGCAATATCTGGCGCTTTAATCAGGGAAGAATAGCCGGAGCCGTCTACCTGCTTGTCCTCTCCGGCATCGCGACATTCGCCGCCTCCCGACGCTTCGTGACCTAACTGCCTCTGGCGTCCTGTCGAGCGCGCGCAATCTGTCGATGAGAATCCGCAAACATCCCAAGAGCCATTTGGTAGATTTGCCGTCGGTTCAAAGTGGCGGATTGTCTCGGGCGACGTGGATATGACGTTGAATTGGCAACCGGAGGTAGATCTGTTAACGAAGTAAGCTCTCACGCATTGGTCAGTAGCTCGGATCATTCACGGGTGCGAGTGCTGCCCGAGGGCGAGGAATGAATCGTCGAGCAATCTTGCCGGTCGACGATCGAAGCGCATAACGGACGCATGTGGGCGAGCACCAAACGTGCCACGTGGCGCCATCTTTGGATTCATTGCGCCTACTCATCCAGCTGTCGCATCGCGCGCGTGGTGCCGCTTCGGATCGCGGCGTTGAGGACGTCGAGTTTCGCAGGCACCCTCACCCTCCACGGCGAGACGACTAGTACAATTACGGCAGGTGCAGGCTGAGCCCTGCGCTAGGCAACCCGACCCGGGTTGTTCGGCTTTGTCGGCGTCAGTTGCAATTGGTCGGCCATGCGGGTCAAGTCAGGCAAGGACGACGCCCGCATCTTACGCATCACTTGGCCGCGATGAACCTTTACCGTGATTTCGCTCACGCCGAGGTCGGCTGCGATCTGCTTGTTTAAACGCCCGCTCACCACGAACGCCATGACCTCTCGCTCCCGCGGTGACAAGCTTTCGAAACAAACTCTCAGCTCTGCCATATTTCGTTCCTGCTCAAGCCGCGCTCGATCACGGGCATGACCAAGCTGAATCGCTTCAAGCAAATCCTGCTCTCGGAATGGCTTAGTTAGGAATTCGATTGCGCCACCCTTCATCGCCTGAACCGACATCGGAATGTCACCATGTCCGGTGATGAAGATGATCGGCAGTGGTCTTTGGGCACCTGCTAGTTCACGCTGCAGTTCGAGTCCGCTCTGGCCGGGAAGCCGCACGTCAAGCACCAGGCAAGCGGGACCTTCTGGCCGATCCGCCGCAAGAAATTCGCTCACCGAACCGAACAGGCTGACCCGAAAGCCCGCCGATCGAAGCAGCTTGCCTAGTGAGTCCCGCACTCCCGGATCATCATCGATGACCATCACTGTTGGCGATTGCTCTACCACATGTTCCTCATTGACATGTGCATTAGCTTTGCTCGTTCACCATGAAATCATAGCGAGATTATCGCGTGAGCGATAGGGGGGATGACCAGCCCAATTCGGCTCGGAGTAATCGCAGCCATCGGCGATTGGCCGGTTGAAGTCGGCCAGGTTCTGCGTCAGACGCCAGATGCCTACCAAAGCTGAACCGACGAAGCTGGCAGCCCAACCTTTGTATAGTCCGCCCGCTCCTATTTGGTACTCGATCTTTCCTCTAGATCAATAGTGAGAGCCAATTAGTGCCGTTATGGTGAAGTTCTCCTGCCTCGAGGCTGATCGCTCCCTCGGCCTCTCCCTTGCCCCTCCAGCGCCGTCAAGCTGGAGGGGTTCTTTTGAGCTGACAGAGCTACGTGATACGAAGGTCGATCCCTGTGACGTAGCTTGCTCTATAGACCGCAAGATTTGTGGCGACCGCAGCCAATCATTGAGTTCCTATACATTTGTATAATCGAAACACGTAGCGGTTGCGTCTAGAATCGATGAGCGATATCCGTTCCTCCGTAAAAGCCGCTCCTGGTCGGTCTTGCCAAGTGCCAAATAGCAGACCAATAGTTGCCATAGTCGATGACGATGAAGCGGTTGGGAACGCAATTCGAGTTTTAATGCGTTCGATAGGGTTGGTTGCCCGCGCATTTTCGTCGGGGGAGGAGTTCTTGCGCTCGCCCGAACTGAGCCGCACCGGTTGCTTGGTTGTCGACTTTGACATGCCCAAGATGAGCGGTCTTGATCTGCACAACAATTTGTCTCGATTGGGCAAAGAGATTCCCACCGTACTAATAACTGCCTATCCGAACGATGATATTCGTGCCCGCGCACTTCAAGCTGGGGTCATCTGCTATCTGCCCAAACCGTTCGATGAGAGCGACCTCCTGAATTGTATTCAGGCTGCTCTAGATCGCACAAAGGGAAATGCAGCTCCGCCCTAATCAGTGGCCACTGGGCACGCGACCGGTCGCCTCCGCCAGCGATCGACGATGCAAGCTCCATAACACCGGCCTTCGTAGAGGGCGCGAGCATAAGACTAGTCCGATACTTGCCGAATGATCTTTATTTAATCGAATCCAGCGACTGGACGCGCAGCGGAGGATGGTCGTATCGGCTCGTGCTCCGCGTTCCCGTCATTCTCTCGTTGAACGGGCTTGGATATTTGGTCTAGCTTGCTGAGCGCCCGGGCGAGGTGATCGCAAAGCAGGCGCTGATCGACCACGTCTGGCCGGACGTAATCGTCGAGGAGGGAGCATCGTGCGTACCGACGTCCCCGATTTCGCGCTCAACTCTTGATCTTGGCCAAAAGACGCGTCATCTCAAGGATATCATTAGCCGCGAAATCGGAAAATATATCCGCGATCCACTTCCGGTGTTCGGCGGCCATTTTGCGAAACGCTGCCCGACCAGCCTTGGTCAGCCGGATCACCTGGCCACGGCGATCGCATAGCGATGTACGCCGGTCAATGTCACCGGATTTAACCAGCTGCCCCACAAGCTCGGTGAGGTTGGCATTCGAGCCCATCATTAATTTGGAGAGATCTGACCAGTCCATTCCGTCGGGCAGCGGGTCGAGTTGGGCCATCAGGTCAAAGCGCAGCAACGTGACATCGAACCGCTCGCCTAAGTGGCTCTGTAACGTTCCTTCAATTACACTCGCGCCGGTCAGCAGCTGTTCCAGTAACGTTCGACCCTCGACTATGGACGAGGGCTGACCGTTTATAGATAATCCAATCTCAGCCATTGTCAGGATCCTCCAAAATTCGTTTCGGGTCGGTCCCCGCACTCTCTGCCTTCGGTCGCCGCGAGAGAGAGCATTGAGCACGTCGACCATTTCTTGGCAGCGCGGAGCAAGGTCCGTGCTGTTTTAAAATATTCTTTGCCTCGTTGTGTGAGATCGGGAACGTCATATAGCTCTTCAGCGATTCTCTGGCGGCTGGTCGAAGATGACTTGGAGCCAACTCAGCCAATTGAGATCACCTTCCCGGCGAGATCTGAAGCGCTTCACGCAGTTCTGGGAACAAAGCGGGGTTCGCCACGAGTAGTGCCGGACGAGACCGAACTTGCCAGCACAGACTGCGCATCGCGTGACTCTGCCATGCCTAGGTCTTTCGGGGCAGGGGGGCATCGTGGTCTCCTCTTGGTTTATCGTAACTGTTCGCCGATCATCCTTTTCACTGTCGCACCTGACGAGCCTGTGCGCTCTTCCGAGGGACCCAACCTAAGACGATCGAGCTTAACGGCTCAATTGAACGTAGGGAAATGTCGGTTATCTAAAGGGGGCACGGGACTATACGAAGGTCTGCCCTTCACCAGGGGCGAACCAACGATGGCCATCTGTGGATTGTCTCCGGGCGGCGGCCTGGGATCCCGATGCGGTCCGAAAGAAACAGCGAGACGATCGTTCACCTGTTTGGATCCACGCCGTTAGTTGCTGAGAGTGTGTCCGGGATCATGCTGGCACCTAGCCAAGCGGCGGCAGTGGTTGAGCCACGCGATGGTACGTTCGACGATCCATGGCTTGGGCAAAACTCAAAGCCGTTTGGTATTTCGGAACGCTTGACGATCTCGACGTCGATTTGCTGGGGGATTTTGCGAACGGCGGACTGAAAGATCGGCCCTGATAGCCGCCGTCGGCATGGAGCTTCATCAGTTATGGATGCAGGCCAAACAGTGTGGCCATCACAGCACTCCGCCGTCAAGATCCTGGATGTCCGCTGAAGGCACGAGGGCGTGGAGCAGCAAGCCTTGGGTATCGAGTGGGACGTGGCACTTTTTGCCATTGATCTTCTATCCCGTATCGTAGCTATGCGGGTCAATCCGCGCCCCCCTTTCCGCTGTGGACAGCCCGATTCGGTAGCTCTTAACCCACACTGGACCTCGGACATTCGGGTGCATTCTTCTGGCTGAGACAGCCATGAGGGGCTATCGCGAATTGCGGCTGATCTGTTATCATGCTGTTCTCTATGCCGAGCCAACGAACGGCTGCGCATGAACGAGAGAGATCTGCCGGGAGGAAAAGCCATGAGGCACCTCGTTCGGTCCCGCTCTGAGCTGCAAAAGCAGGTAGCCGAACTCGTTGAACAACGGGCGGCAATCTCGGAAGTGCTACGCGCCGTTGCGAACTCGCCCCACGACTTGCAGCCCATCTTCGACACGATCCTCATCAATGCCACGCGCCTCTGCGGAGCTACGTACGGCGGTTTGCTCCTCTTCGAGGAAAAAGGCTATCGGAGCGTTGCGCGAAGAGGTCCAGTGAATCCGGTTTATGCCGAGCGGTGGCCGTTGGGCCTCGTAGAGCCAATAGGCCCAGGCGATCCCGTCGCGCGACTCATCGAAAGCGGGTCGCCAGTTCACATCGCTGACTTGGCCGCCGATCAGGCTTATCTTCGGCGCGACCCTCGCATTGTGGCTCTGGTCGAATTGGCGGGCGTTCGGACGTGCCTGCTCGTGCCCTTGCTCAAGAACAATGAGCTAATCGGGGCGCTGGGGATCAACCGTGAGCAGGTACAGCCGTTCACGGACCGTCAGATTGACTTGGTTACGGACTTCGCCGCGCAGACGACCATTGCCTTAGAGAGTACCCGCCGCGAGCGGCAATATCGCGAGGCGCAGATGGCGCTGGCACACGCGAACCGCATCGCCACCATGGGTCAGCTCTCGGCTTCGATCAGCCATGAAGTGAACCAGCCGATCACAGCGGCAGTCACATACGCATTAGCCGCTCGGCGCTGGTTAAGTGCGGAGCCACCGGATTTAGGCGAGGTGAGCGAGGCGCTCGACCTTATCATAAAGGAGGGTAATCGTGCGAGCGATGTCATCGGGCGAATCCGTGGGCTTATAAAAAAAGCACCTCCTCGGAAGGATGTAGTCTTTATAAACGACGCGATTCTCGAAGTCGTGGCGCTGACCCGCGCCGAAGCGGCGAACAATGACGTTTTGGTACGGACGCAGCTCGCACCAGGCCTGCCGCCTGTCCAGGGAGATCGGGTCCAACTGCAACAAGTGATGGTGAACTTAATCGTTAACGCCGTTCAGGCCATGAGCGGTACCGGGGAAGGTGCGCACGAATTAAAAATCAGCATCGATGCAGTTCCGTTCGAAAGTGGCGTGCGCGTCGGGGTGCGGGACACCGGCCCGGGACTCAGCCCGGAGAGCCTCTCGCGTCTGTTCGAGCCATTCTACACGACCAAGCCCGAGGGCATGGGCATGGGCCTATCCATCTGTCGCTCGATCATCGAAGCCCATAGCGGACGGCTGTGGGCGATCCCGTGCGAACCGCACGGTGCTCTCTTTCAGTTTACGATCCCGGCCACCTGAGCCGACGGATCGTGATCGAGTCGAAGTCGCTCTTTGGCACGAAGCTGCTGAACCCGGGCTCAGCTCTGCTGTCGCTATCGCGGGTAAACCGGACATGATGCGGACAGCTCAATTCAGTCGAGATTGCCCCAACGCGTCGCCCGGCCGTGAGTTGCAAGAGGTTCCAACGACTCGGTCGTGAGCGGTCTTGCATCAATGTCTCCGGCCTTTGGTTGGAGCCCTGTGCTCCTGGCCATGATGGGTATCAGCACAGATGCGACCTCATTAGCGGACAGGCCTCACGGGCATTCGGGTCACTAGATTTCGCATGTATTGGAAGACCGAACCTCCATCTCGTCTTATCCACTCGCAGACCTCGGCAGGTAAGGCTACCCTCTGGCTCCGATCTCGCGGGTTGGCTTTTCGACCGGCTCCAGCACTATGGGTGGCCAACCAAGACTGCTGGACCCGATCTGCTGCTCAATGAATTGCACATTCCTATTCTCCAGGAAGCGCTCTTGCGTTCGCTTCGTATCGCGGGTTGTCCAGAGCAGATAGAGGCACTCCTGCCTGGCGCTCCCTACCAGAGTACGACCTGCGGTAGCTCAATCAGGCACTTTGCGCGTCGATACGCCCAGCAGTCTTCCGTCGTCCCGACCGTGCCACCGGCTTCCCAAAGGAGGCGCCAGATTTCGGTTGAAGCGTTGGTGCGGCGATGTGCGGAATCCAGAAAAATTCAGCGATTTCATCTGCCGGTACCGCCTTGCTGAGCAGGAAGCCTTGCATTTCATCGCAGGCATGATCGCGCAGGAACGTTTCCTGCTCGGCGGTCTCCACGCCTTCGGCGACAATCGTGAGTCCCAGTGCCCTTCCGAGACCGATGATCGCGTCGGCGATGGCCTTGTCGTCTGTATCTGCCGGCAAATTCCGGACAAAGGATCGGTCGATCTTGAGGGTGTCGACCGGAAAGCGCTTAATAAACGACATCGACGAATAGCCGGTGCCGAAATCGTCGATCGCCAGATGCACGCCGTAGCCTTTGAGGGCTTTGAGCACCTCGATGGACCGCTCCACATTTTGCATCACCATGCCCTCGGTGATCTCCAGTTGGAGCATTTGCGGGGGCATTTCGGTCTCCGTGAGCACCTCCTCAATAGACGCCAGCAGTCCGTCATGGGTGAACTGCCGCGGCGAAAGGTTGACCGCCATGGACATCAGTGGAAGTCCCTGACGCTGCCATTCCATGCTTTGACGGCAGGCCGTCTTCAACACCCACAGACCAATGGGGATGATCAGGCCGGTCTCTTCGGCCAGCGGGATAAACTGATTAGGTGGCAGCAAGCCGAGATCCGGATGATTCCAGCGCAGCAGTGCCTCAACGCCCGTGATCTGTTCGGTCCTGAGGGCGCGTTTGGGTTGATAATGGATGACCAATTCGTTGCGCTCGATCGCGCGACGCAGGCTCGCCTCCAGCATCAACCGCTCCGTAGAAGGCGCTTTCATCTCCGTGGAATAGAAGCGGACGCTATTCTTCCCCTCGTCCTTTGCAAGATACATGGCCATATCGGCGTTCTTCACCAGGGTCTGCTCGTCGTCGCCGTCGGCGGGGAACATCGCGACGCCGATGCTGGCGGTGATTCTGCATTCCTGCCCGCTCAGCAGCACGCTCTTGGTCGCGGCAGACAGCACCTTGCGGGCGATGTCGGCGACCTGCTCGCGGTCGGCTACTTCCTGAAGGATGATGACGAATTCGTCACCGCCGAGCCGGGCCACCACGTCGCTCGCGCGCACGCTGTCACGGAACCTCTCGCTCATTTTGACCAGCAATGCATCCCCTTCGGCGTGGCCGAGTGTATCATTGATGATCTTGAATCTGTCGAGGTCGACGAACAGCAGCGCGAATTGCCGGTCATGGCGTTGCGAGGTCTCGATCGATACCTTCAGCAACTCGCTGAACATCACGCGGTTGGGCAGGCCCGTCAGGCCGTCATGCGTGGCGAGATAGTTGATCCGTTCGTCGGTCCGGGCTTTTTCGTCAATCCGATCGAAATTTGCGAACGCGAATGAAAGGTTGTCGGCAAGCCGCTGCAGGAGCTCGATCAGGTCCGGCGTGAAGGCATTCAAATCACGCGACTGGAAGACTACAGTCCCGATCGCTTCTGCATTCTTAAAGAGGGGAAAACACCCGAGTGACTCATCTTTTCGGATAACTCTCTGAAGGACCTCAAATCGAGGGTCATTCAAATAGTCATTGCTAATACACGCTTTTCCCAACTTAAAAGCGAGTTCGGACAGCGTGCGCGCGCCGGAATCAGAGGCATCAACCAGAAATCTAAAATCCTTCATCGCAGGTGCTAATGTTCCTGCAATAGCAACCACACGAAGAGAACGTCGATCAGGCTCGATCAAAGCGATCCCCGCAGACGTAAAGGTTCGGCCGCGCACGGCTGCGCGGCAGACCAGGTCACAGAGCTCAGTTCGGCTCTGGGCGTGCATGATGGCTTCGTTGGTTTCGCTGAGGGCCGCAAACATCCACGCCAAACGCTCGTTGGCCTGATCCGATAGCCGGCGCTGCTTCTCCCGCTCGAAATTGTCGAGGGCAAACGACACATTGTCGGCCATTCTATGAAGGAGCTTCACGATCTCATCGTCGAGCACGTTCGGTTGCTGCAGACCGAACAGCAGCGCGCCGACGCTCAATCCGTTCTTCCTGATCGGAACGGCGGCGGCCGATCGCATCCCGGTGCGCTTAGCCTCCTGCCACAGGCGCCGGACGCGGGGGTCGCGAAAATAGTCGTTGGCAATCGCCGGCTGATTGGTCCGAAATGCGGTGGCAGCAAGTCCGTCGCCATGCTCCGAGCGTGGCTCAACCGAAAGTGTCTGTGCGCGAGCGCCGTCGATCCCGCGTTCGGCGCCGGCAACGACGTGAAGCAAATTGTCAGGTCCGGCCAGCATGGCTGCGGCAAGGACAAATTGTCCATCGGCAGTCGCAGCCTCGCACACGTGCTGAAAGAGTTCTTCCTCTGTCGCCGTCCGCAGTAACGCTTCGTTGGCAGCATTAGAGGCCGCCAATATCCAGCTCATGTTCTTGCGTGGTGCCATGGCATCTGCTCCCCAGGAAGCTGCTCTAAGGCTACCCCGAAGGGACGATGCGCATTTTCACCTAAGGTGTAGTTACGAAACACCGTCAAGGAATGATTAAGTTCGTGGCCATTAACTAACCGATTAACAGGTCTCAATAATTTAGACGTAAGGCCGCCTCAATTGGCGACCTCTTTCATTGCGAAGCAATCGTGCATGTCGCCTAGGGGCATAAATGCGAAGCGCCGCGACATCCGTTATATCTCCGCCATTGAACGAAAAGCGGAAGTGAAACCGACATCCTCACGCCGTTAATGATACGCTGGTCGGCGCAACCAATTCGTCCGATTGTCATTAGCATCGCTGGTCGAGCGCATAGCTTTGCAATATCCAGCGCGTGTTGCGCCGGGTGATAACATCGATCAAGCCCCTGCATGCTTACCGGAGTTCATTGGCCACTCGCCGCGCGTTTCCGCCGCGGCGGCTGCATTGTGACCGAAAGAATTTCGCAATGCCGATTGGCCGAGAAACAGACTTCGCGTTTCGCCGCATGCGCCGCGCGGATAGTCTGCTAGAGGTGGGGGGTAATAGGCCGCGAGGTCAGAGAATGAGACTAGAAAAACGCCGCCCGTTTCGTCGATGCGACGGACAAGGTGGCTACCTTGGGAAATTGCATTCACCGGCGTGCGCCTTTCTGGGCTGATCGTCATGACTAGATCCGCCGCTTCGACCTAAAATAGCTCCCGGTCCGGCTCGGGTCGCCCGTAGAGCCCGCGCGACATACGACGGCGTCTTTCCGCCAGCTGATCCCGTCAACGAGCAGAGGACACGGCACTGGTAGATCATCCGGTCAGCAGCGCCGTGCCCAGCGCAGCGACGGGGTCCTCCCGTCATGATCAAGATCATCGCCGTGCGCTGCAGTCTCTCCCCTCCGGCAAGTTGCAACCATGAGATCGTCACCACCTCAGACTTCGTTGACGTCTCGATGCAGTCTTGCCTGATGGGTGCGTGCCGCAGCTCGCCGTGTGGATGAAGCAGCATCTGTCGAGCGCCGGCGGAATGGCGGTGCGTGATTGGCAAACAGGGTGGCAGGGGAGCTTGGGGTGGAAAGCAACGGTCCTCGCGGGAGTTCATCGCGGTTCCGAGTTGTCCGATAACGAAGCCGGGCAACGCGACGTCGTTTAGATCGTCGGCTGTTGACTTCCGATCTACCCCGATGAACGGACGTACTTGGTCTCGGCTCCGACTTCGCAAAAGTGCCAGAAGCGGTCAGCCGACGCTGCCGTGAGTGAACGGGAATGTTGAGGAAGCGCAAAACCGATCGCGCCGGCGCTGCTAGGATTGACGCCGAGGTCGAAGTTGGGCGGTGGTTCCATGATCACCGGAACACATTACTGGGGCGGAGGCACGGGCATTTTGTGGCGGCACCGCAGATATTTATAAGTGCGGTGCTCTACCTCCATAGAAGCATTCGTAATCATCATTCGCTTTGACAATTCGGACACCGCGACCGCTCGGGTGCAACCTGATCCTTCGGCGGCTCTTGCATTCGGTCACCCTCGGTAGATGGCAGAACGTACTCGCGAGCTACGCGAATAGGAGGCTGAGGTTTTGACGCATTTTATGTTGATAGTGCAATTACTGGATAGCCTTTTGGTTCCCCCAGGCCAAACAATTTCATACAACTATAGATATTGCCCTCTGGGTTTCTCGTAATGAGGCTGATCGGGATGCACGGACGACCTGAGCATTTGATTGTTCCGCTCGAAATAGTACGTACCGTACTGGCCATTTCAGAGACAGGAAGTCTATCCAGGGCTGGAAAGCGGCTCGGCCTCAGCCAAACGGCCGTAAGTGCGCAATTGAAGCGCATCCAGAATCTGCTCGGTGGCGAAATATTCAGAAAAACGCCAAATGGGACCGCTCCGACGCCGCTTGGCAAAATGGTTCTTAATCAAGGCCGCAGGATGTTGGAAGCCAACGACCAGATGCTTCGACTTGGAGGAACTGATAAGGGTCCTCAGCCGATTCGGTTCGGGATCAGCACCTTATTTGTAGAGGAATTCCTTGAGCACGAAACCGCCGAAACCCTGGCTGGCATCGTCATGTATACTGAGGATTCACTTGGGATCGCCAAGGGCCTGATCGACGGCTACATTGACATCGCGTGTATGTTAGATAGTTCGGAGGCGGGAGCGGAGGTTTCCAATTTGGTCGTCCGCGAGCGTGAAGAGCCTTTCGTTTGGGTGAGATCAAAGGATTTTGTTCTCAGCCCGGGTGCGCCAATTCCTCTGCTGACTTGGCCCGGGGATGATATGATGGTCCGCGCGCTGACGAAAAAAGGGAGCACGTACACGATCGTATTCAACAGCCCCGACTATCACGCGACTGTTAGGGCACTGGAAACAGGGATCGGCTTGGCCGCTCTGCCCAAACGTACGATTCCACCGTCTCTGGTAGAGGCGAAGGAATATTATCTCCCCGCGCTTCGGCCGGTCAAAACGCTGCTGTGCGCGCGCCGAGATCTTGAAACTCCTCAAGCGAACAAGCTATTAAGGCGATTATCGGAATTGCTTTTTACGCCGGGCTAAGCCGCATGCGTTGTAGAGGCCAATCTCGGGACATTATCGGCATCAGTCATTTGCGTGGGTCTGCTTCTGTTCTGATCACCTCCGATTTGCCCCTGCGAGCGACCGATTAGCAGAGGCATTGCGATACGTCGCTCCCTCCTTCTATCCCTGCAGGACTGGAATCGTGACGCGTTCAACAGGCCGCTCCGAAATGGCTCATCTTAGATCCCGACCAGTCGACTGGCCCGCATCCCTGAAGTCGTCTCTTCCTAAGAAAGGCGAGAGAAAGCTGTCCCCGGTACGAAAAAGGGAAACTTGCGCCTCTAGAGTCGAAGACAGACGCATCAAAACGTCCAACGGTCACGCGCTTTCAAATAAGAACGTCGACCAGATACTTGGCCTGCAGCCTACTTTTGCGTTCAAATTCGGGTAGGATAATCATCACATTCCCGATGGGATCGTCAAAATTGGCTCCCGGGTAGTCCGCGCGCGAAGCACGCCTTCAGCCCAGCGCATCGGCAGCATCGCGGATCCCGGAATATATTTCGCTAAGATCTGCTGACGTAGTGCAATAAGGCGGCATTACGTAGATCGTATTGCCAAGCGGGCGCAGCAGCAGATTTCGTTTCCTAAAGAAAGCTTGAAGCTTCGGACCGATGTCCGCCAGATAGCCCGCATCGCTCGCTTTCAGATCGAGTGCTGTGATGGTGCCTAAGCGACGAACGTTTGCAAAGCGCGGGTCGGCGCGGAATGGCTCAATTGCCTGCTCTTGCATACTAGCGACCGACGCGACGCATTGGCGAGATTCCTGATCTTGCCAGAGATCCAGGTTGGCCTTTGCCGCGGCGCAAGCCATTACATTTGCGGTATATGAACTCGAATGAAAGAACGTACGCGTGCGATCCTTCGAATAGTGAGCCTCAAAAATATCTCCGCGGCAGAGTGTCACTGCGAGCGGAAGTGCTCCTCCCGTGAGGCCTTTCGAATAGCAGGCGATATCGGGCGTGACATTGGCCTGCTCGCAGGCGAATAATGTTCCGGTGCGGCCCCACCCCGTCATGACCTCGTCGGCAATGAACAGCACGTCCGAGGCCTCGCAGATTCGCTTCATCTCTTTCAACACCCAAGGGGGATACATCAGCATCCCGCCCGCCCCCAATATCAATGGCTCCACAATAAAGGCGGCTGGCGTTTCGTTTCTACATGCAGACTCGAGCGCATCGAGCGTGGTCTGCTCATGGCCTCTCGCGGGGAACGGGATTGAGGTTACGTCGAACAGCAGGGGCCCGTACGCCGCATTGAACACGCCTCGGGCACCAACCGACATCGCCCCAACCGTATCGCCGTGGTAGGAATGTTGCATCACGACAATGCGTATTCGCTGTTTGCCGATATTATACCAATAGCCGAGTGCCATTTTCAAAGCCACTTCTACACTGGCTGAGCCGCTGTCGGAGAAGAACACATGGTCCAAGCCACGGGGGGCGAGTTTCAAAAGTTGTGCAGCAACTTCTTCGGCCGGATCGTGGGTGTAGCCGGCAAAGATGATCTGGTTGAGCTTGCCTGCCTGTTCCTGGATGGCGCGCACAATATGTGGATGGCAATGACCGTGGGTCACGACCCACCAGGATGAGATTGCATCGATGATTCGACGACCATCCGCGGCGTATAGATAGGCACCATCACCACGCACAATCTTCGTCATCTCGTCTTGAAGCGCGTGTTGCGTGAACGGATGCCAGATGGGCGACGTCTTCTTTGGTATCATGGCTTGAAATCATGAGGGCGGAATGAAGCTTCGAACGCGGCCTGCGGCGTGTTTGCCGTGAGAGGAGAAAGCCAGGGCAACCTTCCCAATATACACACTTGCCCGATCTCGCAAATAGCGCTCACCAGTCACAGTTTTCGTGTAATGGAAAGACATTTCGGTACCTGGCGCGAAATCTCCGTGGCCGAGCTCGACAGCTCTTCCGCCGCCGCCGCAACCGTTCCGACATTGTTCGAAGCACTTTCAGAGGCCGCACGGACGGTCGCCGCCCGGGCCTAGCGTCGCTGGCGGTCGCCGTCATCGATTGCGCCGTGGTCTGCATGCCTGCGGCGGCCGTCGCCACCGAGCGGACGATGCCGTAGACGCTGCGCTCGAAGTCGTTGGCGATATCTTTCATTGCCGAACGACGTCCCGCCGCGGCACGCGCCTGTCTTTCCGCTTCGCCTTTTCGAGCCCGCGAATGCGCGCCGCATTGTCCTTGAAGATCTGCACCGTGGCCGCCACGGCGCCGACCTCGTCGCCGCGGCCGATGCCGGGGATCTCTTCGTCCAGTTTGCCGTCGGCCAGCGCCCGCATCCGGGCGCCGAGCAGTCCGAGCGGACGGCTGATTCTGCGGCCCAGCAGCCAGGCGATGCCGTCCGAGACTATGACGATAGCAAGGGTGGCGAGGCCCAGCAGCCACACGATCGGCTTCAGCTTGGCGTTGAGATAGGTCCCGGTCGCGAGCAACATATCAAGTCGAGCACGTCGACGGCGTAACTGACCTTGCGGATCGGCTTTTCCTCGTCGGGCTTCGCAGCTTCATAATACACCAGGTTCGACCCGTAAACCCGGACGCCATCTATCAATTCGGGCGCGTGAAAGCACTCCTGAATAGTGCGGCCCGGGCGACGCATGCGCTCGGCGGCAAGACCGAAGGCCGTGACTAGCCGATTGCTCCCAGAACCAAAACTCGTCACGTCAACCACGACGTGATCCGTCTACCCGGCGGACTGCCCCGTCTTCGACGACTGTTCATGGCAGCAGGTCCGTTTTGCGCCGATACTGTTGAAAAAGTCTTTTCGGGTTGGCGGACGAAATTTTCTAGAGCCGCTGATGCGGGTTGTGAGCAACGATATGAGGGACCTCGTCGCATCTCAGAAAAACGACCACGGACTTTCGCATCGGCGCTGCGGCGCATCCCAACGGTGGAATTGTGCAAAATGCAGCATTTGCGGGATTTTTGGGGGCGGTCGATTTTCGACTTTTTCAACAATATCCGCCAGATGCGGTCACTGAGCACGTATGATTGAGAGAACGCATCCCAGCGACGGGACGCCGGGCGTTGAAATTTCTCTGGCGAACCTCAGTTCGCCAGCGGATCGGGCCTAAACTGGATGTGAACGGCGCGCGGCATCGAGCCCTTGCCGCCTTCCTTGAGCCAGGGCGTGCGGTCGCCGCTCGTGCTCCACAACCCGCGGCCTTTCCACCCGGCGTTGGGATCATCGATACGCCCGTCAAAACCCTTGGCGTAGAAGCTGAGCGGATACGGAATTCGGATCGTGATCATCTTGCCGTCCTTTAACGCTACGAAGCCGTCACCGAGATTGGCTGTGGACATCGGGATGTTCTCGCCAAGTCCGGACGTGTTGTGCTGGTCGACCCAGGTGTAATAGCTCGACTCCGCGCTGTTCTCGCCGATGCCGTCGAAGCCGGGGCCGGGATATTGATAGATGGTCCAGCCCTCGGGGCAATGATTGCCGGTGGCGGCCGGCCCGTTGAGCGGGCCCTTGCACTTGCGCCGATCGAAGCTGCCGAGGTGGCCGCTCGAGAGCGACGCCCAGACCACGCCGTTCTTGTCGATATCGCCGCCGCGGATTCCGATTGCCTGCGCGGGTAAATTGAACACCTCCGATAGCCCGGTCGCCGGATCAAATCGCAGGACCCCCGGCGGGCCGCCGAAGACGGCTACGGTGTACCATATCGAGCCGTCGACCGGCGACGGCATCACCGCGTAAGATCCCGAACCCGGGACGATCCGCTGGTCCTTGTTCGGATCGAGCGGGGCGTTGGGCTCGACATAATCGTCGCGCCTTCCGTTGCCGTTGGTGTCGAGCACGAACGGCGACCAGCCTTGCGACTTTGCGGCATCGCCGGTTTCGTCAAACATCTTGGTGTTGATCCAACCGGCAACCGGGCCCGTGCCGCTGAACCACAGCGTGTCGTTGGCGTCGTAGCCGAACTGCAGGTGATGGGTGGCAAAGCAGGTATTGATGAAACTGTACTTCATCGTTTTGGGATCGAGCATCGCCACCTGGCGCGCCGACTCTTCCAGCGGGAACACCTTGGCCGACGGGAGGTCAGAACCCTGTTTGCAGAACGCCGGGTTATCTATGCCGCGCACGGCGGCGGTCAGCCAGAGCCGGCCCTTCTCGTCGAACATGGAGTTGTGGTTGTTGGCTCGCGTATCCCAGAGTTTTTGCTCGCCCCAATAGGCGGACGGCGCCAGCGGCTTCACGCTGGCGACATGCCCGGGACCCAACGCTTCCGGCGTCTTGGGGTCCGCGACCGGCATCTTGAAGAACGACACTTTACTCGTCTTCGGATCCAGGATCGGCATGTTGTCGGTCGAATATTCCGGCGAGCCGTAAAGCGGGCCATAGGCATTGACCATCGGATTGCGCCGGTCGGACGAAATCAGATCGTGCAAATATTTGTCGGGCGTCGACCACTCCCATGACGTGATCACGATATTGCGTTCGACGCCTTGTGGACGCGGCGGCTTGCTTTTGGGCAGTTCGCCCTTGGCGATGCGGTCGGTCCAGTCTCCGAAATATTTGAAGGGGACGCCGCCAAAATTGCCGGCAATCTCGTTGGTCATCCACTCGCCGGCCTGCCCCGATTGAACGCGCCGCATCCAGGCCGCTGCGCCGGAATCGAACTTGCCGAAAGCAGCCGGTATCGTACGAGTGGCTTCTTGGCCGAGCTGATGGCACCCGATGCAGCCGATGTTCTTCACCTCCTTCAGCCAGTCAGTCTGGGTCAGCTTTTCGGGAATGTCGCTCTTGCCGCCGAAATCGCTGGCAGGCGGAATTTTCATCATCGCATACCAGTAGATCGCCGGATAATAATGCGCCGCCGCCGCTTCGTTCGGTGCCGGCACCGCCGTGTGATTGAGAACCTGGCCCGGCTTTGCGGTGAGTTTGGCCGAATCCACCAGGCCGTAACCTCGCACCCAGACGCTGTAATTCGCGGCCGGCAGATCCGGGATTAGGTAGCGGCCGGAATCGTCGGTGACGACGATGCGCGCGAACTTCGTCGGCAACTCGGTGGTCTCGGCGATCACCCAGACCCCGGCTTCGGGGCCCGCCGCGCCGACGACCGTGCCGCCGATGTCGGTGGCGCCGATCGCTACGGCCTGCTGCGCATACACAGTGATGGGGATTGTACCTGGCAGGGCCATTAAGCCGGCAAATATCGTCAACCGCGCAAGCATTCTGGTCACCAACATGGCTCACCTCCTGGCATGGAACCGGCCCTTTGGCCGGTTTTTCATTGTCGCTATTCTTGCAAATTTTTCATTGTCGCTATTTTAGCAAAAGGTCGGCAGCGTCCAATGGCTTGAATGAAGCTTTGCTGACGTCCAGCAGCGAACATCGAACCGGTTGCCGTCTATCAGAATCCTGCTAATAAATTTTTCAACTACATGTCCTCTGAGCAAACCTCTGTCCTCTAAATCTTGTCCATCATTTAGATATAAAACATAATGCAGCTGGGCCTACCCACTTCGTCGCGGTGAGCGAGCCCGGCTAGTTTTACGAAAGTGGGAAAGAGCATCGTGAATACTTTTGTTGGCGCGCTCGATCAAATGGCGGCATAGATCTGTGTGTCCGCGCATCTCAGACGTAATTCAACAATGGATAAGGGGGGCATCTTGACACAAGATTCGTATATTTCCCGCCGCGGTTTGCTTGCGGGCGCCACGGCTGCAGGCGCGGTGCTTGGCACCGGCTCCCGAAGTTTGGCTCAAGCGAATGCTGACTGGCAGACGGGCGCTCCCGCGGAATGGGATCGCGTGCTCGCGGCAGCACGCAGCGAAGGGCTGGTCACGGTGGCCGGCTTTCCGCTGCTGAGCGAGAAGATGAGCGCTGCGTTCAAGAGAGATACGGGTATTCAGCTCAATTTCCTCGGCGGCAATACGGCGGAGCAGTCGGCGCGTCTCGAAGCGGAAGCGCGCGCGAAGAATGTGACCATCGACGTTCTCGTAAGCGGCGCGCGAGAGCTTGTGATGATGAAGGAAGATCTGCTGGAGCCGATCCTGCCACAGCTGATCCTTCCCGGTGTCGCTCCCAAAAACTTCCGCGATGGAAAGCACAAATTCGTCGATAATGCCGGCCAGTATCTCCTGCAAGGAGCATCCTATGTCTTTGGCTGGCTGACGGTAAACACCGACGTCGTGAAGCCCGGAGAGATCAAGGTCTGGAAGGATCTGCTCGATCCGAAGTACCGTGGCAAGATAGCGGCATACGATTTTCGTTTCCCGGGGCCCGGACAAGGTCCCGCGATTTTTCTCTACAACACGCGCGGCCCAGAATTCATCAAGGAACTATTCCACGGTCAGCAAGTCAAATTCTCCACCGAGAATCGCTCGTTGATGGAGGGCGTTGTTCGCGGGACGACGCCGATCCTTCTTGGCGGAATTCAGCTCGAGGTCGAGCGCTTCCGAGCGAATTTCAAGAACATCGGCGTTGTTCTGCCGGAAGACGGGCCTGGCTACCTCACGGGAGGATTTAGCGTGATCAAGCAAGCCAAGGGGGTGCCGCACCCAAATGCGGCGAAGGTGTTCATCAACTGGTACATGAGCAAGCCAGGTCAGGAACTATATGAGTCCATCACGCTGGAAGCTAGCCGTCGCATTGATCTCGGGACCAGCCCGCCCAGCTATGTCGTGCCAGGTAAGTTTGAGTACACTGACGATTACACCGAAGATTACTATTTGTTATCGCGCAGTTCAATGGTTAAGAGCCTCAACGACACGCTGGGGCAGCGGTGATGGTCGTGGCAATCAAGAACTTGAAGATGGCGTCTGCCGCTGTTGCAACGGCTGATGCCATCGTGCGGGTAATGCGCAGGCTTGCCCCAGTCTTCAACAAATGCGCCGCTTCTGAGTGTGCGAGATCACATTCTTGTATGCAACGAAGACAGCATCGTTATGTAGGCGTCGACCTGCAGCAATCATCATCAGCAGTTCCACCGCTCGTGACCTCGGGGCCTGGTGCGAATCGATCGGAGAAATGAGGGCCATGCGCACCATAACGCTTGAGGAGCATTTCGCCACGACAGGCTTTCTCGATGGCCCGGGCCGCGACCTCAAGGAACAGGCGCGCCAGGTCGGCAGCCACGCCGAGCGGCTAATGCGCGACTTGTGCGACATCGGCGAAGGGCGGATCGCCCAGATGGATGCCGCCGGCATCGACATGCAGGTTGTCTCGCTGAACGCGCCGGGTGTCGAGCAATTGGAAGCCGCCGAGGCAGTGGCGCTCGCGCGCGACACCAACGACGCGTTGGCCGAAGCGATCGCCAAGCAACCGACAAGACTGTCCGGCTTCGCTGCGCTGCCGATTGCGGCACCGGATCAGGCGGTTAAAGAGCTCGAACGCCGCTTCAGCGATCAGGCCTTCGCCGGCGCGGTGATCAACGGCCACCAGCGCGGTCGCTATCTCGACGACAAATTTTTCTGGCCGGTGCTGGAGGCCGCCGAATCGCTAGGCGCGCCGATCTATCTGCATCCGACGCCGCCGCCTAAGCCGGTGATCGCAGCGTCGTTCGGCGGCTTTGCGCCGCACGTCACGGAGATGCTGGCGGGGCCGGCTTTCGGCTGGCACATCGAGACCGCAGTGCATGTGCTGCGCATGATACTGGGCGGCGTATTCGACCGCTTTCCCAAGCTGCAGATCGTGATCGGCCATATGGGCGAGGGCCTGCCGTTCTTCATGCAACGGGTCGACATGATGCCGGTCGAGCTGACGCAGCTCAAACGCCCGGTCAGCGAGTATTTACGCGACAATCTGCACTATACTTTCGCCGGCTTTAATTTTCCGCCGACATTTCTCGATCTGCTGCTCGAGGTCGGGGTCAGCCGTATCATGTTCTCGGCCGACTATCCTTACGGCTCAATGGCTAAGGCACGCTCGTTTCTGGAACAGATTCCGGTTTCCGCCGCTGACCGCGCGCGGATCGCGCATGGTAACGCGGAGAGTTTGTTCAGACTTTGAGCGTTCATACTTTGAACGCGCGGCATATCACCGTCACGATCGCCTTAATCAGTCGCAGTAACCGCGAAGAGGTCGATCTGACGGGAGAGTTCGACGGGTCATGTGCGGCGGTCAAGCCCCGCGAGACATTTGCCCTGCTCCGTGACGATCACGGACGGCACCGGGTGTGCGTGAGAATAGATTGCCACGCCCCAAAAGTCTTTCCGACCTCCGGCAGAGGGCGGAATGTCCGTTGAGGGTCCAGGCCGTGTAAAAACATGATGCTTTAGGCAGGCGAACTCGACATGGTGACACCGGGCCTAGCTCAGGCGCGGATCGCCTCCATCAAACCACCAACGCCCAGAATGCTGATTACCCTTTTCATGTTGTAGGCCAGGACGTGCAGCGCCATTTCGGTACCGACGTTCTTGAGCGTTTTCATCTGGAAGTGCGTGGCTCCCATCCAGGACTTTATCGTACCGAAGGGATGCTCCACAGTTTGGCGGCGCTCTCGCATCTTAGCCGGGTTCCGATCGAGCCGCGCTTGCACAGCCTCAAGGACGGCTTCGTGCTCCCAACGGGAGATCCGCCGCTCTTTGCCTGTTGTACAGTTGCTCTTCAGCGCGCAGGCCTGACAGGCGGTGGTCCAATAGCGACGCAGTGTCTTACCCTCTTCCTCATTGGTGTAGTGATAGGTTAGCTGCTCACCGGCGGGACAAAGATAAACGTCGTCCGCGGCGACATAGACGAAGTCCTGCTTGCCGAAGCGGCCTTTGGCGAGAAGGCCCGAGGTCATCGGCTTCGGAAGATAAACTGTGATGCCGGCTTGCTCGCAGGCGACAATTTCCTCGCCGCTATAGTAGCCGCGATCGGCTACAGCCTCGATGGTCTCGGAACCAATCGCTGCGCGTGCCTGCTCAGACATGCGGGATAGCTGGCTCCGGTCAGAACCAACATTGGTCACCTCATGGGTAACAATGAGATGATGTTTGGTATCGACGGCGCTCTGCACATTGTAACCGACCATCCCGCTGCCTCGGCCGCTGGTCGCCATCGAGCGAGCATCGGGATCGGTCAGCGATATCTGCTTGTCCTCGGTCTGCATCATCTGAGTGTTCAGACCGTTCAGGCGCTGTATCTCCTGGCGCAGCGCTGTAATCTTCTCGTTGAGCCGGGTGATCTTGGCCTCTGGTACGGCTTCCCCCTGGCGATCGGCGCTGTCGAGCTGTGAGAGGTAGCGGGCTATGCTCTCGTCGATCTGCACCAGCCGCCGCTGCATCTTGGCCTGGGTGAAGTTCCGATCCCTCGTGTTGACGGCCTTGAACTTGCTGCCGTCGATCGCAACGCTTGCTTCGCTGAACAGCTCAAGGCGGCGGCACAGCACCACGAACTCACGGCAGACCTTGCGGATGGCCTCGCCATTGTCCTTACGGAAGTCGGCTATCGTCTTGAAGTCCGGCGTCAGCCTGCCCGTCAGCCAAACCAACTCGATGTTGCGCTGGCACTCCCGTTCCATCCGACGGCTCGACTGCACCCGGTTGAGGTAGCCGTAGACGTAAATCTTCAACAGCGTCGCAGGATGATAGGCCGGCCTTCCTGTCGCCTCCGGTTCAACGCCGTCAAAGCCGAGCTTGGCCAGGTCAAGCTCATCGACCAACAAATCGATCGCCCGGACCGGATTGTCCTCGCCCAAATAGTCATCCAGCCGATCGGGAAATAACGTGCTCTGACTGCGGTCATCGCCAACGACAAAGCGCGTCATCGAATCCTCCCGGCAAATCACAGGAGAAACATATCATTTGTGAGCCGTTTTCACACAGGCTGGGTCATTCGCGTCGATCTTGGCGCTTCAGAGGATGCCGGTTACGGGAAAATCTCGGAAACGCCGGTTGCCCGGTCTTATCGAGTGAAGGCCGGCGGTTTGGACGTGATAGACTGGGGCGAATGCGCCGCCCTGCCCCTCAATCGCGCCTTCGGACAAGTGTCCTTGCGGGTAGACGGTATCTACGGCGTACATTTGGCACGATCGACGACAGCGTTGAGGCTCAAGCGTGAGATCCGCTTTCGTCGATCGTTTAGCGGCTCGACGCGCAGGATAGAAACGCCTTGACGACTGGATCGACGGCGCTGGCATCGAATGCCAGTCCTACGATGATCTCAGGGCCAGCAGGCTCGAGACGGCAGTATTTGACCGAGGACGAAATGCCGTAAGTTGACACGGTTTGCGGGACAATGCCGATACCGAACCCGGCCGCGATCAAATTCAACATGGATACGTCACTCGTGACTGAGCGAACAGTCCGTGGAGTAAATCCGAGCACATCCCGCACTGGCAGCGTCTCGTTGATATTCAAGGCCACGAATGCTTCGTCGCGAAGTTCGTCGATGGAGATCCGTTTGCGCTTGGCGAGCCGGTGAAACGCCGGGAGTGCGACGACCATGGGTATTTTCGCAATCTCCTGGATAGCGAGGCTCAGAGCGGCTCCGTCCGCAAAGGTGGTCACGAAAGCAATATCCGCGGTGCGGTCCTTCAAGCCGTCAAATTGCGCTCGCGGTGTCACTTCACGTAAAAGCACCTCCACGTCACCGTAGCGTTTGTTAAACGCATGGAGCCATGTATAGAGCACGCCCGCGTGGGCGGCGTGGCGGGTGAAGTCGATAGAGATTCGGCCGACCTCGCCGCGCTCGGCTCGCTTCGCAACATCGATCGAATTCTGCGCCTGCGCCAACGTCTTTCTGGCCTCCACCAGAAAAAGCGCACCCGAGTGCGTAAGCTCCACCTTCCGCCTGCTTCGCTGCAGCAATCTAGTTCCCAATTCGTGTTCGAGATTTTTGATCTGAATGCTTAGCGCTGGCTGGGCAATTCGTAAGCGAGCAGCGGCCTTCGCAAAATGCAACTCTTGGCAGAGGACATCGAAATACCGAAGGTGCCGCAATTCCATTGATAAACTCCGTATATCACAGGCGGTAGCTTATTATATTGGACCAACGCTTCGGCCCTTACTATCTACGAGATAAGGATATGGTTTCTTTCGTGATCCGCTGGTCAATAGGAGAAAGTCCATGACCAAGAAACTTACGATTGCGCTGTTCAGCGCAAGTATGCTTGCGTTGTCGGCAACGTCTTCGTTTGCACAAGAGACTTACGTGCGCGCTGGCAGCCATCAGAACGTCGGCCCGACTGGAAAAGCTGTCCGGCCGCCGCCGCAGGGTTTCAGAGAGAAATTTGCCGCGATGCCAGCCGTTAACGGCCGCGGAGACCTGCAGATCGACTATGCGCGGCCACCGGCGCAGCCAGCGCAGTAATGCCGATCTCGGCATCGAAGTGAACCCGGAGCGGCAGCGCAACGCGAGACATGGCGGTTCGATGAATAGCTTAGAGCACGTTGTTTGGCTGCTGACCCTTTGGGCGACTTTTAAGTACGAAACTCTAAAAAAACTGGCGCCGCGGAAGCATCGCGACGCCAGTTGAAAGAGCAGGAGGCTGGAGATTATAACGTTGAGGCTTGTTCTTTTCGAAGTGATGATCTGCGAATGGGAGATCGGGCGAGAAAAGGGAAACCAGAAAATCAAGACTGGAAATCCGATCCTCTTCGTCCGTCAGGCACTAGAACTTTGCAGTGATACCGGCATAGACGGTGGATTCTGTGCAGCTATTGGTGCTAGCGCCTGTTGCCGCGACGGTGCAGATCCCTGGAGAGGCGTTGGCGTCGAGGCCGTACTTGTTCTGCCAATAGCGGTAGGCAACCCATACGTCAACGAAGTGCGAGTACTTCGGTCCGACGAAAGCCTTGGAAGCATCGAACGTTAGACGGATAGGCTCGGCGTTGAACTCAGTCTTGGTTGCCGTCGAGAACCGCCCGGTGCCCGTGCCGACGAGCGGCGCGTTCTCATCGCCCCTCGCCCCGTACCAACCCAGGCGGCCGCTGACCGAGAAGTATTGCATGTTCTCAGGCAGGAAACCCAGGTCCATGTAGTAGTTGGTCTCGACCGCCCACGTGGGCTTGAATTTGACGTTTCCGTCGGCGAGGCACGTCACCCCAGGGACGCCCGGACCAAAAAGACCGCACTGGTCGAACGCGATGTGGGTATATTTCTGATATGCTAGGGGCGCCACGTTGATGTAGCCTTTGTAGGGTAGATCGAAGGCGAATTGGATACCAGCCAGGAATTCGCGCGACGCGGGCGCGAGGGCCGTATTCGACGTTTCGGCGCCCGCGCCGACCTCGAACGAAATGTTATGCAAGGGCCCGGCGGTAAAGGCCTTGGTGTTGAAGAGTTCATTCCAGCCGAAGGTACTGCGGATGAGACCGTAGACATCGCTCGCGCCAGCACAAGTCGCCGGAGCGCCGCTAGGAAGGACGCCTGCATTCACGCATGGACCCGCGGGATCATTCTTGTCCGACTTGTACAGCGAGATACTGAAGAAGTTGGTACCGTATGCCCACGCGTCGAAATGGCTGAACGAATAGACGCTCTTTGCCGTTGTTCCGTTGATGGAGCCGTTCGGTTGGATGGAATACGACCCGGGATCCGTGCCTTTCGGCATCCAAGAATAAGTCACCCGGTTATCTATTACGAAGAAGAACGGCACATCGAATATGGGCTTAACAGCCTTTGTAGGGAGGATCGGAGGCGAAGCAGGAACGTCCGCTGCGCTTGCGTACTGCAGCGGAGTAAGCGTCGCAAGAGAGAACACTGCCACTGCAGTTCGGCGAAAGCGATAGTTCATCAGATACCCCCAAAGTTCATGCTTAACATCAATTAAGGTGCCGATCGTTGCACACAGGGTTGGGTAAATATCTTTCAAAAAGCTGCTATGGAAGTATTTTAGGCTTAAACTATTTTATAGAATGGCGATGCTCTTGGTGATAGCGAGTGAGTAGGTAACATTCTCGCATGCAACGGAGACAGCATCGTTATGTCCGCGTCGACCGATTTGGCAGTAATCATCGTCAGCAGTTCCACCGCTCGTAATCTTGAGTTCTATAGTGCTGTGGACCATACGCGTCTGAAGAAAATCGAAGGCCTCCTTGCCGAACCTCACGAGATCGCGCTCGATCCCACGCGCCGCCTTGCCTACATCACGCACACCTACCGTGCCGGTGCCTACGGCGAGCGCAACGAAAAAGCGCACGAGATCAGCATTATCGACGTCGATCGGCAGGAGATTACTGGCATCATCAACATCGCGCCCTACAAGGCGCCTCACGACATTGAGTACGATCAGTTGCGTGACCTCCTATATGTCGGCGTTGAGGATATAGACGGTCGCAATGGGCTAGTCATGATAGACCCAACCGAGCGCAAGATCGTCGGCAACGTGCCGCTGTCGGCGCCCAACGCTCACTGGCTCGCGGTGACGCCTGCCGGCAAGGTCTACGTAACCCATAAAGAAGCTCCGGTCGTCTCGGCTATCGACCCTACAGCGCGAGAGGTGGTGGCGACTATCCCTATGCCGGGCGGGGCCGAGGAGCTCGATGCTGACCCGAGCGGCGACTACGTCTATGTGGTGACGCCCAAGGTGAAGTACGAAGTTGGTGCTCCTGGACAAATCTTCCGCGTTCCGCTCCGCGACGGCGATGTCGTCCCGCGCTTAGTAAAGATCGACACGCGGACTGACGAAATCGTTGGCGAGATTGAGTTCGACGACTACAATTCCGGAATTCGCGTCACCACTGATGGGCGGGTCCTAGTTACCCGTATGCGCTTCCTTGATCGCGGCGTCGAAAGTCCTCCTGGCGCGCCGCGCGCGCTTCCGAACGGGGAACTCATCGTGGTGGACGGCAAGACAATGACTGTGCAGGGGAGAGTCGACGTCGGTCCTATGCCTATTACCGTTCGGGGTTCGGCGGATGCCTCAAGGGCGTGGGTGTCCAACCTAGGCAACGGTAAGGTAAGCGTCGTCGACCTCGCCGAGGTGCGGGTCATCGCGGAGCTCCACAACAATGTCGGTCGCGGCTACGGCGGGACGCACGGCCTCACGTTTGTGCCGCCCGGCAAGGCGCCGCGTGCAGGCGGTCAAGCTGAGGCGAAGCGTGAATGAGAAAATTCTGATTGTTGGTGCGGGCCCCGTCGGGTTGTGGCTTGCGGCTGAGTTGCAGCTCGCTGGGGTCAAAGTTCGCATTGTCGAGCGGGCAGCCGAGCGCCGTCTAAACTCGAGGGCGTTCACTGTCCAGCCGCGCACCTTGGAGGTGCTGGCGATGCGCGGACGTGAGCAGCCCTTTCTCGATGACGGCTTGCCGATCCTCAGCAGCCATTTCGGTGCACTAACGAGCCGACTTGATTTTCGATCGCTCGATACGCGATTTCCGTTTGTGTTGATGCATCCTCAGTCTGAGACCGAGCGGAAGCTCGAGAACATAGCGCTTGAGCTTGGCACCAGGATCGACCGCAATCATACGGTAACCGCGGTGAGCCAGGATCCCGATGGCGTGGACGTTGATGTGGTTGGTCCGCGCGGTGCGGAAAAAATCCGAAGCGAGTACGTCGTCGGTTGCGACGGCGCTTCGAGCTTTGTTCGTCGTGCCATCGGCGTCGAATTCCGGGGCACCGATTCATCCGTTTATGGATTCCTTGGAGACGTGACGGTGGATGATCCGCCGCCGCCAGGCTTCAACGTCAACTCGACCGGCGGCATGCTGATGATCATCCCCAAGCCGGGGGACAGCGTGCGCATCGTGGGCATTGACGCAACCCAGCAGCAGGGCAACTCCAAGCTCGAGTACTCGGAGTTTCGGGAAAGCGTGATTCGCCTGGCTGGCACCGACTTCGGAATGCGCGACCCGGTCTGGCTGTCGCGCTACGGAGACGCCAGTCGCCAGGTGGCCTCTTACCGCAGCGGACGCGTCCTGTTAGCCGGCGATGCGGCCCACGTTCATTTCCCGGCCGGTGGGGTCGGCCTCAACGTGGGTGTCCAGGATGCCATGAACCTTGGTTGGAAGTTGGCCGCTCAAGTGCAGGGCCGGGCACCGGAGGGCCTTTTGGACAGCTACCATGCAGAGCGATGGCCGGTTGGTGACGCGCTTTTGCAGAGCACCAAAGCCCAGGTCGCACTCATCTACGCTACCACTCCATCGGCGCAGGCGTTGCGCGGACTCTTCAACGAACTCGTCGCTCTTAATTCGCAGGTCTCGCTCGAACTCGCCCGCCGCTCGTCGGCTCTCGATGTCGCTTATCCTCCCGCGAGCAAGGATTCTCACGCTATCACCGGCAAACGGGCGCCCGACCTTCAGCTGACGGGAATAGACGGGCAGAGCACCAGTCTCTACCGCCTGCTTCATGGTGGGCAGCCGCTCCTCATGCATCTTCGAGGAAGCGAGGCACCGCGCTCAGGGCTCGACGTGATCGACAGTGTCCGTGTCTGGTCTGGACGCGTCGTCGAGACCGGACAGCCAGATTGGGCGGGTCTGCGGGCAGTCTTGGTCCGTCCCGACGGTCACGTCGCATGGGCCGCCGAGCAGCCCGCCGAGACAAACGCCGGCATTCTGTCCGGCGTGATCCGAGTTAGTGAACGTAATTCTCTTCGATGTGATCTACCGTTAAGTCACGACCCGCCACGAGATTAAGCAGTGTCGAGCCTGTGACCGTTCTTCTGCCAACGAACATCCAGATTACAGGAGGATAGATTGATTAATCTTACATTGAACGGAAAATCCAGAGCGCTTGACGTTGATCCTGATATGCCCCTGCTTTGGGCAATTCGCGATGTCATCGGCCTGACGGGGACGAAATATGGTTGCGGCATCGCTCAATGTGGCGCTTGCACGGTCCATGTCGATGATGTTCCTGTTCGCTCCTGTCAAACCGCGATTGGCGATGTGGCGAACCGATCCGTTGTGACGATTGAAGGCCTGTCGAACAAAGTTGGGCAAACGGTTCAAAGGGTTTGGACTGAATTTGACGTTCCGCAGTGTGGTTATTGCCAGTCAGGACAGATCATGTCAGCGACAGCACTTTTGTCGCAGAATCCGAAGCCGACCGACAATGACATTGATTCAGCGATGGCCGGAAATCTCTGTCGCTGTGCTACCTACCATCGCATTCGTGCAGCAATTCATGAGGTAGCTCACCGTTTGGGGAGGAAATAATGCAGTTGCATTTGAGAAACACCGTACACGCGTCACGCCGACAATTCATGCTTGGCACGATAGCCGTAGCGGGACTCGCAGTTGGCTATCGGCTGACCGTGGCCTCGCCGGCTGCCGGACAGGCCGGGGGCTCAACGCTCAACGATGTTCAGGCGTACGTCGAGATAACGCCCGAGAACCGAATTCGGATTCGAACCGCTCAGCATGATATGGGGCAGGGCGTCCACTTCGGCATCGCGACCCTCGTGCTGGAAGAACTTGGTGGCGATTGGTCGCAGGTGGAAGTGGTCGGTGCTTACGGGGATCCAAAACACTACGGCAATACTGCACTGGGTGACGGCTCGTTCGAAATCACGGGTGGCTCTACCTCGATGCTGATATCCTGGCAACGTTACCGCAAGGCCGGAGCTGCCGCACGAATGATGCTAGTGGCAGCGGCGGCCAAACAATGGAAGGTCGCGGAGCGTGAAATCAGCGTCGCCAATGGCGTGATCGTGCACGGATCGAAAAAGGCTTCCTTCGGCGAGCTCGCGGCCGCCGCTGCCGAGATGCCTATCCCCGTCGATGTTCCGCTGAAACCGAAAGCGGCATGGACGAAGATCGGTGCGGAAAACGTCCGCCGCTTCGACTCAGCGCGCAAAACTAATGGAACGCAGCTCTATCCTATCGATCTGAAGATGGAAGGCATGCTTACGGCCGTCATCATTCACGCTCCGAAGTTCGGCGCTACGGTGAAGAGCTTCGATGCAAGCAAAGCGAAATCTGTTGCTGGTGTGGTCGACGTGGTGCAATCAGCGCGTGGTGTGTCGGTGGTTGCCCGCGACATGTGGTCCGCACTGAAGGCGCGGGATTTGGTATCGGTACAATGGGACGAAACCGCCGCGGAGCAGCGCGGATCGGTGGAACTGATCGCTGATTTCAAAAAGGTTGCGGCGGGAACGCCGGCGGCAATCGCGCGCAATGACGGTGATGCGAACGCCGCATTAAAGACAGCCGTCCAAAAGGTCGAAATCATTTACGAATTCCCGTACCTCGTTCATGCTCCGCTTGAGGCTCTCAACGCGGTGGTGAAGATCAGCGACGGTGGGGTCGAAATTTGGTCGGGTATTCAACATCCCGGCCTGATCCAGTATGCCGTTGCTGGTATCGCTCAGGTCCCACCAAACAAAGTGAAGTTGCACTTGATGAATACGGGCGGGGGATTTGGTCGCCGCGGTCCAATAAATGTCGACTGGATTGTCGATGCAGTAAGCACGGCAAAAGCGCTGGGCACGGATAAGCCGATCAAGCTGCAATGGACTCGCGAAAACGACATCAAAGGTGGCAACTACCGACCGGCCTTCGTGCATTCGTTTAAGGGCGGTCTCGACGAAGACGGGCGCCTTGTCGCGTTGCAGGACCATATGGTTGGACAATCGATCCTTAGTGGCACGATATTCAAGCAGATTGTCGCAAATGGCGTCGACCCGAAATCTGTGGAGGGGATCGATAATCTGCCATATGAAGTGAAGAATCTTAATGTCGGCATTACGGACGCGGAAAGTAAAATCCCTGTGCTTTGGTGGCGCTCAACTGCTAACGGACACACAATCTACGCGCTCGAGACCTTTATCGACGAACTGGCGAGTTTGGCGAAGCGCGATCCGATAGAGTTCCGCCTATCCATGCTTAAAGGGCATTCTCGTCACGCAACTGTGCTGCGACTTGCCGCGGAAAAGGCAGGTTGGGACAGGCCGCTACCAAAAGGTCGCTACCGCGGCGTTGCCGTTTACGAAAAGATCCCAGCGCATGGGCAACCGGGCACCTTCGTTGCGCAGGTGGCCGAAATTACTTTCAATGGCGGTACTGACTTTTCCGTTGACCGTGTAGTTTGCGCGGTTGATTGCGGCATTGCTATCAATCCAGATCAGATCCGGGCGCAAATGGAAGGTGCCGTGGGCTTTGGGCTCGGCGCTATCCTTCAGGAGGAACTGACCTTGACCAATGGGGTGGTTGACCAGGAAAATTTTGATACCTACACGCCACTGCGGATCAATCAGATGCCCAAGGTTGAAGTGCATATTGTTCCATCCGAGGAGCCGCCCACCGGCGTTGGGGAGATGGGCGTGGCCCCCGTCGGCCCCGCAGTCGCCAACGCTCTAAGGGCGGCCACCGGCAAGACAATACGCGTTCTGCCCATCAAGAAGGGTCTCTTGGCTACCTAGCCGTCTACGAGCTCGTCGGTTCCGCCTAAAATAGCGGAGCCGACAGAATTGATAGCTCTGATCGATCGATGCCGGTCGGTACGGGCGTCGGCGGATTGCTGATGGAAATCGTCGCGAGGCCGCAGCTGCGCTTAGCTGCCGGCACCGCGGCAAACATAACGCCGCCTTGTGGGCTTGGCTCTTCAGCTTAACGTGCAACAGCGCCGCCAAGCGCTTCATTACCCTGATCGATACGCTCTACGGCAATGGTGTGAAGCTGATGGCGTCCGCCGCGCGGTTTGCCAATTTTCGGGCAGCTTTGCCGCCAGCCGGATTATTGATCCATCACCGACTTGAGCGGGTGCGGCGAACGAGCTAACAGCCCCTCAAGACGTCCTTGCAAGACATGCAAGACTTTACGGCAAGTTTCCCTCCCTCCTCCCGCTGGGTTCAAAGGACAGATTTCCATGGCACGCAACAAGATTGCTTTGATTGGCTCCGGTCAGATTGGTGGAACGCTCGCTCACCTGGTCGGGCTGAAGGAATTGGGCGATGTGGTGTTGTTCGACATCGCGGAGGGTGTGCCCCAGGGAAAATCGCTCGATATCGCCCAGTCGTCGCCGGTGGACGGCTTCGATTCGTATCTGACGGGCGCCAATTCCTATGAGGCGATCGATGGCGCCGACGTCGTCATCGTCACCGCGGGCGTGCCGCGCAAGCCCGGCATGAGCCGTGACGATCTGCTGAGCATCAATCTCAAGGTCATGGAGCAGGTCGGCGCCGGCATCATAAAATACGCCCCCGAAGCCTTCGTGATCTGCATCACCAACCCGTTGGACGCAATGGTCTGGGCGCTGCAGAAAGCCTCGGGCCTGCCCAGCAAGAAGGTGGTCGGTATGGCCGGCGTGCTGGATTCGGCGCGCTTCCGTTATTTTTTGGCCGACGAGTTCAACGTCTCGGTCGAGGACGTCACCGCCTTCGTGCTCGGCGGCCACGGCGACACCATGGTGCCGCTGACGAAATATTCCACCGTGGCGGGCATTCCGCTGCCTGATTTGGTGAAGATGGACTGGACCTCGCAAGCCCGCATCGACGAGATCGTCGACCGCACCCGCAACGGCGGCGCCGAGATCGTGAATCTCTTGAAGACCGGTTCGGCGTTCTATGCGCCGGCCGCCTCCGCGATCGCGATGGCCGAGAGCTATCTGAAGGACAAGAAGCGCGTGATGCCCTGCGCCGCCTATCTCAACGGCGAATATGGCGTGAAGGACATGTATGTCGGCGTCCCGGTGGTGATCGGCGCCAAGGGCGTCGAGCGCATTGTCGAGATCGAGCTGTCCGGCAAGGACCGCGAGGCGTTCGACAAGTCGGTCGCCTCGGTGCAGGGCCTGGTCGACGCCTGCCGCAAGATCGCGCCGGATCTGCTTAAGTAAGTCGCTTAACGTCGCTGCTTAAGCGGCCCAAGCATTCGGATTGAAGTCTTCAGGAGCAATCGATGAATATTCACGAGTATCAGGCGAAGGCGTTGTTGAAGGAGCTCGGCGTGCCGGTGTCGCGCGGCGTGCCGATCTTCAAGGCTTCCGAAGCGGAAGCGGCTGCGAAGGAACTCGGCGGTCCGATCTGGGTGGTCAAGAGCCAGATCCACGCCGGCGGCCGCGGCAAGGGCAAGTTCAAGGAAGCCTCGGCCGGCGACAAGGGTGGCGTTCGTATCGCCAAGTCGGTCGCCGAGGTCAACGAGTTCGCCAAGCAGATGCTGGGCGCAACCCTGGTCACGATCCAGACCGGCGCGCACGGCAAGCAGGTCAACCGCCTCTACATCGAGGACGGCTCCGACATCGACAAGGAGTTCTATCTCTCGATCCTGGTCAACCGCGAAACTAGCGAAGTCTCGTTCGTGGTCTCGACCGAGGGCGGCGTCAACATCGAGGACGTCGCACACAACACCCCTGAGAAGATCATCACCTTTTCGGTCGATCCGGCGACCGGCATCATGGGCCATCACGGCCGCACGGTGGCGAAGGCGCTCAATCTAACCGGCGATCTCGCCAAGCAGGCCGAGAAGCTGGTGGCGCAGCTCTACAACGCCTTCACCGCCAAGGACATGGCGATGCTGGAAATCAATCCGCTGGTCGTCACCAAGCAGGGCCTGTTGCGCGTGCTCGACGCCAAGGTGTCGTTCGACGACAACGCGATGTACCGCCATCCGGAAGTCGCAGCACTCCGCGACGAGACCGAAGAGGACGCCAAGGAAATCGAGGCGTCGAAATACGATCTCAACTACGTCACGCTCGACGGCACCATCGGCTGCATGGTCAACGGCGCCGGCCTTGCGATGGCGACCATGGACATCATCAAGCTCTACGGCATGGAGCCGGCGAACTTCCTCGACGTCGGCGGCGGCGCCAGCAAGGAAAAGGTGGCCGCGGCGTTCAAGATCATCACCGCCGATCCCAACGTGAAGGGCATCCTGGTCAACATCTTCGGCGGCATCATGAAATGCGACATCATCGCCGAAGGCGTGGTGGCCGCCGTCAAGGAAGTCGGCCTGAAAGTGCCGCTGGTGGTGCGGCTCGAAGGTACCAACGTCGACGCTGGCAAGCAGATCATCCGCGACTCCGGTCTCAACGTCGTGGCCGCCGACAATCTCGACGATGCCGCGCAGAAAATCGTGAACGCTGTGAAGGGGAAGTAAGCGATGTCCGTTCTGATCGACAAGAATACCAAAGTCATCTGCCAGGGCTTTACCGGCAAGAACGGCACGTTCCATTCCGAGGCCGCGATCGCGTACGGCACCAAGATGATGGGCGGCACCTCGCCGGGCAAAGGCGGCGCTGTGCATCTCGGATTGCCGGTGTTCGACACCGTCGCCGAAGCGCGCGAAAAGACCGGCGCCGACGCGTCGGTGATCTATGTCCCGCCGCCGGGCGCGGCAGATGCGATCTGCGAAGCGATCGATGCGGAAATTCCGCTGATCGTCTGCATTACCGAAGGCATTCCGGTGCTCGACATGGTCTGGGTGAAGCGCTCGCTGAGCGGATCGAAATCGCGCCTGATCGGGCCGAACTGCCCGGGCGTGATGACCGCGGGCGAGTGCAAGATTGGCATCATGCCGGCCAATATCTTCAAGCCCGGCAGCGTCGGCATCGTCTCGCGTTCGGGCACCTTGACCTATGAAGCCGTGTTCCAGACCACCCAGGAAGGCCTCGGCCAGACCACCGCGGTCGGCATCGGCGGCGACCCGGTCAAAGGCACCGAATTCATCGACGTGCTGGAGATGTTCCTGGCCGCCCCCAAGACCACCTCGATCGTCATGATCGGCGAAATCGGCGGTTCCGCCGAGGAGGACGCCGCCCAGTTCATCAAGGACGAGGCCAAGCGTGGCCGCAAGAAGCCGATGGTCGGTTTCATCGCCGGGGTTACCGCGCCTCCCGGCCGCCGCATGGGCCATGCCGGCGCTATCATCTCCGGCGGCAAGGGCGACGCCGGTTCCAAGACCGTGGCGATGGAAGCCGCGGGGATTACCGTGTCGCCGTCCCCGGCGCGCCTCGGCAAGACGCTGGCGGAGCTGCTGCGCAAGTAACGCAGCTTTGACCCGTGCGGTGCCGGCGACCGCGACGGCTTGAAGCCGTTCGGCGGCTAAAAAAAGGCAAGAAATCTGCAAGAAATCTACAAGGCTCCGGAGACGCTCCGGGGCCTTTTTCTTTTCCAGCGCTTCGTCGTGCGTGAAGAATTCCCAAGTCGTTGATTTGGAATCTGGAAACGGCACGCTGCGGCAATCGAGTTTGCTGGGAATCGGGCCTGCGGAAGGGGATTCCTTGCAAAATTGATTTGTGATTCACTCGCCTTTGAAGCTTTGGCGGGGGACCAGATGCAGCCACGGGAACGGCGGGAGACGGGAGAGCAGGACCTGTTCCGTTCCCGGCTCGACCAGATCATCGACATGAAGCACGGGACGAAGAGTGCCGAAGACTTTAGATCGGTTCATTTCTGCTACGAAGATCATTCAGCGGACTTTATTTAGTGTGTGGCGCCCCGGGCGCTCCCATCGTGTACGCTTCGCGTCGGGTCAAATCAAATCGCCGACGCAGCGAAGACGAATGTCAGCAGGGCACCTATCTTGACCAACGTTTCTGTCAAGATAGACGTGATGCCTTACATCGCGGCGCTTCGAGACCACCGCGATCACAGAGCCGGCGGTCTCGTCGCGTGACTGGGGGGCATCGGACTTCGACAATGACCCTGAAAAGGCTAGTCTATGCGTGGGCCGAATGGGAGGGGTCAGATGCCTTCGCCCCGCTTGTGATCCAGGCGATCACTGCTGTCATCAGGAAAAAGATTACGATGCCAGCGACCATGACGGCGACGAAGGCGCTGTCGAAGGCCGCTTTTGCCTGAGTGACCAATTTCACTGCTCCGTCGCCGGACATGTGTTCGGCAAGCAGTAACGCTTGATCGAGGCTGTCTCTGGCGAGAGCCGGGTCATGAAGTCCCTGCGGTAGTACGAGAGTAGTTGCATAGACGAACGACAGGACGCTACCCATGATGGCGATGCCAAGCACACCGCCGAGTTCAAAAGCGACGCTCTCGATCGAAGCGGCCATGCCGGCCTTGTCTTCCGGCGCGTTGATCATGATGGCGGTTGAGGCCGTCGCCGACCCCAAGCCTACACCGAATCCAAATATGGCAAGGCTCACGACTTGCTCGACAAGGCCGCTGTCACGGAAGATGGTATAGCCGATGAGGCCAATCGCGGCGATGACCAGACTCGCCCAGAGCGCCCGACCGACGCCTATTGTGTGCAGCACAAGTCCGCTGAGGGGACCTGCAATAAAGGACGCGATCGAGACAGGCAGTATGAAAACGGCCGCGTAAAGCGGCGAATAGCCGATCACAAGCTGCAGACGCTGTGTGAGCGCGAGTTGTACACCCATACCCGCCACAGTTGCAACGAGTGCGGTAAGCGCGCCAGATGTAAAGCGCTCGTTTTTGAACAGCGCGAAGTCAATCATAGGACTTGCCGAGCGGCTCTGCCGGCGAACGAACAGGACCCCGAACGTGATGCCGATGAAGATCGCGAAAGCGGCGTCTAGCCATTTTGCGTCCGGCTTTGCGACTTCCATCAGTCCATAGAATAAGCTGACCATTGCGGCCACGGCGAGAAGCGAATTAACGGGATCAAGTTGCCTCCCCAAGTTGCCTTTTTCAGAAGGAATTGCGAGCGGAGTCAGGATAAGGGCGATCAACACCACGGGGACGTTGATGAGGAAGACGGAGCCCCACCAGAAATGGCCCAGCAAAGCGCCGCCAATCAACGGACCGACCGCGAAACCACCGGAAAAGACCGAGGCCCAAATGCCGATTGCGAACGCGCGATCTTTGTCGGTCGTGAACGTTAGTCGCAGGAGCGAAAGTGTGGCTGGCATCATCATGGATGCGCCGACAGCAAGGAAAGCGCGGGCCGCGATCAGCGTGTTCGCAGAAGGCGCATAAGCCCCGACTAGAGAGGCAAGTCCGAAAGCGACGAGGCCCCAAAGAAAGGTCCGGCGGTGACCAACCCGGTCGCCAAGCGCACCCATAGTTGGGAGCAGGCCTGCCATTACAAGCGGAAACGCGTTGACGATCCAGAGTTTTTGATTGTTGCTGGCGCCAAGATCGTGGGTCAGCCGCGGCAAAGCCGTATAAAGTACCGTCATATCAATGCTAATGAGAAAAAGTGCGGTTGAGACGACGACCAACACGAGCCATCTATTGTTATTGTTGTAAAGCATCATTCACCAGAAGTTGGATGTGACGGGGTCGCGCCGCGCTAAGCGCAGATGTTTATATACATACGTATGGAATTAAAAAGAAGGATAGAAAATGGCTGGCCGACGTCGCTCCATTGATCGCGAACAGGTACTCGACCTTGCTGAAGCCATTGTGAGCGAAAAAGGGCCCGCAGCTCTTACGATCGATGCCGTCGCTAAGGCCGCCGGTATTACCAAGGGCGGTGTCCAGTATTGCTTCGGCAGTAAAGATCAGTTGCTGGATAAAATGTACGAGCGGTGGATGAATGACTTTGAGGCCAGGGTCTCGGCGATAGCGGGGGAGAATCCTGATCCAGCGACCGCAATGCGCGCTTACATAGCTGCCGGGCGAGGAGAGTTTAACGCAAAGTCTTGGAGCCGTTCATCGGTGATGCTCAACCTTTTGATGCTCCAACCTGGGCGGTTGGCGCAATATTGGAAAGTCAATCAGACGCGCCTTGATGCTCTCGATCTATCTACGGAAGAGGGTCGAAGTTTGGCTCTCGCCTTTGTCGCGTCGGAAGGCGCGTTTTTCCTTCGCGGCTTCAAGGTTCTCGAATTCTCAGAAGCAACGTGGAATGCAATAACAAATCAGATCGTGAACATCCTCGAACGATCGTCAGGAGAATTACCGGCTAGCAAAAGAGCGAGAGGAATGTGATCGCGGACGAGCAAAGGATCGCCGGTGGCAACGCTCTATTGCGTTACGCGGAACAGATTTTGTGCGGATGAGCGCCACGACCAGGTCAGCTAATGCCTTAACAGCAAGCTCAAGGCCCCATCGTGATCTTGCTGACGTCGCAGAGGCTCGTATTGCATATCATGATTTTCGGAGCTGAACTAATCCGGTAGTTGGGCTGAGTGCGGCTTCTATTTGCAAAAGCCCGACGAAAGCGCCCCAATATTTCGGCGTCTTTAGCTCTGTAGGCGCCGATACCAGTTGTTTTGCGCGGTCGCGCCTACCGGCGAGCATGTGCCGAAATCGTCTTGCTTTGCAATGTGTTAGGGGCCAACCAAAATTGGCGTCAATATTTGTTTGATACTTAAACATTTTAAGTGTAAAGGAAGTTTTCGAGTGCATCAGATGGCCACAAGCAATTGGCCGATGTTCGTGAGGGGCGCGCATGAAGATAGTCTGCATTGGGGGCGGCCCCGCCGGCCTATACTTCGGGCTGCTCATGAAGAAGCTTCATCCGTCGCATGACGTGACAGTGGTTGAGCGCAACAAGCCCTACGACACCTTTGGTTGGGGCGTCGTGTTCTCGGATGCGACCATGGAAAACATGGAGCGCTGGGACCCCGAGACCTGCGGAGAAATCCGCCAGTCCTTCAGTCACTGGGATGATATCGACCTGTTGTTCAAGGGCGGGCGTATTCGTTCCGGTGGGCACGGCTTTGTGGGAATCGGCCGCAAGAAGCTGCTTAACATTCTGCAGGCCCGTTGCGAGCGGCTGGGCGTGAAGCTCGTTTTCGAATGCGAAGCCGGCTCAGACGAAGATTATTCTGACGCGGACCTTGTGATTGCCAGCGACGGCATCAATTCGAGAATCCGGGAAAAATACGCGGCCACCTTCAAGCCGGATATCGTCGTGCGTCCTAATCGCTTCATCTGGCTTGGAACACACAAGTTGTATGACGCATTCACGTTCGACTTCCAGCGCACCGAACACGGCTGGTTCCAGGCCCACATCTACAAATTCGACAAGGAAACCTCGACGTTCATTGTCGAGTGTCCGGAACACGTCTGGCTTGCCCATGGTTTGGATAAGGCCGACCAGGATCAGTCGATCGCCTTTTGCGAGAAGCTGTTTGCGGACAATCTCGAGGGCGCCAAGCTGATGAGCAATGCGCCCCATCTTCGTGGATCGGCCTGGTTGAATTTCCAGCGGGTCGTTTGCGAACAATGGTGGCTGAAAAACCGCAATGGCAGCCATGTGGTGCTCATGGGCGACGCTGTCCACACTGCGCACTTCGCCATTGGTTCGGGCACCAAGCTTGCAATCGAGGATGCGATTGAGCTGGCCCGCCAGTTCAAAATTCATGGCGACAAGCCCGAGAATATTCCGGGCGTTCTCGCGCAGTATCAGGAAGCCCGTCGCATCGAGACGCTCAGGCTGCAGAACGCGGCCTGGAATGCGATGGAATGGTTCGAGGTTTGCGGGGAACGCTATTGCGACCAGCTTGAGCCCGAGCAATTCATGTACTCAATGCTGACCCGCAGCCAGCGGATCAGTCACGAGAATTTGCGACTGCGTGACAAGGGGTGGCTTGAGGGGTACGAGAAATGGTTCGCGGCGCGCACTCCGTTGGAGCGGGCGCCATCGCTGCGTGCTCTGCCGCCGATGTTCACGCCCTTCAAGCTGCGTTCGGTGACACTGAAGAACCGGGTCGTCGTCTCCCCGATGGCGCAATATTCCGCCGTCGATGGCATTCCCGGTGACTATCACCTGGTGCATCTGGGCGCCCGAGCGATGGGCGGCGCCGGCATGGTGGTCGCCGAAATGACCTGCCCAAGCCCGGAAGCGCGCATTACGCCCGGCTGCCCCGGCCTGTGGAACGACGAGCAGATGCAGGCCTGGAAGCGCATCGTGGACTGGGTGCACGGCATTTCTGATGCGAAGATCGCTATGCAGATCGGGCATTCCGGCGCCAAGGGTTCGACCCGCCGCCCATGGGACGGCATCGATAAGCCGTTGCCCGAAAGCGGTGGCGAACCGAACTGGCCGCTCGTCAGTGCCTCTCCGCAGCAATACCTCGAAGGCGAAAGCCAGTTATCGCGCGCCATGACGCGGGACGAGATGGATCGCGTCCGCGACGAATTTGTCGTCGCGACGCGCCGCGCCGGACAGGCCGGGTTTGACTGGCTCGAACTGCACTGCGCGCACGGCTATCTGCTCTCGAGTTTCATTTCCCCGCTGACCAATCACCGTGACGACGAATATGGCGGCTCGCTGCAGAACCGGCTGCGTTACCCGCTGGAAGTGTTCCGCGCGGTACGCGCCGCATGGCCGGAACATCTGCCAATGTCGGTGCGAATTTCCGCCCATGACTGGGTGGAAGGCGGCATCACGCCGGCGGACGCGGTTGAAATCGCCAAGGCATTCAAGGCGGCGGGGGCGGATCTGATCGACTGCTCGTCAGGCCAGGTCAGCAAGAAGGAAAAGATTACGTTCGGACGCATGTTCCAGACTCCCTTCGCCGACCGGGTGCGGCAGGAGGCCGGAATTGCGACGATCGCGGTCGGGGCGATCAGCGAAGCTGATCATGTGAACTCCATCATCGCGGCCGGCCGCGCCGACCTGTGCGCCGTTGCGCGACCGCATCTGGCCAATCCGGCATGGACGCTGACCGAATCTGCGAAGATTGGCTTCACGGAAGTGAGTTGGCCCCAACAATACCGCTCGGCGAAGGTCCAGATGGAGGCAAACTTCGCCCGCGAGAAGGCGATGGCTGCACTGCCTGTGCCCGAAAAGCTCTGACGTCGATGGTCGACGGTATCGTTTCATCCCTTGCCGGCCGACGTGCGGTTGTGACCGGCGCCGCTCGCGGCATCGGTGCGGCGATCGCGCGGCGTCTAGCCGCGGATGGCGCGCACCTCACGCTGCTCGGACGGCAGGAAGGGCCCCTGCAGGAGCTTGCCGCCGAACTTCCTGCTTCCGCTGAGCCGCAAGTGATCGTCTGCGACGTCGCTGATCCGGCGGTGGTTAAGCTGGCGTTCGGAAAGATCTCGGGCGGCACCGCGCACATCCTGATCAACAACGCGGGGCAGGCGGCGAGTGCGCCGTTTGGCCGGACCAGTGACGAATTGTGGCAGCGGATGCTCGCGGTCAACCTGACCGGTACATTTCTATGCGCGCGCGCGGCGCTGCCGGGAATGCTTGCGGCCCGGTGGGGCCGCATCGTGAATATCTCCAGCACGGCAGGCCAGCGCGGTTACGCCTATGTCAGCGCCTACGCGGCGGCTAAACACGGTGTCATTGGCTTGACCCGCTCGCTGGCGCTGGAAGCTGCCTCCAAGGGCATTACCGTCAACGCGGTGTGCCCGGGGTACACAGAAACCGACCTGTTGCGCGAGAGTATAGATAATGTCGTCGCCAAGACCGGGCGCGGTGCCGAAGAAGCGCGCGCCGAATTCGCGCGGCACAATCCACAGGAACGGATCATCCAGCCCGAAGAAGTCGCCAGCACCGTAGCCTGGCTGTGCAGTTCCGGTGCGAGCGCCATCAATGGCCAGTCGATCTCCGTCAGTGGCGGCGAGGTAATGTGAGATGGAAAAGCCGCCTAAATTGAAGTTGGCGGATGCGCTGGACGAAAACAGCATCGGGCGCGAGGCCCGCGCGCAGTCGACTGACCATGGTGTGGTTAAGTTATGGTTGCGGCTGCTCTCATGCAGCACCCAAATCGAGCAGGAAATACGTAGCCGCCTGCGTAAGCGCTTCGAGACAACCTTGCCTCGCTTCGATTATCTTGCCCAGCTCGAGCGCTACCCCGAAGGCCTGCGGATGAGCGCGCTTTCGCGATACCTGATGGTGACCGGCGGTAATGTAACGGGCCTTACCGATCAATTGGTGGCCGATGGCTGGGTCGAGCGGGCGTCTGATAGCTTCGACCGCCGTTCGATGATCGTCAAGCTCACCGTCGCCGGCCGCAAGCAATTCCTGCTGATGGCCGAAGCGCATGAGGCCTGGCTGGTGGAAATGCTCGACGGCCTCGGCATCGACCAAAGGGACGCGCTCCACGAGCTCCTTGGTCAGTTTCGAGTTCATCTGTCCCGAAAGGAAATCGACGCTCCCAGTGAGAGATCGAGCAGTCCAGGCAAGCCCCGCCGGAACAATCGCAAGGAAATTCGATGACCTCGCATCTCGATCCCGCGTTGGTGGAAGGTAATCGCCGCCAGTTCAACGGCTATCGAGCCGTGAATTTCCGCTGGCAGGTGGAAGGCGGCGTTGCCACCATCGCCCTCAACCGTCCTGAGCGCAAGAACCCTCTCACCTTTGCGAGCTACGCGGAGCTGCGTGATCTGTTTCGTCTGCTTGCCTATGCAACCGACGTGCACGCCGTCGTGATTGCGGGGGCCGGCGACAATTTCTGCTCTGGCGGCGATGTGCACGAGATCATTGGCCCCTTGGTGCAGCTTAGTGCGCCGGATCTGCTGACGTTCACACGCATGACCGGCGATCTCGTGCTTGCGATGCGCCGCTGTCCGCAGCCCATCGTGGCGGCGGTCGATGGCGTATGCGCCGGTGCCGGCGCGATTGTCGCGATGGCGAGCGATCTGCGTCTGGGCACGGCGCGAAGCAAGGTCGCCTTTCTGTTCAATCGGGTGGGCCTGGCGGGCTGCGACATGGGAGCCTGCGCGATTCTGCCGCGGATCATTGGTCAAGGTCGTGCCAGCGAACTGCTCTACAGCGGTCGCTCACTGGGTGGCGAGGAGGGGGAACGCTGGGGCTTCTTCAACCGACTTGTGACGCCGGAGAATCTTCTGACGGAGGCAGCGAGCCTGGCCCGTGATTTCGCGGCCGGTCCCACCTTTGCCAACGGGATCACCAAGACCATGCTGCACCAGGAATGGTCCATGACGATCGAGCAATCGATCGAGGCTGAAGCGCAGGCGCAGGCGCTGTGCATGCTCACCCAGGACTTCAAGCGGGCTTATGAGGCTTTCGTCGATCGTCGCAAGCCGGCATTCGAAGGCAATTGAGAGGGACATGACATGACCGATACAAGCTATCTGGACTGGCCATTTTTTGAGCCGCGTCACCGTGAATTGGCGTTGACGCTGGATGCATGGGCCAAACGCTTAGTGTCGCAACACCATGGCCATGACATCGATGCCGAATGCCGAGCGCTGGTGCGTGCTCTGGGGGCGGACGGCTGGCTGAGCAATGCCGTCGGCGGTCGCGAATGGGGCGGCGCCACGGATGCCATCGATACGCGCGCGATCTGTCTGATCCGCGAGACGCTGGCGCGCCATTCGGGCCTCGCCGACTTTGCATTTGCCATGCAGGGTCTGGGTTCCGGCGCGATCAGTCTGGCCGGCACCGACAAGCAGAAAGCACGCTACCTGACGCGCGTTGCGCGCGGTGAAGCGATCGCGGCATTTGCTCTCTCGGAGGCTGCGGCCGGTTCGGACGTCGCCGCCATGAGTTGCGCCGCAAGGGCCGACGGCAGCGACTACGTGCTCGATGGCGAGAAGACCTGGATATCGAATGGTGGTATCGCCGATTTCTACGTTGTTTTCGCGCGCACCGGCGAGGCGCCAGGGGCGAGGGGTATCAGCGCCTTCATCGTTGATGCCGACACGCCGGGATTCGAGATCGCCGAGCGTATCAATGTCATCGCGCCGCATCCGCTGGCGCGCTTGCGATTTACCAATTGCCGCGTGAGCGAGACGCAGCGCGTGGGTGCACCGGGCGAAGGATTCAAGGTGGCGATGCGCACGCTCGACGTGTTCCGCACGTCGGTTGCGGCGGCTGCTGTTGGGTTCGCGCGTCGCGCATTGGCCGAGGGGTTCGCGCGGGCCACGAGCCGCAAGATGTTCAATGGCGTGCTATCCGATTTCCAGCTCACTCAGGCCAAGTTGGCGCAGATGGCGACTACGATCGATAGCGCCGCCCTTCTGACCTATCGCGCTGCCTGGCAGCGCGACCAGGGCCGCAATGTCACCAAGGAAGCGGCGATGGCTAAGATGGTGGCTACTGAGGGTGCGCAGCAGGTTATTGACGCCGCGGTGCAGCTCTGGGGCGGCCTGGGCGTGGTTTCCGAAATGCCCGTCGAACGTTTGTACCGCGAGATCCGCGCGCTGCGGATCTATGAGGGCGCCACCGAAGTACAGCAGCTGATCATCGCGCGCGAGTTGTTGCGCAGCGTCAGTCAAAGTCCCGGCTAGTGGTTCCGATTGAATCAGAATCGACGCTCTCTAGTTTGAAGTGTCTTCCTGGCGCGAACCGGCATCCACTTCGCTTGGAAATGCTCTGGATCGAACTGCCGTAACGAGGTCTTTCATGCCCAGTGCCCACATAGACACCTTCGCTCGCGACAGGTTGCCTGCCCCGGAACTGCAGCCGGAGTTCCTGTTCGAATTGCCGGAGCTGACGTTTCCGGAGCGGATGAATTGTGCGACCGAGCTTCTCGACCGCCATGTTATCGAAGGACGCGGGGAACGCGTCTGCATCCGCGCGCCCGGTCTGACCTGGACTTATAGTGACTTGAAGGACAAGGCTGATCGTATCGCGCATGTGCTGGTCAATGAGATGGGTCTCATTCCGGGCAATCGCGTGCTGTTGCGCGCGCCCAACAATCCGATGCTCGCGGCTTGCTGGTTTGCTGTAATCAAGGCCGGCGGCATTGCGGTGGCAACCATGCCGTTGCTGCGCGCCAAGGAATTGAAGGCTATCATCGACATCGGTCAGGTCAGTCACGCGCTGTGTGACGCCAGCCTGGCGGACGACATGCGTGAAGCTTCGCAGGCTTGTCCGGACATGCGCTGGATGCGTCACTTCAACTATGATGGCCCGGATAGCCTCGAGCACGCCATGGAGCGCTTTTCCCCCCCGTTCGAGAACGTCGACACCGCCTCGGACGACATCTGCTTGCTGGGCTTTACGTCGGGAACCACAGGCGTGCCGAAGGCAACGATGCATTTCCATCGGGATATTATGGCAAGCTGCCGCTGCTGGCCGCCGCACGTGTTGCGCGCGATGCCTGACGACGTGTTCATTGGCAGCCCGCCCCTGGCATTTACCTTCGGCCTGGGTGGCATGCTGCTTTTCCCGATGTCGATTGGCGCCTCGACGGTATTGCTCGAAAAGTGCAGCCCTCCGCAATTGCTCGACGCTATCAAGGAATTTGGCGCCACCGTGCTATTCACGGCGCCGACATCGTACCGGACCTTGGCGGCACGCGGTGTGGAGCTGCGCAGGACGCCGCTGCGCAAATGCGTCTCGGCCGGCGAGGCGTTGCCGGCATCGACGCGGGCGTTGTGGAAGGAGGCGACCGGAATCGAATTGATCGACGGCATCGGCGCGACCGAGATGCTGCACATCTTCATTTCAGCTGACGAGGCGAACGCACGGCCTGGCGCCACGGGACTTCCCGTGCCCGGCTATCGGGCCGAAGTGGTTGACGACAACGATCACGAAGTGCCGCCCGGCGTGGTTGGAAAGTTGCGCGTAAAGGGACCGACCGGCTGCCGCTATCTCGCTGACGATCGCCAGAAGAGCTATGTTCGGAATGGATGGAACTACACGGGAGACGCCTATATGCGCGACGCCGACGGCTATTTCTACTACCACGCGCGCACCGACGACATGATCATTTCGGCTGGATACAACATTGCTAGCCCTGAGATCGAGGACGCCTTGATGCTGCATCCGGCGGTGGCCGAATGTGGTGTGATTGGCGAGCCGGATGAAGAACGCGGTCAAATCGTCAAGGCCTTTGTCGTCCTGAGGCCCGGCCATGTTGCCGACGAAACGATGGTCAAAACGCTGCAGGATTTCGTCAAGAAGACCGTGGCGCCCTATAAATATCCGCGCGCGGTGGCCTTCATCGAGAAGCTGCCAAGAACGCAGACGGGGAAGCTGCAGCGGTTCAAGCTGCACGATTTTCACTAGCCCTATCGGCAATACCGGTGACCCCGACCTTCGCACCCACTTTGTCGGAGCCTGACGTGGCAAACGAACCTATCCGGCGTTCACGTTTTGAAAGAACGATGCGTATTCGCTTCAGCGACTGCGACCCGTCCGGCATCGTGTTTTTTCCGCAGTATTTCGTCCGCTTGAACGGTCTGGTCGAGGATTGGATCACGGATGGTCTCGGTATTTCCTATGCCGACCTGATTGGCAGCCGCCGCATCGGCATGCCAACCGTGAGCTTGCAGACCGACTTTCGCGCCATCAGTCGCTTGGGCGACGTCGTCTCTTTCGGTCTCCAAGTGGAAAAAATCGGGACACGCTCCCTGGTGCTTTTGCTGTATTGTAGATCTGGTGGCGAGGAGCGTCTCCGGGCGCGCCAAGTCATCGTCACAACAAGCCTTCAAACGCACTGGGCCACGCCAATCCCGCCGGACCTTCGCGTCGCCATTGAACGCTTCTGCGATGCTTGCTCATCGCAAATAACCACTGGATCAACAAGGAAATCAGCGATGCATACATTGTTGCCACAAGGCTGGAAGCGTCCAAAGGGTTACGCCAATGGTGTCTCGGTCACCGGCCGGCAGATCTTCGTGTCGGGTATGATTGGCTGGGACGCCAACGAGGTATTCCACACCGACGATTTCGCAGGGCAGGCGCGGCAAGCCCTGCAGAACATCGTGGCCGTGCTCGGCGCAGGCGACGCAAAGCCTGCGCACATCTCGCGCATGACCTGGTACGTAATGGACAAACGGGAATACCTGACTGCGTTGCCTTCCATCGGCGCGGCGTTTCGCGAAATTATCGGCAGTTATGACATCGCCATGACGGCGGTTCAGGTCAGCGCGTTGATGGACGACCGCGCGAGAGTTGAAATCGAAGTCACTGCCGTCGTGCCTGAATGACAACGCGGGTCGTGCAAATGTCCACGCAAAATGTTGAGGAGAACCTGACATGAGTTCGTCACATGCCGCATTCGATTGGTCCGATCCCCTGCATCTCGGTAACCAGCTGAGCGAGGATGAGCGAGCCGTGCGCGATACCTCGCAGCAATATTGCCAGGATAGGCTGCTTCCGCGTGTGCTTGAGGCCTTCCGCCACGAGCGCACCGATATCGCGATCTTTCGGGAAATGGGCGAATTGGGTCTGCTCGGTGCGACTATTCCTGAAGGGTATGGCGGCGCGGGGCTGAATTATGTGAGCTACGGGCTCATTGCACGAGAGGTCGAGCGGGTGGACTCCGGCTACCGCTCCATGATGAGCGTGCAGAGTTCGCTGGTGATGGTGCCAATCAACGAATTCGGAAACGAAGCCACCAAGCAAAAATTTCTGCCCAAGCTCGCCAGTGGAGAGTGGATCGGGTGTTTCGGCCTGACGGAGCCCAACCATGGCTCGGATCCCGGCAGCATGGTCACGCGCGCGCGCAAGGTAAGCGGTGGATACTCTTTATCCGGCGCGAAAATGTGGATCACGAACAGCCCGATCGCGGATGTTTTTGTCGTTTGGGCCAAGGATGACGAGGGCTCGATCCGTGGATTTGTGCTGGAGAAGGGGGCCAAGGGTCTCTCGGCTCCGGTGGTGCACGGCAAGGTCGGCCTGAAGGCCTCCATCACGGGCGAGATCGTTCTGGACGAGGTTTTCTGTCCGGAAGAGAATGCCTTTCCCCATGTTCGCGGGTTGAAGGGCCCGTTCACATGCCTCAATAGCGCACGCTACGGCATCGCATGGGGCGCGCTCGGTGCAGCGGAGGATTGCTACCTGCGCGCGCGCCAGTACGTGCTCGACCGCAAGCAGTTCGGCAAGCCTCTCGCGTCGAACCAACTGGTCCAGAAGAAACTCGCCGACATGCTCACCGACATTACGCTCGGCCTGCAAGGCTGCTTGCGTTTGGGTCGCCTGAAAGATGAGGGCGACGCCGCAGTTGAGATCACCAGCATCATGAAACGCAATAGTTGCGGCAAAGCGTTGGAGATTGCCCGAACAGCCCGCGATATGCTCGGCGGTAACGGTATCAGCGACGAGTTTGGCGTCGCGCGGCATCTGGTGAACCTTGAGGTGGTGAACACATACGAGGGCACGCACGACATTCACGCGTTGATACTCGGTCGCGCGATCACGGGCATAGCGGCGTTCTGATACAATCGAAGCGCCTCAGCCGTTAGCGGAAGCGAGCGGAAGGAGGCGGAGAAGAATCGCCAAAGTTTCACCCCTCAGTTTCTACATAATTATGATTCGTCACATCGTTCTGTTCAGCGCCAAAAATGAGGCCGACATCGCACGCGTTATCGATGGCCTCGCGCTTCTCGCCAAGATCCCACACGCGCGTCGATTCGAAATTGCGCGCAATGCAAAAACGGACCAAATTGAAAATAAGATCGATGTCGTCGTCTATGGCGAATTCGATGATGAAACAGCGCTTGCTGCCTATAAAGCACACGCGCTCTATGAAGAAGCCATCAGGCTCGTACGGCCGCTTCGAGAGCTAAGATTCGCCGTGGACTACGACACAGCAAGCGCCGTGCGGTCCATGTGAGATAAGTGGTATCACAAACAGAAATCGCGTCCTCGTGGTGAATTGTTCAGCGCGACGTTGAATTGGAATGAAATGATTTGGTTCGAGGCGCGCACTGTCTGCGCGGCATTGCAATCGTTTCAATGACGGACTGAGGCGAGACTTTCAACTACCGAGGAAGGAGTAATCGTGAAGGGGGCGTGGGCGGAGTTTATGGAGGATGACGTTCTCGCAAAGCCATTACTTGGAGAACGTTTGAACGACGCTCGTTTCAGCCGAGCTAATTTTGATTGGCTAAAGTTTTGTCGGGGAGAAGCCGCCAACCACAATTGTCATAGCCTATAGGTGCGCAGCCTATCGGCGCATCTGTACGGCAAGCTTGAAGATTGACCGGAGGCTGAGAGCGTCCTAACGCGATGCCTGCAATTCCGGCCCTCAAAAAACGGATATCGTCGATGCAAGTCACCCTGATGAAAGGCAAGATCCACCGTGCGCACGTAACGGAAGCGGATTTGCACTATGAAGGTTCAATCTCGATCGATCGGACGCTGATCGATGCTGCCGGCTTCCTCCTCAACGAGCGCGTCGATATCTATAATATCGACACCGGCGCGCGTTTTTCGACCTATGTCATCGAGGCGCCTGCCGGTTCCGGTATCATCGGGCTAAACGGCGCGGCCGCGCGACTCGCGATGGCGGGCGACAAAGTCATCATCGTCGCCTACGCGAATTTCGACGATGCTGAAGCGCGCGGCTTTCAACCGCGCGTCGTCCTCGTCAACGAGAAGAATCAGGAGGTCTAGGAGTTGACACCGACGAGTGCTGGCATCGGTTCGAAATGGCTCGCTGCTGTGCTGACGAGACGGGCACGCAAAGCCGGCAGCGGCTAAGCTAGACTTGATGTCGAAGAGGACGATCCAGATGAGGACACCCAGGCAGTGCCAGGCTTAGTTAACCGTGCGGGATGAAAGCTAATGCATGAGGGATTCGAAACGGATCTGCGCGAACTCGCAGGGCAGGGTCGGTTGCGCTCGCTTCGGATGCGCTCAGGAATAGATTTCACGTCGAACGATTATCTTGGCTTGGCCGAATCCGAGGAATTGAGGCGTGCGGCTGCCGACGCGGTGGCACGTGGCGTGCCCATGGGAGCGGGCGGATCGCGCCTGTTGCGCGGCAATCATCCTGAGCACGAAGCGCTCGAAAGCGAAGCCGCAGCCTATTTCGGTGCCGAAACAGCGCTGTATTTTGGCGGTGGTTACGTAGCCAATTTTGCGATCTTCTCGACTTTGCCGCAGCAGCGGGATCTTGTAGTCCACGACGAGTTGATCCATGCGAGCGTCCACGAAGGCCTGCGTCGGGGACGTACGAATTTCGTGGGAGTTCCCCATAACAATATCGACGCCTTTGACACAGCAATCGTCCGTTGGCGCGCGGCCGGCGGCAAAGGTCGGCCCTGGCTGTCGGTCGAGAGCCTCTACAGTATGGACGGCGACAGCCCGGACCTTGCTGAATTATTTGCTGTCGCAAATCGCCATGAAGCCATGGTCGTCATCGATGAGGCGCATGCGACCGGCGTGCTCGGGCCGCAGGGGCGGGGGCTCGCCGCAACCTTCGAGGGCCGCGACAATGTCATCACAGTGCACACCTGCGGCAAGGCGCTAGGGACGGTCGGCGGCTTTATCCTTGCGCCGAGAATCGTCCGCGATTTTCTCGTCAACCGCGCCCGCCCCTTCATCTACGCGACCGCGCCTTCGCCGCTGATCGCCGCGGTCACCCGTGTGGCCCTCGAACTGTCCCGAACCAATCCCGAGCGCCGTGGTCGGCTCGCGCGTCTGGTTCAATTCGCGGGAAGCGAGCTTCGCCGTCGCTGCAACATCGAGCCGTCTGGATCCCATATTCTTCCTATAATCGTCGGCGCGGATCAGGCAGCTGTTGCACTTGCTGACTCTTTGCAGCGACGAGGTTTTGATATCCGAGCGATACGCCCGCCGACCGTTGCCGAGGGCACGGCGCGCGTCCGCATCGCGCTGACCGCGAACGTCGACGAGGCAATCGTCGCAGGTTTGTTCGAAGCGCTCGCGGAAGAAATGCGAAACGCCGGATGACTGCGCGCATCATTGTAGCTGGTACCGATACTGGCGTCGGCAAGACTGTTTTTGCTGCCGCGCTCGTCGGTGCTCTTGGAGCGATCTATTGGAAACCGATCCAGGCCGGTCTGCTAGAGGAGACGGACAGGCAAGCGGTCCTGCGGCTTTCGGGTCTGTCTGAAGAGCGGGCGTTGCCGGAGGCCTATCGGCTGAAGACGCCGGCTTCGCCGCATCTTGCTGCCGAAATTGATGGCATTACCATCGATCCAGAGGCGCTCGTTCTGCCGGATACGAACCGGCCGCTGGTGGTGGAGGGGGCCGGCGGGTTGCTAGTGCCGCTGACGCGAGAAGTCGCTTACATCGACGTCATTGCGCGGTGGTGCGAGCCGGTGGCGCTCTGTGCCCGGACGACGCTCGGAACGATTAATCACAGCCTCTTGTCGATAGAGGCGCTGCGTGCTCGCGGTATTCCGCTTCTTGGTATCGCCTTCATTGGTGACGAGAATCCCGAATCTGAGCGTATCATCGTCGAAATGGGTCGCGCCCGGCGCCTTGGCCGCCTCCCGCATCTCGCTCCGCTAACGGGTGGCACGCTAGGGGCCGCCTTTGCCCGCCATTTCAATATTGGCGACTTGTTGAAGGACTCTGCCGGATGAAGTCGACGTCTCCGATATGGCATCCGTTCACTCAGCATGCCGTGCAGCCCGCCCGACGCTGATTGCCAAGAATGAGGTCGCCTGGCTCGAGACCGCCGATGGCTGCCGCATCTTCGACGCCATTTCCTCCAGGTAGGTCATGACCCACGGTCATCGTCATCCGCACATGTGCAGGCAATCAAGGATCAGGTGGACCGTCTCGCTCAGGTGATCTTCGCTGGTTTCACGCGCGAACCGGCGGAACAGCTTGCGCGTCGGCGCTAGTCTAGTCGCCGCAGATGACGCGGAAGATTACGCCCCCTTTTTCTCCGCATCGAAGCGCGTTTGTTACGTAAGCATTTGAAATTAAACAAAAAGACAAAGAATTGCGGATCTTTCTTTTCTCTCTTGCATCCCGCTTCGATGTACTTTAGATATATCAAATAATCAGATATATCTAAATAGCATCTAGGGAAACAACATGCAACACGGACATAGAGACCACGAACATCACGAACATCGAGATCACCACGACCGCTACGGCAGGCACTTCGGCCGCAGGTCCCATGACGACAGCGATACCAGGCACCCGCATGATGACGGGCACGGCCGCCACCGGCGCGGACGCGGCCGTCAATCGGGACGTCTGTTCGATCACGGCGAGCTGCGCCTGGTCGTGCTCGCTTTGATTTCGGAGCGCCCGCGACACGGCTACGAGATCATCAAGGAGATCGAGGATCGCGTCGCCGGCACCTACAGTCCGAGCCCCGGCGTGATTTATCCGACCCTGACTATGCTCGAAGAACTCGGACACGCGACCGTGGCGGAAGCCGACGGCAAGAAGCTCTACACCATCACGCCCGATGGCACCGCCTACATCGAAGCGAACAAAACCGCGCTGGATCAGGCGCTGGCGCGCATGCAATCGGTCAACACCGCGCATGGCGGTGGTCCCGCGCCGGAGATTCTACGCGCCCGGATCAACCTGAAGATGGCGCTTCGCTTGCGCGCGGCCCGCGGTCCCCTTACCGAGCAGCAGGTCCGCGATATCGCCGCCGCCCTCGATGCGGCCGCCGTCGCGATCGAGCGCAGCTAGCGCATGATCCCGCGAAACGTTTGCCCGGAGAAGAAGATGGACGACGAGCATGATTCAACCCAGTTGAATCATGCTCTAGGTGGTGTGGACACTTATCGCATCCATAAGATGATGGCCGCGAGAGTGACGACGGCCCTGTAATTTCGTGCGGTCTTTTCGAAGCGGGTTGCGACGCGGCGGAACTGCTTGAGCTTTGAGAAGCAGCATTCCACGAGATGGCGCTGGGCATAGAGATGCTTGTCGAGCGGATATTTGAGCGCACGTGACGGGTTGTTGGGAATGACGGCGAGCGCGCCCTTGGCGGCGATGGCTTGGCGCAAGTGATCGGCGTCATAGGCCGTATCGGCCATGACGACTTCGGCGGATAATCCCTCGATCAATGCTGCGGCTTGCGGTGCATCGCCCTTCTGACCTGCGGTAAGCGTGAACCGCACCGGGCATCCCAAGCCGCGAACGGCCATATGTATCTTGGTGCTCAGGCCACCGCGCGAGCGGCCGATCGCCTGATCTTCAGACCCCCTTTTTTCGCCCCGGCGGCATGCTGATGCGCCCGGACGATGGTGGAGTCGTCGATCAGATATTCGAAGTCCGGATCATCGGACATCGCCTCGAAGATCCGCCACCAAACACCCTTGATGCTCCATCGACTGAAGCGCCGGAACACGCTGTTCCAATCCCCAAACGCCTCCGGAAGATCACGCCAGGGAGAGCCCGTACGCACGATCCACAGCACGCCCTCCACGAACATCCGGTTGTCGCGTCCGGTGGAGCCTTTCTGGTCAGGTCGGCCGATAATCAGCGGCGCCATCCGCTCCCACGCCGCTTCGCTCAAAACCAAACGGTCCTTCACACCCAAGACTGCCTCCCCAAAAGCAGCCTTGAATCTGATTTGCGCCTAAAAGGGAATCCTTAGAGTCCACACCACCTAGAGTCCGTCTTTTTTCTGATAGCGGGTCGACGTCGGTCGAAGTTGCATTGAAAATGGCGCTAAGCTTCTGACGGCATCGCGGCAAGAAGCAAACGCAGCCGTATTTTGGCCCTGGAGCGCGCCTATCACCGCGACATGAGTGGCGGCAGGTCGGTTGGTGAACGTGGTGTCTTCAATGCACCATACGATCCCCTTCTGTTCGACGTTGAGCGGCTTCCCTTGCCGTGAGCGGGCGACCTTGGATGCGTTGAACGCGGCATCCCGGAATGGAGCGATCGCCGCGCTCATCGTTGACCTCTGATTCTCGGAGCGGGCGGTAGGCCGATCTATCCAACGCCGCAAGGGAGACAACGTCCGGCTAGCACCCCGACGACGATGGCTCGCGCGTGGAGCAGGACGGATTTGTGCTCCGCCGCCGAGACCTCGACGAAGCCTAGTCCTCGGAGTAGGAAAATTCCCTCAACAGCCAGCAGGGCGTGACGAACGTCGTGGGCAGCGCCTGCCTTAGACAGAAGTGGATCGAGCAGCGCGCGGTAATAAAGTCTCGCTGGTTCCATCATATCGGGCGCGTGCACCAACGCGGTAACGAGAAAAGCCGCCTTGCGCGTCGCGGCGTCGTCCTCATCCAGCGCTTCGTCGATGTGGGCGAGGACCAATTCGAAAGGCTCAACCTGCCTGCCGCCAAGCCGCTGGCGCACCGCTTCTTGAAAGCGCGTTACTTCCCGCTCTAACGCCGCGCGGATTAATCCATCCTTGGTCGGGAAGCTGTAAACGAGACCGCCCTTGCTGATCCCCGCACGCTCGGCGACGGCATCGAGCGTGAAATTTCGGCCACCAGATTCGAGGATCACGGCCTCGACCGCGTCCAGAATCCGATCCGGATCAATTTCCTTTTTTCGCGTCAAAATAGCCTCTTGCTTTTCCGACTGGTCAGTCGTATAACATTTCCGACTGGTTGGTCAGATTAGCATGGCGATGGGCGCAGTGCAAGATTGCTCTCAGCTAACTTACTGGGAGAATTTATGAATCCGGAGAAACGCCTTAGGGCGTCATCACCGCCTTCGATCGATGGCGATTGGCCTGTATCTGCCGGGCTTCCGCGATATCGGGCGTTCTCTCGGAGCAGGCCCCGGCACTTGCAAACATCTCTCACCGAGTTCGTCGGCGGAGCCGCTGTCGGACAACCTTCTGAAGAGGATTAGAAATATGAACAGCAATTTACCCGCAGCAGCCCTCGGACATTTTGTCATGAAGGTTAATGACGTTAATATCAGTTATCAATTTTATACAAAATTTGGTTTGCGCCCAATGGGAATATTTCCGGATGGCGTAGGCATCATCGAATTGCGAGGCGGAACACACATTGTGCTTTTTAATAAAAATGATGAATTTCCATTTTCAATAATTCCTAGCCATCTTGGCCAACGCGGAGATTTTTCTAGCGAACGCCTCGACTTGATGATTGACAGCAAATCTAGGAGCGACCTGGAATTGTATAGGACGACTCTGGTGAAAAATGGATTGTCGGTAGGTGAAATTGCTCCGGACCAATTTTTTGGTCACTATTACTTCCAGTTGGCTGATCCTGATGGCAATGGGATAACGGTCTACACCAGCCACGTGGGAGAATTACCAGTCTAGGAATCCGGGGTCGACTAGCGGAACAGAAAGTCGGGTTCGGCCCCTAGTGTTAGGGAAATGGCGAAAATCATGTGTCTGCCAACAGGCACGGCGAAGGCGTCAAAGCCACAATCACAACCCGCCCGGAAATATGCGGAAAACTCTGGCATCGCGCTCGTCATGAAAAACGCTCCCATCAGCTATGCCGGGGCAGTCTCCTCGTTGCTGGGTGTCTTGCGATACGCCTTCGCTGGAGTCAGTGGCGCGACTTTGGCGCTCGCATATGACGCCACCCTTACCCCCTTCATTACGGCAATGCTGTTGTGTGCCGTCGGCGCACTTATCGCCTTTGTCGTCGCAACGAGACTGACCGCGGAAACGGTCACGCCGCTCGATGGCAGGACAGCCGAATACTCCTAACCCTTGCAAATCGGAACGAGGCTCCAAGCGATCAGTGAGATTGCGATGGCAGCTTTTTGAAAGATATTTACCCGCTATCTCTGTTGAGAAATCTTGTTTCCTGCGCTGCTGGAATTAAGGGGATGAAACGATGATGCAGTTGGAGGAAAACATGACCGTTATATCTGCCGAGGCGCTGCTATCCCCGCATGATCCCACGGGGCGCAAACTTCAATTGCCACCCATTTCCTACCCAATCCGGTCCCCCACCATGCATCCTCTTGCTGAAATTGCGGGGCAAGCGGCATTTGAATGGGGATTGGCGCACGGAATATACAGTGAATTTAAGCAGGAAACGTACCGCCAGATTCGTGTCGGGCCGCTTGTTGGACTGATTTCCCCCAACGGAACTCCCGAAGGACTAAAAATGTCGGCAAACTGGGTGTTATGGCTGTTTGCCTTTGACGATCATTACTGCGACGAGTCAGCAATCGGCTGCTCCCCAGAAAAGACGGTTTCAATCATCACGAGGCTTCTAGGTATTTTGGAAGGCTCTCCGCACGGCGTCCACAGCGGGCCTTTTGAAGCCTCTTTCGCGGATTTTATGCGGCAATTCTTGGACCTCGCGACGCCTGTCCAATTAGCCCGGTTTCAGAGTTCAGTCGGCGGTTATTTTTTATCCATGGGCTGGGAAGCACTAAATCGTGCTCGTTCGTCGGTCCCACAGATCCCCGCATATTTACACATGCGCTACCATAGCGGTGCCGTCCCTACCTGCGTTTCTCAACTCGATATTATCGATGCGTATGAGTTATCATCCGTCGATTATTGTGATCCCGACGTAGAGATGTTGAAGCGCTCTGCCGTAAACATCATTTGTTGGAGCAATGATGTTCTTTCTTACTATAAAGAGACCAAACTTAGCCGAGTGGTTCATTCACTTCCGACTATTCTACAGCATCACTATGGCATAGGTCCCCAGCAGTCCCTAGAAAGGACCGTCGCTATGCACGATACAGAGGTAAAGTCCTACATTAAAGTCAGAGACATGGTGGTAGAACGCTCTAACGAGAACTTACGCTACTTCATAGGAGGGTTAGATAACTGGATTGTCGCTAATTTTGAGTGGTCTATACTATCAGGTCGTTATTGACTTTTTTCCCACAATTTTTTGAGTCGTCGTCGAGTAGCTCAGCCTCCAGTGACCTGCTGACCTGAGCCCCATCTTTCATCCAACGATAGGTAGAGCCCTTGGATCATTTGAGCCTGTGTGGCTCGGTGATGCAACGGGACGGTGCGCGGAGCACTCGACATAGCGCAGCGTCACGTCCCGTTGCATGTCGGACGCTGTGAGCATTGCGTAAGTTGCCGGCGGCCGATCGAGCTGTGTGGGCGAACCGTGTTGTAGTCTTTTTGCCAGTCGGCAAGCGGTCTGCGGGCATGATCAAGCGACGAGAACAGCGTCTCGTTCAGAAGCTCGTCACGCAGACGGCCGTTGAAGCTCTCCACGAAAGCATTCTGCTGCGGCTTGCCTGGAGCGATTTAGTGCCACTCGATCCCTGTCTGTTGGGACCAGCGCAGGATCGCCATGCTGGTGAACTCGGTGCCGTTGTCGCTGACGATCATCAACGGCCTACCGCGATTGGCGATGGCCGTATCCAGTTCCCGGGTCACCCTCGCTCCGGCTAGCGAGGTGTCGGCGACCAGGACAATGCACTCCCGGGTGAAGTCGTCTACGACAGCCAGCATGCGGAACTTGCGGCTGTCGGTCAGCGTGTCGCTGACGAAATCCAGCGACCAGCGCTGGTTCGGTGCTTGCGGCAACGTCATGGGAGCCCTTGTTCCCAGTGCTCTCTTGCGTCCGCCACGCCTGCGCACCTGGAGCCGTTCCTCGGCATACAGACGCCGCAGCTTCTTATGATTGATCTTCAAACCTTCGCCCCGGATCATGAGAAGCAGACGGCGATAACCAAACCGCCGCCGCGTCGTTGCCAGCTCACGCAGTCTTGCCCGGATAGTCCCGTCGTCAGATCGCCGGCTGCGATAGCGCACCGATGTGCGATCGACACCGATCGCTGAACACGCCCGCCGCTGACTGACCTCGTGCTAGGAGCAAAGGTGAGCCACGGCCTGCCGCTTCGCAGCGGGCGTCACCATTTTTCTGCGTTGAAATCCTTCAGCATGGCGTTGTCGAGGCGTCGCCTCGGCCAGCAACTTCTTCAGCTTGGCGTTCTCGTCCGTTAGAACCTTCAACCGCCGGGCCTCTGATACGTCCAGCCCGCCATACTTGGCCTTCCACTTGTAGAAGGTCGCGCTGCTGACGCCGTATTTGCGACAGACGTCGCCGGTCTTCAATCCCGCCTCGTGCTCGCGCAGGATGGCAATAATCCGCCCTTCCGTGAACCTCGACTGCCTCATCCTCCGTCTCCCGCAAGGTGACGGACTCTACTTATTTTTGGAGGAACTTCAGGGGCTCAGGTCACTCTCTGCAAACGCTAAAATAAGTTCAACTCCGAGCGTCATGATTGGCATCGATACTCGATATCAATCGTATGCGTTTGTCTGCATGTATCGTCGCTATTATAATTTTAGCGTCGTTTCACTTACGGCTCGGTGCCGCTGAAACACAAGATGGGCTTGTCAATTCACGTCGCCGTGTCAAGCATAGTCGACATAGTGCAGGGCCGATGAGCGCGGAGCGAGATGAAGACAAGAATGTAACTTCGTATTCCACCAAATTTGCTGCATTTTCGACTGCAGGCGGAATGGACGAGAAGATGGAGGGTGTCGTGCAGCCAGGTGACAATGAAACTATTCGGGCGGCATTTCGTGACGTCATGCGCCAATATGCGACCTCGGTATCGGTTGTCGCGACGTTGGATGAGCAGGGCAATCCGCACGGCATGGCCGCCTCCTCGGTGATTTCCGTGTCCATGGAGCCGCCGTCGATGCTGTTCGCTGTGAACAAGGCCGCAAGTCTCCATAGTATCCTGGAGCGCGCCAGTCATTTCGTGGTCAACATGCTGGGGTCGGAGCAGCTCGACATTGTCGAATGCTTTTCGCGGTCCGAGTTACGGGAGCAGCGATTCAAGGTCGGTAATTGGGGTACCGGCGCCTTCGGGCTGCCATTCGTGACCAACGGGCGCGCCGCGATCTTTTGCAGATTGGATCGCGTTGTCGCGTACGGCACTCACAGTTTGCATATCGGTGTCGTTGAGCACGTGATCGATGGGATCGCGGGGGCGCCGCTCATTTGGCTGGACGGAAGCCGTGCCGAACTCTTGCTGCGTGCCGGGTGAATAGCGTGCAGCACCCTCGTGGTCGTCACAGGCTCACGCCAGATATGGTTACCTCAGACGTTACAAGGAAATTCGAATGATCGGATCGTTGATGATGTGCGTGAGCGTGGTGATCCTGCTCATCGGAACGCTGGCCGGCGTTGCGATGGGCATGCAGGAAGACTTCGCGCTGCAGCCTGCCCACGCGCATCTCAATCTGGTCGGCGGTGTGCTGCTGTTTCTGTTTGGGCTGTATTACCGGCTGATTCCAGCCGCCGGCGCGAGCCGGCTCGCCAAAATCCAAGGCTGGCTGCACATCGTCGGCGGCATCCTGTTTCCGATCGGCGTTGCCGTTGTGATCCTGAAGGGCCCCTCGTTGATCGTACTGCCGATCGTGGGGTCGCTGATCGTGGTGGCGGCCACGGCGCTGTTTGCGTTTATCGTGTTCCGGACGGCATGGGATTGAGCGTCTCCGGGCGTCAATGGAGCCCGGTCGGGACCGTCGCCCGCCCCAACCCCGCCGTCACTTTTTGCGTCCGTATTTTCCCAAGGCCATCGCTGCAAACGCTAAAATGGGTTCAACTCCGAGTGTCATGATTGGCGTCGATACTCGATATCAATCGTATGCGTTTGTCTGCATGTATCGTCTCTATTATAACTTGCCTTCGTTTACGGCTTGGCGTCGCTTGAACAAAAGATGACTTATCAATTCACGTCGCTGCGTCGAACATGGCTGACATAAGTGCCGCGCCGACGAGCGCGGAGCGAGATGAAGACGAGAATATAACTCCGCATTCCATCAAATTTGCTGCATTTCGACTGCAGGCGGAATGGACGAGAGAAGGAGGGGGGGCGTGCAGCCAGGCGACAAGGAAATCATTCGGGCGGCATTTCGTGATGTCATGCGCCAATATGCGACCTCGGTATCGGTTGTCGCGACGTTGGATGAGCAGGGCAATCCGCACGGCATGGTCGCATCCTCGGTGATTTCCGTGTCCATGGAGCCGCCGTCGATGCTGTTCGCTGTGAACAAGGCCGCAAGTCTCCATAGTATCCTGGAGCGCGCCAGTCATTTCGTTGTCAATGTCCTGGGGGCGGAGCAGCTCGACATCGTCGAATGCTTTTCGCGGTCCGAGTTGCGGGAGCAGCGATTCAAGGTCGGTAATTGGGATACCGGCGCCTTCGGGCTGCCATTCGTGACCAACGGGCGCGCCGCGATCTTTTGCAGATTGGATCGCGTTGTCGCGTACGGCACTCACAGTTTGCATATCGGTGTCGTTGAGCACGTGATCGATGGCATCGCGGCGGCACCGCTCATTTGGCTGGACGGAAGCCGTGCCGAACTCTTGCTGCGCGCCGGGTGAATAGAGGAGAAGATCTTGGCAGCGGAGGCGGAGAGGCGGAAAAATATCGACGACGTGGCACAGTCCCGCGGCAATGTCCTCCATCTACGCGTCAATGGTCAGGCAGTTGACACTGGCTCCGATCCGAATGTGACCTTGCTCTCTGTTATTCGGAACCAACTGCACCTGCGCGGAACCAAGGAATCGTGCGGGCGCGGCGAGTGCGGTGCGTGCACGGTCCTGCTTGATGGACAGCCCATAACGTCATGTAGCCGGTTGGCGGCTCTCACATGGGGCGAGGTGACCACCATCGAGGGCTTGCAGGACGAAGCGCGAGATCTGCGCGAGGCGTTCGCCGAGTTTGGCGGTTTCCAATGCGGTTTTTGCACGGCCGGACAGGTTGTGCATGCGACGGCGATCCTGCGGCGGCTCGCCGCCGATTCAGTCGCTGATCTCGAGTCTTATGTTCGCAAGCAGCTAAGCGGGAATATCTGTCGCTGCACCGGCTATAACGGCATAGTCGAGGCGGTCCTGCAGACCTATCTCCGGCGCCAGGGGATCAAGACGGCGGGGCAGATACCATGACCCCAGGAACCGTCTTGGACGCCGCGCCTGGCCTATCGACTGGGAAACGCGCGACGCTGGACAAGCACGTTATGTCGGTGATCATAGATCGCAGGATACGCTTTTCGGAAAAACTCTGCGTTCGCCGCATGCGTACGCGACGATCGGAGCGATCGATGCCTTGGCTGCGAGCAGCATGCCCGGCGCCAATATGAATATCACCGCCAACAATTTCCCGGAGCTCGCGCGCTATCCATTCGAGTTCTATTATCCGCTGCTTGCAGACGGGGTTGTCCGCCATGTTGGCGAAGGCGCTGCCGTCGTCGCAGCCCAGACTCGTGAGCAGGCGCTCGACGCCATAGCAACCATCAATCTCTCGCTTTTTGGCAGTCGCTAAGTTAGCGAATGTGACACAACGGCATCGCCATCCGGCGTTTCGTACCGGTGGCGCTCACCGAAACCGCATGCCGCATCAGGCGCTCTCTGAGCCACCGATGGCCCAAGTCATTCCGATTGTGGGGCATCCAGACTATGCTCTCTGTCGATCCGTTCAGCCGCATTGGAGGCTCCAGCAGACGCAAGTTCAGTTTCTGGGCCACAGTTTCCCCGAGTTTCTCGTGCAGCAGGCTGATGCGCCGCGTCCCCTGAAGCATGAAATACGCAAGCGTGGAGCCTGAAGTAGTTATCTCGACATTCCTCGAAATTCCCAGCCTATCGAGCTGCCTCTCGACCAAGGAGCTTGCTTTGCCGAAGCTTGTTGCAAGATACGGCAACTTCGAAAATTGCTGCAGAGTAATCTTGGAACCAATGTCAGGGTGATCGGCATCAACGACGCAAACATAGCGATCCGAGAAGAGGGGCTCGACAATGAAGTCACCGTTATCCGGGAGAACGTCATATGGAACTATCAGGAGGTCATTGTCTTGGTGCCGAATCTGTTCAACGCAGTTTTCGCCCGCCAACTCGATGCGCAGATGAATATTAGGAGCTTCGATGGAGAGCGTCCTCATCAGTGGCTGAAGAAACAGTAGGGTGGCGTAGTCGCTGGCGACAATCGAAAAAGTCCTGCGGTCTTTGGCAGGATCAAAATCTCGGTACCGATCGAATGCCGATTGAACAAGCGCTAGGAACTGGCTCACCGGAGCAACTAGTCCTTGAGCGACCGGCGTCGCAACGAGATCTCGCCCTTGCTTGACCAAGAGCGGATCATTGAACAATTCGCGAAGACGAGCGAGCGTAGCGCTCGCCGCCGACTGCGTGATGCAAAGCCGGTCGGCCGCTCGCGTTACGCTGCGCTCAGCTATCAATATGTCGAGCGCAACCAGAAGGTTAAGATCAATGCCCTTCAAGTCCATCGTGGCGATTCCGCAAACCATCTCTTTAGGCCTGCGCTCCAGGTTTGCTCGCCGCGCGGGTCAATTTTTATCGGGTTAGTGCGGCACTTGAGGACTTGCTGACTGGCCCTCGAAACGTCGACCTTATCGTAAGCGTATGCCATTTCGCAATCAGCAATAAGGCTTCAAAGCAAAAATCGTGCCGACGCCGGTTGGTGGTTCGACGTCTTTCCTCGCCCATCAACGCTGGCATGGCCGAATCAGTTCAGGCGTGCATGCGCCTCGCGATTTGCTGACGCCAACGGTTCACTCGACCTGCTGAGGGGCGCGGACCAACCGCTAACCAGAGGAACTGGCGCAACGCCGTTTCGTCGGTGTCAGTGATGACGCGGCGCACAATTTTGAAAGCTCTCTGTCGACAAGGGGGCGGCAGGCAACCCACCGCAGCCGCATCGAGCCCATCCCATCTCCGTCTTGGCAGGGATTCTTATCGACACACGGCAATCGCATCAAAGCGGACTTGTGGCTGCCCACCGCGTGGACTGCCTGATCGCGGGCAAGTAGGCGCACGAAGGCTGCGCCGCTAAATTTTTCACACCGAACTTGGTTAGTCCGGCTCCTGTCAATAGCTTCAAATTGAATCCCATGGCCAAGGCGCCCTTTGACGCTGACATCCCGCAATGCTGCCTGTCGCGAGCGATCGTTAAACACCGCCCCGTCCGCGCCACCATCCTATGACCGACCGAACCGAAGCGTAGTCCATTCATGCTCCATCGCCTCAGGCAGCAGTCTCATTGATTATTGGCATCAACGCATTGCGTTGGACAGCCTCTGAGCCCGGCTGCAAGGTAAAGCAGGGCAACCCCTCATTGCCCGATCGAACAAATACCTAACCGAGGAATGCCTCTTTATGGAGATCTCTTATGGCCCTGCGTACGGGGAAAGAATACATCGATAGCCTCGACGACGATCGTCAGGTCTGGCTCGATGGCAAGCAAGTGAATGTGCTTAAACACGAGCAGCTCCGCCCATGCGTGGACGCATTCGCCCAGATCTACGATCTTCAGCACGATCCGAAACACCAAGATCTGCTGGTCACGAAATCGCCGACGACTGGCGACCCGGTGAGCCTTGCTTATCTCGAGCCGCGATCGGGCGACGACCTGCGCAAAAAGCGAACGATGATCGAGTTCCTGGCCCGGCGAAGTGGCGGGACGCTTGGTCGGCTGACTGACTACAAGGCGCCCCTGCTTCTCGGCCTGTACGACATCCGGGACGATGTCGCGAATGTGAATCCGGAGTGGCGTGACAACATCATTAATTATGTAGAGTCGTATCGGGAAAAAGACTTGTGCGGCACGCACGGCTTCGCTGACCCCCCACACGATCGTTCGGTCGACACGAACTTCCCGTTCTTGAAGGTCGTCAATGAAACGTCGAAGGGCATCACGTTGCGTGGGGCCAAGGCTGTCGCGACGCTCGCGCCCTTCGCGAATGACTTCATCGGGTTGACGATCCCTCGCCCTGGCCTAAAGCCCGAAGAAGTGCTGATGTTCGCCGTGCCGCTCAATTCACGCAACCTGAAGATTGTCTGTCGCGCCAGCCACACCCACGTCAAGAACAGCGAGGATCACCCCCTCGCTGCTCACTACGACGAGATGGACGCGTGGATGATATTCGACGACGTCTTTGTACCGCGCGATCGGATTTTCTTCCGTGATCGTGCGGACCTGCTTCCCGGAATGTTCGAGCGTGTAGTGCCGGTCGGCATTAACCACATCGTCATTCGCATGGCGATTAAGGCCGAAGTGCTGCTTGGAACGGGCGTTGCGATCGCGGAGTACATGGGCTCCACGAAGACGCCTGCCGTGCAGGCGGCCTTGTTCGACATGACTGCGTATCTGGAAACGCTCAGGGCGTTTCTCACAGCCGCCGAAGCGCAAGCTACGACGACCCCCACCGGCATGATGCTGGGCAACCGCCAGCAACTCGTTCTTGGGCGCATCTACGGCGTGGACAACTTGCCGAAGATACTGCAGCGTCTGCGCGAAATCTGCGGGTCAAGTCTCTTGCTCGCGCCTGGCGAGCAAGACCGCAACAATCCTGAGATCGGCCAGCTCATCAAGACCTTCCTGATGGGCCAGGATCCGCGCACCACTGATCGCTACAAGATGATGAAGTTGGCGTGGGACTACATTGCCGATTCCTTCGGCGGGCGGCAGCTGCTGTTCGAACAATACAACGCCCAGACCAGCCCATTCAACAAGGGTTTGGTGACGGCTCACTACAACTTCGACTCTGTGGTGGAGGTTGCCAAGAAGATTGCTCGCGTCGCCTCAACAAGGGCGGAAGCTACGCCATGACCGCGTAGCTGGAGAGGCTGCATGGAGAACCCGAAGGGACCTGGCCATGAGACCCGGATCGTCACTTGGCGTGCCCCTTCGGACTTCGTGCTCTTCATGACCACTCGTGACTTGCATCGAGCCGAGGCGATGCGGTCCATATGTGGACATCCCACTTCGTTACCCGGAAACTGAGTTGACCTCTCGCCACTTCTGCGTCGGACGTCGGGCTTTAAAATTCGACAGTCCGGAACTCAGCGAAATAATGCTGGACGGAGCGGTGGACTCCTTTAAGAACGAGGATCTAGCTAGGTTGTCTTCGGCACGTTCGCGGCGAACCGGCGGACGCGACACCCACTCTACGAGCAGCTTGGAGGATCGCGAACAGGCATGGAGTTGAAGAACGTCGACCTCAATCTTCTCGTCGCCTTCGACGCGCTTCTCAGCGAGCGCAATGTCACTCGCGCAGCTGAGCGCCTTACTCTCACTCAACCGGCTGTGAGTGCCGCCTTGGCGCGGCTGCGGGTTCTCTTCGAAGACCCGCTGCTCGTTCGCCAAGGTCGGCACCTCGTCGCTACGCCTGTGGCCGAGCGTTTGGTCGAGCCGGTCCGCGAAGCACTTTTGCTGGTCCAGTCCACTCTTTCCATGTACCGGAAATTCGACCCCAAAGTGGATCGCCGGACCTTCTCCATCATTGCCAGCGACTACGTCACCCTTCTCTTCCTTCAGCCGTTGCTCTCCTTGCTGGCCGAGGAAGCGCCCAACGTGCAGTTTCGCATTCGACCTGCAAGCGACGTACGCGACAACAACCACGCCGAGCAGGTGCGAACGTCGGGCACAGACATTCTCATCATTCCGCGTGAGATATTTCCGCTGCGGATGGAGTATCCTTTCGAGCCCCTGTTCACCGAACGGTACGTTTGCGTGTGCGACGCGGATCATCCCGAGGTTAGCACAAGTATCACGCTTGAACAGTTTTCGAGACTTCCTTACCTCGCGACGAGCATAGGCTCGATGAGTTCGCTGGCCGATGCTCAACTCGACAAGCTCGGAATTCCGCGGAACACCGAAGTTACCGCTGCTGGGTTCACCTTCGCCTACTTTATGCTACCGGGCACCAGGTTGATCAGCCTCTCTCACGAGAAGTTCGGGCTCAAGATGGCGAAGAAGCTCAATCTTCGCCTTCTCGAACCACCTATGCCCCTTGCACCGTTCACCGAGTGCATGGTCTGGCTGCCGCAAAATGCCAACGACGCCGGACATCGTTGGCTGAGGGAGCGAATCAAGTTGCACGCCTCTAGCTTTTTCAGCGATGCCTTGTCGAATGAGACAGAGGGCGCGGTAGGCTTGTCCGACGGTGGGCGGGCTGTATGACCGTAGCCGACGGCGATCACGGCGCGACGAAGCGGCGTGGCGACGTGCGTGACGAATCAACCGTTCTTCCTCCGGCAGGGCAGATCGGGCAACGCGTCTGGGCGCTCGACTGGGAGGCGCGAACCACCGGGGGAGCCGGTTACGTCGGCGACATCCTGCCGGACGGCACGTTGTTTGGTGCCGTGTTGCGTTCGCCATACCCGCATGCCGCAATCGAATCGATCGACTTTTCGGAAGCACAGCGCATGCGCGGTGTTCATGCAGTCATCACCGCGCGGCACTTCCCCAAGGGCGCGCGTTATGCGGCCTATAACAACTTCGATCGCCCGCCCTTGGCCGATGACGTCGTGCGGTTCATCGGGCAGGAAGTCGCCGCGGTCGCGGCCGATACGCGCGAACAGGCTCGAGCCGCGGCGGCGGCTATCCGCGTCCGCTACCGGCGCCTGAAGGCGCCACTCAGCGTCGCCGCGGCGCTGGCGCCAGATGCGCCCCTCCTGCATGCTCCACCAGCACAGGTGCCCGCAGCTGCTGGCACAGCGCCTGCGCCCGCGGTGAAGCCCGTGGTTCAGGGAGCCAGGAATGTACGTCACACACTGCGCGTCGCCTGGGGGGACCTCGATAAGGGGCGCAACGCCGACGTAGTCGTGTCCGGGTGCTTCGAGTTTCCCCAGCAGAACCACTGCTGCATGGAGACGCAGCACACGCTGGCGGAATGGACGGAGGATGGGCGGCTGCACGTGTGGTCCGCGACGGGAACGCCACTAGCGTTGAAGCGTCATTTGATGGCACTTTTGGAGCTGCCGTCCGAACGCGTCGTCGTGCACGAGGTAGCCGTCGGGGGCAGTTTCGGATCCAAGATCCAGATCAATGGGCATGAGGCGTTGGCCGTTCGTTTGGCGCAGGAGTCAAGCCGGCCGGTGCTGATAGCGTTGACCCGCGAAGAGGAGTTCGAGACCAATTACACCCGGCATGCGTTTAAGGTCGACCTGTCGCTGAGCGGTGATGTGGACGGCCGCATGCGCCGTCTCGACGGCAAGGTTACCATTGACAACGGTGCCTATATCGGGGCGGGGCGGACCGTCATGGCGGCTTCGATGACGGTGCTCGGTGCTGCCTATAACCTTGACGCTGTGGCGGTCGATGCCCAACTCGTCGACACCTGCAAGGTACCGGGCGGCGCCATGCGCGGCTATGGGGGGCCACAGACCACTCTGGCCCGCGAGAGCCTGATCGACGAATTGGCTGAGCGCCTGGGGCGCGACCCTATCGAACTACGTTTGCAGAATGCGTACGGCTCCCATGTGCAGTCGCTGATAGGCCACATTGGTACGAATGGCACCGCCAATTGTCTGATTGCTGTGCGCGATGCAATCGGCTGGACAGAGGAGAAGGAGCATCCGCGGCACGGGCAAGGCCGAGGAGTCGGCGTTGCACTCGGCGAACACCCGAGCGGGGCCTATACCTTCCCAGACTCGAACCGAGCCGAGGCTTTTATCGATCTCACACCGGACGGGCGATTCCGCGTACGCTGTGGCTGCAGCGATGTCGGAACCGGGCAGCGGACCATGCTTGCGCAGATCGCGGCCCATGAACTGGGCGTGCGGCCGCAGCAGGTCGACGTGCTGACGATGGACACCGACCAGACCCCACTCGAATGGGGTGGCTGGGGCTCTAGGGGTACCCACTACACCGGTCACTCCGTTGGCCGAGCAGCCCGCAATTTCACCGCACGCTTGAAAGCGATAGCGGCCAGGGAGCTGGGCAATGGACCTATCCAGCTGGAAGGCGGCTATGTGCATGGTGACAGGGGCTCGCTGCCGCTGGGGAACTTGGTCGGCCTCAGCGGCGAAGCCAAGGAGGGCATGCTCACGCACTTCGAGTCCTACGTGCAGGATGACGTTGAGCGCATCAAGCCCGACGGTAGCGGCGACTGGACTGCAACGCACAACTACGCGGTCCATGCCGCCGTCGTCGAGGTGGACGCCAAGACCGGCAAGGTGCTGGTTGCGGACTACGTGTCGGCCAGCGACTCCGGCACGGTGATGAATCCGATCAACCTTGAGGGCCAGATCGCTGGCGCTACGGTCATCGGCCTTGGCGGCGCTTTGGGCGAAGAAATGATCTTTGAGCAGGGCAAAGTCGTCAATCCGGCGTTCCTGCACTATGCGGTGCCACGTGCCGCCGACGTGCCTCGGATCCGGATCGTCCATGCGGGCCTGCCGGACGAAAGAGGACCTTACGGGGCGAAGGGCACCGGCGAGCTAGGGGTAAATCCCGTCGGTGCTGCACTCGCTAATGCCATCTACGATGCGGTCGGTGTGCGGTTGCGGTCGGCGCCGTTCACGCCCGATAAGGTCCTGACGGCTTTGGCGGCCAAAGCCGGACGCAAGCGCAACTTTCGGCTCTGGCGCAGGCCAATGGTGCTTTACGTCGAAATGGTGCGGCGGGCGTATCCGCTCGGACTGCTCAAGGTCTTGCATTGGCTGCGTATCCGTAACTACCGCGTGCCGCCGCCTGTGGCGCCCCTTCAATCCCTCAGCAGGCCGAGCAGCTTAGCTGAACTCGTCGCCGATCTCGGGCCTGACGCTAGGCCTTGCGGAGGTGGGACCGATGTTCAGCTCTGCCGCCGGCAGCATCTGTACGCACCTAAGCGGCTGGTCTCTGTCTCCCGCGTGATGGAGATGCAGGGCGTCACTGTGCAGGCAGGCGGAGACATCAGCATCGGCGCGGCTGTGACGCTCTCGGAGCTAGCCAACGCATTACGCACGAAGCTTCCAGTAATCGCCGAGACTATTGACGAGATCGCGTCGCCGCAGGTCAGAAACGTCGCAACCGTGGCGGGAAACCTGCGCCAGTGGAAGCGCTGCTGGTTCTTCCGCAATGGATTCCAGTGCTACAAACGAACAGGCCTTTCGACCGCGCCGTGTTACGCGATTCAAGGTGATCATCGCTTCTACCACGCCGTGATCGACGGCCATCGCTGCCAGGCGGTCACACCATCGGACTTGGCGACGACGTTCACCGCGCTTGACGCGAGCGTGGCGATTTTCGGCCCCTCGGGCGAACGCGTCATCCCGGCCACTGAGCTCTACACAGGTCCGGGTGAAACTTGCCTGAGAGTGAACGAGGTCATCACCCGAATCGTGATTCCCGAACAGGCCGTCCGCAGACGCACGCATTTCAAGAAGTTGAATCTTTGGCAGGGCGACTTCGCCGTTGCATCCGCCGCCGTCTCGATTGCACTGGACGAGGAGGAGCGTTGCCAGGACGCACGCATCGTCCTTGGTGCGGTCGCGCCTGTACCGTTCCGCGCTACCAGAAGCGAGAAGCGGTTGCAGGGGCGTACGCTCTCGTCCGAAGTGTTACGCAGCGCGCTTGACGAAGAGCTAGACGCGCGAGCGCATCCATTGGCCCGCAATGCCTGGAAGCTTGACGCTGTGGCCGGTCTGGCCGAGAGGGCCTTGGAGCAGATGCTCGAACGACGATAGCAAGCTTCGCTACCTGCGTGTGACCTATCTCGGTGGCGAGGCAACGGCAAAGGAAATCCCGAGATCCGAAATTTCCCATGCATGTAGTTCGCGTCTGCAAGTGGTTGTCCAAGCCATCCGCCTTGGAGCACAAGGCATCGTGGGCGTCGAGTTGCGCTCGCCCGCCGTGCACGAACAGTTGCAGGTGGGGTCGACATTCGAAATCTCCGCTCCTCGCAACCACCTTGCGCTCGACGAGTTATCACCGAAGTCCGTGCTGGTCGCCGGTGACATCGGTGTGTCCAATTGTGCCGAAGTCTGTCTAACGGTCGGGAAGGGGCCGGGATGGCTGCTCTGACGTCTCAAGCTGGGCAAACGCCGCAGGACCAGACCGCGCGCTACTTCCTCTCCGAGCACTTCTAGAGAAGGCCTTGGGTGGCGGAATAACGTTAAAGATTTCCGTGGCGCGATGCTTTTGCGATGTCGCTTTCTCAAGCTGCGTCCATCCTTACTTATCGCCCAGATGAGTTTCGCGACGCGCTCTGCGGTATTGGGCTGCAAATCATCGAGATGGTCAAGCGACCGGCCGGCCCAACCTCTTCCTCTGTGCTGTTGTCGAGCGTGCCTCCGCTTGGTCCGACCGATGTCGTCACCTCGGCAAGAACTTCGCAGTATCACTGCCACTGAGGTATCGCATGACCCCGGCCTCACCGTGTATGGCTTTTGACAAGAAGTCTGGCCAATGCCTCAGAAGAAAATTGTTCCCGATCTCCGCCACTGCTCGCAGCTCCGTGATCGCCTTGATGGCTCAACGCAAAATATATGCGGCTAAAATCGCAGGTAGAGATATTTGACTTGAGAGCCCGCCTAAATTACTTAAGGTTCAAAGTATTGATCCTCTTTTACCATACGCTCGTAAGCATATGGAGGTGTATTTTCATGATCCTCGATGCCGAGACGAAGGCCGTCGAATTACCTGCAGATCACGACGATGAACTCAGGTTGTGGCTGCGTCTTCTGACCTGTACGACGCTAATTGAAGGGACGATACGGAGCCGTTTGCGGGAACGGTTCGACGTCACGTTGCCGCGCTTTGACCTGATGGCTCAACTCGACCGGCTGCCCGATGGAATGAACTTGTCAGATGTCTCGAAACGAATGATGGTCTCGAACGCTAACATTACCGGGCTTGCTGAGCGGCTGGTCGAATCCGGTCATATTGAGCGGCGTACATCGTCATCGGATCGTCGTGTCCAGGTAATACGCCTGACCAAGGCCGGCCGTGCAGAGTTTCGCAAAATGTCGGACGAACACCACAAGTGGGTCGCGGACATTTTTTCTGATCTCTCTGCTAAAGAAGTCCGCGAACTGATGCGCCTGTTTGCCAAGATCAAAAGTTCAGCGCGGAATGCCGGAAGTCAGCTATAGTTAGCCAAATCGAGGTCGATAGGGGCAATAGTGACACGCGAAACCGCCAATAACTTCCGGCGCCGTGCTAGTTGAAGAGCGGGCGGTGCAGCTGGAGGTCGATGCCACCGGTTTATCCTTGGGGTTATCGGCTTTTGAAGTCTACTTGAGGACCGCCCTAACAGTCTTCGCGTCCGCGCCGCGGCCAACCCGAACCGTCACGCCGTCGATCTCGACCGCGATCATTCCCGCACCGGGCTCACTTTGCCCCCGCAGCATTTTGCGTTGGCGACGGACAAACGGAGAAGACGGTGCCACGTTCAGGACTGCTGGAACGAACTGCAGTTCTTCAGCATGCGAGAGCGCAGTCTGGCACGCTCGCAATTCCCGCCGCCAGCCAAATAATTGCTGCGGCGAAAGTCCGTGCCGCCGGGATACCGTAGAGACAGAATCGTCGCTCGCGCGACCTCATCGACAATCCGTCCCTCGTTCTCGTCGCTCCGCGTTCGCCGACGACCCGCATCGGTGAACACCTCAAGCCGATGAACCGGCTTAGTGATAGCATTATCCACTGTGTCCATTCTAAGCCTAACGGTTATGAGAACCGCCAGACTCGCAGATCAGGACATCTTCAGGAAGGTGACCACGGCACACCGCTTGCTGATGACCACTCGGACCGAGCGTAATATCCCCCGCGTCTCCGCCTTCGCGGTTCTAAGGAACTAGATCAGAATATTGGCGTCCCGCGCTACTGCCATTGCAAAATTCGACGAAACTGCAGTCCTGGCACGCCCGTCCATCGTATTGCTAAGCCCAAGCTCCCAGAAGATTAGCCATTGGTCCTTGGTAACAGCTGCACGCGCTTTGGCGCCGCTTGCAGATTGTATAGAAACAATTGGTTTTCCGACCGGAAATGTCGAATCAGCTACCGGCGAGGAATTTTGGCCAAATTGTAAGCTCTTGCCGGCGTGGAGCCTCTACAACCGTCACTGCTTCGGGGCCACCGAATATCGCAACAGAAGGCCGCGCTGGATCGAAGGCTGGCCACGCCTTCCCATTGAGCAAAGCGGGTACTCCGTCACGCGCGAATGATGACCAAGCGTTCATCATCGAAGCAGATAGCGCTCTTGCACGATCGTCGTTCACTACCTTCCCCTGAAAGTGCGGATGCGAGAACGTCCCGAACACAAACGGCATTTCTGAGCAATGGGGCGAACCTTCGCCAGGCGGCGTCAATGGCTCTGCAAATTCGTAGAGGTAGGCGGGTGCACCAGCCGCAGTCTGCATCGCTGCAGCGCGATAGGCGTAACCACGCATATTTACGTCTGCCGTAATATCCAGCCACAGCGCCTTCGTCGATATGTTGCTTTGTGCACATTTTCGAAAGTGGTCAACTACCGCGCTCGCGCTCGGACGATCGTCAAATGGATAGTAACTGGAAGAGAACGCGTGAACTCGCTCGACAAGGTTGTCATTGGAGGGAATATCCTCCATGAGGATCTTGTCGCCAGGACCTTTCAAGTTGAAGAAAAAATTTGTTTCATTTCTATTCGTGCCGATCAGGATTGGAATATCGCCGATCGGCCTCTCGAAAGGCCAGCCAGGAATAGTTTTGCCGTCGACGAATGGTAGATAACGATGTCCTCCCATATGCCGCTGAGACTCGGGATCGTTACTCAGCCGAAGCTCCTCCAACTGGAGCGCAAGTGCAGGAATCTCTCTAAGGCCAGAAACAGTGCACCCGAGACGTGAAGCAAGCCGTTCGCAGTACCCGAAGGCCTGCGCTTGATCCATAAATCGAGGCGCCCCGAACATCGCCGAACTCTGTAGGATGGCTTTGTTGAACAATCGTTCTGCCGAATGAAACTGTGCCATTACGGCGATGGTTTGCCCGCCGGCGGACTGGCCGATGGCTGTGACATTATCCGGATCGCCACCAAAGATCGCAATATTACGTTTTATCCAACGAAACGCTTCAACCTGATCCTGGATGCTCCAATTGGCAAACGCGCCGGTGTCTGAATCCATCAAGTCCGGGTGGCCAAGCCAGCCGAGCGCTCCCTGACGTGACGTGATAGTAACGACGACAACCTGGCCAGCAAGTGCCAGCGCACGTCCGTTCGTAACTGCTACGTTGCCATGACCCGCCCGCCATGCGCCTCCATTTAGCCAAACGAGCACCGGCAGTTTCGCATCTGTCCTCGGCGTCCAGACATTTAAAGTCAGGCAGCTTTCGTCCATGAAGTGTGGCGGATCATAAATCCAACCAGCCGCGGGATTCAGCCATTGAATTGGAGCGGCAACGCTATTGGCATCGACGGAAATAGGCGATGGCTCCAAGCTTTCTATTGGTCGTGGCGAGCCGAAGCGAAATTTTCCCATCGGGGGTCTCGCATACGGAATTCCATGGAACGACAGGACGCCATTTTCTCGCAGGCCAGACAGGCCTCCAATTAAGGGTTTAGCGATCATGAATTCCTACCTTTGGTCATACGCTTGATCCTATTTCGACGGGAAGCTTCAGATTTGCCCGTACCCCTTCGAATTGTGGATTTTGATCGTCACGATAGCGCCGTAGTTCTTATCCCGTCATCGTCACCCAGAAGTTCAATCGCGCAGGTCATTAAATTCCCGCATTGCTGCCGAATAGACCGACTCATCCGTATCGAATTCCCTTATTTCTCATCTGCTTTAGGAAGCAGGCGATGCCGTGGCCGCTAGGCGTGACCCTCCATCCTAGCTGTACCGCACGAAGCCGTTTTGAAGATCCTCAGTCACAACGGCTAAAATGCCGGGCGAGAGCCCCCCGGAATTCGGCCGGACGCTCAAGTGGCAGCATGTGCGGACCGTCGATGACGTCCAAGACCGACCCACGAACTAATTGAGCCATCCGATCCATCAGTGCTACGGTAGAGGCGCCGTCGTGCGTCCCGGCGATAAAGGTCGTCGGTACAGTTATAGCGGCCAAGTTGGGCTCAACAACATTGTCAGCCATCGCCTCCCAGTAGGTGGCGATGACCTCAGGGTCGTCTTCGAGTAGTCGCCTCCTAGCATACTCTACGCCGGCATGACTGGGTGTCGCGAGTGCCTCCTTCGTGAACCAGCGCGCTAGAGTGCCCTCGACCACGTGTTGCATGCCCTTTCTGAAGGCGTTCGCGCGTTCCCGCTGACCTGTTGGATTTGGGCTCGACGCGACGCAGCAAGCTACGACGAGCGATGTGACGGACTGCGGTGCGCGGAGGGCTGCCTGCAGAGCCACAGTGCCACCCAAGGAGAGCCCCACCAAAGTGACAGGGGCAGATACGTGCGCGAGGACGTACTCCACTAGCCGAGCGATACTAACATTATCGACTGACGGTTCCGAGCCGTGGCCAGGAAAGTCAAGGGTCCGAGCGCCGGTGGGTATGACCTCCGACCATACGTTGCGGTCCAGTCCGATTGGATGAAGAAATAGGAGCTCGGAATCCGCTTTTCCGGTGTTTCGATCGGCACTCATGGATATTCCCTCTTCATCGCGAACCACTCTTAGAGGAATCGCTGAATTGTTTCTGGCTAAGGACAACTTCTCCTTGGCCAGGATGTAGAAACGCTTGCCAAGCAAACTAGTCGCTAAACCGAGCTGGTCGTCCGGCTTAAATTTCCCAAGTCCAAGCGCCGACCTAAACTCTCGATCGCAGTCTTGAATGCGAGTGACATTAGAAATGCTTTATGCTTTAAAGAAACATTGAGATGCCTATTTGTCAACCGATAAACGCGAGAGAAAGCGTTGAACAAAATGAAGGCTTACTCTTCTGTCTGCATGTTTGACGTATGATGCGTCACAATGCTCACGATGCGACTGCAACCAAGTGTCTTTGAGAGAGAGCCTTTCACATGCCGCGCCTGCCTTATCTTAACAAAGGTGATATCCCTGGCTTTCCGGATCTGCCCCGCAGCAAGAACAACATCAGCCGCGCGGTTTGCCACAGCCCACGCGCCGCGCAGGTTCAGGGCGCTCTCTCAATGTATTTCCGCCAACAGAGCAAGCTAGACCCGCGGTTGCGCGAGTTGGCAATCCTCCAGGTCGGCTATGTGACAAAATCGGCGTACGAATATGCGCATCACTGTGCGTTAAGCTTGGATTGCGGCGCGACGGAAGCCGATATTCTTTCGGTCGCTGATGAAACCGCGGGTAAGCCGACTCATTTCGATCCGCTAACCAAAGCGGTGCTTTGCGCTGCACGTCAGATGTCGCTTGAGATCGATCTATCGGATGAAATATTTGCGGTCCTTCGCCGTTACCTCGACGACGAGCTTCTCATGGATCTGCTAATGGTAATTGCCAATTATAACTCCGTTGTTCGTCTTCTCTCGGCGCTGCGGATTGACCTGGAAGAGGAATATGAAGGATTTCTAGACAAATTTCCGTTGTCTTCGTGATTGCTGTTCAACGGTTTAGTTTTAGCGGGCCAAGACTGCCACCGAATCACAAAATGTCGGAAGGCCGCGGTACGCGGACGCGTCAGTCAATTTTCGAAATGTCTCTCGGTAGCTGTGCAGGCGTCTATAAGCGGTGAGGACGACGCGCACAGTGGCAGTCAAGCTTCTTGATGATCCCGGCACGTTGCCGCCCAGCCGGGAAGATCAACCCTCGATCGCTGCCCTATGCACGTTGCTAGACGCAGCAACCAGCTTAGTAAAGGATGCAACGTCGCGTAACTAAGAGGGCCGTAGTAGGGTGCTATCAATGTCACGAGTCTCGGACGCGAACGCATCTTGGGATTGCGGAACGGCATGTCTTTTTCGTATGTTACCCGTGTCGCGCACGATCCCAATTTAAGACGCTCTTTTCGTTAGTATTGCAGGCGTTTGAAATGAAATCGCATTCGATACCGCTGGGCGCGTCGAAGTCATTCCATGCTGTCATTCCTGACGCCGGTCCTGCGACGTGCCCTTCATCCCCTGCAACGTGCTTTGCTGCTTGCATTCCAAATGTTTACTGATTGGATGCATATGGATGGAAAACTGAAATTTGGAGAGTCTCATGAGAGTACTGATTCTTGTCGCGGCTTTAGGCGCATTGACGGTGAGTTCAGCGGCTTCCTTGGCTTCGCCGAAGTTGCAGGGTCGTGTTAGTGCTAACTCCAATCAGCGGGTCGCTAAGTGTGCGGTGTTCGGTTCAAGGGATGTTTATACGCCGCCTCGAAACCTGAGGTTCGAGGGGAGCCCTAGTTACGAGGGAGCGAGCTACTGGCAGTTTGCTAATCGATGTCGCCAAGGATGCAGATAACTTCCAACGCCAGTGCGTATTGTCATGGAGCGCCAGTTTCTCATTCCGCGGGAAACGGAGTTTCATTCCTCTGCTCGATTAAGCTTACGACCAACGCAGCGTTCGCATTTGAACGCCACTCGCCGCGCGATAATGTGTATGGCTCGCTTGGCGTTTCGATGCCTGGTTACTGTCGAATCACGAAACGAAGCGATTTAGACAGAATTGAAAAATGCAGCCTCTCGCGGTCTCGCTTAACTCTACGCAACCTCGGGTCGTGCGGAATGTGACCGAATTATAGCTAAGTCTTTCGTTTTTCTGCTCGACAGACAAATTCCCGATTCTCAGACATGTAATTCAAGTCAACTTGCTGTCAGCTTGATCCATGGAAAGATATTTCAGGGGGACTGACGATGAAGAACGACGCACGGGCGATCAAGCGGGTTAAAAGACTTTGCCGGAGCCTTATGGCAACCACATGTCTGGCAGCCGTGGGCACGGTCTATGTCGGATCCGTTGCCTATGCAGATGATTTGAGTGATCTGCGGGCCGAAATGCGGGCAATGGCAAAGCGCATGGAGAAGCTCGAGGCAGATAAGAGAGAACTCGAGAAACGTAATAAGGAACGAGCCGCGGCGGGGCGCTCAGACCCTAACGCTGCGCGCGTCGCAAGTTCGGGAGACCCAACCATTAATCCTCGCTGGCCTCTGCCGAGCGTGCGCGATCCAGGCTATTTCGATATTCCTGGCACGGGCACCTCGATGAAAATCGGGGGATCGATCCGCGTAGACGCCATTCGCGGCATTAACGGGCTGGGCCTCGGAGGTATCCCGGGTACCGATTTCCGATTAATCAGCCTTGACGGCTCGAACAATGCGAGACGCGGCGGCAGCATCGATTTCAGTGCGCGGAACACGCAGATCACGCTTGGTACGATCACTGCGACGCCCATAGGCGACTTGAAAACGTTCACGTCTATGGATTTTAACGCGAACAATAACGGCAGTACGGTCCAGACAAACTCCTATTCTCCGCGACTGCGTGAAGCTTTCGGCCAATTGGACTCTGGCGCCAATCAGTTGCTCGTCGGTCAGACGTGGTCGACCTTCATGGATCTTATCGCTTATCCAGAAACGCTCGACCCAAACGGACCGGTGGGTGGCATCTATGTTCGACAGCCTATGGTCCGTTACACACGCAATCTAGGTGGCGGAAGCAATTTCATTTTAGCGGTTGAAAATGCCAATTCCGATTTCGAAGGGGCTGTTCAGCAGACAATTCTCGGATCCAATCTTCCTAGTTTGAACCAGACCACACCTTACCCGGATGTGGTTGCGAAGTATACTTACGATGGTGGCTGGGGACACTTCGCGGTAGCGGGCATGGTCAGATATATTTCTCTCAACACGGGAGACGTGGGCCTTGCTGGAGGTACGAATCTGAATCCGGCGACGTTCGTCGGCACCGTAGCGAACCCACTCGTTCCTGGAACTAAAACTACGGTGGCCGAAGCGGCCATGGTGGCCCTTTCGGTAAAGACGTTCGGGAAGGATTCGATCAACATGCAAGTCTCAGGCGGAAGCGGTTTGGGGCGCTACCAAGTCGGCGATCTTGACAACCGTACCGCCGCATCGCTTCAATTCTGTAACATAACCCGAACTATCGTTTGCGGTTTGGAAAACACCAGGCAAGTCGGTGGTGTTGCCTCCTATCAGCACTATTGGGCCGACAACTTGCGCTCGAACATTGCTGGCGGCTATTTCCGATATTTAAACACGGAATTCCCCGACAATACCGCCAATTCCGTAAAGGATATGACCTCGGTCCATGCGAACCTTATTTGGACTCCCGTGGAACGCGTTAGCCTCGGGGTGGAGTATATATGGGGCAAGTTAAACATGCTGCAACAACCCACCCCAGGTGTCGGTCCGTCAGGCGTGGGGCAACGGATAGGAACGAACCTAAAGGTATTTTTCTAGGTTCTTGGGGGCCGTTGGGCGCTCATCGTCGGCACGTTCCGCCATTCATGCCCCGTTTGGCCTGGATTGGTCCGGCGAAGAAAGCCATTGCAGGTGTGAAAGCGAGAAGTTGCTAGTAAAACAGACCCTCTGTTTGAGCAACTTTTCGCCGAGCATCTGCTTATGATGAGCTTCATTTGCAACGGTCTGCAAATGCGTCTTTTAGTCCGCGTTGCTCACCCGAATCGCGTTGACGCGGCGCCGATTGGTCTGGACAGGCGAGGATTGCGCCCGCGCTAAGCGACTCCTGAGCATAGCTCTCTCAGGAGGTGTCCTAATAGGAGCACGCAGCATGAGTGTCTCTGATTTGGTTTATCTTGTTCGAATGGCGGCGCTGGAAGTAATGCGTTATGGCGCGTTGCCCTACTTCGCAGACGAAACAGGTGACTTGCTCTCATGGACTCTTTGTCGCCGGCAACGGATCATGTCGCGTGAATAGCGGGCGGAACGCGGGGTTTGCGCGCCTCAGGCGTCGACGGAGACCACCGCCGAGCTTGGACAGCCGCGTGCCGCCACAGCAGGCGCGGCCACAGGTCCCGGAACGATCACCCGCTCGCGAGGCCGTTGCTCCGGGAACGGCTGGCGTGACGGCTGCTTGCGCGTGAAGGACGCCACCTTCGTGGTTTTGGTCACGGCCATTTCGGCTGCGAGTTCGTCCTCCGTCGCCGAACTCTCCAGCTCCTCCAGCGTCAGTTCGAACTGATCCAGCAGCCGCGCGATACGCTCCGAGCGCGGGCCATAGCCGTTGCGGTCGAGTTTTTCGATCTACAGCTTCAAATGGCGATCAGCGCCTGGTCATCGGATTATTGAGCTCGGGCGGACGTGGCTTCCGCGCGAGCAATCATCAACGCCGCTTTCAGCGTTTCGATAGAGCGACAATCCAATTCCATCGTGCCACAAGGTCTTGATTAGCGAACCGCCGCGTCGGCGGAACACGGCGAACGGGTCGCGGCCGAGGCCTTCCTGCACCGATAATGACAAACCCTGCATGCCCTTGCGGCAGGTCAGTGTAGCCGGTCGCAATCCAGATGCGTGCGCTCGAAGAGATCGGGATCATCGGCGCTCCAGAACCTGCAGCACCCGCGAAGGCGGCCGCATCGACGCCGGCATTGACAATCACCCGACGATCCCTGCCAAGGACGATCACCATCTGCCCGCCCGTCGGTATGGCAGCAACCGCTGGCTCGACCTCTGCGGCAAGGACGACCGGCGCAAAGCCGGATTGCTTGCTTTGAGGGCTAATCGGCTCGAGACCGAACGAGCGCCGCCATGTCATCAGCAACCAAACGTGATATGCTATGGCGTCTTGCTGTCGACGACATCGCGCGCGGCGCTTGAAAGCTCTCGGTCACGATCGGCAGCTTCTCGTCATCCGACCATCGCTGCTGGCGACCAATCTCGACCACCGCAAGCCCGTCAAGCTGAGTACTGCCTTATGGCTGTCCATAAGGACTGTTACGCACCAATTGGACCAGGGCGCGCACTCATAAATCGAGCTTGATTGGTGCTGGCTTGATCAGTGTCCGCTAGGCCGGTAGCGACCAAATTCCGCGCCGCAGCGAAATGACGCGATATGCCAAAAGCAGAAGTTTGCCCCCAACAGTTCGTACAGCCTGCTACACGCCATCCGCCTACGTGGGCTCGGCAGGCACCTCGCCGTCTTGGCACAACCCGTACAAGGACTGATGCTGACGGAAGCCGCGCAATTCGAAATGGCCGATTTCAAAGACCGGTGCCGCGACTTCTGCGGCAAAAGCACCAGTCATGAGCAGTGGCCGGCCAACATCCTTGCAGAGGAGTTCCAGCCGGCTGAGGATGTTGATGTCGCGTCCGACGGCAGTGAAGTCGAGGCGATTGCCAGAGCCAATATTGCCGTATGCGGCATCACCATAGTGCAGAGCAATATCGATTGAAATATGCTCCCGGACCTCGGGGGGTGAAGCCTGGAGCGCAGCCAGCGTTGTCTGCGCTGCAGCCAGGGCCAACTCACAGGCCGGCGCCGGATCATCGCCGGTGACTGGAAAGATCGCGATGACCGCATCACCGATATACTTCAGAATGTCCCCTTCGCTGCCGATGACGCCAGGGACGACCAGATCGAAGAAGGCATTTAGGAGTTCAATGATTCTTTGCTCCGGAAGCTCATCTGTCAGTCGGCTGAAACCACGCAAGTCGGCGAGCAGCATTGCCGCCTTGATATGGCGGACGTTGCCACGTTGGACAGCGCCCGCCATAATCCGCGCGCACGGATCTCGACCTACATAGGTGGCAAGAAGTTCATCATAGATACGCCGGCCGACCGTCACTTCGAGAACTGGGGCAAAGGTCGGCACTAGATGGCGAAAGAGTTCAACGTCCGCTTCCCCAAACCCGTTGGGAGCGTCGCTTCCCCACGATATCGCGTTAACGATCCGATTCGAAAAGATAAGAGGCGCCATCACGTAATGGGTAATGCCTTGCGCCCGCAGCGCTGCGAGGATCGGGAAGCGCCGATCGGTGGTTTCGCTAAGGACAGTATCAAGCCACTGTCCGGTTTCGATAACGTACTGAAGGGGGCTATTCTGGTAATCCGACGTAGACTCGATACCGTGTCGCGATGTTCGGAACTCGGTACTCTGTCCACGGCGCCAGATACGCGATACTCCCCGGAATTCCGGATGCAGCGTACGGACTTGCACCGTGGCGCGGGCTATCGGCGCCCCGAGTACGGTGAGCTTCTCGCAGAGCATCTCAAGAAGCCCACCGGTATCGGGCGCAAAACGTCCCTCCTCGCTTAGCCAGCGCAGAAGCTCGGCCTTGCGATCAGCAAGTGACAAATCGAGCGCCTTGGTCACATTTCACCTGAAGTTTCCCAGGGCACATCCGCAACGATAAGTTCCTGTAGTAGCGCGCTTGCAGCTCGGCTGCAAATTTCGTGCTGGCAGTGTCATGCCGGGTCGTTGCTTCATCGAGCTACCTCTCAGCCCGAGTAGAGTAACTTAGCACTGCCTGATGGAAGAGTGGCGGCCTCGCGGGTCACAGCAAATGGGGTGCTCGACTTCCGACTTGGGTCATTCGCGACCGGGTCGAGCCAGCAGTAAGTGCGGCCATGTCCGCTATGCCGCCGAAAGCGGATGTAAATTCAGAGCATTAGCGGCTCCGCGACGGACGTCATTCAAGCTCCGAAAACCGGAGCCCCGACTCATGCGCTACGAACTCGGCGACATTGAATGGACCGCCATCAAGCCAATGCTGCCGAACAAGACGCGCGGCGTTCGGCGTGTAAATGGCCGTCGCGTGCTCAATGGCATCTTTTGGGTGCTGCGTTCAGGTGCACCGTGGCGCGACCTGCCGGAAAACTATGGGCCATACACGACTTGCTACAAGCGCTTCGTGCGCTGGCGACGGGCTGGCATCTGAGACCAGATAATGGAGACGCTGGCCTCCGGTCATGACGCGACGGTGCAGATGATCGATACCTCCGTCGTGCGTGTACGCCAGCATGTTGCCTGCATCGTGGACAACAATCACAAGAGATGGGTCGCTCACGAGGGGGCCTGGGATACCAATGGCCTGCCGGTCCATCTCGCCCTCACGCCCGGTGAAGCGCACGACAATTGGCTGTGTTCGGCTCTCTTCAGCGCCTTGCTTCCACAAACGATGCTGCTTGCAGATCGGGAATACGATGCGGATTGGATTAGGGAGCTTGCTCGTTAGCAAGGAGCATGGGCAAACATTCCGCCGAAACGAAACCGTAGATCCGATCTGATTCGGCCCGTATCTGTATCGCGCGCGCAATCTGGTCGAACGGTTCTTCAACAAGGTCAAGCAGTGTCGGCGTGTCGCGACCCGATACGACAAACTCGCGGCAAACTATCTGGCGTTCATCAAGCTTGCATCAATCCGAATTTGGCTGCGGACTAATGAGTCCGCGCCCTAATCGAACAAGGCGGCCCTCGCCGGCGGGAGCCCCTCAAACCGTTTAGCGCAAGTGTTATGAGAGGTTACGCGGCTCGAGCATCTCGGGGGTATTCAATTGCGGAGGCTGTCTGAACGATTCGCGGCGATTCGAGACCGAATCTGATCAGCCAAATGTGTTTATGTATTTCAACGCCTCGACTGGAGCGATCTTGGTGAGAGCGTCCAGTTCGAGCGAGCAATTCTTCCGTAGTTCGCGGGGAGAAAAGCCCGTGAACGCTTTTACTTCGCGCGACAAATGAAAATGAGATTGAAACCCGCATCTCTCAGCGATCTCGACAAGCCCTAGGCTTGTCGTTTTGATGGCTTCTGCGGCCATTTTTGTGCGCTGCGCCCAAAGGTAGCGAACCGGAGAAACTCCGAGATGCTTTCGGAACTCACACGTCAGATGTCCTTTGCTGACACCTGCTATTTCGGAAAGTAGATCAAGATCACACGCCTCGCGATAATGTGAATTAACATACACGCAAACATTGCGTACGAAGCTTGGCAGTCGCTGTGGTGACTGATCGGCGAATCCTGCGATATGGGCAGCCAACACCGCCTCACCTATTGCATCGCGAAGATGAAGGTTCGCATCGGAAACCGCGCCGCTGAGTTCAAGGCCCAGTTGAAACAAGGTTCTAAGTTGATCCGATGCAAAAACCTTCGAGGGGAGAAGCTCGCCTTTGGAGGGGGCGATGTTTCGAACAGATTTTAAAGGAATAAGGCATCGTAGAATCTGCGTTTGCCCGTTGTGCTGTACCGTTATCGAATCAGAGCCGTCATTGAGGATCAGGCCACATTCTTTTGCCCGCAGTTGGCTGCTCGACTGCCCATTTGAAACGATCATTGCCCCTTTCTGAACGAGAACCAGCATGACGCGACCGCGTCGCCAGCTCGGCTCCAACCCTGTATTGTGATCGACCCGGTCAAAAAAGAAACCCGGCTCGTATTTGGAGTTTGAAGTCATCCAAGCTCCCCTTTTTAGGAATCAGGTCTGGTCTCACCGCACTCAGCATATCTAGAACGACAGACGACCATCGGCTCAGCCCGGTCTAGTGAACTAGATATCTAAAACAAGAGTTTTGCTTTTACTGCCGGAACAACAGATCATCATCGTCTTGTTCGATGCCTGCTCTTCGGGACTCAGCACCGAATCCCGATGGTCCGGGATGCCGTCAATGACCCTGGTTTCGCAGGTTGCGCATACGCCCTGCATGCACGAGTACGGCACGGCGACGCCGTTGGCGAGAAGCGCGTCGAGAATTGTATTGCCGCTAGAAACCTCGAAGCTCTTGCCACTCCGCTGAAGCACCACGGTGAAGCCGCCTTCCATCGACGGAGCTTCCTTCGCGGTAAAGTACTCGGTGTGCATCTGCTCTGAGGGGATGCCGGCCGCGACACATGCACCTTCGAACGCCCGCAACATTGGGCTAGGGCCGCAGCAATAGTAATGCGCATCGAACGGTAGCGTGCCGATTAGCCTGTCCAAGTCCAGCACTTTGCCGCCTGGCAAATGATCAAAGTTGAAATGCACGCGGCCGGGCCTGTAGGCTTCCAGCGTCTCCAACTTGTTCTTAAACGCGCACGTCTCCGGCACGCGCGTGCTATAGTATAGTTCCCAAGATCCACCGAGCTGCTCTAAGCGCTGTATCATCCCGTAGATTGGCGTGATTCCGATGCCGCCGGCGATGAACACGACGTGTTTGGCGCCTTCCACAAGCGGAAAGTTGTTGTGGGGCGTTGTGATCTTTAGCCGGTCACCCACCCGCAATGTTTCATGGATGAGCTTCGAGCCGCCACGGCCGCGGGCGTCCTTGTTGATTGCGACGACGTAGCGATGTTGCTCGTCCTGGGAATTGCAGAGCGAATAGCTGCGGACCAGTCCGTTGGAAAGATGCATGTCAATATGCGCTCCAGCGGTAAAAGACGGGAGATCCTCGCCAGAAACTGACCCAAATTCCCAGACGCTAATGCCCTCCGCCTCGCCGGCTACCTTCTTGACGACGACTTCGAGTTTCGAAGACTCAGTCATAGCGCCTCAAATGACCCGCGCTTGCTCGGGTCAGTCTTGATCTGCATGGCCAGTTCCCTCAAAGCTTCTCCCACTTTAAAAAAACGTGACACGGGAAATTGCTTAATGCTTAAAACAAGCATCCTCATGTGTCTCTGTCAACAAAAAAAGCCAATGACTTGAGTTACGAGCGAACGCCATCGGCGGCGTTCTTCCACTGCTACCCGATCTAACCCCGTTTGGCTGTTGACACATAACCTTCAAGGTGTTTATATTTTAAGTCTAAAGTAAACCGCAGGCGATCTGCATGCGAGAATCTCAATGTTTGTATGCTCCGATGGAGATCGATAATGGATGCTCAGCCAAAATCTAACGCCGAGTTTGATCCGCGTATGGCCTTCTACACAGGTCCGGGTACCCTAGGGGGCCGGTACTTGCGGAGCTTTTGGCAGCCGATTTACGCGGGCAAGCTGGTTAAGCCCGGGCGGGCGCGCCCTGTGCGAGTGCTCGGGGAGGAGTTCACTCTCTATCGCGGCGAAGAAGGGCAGCCGCACCTTGTTGACCATCGGTGCGCTCATCGCGGCACCCAGCTATCGGCCGGGACCGTGGAGGGTGATGCTATCCGTTGCTTTTATCACGGTTGGAAGTACGGCGCCGATGGGCAGTGTCTTGAGCAGCCTGGCGAGCTTAAGCCCTTCTGCGATAAGATTCGTATTCGCAGCTTTCCGGTCAAGGAGTATTTGGGCGTCGTCTTTGCGTATTTTGGTGAAGGCGAGCCGCCGCCGTTCCCAAGATATGAGCGTTTTGAGCGCTGGGATGGTACCCCCAATCTAAGCTTGATGGCTGAGATTGCGCCCTACAATTTTTTCCAGCGCATCGAAAACTCGCATGATTTTGTGCACCTGCCCTTCGTGCATAAGCAGGCCTTTCCGCCGGTCAAGCCTACGCTTGACACTATCATTCCGCGGGTCACGACGAGGGAGTGTTCGTGGGGTATGGAGACGCACCGGGTCGACCCGAATGGCTTTGACCTTGTTGCCTACTTCGGAATGCCAAACATCAATTATATCTCGATTGGCAAAGGTGCGGGCAAAGAGTGGGAGGGTGGGGGTGAATTGCTTTTCATCCGCGTTCCCGTAGATGACCACAGTCACATGCAGTTCATGTGGAACTGGACAGACGGCGACCACAGCGAACTACCGCAGGGCGATCAGCTCGATCTCGTCAACAAGACGCGTAACGAAATCGCGATGGCTATTCTAAATGGCGATACGACGATGGACGCGGTCATCGCTGCTGGAACGCCTGGCCTGTTCGATATTGAAGATGACGTCGCGCAGTTGGGTCAGGGTGTCCTCTGGAACCGTGAGGGTGAGCACTTGGGAAGCAGCGACGTATCCTTGGCGCTGATGCGGAGATTGTGGACGAGAGATTTGCGGGCTTTGTCAGAGGGGCGTCCACGTCACGACTGGCATCGCACGTCTGACATGATTCCTAATGTGGCCGCGCTTCCGAGAGATGCTCGGTGAAGTTGGGCTGCGTTAACGCGGAGCGCCCGTCAGTGGGGGCTGTATCGGTCAAGTCCGGCTATGTGATGAACCAAGGGCTTGCGCTGAGCTATCTCGAGTGGGGAGCGCAAGGTGCGCCTGCCGTGGTGCTTTCGGGTCCTTTCCGGAATGCTGCTTACGAATGGCGTCATACAGCCGAGCTTCTCGAGGACAGGTTTCGCGTTATTGCGGTTAATCTTCGCGGACAAGGGGATAGTTCGCCGTTTCCAGTTCGTGAATTTAACCCCGATGGTTACGTCGAAGATCTGAAGGCTGTGGTTGACGAGTTGAACGCGGCGCCTGCCGTCATTGTGGGCTTTTCGGTCGTTATATCGGGCGTCGCCGTGGCATTCGCGGCAGCGCACCCCGAATTGGTCAAGGGCATTGTGCTTGTAGATGGCGGGCTCGGATATTCGCAGGAGCAGGCTGGGGCGGCGGGCGAACGGGCTCGTTCCATGCCGAGCACCTTTCCAGACTGGGACGCTGCGCGGCTTTATTTCAGTCGAATGGTTGACCAGTCCTTTGCGTCACCAGAAGACCTCGAAGAGCGCGCTGCCTATACATTCCGACGCCTTCCAGACGGATCGGTGATTTGGAAGAGCGACCCGGTTCTTCGCGAGTGCTGGCCGGGTGAAGAGTTTGCCCGCAACACAGGCGCTCAACCGGCGCAGGTTTGGGAGCAGGTGCGTTGCCCCATCCTCGTCGCCAAAGGTGCATCGAAAAATACGACGCTAAAGGGACGCGAGCATCTGTCCATCGAAGGTTGCGAGCAAATCGCCAAGTACGGAACGGGGAGCTCCTGGGTTGCGGTTCCAAATGTTACGTCTCACTTCGTCCACGAGGAAAATCCGGCCGGCTTCGTCGGCGTGATCAGGCCGTTTCTCGAGAAGGCTCATAGCATCTGAGCGGCTAAAGCGAGCAACGCGCAATTGGAGGCATTACGTCGATGAAGTCGGCTCCCGTCAAATCCGGGTACGTTTTGAACGAAGGTAATCCACTTTATTTTCACGAGTGGGGGCAGACTGGGGCGCCGGACGTCTTGTTTCTCGGTCCCTTACGCTCTGCTGCCTATTTCTGGAAGCCAGTCATCGAGCGTCTTGACGACCGTTTCCATTGTGTGGCGGTCAACTTGCGCGGTCATGGTGACAGCGGCCCCATGCTGCGCCGTAACACCGATGTCAACGACTATGTCAGCGACGTGGCAGCTACAATCCGCCAATTGGGACTCGCTCGTCCGACCGTCATTGCGTTCGCGCCGATAATTGCCGGTGCTGGCGTTGCCTTTGCGGCGCAGCACGCGGATATGTTAAGTTCCCTGGTTCTAATCGACGGAGGGCCGGGACTTCCACCGCAGAACCTTCCGATGGTCAAGCAGCGAATGTCGGCGATCCCGTCGGATTTCGCTAGTTGGGGAGACGCGATCTCCTTTTTGCGCCAAGGATTGGCGCCACCGGTTCAGGCTCTGGCCGAAGAGCGCGCTCCATACGTATTCCGTCGGACGATCGAGGGGCGGATCAACTGGAAATACGATCCGGTTTTGCGAGAAGAGTTCCTTCGTCCGGAGTTGCCGCCCTACGTGGGCGCTCTTCCAGACAGCGTTTGGGGTAAAGTTCGTTGCCCTATGCTGCTGCTCGTTCCGCAGGGCGGCACCGCTCAGATGACGTTGAGCGACTGCGAGCGCCTTGCAAAATACGGCGATGGGAGCCGATGGATCGAAGTCCCTAATTGCCAACACTTCATCCAGGAGGAGAATCCGGACGGCTTCAATGAAGCCCTTACGCCGTTTCTCCGGGATGTCCATGGTCTCGCATAAGCTTAAAATAGTTGAGAGAAAGAATTCCGCGTGATTGAGATCGATAAGGAATCCGCCGGTTGGCGTAAAATTGTTCCTGAGACCGGGAGTCCAGAAAAAATCTTGACGGGCTGCGCCAACTTTGCGGATGGCCCCGTCTGGGATGAAGCCGATGGCGCGCTCATTTTCACCGAAGCATGGATGAATCGGTCACCGGGCAAGATTTGGAAATGGCGGCCCAATCGGGGAGTTGAGTTTGTTTTCGGCCCCTGCAAGGGTCTGGGCGCTACGCTCGATCTTGAGGGGCGGTTAGTCGTCGCCGGCTGGTCATCGCGTTCGATCTGGCGCCGCGAACACGATGGATCCACGACAGTCCTCGCATCCCATTACGGGGCGTTGCGTATCAACTCGCCGAATGACGTTGTCGTGCATTCGAGTGGGGCAATTTATTGGACTGACCCTGCTACTGGACTCAACGGTAACGGTCGTGGTGCTGATCGTACCGATGATCTTCAGCGTTATCTGCCTTTCGAAAGTGTATTTCGTGTATGGCCAGGCAGTGGACAAGTTGAACCGGTCGCGGACGATTTTGCATTGCCAAATGGCATCACTTTCTCGCCGGATGAACGGTTGCTGTATGTAAATGATACAATTCGTCAGCACATACGCGTGTTTGACGTCCAGCCAGATGGATCATTGGCGAATGGGCGGCTTTTTTACGAAGCTGAGGCCGACCTTCCTGGCACTTTCGACGGTATGAAGGTGGACGTGGAGGGGAATGTTTATTGTACCGCCGCGGGTGGGATTCACGTGATCGATCCCGAGGGCAAGCTTCTCGTGCGCATCCGATTTCCGACACCGGTGGGCAATATAGCCTGGGGCGGTCCCGATTGGCGATGGATGTTCTGTACACTGCAGGAGTCAATCTATCGAATCGAACTAAAGATTCCAGGTGTACCTGTGCGACGTCGGTGATGGGGGTTAGAATGGCGTGGGTAATTGAACGGGTTGCTGGGCCATACTCAGGCGAGGCCGATGGGCCGGTATGGGATGGCGAAGCGCTCTTGTTCTCTTTGGTCACCGAGAGCCGGATACTGCGTTATCACCCCGACGCGGGGCGTGTGGTCGAATACCGCAAATATACCAATAATACCCGGGGATTGGCGCTGGCCCCCGAGGGAGGCCTCTTCGGATGTCAAGGTTCGGCGCGCCGGGTCGGTCGGTTCAATGTTGATGGCACTCTTTCGATGCTTGCCGATCGGCTCGATGGACGCCTTCACAATCAGCCCTACGACTTAGCAGTCGATCGGACCGGTCGCATCTGGTTTACTGATCCCGAACCTCCGCTTCGCATGATGGAGCCCCCGGTTGATCATGCTTCGGTGCTCCGCCTCGACCATGTCGGAGGCGGCGCGTGGGTGCTCAAGCGTATGACGCTGGACACTGAGTTTCCGATGGCCATAGCCTTTTCGAAGGATGAGCGGTCGCTTTATGTCGCCGATAATCCTAGAGGTGGACGGAAGCTATCAGAGTTGCGAGTGTACCCTCTTCAATCTGACGATACACTTGGGCAGAGCTCCGTCCTCCATTCTTGGGATGGCTTTGCGGTGACAGGCATGTGCGTCACATCGCGTGGAAATATTGTTGCATGCCTCGATGGCGGAAAAGATGGCGAATCTGCTGCAGTAGTAGTGATGTCTGACACGGGGATTATATTAGAGCAGTTTTCATTCGGCCCGAGCAAACCAACCAATTGTGCATTCGGCGGGCCCGGCCTGAAGACACTCTACGTCACTTCGGCCGATGGCTGTTTGTACAAGGTGCGGAATTTCAAGCTGTAGGAGCGGAGGTGCATCACCAGATTGCGCCTCTCGCTCGATGTAATGACGGAAAGATGTCAGCTCCGCGACCTTGTCTGACGCTGCGCGGAGATCCTGGGTACGAAAAACGGCGACATCGGTTTCGCGAGGCTAGACGCGCTTGAGAACTAAGTGATTTGTTGCCTTAACTCGAAGTATAAAATTTCTTCAAGGAAGATCATGATCCGGACAGCGGATCGGACTGGCCGGTAGCTTAGCATCTGCGCGCGCAGAGCGCGTATCATCAATCTAAACGAGCGGAAGAGAAAGCATCATGTCAAAAGCTTCGTCTATTTCCCGCCGTGGTTTACTAGCGGGCGCTGCGGCGGTGCTTGGCACCGGTTCCCGTGGTCTAGCTCAGGGCAATTCTGACTGGCAGGCTGGTGCTCCACCGGAGTGGGATCGAGTACTCGCGGCGGCCCGCAGCGAAGGGCAGGTCACTGTCGCTGCGTTTCCGCTGTTGAGCGAGACGATGAGCGCCGCGTTCAAGCGCGACACAGGAATCCAGCTGAATTTCCTCGGCGGTAATACGGCGGCGCAGTCGGCACGGCTCGAAGCGGAAGCGCGCGCGAAGAACGTGACTATCGACGTCATGATAGCCGGCGGCCGAGAACTGCATATGATGCGGGAAAATCTGCTGGAGCCGATCCTGCCGCAGCTAATTCTTCCCGGCGTTGCGCCTCAAAACTTTCATGACGGCAAGCACAAATTCGTGGACGATGCCGGTCAGTATCTTTTGCAAGGAGCTTCCTACGTCTTTGGTTGGCTAACGGTCAATACCGACATCGTGAAGCCCGGCGAAATCAAGGTATGGCAAGATCTGTTGGACCCAAAGTACCGCGGCAAGATTGCGGCGTACGATGTCCGATTTCCTGGGCCGGGGCAAGGAGCTGCGACTTGGCTTTACAAGGCGAGAGGCCTTCAGTTCATCAAGGATCTCTACTTGGGACAACAGGTCAAATTTTCCACTGAAAATCGCTCGTTGATGGAGGGGGTTGTTCGTGGGACGGCGCCGATCCTTCTGGGAGGAGTTCAGATCGAGGTTGAGCGCTTTCGCGCGAACTTTAAGAATATTGGCGTTGTCCTTCCCGATGATGGGCCCGGCTACCTCACGGGAGGTTACAGTGCTATCAAGCAAGCCAAGGGTGTACCACACCCGAATGCAGCGAAAGTGTTCACCAACTGGTACATGAGCAAGCCCGGTCAGGAAGTCTATGAATCCATTATGCTTGAGGCCAGCCGGCGCCTTGACGTTAACACCGGTTTGCCCAGCTATCTCGTGCCAGGTAAGTTCAACTATCTTGATGATTACAACGAAGAATCCTACTTCTCGCGCGAGGTTCTGGTTAAGAGCATCAACGAGGCACTGGGGCAGCGCTGAGGGTTGACGCGGCTAAGAATTTTCTTGAAGCGTCGGTGACGCCTTATTTGACGCTATTGTGCGGAACGTCGGGAGCGGCCAGCGCAGGTGCAGGTGTCTATTTGCGCAACGGGCCTGTTTTCATACGAGCAACGCGAATGTGAGATGGATCCGAGAATGGTGGCCAGGAGCTTTCACGACGCCAGGCCACTAAACAGGCACTTAATGGTAGGAAGACGAACGCCGGAATGAGCTAGAGCGCGCCAGAAGTATGGACCGTGCGTCTATTATGATCTGCGAACTCAGCTGCGGGTCGTCGTTTGCTCGCGATCAAGAAAACTAGGCGTTAACGCGATCGCAGGGACGAGTCGACGTCAAGCAAGCAAAACGCTCTCGCTTCAGTTTGCTTTAGAGGTTCTCGACCGTAATCTGCACTGTTGCGTCCAGGCTTGACCCTATGAAGCGACCTTGGATCGATCGCGCTCAATGGAGCTTTCATAAAATATCGCGATTAGGCGTTCCAACTGAGTCTGCAGCATGGGCGCAAGCGGCTCTTCGGCCTGAGCATAGACAGTCCATTCGCCTTGGGCTTTGGGCGTCTAGCCCATTCCGCCGCTGTCCCCCATCGCCGACCAATTTACGGTTCCTACGCTAAAACATTTGTCCTAGAAGCTTGCATTGCCAAATAGTTTAAGTATAAAATATATTCAGGTTAGGCCCTCGCCGTTCTAACTGTTTCATACGGCCGGAGTCTGGGCTGGGGGACAAGTGACCAATTCAACCGAGCGGAAGAGATCGGCATTTATGCGCATGACGTTGCCAAGCGTCTTTCCAAGATGTCGGTGTTCTCCTTTCACGGGGAGAGTCCGGCTGCTACGAGGAGATCTAGTGTGAGTAAGCATGGCGAGGGTGTATCGCCCCCGAGTGCAGCGAAGATATTTTATAGCTGGTACATGAACGGGCCCGGTCGTGAGACCGAGGAGTGCATTTCGCCGGAAGTCGTCCGACGCAGTGCCGCTAACGCCGAGGTGGCCACCTATCTCGAGCCGGGTAAACGTCAGCGCACGGATGATTGGGAGGAGTGTTATTCCTCGATCGTCGCGCGGATCAACGAAGCGAACGATGCACTGGGGCTGCACTAATGACTGATGCAAACAAGAGCGGGCAGGGATCTCTTCTGGCTACTGCCATGGCGGACGCCATCGTGCGCGGTGCGGAGCGAGCCGGCATCGATTCGTGCGTTTACCTCCCCGACAGCGTGCTAACGGGGACGATTCGAAAATTTGAATCCTCTGGTAAGTTCCTAATGTTGCCCTGCGCTCGCGAAGATGAGGGTATCGCTGCCGCGGTGGGCCTCTATATTGGCGGGCGCAGCCCGATTTGCCTGATGGAATCGTCGGGGCTGGGATATTCGCCACTCATCCTGGCGCGTGCCATCGCTCAGCGTACACCGGTTTTCATCGTCGCTAGCCACGGTTACGGTCCTGGCGAACTATTCGACTATCATTGCGCGACGTTTTTGGTCGCGGAGGGCGTCTTTCGAGGGCTTAACATTCCATACTCGATCGCCAGCAACATTGAGTCGCTCGATGATCTGGTTGAGCGAAGCGTTCAAACGACCCGTGGCCAACTTACTTGTTACGGCGTGATTGTTCCCCCCTATCTTACGAGAGACCGCTGATGAATCGCAGTGAAGCAATGCTGATTGTTGCGAAGTCCCGTGGTGATGCTGCGTTGATTGTTGGTCCTGGTGTCAGCGGAGGGCTGATTTACGAGCACGGTGACAGTCCGGCCTCAATTTACAACATGGACATGGCTTACGCAGCCCCGATGGGGCTCGGCATAGCGCTTAGCCGTCCGGATCGGAAGGTTCTAGTAGTGGAGGGCGAGGGATCATTCTTTGCCGGCTCCACCACGCTCTCGACGATCTGGCGCATGCGTCCGAAAAATCTGACAATCTTGATAACTGATAACACGGTCTGGGGAACGGGTGACGGCAAGGTGCCTACTGCCACCAGTTTCGGTACGGACCTAGGGGCGCTCGCATTGGCGAATGGATGGGACAAAAAGCACGTACACACGTGCGATCAGCCTGAGGAGTTCCGTGCGCGACTTGAGGAAGCGCTTGGAGGTGTTGGACCAAATTTCATTGTCTGCAAAAATGACCCGACCGCAGACGAGCATATGCAATCCTCGTTGCTTAGACCACGCGCTTCTCGCCACCAGCTCGACTGCGCGGTGCTGATGCGGAGAGATCTGAACGGCGACGGGTAGCTGATGTTCGCTGCAATAGCAGCTCTGATTGCATATCTGCTAGGTGCTTTCGTAGGGATTGAACACGCCAGAGGGGCAGCCGATCAATCCGGGTTCATGCTGTGTCCCGTCGAGAAGGCCTCGATCATGATGATGATTTGGTGTTCAGGCGGTAGGACATCTACCTCGCACTAAAAATGTCAACTTATGCATATTGCCATTGGGCAAGGACAAGACATGGAACTGATTGGCGAATACCGGATTTCCGCATCTCGCGAAACTGTTTGGCTGGCGCTAAACGATCCCGACATCCTAAAGCAGTGCATACCTGGCTGCGAGAGTGTCGAAAAGCTATCCGATACGGAGTTTAAGGCCAACATCGTGCTGGCGATCGGCCCAGTGAAGGCCAAGTTCGCCGGCAAGGGCGTGCTGTCCGATTTCGATCCACCCAACAGTTACAAGATCACCGGCGAGGGCTCCGGCGGTATTGCCGGATTCGGGAAGGGCACCGCTGACGTCAAATTGGTGCAGGAGGGTAACGAAACCCTTCTGCAATATAGCGCTAGTGCACAGGTCGGCGGCAAGATCGCTCAACTTGGTTCGCGGCTTGTGGACGCTACATGCCGCAAGCTTGCGGAACAGTTCTTCGGTAAGTTTGCTTCTGCGGTTAGCTCTGCCCCCGGCGCCACTCAAATTACCGGCTCGTAGGGGGCGGAAAAACCAATCTGGAAACAGGCGGGCAGTCGACCGCACCGACGATGAATCGGTTAGGCACCGGCCCACATTTTGAACATACCATGCCGCGCAATCGGTTGTCGGCTTACCCGCGATCTCGCGCGAGCCACCTCGAAAACCACGTGGCAAGTTGAAGGAATCGGCGAAGCCAATTTTTTGGAGATGACGACGATGGTTGAGATTAGTTTAACTGTTAATGGTCAGCTCTCGTCCGCGGTCGTTGAAGGTCGGACGCTGCTCGTGCAGCTGCTGCGCGATAAATTGGGTTTGACTGGAACGCACGTTGGCTGTGACACCAGCCAATGCGGTGCTTGCGTAGTTCATCTTAACGGTGAGCCAATCAAGAGCTGCAGCATCTTGGCGGTGCAGTGCGAGGGGCAGAACGTATTGACCATCGAAGGGCTGGCCAGGGACGGCAAGATGCATCCAATGCAGGAAGCGTTTCGCGAGTATCATGGCCTTCAATGCGGCTTTTGCACACCCGGCATGGTAATGAGCGCGCTCGCGCTCGCTCAGAGACAGTCTATCTTAAGCGAGCGCGAGATCCGGGAACATCTGGAAGGCAACCTTTGCCGTTGCACGGGCTACCACAACATAGTGAAGGCGATCGAAGCTGGCGCAAAAGCGATGGCGAGCGCAAAGTAAGCCGCACCGCTGCGCCGGTTTTGAAGAGATCGCCCCCCTCGAGATCACGAGTTTTGGGAGAGCAGTATGTACGCTTTTACTTACAAGAAGGCTTCATCGATCGTCGATGCCGCTGATAAGCTCATCGCTGATGGCGAAGCCAAGCTCCTGGCCGGCGGCATGACGCTGATTCCGACGCTGAAGCAGCGCCTCGCTCAGCCGACCGAGCTGATCGATCTGAACGGCATTGCTGAGCTTGTCGGTGTGACTGTGTCCGGCAAAATCGTCACCATCGGCGCGATGACTCGTCACGTGGACGTCGCGCGCAACCCCGACGTTAACAAGTTGATCCCTGCGCTGGCAAAGTTGGCCTCCCATATCGGTGACCCGGCTGTTCGCAACCGCGGAACAATAGGCGGTTCGATCGCCAACAACGATCCGTCGGCCGACTATCCTAGCGCCGTGTTGGCCCTCGATGCGACAGTCAGGACTAATCGACGCGAGATTAAGGCTGACGATTTTTTTGTCGGTATGTTCGAGACCGCGCTTGAACCCGGCGAGCTCGTTGTAGCGGTGTCATTTCCGGTTCCGGAAAAGGCAGGCTATAAAAAGTTTCCGAATCCCGCCTCTCGCTATGCGGTGGTTGGCGTGTTTGTTGCAAAGACGAGCTGTGGCGCGCGCGTCGCTGTCACGGGCGCCGGCCCGGTCGTGTTCCGCCAAACCGAGATGGAAGCTGCACTTTCCGGGAACTGGTCGCCTGAGGCTGTCGCGAACATCAAACAAGCTGAAGACGGGCTGAACTCCGACATCCACGCGAGCGCGGAATATCGAGCCCACTTGGTGATGGTAATGGCGAAGCGGGCGGTAGCCGAGGCGGCGTAAGATCAAGAGTAGCTGTTTGTCTGAAGACAAAATGCGCCGCCAATAAAATAATCAGTTCGTGATGCCTCAAGCACCGAGCAGGCAGCTGACATTTTGATGCTGCTTCAGACCGCGAGATAATCGTGCGACGATGTGCTTGTTCAACTGTACTGAGGGCATAACCGAAGAGAATGTGATGAGCTTTTGCCGCCTCGCGAATGCAAACGGGACGGCTCACACTAGAGATGCATTTTCTACAGCTGTTATCGCGTCGTAAAAAAGCTTTGACTGCAGATATCGCCGCGGTCAGATAATTCGATTGCGATACCAAATGAGGTGAGCAAAAGAAGTTTTTAAATCTACGTGGGCCTCCGGCTCAAAATCCACGGCGCGGACAATTTCGACATCGACCAAATCTTCATTCGCGTCATCGGCATAGAGTCGACCTCAGCACCAAGCTGGGCCAGCGCATCTGCAACAGCTGAAACGACAGCATTTGCGCCGGCAATGCATCCGCCTTCGCCCATGCCCTTGACGCCTTCCCAGTTCGCGGAGGACGGTGTAATAATGTGCGTCATCTCCACCTCAACCGTGTCTTTTGCCGTAGGCAAGGCGTAATCCATAAATGAACCTGTGATCGGTTGATCGTTTTCGTCGTAAACGAACTGCTCCAATAGCGCCATGCCGATTCCTTGAACGACCCCACCCACGAACTGCCCCTCTACGATCATTGGATTGATCATCACGCCGCAGTCTTCCGCAGCGATGATGCGCTCCAGTTGCACCTCGCCCGTCTCGGGCCAAACCAATATGGCGGCCACGACCGAAGCGTTGGAGAAGCTTGATTTCTCTGAACTGTAGGACTTCGTTGCCTCAAACGTGGGCTCCATGCCTGGCGGCAGCCCTGTGCGGAGAAGGCCGATGCGAACCAGATCGGCCACCGACATTTTTGGATCGTCCTCCCCGACGCGCCATATTTTTCCACCTGTTATAACCAGATCGTTGACGCTAGCCTGCAACAAAACGGCCGCGACTTCGAGTACCTGTTGCTTTACTGCCTGCGCAGCTCGGCCGACAGCGCCACCGATGATAATAGCGGTTCGACTGGCGCGCGTTCCACCAATGCTCAATGGCGCATGGGCCGAGTCGGTCCAGCTGACGGCCACGTCATCAAGCTCGAGACCAAGGGAATCCGCGGCGACCTGCGCCATCGTTGTCTCAATCCCTTGCCCAATCGACGGGGCTCCGAACGTTATAGTCGCCTTGCCCTCGCGATCGATCACTACGCGCGCGGCATCATGTGACTGGAACCCTGGACCTGCGCCAGACGCTTCAACTAGGTTACCGATGCCGATTCCGCGTATCGCCCCTTCCGGCGGCGGCGGCATCTCACGCAAAGCGCACGCAAACTGTCGACGCGCAACCGACATCGTTTCGAGGAAGCTGACGTCACTAAGGTGCCAACCAACAATGGAATTGGAGGGAAGATCCTCCGATCGGATTATGTTCCGCTCGCGCAGTTCGAACCGGTCAACCCCAAACTCGCGCGCAGCCTTATCGATCAGCAACTCGCGCGCGCAGTTTCCCGCCACATCTCCGATCCCCCGGTAGGGAGCAATAGGCGATTTGTTGGATAGACGTATTGTCACGTCGTATGAGTACGCTCCGATCTTGTAGCCTCCCGGGATGGCCTGGGCCGCACGATACGCTTCGGTCAGACAGGTGCCACTATTGAAAGAGTATGCACCGGCGTCCCCGACTAGAACGGCGCGCAAGCCAAGAAACTCGCACGAGTCATTCAGCGCCAATTCAAGTTTTATCTCCTGATCCCGCGAATGCGGCGCGGCAACCAGGTTCTCGCGACGATCTTCGACCCACTTCACCGGCTTTCCAAGTTTCATCGATGCTAGAGCGACAGCGACCTCTTCAACATGGGTCGGGATTTTTTGACCAAACCCGCCGCCGATGTCCTGCATGACGATACGAATGCGGCTCTCGGGCAAGCCGACGGCTGCCGCTAGGTCGCTGCGCAGGCGATGCGGCACTTGGGTCGAGGCCCAAACCATAAGCTCTCGGGAAAATGGATCAAAGCTCGCGATGCAGCCCCGCGCTTCCAGTGGACACGCCAATTGCCGGGCATTTCGAAAGGACGAAGACACGATCTTCGTCGCGTTGGAAAAGGCGTTGTCGATCTCTCCCCACTGCTTAGTCTCGCGAAAAACAATGTTATCCGGGATATGGTCGAAGAGAGGTATCTTGGAACCGTCGACTGGTTCGTAGTCGACGACGACCAATTCTGAGGCATCGTCAGCGGCATACCGGTTCTCGGCCACTACAATCCCCAATGGCTCTCCCACGAAGCGCACGCGATCTACGGCAAGTACCGGTTGACGGGTGACCTTCAGGTTCGGATGTTTAGAAAGCCAGAGGGTCGCGCGCGGCAAGTCATTTGCCGTAAGAATCGCCTCGACACCGGGAACGCCGAGGGCAGAGCTGACATCTATCCCTCGCACGCGGGCGTCTGGAAGATCAGAGCGGATAAAAACCGCGACCGACATCCGAGGCAGTGAAACATCCGCGAGGTAGCGCCCTCGCCCTGTCAGAAATCTCGGATCCTCGCGGCGAAGCGGAGATGTTCCGACCGAGCGCTCAGCGCCAGAAGTGGGAGCCTTCGAGTGATCTACCATAACTTCACCTGCCATAATGCAGAACGAGGGAAGACCCAAAGCCACAAAGCCGATAGGCACCGAGCCCGAGCCGTCCATCGTCCGGCTAAACTGTAAAGTATTTTAAGCTTGAAACATATTGCTTTTTGCTGAATAATGTAAGCCCGTCGCCCATGCAAAAATGCATGTGACCTGGAGCAGTTACCTGGAGCAGTGCTAAATGATTGCATGTGGCTCCCGCCAGACTTTGTTGGTTTACTTAAGGACCGATCGATGACCAATCTCGAAGCGCAGCCAAGACAGCATGAGGGAAACCACGTCGCTGCAGCATCTCGGCCATTTGAACTCGAAAAGTATGTTCAGCCTGCGCTGTACGTCGCTGGTTGGGTGGGTCTTGTTGTAGCTGCGTTGGCGTGCATGCTGCCGGTCTTGATAGTGATCGTCGGCGGTTTGAGCGATGGCAATATTTTCACGGCTTTTCATTTTTCGATCGCTCCGTGGCAGCGCGCTTTCGAGAGTGAGCAGACGCTCTATTCCATGATGTATTCGGTTCTTCTCGCGTTGCGAAATCCGGTCGGGATTGCCATAGCGTTCGTTATCGCGTGGTACCTCGCGAGGAACGATGTTTTTGGCAAGAACGTTATCATGGGGGGGCTGTGGCTCGCGTTCTTTTTGCCAATCCTACCAGTCACGCTTGGTTGGATCGTTTTGCTCGATCCGAATTATGGCATTTTGAACGAGGTTACGCTCTATTTCTTTGGAGTGAAGTACTTCAATATTTATTCTCTGTTCGGAATAAGTTGGGTTCATCTCAGCCTCAGTACGATTCCTATCATGGTCATTTTGATCGAACCGGCGCAGCGCTTTATTGACTCTTCGTACGAGGAGGCATCGACAATGTCGGGGGCCGGAGTTTCCACGACACTGTGGCGGATCACGCTGCCGCTTCTCGCCCCAACGCTACTGACGGTTTTCATCGCCGGCGTGATTCGGTCCCTCGAATCCTTCGAGGTTGAGGAGATTTTGGGTTTGCCGGCGGGAGTCCTTGTCTATTCGACCCGTGTCTTTAATTTGCTGCGCATGGCGCCGCCGGACGAAGCGCAATCGATGGCGCTCAGCACCTTCTTTCTTTTGGTGCTCGTCTTCCTAGTTGTCTGTTATCGCATGTTTCTTGACCGCTCGCGAACCGTGGCGACCATGACCGGTAAGGGTGGTAAGTTCCTTCCTAAACCGCGTACGAGGACGTCTTATTTCATTTCAGCGATACTCTTTCTATTCCTTGCCGCCACAGTCCTGCTCCCTTTCTCGATGGTCGTTCTCAGTTCGTTTAGCAACCTGTTCGGCTTTTTTGATATTCCTCATCCATGGACGGTGCGGCACTGGACCGACGTTCTTTCGAGCTCCGAATTTTTGAGTGCGCTCTATCAGTCATCCCTAATCGGCGTAGTGGTCTCGGTGGCCGGCACCATCGTCTATTTTTCATTGGCCTGGTTTATCGCGCGTAACCAGTTTTACGGGAAATCGGCTCTGTCACTTGCTATTTGGCTGCCGTGGGCATTGCCAGGTGTTTTGCTTGGTATGGCGTGCTTGACGCTCTTTCTGAATGTGCCGGGGCTTCGCGGGATAAATGGTTCGGCTGTCGGTCTGATTATCGTACTTCTGATTCAAGGGCTCCCGCTGGCAACGCACATGTTTGAAGCGTCTACGGGGCAGATCTCTCGGGAGCTCGAGGAGTCGTCCTTGATGAGCGGCGCGGGAATGATCGAAACGGTCTATCGCATCACTGCGCCCATAATTGCGCCGATGATCGCGAGCGTCTTCGTTATCTCGTTCATGATGGCTGTCAAGGACATTAGCGCCACGGTGCTTTTGGCTGCGCCAGGCGCTGAAACGTTGCCCTTGCTCATGTTTGGGTACGCGCTCTCGGGTCGCCTGGAGGCCGCTTCAGTAGTTGGTGTCATCACCGTATTGATTGCGCTGGTGATGGCGGTTTTCGTCATCCGAATGGGCGAGCAGAACTCAATTAAGTAACGATGTGCCTCGAAGCATTAGCTTTGACAAATCTTGGATATAACGCATGAAGTTGGTCATCACTGAGCTTAGAAAAGACTATCATCGCGACATCAAAGGCCTTTCCGAAAGCGATAGACCCGCGCTGAATGGTGTTAGTCTGACGATTAATGAGGGTGATTTTTTCACCCTTTTGGGTCCATCGGGTTGCGGGAAAACAACTCTTCTCCGATGTATCGCGGGGCTTGAGCAACCCGATAGCGGAGAAATCACGCTGGGGGACCAGGTGCTTTTTTCTTCGGCAAAACGTACGAGTGTGCCACCCAGCCGCCGTGGACTTGGAATGGTTTTTCAGTCGTACGCAATCTGGCCCCACATGAACGCGGCGGAGAATGTTGCGTATCCTCTCACGGTGGGTGCGAGGCGAGGCTCCTTTTCAAAAGCCGAGATTGGGAAGCGGGTTTCCGATAACCTGAGCCTAGTCCAGATCGGTCACTTGGCCGAGCGCAGGGCCACGAAGCTTTCGGGCGGACAGCAACAGAGACTCGCGCTCGCTCGCGCTCTTGTCAGTCAGCCGCCCGTGCTGCTCTTAGATGAACCGCTTTCCAATCTTGACACGCAGTTGCGCGAGGATCTGCGCATCGAGCTAGTGCGCCTCCAGGCGCAACTCGGTGTCACATCAGTATACGTTACTCACGATCAATCCGAAGCGCTGGTCATGTCCTCATCCGTGGCGATTTTGCGCGAGGGAAGTATCGAGCAAATAGACGCGCCTGAAGCCTTGTATGATTACCCGCGTAATCAATTTATCGCTTCCTTTTTAGGATCTGCAAATTTGATGAAAGTGCAGATCATCGCCACAAAAGAAAGCAAGTTGGTCCATGGCGAAAATGGTTTTCGATTTGAAACCAGGACGAACTGGGGTGCGCCTTTTACGGCATACGGACGTTTTCCAATGCAGGAGGGTACCCAAGCCACCGCAGCGATTAGAGCTGAGGGAATTAGCTTATCCTCACCGCAGCCCAACGGAGATCCGAATTGGTTAGGAAAAATTGAGACGGTACAGTTCTTGGGCGATGCGTTTGAGTACCGGCTAGTTGTGGGAGGTCAGATGCTTAGGGCGCGGTGTGGGCGCAGCAACAGGTTCTCTGTCGGCGACCAGGTGCAAATTGGACTTCGTGATCGGGCATGTACGGTTCTTGTTGACTGAAAGATCGCATGGATTTGGCCCTGTGCAAGAGTGACGCGCGAGATAGGAATTTGGGATGACGCAAAGCACGAGGCCAATCGGGGACACGGGTATAGGCGCGCCGGTGAAACGTGTAGAGGATGGACGTCTTCTAACCGGCCGCGGGCGCTACGCGGACGATCTGCATCCGAGAGATGTGGTATTCGCCTCTGTCTTGCGTTCTCCTCATGCGCATGCCGTCATACGCGGCATTGATGTCAGTGATGCGCTGACAGCACCCGACGTTCTTCTGATTCTGACGGGCGAAGATATCCTCCGCGAGAAAGTCGGAGGATTGCCCTGCGTGTGGACGCCGCCGATGACCGTCGGTAAGCCTTTCGTACCCGAGCAACCGCTGCTCGCTATCGGAAAGGTGCGGCATGTCGGCGACCCTGTCGCTTTTATTGTCGCGAAGACGATGAACGCCGCAAGAGACGCTTCTGAACGGATTGTGGTCGATTATGATCCGCTCCCCGCCGTCACGCTTAGCGACGCGAATGAGGACAATGCTTCGAAGGTTTGGGACGAAGCTCAGGGCAATGTTAGCTTTGCTCTGGAAGCTGGTGACAGCCGCTTGGTCGATGAACAATTCTCCGCGGCCAAGTATGTAGCGAAGGTGGCGGTACATTACCCACGCGCAAATGGTAGTCCTATCGAGCCACGCTCTTCGATCGCGTTCTACGAGGCCTCCAGCGGTCGATTCTCACTGGTTTCGACCACCCAAGACCCGTTCCAAGTGCGGCATTTTATCTCCCGCTCTCTGCGCATCCCTGCGTACGCCATTAAGGTACAAGCCAATGACATTGGTGGCTCATTTGGCCTCAAGGGGCAGGTTTACCCTGAAGAAGTGCTTGTGGTGTGGGCCGCTTCCAAGCTCAACCTGTCTGTCAAATGGACGGGCGATCGCAGCGAGAATTTTGCTGCGGACATGCATGGGCGCCACCAGATTGCCAACGCAGAAATGGCGCTCGACGCCGATGGCCATGTCCTTGCGCTCCGGACTAACGTCTTGGCGGATATTGGAGCATACCCCGCCTCAGCGTCGGGAGTTCCGCCACTTCAGGGAATCTTGAACTACCCGGGTCCCTATCGAATTCCTCTGATACATTCCAAAGTGCGTGCGATCTTTACAAACACGTGCCAGCTCGGTCCATATCGAGGCACTGGCAAGCCGGAAGCAACCATTGTGTTGGAGCGCCTCATGGAGAAGGCGGCGGCGGAGATTGGAATCGATTCAATTGAGCTCCGACGGCGCAATCTCATTCGCTCGTCGGAGATGCCGTATCGCACTCCGGGTGGTCTTGTTTACGACTGCGGTGATTTTGAGGGCGTGCTCGATAAGGCGCTCGCCCTGGCGAAATGGCAAGAGTTTGAAGGCCGAAAGGCGGATTCCGAGCGCCGCGGTTTGCTTCGAGGAATCGGTCTTTGCTTTCACTGTCAACGCGCGGGCCAAGCTTCTGAAAGAATGGAGGTCCGCATCGGAGAAAACGGGGCTGTCGCTATCTACGCAGGTACGTTCGCGACCGGACAAGGCCATGAGACGATGTTTGCACAGATGGTGTCTTCTTGGCTCGGCGTTCCTATCGAGGAAGTGCGTCTGTTTCACGGCGACACCGATCAGGTTCTGTTCGGCCGCGGCTCATTTGCCCAGCGCTCGATGAGTACGGGTGGTGCGGCATTGAAAGTTGCCGTTGATGAGGTAATACGCAAAGCTCGTCGGATAACCGCTTGGGCGATGAAAGTCACGGAGGACGACGTCGTCTTTGAGAATGCGCATTTCCTCGTCAAGGGGACCAACCGTGGGCTGAGCTTTCACGAGGTAGCCGAAAGATCTTATATTCCGGAGGGCCTCCCGGCTGAATTCGGCGTTGGCCTCGACGCTATAGGCAGCGATCCTGGACCGTGCACTTTCCCCAACGGCTGCATGATTGCTGAGGTCGAGATCGATCCTGAGACCGGTGTCACAAGACTTGATCGTATCTATTCCGTCGACGATTCCGGCACCGCTATCAATCCCCTTACTCTCGATGGTCAATTGCACGGCTCGATCGCACAAGGCGTTGGTGAGGGGCTTCTGGAATCAGTGCTCTACGAGCCGGGCACCGCGCAGCTGTTGACGGGCTCTTTTATGGATTACGCCATGCCCCGTGCGGACTTCATGCCTGACATTGTATCTCGGTGGGCACCGGTGCCTACAAAACTCAATCCGATAGGGGCCAAGGGCGGGAGCGAGGCAGGCAATACCGCTGGACCCGCCGCCATAATCAATGCCGTGCTTAATGCACTGTCGCCGTACGGAATCACTGATATCGCCGTTCCCGCGGTACCCCACAAGGTTTGGCGTGCCATCCGTGATGCGGAAGCGCAAGCTCGAAACAGTGCTTGACCGAAAGTAATAGTGTGATCGATCGATAAGTTAACGAGGTGTGGAGCGAAAGATGTGACCAGCTCGGACATCCCACTCAAGGCATCTAGCTTGTCTGTTTCGAGCTTGGGGAGGCATTACCCCATTCCTGAAAGTGTGGACCGAGGTGAAGCGTCTGTTGCTGAAACACGTTGGCAGACCAAATACGATTATGGCACGATATTCTATTCGCCCGCGAAACGTTCGAGAGAACATATCGATCTAGAACATCATCTTGTCGGAGTGAATCTCACTCCCGGGATCGTAGATACGCGCCTCAACGCCGCGAGGTGGTCGAGTAATGTAATGCTATCAGGATCACTTTATTTCGTCGCCGCCGGCTCCACTATCCAAGTTAGAAAAGAAAAATCGCTCGATTGCGAACTTGCCAGTATCGATGTCGGTTCCGCTAATCGTCTTTTTGAAGAAGCCGGAATTGTGGGGCCGTTACCCGCTTTTTCGTTTAATCTAATCGACCCGTTGGTCGAAGCGCACGCGCGGCAGCTTAGGAGGATGCTCCTGCAGGAGGACAAAGATGTGCCCCTCGTCGCGGCGAGCTTCGTGCTCCAGGCGATTGGCCGTCTTATGAAATGCAACGAGATGCAAGCCAAGACGCGTCGCTATCGGCTTGCACCCCAGCAGATCCGCGCGGCTTTAGAGTTTATCGAGGAGAACCTCGCATCTTCGCTATCAGTCGAGGAGCTTGCGCAACATGCGACCGGACTAAGTGGTTTCTTTTTTGCACATGCGTTTACCGAGATGTTAGGAAACTCTCCGCATCAATACGTTCTTGCTCGTCGCCTCTCCCGAGCGTACGAGCTGATCGCGAAGGGAAAACACCCCCTGGCTGAGATCGCATACACGGTCGGATTCTCAAGCCAAGCTCACATGACGACGGCATTTTATAAACGATTTGGCGTCACACCGGGTGCGCTTCGGCGAATCCTGTCATGAAGTTTCTGCTGCGGATTGCCTCGCCTGACCTATTGAGAAGAGCATGAGAGCTGGGTTGCGGCGACGGCTTCGCTTGGGTCGATCTAAAATCGGCCTGTTCAGGTTCGTGGTGTGGGTCCGCGCGCTTAGGAAAACGCACGATGACGATCTCCTAGCCGCCGGTCTTAAAATGGTGGAGACCGCCGCCCGTCGGAGCGGCTCTAGTTGGTTTGGCCTGTTGAATTGGTGGCAGAAGACGAAGAAATGATGTCCGCCAATCACCGAGAGCGCCAGTTCATGCAGCACCTGCGGGGCGCGGGATGGGTAAAGGCCATCGCGCTGCCGGATAGCCCGAAGCTGATTGCGAGCCTTCTAAACAAGGGCTGGATTGAAAGCAGCCACAGCGGGAGCAGTGTGGCGTACCGCATCACACATGCGGGTCTTGCGGCGAAGTCGACCCCAGTGAAGCTATAGTCGGCCGGCGGAAGCGGCGTGGCGCATACTGTAGCAGCTGCGGACATGAGGCTGCGCAGGTGATACCCAAGAGCGGAGGGATGGATCACTTTTGAAATCTGGGACCAATCGGCTGTGATGCTATGAAAAACCAACCCCGTAATAAGCGTTTGAAAGTCGGCTCTAGGTTTAGGTTATCCGCGCTGGGAATCGAACGTTGCCCCAGGCTTAAGAGCTGCGCAGGCATAATCGTCGGATTAAGTCCCACCGGGTCTTCCTTTCGGGTCCTTTTGGATGGCCGGAAACAGGCTGTGACGCTGCACGAAAGCTATATCGAGCTGGACCCACCTAGCGGGGCTCTTCATCGCCAAATTGTTACGTAACGTAGCTTACTAAATTAGCACACATTACTGCCGCCAGACATCCCGCTGGTCCAGTAATGAAGAAGCGGTGCGTCCGCTGCCGTAGGGTTTAGAGAGCAATTTTCCGAGATGCCAACCGCTAACGACCGCGGCGACCTGCAGATCGACTATGCCCGGCCACCGGCGCAGAACGCCGATCGGTATCGAAGTGAATCTGGCTCGGCAGCGCCACGGGAGAAATAGCGGTTCGACGCGTGGTTTAAAGCATGTGGTTCGGCTGCCAGAGGTTAGTATCTCGAAGCAGTTCCCCTTCGGGCGACATTTAAGTACCAAACTCGAAAAACTGGCGCCGCGGGCGGCAGACCGACAGAGTCGGGTAAATATCTTCCAAAAAGCTGCTAACGAGGTAGTTTAAGCTTAAACTATTTTGTGGAGTGACGATGCTCTTGATGATAGGAGTGCGTAGGCAAAATTCTCGCATGGAACGGAGACGGCATCGTTATGTCAGCGTCGACCGATTTGGCAGCAATCATCGTCAGCAGTTCCACCGCTCGTAACGTCGAGTTCTATCGTGGTGGTGACTATATGCGCCAGAGGAAGATCGAAGGTCTCCTTGCCGAACCTCACGAAATCGCGCTCGACCCCACGCGCTGCCCAGCCTAGATATCGAATTAGAATATCGTCTTTGGCTCCGACGAAGCCGAATAGCAACACGCGCAAAGCTTTCCGACCAGGATGCAAAATGTCTGCACAACGCCGATTTGCCCACTATCTCGGAACGAAAAAAGCGATCAACCTTACCGCCGACCAGATATTGCACGAGCTCGCCAAGGAGATTACGGCATTCGAGGTACGAGGGGGAAACCCGTCACCGTCAGCACCAGACGATGTATACGGCGCGCTATCCAATCCTGAACACCAGACATCCATCGACGATCTTCTGGATACGTCGGTCAATTCCGTTGCCTACGCACGAGTGGCTATCTCTCAAGCGACCGATTCGTGCGTCCACATCGAGAACGGATCCCGCAATGCGGCGACATCTTCAGAAGCCGTCAGGGCTTCCATTGCCGAAATCTCTTTACAATCGAAATCCGCTGCACAGACGATCAGTCAAATAACTGCAAACGTCGAATTGGCGTTGGTCAATTCCGGTACGCTCGCCACTGCGGTCGAGAAGATATCATCGGTCGTTTCGCTCATAAGGAAGATAGCCAGCCAAACGAATCTGCTCGCACTAAATGCCACCATCGAGGCGGCGCGAGCCGGTGAAATCGGCCGCGGATTTGCTGTCGTAGCGACCGAAGTCAAGGCTCTGGCAAAGCAGACTTCCGGCGCGACCGAAGACATCGCGTTACAGGTGGCGCAGATCCAGTCCGCCTCGCAGGAGTCACTGAAATCCGTCAAGTCCATAACCGGCGACATTCGGGGCATGAGCGAAAGGCTCGCCGCCATCGCCGATTTGGTTGCCCGACAGGAATCCTCGACGAGCGATGTCGTGCAGGCACTCGAGGCATGCACGGGCGGACTTCGCGAGCTGCGCGACGCCCTGGGAAGCATGGAGAAGGGGGCGACGATCAGCACGACACGGCTGGAGCGGATTAGATCTTTATATCAGGATATCACGGCCCCGCTTAGCCCAGCGTAATACCCAAAAGCCGACAAGTTTTTGTCGGGTGCCTTATGGATATTCGCCCCCGTGGCTTCGATCTCGTCGAGCTTGGCTGCCAAGTGTGCTTGCACGTTTTTGAACACATCAAGCACCATGGCTAAGTTCAGTGCCCCGCCACAGAACAACCTGTGAACGAATAGCAACGTTGCGAGAGTGTCACATTGATTGAACGTCTCGCTCACGCTTCGTACTGGATACTTTTCTTAGCCGGCGTCGTTGTTGCCGTGCTCGGCAGTTTTCACATAGTCGGCACCACGCCGGAGGAGCAGGCCGTAACACTCGCCGTCGGACTTGGGTTGTGGGCAATTGGATGGGTCGGGCGGTACGTCCTGCTAGGGCGTTGGTTACCCTAGCGCCACGCATTCATGCATCGCCGGAGCCCGTACCATTCAATTTTCCATGAACCACTTGATGTGTCGCAAGAACTCTTGCTCCGACGTGCATTGCGTTTTCTCAACTCATAATAGGTCGCATATTCGTTGTTCTTCATTGAACAGCCGCTTCATCTTGAACCCTTCGTGCTGGTCCCCATACTTCTCGAAGCTCGTCGAAGTTTTTCAGATAAAGCACTTATTCAGCCGCTCGCTATAATCATTTTTGGTAGCTAACGGTGGTCTGTCCCTTGTCGCTGTTGGTTATGTTTCCACCTCACTCAACTTTAAAAGTTGCGGCGGCCGCAGCGCTCGTGCAAAATATATCGGGCTGATATAATTGAGCCAAAGCGGGCAATGAGATAAGCACGAGGCAGCCGACGATGAGATACTTCATTGGTTGTGATGCTCCCCGCTGGCAATCGTTGCGAAGCCCATCGAGCACGCAAGCCGTATTCGCGCATCAAAAGGTCGGCTTGAGATCGGCGCGACCTTTTTGGGCACGAATCGAATTCATTCAGGCAAAATTGCCCACCACCAGGCCTTCGACACGTTTATCAGCGTTCGGAACTCGCACATAGTTATTTCCCCTATCGGCAGTCCTGAGGTCGCGGACTGAACCGCTTCGACTGCAAGCGGAACGCGTTTCTCGTTGAGCGAGCCCCTTTTCGCCGTCAAAAAAGGATCAACTGTTTCCTACGATCGTTCTCATCTTGGACGCGACAGACAAGATCGCTCTTCTCTATCGAAGCGACCGCATCGAGAGTCGTCAGCTCCATCGTTCCGATCCGGCGTGACATACTCTTTGAGGCAGCCCGTCTTCTTGCCAGAGGACGCGGAGCAAGTACCACATCCCGAGCGTTCTGTTCCGACAGCGGATCGCCCTGATCGATTCGCTGCGCGGACAACTCGCCGAATTTGATCAGCAATCTAGCTCTCAGTTCGTGTTCGAGATTTTGATCTGAATGCTTAGCGCTGGATGGGCAATTCGTAAGCGAGAAGCGGCAACTCTTGGCCGCGGACATCGAAATGCCAAGGTGCCGCAATTCTATTGATAAACTTCATATATCACCGGCGATGGCGCTTTTATATTGGACCAACGCTTCGGTCCTTACTATCCGCCGGATCGCAGCGCGCTTGCGCGCCGTCGGTCCGCCCTGATAGGCGTTCCTCCCAAGACTAGGCTCGGCCACTAAAGTGGTCGGGCCATTTTTTAGCGCAAGACGTGATGCTCGGGCACGGACCTTCCCTTGGTGTCGTCGGATGGGAATCCGGCGAAGATTTTCGACGTCAGCCTTTTCGGACCGCCGTCTCCGCGTCGTCCGTTCGCCGTTTCTTCGAGATCGGGGGCCCTTGGCGCAGATGGCGTCGGCGGTTCGGGCGGCGGCGAATTCGTCTTCATTAGCCGGCGCTTCGACGATCTCGGCATTGATCGGGTCGAGCGCTTCTCGTTCGAAGGCATAGCTTCCGCCGGCGGTTGTGAAATTTGCGCCTCCGGCGTCACCGCTTTGAACTTCGGCCTTTCATTCTCGACACTTCGGTGTTGATTCAGACTGCGAATGATCGCCGGCGCCTCCCGATTCCAGCGTCTTGATTTGCCGTTCTTCCGGCCGCGCGCGGCGGCATTTTTTCGCTCCGTACTTCCACGCAGGAGTGATGGTACCCAAACCCCCACGGGGATTGATGGTAACCAAGTGCTAAAGCATTTCACTATACCGTGACGCAATTCGTCCCGCCAATTGCGGTCTTGCCCAATCCCCGGAGATCACTGTGAAGCTCAGTAACCTGAAGATTACTCCCAAGCTCGGTATCTTGGTGGGCGTGACGCTGCTCGGCCTCTGTGTTGCCGGTGCGCTGGCCGGTTATCTGATGCAGCGCGAGATGCTGAATGCGCGCCTCGACCAGGCCAAGGCGATTGTCGATATGGGCCTCAGCACGGCTGCCGGGCTCAAGAAAGAAGTCGACGCCGGCAAGATGACCAAGGAGCAGGCAATCGCCGAACTCGGTCGCCGCGGTAATTCCATGACCTACGACAAGGGCGCCGGCTATCTGTTCGGCACCTCGTATGACGGCATCACGTTGCTGTATCCCGATCCCAAACAGATCGGCGTCAACCGCATGGATGCAGTGACCAACGGCAGAAAGCTGTCGCGTGAATTGATAGATGGCGTCCAGGCTCACGGATCGATCCTGGTGTATTATGAATCTGCGAAGCCCGGCGAGGAAAAGCCGATCCGCAAGGTCAGTTACGCCGTCGACGTGCCAGGCTTTGACATGCTGCTCGGGACTGGTGCCTATCTCGACGATCTCGACGCCAAGATGACGCCGATCGCGTGGACCCTGGGCTTTGCCATTCTTGGTATCGCGGTGATCGGCGGCGGCATTGCGTGGCTGATCGGTCGCAGCATCAGCAAGCCGCTCGGCCTGCTTGGCGACCGGATGCAGGCGCTGGCCGACGGCCAACTGGACGGCGAGATTCCCGGCACCGGCCGCGGCGACGAGGTCGGCGCGATGGCGGCAACGGTGCAGATCTTCAAGGACAATGCGATCCGAATTCGCGGGCTCGAAAAGGCCGAAGCGGAAGCGCAGGCGCGTGCTGCGGCGGAGCGCCGTTCAGCAATGGAAAATATCGCCAGCGACTTCGAACGCAGCGTCAACGGCATCGTTCGTTCAGTGGCGTCGGCGGCCGCGGGCATGCAAATCACGGCCCAGTCGATGACCTCCACCGCAAGCGACGCCAGTGCGCGCGCCGCGACCGTTGGCGCGGCGTCGCAAAGCGCCTCTAGTAATGTCGGAACGGTCGCCGCCGCGGCGGAAGAACTGTCGAACTCGGTCACCGAGATCTCGCGCCAGGTGGCGCGTTCGAGCGAGATCGCCAGGAAGGCGGTGAGCGACGCCGAGAGCACCGATGCGACGGTGCGGGCGCTGTCGACCGGTGCCGAGAAGATCGGCGAGGTGGTCAAGCTGATCCACAGCATCGCTGCCCAAACCAATCTTCTGGCGCTCAATGCGACCATCGAAGCAGCCCGCGCCGGCGAGTCCGGCCGCGGATTTGCGGTCGTGGCCTCCGAGGTCAAGGCGCTGGCCAACCAGACCGCCAAGGCGACCGGAGAAATCTCCGCCCAGGTCGCGGCGATGCAAGCCTCGACCAGCGACGCGGTGGTGTCGATCGGCGGCATCACCGAGACCATTGCGCAGATGAGCGAGATCACCGTCAGCATTTCGACCTCGATCGAGCAGCAGGGCGATGCCACTCGCGAGATCGCGCGCAATATTCAGTCGGTCGCGGCCGGCTCCAGCGAGATCAGCACTCATATCGGCGGCGTCACCACGGCGGCCGCCGCTACCGGCAAGGCGGCATCCGACGTGCTCTCGAACGCCCGCGAGCTCGACAATCAGTCCGGCATGCTGCGCAATGCGGTCGATGAATTCCTGAGCAAGGTACGCGCGGCATAAGCCTGCGACATACGCGGCGTCCTCGTTCTGTATGGTTACGTCCCGATTGAAGTCGGGCCGTCGGACGGTCTTGCCGTGTTCGTCGGGCGAGATCGCACCCAGGCCTTCGCGAATACCAGTCGAGGTCCGCCCGGAGTATCTTGCGTCGTTGCCGGCCAGCCAACCTCCCGAAGTGACGGAATGGCAGAAGCCATTGCAGGAGGGGAAGCCGATTGAGGCTTTGCGACGGGATACCCGCGGTGCCGCCAGGGAAGTGTTCGATATGTTCAGGATTGAGTCGATCCTTCAGGCCCCGGTCCTGATTGATGGAAAGCTGCTTGGTCAGGGTTCCGTTGACGATTGCCATGCAGAGAGGTCATTGGCACTCGTCGAAAAGGAAGCCGCGACTGTTCCGGCAGATATGATCGGTGCGGCCATCACGCCTAAAAATCATCTGGAGAACTTGTCCAATGCATCTTCGATCGATTTTCGACAGAAACGTTCCCGCCGCGCCTGGTCCATGTCTCGGACAATGTAGCAATGCTTGGAAGTAGCGCGGCTGAACTAGTTGCCGACCCGGAACTGTACCTCAAGCGCGTCCATCCCGATGATCGCGGCCTTGTCGAGGCCTCGTTCTTAGCCGCACGAAGCGGCGCCGGGGCACCTTCGAATTTCGCTGCGTCGACACATCAGGGGGAGGTTGCTGTTGGTTAAAAAATCGATAAACGCCCGAGCAAGACGCCACAGGCACGCTGGTGGAAGTTTCGGGAGTTTTGGTAGACGTGACCGAACGTCGCGCGCCGTCGAGAGTGCGCAGGCCACGCTCGCACGCGCTAGAGAGCAAATGCGTGCCATTGGCGTCATCAGCAGAATGGACCTGTCCGACGATATCGAATCGTTGGCGCGCCATATCACCGAGGAAGCAGTTGCGGTGCTAGGCTGCGAAAGAGCGATCGTTTGGCGATTCAACGTCGACGAAACGCGACTGGTTTGCATTGATCTCTACGAGGCCTCAAGCGGAACGCATTCCGCCGGAATGATATTGAGCGAGAGCGAATACCGTCACGAATGTGAGGCGCTGAAGGAGGCTACCGATGTCGCCGTCGACGATGCCCTGCCCGATACAAGAATGGCCGAATATGTCGAAGACTATCTGAAGCCGCTGCGGATCACACCGATGCTGGATGCCGTGATCCGGGTTGGCGGCCGAAATCTGGGAATTCTTCGCTTCGAGCATGTGGACAAGCCGCACAGCTGGGCGCAGGACGAAATTGCCTTTGCGCAGCAGCTGGCGGATAAAATTGGAATTGGAATTCTTAATCAGCGACGCCAAACTGAGGAGGACAAGCGGCGAGCGAGTGAGGCGGAGTTGGCTGAAGCCCAGGAACTCGCCCATCTCGGGAGCTGGACGTTTGACGCTTGTAGCGATGTTTCGACCCTCTCCACGGAAAGTTACCGCATTCTTGGAGTGGACCCGAAGGCGTTTGATGGGTCGTACGAAGCATATTTGTCGCGTGTCCACCCCGATGACCGCGCTACGTTCGAGGAGGAATTTGCCAACAGTACCGCCAATCACGGGGACTACATGTGCGAGCATCGATTGGTCATGGACGACGGCAGCATCAAATGGGTTCACAACATCGGCCGGAACGCCTACGACGCGGAAGGACGCCATGTGCGGACCATCGGCACAATGCAGGATATTACTGAACGTAAGAAGGCAGAAGACCAGATCTCCCAAATGGCCCATTTCGATCATTTGACGGGACTTGCCAATCGTCGAGCATTTGTGAACGCGTTAAGACGCGAAATATCCAGGGTAGGACGAGGCGGGAAGAACTTTGCAGTTCTTTATCTCGATCTCGATCACTTTAAGGATGTCAACGACACGCTCGGCCATCCGATTGGCGACCTGTTGCTGCAATCCGTCGCCGAGAGGCTACAGGCGGCTATCCGTATAACAGACACCGTGGCGCGGTTCGGCGGCGACGAGTTCGCCCTTATCGACACCGACATCAGTGAACCTGCGGACGCCGCCGTGCTGGCAGACAAAGTGCTGAATACCATCGGCGCTCCGTTCCTGATCGGCGGCGACGAAATTCGCACCGGAGCGAGTATCGGGATTGCGGTATACGGAGCAGAGTCTACAGACGCGGAAATGCTCTTGTCGCATGCGGATCTGGCGCTGTACCGGGCCAAGGCGGAAGGTCGGGGAACGTATCGGGTCTTCACCGAAGCGATGGACAGTGAAGTGCGGGCACGAGTTACGCTTAGTGCGGAGCTTCGCAAGGCGATCGTGTCCGGGCAGCTCTTTCTCATGTATCAGCCGCAAGTAGATGCTGATACTGGTCGCATTGTCGGCCTGGAGGCGCTGGTTCGCTGGCGTCATCCCGAACGAGGTTTGATTTCGCCGGGGGAATTCATCCCGATTGCCGAGCGCAGCGGGATGATCGTTGCTCTCGGCAATTGGGTGATGTGCGAAGCCTGCCGGCAGACAAGGAAATGGCTCGATGCCGGCCTGGCGCCAAAGCTGATTGCCATCAACCTGTCGGGGCTACAGTTCAAGACGCCGCTCGAACTGGAAGCGAATCTCGCCGCAGTCTTGGAAGAAACAGGGTTGCCGTCGAAGCTGATCGAGCTGGAGCTTACGGAAAGCGTTCTCATGGAAGCATCGGGCGAGCACAATGACGTACTACTCCGACTTCGCAAGGAGGGATTTCGCCTTGCGATCGACGATTTCGGCACCGGATATTCGTCGCTAGACTATCTTCGCCGTTTCCCCGTTGACCGCATCAAGATAGCGCAGAATTTCATCTTCGGAATGATGGAGTCGTCCGACAGCAGGATAATTGTCAAGGCCGCCGTCGGCCTCGCGCGCGAACTCAAACTTGATATCGTCGTCGAGGGCGTTGAGAATGCTGAGCAGTTGAAGCTGCTGAGGAGCTGGGGATGCCGCACTATCCAAGGCTATTATTATTCAAAGCCGCTGCTGGCAAACGAGATTACCGCTATTTTGCGGAAGGGAGGCATCATTCGAGCTCGCAGCCACCGTAAAGTTTCATCGACCTCACCCGACAGACATACGTAGGCTTTGTGATCTCCTAGAAGACTCCCGCTCCAGAAGGTCGCGATCTTGTTATGGATGATTATCGCAAGCATGGCCTGTCGACGGTGCAAAGACTGGTTCCTTCAAGGCCGACATCTGATCTGTTCGACGCGATGAGCAGGCGTTCGGCGGCCGTCAATCCCTGATTGCTAACGTTATGATTGTACTCTAAATCCAGCGCCCGCTCAATTATTTGGTCCAAGTACGCGACCTTTGCACGCATCGCGATGAAAGAACTAGTCTTAGGACTTTCCAGATGACAACAAAGGATAGAATTCCAGCAGACCGAGTCCGAGGATATCTCGGACATTTGCCGCGGCAGTCACGCAGCAGCCTGCTCGCCGAAATCGAGCGGATGCAGATGTATGGACAGGATATCTCTGGCTTCGAGGCGATCCTCGCAGAATTGCGCGCGGAGTTTCGAAAAGACGGGCAGTCTCATAGCCGGGTCGGCAATCCATCGCGCTATTTCTTCAAGCCCATAGAAGCGCTGTTCGTCGATCGCGCGGCCGAGCGTGCGAATTCCGGCCAGATATCGCGAGGGTCGCTGGCGCCGATCTGGGACTGGATCAGCTTGACTGTGTTGCCAGCCATGGCGCGCGATTATGATGACCAGATGAGGCCATTAATCGTTGCGAACGATCTGAAGGAGGCTGGACTCGTTGCCGCTGCCTTTCAATCCAAGGTCGTCAAAAGCGTCGAAGGGATTCTGGCGTCCCCCGAGGGGACTGAGCGGGTGCGAAGTGGCCTCGCTAAATATACAAGTTCTCACGGCTGCATTAGCGATCTAACGAAGATATTGTCCGCCATGCGGGCGCGGGACGCGATTGTCGCTTTCAACGAGGTGCTGCCACCCACGATAGATAATCTCGAGGGTGAAACGCTTGCCAAGGTGCGAGCTCTTTTGGATGCGTTCGCGACAAAGCATCCTGAAGCGCTGCCATTCGCGCTCACGATGACGGAAAAGCGCTTGAAAACACCGTGGCAGCAAATCCGTCTCGCGACCAAGATAGCCCAGGGTTCTAACGCCAAAGATCTAGCGGCGACAGCCTATGCGATCACCGTGCCAATGGTGCTGGATCACCTCGAAGATAAACGGATGGCGCTGAGCCAGGCCTTGAAGAACAACCGCATTCTCGTTGCCAAAGATATCCTAATTGAAATCTATGATACCGAACATGCATTGCAGGTGGGGATCGGTGAACTCAACAAGTCCGATTGGGGACACCGGCTTGACGAGTTAATGGCGGCGGTTACGGCTGATTTGCAGGCCGAACTTAAAATCCTCCCTGGCAAGGTTCACCACGTCCTCGGATCGGTCCGCCGTCACGGTGGTCCCCCCGGGTTGCTGGCCGACCTCGCGCAGAAGGGCTGCTGTGCTCTCGTTAGCGGCATGTCCTATTGCCGGGATATAATGGGTATCGGTCATAAACCTGACGGCTAAAAAAATCGCCGCGGATATCGTCAACTCTTCCGATACATCTCTGAAACGTTCCTCCCGGAATTGACTAGCGCATACCGCAGGCACATGCCTTGGCGAACGCAGGTTGAGCGGGCGTAATATTTATGAGCGACGCCAGATTTCGACGTTCCTGTCGCATCGTCATCGCCCGCCGCAGGATGCGCAGACCGTTAAACTGCTCAAAAGAAACGGGCCAGTCACGATCCGAGGCGCAGCGGCGCGGGGATCTCGGCCCTTCAGTGAGGCGGTGGCCGCGTCGAATTCGCTCTTTGATATAATCGGCGGAACATCGATGACGATATGCTCGCTGCCGGGATTCTCGCACTGCGTTTTGGCGTAGCGTTTGTTCAAGATCCATTCGCCAATATGGGACCGTGTTCGTCAGAATCATGGGCACAGCGGCGACGCCGAACAGGCCGCCCGTGCGGGTGCGGTATCCGCGCTCGTTTAGCCAGGAGGCGATCCTTTGACGCCGATTGGTCCGGACTCTCCGTCACCGAGCCGATAGAGTTTAAAAAATGCGCGAAGTGCGTCCCGTAGGCCCAGACGTCAAGCTGATTCTACGCGATAACCTGTTTGTTCATCCTGTTCGAGAAGCCGGCTTCGGTAGCGTTCGGCAGGTAGACATAAGTCAGGCTGTTCTCGTTGACGAAGAAGAACGGCAGGATGGCTATGGGCGCTTCGCCGCTTTCATGCTCTTCATTGCTCCCACTAGTGGTTAGTCGCTCTATGAGACGCAGAACCTCTCCAACGTTTGCTTTCCATGAGAGCCGTATCCTTGGCCGCGGCTGTCGCGCGGACACCCGTCCGTCCACGGAATCTCTTTAAAGCCACATGGGCCGACGACCCCTACATCGTTGCGACTGCAATCTCGTTTCAGAGCGGTCGCGGCATGATCGCGATCGAGCCTTGTGCCAAGCTCAAGGGCCATGTGCTCGAATTCCAGTTCGTGCTCGAACTTCCGCTCGGCTTCGGACTTAGGATGGATCGGCACATTCGAATATTGCGACTCCAGAAACGCTAAGTCCGCGGCCAGCTCCGCTGCCGTGGGCACAACCACGCTCCCTCCATTGAGTTAGGTTTTTGATTGGTGTCAATGATAGCACGTAGAGTCGTCGTTCTATCAAAATAGTTGAAGCTCATCATCGCGCTGCAGCACCGAAGGTAGCAGTTTTTTGAAAGAAGTTTTGTCGTCGTTGCGTTGGCAATCGGAGCCGTAGGCGCCATCGCTAATCAATCATCAAGTCGGGGAAAGGGGCCATGGAATGCGTTTGGGCATCTTGCTACCCGCCGCATCTTGCGTCCGTGGTTTGAATTTTACCGGGCTTCTGAGAGAGCGGCCGTTTCATAAAACGGCTTGCTGCGGGACAATCAACAACACCCTGGAAAGGATTCGAGATGCGTGTTCAGCACAACGTTTGGTATGTCTGTGCCTTGTCTGAGCAGATTGATCGGCAATTGCGTCGTAAGGTGATCGTTGATGAGCCTGTCCTGCTCTATCGTACCGAGGCCGGGCAAGTCATTGCCCTCAGGGACCGGTGTCCGCATCGCTTCGCGCCGCTAAGTCGGGGCAAACTGCTGAATGATGTCGTCCAATGCGGGTATCATGGCCTGCAATTCAACACGGACGGCAGTTGCGTTCACAATCCTCATGGCAATGTTATCGCGCCAAACAATAGAGTAAGAAGTTTTCCGGTGATCGAAAGACACGGTTTGGTCTGGCTATGGCCGGGCGACCCCGAAAAGGCATCTCCCGACGTCATTCCAGATCTCTCGTACATGACCGCGCCAAATCTCAAGACAGTTCACCGCTATCTGGAAGCAAACTATCGCCATGACATTCTTGTCGACAATTTGCTAGATCTTACACATACCGACTATCTGCATTTGGGCTCATTCGCGAGCGGGGCATGTGAGCGCAGCGACATAAAGGTCACGGAAACGAACAATGAAGTCATGACTGTCTTGTCTCAGTTCAATGCGCCGGCTCCCCCGCACATGCTCAACAGCTCTATCGATCGTGTCGATCTGCAGTACCGCATACGGTGGCATCCCGGCCAGGTCATGACATTTGAGATGGCGACCGCTCCGGTTGGGGGGGATCTAGCGACCGCCCCGTTCTATCGCTTTGCGCACATAGCGACTCCGGAGAGCGACAACAAAACGCATTATTTCATATCGTTCACCCGCGATTTCGACCTCGATAACCTCGAACTCGATCGTCAGATCGCCGATTTTCAGGTTGCCGCTATCGAGAGAGAAGATGGATCGATGTTGGAGGCAGTACAAGCCGAAATGCGGAATGGCGATTTGCACGAGATGCGGCCGGTGATGTTGCCCACGGACGCAGGCGCTCTACGCGTGCGGCGTATCATCAAGCAGCTTGTAGAAACGGAAGAAGCGGGACGACGACGGGTCGGCAATATCTTGGCCGAAGCCTAGTGTCTGAGGAGTATTTCGATGGCCACAGGGTCGATTTCGATCGGGTTTGCGCTGGATTTCTGGCGTAGTCTAGGGCCTCGGCCGCCCGATCGCATGCGGCCTTCGGCGAGAACACCCGCTCCTTGAGGCTCGGGTCGGTGCCGTCGATCGTCCCGGCTTCAATAGCCGGGTAGAGGCGGCCTAGGCGCTCTTCGGCCTGGCGGGCAACATCGACGATCCGGCGATCGGCAGAAGCCTGTCGTTCGTCCCGCCGAGACTTGAGGGCTGGCAAAACGGAGGTCATGCGTTCCGGCTGAAGCAATTGGTCGGCAGCGTCTCGACGATGAGCTTCTCAATCACCGGGCGGAGGAATCTTGTGGTTGGCGCTATTCCCGCCCTCTGCCTCCTTATGCCGCCCCTGCTTGGTAGCCTGGATGCACTTGTAATAGGTGTAGATCTTCCCGGTCCGGGACTGCCCGTCGCCGTGGTCAGCGCACAGGATGTTTTGCAATCACACCGCACCAGACCGCCGGGCAGGGACGGCGCCGAAGTCAGCGCACGCCGGTGTAGGCTCCCCGGGAAGCGCTCGACCGCCGCCGCGCGCCCAGGCAAACAAGGAAGTGCTCGCGTTTATGGACCGGGCGCGCGCGGTCCTCTGGGGATCCGAGGAGAACAATTGCGACCATGCGATGGCAGCTCGTTCTCGTCCCTCGTCAAAAACTTGCTGCGATGTCCCTGCTGCGCCGCTCCGATCAGGCACCTCCCGAAGTACAAAACTTTATGACGCAGTAAGATTAGTTTACGTCCCGTTGTTCACCTTGAGTCGTTGAGCTGTCTCAGCAGCTACGCTCGCACGACCTTGGCGCTGCGCCTGCTCAAGCAGTACTTGGTAGTATCCTCCTGCTTCCACAGGCTCGTAACGCGCAGGGTTACCGGGTCCCTGACAGGTTTCGAGACAACGGACTATCGTGTCGCCATGCGGCGATACAAAGAACGCCGCAGACAGTCGGTTCGCGGAATTAATATTCAATCCGCGATGAAGCGTGGATACGTAGAGATCGTTGGTCCAGCGCGCGAAGAGATCAGCAACATTAACGACAAACGTGCCGGGCCTTGGCGGCACGTCGATCCACTCTTCAGATGCATTCCGCACCTGGAGCCCACCCACATTGTCCTGTAGTAGTATCGTGAACATGCCATAGTCAGTGTGTGGCGAAAAACTCCACTGCGTCGGCTTCACCACGGCGGGGTCGACGGACGGATAATAGTTGAGTGCGAGCCAGCAACTCGGATCCTCAACATAGGCATCAAAATAGTCCTCAGGGAGGTGAAGGCTGAAAGCGAACGCACGCACCAGAGCCCTGCTGACACCGACAAGGCGCCTGAGATATTCCTTTAACATAATTTCGAAGCCCGGAGCGATTTCCGGCGCAGGCCATAACGTACGGGTTCCCTCCTTGAAATGACCAATCGCAGGCTCGCCCGGCCCGGGTTCAGGAACCGACAGGAACCGCTCTTTGATGTCAGCGGTCTGGCCAGCCTCGGAAGCGCGGTTTTGCACAAAACCGGGGCGCTCCAGGCCCTGCATCTCGACTGTCATTTTGTCGGCAAGTGGCAGCGTAAAAAAGCGCTTCGATTCGGACACGACATTGTCCAACTCAGCAGCAGTGAAGCCATGACCGCCGAGATAGAAGAAACCTGTATTGACACAAGCTTCATGCAGCGCATTAGCCGATCGCTTGCGCTCCTCGAGCGTGCTCTTATTGAGGAACGGATCGAGGTCGATCAGAGGAAGATTCGTTACAGCTACGCGCTCCCGTCGCGAGCCGATTGTGCGATTGTCGAACTCTTCATATTTATTTACTTCCTTGTCTTGAACTACTTGGACCACTTCTTCCTCCTTTAGCCGTTGGCGGAATGTGCGATTAACTCAGCAAATTTATCTGCTTCCTTGTCTCGAACCACATTGGCCAGTTGTTACTCTCTCTTTTTCGGCCGCCACGGGTATCGGGTAAACTCTAGCTATGGATACTCGGCGACAAGAGTGTCTGCTCTGCCACGGCAGGCAGATGCTCCTGCATCCGCTATTTTTTATCTCGCTATCACCGCTGACCCAGAGCATCAGTGATGGTTTTGAGCATTCCAAAGCGCTGAAAAAAAACCTCCTCGGTATCATTGTCGATGTACTCGATCCCGCTGCGCGGGACGAGATAGCTGGGCACGCCGGTGTTAACGTCGGACCGCCGGCTGACCTCCAACATGACTGATTCATAGACTTCCTGACCGGGCTTGCTCACATACCAGTTGGCGAACACTTTTGCGGCATTCGGGTGTGGAACTCCCCTGGCTTGCTTGATGACGCTGAAGCCAGACGCCAAGTAGCCAGGCGCATCTTCCGGCAAAACTACACCGATGTTCTTGAAATTGGCCCGGAAACGTTCAACCTCGCTTTGAACGCCACCAATAAGGATCGGCGCCGTCCCGCGAACCACGCCCTCCATCAACGCGCGATAATCGACGGACAATTTGACCTGCTGGCCCAGATACAGGTCCTTGATGAATTCGAGGCCGAACGCTCTATAGAACCAATTGGAGACGCCTTGCCCAGATCCTGGGAAGCGGGGATCGTGCGCTGCGATCTTTCCGCGGTACTTCGGGTCGAGTAGATCTTTCCAGGTCTTGATTTCATCTGGCTTCACGACGTCCGTGTTCACCACCAGCCAGCCGAAGACGTAGTCTGCGCCGAGCAGAAGATACTGACCGGCATTGTCAAAGAACTTGTATTTGCCGTCGCGGAAATTTTGGGGCGCGACACCCGGAAGCATCAACTGCGGCAGGATCGGTTCCAGCAAATTGTCCCTCATCATCATGAGTTCCCAACCGCCACTCAGCACAGCGTCAATTGTCACATTCTTTGCGCGCGCTTCCGCTTCAAAACGAACCGACTGCTCAGAGGTACTGCCGCCGAGGAAATTAAGCCGAACACCGGTGTCCCGCTTGAAAGCAGCGCTCATCTGCACGGCCAGCGTCGGAAATCCCGCAACATTGACTTGGCCTTCGCTGCGGGCCGCCGCGAGAACACGATTCCATTCCGGTGGAGCGCCGTCCTGCCAATCGGCATTCGCTTGAGCGAAGACACGGCTGCCGGAACCAAGTACTGCGCCTGTTGCTAGCGCACCGCCGAGCAAATCGCGCCGGGAAATAGCCGCCGCGCTTGAGACCAACTTGATACGCGATCGGAGCTCATCAGCCATTCCGAGGCTCTTTCACAAGCAGTCAGTCGAGAAGCATTCGCCTATAATATATAAAAGCTTTACATATAAAATATCGTCACAAAACCTCGCTGTCAACAAACACGGGGAGTAAAATGACCGATAGGGTGTGGGATCGCTTCGTGTCCAAGCGCGACCAGCAGGTACGCGCTGCCGCTGGCCACGACAAACGCGTAGGCTTCGGCAAGCGCCCGGCAATTTCAGCGGCGCGCGTCAAGGACCTTCCCATCATTTATGCCTCGGCTGCATTTAGAGACGATGCCTGGGATGGCGGCAGCCGGGTGTAGAAGAGCAGTCGTGTCAGAGAGCGCTGCTGGCCCAGCGCAGCAACGCAGACGGAAATAAGATCGTCTCGGAGCGCGGTGGTTGCGTCGCTGCTTGCCGAGGATTGGGGCCGGCATACAAGCAACGCTGGTTGGGAAGCACGATGGATTGTTCCACGAGCGTTTAGCATCGGAGACTCGATCGAGGGACTACCAGACCTCGTTCGATTGCGTGGAAAACACGAACTCACCTCCGACAACCTGCCGCGTTTTCTGTAGCTTTCAAATCCGCAAGATCCAACTACAGCCAAGGTGTTGTTCGTGAATGATATACCTTCCGTGTTTGGTCCGTCCGCCCGCGACGCCGTTGAGATCACCAGCGATCCACTTGTGATCGATATCCGTCAAAAGCTTCTATGGCTGAAGGCGCTCGAGGCGAAGGGGCCGACGAATGACATAATCCATCTACCAAACAAGCTCGGCATAAGTCGCTATATGTTTATTGGCGACCGTTCGTGAGATCGGGGCCGAAAGACGGCACCTCGGGAACGATTGCGCTCGTTCCGCGGAGCGACCGCTCTCGTAGTTTGGGCCCCGCGTGCCGCCCGCTTCCCGACGTCCGTTCCGGGGGGCAATAACAGAAGTGCCGGTCCCGAGATAGGATTTCCGCTCTGACTCCGTGAGCGGACATCGGCGGAGCTCTTGATTGCTATCTGGTGTGAATTTTAGACAGCTGTTCGATCCAGATTTCCGGTGTCATCGAGGGCACTTTGAGGGCAGAACGGTTGTTCGCGAATTCGATCGTGAGCAATCTTGGCAGGGCGTCGGTCTGTCCTGCCAGCAGCATTAGTTTGGACGAGACCAGCGCCCCCAGCTAGGCGGCCAGCGATCAGTACTTGGCTTGCGGCAATATGTTTCCTATCAGCTCGCGGCTGCCCTCAATCGAGACCGTAGCGCGCCCGGTTAGCGGCAGCATTCGCTTGAATAAACGCTTCGCGATCGGCGCCTTGGAGCGTCTGTAGCGTTGCAAATTCGTCTCGGTTGAACTGAGTTTGGTCACCCCGCGGACGGAAATTGATGAAGCTGACTCCGTTTTGTCCCGCGATGAAAGAGTAAAGTGTGTTGCCAGGTATATAGACCGAAGATCCAGGGCCGAGCGTGCGCTGGCCCATGATCAACTCTCCCCCAACGACATACACAATCTCATCTTCGAGATGGGCATGGATTGCGGTCCGGAAGCCCGGCGGCATGTGGACCTCATGACATTGTGGCGCATCGGCGCCGAACGAATGTCGCATCCAGCCAGCCGATTCCGTCTTGGATCCGGCCAGCGTCTCCGCGACTACATCGGGCGCTTCCCTATCGTAGAAATGCATCTTTTTTAGCATGAAGCCTTCTTTCAAAATTGAGGTGGGTCGGTACTCGGCCGTCCAACGAAGCGAGAGTGCGAGCTGGTCAAAGACCAAAACGAGTGAATATCGCGAATATCAGACGAAGCTATGGAACATATTTTCCCCTCGCGAACGTTTTCAGTGTTGCGGATTTTGGGATTCCCTCTCGCAACGCGCATACAATGCTCAGCCAAAGCTGCCGCCCACGCCGACAAGGCAGGCGCACTCGAAGGGCTGAGCGATAAGAGATCGCACACGGGTGGTCGCAGATAATGACACGTCCGTCGAACTCCTGGTCACCTACACCCGCAAGAACGGTTACTGGACGTTGGCGCAAGTGACCTCGATCATCCGCTTCCCCATGTACTCCGACCTCTCGCTGCCGTACGCGCGAGAACCAGACGCCAAGTCGTTTCGAGTAAATGCTTTAGCCGCAACGTTAGTGCCATACCGCAGAGGCGGGGCGGGCTCGGGAGCATGGTGCCTTCATTGCTCGATCACCGCGAAGAAGGTTTTCACAACGCCCGCTCGGTAAGAAACTGTGAGACTCCCTCTCCATGAGAAACTGTCGCGCCAGCGTATATTTTATGTCTCGAGTAATCTGCAGGCAAGTCCAAAAGCAACAGTTCAAGCTCAAAGCTTATAGATGCTTCACAAATCGCTTGCGGGAGAAGAGCGCCACACGGAGCCGACCATCTGCGCGACAGACAACTTTTCAGAACTTCAGACATTTGATTAAGCATCGATTGCTGTCAGCTTGATCGCAAAGGTCGTAATCTTCAGGGGATGCGAGGAGCCGGCAACGGGGTGCAATTCGCGTGCGGGTAGAGTGCTCGCAAGAGGTCATCGAAATTCTCTCACTGGTACGTGTTTAGTGGCTTTAGGACTCGCCTATAGCGTCACACCTGCTGCGCGCTGACGAAGTGAGCGAGCTTCGTCCGCCCTGGGTATCGGTCCGTCCGGTACGGGGCAACATCTAGGATCAATGCTAAAGGCGACCTTCTAGAGTTCTTGCAGATCGCCAACCTCGTGGGCACCATGTGATCACTCCGCTTGCCCCTGTACCGCGCTGGGAGCCGTATGTGGGATCGATAGGCCAACGCAGGCGCATTCTGATGCACCTTCGCGGAGTCGAGGTAGCGCTATTCTGTTAGAAAAGAGTGCGGTGCTTTAGGCTTTGTGTAGCGATCTTATTCACTCACGGAATCAAGGGTGCGTAGCATGCCGAAAACTTCAGCTATTTCTCGTCGTGACCTAATCGTAGGTTCGTTAGCAGCTGGTGCAATGTTTGGCTCACAGCATCGCTCTCTCGCTCAAGCAAGCGCTGACTGGCAGGCTGGTGCCCCGCCGGAGTGGTTTGACATTCTTGCTGCAGCTCGCCGTGAAGGCCAAGTAAATATAGCCGCGTTTCCGGCGCTTTCCGCCAAGATGAGCGCTGCTTTCAAGCGGGACACCGGGATTCAAATAAACTTTATTGGCGGCAATACGGCGGAGCAGTCAGCGCGCCTCGCAGCAGAAGCTCGAGCGAAAAATGTGACGATTGATGCAGCGATAGGTGGCGCGTGGGAACTGCAGCTTATGAGGGAGAATTTGCTAGAGCCGATATTGCCGCAGTTGATCCTTCCTGGTGTCGCACCTGAGAATTTTCACGGTGGTAAGCAAAAGTTTTTCGACAACGCAGGTCGGTACCTTCTGGTCGGCTCGAACTATGTCTTTGGCTGGCTTGTAGTTAATACCGACCTAGTTAAGCCCGAAGAAATTACGACCTGGAGAGACCTGCTCAAGCCGGAGTTTCTCGGAAAAATTGCAGCGGTCGATCCACGCTTTCCTGGATCAGGACAGGGCGTATCCAATTGGCTTTTTCGATCGTTTGGTCTGGACTTCATCAAGGAGCTGTATATCGGTCGGCAAGTAAAAATGTCAGTGGACTATCGACAGTTAATGGATGGCCTTGTTCGAGGAACCACACCAATTGTCATTGGCATGGTCCAAAGCCAGGTGGAGCGGTTTCGCGCCAGCTTTAAAACGGTCGGCGTTGTTTTGCCGGAAGATGCGCCTGGTTATTTGGCGTCGGGATTTAGCGTCATCAAGCAAGCCCAAGGTATTCCGCATCCCAATGCGGCGAAGGTGTTCACCAATTGGTATGTTAGCAGGCCTGGTCAGGAAGTTTACGAATCGGTCATGTTGGAGGTTAGTCGTCGGAACGACGTGAATACTGGTGTGCCCGACTATCTCGTCGCTCGAGAGAACGTTAAATACTTCGACTATGATAATGAGGACGTTTTTTTTGAAAAGTTCGCCGCGCTCCGACTTATCAATGCGGCGTTCGGGCAGCGATGAATGCCGAATAGACGAATGACTAGCGCAAAGATACATTCGCGTACTACCGCGGCCGTAAGCGCCGAGATGGCTCACGATGGACAACAGCATCTGACTCCCTTGTGTGTGAGGAGCGGTTCGCTTCGCAGCGAAGACATCTGCTTCAAGCTTGCGGTTGACGATCCCGCCCCGGTGGCTGTGATCCATCCCACGGTGATGCGCAATGCACGAATGCTCAGCTCTACGTTAGGAACGCTGTTGCAGAGTGCAGCAAATTAGAAGCGCAAATCAGCGGGCCGGATGCGAGCGCACATTGCTCGTTATCAACGGGAGGCTAGAGTCAAAGGGGGGTTACAACAGTGAAAGCGGCGTTTTAGGGACGACGTGAGGACGCCTGATTGCTGACAGAGCAGGGAAGTTATACTGCGGACTAGTCATCTCCCGCCGTCGCGCATGTTTGGCGACGCGATCGCTGGGCGGTTGGAGGCAGCTTTCGTTAGTGCGGTTGTGACAATGTTGATTGCGCTGGCTACAGCCTTGTTCGTTGTTCGGATGTGCGACGGAAATTCGATTCAGATGGCGATACAACTCTTCTCTGATCCACCGGGAGGCTGGGGCCGCCAGATAGCGAGCGCGAGATGTTTCACTGATGAAGACGGTTCTCACAAAACTATTCAAGGTATAGATATTTTAAGCTTATAACGCTTGCTGAGGCCATTCGAGTATGCTAACTAAAAACTCATAGGATCGCGCGCCGCCTTCTTGATTGGGTCGCCCCATCTTTCGAAATCATGATGCGAAATCATTTTTTCTTCGGGGTTGGCTGAGTTGCTTGAGAAAGTCCGCCCATGCGGTTTTGCTCAGGCGTGAATTTAAATCAAGTCTGATTGGACTGCTTAATGGCAGCGGCTGGCGGCGTTCCTGCTTCGGTTGATCCAGTGCGAAAATAGGGAGGGCGTCATGGCGCGGGTTTTCGTGTGCAAGGATGGAGAGCTCAAAGACGGCGACGTTCGTATCGTGAGCGCGGGAACAAGCGAAATCGGCGTATATCGGCACGCTGGCCAGTATTACGCATATCGGAATCATTGCGTTCACCAGGGCGGTCCAGTTTGCGAGGGTGTCAAAATTGGAAAAGTGGTCGAAATTTTGAATTCCGACCGTGGATATGCCGGCGAGGTGTTTGACGACAGCGACCCGCACATCGTCTGTCCTTGGCATGGCTGGGAGTATCGTCTTCTGACTGGTGAAAACGCCGTTGATCCTAAGATGAAACTGAAGCGGTACGAAGTTGTGCATAGCGGCGGGGTTATCTATGTCGATGCCTGACGATCTGCTCTGCGCGGATGTCGCCGCGGTCGCGTTGCGTCTGCGTGCCGCATCTGGTGATCCTTCGCTGTTATCGGATGAGGCGCTCCAACAGCTTCTCTGCGCCGCAGTGCGATTATACGGTCAAAAGAATGTCGATGGTCAGTGTATGCGGGCCTTTCCAGAGGGAGGCGGTGGCGTGACGGCAACCGACGTCATGATTGCCACGACAGCCATGCTCCATGCCGTGAACGTGCAGATGTTTGAACTCGGAATGTGGCAGGCCTGGACAGGCACTCACTCGCTGCATCAGGGCGAGTAATAAGGATAAAAAAAATGAACGAGATGAATCCCGGCGGTTTCCGCGATCATTCTTTGGATGAATTCGATACAACTAAGCTGCTTGGCAATGCGCGTAAGCAAGCTGAGGATCGTGGATATGAAGACTTCCTAATTGTCGACGTGGATTCTCATCATTACGAAACAGATAATTTTTCTGAGATCATCGAATATATCGAGGATCCTGTGCTGCGGCATGCTGCGCAATTCTCCAAAGGCGGAGTTCTGTTGGCAAGCCAAGGTCCAATGGGTAACCAAGAGATGTCAGGGCGTATTACGCGGTATTCGGGGCGGCGCCGAGAAAAGACGCCGCCAGAGCCGCACCGCGAGATCACGCTGACTAAACGCTGGATGGATGCGTTGGGCGTGGACATCGCATGTCTGTTCCCGACGCCGATGCTCGCTCTTGGTATGCACCCGCGCGTTAACGTCGAGGTCGAGTTGGCGACTGCGTATAATAGGTGGCTTTGTGAGCGCGTAATGTCGCAGGAGAGGCGCATCAAATCGATGCTCTATCTACCCATGAACGATCCTGATCGTGCACTAAAGATGATCGAAGAGTTCGGCGACAAGCCTGGAGTAATCGGCTTCCTTGTGACCACCGTTCGCTATAAACCGATTTATGACAATATCTACCTGAAGATATACGCGGCATTGGAGGAGCGAGGTTTGCCGCTGGCGTTTCATGCAGGCTACAATTGGAACGACCAGATGATCTCGACCGCTAACAAATTCATTACCGTGCATGCGCTTGGATTCACTTTTTACAATATGGTCCATATGACCAACTGGCTGATGAACAGCATGCCAGAGCGATTTCCCAAGTTGAAAGTGATTTGGATTGAGAGCGGGCTGGCGTGGATCCCCTTTTTGATGCAGCGTCTCGACAACGAGTACATGATGCGTTCATCGGAAGTGCCTGGTCTGAAAAGACTTCCAAGCGATTATATGCGCGAGATGTTCTACACTTCACAGCCGATGGAGATGGTAAACAACCGAGAAGCACTTGAGTTGACGCTCAAGATGATCAATGCTGAGACGCAGCTTCTCTACTCTTCGGATTACCCGCATTGGGACATGGATTTGCCGAGCGCAATTTTTGACCTGCCGTATCTCAGCGACCAGGCAAAGCGCAATATTCTGGGAGAGAATGCGCGTAAGTTATTCAACCTCGAGCCCACGCTCTCCGACTTCAAGCTTGCGCGTCAACAATCCCGCGGAATGAATCGGTGAAATCGGCTGGGATGTTTCTTGCGGTCGCAGGGCTTCGGCGAGCCGCAGTTCGCTGCGATAGCGCGCGAGTGGCGAAAACGCGGTGTGCCGGCTTGCCGAGACGGCGCCTGCCGGTTAATGGACGCCGCCATCGCCTCTAGAGTTTCCGTAGGCCGCCCTTCCTGATACGGCGCTTGGGAGATCGCGTTCTCCTAAAGGCTGTCTTGCCGCACGAGCGATATTTTGGTCGAGCAACAGTCGATTCAAAGATCCCTTGGCATCCACGAAGTTGTTGCATTGGCCGCCGTTGGCGGGAACCACAGTGCTATCGAAAACACCGGAGATGGGGGCCATGACAATTGAATTCCGCGGACGACGAGAAGATGTCCGGCTGCTCAAAGGTCAGGGGCGTTATACGGCGGATTGGTCGCTTCCAGACGAAACCCATGCCTGCTTCCTGCGAAGCGACCGGGCGCATGCCGATATTGTTTCGATCGATGCCAGCCAGGCAATTGCTCTGCCGGGCGTCATAACTGTCTTGACCGGACAGGATGTCATCGCGGCTGGCCACAAAAACGCTCCTAACCCGGTTTGGTTTCTCGGAAAGGGCGAAATGAAATTGCGGACGCCTCGGCGGCCTTGCCTCGCAACGGATCGCGTTCGCTATGTAGGGCAGGAAGTCGCGTTGGTGGTGGCTAGCTCCGCGGCCATAGCCCTAGACGCCATCGAAAACATCCTCGTAGAGTACCGCGATCGTGATGCGATCATTGAACCCGAAGAGGCTCTGCGCGCCGACGCCCCCGTTCTACATGAGGATCAGCCGCACAACATCGCGTTCGAATATGAATATGGCGACGCCGCTGCGACAGACGAGGCCTTTCGGGGGGCGCGGCACGTGGCTCGGGTTAATTTGGATTGCCAACGCATGGTTGGCAATCCGATGGAGCCTAAGTCATGTCTAGCATCTTACGACGCAGGCACTGACACCCTCGAAATGTATTTGCCGACGCAAGGCACGTCCATGATGCAGGCCGAGTTCGCGGCCGCACTGGGAATGCCAATCGAACGAATCCGTTTGCACGCGCAGGACGTCGGCGGTGGGTTCGGCGTACGCGGCGAGGTGTATCCCGAATACATGGCGCTAGCGTTGGCGGCGAAAACGATAGGCCGACCTGTCAAGTGGCTTGGTACGCGCTCGGAATCTTTTGTCAGTGATCATCACGGACGCGCGGAAAGGCACATGGCGGAGCTTGCGCTCGACGAGAATGGCCGCTTTTTGGCGATCAGAGTAGAATGGCTCGTCAATATGGGAGCATTTTGTTCCAATGCAGGTCCGTATATCCATACGTTGGCGCACCAGGGACAGGTAGCGGGGCCGTATTTGACGCCGACCGCTTTTGGCTTCCACCGACTTCTATTCACCAACACAACGCCGACGACTGCTTATCGCGGAGCAGCGAGACCAAATACAGCGTACATCGTCGAGCAGTTAATCGATGAAGCGGCGCAGGTAACCGCGATCGATAGGATCGAATTACGGCGACGCAACCTTATTCCGAAAGACGCATTTCCGTACAAGACTCCTGCCGGCGCAGTTTATGATAGTGGCGATCCCCATCGTCTTATTGATCGTGTGTTGTCAAGCTGTGATTGGGCTGGATTCGAAGAGCGACGGGCCGGCTCCGCAAAAGGCGGCAAGCTAAGAGGGCTTGGCGTTGCTATGTTCATTGAGCCATCGGGCGGCGGGCTTAAGGACGAGGTGTCGATCAAGTTTGCTTCATGGGGAGGCGTTGACATTTTTTCGCCCGTTGGCCCATCCGGACAAGGGAACGAAACTGTCTTTCCTGAAATTGTTGCGGAGCATCTCGGCCTTCCCGTGGATAAGGTCGTTTTGCGCTACAATGATCCGGACGGCCCGATCCTTTCAGGTCTCGGCTCAATTTCATCCCGGACGCTTATGAACCATGGCAGCGGCTTTGTTCTTGCCGCGCAAGAAGTGATTAAGAAAGCCACGCTGCTAGCTGCCGACGTCCTCGAAGTTTCGGTTCCGGATGTCGCATTCAAAAGCGGCATGTTCCGGGTAGAAGGGACCGACCTCTCCATCGGTTTGCTGGATCTTGCACGACGCTACTTTGTTGGAAGAGGAGAGCACCCGTTGGACGTGAAGACGGAGAGTGCTGCTGTGACAGCGTGGGCGACAGGCGCGCACGCTGCCGAAATCGAAATCGACGCAGAGACAGGCGAGCTCGAGATCCTACGGTATGTCGCCGTCGACGATTGCGGGCGACTGATTAATCCGACGATCGTCGCTGGGCAAATTCATGGTGGGATAGCTCAAGGTGTCGGCCAAGCTATCGGCGAGGCCTGCATCTATGACAACGTGACTGGCCAACTTATCACCGGTTCCTTCATGGATTATTTTATGCCGCGCGCCCGCGACCTTCCCTTCTTCGAGCTACATGATGAGCCGACCTATTCGCCGACTAATCCGCTTGGAGCGAAAGGGGTGGGCGAGGCAGGAACGACTGGCGCGGTACCAACTCTTGGAAGCGCTCTGCGCGATGCTTTGAAGCCGCTCGGAATTTACCACGTCAATATGCCATATACGCCTGCCCGTCTGTGGTCGCTGCTGAAGTCCGCGCGTGATTGATGCGTCAGTTGAGCGCTGAATGGATCGTCATGTTTTTGCGATGAACGATGTTCTCTTGCACGTGCGATATCTGCGGCTGTTGAGCCGTGCTGATCTCAGATGCTGGCTGGCGATGCATCGTTCCATTGAATAGAGCTTCTTGCGACGCTAGTTCTGTCGCCATACGATCGCACTAAGTGAGGAGGCTGGTTTCCCTTGGTCGGATCAGCAGGTCCATCTGCGTTGAGGTGTTTGCCGCGCAGGAGCGGTGCCGTCGATTTATCGAACAGCTCTTTTCCAATAATATCGCCGGCACTGATGCGAACGATCTCTGTGGGGCGACTTCTCCTTTGCAACCGTGGGCTGATGGCATCTTTCAGGGCCTTCTGCAGCTCGACTTGTTCTTGGTCGGAAATCTCTCACTCACACTGGACCAAGAAATTGGAATGGACCAAAATCGGAGACAATGGCGCTATGAAAATTGTGTTCAATATTGAATAGCTGACAGCAAAGTCATATCCGCCTAGATTCGCGTGGATCAGGCAGTTTGGATCGCCCATTTTGGCGACTTGTCTTGTAACTTCGTTAGACCACCCACGCATTCAGGATCGCCATGTCGCCCGATGAACTAAAGTACGAAGTCGCGCTGGGAAGCAGAATTCTGGAAATGATAGGCCTAGCGACAGGAATTCGCTCCTCGATGGGGCATGTGAGCCTTCGCGATCCCCTTAATCCCGACCGCTTTGTCGTGAAGGGGAGAGGCTATGAGATCGATGTGCTGCGTCGCATGCGGCCGGAGAATATGGTCATTTGCGATCTCAGCGGGCGATTAGTTGATGGGCCTCCCGGGGTGGTTCAATGCAATGAGGTCATGATTCATGCCTGCGTGCTCAAGGCCCGTTCGGATGTGAACTCTGTGGTTCACGTCCATCCGCCCTTTAGTGTCATGTTGACAGTGATGGGATTGCCTATCGTGCCGATGGTGCTCGAGGGAATCGGGCTCGTTAGGAAGCCGCTGCCAGTTTATCCGCACACAGCATTAGTGACCTCCATCGAAAAAGGAGAGGATATGACGAAGAGTCTCGGCACTGCGAACGCCGTGCATTTGCTGGGCCATGGCGTGACAACTGTGGGGAAGACAATGGAGGACGCAGTCATGAATGCTTGGCACCTCGAACATCAGGCGCAGTTCAATTATTATGCGAAATCGATCGCCGGGCCCGTTCACGCGCAGATTCCCGACGTGCAAGTCGAAGAATTTCTTCAATGGAGGCCGCTTGCAGAGCCACATTTTCAGGAAGCGGTCGCGCGCGTCGGAAAAGTCAACACCGGCGGAAGTATGTGGAGCGATCTCAGGGAGCGCGCTGCAAAGCTTTTGTCCGAAGGCTAGATTGAGACTGAGCGAACCGATCTAGAACCGCTTTCTGACCGATCTAGAAGACAGTTTTTGCAACCAACGGCTATGGTGTCCGACAAGGGTTTGGGCAGCGTCCGGCTGTGCTTGTGAACCATAACTTCTGTGGCGACAAGCGTGAGCCGATTCTGCTGTCCATCAAACGATGGTGTAACCCCTGCGGCGAAGACGCATGGGAAGGCATCGGGTAATCAAGAAGTTACCTGCCGCTGCGAGCGCGCGCGGGTTATCGGTGATCTATACGACAGGCGAATGGCGCAGCGACGGCCGCACGCGAAGCAAGCAGACGTCGTAAAGTTGGTAGGTGCTATCCGCTTCATCGAGACGCTCAAGTCAGAGTTAATCGATTTTCCCGGGAAACCACACAGCTGGACGGAAACGTCAGCAAGTAAGGTCTGATTACGCCAGGCGCCCAGCCTGCACTTGATCTTGAAAGGTTTATTTTACGAACTGGTCGTCAACGATCTTTTCAACAGCGGGGACTTCGTCCTTTTTCATCATCTGATAATCGGATAAGAATTCGAGCAGATTCTTAAGGCCTTCCGTATCGATCTTTCCGTTTTTGCTGAGCCCCAACGTGTCGTAACTAGCGGATGCGGCTTCGGCTGAATAGCCGTTGATCTCCCGCATTTTCGCTATTGCCCAGGCCTTCCCGTCGGCGCTCATGATGAAGCGGTTGGCCTCGAAGATGGACTGCACTACGGCCTTAACCGTCGAAGGCTCCTTCGCGATGAAGTCCTTGTGCGCAGTAATGGTGTAGGAGATCCATTCCTTCGGCAGCAAAGATTGGATTTCCGCGATTTCTCTAACTTTACCTTCCAGCTTCAATGTCAGCATGCTGGCTGCGGGAAGGACCACAGCGTCTATCGATCCCGTGACGAGCGCGGCAAGGCTTTCATTGATGCCACCGGTTGAAACGAACTGGACGTCCTTGTCGATACCCAGCTTCTTAGCTGCGAGCTGCCCATAAGAATGTTCGAGCCCCCCGAAGCGGGAAACGCCAATCTTGCCGCCCTTGAGGTCTTCGCCCTTTGCGACGCGCCCTTTGCTAGACGACCAAATTGCAAAGTCGTCATACGACTGAAGGTTGCCGATCACCGACAGCGGTACTCCACGTGCAATCGCGAGCGAGTCAGTCGCTGCCGAGGAGAGTGCAATCTTGATCGCGGATGCTGCGAAGGCTCGCGTCAGATCGGCACCGCTCTGTGACGGCACCCATTCGACGTCGAGCCCGTTCTTTTTGAATATGCCGTTTTCTTGCGCAGCATAGATTGGCAAGTAGTAGAGCGGAAACACCTGCACAGCGCCGCCGATCCTGAGCTTTTCCTGAGCGGTCGCTGGGCCAATCAAGACGGCCCCGATGCAAACGGCAAATGCTAAGAGAAAAAGACGTTTCATAATGGCACCCCGTGTCCCAGTTCAGTGACGTAGCTCAACTTTTGAATCTCGCACGTTCAACGCCAAAGCTGTCATTGCAGCCTGCCGGCGGATTTTGTAAATCCAGTCTCTCGTGACCTGATGCTGAAAAGCACCGCTATGCATTTAAAGTACGGAGATGTTAGCGGGCTATTTCACTATGTAAAGCGGTCTTGCGCACCGTTCGTATTTGATCAGATGCTCATCTGTTTCGTTTCGCTATAATCGCGAGTGCTCGCTTACAACCTGTTCTAATACGAACTAGTCGCGTATGAGCCAGTTGTTGCTCGACGCAGTTCGATAAGACTAAGTCAGTCATGAAAGGAGAGTCTAAATGTCCGTTGCAGACGACGTCGTCGCCCTAATCGACCGAGACGAGGTAGCCCGGCTCGCGCTTGAGATTTGTAATATCGATAGCCCATACGGTTACGAACGCGATGTCGCAAATCACATTTTTAACTGGATGGAGCGCGAAGGTTTCGTCGCCCGAAAAATTGGTTTGCTTAGTGACCGCTTCAATGTTCTCGGGACGTTGCATGGGACCGGGGGCGGCTACAGCATGATCTTTAATAGCCACATGGACACCGCGGTGCCGGCCACAGAGGACATGATCCACGCCGATCCGGCAAACAAAATTTATCATAGCGCCTGGGAACAGGATGGGCTGTTATTCGGCGAAGGCATCTGCAACGATAAAGGCCCTATGGCTGCTTTCCTAATTGCCGCCAAAGCGATTAAGGATTCGGGCCACAAGCTGAAGGGAGACCTGCTCGTCAGCGGAGCGGTGCATGAGACCGGTGGCGAGCCGTACGGCGAGTTGCCCGGCGAGTATCTCCACGCGAAAGAAATTGGAGCGCGCTATCTCGCGACGCACGGAGGCATCGCCGACTTTGCGCTCATTGCCGAAGGGACCGGATTTGGCCTTGCTTGGATCGAGCCCGGCGAATGCTATTTGAAAATCACGCTGCGCTCGGACCTGCCTCCGTTCTACACAGCCTACCTTCCGGATAGGACCACGCTTGCCGAAAGTCCGAACATGATCGTAGCGAGTGCGGCGGTCATCGGAGCCATAGAGGAGTGGGCGGCTGAGTATCAGAAGAACAATGTCTTCAGTTCTGCGGGCGGCACCGTCGTACCCAAGGCGCAATTCGGAGGTATTAGAGGCGGTGATGGTCATCGCCCGTACCTGTGCCCTCAGTTGTGCTCACTTTATTTCCATATGTTTGTTGTGCCGGGCCATGACGTCCTTGCGCTCAAAGATGAGATCAGTGAAGTGGTCAACAAGCTGGGGATCAAGAATAGCGTCGAAATCTATTCGTTTCGACCCGGCTATGAGGCCAAGAATATCGATCGATTCGTTGATGCGGTGACGCGTGCACACCGCGCGACGTTCGACGAAGAGCCGAAGCCGCCATACGTTGAATCGACCAGCATGTGGCGGGATCTCACCGTGTGGAATGAGTTGGGCGTTCCTGCTATGACCTACGGCCCGCGGAGTACGACGCACCAATTCCAGCGCGCGCTCTCAATCGAGAGCCTTTACAAGGCCGCTTGCGTCTACGCCCGAATTGCGGTCGAGGTGTGCAGCGAGGAGAAACCTCGCGCACGGCCACAGCCGTGAATCAAAACATCGCGGACGCGACGGCCCAGTCCTTCATGTACGCCATTGACTGAAACGGCGTGAAAGTGACCATAGAAGCATATTGATGATGACAGTGATTAGAGAAGTGAGGATGATGGCGGCATAAAGTTCCGGCGTTCTGAATGTTATCGCGAGAGTGCGCACGAACGCGCCAATGCCGAAACGCGCCAAGGCGAGTTCAACGATGAATACCCCCATCAGCGCTGCGTTGCAGGCGTAGAAGAGGCCTGACGTTAACACCGGCAGCATCGCCGGGAGGATGATTTTCAGATATATCTGGGACTTAGAGTAACCCATCGCGCGCGCCAAGGTGATATGTGCGGGCTTCACTTCCCGACTCGCTGCGGAGACGTTCACAACCATCGGAAAGAATGCCGACAAAGCTCCATAAACGATGACAGTAGCTTTATCAATTCCGAACCAGAGCACGAATAGAGGAAGCAATGTGACCTTGGGGATGATGACTCCGAGGACTAGGAGGGGCATGAACACTTTGTAGGCATACTCGGAGGTGTTCACCAGCAGTCCGACAATCAATGCGGCCAAAACACCCGTGATAAGTGAGGGAGCGAAACTAGAAAAAGTCGCGGCCAAATGCGGCTCGGCCGATATCGTAGTGGGGATAAACGCAAGCGCTGTGTCCAAAGGGCTGGCAAGAAATATTGTATCGACCCACTCTCGGCTGATCGACAGGTGCCACAATACAAGTATCGCGGCGACGAATGCGGCTTGAATGGCGAAGGGGGCAGATGTGCGCGCCAACGAGGCGGTGGTGATACTCATTTTACCCACCTACGTTCGAGAAAGCTGAAAAAGCTGTTTCCGACGAGACCGATCACCAGGGTGATGAAGATCAGCGCGTAAAGTTGTGGCGTGAAATAATTGAAAGACGCCCAATCAATGAGCGAACCAAGGCCGTTCGTTACGACGAGAAGTTCCGCAGCCATCACACCAACTACGGTGTAACCGAACCCGAGCCGCAGCCCTGCCAATATCGTCGGTGCCGCTGCGGGCAAGATGATCTTGAAGAAGGTCAAGAAGTTGCCGTAGCCGAGCGAATACGCCAGGCGCGCGTAATTCGGGTCTATTTGGCGCACAGCTGCGCTCGTGTTGAATATCACGACGAAAATCCCGACAGTGATTCCGAAGATGATTTTTGGCGCCATGCCGACGCCGAGCATCAGCACGAACAACGGATAGAGAATCACCTTGGGAATGGCGTAGAGCACGAGCAGGATCGGTTCGAATGCGTCGCCCATTAGTTTTGAACTCGCAAAAAGAAGACCGAGGCTTACACCGAGAACGGCACTGACCGCAAACGCGCCAATGAACCCTTGAACTGTGATCCAGGCATTAGAATAAAAGTTGGGGACGTTGCTGGTTGTCGCGAGAATGTTCAGCACCTGCCAGAAAATTTCACTAGGCGGAGCAACGAGAATGCGGCTGGTTAACGAGAAGCGCGTATTGATTTCCCATAGGACCAGCACGCAAAGAACAATCGCAGCTCTGGTAACCGCCGGATTGATGCGCTTCATTTCCTACTCCTTTGGCAAGGCAACATGATTTTCGCCCGCCTTTTCCCGGTTAAGGGCGGTAATCGACTCCTCTTTGAGATGTCCCCACAGCGCGTCTACCATCCGATTAAATTCCGACGAGCCGACGGCGCGGGGGCGCGGAAGATCGTTCTTGATCTCAGCTTTGATCCTTCCCGGTCGTGCGGTGAAGACGGCGATCCGCTCTCCAAGATAAACCGCCTCTGTTAGACTGTGTGTGACAAATACAAACGTTCGCCGAACCTTTCGCCAGATTTGGACCAGTTCGTCACCCAGAACGATGCGCGATTGCTCATCGAGTGCGCCAAAAGGTTCGTCCATGAGAATAATATCGGTCTCCAGCGCGAGCGCGCGGCAAAGCGCGACGCGCTGGGCCATGCCCCCTGAAAGCTGCCGGGGGTAAAAATCAGCGAAATCGCGCAAGCCAACCATGTCCAGATATTTCATCGCACGCTCGCGCCGTTGTTCCTTGGTGAGGGATTGGGCCTCGAGGCCAAATTCGATATTCTTGACGACCGTTCGCCAGGGAAGCAGCACCGAATCCTGAAACATGTAGGCCATCAGTTTAGGATTGGGCCCCGAAACCGGCTGACCGTGAACCAGAACCCGACCCGGAGGTCCGTTGTGCGAGGTCAGGCCGGCGATGATGTTGAGAAAAGTAGATTTGCCGGAGCCGCTCGGGCCGAGGAGCACAAGAAAATCGTTGTCGGTGGCACTTATACTGACGTTATCGAGCGTTACGGTTTCTCGGCCAGTCTGTGCGTCAAGGAAACTTTTGCAGATTGAGGTCGCTTCGATGATTGCCATATCTTGCAACGTGGGCTTTCTTGCCGCCGGAAAGGCGCGGCTGCCATGTCGAGTTTTTCGATTTTTACACAGTGGATCAATCTCACTCAAGTGAGCGTATTGGGTGCGCCTATCCAGCCTGTCGATACAGCAACGTTCATAATTGATCGGTTCATATTTGATCGGTTCAATCTTGCCTTCATTCGTTCCTCCCCATGTGGTGATATCTTTGTAGGCCAGCATCAATCAAAAAAGTCCTGCAACCTTGGCGGCCGCGCGCCTTGCTCTACTTCACAGTGATGTGCCGGGTCTGGATTACGCCGGCCCACAGCGCCGTTTCACGCTTGATGCGCGCGGCCAAGACGTCCGGCGCTTCGATCATAACGCTCAGGCCCTGCGTCAGCAGTTTTTCCTGCAAGGCGGGCGTGGTGAGGACGTCCTTGGTCACGGTGAAAATGGCATCACGCACATCGTTCAGGACTGCCTTCGGCGCCAGCATGCCGTACCAGGACGTGACGTCGATGCCGGTAACGCCGCTTTCTTCCAGCGTCGGCACGTCTGGCACCAGCGGACTGCGCTGAGCGGTCGTCATCGCCAGCGGTACGACCAGATTGCCTTTGATGGCGGAAAGCGCCGCCGGAAGGTTTGTAACCAGAACGTCTATGTGATCGCCTAGGACATCGCCGAGCGCTTGCGACGATCCGCGATACGGCACGTGCAGGATATCGACGCCGACTTTCTCGCTGAAAAGCTCCATGGCGAGATGAAGCTGGCTGCCGACGCCGGGCGAGCCGTAGCTTAGCTTGGTCGTCTTGGCCTTTTCAATAAGTTGCTTGATCGAGGTCACGCCGAGTTTCGGCGATACGACGATGACATTCGGCGCGCTGGCGAGCGATGTGACCGGCGCAAAATCCCGCGCGACATCGAACGACAGGTTCGGCATCAGCGTCGGGTTGATGGTGAGATTGCCGGCAGGGATCAGCAAAAGCGTCGTGCCGTCCGGCGCGGACTTGCGGACGACCTCGATGCCGATATTGCCGGCGCCGCCGGTTTTGTTTTCGACGATTGCCGTCTGGCCGGACCGTGCCGAATATTCCTGCGCCAGCAACCGGCCGAGGACATCGACCGGACCACCGGCGCTGAACGGAACGATCAGCGTCAGCGGCCGCTTCGGAAATGCGGCCGGCACCGCTTGGCCCCCTGCGGCCCAGGCGGGAACGGCTGCTGACGAAGCGAGCAGAGCCAAGGCCGCGCGGCGCGTCAAGTTCTTGATTGCAGGCTCCATGCGGTCTTGCTCACTCAAAGTTTGCCAGCGGCCGTCAGGTCGGCCAATTGCTTGCGTGCTTGCTGCGCCAGATGGCGGCGCAGGCGGATCACGCCGGCGTCGTGCTGATACAGCATTTCATATTTCTCCAGGCCGGGTTTCAGGCCATTGAGCATTTCGCGGTCCTGCTCCAGCACGTGCCAGTGGCGTTTTTCGAGATTGACCTTGTAGAGGAAGCGCCAAATGTCACGTTGCCAGCCTGATACCTTGCGCGTGCGCCAGAAGAAAACGCACATTCGGTCCTCGTCGATCGGCGTGCCGAAACCGGTGATGCCGAAGTTGCCGCCCGGGCCGCCGGAGGGCGGATAAGGAATTTCGAGCCGTACATAGAGCCCGCCGTCGTCGACCAGTTCGCTCCAGTCGAAGTTGACGCCGCGCTGTCCGACCTTTTCGAAGAAGAAGCCGTGCGGCGTGTCGCGCGTGACGAATTGCGCCTTTGTGTCGCCTCGGTACATGGTGTGCGAGTTGGCGTGCAGGAAGGTGCCGTGCATCGGGTCCATGAGATTGTCGAAAGCATAACGCCACGGCATCTCCCAGTCGGCGTAGCACAGGAAGCTCGAATATTCCGGTGCGGTGATTTCGGGCGGCGGCAAGAATGTCGGCGCTTCCTCGTGCAGCGCGTCGCCGAACCAGACGAAGATCGCGCCGGCGATTTCCTGCGACGGATAGGTCTTCACCGCCTTCTTGCCCTCGAGCGGACAGCCGGGCTGGCCGGGTACGCTGAGCACCTTACCGTCGGGGCCGACCTCGACGCCATGATAATTGCAGCGCAGGCGGTCGCCCTCGTTGATGCCGCGCGACAGCGGCACCGCGCGATGCGGACAACGGTCGACCTGAACATGGATGACGCCTTTCGAGTCGCGCCACAGCACCAGCGGTTCGCCGAGCCGGGTGATGCCGAGCGGTTTGCCGCCGGCCTCGATGAAACGCGACGGCAGGATCGGCCACCAACGGTTCCGCAATCCGGTCCGCAAGTAAGTCTGCACCTGTTGATCCGTCGGCGCGTCGGTCGTGCCGGTGGCGGCAGCGCGTAGGTGTTCGACAGCTGCTGTGGTCATGATTAGGCTCCCAGTTCGCGCATCAAGGTGGTGAAGTTCTCTTCGGTCCAGTCGCTTCCATCGGGCGAGCGCACGCGCGTCTTGTTGAGACCGGTGACCACCTCGTCGAGCTCCCTCGCGCCTTTGGAGAATACGCTCTCGATCGCGTTGGCGAGATCCTGTTGCCAGGCCGTTACCTCGTGTGTCCTGGTTTGGATCGGATTGAGATAAGGATAGGCGTATTGGGTCATAGGATCCTCTCCATTGTTATTATTCTATTCAGAAGCAGGCGGTGCATCACAATGCGTCATTGGCTGCCCCATATGTCCAGCACGAGGCGCGGACCGCGCGACCGCGATACGCAGGTCATCATCGCTTGTTTGGCGGCGCGTCCCGACGCCGACAGAATGCTGTCGCGGTGGTCGACCTCTCCCGAGATCACCCGCGTCTCGCAGGTGCCGCAGATTTCCGTGCTCGCAGGAGCGCGGCACGTTGATGCCGGCTTCGCTCAGCACTTCCAGGATCGACTCTTCCGCGGGCGCCGTCACCGTCACCGTCAGGCCGGAGTGCTGGCAGACGACCTCAAAGCTGCCACGGGCCTCGTCGGCTGGTCGCGAGCGCGGGGCGAACCATTCGAAATGCACGGTGCCTTCCGGCCAAGCGGCGGTGGCCTCTTCCACGGCCGTCATCAGCTTCTCGGGGCCGCAGCAGTAAATGACCACGTCCTTCTCGACGGTGGCAAAGCGCTGCGCGACGTCAAGCCGGGTGCCGGCCTTGGACGAGTGCAGCGACAGTTCGCCGCCCAGCTTCTTGATCTCGGAGAGGAACGGGGCGTCTTCGTCGCGATTATTATAGTAGAGCAGGGTCCAGGACCGGCCCTTATGGCTCACTTCGCGCATCATCGGAATGAACGCTGTCACGCTGATGTCGCCGGCCACGAAGATGTAGTGCTTGGCGTCGACCCGCGGGAAACTGTTGCGGGGTGAGCTCACCGTGAGCAGGTCGCCGGCGCGCGGCTTGCGATGGACGTAGCCCGACGATGCGCCACCGGAAATGGCGCGGATGCCGAGGCGATAGTGCGAGGTGTCGTTGGGGTCGTCGTACAGTGAATATTGCCGCAGCGTGCCGTCGGACAGCTTGAGATCGACGTGCGCGCCGGGCTCGAAGGGCGGCAGAGCGCTGCCGTCCGGCGCGGTGAGTTCGAGCGAGACCACGCCGGGCGCTTCCCACACGAGCGCGCGCAGCCGCACGGACAGCGTTTGCTCGCCCGCACGCGGCGCCGTCGTAATCAATTCTGCAGCATCCGCCATCGTCTCGTCCTCACAACGCGCTTTTCGCCCAGGGGTGCGGGACCTGACTCAGGTCGCAATAAATCGACTTCTGCGCCATCCAGGCGCGGATGCCTTCGCGGCCCTTTTCGCGGCCAAGCCCTGATTCCTTGGTGCCACCGAACGGCGTCGAAATCGAAAATTGCTTGTAGGTGTTTACCCACACCGTGCCGGTGTCGATCGCGCGCGCGACCCGCCACGCCTTCGGGAAGTCGCTGGTGTAGATGCCGCAGGCCAGTCCATAGCTGTTGTCATTCGACTGCCGGATCAAGTCGTCTTCGTTGTCGAAGGGCAGAACGGCGAGCACCGGGCCAAACACTTCCTCGCGGCAGAGCCGGCTGGTGTTGGCGAGGCCGGCGATGATGGTCGGGCGATAATAGGTGCCGTCGGTATAGTCGGCGCCAGCCGGGCGTTCGCCGCCGGTGAGGATAATGCCGCCGTCTTCGCGGGCGCGCTTCACATGGTCTTCGACTTCGTCGCGATGCTTCGGTCGGATCAGCGGCGCCATTTGGGTGGTGGCTTCGAACGGATGCCCGATGCGCAGGCGCTCGGTCGCCGCGACCAGCTTGGCGAGGAAGGTGTCGTAGATGCTGCGCTCGACGAAGAGGCGCGAGCCGGCAATGCAGGATTGGCCGGTCGAGGAGAACACGCCGAACATCACGCCGGCGCAGGCGACGTCGAGATCGGCATCGGCGAAGACGATGGTCGGCGACTTGCCGCCGAGTTCCAGCGACACTGGCATCAGCTTGTCGGCCGCCTTGCGGGCGATGTCGCGACCGGTCTCGGTGCCGCCGGTGAAGGACACCTTGCGTATGGCCGGATGCGTCACCAGGCGCTCGCCGACGATGGCGCCGGCGCCGGGCAAGGTCGAGAACAGGCCCTTGGGCAGCCCGGCTTCCTCGATCACGCGCGCGAGTTCGAGGCAGACCAACGGGCTCCACGACGACGGCTTGAGCAGCACGGCATTGCCGGCGGCAAGCGCTGGCGCGACCTTCTGCGCGTCGGAGGCGATCGGCGAATTCCACGGCGTGATGCCGGCGGTGACGCCGAGTGGCTCGAAGACCGACATGGTCAGGTAATTGCTGCGCGACGGGGTCAGCGCGTCTTCCATCGTCTCCAGCGCCGCCGCCATGTAGCGGAATGTGCCAGCGGCGCTCATGGCCAGCGCGCGCGTCTCACTCAAGGTCTTGCCGGTGTCGCGCGACTGCACGAGCGAGATGCGGTCGGCGTGGCGGGCGAGACCCTCGGAGATCTTGTAGAGGAAGGTCGCGCGCTCATGCGGCAGAATCTTGCGCCAGGCCGGATCGCTGGCGGCGTATTGCGCGCGCTCGATGGCGACGTCGACGTCTTCTTGCGACGCGCCGGCCAGCTTGGCATTCAGCGAACCATCGGCCGGGAAGTTCGACGCGATCTCCGCGCCGCGGCCACGGCGCCATTCGCCGCCGATGTAGAGCTTGTCCTGCGGTGTGAATGCCTGGTCCATTAGATCACCACTGAACCGCCTGCACGGTTGATCAATTCGCGCGCGACGCTGTAGCCGGCCAACAGCGAGGTCTTCGGATTAGCGGGCGAGGGACGGCCTTCCAGCTTGACGGCGAAATCGCCGCAGGCCGAGCGCACGGCGAATTCGTGCACATTGCGTTCGATGCCGGGGTCGGCGACCAGCCGTACCTGCGTGCTGTCGAGACCGATACCGGCGATCGCCAAGGTCGCCGCGACATTGGCGTTGAAGGGATAGACGGTAGCGGCCATGCGGGCGCTGCCTTCAAAGAACACGACCGGCTCTTTGATCGTATCGAGCGCGAGCAGCTTCTCGGCTGGCGTGCCCTTCCAGGCCTTCGGCGGCTTGCGGCCGGTGTAGACGACGGACTCAAGGCCTGAGAGGCGGGCGGCCGACAGCGCATCGATGCCGCCGAGGGCGCCGGCGGGTAGAACCAGACGGGCGCCGCCTGTCGTCGCGGCCTGCGCCAAGCGCGTGTAGAGGGCTTCGTCCGACAGCGAGCCGATCGAAATGACGATGAGGTCGCGGCCGGCTTCGAGAATGGCCGGGCCGTAATCGTGCACTGCGACGTGCGAGGCACATTCCGCGACCGCGTCGGGATTGTCGGCGAGGAGGCTGGCGACGTCCGTATGCGAAGAACGCGAGACGGCGAGCTTGTCACCGAGGCGGTCGAGCAAAGCGCGCGCCTGGCCGACGAACTGCGTCGGCACCAAAAGCGACACCTGCGCCAGCGGCGTGGCGATTTCTTTCGCGAGCGTGGTCAGGACCACGTCCGCAATGCCACCACAACCGATGACGCCGAGGCGCTTGAGGCTCATGTAGGCTTCCCCGCGGCGCCCGCCGGCGGACCGGCGAAGCTATGACTGAAGGGACCGATGGCGACCATGTCGATCTCGATCAGACGCGGGCCCTTCGTGGCTAGCGCGCGGTCGAAGGCGGCCGTGAATTGGGCGATGTCGCTGATGAGCTCGTGCGGCAGGCCGACCGACTGGCAAACCAACGCGAAGTCCGGCGTCAGGATGTTGGAATAGACGTGGCGGCCGCCGTATTGCGCGTCCTGGATGTTGCGGATGACGCCATAGCCTTTGTCATTCATTAGCACGAAGACCATGTCGGCCTGCATTTCGACCGCGGTGGCGAATTCGCCTATCATCAGCTGCGTGCCGCCGTCGCCGAGCAAAGTAACGGTCTTGACTGGAGCGCCGGCGAGCGCCGCGCCGATGCCCATGGCGATGCCCTGGCCGATGCCTCCACCGAGCGCGTGCACGCCGAGATGCGGTGCGGCAAGGCGCACATAGCGGTTACCGAAGGTGCTGTTAGAAACCGTGACGTCACGTACCCAGGGGTGGCCGCCTTTGAATACGCGGTCGTTGATGGTGTCGGCGAGCGTGCCATAGGGGCCGAGGCCCTCGCGCAGCGCAGCTTCCGAACGCTCGCGCGCCGGTGCGATGTGGGCGAGGTCCGTATCGAGCTGGGAGGGCAGGCGTTCCAGCAAGCCTTCCAGCGCCAGCTTGGCGTCCGCGGCGATGAACTGCTCGACCGGGTAATTGCGCGCGGCCTGGGTCGGGTCGGCGTCGATCTGCACGATCGGCGGTAGCGGCATGCGGTTGTTCTGGGTCTCGTTGCCGCGCAAACGCGAGCCGACGACGATCAGGAGGTCGGCGCGGGCATAGATCTCCATGGCCTCGCGCGTCATGTTGAAGGCGCCCAGGCTGTGCGGATGGCCTTCGGGCACCACCGCGCGGCCGTTGGTCGAGGTCACGGCACCGAAGCCGCGGTTGACGAGGGCCGTTGCCGCATCAGCTGCGCTACGAGCGCCGCCACCGAGCCACAACATAGGCCGCTTGGCCTTGCGCACGCGGTCGGCCAGCACATCAAGTTCCGCGTCATCTGGGCTTTGCCGCGCAATCGGCGGCATGCCGGCGAGCGTCCGCTGCGGCACGTTGGTGCGCTGGACATCGATCGGGATCTCGTAGGTCACCGGGCCGGTGGGTGCGGTCAGCGCCTCACGTGCGGCGGCGATCAGCGATTCGATCGCGGCGGCCGGCTCCCAGACGCGCATGTAATCCTTGCTGATTGCCTTCAGCATGTTGGGCTGACGCGGCACGTCATGGATGGCGGCGCGGTCGCGGTCGACGAATTCGCGGTCGACCTGGGTCGTGATGTGCAGCACTGGCGAGCCGGCGGCGAGCGCTTCGACTTGCGAGCCGGCTGCGTTGCCGGCGGCGGTGCCGGTCGAGGTGATGGCGACGCCAAGCGAGCGCGACACGCGGGCATAGGCATCCGCCATGTTCATCGCGCCAGCCTCGCCGCGCGCCGGCACGAAGCGAATGCGACCGTGGCGCGCGATGGCGTCCAGGATCGGCATGTTGTGGATCGAGATGACGCCGAACACGGTGGTCACACCCATGTCGGCGAGCGCGCGGGCGATCGCGTCCCCGACCGGTTCGGTCGGCACGGCGTGCTCCTTCGTATCGGTGCGCTCGACTGTAACGACGCAGAATTTCATAACGTTCATAGACCCGGTGCTCGGATGGAACGCGATACGCCGCCCGAAATTTCGAGACTGGCGCCCGTGATGTAGCTTGCGGCCGGCGAGCCGAGGAACACGATGGCACGCGCGGGCTCCTCCGGCGCGCCAAGGCGTCCGAGTGGAATGTGCTTGTCGCGCGCCAGTGCAGCGAACCACTGGTCGCGCGTCCGTGCCTTATCGGTGCGCGCTTCGAAGCGGCGCTGCCATTGGCCGGAGTCGACCAGGCCCAGCATGATCGAATTGACGCGGATGCGCGGCGCGAACTCCCCGGCGAGTGACTTCAAGAGGTTTTGCACGCCGGCGCGTGCCGCGGAGGTGCAGACCATGTGCGGCTCAGGCTGCAACGATAGCAGCGAGTTGACCGCGACGATGGCGGGCGAGGGCGCAGCATCAAGAAGTGACTTGAAGGCGCGAATAGGCAGCACCTGGCTGAAGAACTTCAGCTCGAGCTCTTCGCGCCATTGGGCATCGGTGGTGCTGGCGAAGGTCGAAGCGCGGCCCTGGCCGGCGTTGTTGACCAGCAGGTCGACACGGCCGCCACTCCATGCGCCGACCTTAGCGGCGAAGGCGTTCACGGCCGCGTTGTCGAGCACGTCGCAGGTTTCGGCGAGCGCCGCGTCGGGTCTTACGGCGTCGAGCTGTGCCTTGGCAGAGGCGAGCCGCGCACCATCACGCCCGCAGATGACGACGCGCGCGCCTTCGGTCAGCAGTATTTTGGCCGTCGCAAGCCCGATGCCAGAGCTTCCGCCGGTGACGACTGCGACTTTATTGCTGAGCCCAAGATCCACTGAAGTTTCCTCAGCCGATGGCGCGTGATGTGGCGTTACGTTTGAGTTCGCCGGACGATTGGTTCGAGCCCGAAGCGGATCTGGCAGGGCCCAGCCAGCCGAGACGATGCGAAATCTCGGCTGCGGCGGCTTGCACATGGGTGGCGATCTGGCTGCGGCGCGCGGCGCCGGCGAAGTCGGCGGCCTGGCCGCTGACATTGAGCGCGGCAATTGGCGTGTCGGTGGCGTCGAAGATCGCGGCGGCGACCGAGCTGATGCCGGCCTCGTAATTGCCGTTGCTCCATGCCAGCCCCGCCGTGCGATCGGCGTTGAACTGCGCGTGAAGCTGTGCCGGCGTCACCGCCGTGTGCGGCGTCACCGCCTTGAGCTCCGCGCCGGCATACATGCGGTCGACGCGCTCCGGCGGCAAATGCGCGAGAATGATACGGCCCATATTGGCGGCATGTGCGGGCAGGCGGCTGCCGATGCGGATGTTGCTCGCGAAGGTGTGGTTTGGCACGCGGCGGACAAGATAGACGATCTCCAGCCCGTCGAGCACGCCGAGATGCGCGGACAGGCTCAGATTCTCGGCAAGGCGTGTGAGCACGGGCACTGAGGTCTGCACCAAGTCTTCCGAGAAGAAGGCCTGTGCAGTGAGTCCGATCAGGCCGATACCGATGCGCCAACCTTGGCCCTCGGGACGCGGCTCGATGAAGCGTTCGGCCTCCAGCGTGTGCAGCAGCCGCAAGAGGGTGGTGCGATTGATGCCGAGCTCGCGCGCAGTGCGCGACATATTAGTGACGTGGTCGCCTTCCGCGATGTGGCGCAGCAGTCGGGCGGCGCGCTGGACCGGAGGGGAGATGTAGAGGTCGTCATCGCGTTCGTCGCTGTCGTCGGGATATCTACGATCAGACATCGCTGTGCTCGATCAATTGAGTGAGGAGACGCGCCACGACTGCCGGGTCTTCCTGCGGCAGCGCGTGGCCGGCGTTGGTGACCTCATGATAGCCGGTGGGGTGCGTGAGAGCGTCGTAGGCGGCGTGCGCATTGGCGGGCGGCGTGACCACGTCTTCCGCCCCGACCATCACAAGTGTCGGCGCGGTGATGTGCGCGGCGTCGGCGAGCAGATCGCCGGCACCGAGCGCACGCACCGCCTGCGCGTAGCCGGTCGGGTTCACCGACGCCATGGCCTCACGTACCGCGGCAAGTACCTGCGGCTTGTGTACGGCATTGTGGACGAGGCGCGCGGCGCGCTTATCGGCGAAGGCTCTCGGGCCAAGCGATTTAAGTTCGTCGATGCGCGCCTGCAAGATGGCCGGCAACGCCTCGCCGGGGGCGACGCGATAGCCTAGCGCGGGTGACATCAACGCCAGGCTGGCGACACGGGACGAATCTTGCGCTGCGAAGCTTGCGGCAAACAGGCATCCCAGCGAATGGCCGACGAGGATGACGCGCTTGAAATCGAGAGCATCCAGCAGGCGCGCCAGCGATGCGGCATAGTCACCCGGTGTGGGCGTGGCCACCGCCAGCGGCGTCGACGCCGCATAGCCGGGGGCATTCCAGGCGATGATCGTCTGCGACGGCGGCAGCGCCGCCATCAGCGACTCGTAGCTGCGCGCATTGCTGCCGATGCCGTGCAGCAGCACCAAAGGCAAAGTCTCGCGGCTTCCCTGCCGGTGCAGATAGTCGATGCCGACGACAGTGCCCGGCGTCGGACGCACCATCTCGGCAGTCATGGCGATAGCGTCGCTCATGGTGCGGGCCTCGGCGCGCCGACTGCGCGCGGCAGGTAACGCAGTATCCGGTTTTCGATGCCGGTGACCTCCCAGTACATCATCACGCCGATGACGGTGCGCAGGCCGATGGAATTGGGGCCGGAGACTTCGATGCCGCGTAGCGACACCGTGTCCTCGCTCGGGCGGTCGAGCCCGGCGACGAGATTGAGCAACGTGCTCTTGCCGCAGCCGGACGGCCAGACGATCGATACGAATTCGCCTTGACCGACTTTGAAGGAGAGATTGCGCCTGGCAGTGAACGGCACCGCTCCGACGGAGCGCCCTGGAAAGCGGCGGGCGACATCCTGCGATTGCAGTACGTGAGTGCTGAGTGCAGGCACTGCTAACCTCCCTTTCAAGAACTGTTCGCATTTGAACGATCGGTTCGTAATTTCGACAATTCAAACTCGAATGGCTTTGGGAGTCAATCGGCGTTGCCGATTTAATTTTGGACGTGGCCGAGCATCATCGATCAGCAAATCACTGACACTAAGTGCACTGTGATACGTCGCGTGCGACGCACGCGTCGCATTGAAAATCCGTGGTTTGCGCTTTCGGGCTTCCGCGGGAATGTTTTGCATGATATACAAGGTTTTGCAGGTAAAACATTTGCGGATTCTGGATTGCGGGAATGCCCAAGCGTCGCGACAAAATGAGCGGCTCGAAAATCTTCAAAGCCGCTGCTGCTGAGGGGGGCCTTTCCGAGCGCTATCTGGTGCCTGCGCTGATCCGCGGGCTGAACATCCTGCAAGAACTCTCGGGCGAGCGGCGCCGACTGGCATTGTCGGAAGTGGCGGCGGCGCTCGGTGTGACGCGCTCCTCCGCCTATCGGCTGCTGTTTACGCTCGGCCACATGGGCTTCGTGGTCGTGGATCCCGCGACCAAGACCTACACGCTCGGGCCGCAGGTGCTGCGGCTCGGCTACGGCTATCTCGCGTCGCGCGATCCGGTCGAAGTCGCCATGCCGCACCTCGTGCGCCTGCGCGACCGAACCGGCTGGTCGGCCCATCTCGGCGAGTTGCATGGCCGCGACGTCGTCTATCTCGCCCGCGTCGCCACGCGCCGCTCGATCGCGTCGACCGTGCATGTCGGCACGCGGCTGCCGGCCCGCTTCACGACAATGGGCCGCATCTTGCTGTCGGGCCTGTCGTCCGGCGAGGTGCGGGAGCTTTATCGTGATGAGCCTTTCGCCGGCGGCGGCAAGAAGACGGTCGGCACGCTCTCCGGCCTGCTTGAGCAACTCGCCGCGGACCGTGAAGCCGACGTGGTGGTGCAGAACTCCGGTTACGAGCCCGGCATCGCCAGCATCGCGGCACCCATCCGTGACATGACCGGCCAAATCATCGCAGCCATCAACATCTCGGCGGTCGCGCTGCTGACGAATGACGCCGAACTCAACGGACCGTTGAAGGCTGAAGTGCTCGCCGCAGCGGAAGCGATTTCACGGGATCTCGGCCATCAGGCCGCCGATTCCGACGATAAGGACCTGCCGCCCGCGCGGTTGTCCGCAAGATAAGTGCAGCAAACGGCACGGATAACAGAGGAGTTCGACATGGACGACATCACCCGCCAGAAACGTTCCTGGGATCGCCCGGAAGGCGCGACCTTCGAAGAATGGATGACGAGCCGCGTCGCGCGCGTGAGCGAGCGGCAGTACGATTGGAACGCGCTCAAGTTCCAGGCCGATTTTGATCCGAAATATCGCCGCGCCCAGAAACGTTTCATCGGCACCGGCGGCACCGGCATTGCCACGGACACCAATGTGATACCTTCCGAGCATTTCACGCTGTCGAACATGATCATCCCCGCGGGAGGGGAAGGGCCGATGCATTTGCATGTCGACGCCGAGGAAGTGTTCTTCGTGCTGCGCGGCAAGGTTAAGGTCATGGTGGAAAAGGACGGTGAGCACTGGGAAGCCGTGCTCGGCGAGCGTGACTGCGTCTCGGTGCCGCCTGGCGTCTATCGCGGCGAGATCAATATCGGTGAGGAAGAGGCGATCATGATGGTCATGATCGGTTCGCCCAAGCCGATGACGCCGACCTATCCGCCGGATCATCCGCTCGCGAAGGTCAAGCGCTGATCCCATCTTGGGGTCAATCGTTGCAACATGCGGCCGCGCGCACGCGCGATGCTTGCAGGGAGATTTCGTTTCATGACGCTGATGGGTATCGATGCCGTCGTCTTTGGCGTCGCCGACATGACCGAAGCCAAACGCTTCCTCGACGACTGGGGCGTCACGCAGGTGTCCGCGACCGCCGACAAACTCGTCTACCGCACCCGGGATGGCGCCGAGGTGATCGTGCGGCCGAAGGAGGCCGCCGACCTGCCGCCGGCGATCGAAGCGGGCAATACCGTGCGCGAGGTGGTCTGGGGCGCCGCCGATGAGCAGGAACTCGAGAAGACGATTGCCAGGCTGAAGACCGTCGATAACTTCCGCATCGGAGCCGACGGGCTGTCGCGCGTCACTGATCCGAACGGTATGAGCCTCGCCTTCCGTGTCAGCAAGCGCACGCCGATGACGGTAAATCCGACGCAGCCGAACGCACCGGGCTCGCACCAGCGCGTCAACACGCGCTCGCCGATCCACTCCCAGGCGCGCCCGATCAATATCGGGCACGTTGTGTTGTTCGCCGCCGACTTCGCTGCCATGCGCGCGTTCTACACGGAGAAGCTCGGCTTTGTGATCAGCGACGAATATCCGAACCACGGCGTGTTCATGCGCTGCCAAAAGATCGGCGATCATCACAACACTTTTGTGCTGAACCGCCCCGGCAAGCCGGGCATCAACCACGTCGCCTTTACCGTCACCGACATCCATGAGGTGATCGGCGGCGGTATCGCCATGGCCAAGAAGGGCTGGAAGACGGAGATCGGCCCCGGTCGGCATCCGATCTCCTCGGCCTATTTTTGGTACTTCGAAAACCCGCTGGCAGCGCCGCTTGAATATTACGCCGACGAGGACTTCTGCACCGAGGATTGGAAGCCGAGCACTTTCGAGCGGAAGCCTGAGCTGTTCGCCGAATGGGCGATCGTCGGTGGCATCGACAGCATCACGCGGCGGCAGGCAGCCGGCATCGACAAGAGCGGGCGCGGTCATGCGTGACGCGCGCGTGGGTAGGGACCATGTCGCCTGATCTGCGGCGCATCGTGGCAGTGGAAGCGCATCGGCGACGGTCCGGGCGCTGCCCGGTGTGCGTGCATTCGCTCGGCACCGGCGAGAGTTTCGAAATCAGGCCGAAGGCGCATGGCTTCCTTGATGTGGCGTCCGGGATGAATGTGCGGATCGCAGGCACGCAGATCGTGTTGCCGGACGGGCGCGGGCCGATCGACCTGACGCTGGTCGGCGACGTCGGCTTCGACGGCGTCGAGCAGGGAAGCAACGAACCATTTTCCGGCCGCGCCGGCGGCGGCGCCTCGGTGACGCTCTACGACCGTAGCGGCGAGCACTACTTTCAATATGCTGTTGTGGCTGAAAACGACCGCATCTGACAGGACGATCATGACGCAGCGATTTGCCGGTAGGCGCATTGTGATCACAGGGGCAGGGAGAGGCTTGGGCTTCGCCTTTGCCGAGCGACTCGGTCGCGAGGGCGCGAGCGTCGTTATTGCCGAGATCGATTCGGCACTGGGTGCTGAAGCGGAGAAGAAGTTGAAGGCCGCCGGCATCGACGCCCGATTTGTGCAAACGGACATTTCCTCGGAAGCCTCCGTCGCCGCGATGGCGAAGATCGCCGCGCAAGGCTGCGACGGCATTCACGGCGTCGTCGCCAATGCCGGTTGGGCCAACAATGTCGGGGGTAAGTTGTATAACGAGATCACGCCCGAGGTGTGGGACCACATGATGGCGGTCAATGTGCGCGGCACCTGGCTGACGATCCGCGCGCTTGGGCCCTTGATGCGAAACGGCGGCTCGATCGTCACGTTGTCTTCCGACACCATCTATTGGGGCGCGACCAAGCTTCTGCATTATGTCACCAGCAAGTCGGCGCTCGTCGGCATGACGCGCTCGCTGGCGCGCGAACTGGGCGAGCGCATGATACGCGTCAACTGTCTCTTGCCCGGCCTGACCATGGGCGAGGCGACGAAAGACATCCCACAGGCGCGCTGGAACGACTACGCGGAGCGCACGATCCTGAACCGCATGCAGCAGCCGGACGACCTCGACGGCGTGGTGGCTTTTCTGCTGTCGGACGATGCCAAATTCATCACCGGCCAGACATTGGCCGTCGATGGCGGCTTCTCGATGCACTGACATTTTGTAAGTGAAGATTCGTATGAAGATCGACGACGACGGCATCGGCGGCATGGGCGCGGCGATCGCGCTGCGTCAAGGCGGCGAGGACGTCGAGGTCTAGGAGCAGGCCGCGTCCTAGGCCCGCGTTGGCCCGACATCAACCTCACGTCCAGCGCCGCGCTGAAATGCTTCGGCGTGGTTGAGACGCTCAAGGAAGCCGCGGCGCGGCCGACGCACCGCATCAGCTGCCTATGGAAGCGGCTGGCGATGGCCGACGCGGCCGAACAGAAATACGGCGCGCCGCAACTCACCATTCACCGTGCCGACCTATTGAACGCGCTGCGCCGGCAACTGCCGGAAAGTGTAACCCTGCTCGGCCATCGCGTCGAGGCGGTCGATAACACCGACACGAGGCCGGAGGTGACTGCCCCGGTCGCGGACCTCTGAACGCTCACGACAGCACGCATTCGTTCGATACAGGCGAGGTCGGTACCCCGTATTCAATATGCTTGAGAATGCGTCCGACTTCGCGGGCAGCCTTGATGGGAGCCGGAAGCTTCTGGTCAAAAACGGGGTAGTGTTTCAGTTGACCTTGGTCAGAGCAAGAACGTCTTCGGTCCAGCTTGGAAGCCGCGCTATCCGAGTTTTCGTGCGGACGAGCAGTAATGGCCGGGGCACGCACAGCCCCGGATATCTTGCGATCAAGTCTGACGCAACGCCAACGTCACTGATGCCCTCGTGTTCGCAAGACGCTGGGGTTTGCAATGGGAACTCGCCAGATCAGCTCTTCCCGCATCACGACGCGGGAATGGTGAGGCGCTCAATGGTTTCAATGTGACGCGCGAGCAGGCTGCAGGCTTGATCGAAGCTGCGCGTTCGTAGTGCTTGCAGAATTAAGCAGTGATCCTGATTGGACCGCGTTCGCGAGCCGGCGGCCGCCGATTGAGCCCTTCGACCATGGAGGCAGCATCGCCTTGCCGCCAATCGCGCTTCAGGCCAGTTGCTGTCCTTCCCAGCCGGTCTACGTTATCAATGCGGTTGGCCTACGCCAACCGCATCTTGACCAAGGAGAGCTTGCTAGGGGCACTTGCTATGCTGTCTCTTCGATGCGGTCCTCAACCGGTCAATCCGGCGGCGTTGCCATAACCGCATTCAGGGTCGCGGCTAATGCCAAGAGGATCGGTGGCAGCCAACCACAAAAACATGGAAGTCTTGGCATCGCGATCAGTTAGAATGGCTTCAGGCCTGTCGCTCAACTCATGTATCAATCGGCCGAAGAAAAGGCGCGCAGTTGCAACATCCTCCCGCGGACAACAGCGGCTCGAGCATTCGGCAAGAAGTTCGATCGCGACCCGCCGGACCGTGGCTGGCTTCTTAGTGACGGCTATCCGCGTCAGTTCCTTCAGCAGATTCGGCGTGATCGTATCCAGGGTCAGGAGCAGCGTATTGAGATACGCCAGGTGATCGAGACGCCACTCAAGCCACATGTCGCTGTTGTATTGGGGATGAAAGTTATCCGGCGACAAGGCGTCGACATGGACTTGATCCCGCATGATAGCTGAAGCAAAGCGATTTAGAAAATCTCGGATGTCGTCCGGCGTCAGTGCTTTGGTCATGCTCGTCTCTCCTCAGTTGGTTCCAACATTCCCAGTTCGCTCTCCCGAACAGGATCCTGATACGGTCTTCCGCTGGAGCATGCGCTAATTAACGCATCACCATCTGCAACGGGAAAGGTGAAAGTGGAAAAATCACGCCGAAGGCGTGGACAACCTCAGCGGACGGGAAGCTAACTTTTCTACACGACATGCTTAGATTGAGTTAATTGTAAACAGCTCGCCAAAGTAGCTCATCAAGGCCTAGACGGCAGGAAAGATTGCAAGCCGGGGTAGCGCACCAGCTGGGCTGGACCGAGGAAAATGGATCGGCTTCGTGACTATGGGATGGTTTGAGTGCTGCTCCTCCCGGCGACCCGGTTCCTGTCGCCCCAATTCGTCGAGCACGCCCTCTCTTCGTTCCCGGCTGGTCGTTTCTGGGTGCGAGTACGATGCGGTCATCGTGCATCCGGTCCCAGCCTCTGCATCGGATCGCCGGTCAATTCGAACTATTTGGGCCTGTTGCATTTCGGCGACCGCAGCATGACGTGGCAGCATCTGCGTGCCTGGCTGCCTTTCGGTGAACGCGGAAGATGAGAGCTTTCAGGGCCGATACGTTCGCGCAGCGAAACGGATAGTTCTGTAGCATACAATATTCGTCAGTTTATGGGACTGTAAGCCACGAAAAAATACTTGAAGTATATATATTTTAAGCCTATAAGATTACTCAACGGTGGTCTCCACCGTTGATGCCCACTAGGGCGTTTCCTCCCTTGACTAGGCCCGGCCACCAATCTTTGGGGCCGGGCCCCTTTCAAAATTTTGCGGGAGTCCGCATGATGTGGCGGCTACGCTTTCATGGTGCATCCCGACGAGAGGGATGCTCTTAGCGGATCTGCGCTGCACGCGATAGGCTGCCACAGACAACGACATGGGTACCTATGCGGCCGACGTCGCTGCCGTATCAAGCACCTCGGGTATCGGCCATTCGACCGGGGGGCGAATTCGCAGGCGTCATCGACGACAACATAAACCGCGCCAACACCATGCTGCTGCTGGTGTCGCCTGACTTCATCGCGTCCGACCATTGCTTCCAGATTGAGATGCAGCGCGCACTCGATCGCCACGCCGCAGGCGAAGCGCGGGTCGTTCCGGTGATACTGCGACCCTACGACCGGCATACGGCCCCGTTCGGTAGGCGGTCCCGAAGCACGGCAAGCCCGTGGTCTCCTGCCCGACCACGATGCGGCGTTCCTGGTCGTCGCCGTCAGGATTCGGCAGATGCTACATCCGTCAGCGCCCGCCCTCACAGCACGAGCCGCGAATCCCAGGCCGGGACACGCCGCGCCGCCGCCGCGCACCAGCAACCTTCGTCTCTAGAAAACTTTCACCGAGAGGGACCATGACCGCTTTATGGACGACGGATTTGGTTACATAGCCAACTTCTTCGAAGGATCACTCCGGGCGCTGCAGGCGCGCAATCTCATCGAGACCGCTTTCCGCAGATTGGATGCCAATCGATTCACAGCCGTCGCCTACCGCGACGGCGAGGCGCTTAAAAGATCACGCTGGGCGGCTTGTTCGGCCTGGGCAATCGTTCGCTTACGGCGACAAGAACCGACGACGGCAGCATCAACGAAAGCCTGACCGTCAGAGCCGACGACCAGTCGCTCTATCTACAGGCTCTCGGGATGCCCATGAGCCGCGGAGCGGGGTGCACGTCGGTGGGTCTTGAGGACGCGATCAGAAGCGCCCAGGAGCTTCTGGGCGGGTCTGCGCTCCGTTTGGCAACGGAACCTCGCATGGCCCCTTACACGCCCCCACCGTGGCCTGCTGGGGCGTTGTCGCACGAAGCGAAATGACCGCAAGCTGCGCCATTTCAATGTGCGGACAAAATGCGAACTGTTGTGCCAGTTTTGTGTCAGCTGACACAGGTCTTCATGCTCTGTTCTGGCCGAAACAGCTGATATCGCTGAAACCGGTGGCCGAACGAAAACTTCGATTTCTGCTGATTTTACAGGGATTTTACGAGAGAAAGACTGGTGCTGCCAGACAGGATTGAACTGTCGACCTCTCCATTACCAATGGAGTGCTCTACCACTGAGCTACGGCAGCATGCCGGTATCGGGAATCGGCCCCTCAAAGGCCCCCACAGGCGGGCGGTTCTTGCCACAAGGACCCCTCTGGCGCAAGCACGCGGCGGGGCCGGGAATGGCCCAAAATGGGCAAAAAATGACGCCAGCCGCCGATGGCGGCGGCGATCCGGTTCCCTGCCGCCGCCATCGGCGCCCGGAGGGGCCGCGAACGCCCGAATCGTGGCCGCGGATCGGGCTTTCGCCGGTGCCAGCGATGGTACCGCGGCCCATCGAAACCCATTATGGTCCGGCGACGGCGCCCGGCCAGGGACACCCCGGCAGCGGCGCTTTCGATCAACGGCGTTTTTTGGCGGGCCTGCATGACGGACGATCAAGCCAAACGCGAGGGAAAAGCGGGCGCGGATGTCAGGGATCCGCGACGGGATCGCCTCAAGGCCGCGCTGCGCGAAAATCTCAAGCGGCGAAAATCCCAGGCACGGGGCCGCGACGATCTCGGTACCGCACCTTCCGAACCTGCCGATGCCTCCCTAGATGACGCAGACGGAGAAACGCCGGGCCAGTAGCGGTCGGGACAAACCCGATGACTCGTCGGGTGGCGTGCGGCATGTTCTCTTTTCCATTCTCTTGGTTTGTGGGCGACAACATGAGTGCAGACATCACGGCCGGTCCGGCGACCGGCGCAACCTCCTATGCGTTTCCACGCCTCGAACAGACGTTTCCGACGCTGACGCCGCACGAAATCGAGCGCATGCGCCGGTTCGGCGAGCCGCGCAGCTTCAAGCACGGCGAGGCCCTGTTCGAGACCGGCAAGCCGGGGCCCGGGATGTTCGTGGTGCTGTCCGGCCATGTCGCGATCACCCAGCGCGACGGCCTCGGCCACGTCACGCCGGTGATCGACCAGGGGCCGGGGCAATTCCTCGCCGAGATCGGCCAGCTCTCCGATCGCGTCGCGCTGGTCGACGGCCATGCCGAGGGCGATGTCGAAACGCTGCTGATACCACCGGAAAAACTGCGCGCGCTGCTGGTCGCGGAAGCCGATCTCGGCGAGCGCATCATGCGGGCGCTGATCCTGCGCCGGGTCAGCCTGATCCAGGGCGGCGTCGGCGGCCCGGTGCTGATCGGGCCGGCGTCGCTCGGCGACATGGCGCGGCTGCAGAATTTTCTCGCCCGCAACGGCCAGCCGCATCATCTGATCGATCCCGCCACCGACAAGGACGCCGCCGACCTCGTCGCGCGCTATTCGGCCTCGCGCGCCGATCTGCCGCTGGTGGTGTGTCCCGACGGCACCGTGCTGCGCAATCCGACCGAGACCGAGCTTGCGATGGCGATGGGCATGATCGGCAACCGCGCGCAGAACAAGCTCTATGACGTCGCCGTGGTCGGCTCTGGCCCGGCCGGCCTCGCCACCGCGGTCTATGCGGCGTCCGAAGGATTGTCGGTCGCGGTGTGCGACGCGCGGGCGTTCGGCGGCCAGGCCGGCGCCAGCGCGCGCATCGAAAACTATCTGGGATTTCCCACCGGCATTTCCGGCCAGGCGCTGGCCGGCCGCGCCTTCAACCAGGCGCAGAAGTTTGGCGCCGAGATGATGATCCCGGTTGCGATCACCTCGCTCGATTGTTCGAACCAGAGCGGCGCCTTTGCGCTGGCGACCGAATGCGGGCAGCAGTTGCGCGCGCGGTCGATCGTGGTGGCGAGCGGCGCGCGCTATCGCCGGCCGGAGATCGAAAATCTCGCGGCCTTCGAGGGCCGCGGCGTTTGGTACTGGGCGTCGCCGATCGAGGGCCGGCTGTGCGCGGGTCAGGACGTCGTGCTGGTCGGCGGCGGCAATTCGGCAGGCCAAGCCGCGGTGTTCCTGTCCGGTCACGCGCGCAAGGTCTATCTGGTGATCCGCGGCGGCGGGCTCGGAGCCAGCATGTCGCGCTATTTGATCGACCGCATCGAGGCCGCGCCGAATATCGAACTGATGTTCAACACCGAGGTGGTGGCGGTCGAGGGCAGCGACGGCTCGCTCGAACGGGTGCGCTGGCGCAGCCGCTTTGCGCCCGACGATGTCCACACCCTCGACATCCGCAATCTGTTTTTGTTCGTCGGCGCCGATCCCGCGACCGGCTGGCTCGCGGGCTGCGGCGTCACGCTCGACCGCGGCGGTTTCGTGGTGACGGGCGCGCAGTCCGAGCAGAACCACGGCCGCCCGGTGCCGCCGCTGGAGACATCGGTTCCCGGCGTGTTCGCGGTCGGCGACGTGCGCTCCGGATCGGTCAAGCGCGTCGGCGGCGCGATCGGCGAGGGCGCGCAGGTGGTGGCGGCGCTACACGGCTATCTGGCCGATGCCATGAAACCGGCGCTATAGTCCCAATTACTGTAATTCCAGTACTGATTGATACCGATACGACAACAAAAGGGAGAAGCGCCTTGGCCGACCTCGTTGTGCTCTACAAGACCCCGACCGATCCCGCCACCTTCGACAAATATTATGCCGACATCCACATTCCGCTCGCCAAGAAGCTTCCGGGCTTGCGGAAATACACCGTCAGCAAGGGACCGATCGCGACGCCGGCCGGCCCGTCGCCGCTGTACCTGATCGCGGTCCTGACCTTCGACAGCATGGCGGCCATTGGCGCTGCTTTCGCCAGCCCCGAAGGCAAGGTCACCGCGGCCGACGTGCCGAAATTCGCAACCGGCGGCGTCGAGATGAGCTTCTTCGAAACCGCCGAGGTATGACGCGATGGCGTCCAAAGGCTGCACGCATATCGCCGGCATCCGGGACGTCACGCCGAGCGCGCTCGGCTGCGAAGAGTGTCTGAAAATCGGAAGCCCGTGGCTGCATTTGCGGATCTGCCGCTCTTGCGGCCACGTCGGCTGCTGCGACGATTCCCCCAACAAGCACGCGACCGCGCACTTTCATGCCACCGGCCATCCCGTGATCGAAGGCTACGATCCGCCGGAAGGCTGGGGCTGGTGCTATGTCGACGAAGTCGTGTTCGATCTGTCGAAGCGAAAGACGCCGCACAACGGTCCGATCCCGCGCTACTACTAGGATCGGCTGTTGCTGCCGCGATTTGTGACAGGCGTGCAAACATTTGATGCAGCTTGCGACTTTCGTTGATGCGCGTGCGCCGGCGTGCATGCGTGCGTTGTCTGAGCGACGGGTGATGCATCTGGCAATTTGGTTTCCTCCGTCGTAACCTTGGACAGGTTCTAAAAACGGGGGCGCGTCATGATACTGGGTATGAGCTTGTCTACGTTCGTTCTGGTCCACACCATCATCAGCATCATCGCCATCGTCGCGGGCTTTATCGTGATGTTCGGCATGCTCAAGTCGACGCGGCCGGGCGGCCTCGCCGCAATCTTCCTGCTGCTGACGATCCTGACCAGCGCGACCGGCTTTCTGATCCCGCCGCTGGTGTCCGACAAGCTGCTGCCGTCGCACATCATCGGCGCGCTCTCGCTGGTGCTGCTCTTGATCGCCTGCATCGCACTCTATGCCATGAAGCTGTCGGGTTCGTGGCGCTGGATCTATGCGGTCACCGCACTGCTGGCGCTGTACTTCAACACCTTCGTGCTGGTCATTCAGGGCTTCCTGAAGATTCCGGCACTGACCGCGATCGCACCGGGCAACCCGCCGTCGGGACCGGTGTTCGCGGTGGTGCAGGGCGTCGTGCTGGTGTTCTTGGTGCTGATGATCATCGGCGCGGTCAGGCGCTTCCGGCCGGTGTAGCTAACGTCGTTCCGGGGCGATGCGCAGCATCGAACCCGGAAGTTCGAGATTCCGGGTTCGACGCTTTGCGTCGCCCCGGAATGACGTCGTAACTAGATGACGGCGTAACCCGAGGAGTCCCCCATGCCCACCATCACCACCAAAGACGGCGTCGAGATTTTCTACAAGGACTGGGGCAAGGGTCAGCCGATCGTGTTCAGCCACGGCTGGCCGCTGTCGTCCGACGACTGGGACACGCAGATGCTGTTCTTCCTCAACAACGGCTTTCGCGTCATCGCCCACGATCGCCGCGGCCACGGCCGCTCGACCCAGACCGGCGACGGCCACGACATGGATCATTATGCCGACGATCTGGCGGCGCTGACCGCGCATCTCGATCTCAAGAACGCGGTTCACGTCGGTCATTCCACCGGCGGCGGCGAGGTGGTGCACTATATCGCCCGTCACGGCGAGAGCCGGGTGGCGAAGGCCGCGATCATTTCGGCGGTGCCGCCGCTGATGCTGCAGACGCCGGCCAATCCCGGCGGCCTGCCGAAGTCGGTGTTCGACGGACTGCAGGCGGCGCTTGCCGCCAATCGCTCGATCTTCTATCGCGACCTGCCGTCCGGTCCGTTCTATGGCTACAACCGGCCCGGCGCCAAGCCCTCCGAGGCCGTGATCGAGAATTGGTGGCGGCAGGGCATGATGGGCGGCGCCAAAGCGCATTACGACGGCATCGTTGCGTTCTCGCAGACCGATTTCACCGAGGACCTCAAGAAGATCACCGTGCCGGTGCTGGTGATGCATGGCGACGACGACCAGATCGTGCCTTACGCCGACTCCGGGCCGTTGTCGGCCAAGCTTCTGAAGAACGGCACGCTGAAGACCTACAAGGGTTTTCCGCACGGTATGCCGACCACGGAAGCCGCGACCATCAATGCCGACCTGCTGGCGTTCATCACATCATGAAAGTGATTTTGTTCGGCGCCACCGGCATGGTTGGCCAAGGCGTGCTGCGCGAATGCCTGGTCGATGCCGGCGTCGAGCGCGTGCTGGTGGTCGGGCGCAGCCCGACCGGATTGCAGAATCCCAAGCTAAGGGAAGTTTTGCATGGCGACTTCACCAATTTCTCCGCGATCGAATCCGAGCTCACCGGATACGACGCCTGCTTCTTTTGCCTCGGCGTCTCTTCCGTCGGCATGGATCCAGAGCGCTACCGTCATCTGACCTATGACATCACCATGGCAGCGGCGACGACCTTGGTGCGGCTCAACCCGAACATGGTGTTCACCTACGTCACCGGCCGCAGCACGGATTCGACGGAGCAGGGCCCGGTGCGCTGGGCGCGCGTCAAGGGCAAGACCGAGAACGATCTGCTCAAACTGCCGTTCAAGGCGGCTTACATGTTCCGCCCCGCCGGCATCCAGCCGCTGCACGGCGTGCGCTCCAAGACCGGCTGGGTCAACGCGATCTATGTCGTGGCCGCGCCGTTGCTGTCATATCTCGCGCGCACCCGGCCGCAGGTCATGACAACAAGCGAAAAGCTCGGCCGCGCCATGATCAGCGTGGCGCGATCAGGCTATCCGAAACCGATTCTGGAGAGCGAGGATATCAACGGGTTCTGAGCTGTCATTCCGGGGCAGTCCGCAGGACTGAACCCGGAAGTTCGAGATTATAACCTCTAGATTCCGGGTTCGCGCTTCGCGCGCCCCGGAATGACGGTGGTGACGGTGCACCCCATCAAATAGCCTTAAATGTTCCGGCTTTTGCCGTGGTCTTTCGGACTCTATAGTTTGTGCATAGCAGGGGATTTTGCGTATGGACCGCATTCGTATTGTCGGCGGCAGCAAGCTCAACGGCACCATCGCCATTTCAGGCGCGAAGAATGCGGCGCTGCCGCTGATGATCGCGGGGCTGTTGACCGAAGAAACACTGATCCTCGACAACGTGCCGCGGCTCGCCGACGTCGCGCAGTTGCAGCGCATTCTCGGTAACCACGGCGTCGACATCATGTCGGCGGGCAAGCGGCCCGGCGACCGCGAATATCAGGGCCAGACCCTGCACATCTCGGCGGCTGACATCATCGACACCACGGCGCCCTACGAACTGGTGTCGCGGATGCGCGCCAGCTTCTGGGTGATCGCGCCGCTATTGGCGCGTATGCATGAAGCCAAAGTGTCGCTGCCGGGCGGCTGCGCCATCGGCACGCGCCCCGTGGATCTCTTGATCATGGCGCTGGAAAAACTCGGCGCCGAACTCGTCATCGACGGCGGCTATGTGGTCGCGAAAGCCCCCGGCGGTCTGCGCGGCGCTGCGATCGATTTTCCCAAGGTGACGGTCAGCGGCACCCACGTGGCGCTGATGGCGGCGACGCTTGCGAAGGGCACCACGGTTATCACCAACGCCGCCTGCGAGCCCGAGATAACGGACGTCGCCGATTGCCTCAACAAGATGGGCGCGCGGATCGAAGGCGCCGGCACGCCGCGCATTACCGTCGAGGGCGTCGAGAAATTGCATCGTGCGCGACACACCGTGCTGCCTGACAGGATCGAGGCCGGCACCTATGCGATGGCGGTCGCGATGACCGGCGGCGAGGTGCAGCTCGCCGGCGCGCGGCCCGAGCTGCTACAGTCGGCGCTCGACGTGCTGACCGAGGCCGGCGCGGTCATATCGGTCAACCCTGAAGGCATCCGCGTCAGCCGCAACGGCGCCGGCATCCGGCCCGTAAAAGTGTCGACCGCGCCGTTCCCGGGTTTTCCCACCGATCTGCAGGCGCAACTGATGGCGCTGATGGCCTGCGCCGGCGGCGCCTCGGAGATAACCGAGACGATTTTCGAGAACCGCTTCATGCATGTGCAGGAACTGGCGCGGTTCGGCGCCAAGATCGCGCTCGACGGCGAGACCGCGACCATCGACGGCACCGCCACGCTGCGCGGCGCGCCTGTCATGGCGACCGACCTGCGCGCCTCGGTGTCGCTGGTGATCGCCGGCCTTGCCGCCGAGGGCGAAACCATGGTCAACCGGATCTATCACCTCGACCGCGGTTTTGAGCGGCTGGAGGAAAAACTGTCGGCCTGCGGCGCGTCGATCCAGCGCATCAGCGATTAGGATACGCACAAAAGTAAAGATAAGGTCTCGGGATGCCGGCGCCGGAACAGCTTAGATTGATTGCGCTCGACGCCGACGATCTCTCGGTGATTTCGGCCCATGTGCAGGACGCCCGCGTGCAGGCCTCCGACATCGTCTGGCGGCAGGACGAGAAACGCCTGGTGGTCGGCATGTCCAGGCTGGACTGGGAGCAGACCCTGTCCGGCGGAACCGCCCCGCGTCGGCTGATCGCGGCCCTGCGGTTCGACCGGGTGCTGGCCTGCAAGTCGCGCAACATCGACCTGGGGGCGCCAAACGCGGTGCTGGAACTGGTCGGGATCGAATTCCACCCCACTGAGCCCCCCGGCGGCAGCGCGCTGTTGCTGTTCAACCATGGCGGGGCGCTGCGGCTGGACGTCGAGTGCCTGGAATGCGAGCTGACCGACCTCGGCGACGACGATCTCGGCACCAGCGGCGTGGACGCGGAATCGTCCGGGTTGGGGGCGTGAGGGGTAGTGTCATTCCGGGGCGATGCGAAGCATCGAACCCGGAATCTCGAGATTCCGGGTTCGGTCCTGCGGACCGCCCCGGAATGACACCCCGGAGGGTTGACGACCCCCAGCCGCCGCGCCATTGAGCATAGACCTCTGGATTACATCCCGTCAGAAAGCCGCCATGCCCGTTCGCCTCGACAGAAACAGCGCCGATTTCGACGCGCGGTTTGCGGCGTTTCTCGCCGCCAAGCGTGAAGTCTCCGCCGATGTCGAGCGGGCGACCCGCGCCATCGTCGACGACGTCGCGGCCCGTGGCGACGCCGCCCTGATCGAGGCGACGAAAAAGTTCGACCGGCTCGAGATCGCGACCGGGGCCTTGCGTGTCACCGCGGCCGAGGTCGACGCGGCGGTAAAGGCCTGCGACGCCAAGACCCTCGATGCACTGAAATTCGCAGCCGAGCGGATCGAACTGTTCCACCGCCGCCAGTTGCCGAAAGACGAACGCTTCACCGATGCGCTCGGGGTCGAACTCGGCTGGCGCTGGAGCGCGATCGATGCGGTCGGGCTCTATGTGCCCGGCGGCACCGCGGCCTATCCGTCCTCGGTGCTGATGAACGCGGTGCCGGCGCGCGTCGCCGGCGTGCCCCGCGTCGTGATGGTGGTGCCGTCGCCCGACGGCAAGCTCAATCCGCTGGTGCTGGCGGCTGCACACCTCGGCGGTGTTTCCGAAATCTACCGCGTCGGCGGCGCGCAGGCCGTGGCTGCGCTCGCCTATGGCACCGCGACCATTGCGCCGGTCGCCAAAATCGTCGGCCCCGGCAACGCCTATGTCGCCGCCGCCAAGCGGCAGGTGTTCGGCAAGGTCGGCATCGACATGATCGCCGGCCCCTCCGAAGTGCTCGTCATCGCCGACGAGACCGGCAATGCCGGCTGGATCGCGGCGGATCTCTTGGCGCAGGCCGAGCATGACGCCAGCGCACAGTCGATCCTGATCACGGATAGCGCCGCATTGGCGGATGACGTCGAACGCGCGGTGGAATCGCAACTCGCGACCTTGCCGCGTGCGGCGATCGCGCGGACCTCGTGGAACGATTTCGGCGCCGTCATTCTGGTGAAAACGCTGGACCAGGCGGTCGATCTCGCCAACGCCATCGCCGCCGAACATCTGGAGATCATGACCGCGGACGCCGAAGCCTTGTCGGCAAAGGTCCGCAATGCCGGCGCGATCTTCCTCGGGCCCCATACGCCGGAGGCGATCGGCGATTATGTCGGCGGCTCCAACCATGTGCTGCCCACCGCGCGTTCGGCGCGGTTCTCGTCCGGCCTTGGCGTGCTAGACTTCATGAAGCGCACCTCGATTCTCAAATGCGGGCCCGACCAATTGCGCGCGCTGGGGCCCGCCGCGATGACCTTGGGGAAAGCGGAAGGTCTCGATGCCCATTCACGCTCCGTCGGATTGCGTCTCAATTTGTCATGACCAAACCGCCACCAGACGAGGACGCCCAGAACCGCATCGTGGCGGTGACGCTCGACGAGGAATCGATCGGGCGTTCCGGGCCTGACATCGAGCATGAGCGCGCGATCGCGATCTACGACCTGATCGAGCAGAACCTGTTCGCGCCGGAAGGCGCCACCGACGGCCCGTTCGCCTTGCATCTGGCCATCACCGGCAACCGGCTGGCGTTCGACATCCGCCGCGAGGACGGCACGCCCGTGGTGGCGCATCTGTTGTCGCTGACGCCGTTCCGGCGGATCGTGAAGGACTACTTCATGATCTGCGACAGCTACTACCAGGCGATCCGCACCGCCACGCCCGACAAGATCGAGGCCATCGACATGGGCCGCCGCGGCATCCATGACGAAGGCTCGCGCACGCTGCAGGAGCGGCTGAAGGGCAAGGTAAGGATCGATTTCGAAACCTCGCGGCGGCTGTTCACGCTGATCTGCGTTCTGCACTGGAAGGGGCAAGACGCATGACCCCGTCGGGTGTAGAACGTTTCTGCAAATAGCATGGTGGCGCCGCCGGGCGCGCGCAATCCGCAAGCCGTGTTGTTCGCATGCGGCTTCAACAGCGTGCGTTCGCCGATGGCCGAGAGCCTGCTGAAGCAGATGTTTCCCCACGCGCTCTATGTGAAGTCCGCCGGCGTGCGGAAGGGCGAGCTCGATCCGTTCGCGGTCGCGGTGATGGCCGAACTCGGCCAGGATATTTCCGGCCACAAGCCGATGACGTTTGCGGAACTGGAGGACTGGGAGGGGCTCAACTTCGACCTCATCATCACGCTGTCGCCCGAAGCCCATCACAAGGCGCTGGAGCTGACGCACACGGTGGCCGCCGATGTCGAATACTGGCCGACGCCGGACCCGACCACGCTGGAAGGCAGCCGCGAGCAGAAGCTCGGCGCCTATCGCGAGGTCTGCGACGGCCTGATGATGCGGATCCGCCGGCGGTTCGCGAAGGCGGGCGCAGCGAACGAGTAGCCCGTCGTCCCCGCCTAGTGCGCAATTGCGCACGGGGCGCGGGGACCCATACGCCGCGGCGGTGCAAGTTGAGGCAGTGCCAGTCGCCGCTGTCATCCCTACGACACCCGCCTGTGGTTATGGGTCCCTGCGTTCGCAGGGACGACAGAAGATTCGTAGTTCCCTCAATCACTTGTTCCCCGGTTGTGGAATGCAGCCCCTTCCGATAGGTTCCGCGCGCGCTCGCCCCCCGAATCCTCTTCTTCGACGAATCCCGCATGCTTGGCCGTCCCAAACTTGTTCTCGCTTCCGGTTCGCCGCGACGGCTGAGCCTGCTCAACCAGGCCGGCATCGAGCCCGACGCGCTGCGTCCCGCCGACGTCGATGAGACCCCGAAGCGGGGCGAACTGCCGCGCGCCTGCGCCAACCGCCTCGCAAGAGCAAAAGCCGACGCGGCGCTCAAATCCGTCCAGCTCGACGACGAACTGCGCGGCTCCTTCATTCTCGCCGCCGACACCGTGGTCGCGGTCGGCCGCCGCATCCTGCCCAAGGCCAACCTGGTCGACGAGGCCGCGCAGTGCCTGCGGCTGCTGTCGGGCCGCAACCACCGCGTCTACACCGCGGTGTGCCTGGTGACGCCGAAGGAAGCGTTCCGCCAGCGCCTGATCGAGACCCGCGTGCGCTTCAAGCGCCTCAGCGAGGACGACATCCAGGCCTATATCGGCTCCGGCGAATGGCGCGGCAAAGCCGGCGGCTACGCGGTGCAGGGCATCGCCGGATCGTTCGTGGTCAAGATGGTCGGCTCCTACAGCAACATCGTCGGCCTGCCGCTCTACGAATCGATCACGCTGCTCGGCGGCGAAGGTTTCCCGATCCGCTTCGGCTGGTTGAATGCCAGCTAACGCGGCGCAGGCGTGAGTGTTGTAGTTTCCCCGTTTCTGCTTACCTCTCCCGCTCTTGCTTACCTCTCCCGCTTGCGGGGGAGGTCGACCCGCGCGTAGCGCGGGGCGGGTGGGGGCTCTTTCAACACGGGCAGCGTGACTCGCGGCGGCACCCCCACCCCAACCCTCCCCCGCAAGCGGGAGAGGGAGCTCGGCGGCCACCGCCCAGCCTCAACATCGTGTAAACTCCCACCATGATGCCAACCGAATCCCCCAAAACCGCCGCCACCCCGAAACCCTGCCCGGAATGCGGCAAGCCGGCGAATCCCGCCACCCTGCCATTCTGTTCCCCCCGCTGCCGCGACGTCGACCTGAACCGCTGGCTCTCCGGCTCCTACGTCATCCCCGGCAAGGAGACCGACCCGGAAGACGCCGAATAAGCCTGATTCTGGAGGCATTTGGCGGACGGGCCGCGCCCGGGCTGGCCGAACTCCAAAGGCGGGCTTGCCACGCCGAAGCCGCAGGCGAAGGCGGGTGGACAGCGTCCCCCGACCCCACTATAAACCGCCCGCTCGGCACGTCTTTGGCTGCCTGAGTATGCCCAGGTAGCTCAGTTGGTAGAGCATGCGACTGAAAATCGCAGTGTCGGTGGTTCGATCCCGCCCCTGGGCACCACGCTTCGCCCTTCGGGCTTCGCGTGGCGCAGCCACCAAGAAGCCGAAGGGCGAAGCGTGCCCGGCATAGCCCGAAGGGCGACGACGGGCTGATCTCCAAACGAACTTGGCATCATTCGCGATTGCTTCTGCGCCTCGCCTGCTCAAGGTAATTCAGGATGGATTGCAGAATTGCAGACGAACTCATCGCCATGGCGGAACTTGACCGGAAGGTCGGTGACGAGCTGGCGGCATCGGGCGCGCTATACGAGGGCTATCATCCACGTATGGCCGTTGTTCACGAGAACAACGCTTTGCGGCTCCAGGCGATCATGGCTCAGGTCGGATGGCCGACGGAGCGCCTGGTCGGCAAACGAGCCGCAACGGCCGCCTGGCTGATCGCTCAGCACGCCATTTCGCAGCCGGAATTCCAGCGCTCCTGCCTTACGTTTCTTGCCGAGGCCGCGCGCGAGCACGCGGTCCCGCTCTGGCAGCCAGCCATGCTGGAAGACAGAATCCGCGTGTTCGAAAACAGGCCGCAGCGCTACGGCACGCAGCTCAAGCCCGATGCGCATGGCAACATGCGGCCCCACGCGATTGAGGATCCGGAAACAGTGGATGAACGACGTCACGCTGTCGGTCTCGAACCGCTCGCTGAAATTCTTGCCCGTGCAAAACCGCAGCCCTTGCCAGCCGACCGTGAACGCTTTGAACGCGACTATCAGAAGTGGCTCATTGAAGTCGGCTGGCGCAGACGTTCGGAGCCAAATAAGGGATCAGCATGAGCGCGAACGGGCCTCGGTGACGCCGCTGAGATGGACGATGCCGTCGCGCACGATGACGTTGAGGCCGAACGGGCTCCCGTCGTTGTTCTCGATCGCGGCAACGATGCGGCTGCGGATCTGATGACGGCGCCTCCGAGGTAATTCTTACGAGGTATTTATGGAGGCAGTCTTGGGCTGGCGCAGCGCTTCCGTCCATGGGCAGAATGCCATGCAAGAGGAGGCGGGTCGGCGATGTTTGACGAGGATCAGGCCGGAGGCGGTTGCTCCGGCTAGGCTGTGCACGCTGGCATGAGGATGGCGGACGAGATGCACCCCAGGGTCCCGACCGGATGGCGCGTGGCGCAGATCATCGGCGCCGCAGGGCTGCAGCCATGGCGACGTCATCGTCAGCCGGCGTGTCCGGTCTCGCATTGGGCGTGGGCCGATGACGCAGGCCGATAAAGCCAAAGCATCCGGCCGGCGCAAGGCCGTCGCGGTGGCCCGCCCCGATTGTGCGACCGTCTTTCAGAAGATCGCGCAGGATTGCGTTGCCAGCATCAAGGCGCATCACGGCAGCGCGTGTGCCGGCGATGCCGAGGCCGTGCACCTGATCCGCGTCGCCATCACCCGGTTGCGCGCTACGGTGTCGTTCTTCGCGCCGATTGCCGCCGACGCGGAATGGCTCCGCCTGAAACAGGAAATCGCCTGGCTCAACGTCTCGCTCGGCGCCGCGCGCGACAGCGATGTGATGGTGGAGTATGCACGCCGCAGGCGCTATCGGGCTTGGGCCGGTCGCGTCATCGGTGCGGATCTCGATCGGCGACGGACGCAGGATCATCGGCGGCTGGTGCGCTGCCTGCGCTCGGCCCGCGCCCGGCGCCTGATCGATGCGCTGGCGGTCTGGACCCGGCAGGGGCCGTGGCTGGCGCGCTGGGAAGCGGCCGCCCGCCGCGGCGACGCTGAGCCGCTGCAAGCCTATTGCGGGCGCGAACTCAATCGCTGGCGCGAGCGGTTGATCCGCAAGGGAAAGGATCTTGCGAGCTTGAACACCGCGCGCCGTCATCACCTCCGGATCAGGGCCAAGCGCTTCCGCTATATGCTGGAAGCGTTGACGGATATCGTTGCGATGCGCAGCCGTGCCGAGCTTCGTCATATGCACCGTGCGGCAAAACGGCTGCAGCGCACGTTGGGCGATCTGCGCGACCTCAGGCGTTTTGCCAGGCTGTCGCCATCGGCAGACAAACGGGCCAAGCGCCCGCCGGGCTATCGCCGCCAACGGGAAAAGCTCGGAAATGCCGCGGCCGGGGCCTGGCGCGACCTGAAGCAGGCGGGCGCGTGCTGACGTCCCTCACTGCCCCCCATCGATCTGCCGTCCCATCAGCGCGATCGCCTTCTGATAAACCCCCGCCGCATTCCAGGCTTCGATCGCCGCAAAGTTCGGTTCGCCCGGCTGATAGCCGGCGCCGGCGCGCCAGCCGTGGGCGCGGAGGAAGTTGGCGGTCGAGTTCAGCGCGTTGGCGGCGACATCGAGGTTGCCGGTGCCGTAGGCCAGAATGTTTTTCGGCATGAACTGGGTCTGGCCGACTTCGCCGTGCATCGAGCCGCGGGTGGCGCCGGACAGCGTGCCGCGATCGATCAGTTTCAGCGCGGCGTAGAGTTGCTCGGTGAAGAATTCCGGGCGGCGGCAGTCGTAGGCCAGGGTCGCGATCGACGACAGCATGTTCTGGTTGCCGCGCTGGCTGCCGAAGCCGCTCTCCATGCCCCAGATCGCAATCAGCGGTCCCGGCGGCACGCCGTAGCGCGCCTGGATCGAGGCGAACAATGCTGCCTGCGATTGCTTCAGCGAACGGCCGCGCGCGACGATGGTCGAGGCGCCGCGCTTGGCGAGGAACTGATCGAGCGAGAGACCAAAACTGCGCTGGCCGCGATCGGCGTTGATGGTCGCGCTCGCGTAACTGGTTTGCATCAGCGCTGATGTCGCCGTCGCGCCGACGCCCTTGGCGCTGGCCTCGCGGGCGAATTCGCTCTTCCAGGCCTCGAAGCCGCCCGGGCCGTTGCCGCATTGCGCGGCCTGCGCGCGTGAGCCGAGGGGGCCAGCATCGCCGAGGCGATGAACGCGATCGTCGCAAGCTTGTTACATCCGGGCATTTGCTGACTCCGTTGACCATCAGGCATTTAAGCATAAAGTCGGCGGGCGCATAAATCCCATAATAACAATCGCGCGGGCGCGATCCGCGCCCGGGGAGGATCCCATGAAGACGCCAATTGCCGCGGCTCTCGCCGCAGGCCTTGCTTTCGCCGTGACTTTCGATGTGGCACATGCCGGGCCGCTGCCCGAAGCGAAACCCGACGAGGTCGGATTCTCGCAGGCGGGGCTGGCGCGGATGGATGATTTCTTCGCCCGCGAGATCGCGGCGAAGCGCGTGCCTGGTGCGGTGGTCGCGATCGCCCGCGACGGCAAGCTGGTGCACTACAAGGCCTACGGCCAGCTCGATGCCGCCAAGGGCACGCCGATGCCAACAGATGCGATCTTCGCGCTGGCGTCGATGACCAAGCCGATGGCGGCGGTCGCAGGTCTCACGCTGATGGAGCAGGGCAGGTTGCCGCTGCAGGCCAAGCTTTCGGACTATTATCCTGGCTTCGCCAACATGATGGTCGGCAGCACGCAAGGCGACGGGGCGCTGAAGATGGATCCGCAGGCCTCGCCGATCGCGATCCACGACCTCTATCGCCACACCTCCGGCCTGATGTATGGCGGGCGGCCCGACAGTTCGAGCGCGGTGGCGCGGCTCTATCCGGACGGCACCGCGCCGGCGCTGGAGGGCGACACCCAGGCTTTCATCGATCGCATCACCAAGCTGCCGCTGGCGCACCAGCCGTCGACCGAGTTCGAATACGGCTTTTCGATCGACGTGCTCGGCGCCGTCGTCGAGAAGGTCAGCGAGCAGCGGCTCGGCGAATATCTGGCTGCGAATGTCTGGCAGCCGCTCGGCATGACCGACGCCACGTTCCATCCCTCGGACGCGCAACGCACCCGTCTCGCCCGTCCCTTTGCCAACGATCCGCTGACCGGCAAGCCGCAAGCCATCAAGCTGCTGGACGCGCCGACCAAATTCGACTGTGGCGGCGCCTGCTCGTTTGCGACCGTCGGCGACTACATCCGCTTCGGGCAGATGCTGCTCAACGGCGGCGAACTCGACGGCAAGCGCATCCTCGGCCCCAAGACCGTGCACCACATGACCTCCAATCACTTAGGTCCCGAGATCAAGAACAACGTCGCCAACATCGAGCCGCATCGCGCGGGCTTCGGTTTCGGCCTCGGCGTCGCGGTGCGCACCAGCGAGGGCCTGTCGTCCGTGCCGGGCAATCCCGGCGAATTCACCTGGAACGGCGCCTACGGCACGCAGTTCTTCTGCGATCCGAAGGAGCGTCTCGTTGTGGTGGTCGGAACCGCCGCGCCCGGCGAAATGCGGAAGTATTATCGCGAGCAGGTGCAGGACATCGTCTACGGGGCGATGGTGCGGTAAGCGACAGTTCGTAGGGTGGGTTAGGCGAAGCCGTAACCCACCGCTCTCGTTCGCCGCGGCAAGACCGTGGTGGGTTACGCTTCGCTAACCCACCCTACGAAGTTCGGCCACCGAGTCGCTCCCTCGCGCAAGAACGATGTTGAGCGAGCACCTGCGACAAAATGGCCCGACGGGCAAATCACCAAAAGTCTGTCCAGCCCTTCGGATAAAAATATTTCCGTTGAGCCGTCGGGCAAATCAGATTTAGGACTCCCGCCATCCTGTCCCGCCAGAGGGGCGCGTCGGCCGTCGTCGCAAACGAGGGGCAGGGAGCGGTGGACGTAAGGCAGCGACTGACGAGCGCGGCACTTGCGTACGGTGAAATCGTTTGGGTCCGACGCCCCGATGCAGGCGTCAAGTTCGAAGGCAGCCAACGCTGCCCGAGAGCGATGGTGTCACAAAAAGCAGGGTCACCAGGACGATCTCGTATAAGCCGTAAAGCCATTGCGCAGGGAAGGCCGGAGGCTTCCGCCAAACCTGTATGCTCGTGCGCAAATCTTGTTGCAACTATCGCGTACGAGACCGCGGGTGCGGCGCGCACCCGGTCTTCCCTGCGCCCTCTGAATTGAGAGGGTGAGGTTTTTCTTGCATAACTCCGGGCGCATCGCGCCGCGAGAAGGCGAAGTCGCGTTTGTAGGGTGGGTTAGCCGAAGGCGTAACCGACCGATGTCCGCAAAGAAAGTTGGTGGGTTACGCTTCGCTAACCCACCCTACGGCACTGAGGGCTGTTTGACAGTTGAATCGAATGACGTCGATCGCGGACGCACCGCGTCAGAAGTTGGCGACGCCGAGATCGTACGATCCGCGGCTTCCGCGCACGTAAACCTTCGCGGCTGCGGCGCATATTCTGTCGCGATTGGCGTCGAAGGCACGGAGGCAACCCGGTTCATCGAGTTGCGCGCCGGGCTGGATTCGCGCCAGCGCCGCCGCATTGACATAGAACGACGCCTCGATCGCGCTGTCGTGTCCCCAGAACCGCACCGCGCGGCGGGTGACGTCATAGGAGCGGCTGTGGTTCGGAAAATCGATCACAGGTGTTTTCACCAGTGACCGCGACGGCGACCCCAATAGCCACCGCCACCGAACAGCAGCACCACGACGACAATAAGCAGGATCATTTCCATGGGAATTCTCCACGGCGCCAACGGCTGTATTCGCCGCGCGCCAGGAATTCAACGGCCCATTCAGGACATTGTTCCCGGCAGACGGGAGTGCCGCTCTCACTTACCTCTCCCGCTTGCGGGGGAGGTCGACCCGCGCGTAGCGCGGGGCGGGTGGGGGAAGCTCTATCCACACGACAAGCTGCCTCGCTGAGGCACCCCCACCCCAGCCCTCCCCCGCAAGCGGGAGAGGGAGGGAGAAGAGACAGCGGTGCTTATTGTGCAATCACCCCGTCCGCGCCCGGCGTCCCTCGATCGGATAGCCGGGATCGTTGAACCCCGGCGTCGACGGATGCCCGCTCACCACCAGCCGGTCGATCAGCGCTTCATCTTCCGCGGTGAAGCGATAGTCGAGCGCTTTCACATAATCGTCCCACTGCTCCTCGGTGCGAGGTCCCGCGATCACGCCGGTGACGAACGACGAGTTCAGCACCCACGACACCGCGAATTGTCCGGCGGTGATGCCGCGCGCTTCGGCGTGCTGCTTGATCTCCTGCGCGAGCTGCAGCGATTCCGGGCGCCACTCGGTCTGCATCATGCGCTTGTCGGCGCGGCCGGCGCGGCTGTCCTTGTCGGGCGCGGCGTCAGGCGCGTATTTGCCGGTCAGCACGCCGCGCGCCAGCGGCGAATAGGGCACGATGCCGAGGCCGTAATAGCCGCAGGCCGGAAAGTGCTCGACCTCGGACATGCGGTTCATCGCGTTGTAATAGGGCTGGCTGACGATCGGGCGGTCGATGCCGTTCGCGTCACAGAGATTGCAGATCTCAGCGACGCGCCAGGCGCGGTAGTTCGAGACGCCGAAGTAGCGGATCTTGCCCTGCCGTATCAAATCGCCGATCGCCCGCACCGTCTCTTCGAGCGGCGTCGCATGGTCTTCCTTGTGCAGGTAATAGATGTCGATGAAGTCGGTGCCGAGCCGCTTCAGGCTGTCTTCCGCCGCCTGCAGCACCCAGCGCCGCGACAGCCCGCCATGGTTGGGATCGCCGCCGATCTGGTTGGCGAGTTTGGTGGCGAGAATCCAGTTCTGCCTGACATTCGCGATGGCGCGGCCGACCACCTTCTCGGAGTTGCCGCCATTATAGGCGTCGGCGCTGTCGATGAAATTGACGCCGGCCTCGCGCGCCTTCGCCACAATCCGCGACGACGTCGCCTCGTCGGTCGGCCCGCCGAACATCATGGTGCCCAGACAGATCGGCGAAATCTTCAGGCCGCTGCGGCCGAGGTTGCGATATTGCATGGGGTGGGTCCTCTTTTGTTTGCGGCACGAACCTTAGTGGCCGTCATTGCGAGCGAAGCGAAGCAATCCATCTCGCCACATCAAGAAAAAATGGATTGCTTCGTCGCTTCGCTCCTCGCAATGACGGGGGCGGCGTCTCCCTCAACTATCATTCTTCAAGATCTTGAACACACCGCTCGCCATCGCGATGACGCGCTTGTCGACCGTGACTTCGGTAGTGATGAAAATCAGGCTGCGGGTGGAGCGCACTACGTGTGGCCGCGACACCAGGAGTTCGCCGATCTTGCCGGACTCGACAAAGTGCACATCGAGCTGCACCGTCGCCAAAGTCGGCTTGCCGGAGACGTAGCGCGCGGTCATGCCGCAGCTGCGGTCCGCAAACGTCATCAGCACGCCGCCCTGCACCAGGCCGCGGCGGTTATGGTGCTTGTCCTCGGTCTGCAGCGCGTATTCGTGCTCGCTGTCGACCAGGCGTTCCCACAACGGGCCGATCAGATGCAGGAAACCGCTGGTTTCGACGATCTTCCAGCCGTCGGATTTGAGTTTGTCCGCGGCCTTGCTGGTCATGTCGTGATTTCCGTTGGTCTGGCGGGCTGTCATGCTGTCGGGGTCATTTCATCGGTCGCGCGTGTGTTGTAGTCAAGCGGGATGGTCAGGTCATTTGACGATACCACCCGGCGGAATATCGCAGAGCTCTGCGCCGCGTTCAGGCGCGAGCAGCCTGGCGGCGCCGCGCCGTCGCTGAAGCGGGCCGCGGTCGCGATCGCGCTCACGCAGGCCGAGCGGGGGGCGGGGACCGCGTTCCTGCTGACGCGACGGGCGGCAAGTCTGCGCGCGCATTCGGCGCAATGGGCGCTGCCGGGCGGCCGCTGCGACCCCGGCGAGACGCAGGCGCAGGCCGCATTGCGCGAGCTGCATGAAGAGCTCGGCGTCGAACTGGGGGAGGGCGACGTGCTGGGCCTGCTCGACGATTATCCGACCCGGTCCGGCTATCTGATCACGCCGGTCGTGGTCTGGGTGAGCACGCGCGCCGCAATCGCTCCGAACCCCGATGAGGTCGAGTCGGTGCACCACATTGGCCTGGAGCAGATCGAACGCGACGACGCGTTCTCCTTCACAAAAATCCCCGAAAGCACACGGCGCGTGATCCGCTTCCGCCTCGACGGCCAGCACATCCACGCGCCGACCGCGGCGCTGATCTATCAATTCCGCGAAATGCTGGCCGGCCGCGATACCCGGGTGGCCGAGCTGGAGCAGCCGGTGTTTGCGTGGAAATAGGGAATGACCTCTTGGGGGCTGACATCACGCGCGCGCTTGCTACAACGGAGCGATGCATCAGCCATTGATTCGCTTGGGCTTTGGAATTGTCGCGCTCGCGCTGCTGGGCGCGCCGCAGGCTGTGGCGACCGAGCCGTTGTCCGCCTCGACCGCCGATGCGATGGCGCAAGGGGCATCGCCGCAGGCCATCGCCGAGTATCGCCGCAAGCTCGGGGAATATCAGGCTGCCCGCGCCGAGTTCGAGGAGGTGGCCGGTCCCTATTGGGCTTCGATCACCGAGAAGCGGCGCGGCCGCAACGCCAAGCGGCGCGATCGCCAACAGATCACGCTCGACGATTACGTGCTGACCCACCCGCCGCTCTATACCGGGCCGAAGCGGCCGATCGATCCGGAACCGCAGGACGACGGCAAGCCGCGCGAGCGCAAGGCGATTCCCGTGGTGTCTGATCTGCTGCAGGCGGCGGCTCAGGAGTTCCAGTTCACGCCGCAACGCCCCGCCAGCGAAATGGAATTCAAGCGCGCCTATGCCCGCTACGCGCTGGCCTCGGGCCTGACGCGCGAGCAGGCGGTGCGGGTCTATTCGTTCGAGACCGGCGGCACCGGCAATTACGACGTCCAGGCCGGCATCGAGCATGGCGGCAAGCGCGCCATCTCCACCGCGATGGGCTACAACCAGCTGCTCACCACCAACAGCGTCGAGTTGATGGCAGAACAGGGCCGTGAGTTCGTCAAGGAATTGACGGCGAAGGCGGCCTCGTTGTCGGGGCCGGCGCGCAAGGCGATGGACCACAAGCTCGCGGTGCTGAAGAAGATGGTGGCGTTCACGCTCACCGTGCCGGACGACTGGTCGGCGCATGAAAAACTCGCCAATACGGCGCAGGGCTGGGCGGTGCACGCCATGGTGCTGGATATCGACGTCGGGCCGATGTTGCAGACCCACAAGCTTCTGACCTCGGTGATCTTCGCGCGCGCCAAGGGCTACAACCGCCCGCTGACCGCCGCCGAACTCGAAATGATGAACCTGACCGGCGACGGCACCGGACTCGATATGGTGACGATGCCGCAGGCGATGCGCGAGCAGGTGCCGACCTCGAATTTCTTCCAGCGCGGCGGCTACGAGCGCAATCCGGTCGCGATCCGCCACAACACGGTGGCGAAGCTGCTGGCGGTGACCGACGAGCGCATGGACTCCAACAGCAACAAGCCCGGCGCGAAGGAACTGGCGGCGGCGTTTTAGCTATCTTGTAGGGTGGGCAAAGCCAACGGGTCGCGCGAATGCGCGCCCGATGACAGGCTCAGCGTGCCCACCATTTTCAACCGCGCAGGCAGATGGTGGGCACGGCGCAAAAGCGCCTTTGCCCACCCTACGAAGATCATCGCGAGCGCTCGCCGCTCAATTCGTGCCGAACATGAACTTGCCGTCGCCCTCGAGATAAGGGCCGGTGCGCATGTAGAGCTGGCCGTTGTGGCCGATGAAGAACAGCGTGCCCTTCGGCACCTTCTTGGCGCCCTTCAGCAGCGTACCGGCATTGTTGGTGCCCATCTTGTAGGAGAACGTCTTGCCGTCCTTGTCGTAGCCATAGCCCATGTCGGCCTTCAGCTCCCAGGGCGTCGGTGCGGCGGCTTGTGCCCGCGCGGACGTCGTCAGCGTGGATGTCGCCAGCCCGGTTAGCGCGGCGGCCATCAAAAAGGTCCTCGTTGAAAATCGCGTCATGGTCATCCTCCCGGCGGCCGAAACGGCCCGTGTCCCAATTATTTGGTGCCCCAACACCTTGAACAAATCACGAACGCCATTAATTCGTCAATGCCACCTTCGCCGCATCGCGTTGCGCGATCGCCTTTCCTTCTGGACTTTGTGATTTCCCGCGTTCGACTTCGCGACTATGTTCCCATTTCCGGCTACAAGCGATCCATTGCAGGGAATGTCATGGGGATGATTCGGATGAGCCACGTCGTGAAAATTGGTTTTAGTGCGGTGCTGTCGTTCATGACCCTGGCCCCTCTGACGTTGTCCGCTCCGGCGCTGGCCGACGACTTCAAGCTCTCCAACAACCAGCGGATCGCCTGCAGCCGGGGCTTAAGCGCCGGCAAGCTCAACACCGCGACCTGCAAGTCCTATGCGTATGTCTTTAATACGAAGACGTCGGAATATTTCCGCTGCCAGGTTTCGCTGGCGCTGACGCGGGACAACAAGGAAGTCATCAACGTGCAGACCGACGGCGGCTGCACCAAGAAGCCCCGCATCTTCGAAGGCGACGCCAGCTATTCGTTCGACGCCACCGAGACCGAAGCGCCGAATACCAATTCGTTCTTCGGTCCGGGCGGATATGCGATATGGGCCAGCGATAACACGGCGCTGAAGGTGCGCGGCTGCATCACCATCTCCTCCGGCCTCGGTTCCGATATTTCGAAATGCGTCGACATGAAATTCGAGTGAGCGGCATCGCTGTGAACTGAAGCCGGAATTGGCGCCATGCGCGAGATCAGGCCGGCAAAGCTCTGTCGCTCCTGGCTGTTCCTCGAAGGCGCCAACGAGACCGTGCTGCAACGCGCCGCCTCAAGCGGCGCCGATGTCCTGATCCACGAACTCGAGGACTTCACGCCGCCGTCCCTGCGGCCGAAGGCGCGGGTGCTGGCGCCCGATCTCTATGCGTCATGGCGTGAAGCAGGCCGCGTGGTCGCGGTGCGCGTCAATCCGCTCGATCAGGACGGTATGGAAGATCTCGCCGCGGTCATGCGCGGCCGTCCCGATATCGTGGCATTGCCGAAAGTCGCCGAGCCCCGTCACGTCGCAGAGCTCGATGCGGCGGTAACCCGCTTCGAGCGCGACTACGGCATTGCCGAAGGCTCGACCGCGCTGCTCCCCAATATCGAATTCGCGCGTGGACTGGTGCAGACAAGCGCGATCGCTACCGTCAGCCAGCGCGTCACCGCCTGTCTGCTCGCCTCGGAAGACCTCGCGGCCGATCTCGGCGCCGAACGCGATACCGATGGCATTGAGCTGGCGTATTGCCGGCAGCGCTTCATCGTCGAATGCCGCGCCGCCAATGTCGTGGCGGTCGATTGTCCCTACACCTGGAGCGACGCGCCGGGTGTCGAGCGCGACACGCGCTGGGCCCGCCGGCTCGGCTACACCGCGAAAAGCTTGGTCGATCCCTCGCATGCCGCCATCGTCAATGGCGTGCTGACGCCCGACGACAACGAGATGCGCCGCGCCCGCGACATCGTGACCGCGTTCGAGGCCGCGCGGGCGCAAGGCGGCGCGCGCGCCGAACACGAGGGTTCGCTGATCGAGGTGCCGACTTATTCCAACGCGAAGCGACTGATCGCCCGCGGCGAGGCGCTGCGCGAATTCGGTTAGGTCATTCCGGCTTGATGCCGGCGAACTTGGCGACCTTGCCCCATTTCTCGGTTTCCGAGAGCACATAGGCCTGCATGTCCTCCGGCGATCCGCCCGCGGGCTCGGCGCCGAGCTTGCGCAGGCGCGCGATGCCGTCCTCGGTCTTGAGGAACTTGTCGACGCTGGCGTTGAGCTTGCCGATGATCTCCTTCGAGGTCTTCGCCGGCGCGCCGATGGTGAACCAGGACGACGCCTCGTAGCCAGGGACGCCGGCTTCCGCGATGGTCGGCAAGTCCGGGAAGCCCGGCCAGCGCTTGGCGGACGAGACCGCAATGGGGCGGATCGAACCCGATTCCGCGAATGGCTGCGCCGCCGGCAGATTGTCGATCATCAGTTGCACGCGGCCCGCGATCAGGTCGGTCAGCGCCGGCGCCGAGCCCTTGTAGGGCACGTGAGTCATTTCGACACCGGTCATCGACTTGAACAATTCGGTCGAGACATGCGCGGTGCTGCCGAGCCCGGGCGTGCCGTAGAACAATTCGCCGGGCTTCGACTTGGCATAGGCGATGAATTCGGCGACCGACTTCACCGGCAACGCGTTCGTCACCGAAAACAGGTTGGGCACCCGCGCGATGATGATGACCGGCGCGATATCTTTTGCCTGATCATAGGTCATGTTCTTGAACACGAACTGGTTGATGGCGTGCGTGCCCGGCGTGCCCACCACGAAGGTGTAGCCATCGGGTTCGGCCTTGGCGACGTAATCGGCAGCGATATTGCCACCGGCGCCGGTCTTGTTTTCGACGATGAACTGCTGGCCGAATTCCTCGGACACCTTGGCCGCGACGACCCGCGCCAGAATATCGGTGGTGCCGCCGGCCGCGAAGGGCACGACGAGTTTCACCGGCCGCGTCGGCCATGGGTCGGCGGCACGCGCCCGGCGCGGCAGCAGCGATAGACCGCCGAGGGCTGCGGCGCCGGTCAGCACGGCGCGGCGATTGAGGTGGAGGTTATTCGAGCGCATTGAAGGTTCCCTTGAAAAATTTGGCGGACCGTATTCGTTAATCCGCGCGGCGGCCACCCTTACCGAAGGCAGCCGAGCCCTGCGTATTTGGCCGTCGCGTGCGTCCTTTGGACGGGTTGACCGGGCTCTCCCGTCCGTCCAATTTCCCGGCGAAATTAGGGGAGAACACTACTTATGAATTCGAAGCTCATTGCAGCCGCCGTTGCGGTGGCGGCGGTATTTTCTGCGCCCGGCGCGCAGGCGCAAGCATTCATCAACGTGCTGACCGGCGGCACATCCGGCGTATATTACCCGCTCGGCGTCGCCATCGGAAAGATCTACGGCGACAAGATTCCGAACGTGAAGACGCAGGTGCAGGCCACCAAGGCGTCGGTCGAGAACCTGATCCTGCTGCAGCAGGGCCGCGGCGAGATCGCGTTCACGCTCGGCGACTCGCTCAAGGCGGCATGGGAAGGCGACGAAGAGGCCGGCTTCAAGTCGAAGCTGGACAAGCTGCGCACAATCGGCGCGATCTATCCGAACTACATCCAGATCGTCGCCACTGCCGAGAGCGGCATCAAGACGTTGGCGGACCTGAAGGGCAAGAGCCTCTCGGTCGGCGCGCCGAAGTCCGGCACCGAACTCAACTCGCGCGCGATCCTGGCCGCCGCTGGGATGACCTACAAGGACATGGGCAAGGTCGAATATCTGCCGTTCGCCGAATCCGTCGACCTGATGAAGAACCGCCAGCTCAACGCGACGCTGCAGTCGGCCGGCCTCGGCGTGGCCTCGCTGAAGGATCTTTCGACCTCGACCGACATCACGGTGGTGTCGGTTCCGAAGGCAACCGTCGACAAGATCGGCCCGCCCTTCGTGTCTGTCATGATCCCCGCCAATACCTATACTGGCCAGGACAAGGACGTCCCGACCGCGGCGGTGGTCAACTATCTCGTGACCAGCTCGGCGGTCTCCGACGATCTGGCCTATCAGATGACCAAGCTGGTCTACGAATCGCTGCCTGAGCTCGCGAATTCGCATGCGGCCGGCAAGGAGATCAAGCTGGAGACGGCTGCGACCGGCAGCCCGGTTCCGCTGCACCCCGGCGCGATCCGCTATTACAAGGAAAAGGGCCTGATCAAGTAAGGGGCCTTAGCAGTCTATCGTCATGCCCGGGCTTGTCCCGGGCATCCACGTCCTTTAGCCAGCAACAGGATTAAGACGTGGATGCGCGGGACAAGCCCGCGCATGACGTGTTGGGGGATGCTGTCGCGGTGCTATAAGCGTCGCGGGCAAAGGCGGGGGTGGCGGGCATGTTGCAGGCTGAGGGCACGGAAGAGCCGATCAAGGTCGAATTCGACAATTTCGAGCACGGGTTTCCACCGGGCTTCGGTCCGGGCGGCTGGGGCTATCTGGCCTATGTGGTCGGCATCGCCTTTGCCGCGTTCCAGCTCTATGTCGCGGCCTTCAACTATCTGCCGAGCCAAGTGGTGCGCGGCGTTCATGTCGGCTTCCTGCTGCTGTTGAGCTTCGGCCTGATCGGCAACTTCACCGCCAAGAACGATTTCGGCCGCGCGCTGGGCTGGCTGATCGGCGCCGCCGGATTCCTGTGCGGGCTGTATCAGTGGATTTTCTATGCCGACCTGATTGCCCGCGACGGCGATCCGACGCGGATCGACCTCGCGGTCGGAACCCTGCTGGCGGTGCTGGTGTTCGAGGGCACGCGACGGCTGATGGGGGCGGCGCTGCCGCTGATGAGCGGCGCCTGCCTGCTGTACTGGTTCTTCGGCCAGTATCTGCCGGCCCCGTTCAACCACCGCGGCTATGATTTCGATCAGGTCATCACGCATCTTTCGTTCGGCACCGAAGGATTCTACGGCGTGCCGATCTATGTGTCGGCGACCTACATCTTCCTGTTCATCCTGTTCGGTGCATTCCTCGAGCGCGCCGGCATGATCCAGTTGTTCACGGATGTATCGCTCGGCCTGTTCGGCCGCACCCGCGGAGGACCTGCCAAGGTCGCGGTATTCGCCTCGGGCATGATGGGAACGATCTCCGGCTCCGGCGTCGCCAACGTCGTTACGGTCGGCCAGTTCACGATTCCGCTGATGATCAAGTTCGGCTATCGCCGTGCGTTCGCTGCCGGCGTCGAGGCCACGGCTTCGATGGGCGGACAGATCATGCCGCCTGTGATGGGCGCGGTCGCCTTCATCATGGCGGAGACGCTCGGCGTTCAGTATTCCGAGATCGTCAGGGCTGCGGTTATCCCGGCTATCCTGTATTTCGCCTCGGCGTTCTGGATGGTGCATCTGGAAGCCGGCAAGCACGGCCTCGTCGGCATGAAGCGTTCGGAAATCCCGAGCGCGTGGAAGGCGCTGGTGAACCGCTGGTACCTGGTGTTGCCGCTGGCGGCATTGGTCTACATGCTGTTCGAAGGCTTTACGCCGCTGTATGCCGGCAGCATGGGGCTGGCGCTGACGGTAGCATTGATCCTCGGCGCCAGCATCGTGCTCGGCTTCTCCAACATGGTGTTGCGCTATATTTTCTGGATCGGCCTGGCGCTGGTCGTTGCTGCCGTTTCGCGCAACGGGCTCGAGATCGTTCCGGTCGCCGGCGTCGTGGTCGGCTTGATCGTGATTGCCGCGATCACCCGCGGTGGTCGCGCCACGCTCGCCGCGTGCCGCGATTCGCTCGCCGACAGCGCCAAGTCGGCGCTGACCGTCGGCATGGCCTGCGCCATCGTCGGCACCATCATCGGTATGATGACGCAGACCGGTGTCGGCACCATCTTCGGAAGCTGGATCATCGGCCTTGGCGCCAAGAGCCTGTTCCTGGCGCTGATCATGACCATGCTGCTGTCGATCCTGCTCGGCACCGGCATCCCGACGATTCCGACCTACATCATCACCGCGGCATTGGCCGCACCAGCATTGGCAAAACTCGGCGTGCCGCTGATCGCGAGCCACATGTTCGCGTTCTACTACGGCATCATGGCCGACCTCTCGCCGCCGGTGGCGCTGGCGGCGTTGGCCGCCGCGCCGATTGCGAAAGAGAACCCGGACAAGATCGGCTGGGAAGCGATGCGGATCGCGCTGGCGGGCTACGTCATTCCGTTCATCTTCGTCTACTCGCCCGCGCTGATGCTGCAGGCCGGCGATCCGATGGCGGTCAAGCTCGGCTTCTACGGCGCGGTGGCGCTCGCGACCTTCAAGGCGCTGGTCGCAATCGGCCTGTTCGGCATTGTCGCGATCGGTTTCCTGTTCACGCGGCTGACGCTGCTCGAAATCGCAGTGGCTTTCGTCGCGGCGCTGTGCCTGCTCGGCGACTTCGCCTTCAGCAGTACCATTGGCTTCGCGCTCTCTGCGGCCGTCGTGCTCTGGCAATGGCGGCAGCGCCCGCGCAGCGCGGTGGCGGCGGCTTGAGCCTCTGCCTCGCTTCAGCCGGCGTCGTGAAGGCGCTGTCGGTTATGGCCTTCACGCTGGTGTGGACCCATTCGATCGAAAAGGTCGACTGGCAGGAAGACTGGCGCGTCACCCCGCGGGGGCTGGAGCTAACACAGGCGCGCATCAAAGGCTCCGGCGCCGGCATGGAGCCTCCATCAGAAGCGCGGCTGGTCGACGGCTGGTTTCAGTGGGCGCCAAAGCGCGCGCCGATGCCGGAAGTGGTGCTGGGCAATTCCGGGGCTGCCGGCGAATGGCGGCTGTGCCATGATGGCAACTGCAAAACATTGTCTGAGATTTTGGGACGTCCGGTGGGTGTCAATGTCACGACGATGCGTGCGTGCGAACCATAACAAACGACGAGGGAGAGAAGTCGATGGAACGGCTCAAGGGCAAGACGGCAATGGTGGTGGGCGCAGGCTCGATCGGTCCCGGCTGGGGCAACGGCAAGGCGACGGCCGCGACCTTTGCGCGCGAGGGCGCGCAGGTGTTCTGCGTCGACCGCAATGCCGCGGCAGCCAAGGAAACCGTCGACATCATCACCGGTGAAGGCGGCAAGGCTACTGCCTTTACCGCCGACGTTTCCCGCGAGACCGAGGTCGAGGCGATGGTCGCGGCCTGCATGAAGGCCTACGGCCGCATCGACGTGCTCGACAACAATGTCGGTATCGCCGAGATGGGCAGCGTGGTCGAGGTCAACGAGGCAAGCTGGGACCACGTCTTCGCGGTCAACCTGAAGAGCGCCTATTTCGCCATGAAGCACGTTATCCCGGTCATGAAGAAGCAGGGCGGTGGTTCGATCATCAACATCTCGTCGATCGCATCGATCCGCCATCTCGGCATTTCCTATGTCACCTATGGCGCCTCGAAAGCGGCGATGAACCAGATGACCAAGACCACGGCGGTGCAATTCGCGGCGGACCATGTCCGGGTGAACTGCATTCTGCCCGGCCTGATGAAAACGCCGATGGTCGCGCATTCTGCAGGGCTCGCGGCCAGCTATTCGGCGGGAGACGTCGAGGCGATGTGGCGCGCGCGCGATGCGCAGGTGCCGATGGGCCACATGGGCGACGCCTGGGACGTTGCGAACGCGGCTTTGTTCCTCGCGTCCGATGAATCCCGCTACGTCACTGGCATCGAACTGGTGGTCGATGGCGGGATCACGGTGAAGTCCGGAGCGTAGTATTGCAATTGTTGTCGTCCCTGCGTTCGCAGGGACGACAAAGTGCTACTGTGCCAGCGCCAGGATGCCGCCGGCGAAAGAATGCCAGAGCGGGGTGACGCTGATCGGCCAGTTCAACAGCTTCACCGCGATCAGCGCCGCGCCGCCATAGATGTAGACCGGATGTGGGCGGCCGCGGGTGCGCCGGTCGAACACTATGGCGACCACGAGCAGGAGATAGGCGACGAAGGCCGGCGGAATGGTCACCGGGACCGGCGGCGGGCCGGCCGGGCCGGGGGGTGCGAGAAAGGTCAGAAACCAGCGCGCCACCGCGGCGTCCAGCAACGAAATGCCCGCCAGCAGCATCAGCCGCTTGTGGGTCTCCGGCCGGCGGATCGCGGCGATGGCGAGCGCAACCGTCACCGCAAAGAAAACAATTCCGCTGAGCGGCACGATCGCAAAGGCGATCCCTGCGTCAGTTTGTCCCAATGCGGCGGAACGCTTCATCGCCTCGACCGCCACCAGGAAGCCGAAAATCGTCATCGTGGTCGCCAGCGAGATGCCGATCATTCCGATGGCCCGGTGCCGGGCAATCCTGCCCGAGGCGGCAAGCCAGCTCTGGAACGCGAAATAGAGCGTCCAGGCAAAGAACAGCAGCCCGTGAAAATGGACGACCGGCGAGGCCGAGAACGACCGCGAGGCCAGCGGCAGCCAGTAGGTCGGCGCAAAGCCGAGAAAGGCGACGGCCATGCAGGCCAGCGCCATGTAGAAGTAAAAATAGGATGATTCGGATTGCGCGATCGCGCGCGGCGGATTGAATTCAGTCAAAGTAGTCATGGTTGATGAGTCCGTGAATCCGCTGAAAGGTTCAAGACAATTTATTCCCGTTCGTGGTGCGAAAGTTCTGGTTTACGTGTGTCATGTTTCGGCCAAAATCCGATTCACGGGCGATCAACGAAATCCGCAATAGTCGCTGTCGGAAGCGCGGTTCGCTTGCTAGGATCGACTCATCATCGTGCGTGCTTTCCGGGTCCATTGATGCGAGGCTGTCCTGACATCCGCAACGTCGTCGTCGCTTTCCTGCTGTGGATGGCGTTTGCGCATGGGGCTCTGGCGACCGGTGTCGAGCCGGCCAAGGATTTGCGGATCGACCCGGCACCGTGCGTCGCCGCGGCTGCGGCGAATGACGATGACCGGACCATCGGCCTTTGCGGCGCGCTGATCGACAATGAAAAGACCGACAAGGCCGACCGCATCAAGGCGCTGGTTGCCCGCGGCGCGGCCTTCGGCCGCAAGGACATGACCGATCGCGCCATCGGCGACTATAGCGTGGCGCTGCAGCTCGATCCGTCGCTGGCCAGTACCTTCAACGCGCGCGGTGAGCTCTGGCGCAAGAAAGGCGACCGGCCCAAGGCGCTCGCCGATTTCGGCGCCGCGCTCAAGCTGAACCCCGACCACTTCGTCGCCAAGGCCAACTACAAATCGCTGGCGCTGGAATTGGAGAAGCTCGGCGCGCTGAAAGCCGTCGCCGGCAAGCCGAGCTTCAATTGCGCCACCGCGCGGCGTGCGGTGGAACGGGCGATCTGCGCCAATCCGGAACTCGCCGACCTCGACCGCGAAGTCAACGCGTCGTATCTGCGGTCGTTTGGCGAGATCCAGAACCCCGGCGAGAAGCGCAAATTGCAGCGCGAACAGGAGGAATTCATTGCCCGCCGCAACGCCGGGTTTGGCCGGCCGGGCTACAACCTGCAGCAGGAGATGAAAAAGCGGCTGCAGGAGATCAATGGCATCGACGGATATTGACGGCCGGCCGGGCGGCCGGCTTTTCGAACCTTCTGCCGTATTGCCGCGACAGATTGACCGAAGCGCGGGTTACCCGCGCCATTCCGTCATATTCCGAGATTTGCCATGCGACCCTTTACCCGTTCTGTTGCCGTCGGCGCATTGCTGGCCATCACCGCCCTGACTCCCGTTGCCCTGCATGCCGAGACCGCCACCGATGCCCCAGTCCCCTGCGTCGCGTTGAGCGGCGCGGCCCCCGCCAAGCTGATCCCAAGCTGCACCGCTGTCATCGACGATCCCGCGACCGCGGAGGCCGACCGCCTCGATGCCACGATCACGCGCGCCGTCGCGCTGCATAACAGCGGCCAGACCGACAAGGCGCTGGCCGAGATCGACGGCGTCATCGCCAAGGACCCGCAGCGCGCCCGCGCTTTCCGCGCCCGCGGTGAAATCTTCCGCCAGACCGGCAAGAGCGAGCAGGCGTTTACCGCGCTGAACGAGGCGATCCGGCTCGATCCTGAAAACGCCAACGGCTATGAAAGCCGCGGCAACGTCTTCAACAACATCAAGAAGTACGACCGCGCCATCGAGGACTACAACGAGGCGCTGCGGCTCAAGCCCGACATGGCGCAGGCGTTCTCCGACCGTGGCGCCGCCTGGTATTTCAAGGGCGAATACCAGAAGGCGGTCACCGATTACGACGAAGCGATCCGCCTCAATCCCGACTTCGCGCAGACCTACACCAACCGAGGCGCGGCGCTCAAAAAGCTCGGGCGCAGCGAACTAGCGGTGAAGGACGAGACCTCTGCGATCCGGATCGATCCGACCCGGCCGGAATATTTTGACAATCGCGGGCTGAGCCTTGCCGGCAACGGCGACTATGCCGGCGCGATCGCCGACTACGACCAGGCGATCAAGCTCCATCCCGAGGCAAAATTCCTCACCAACCGCGGCGATGCGTATCAGGCCCGCAAGGATTACGACCGCGCCATTGCCGATTACGACGCAGCGCAGAAACTGGATCCGAAATTCCAGCGCCTGTACAACAACCGCGGCGCGGCGTGGCAGCGCAAGGGCGACCGGGAGCGGGCGACAGCGGATTACGCCGAGGCGGTTCGCCTCGATCCGTCCGACAAGAACGCGGCCGAGAATTACGCCATCGTCACCAAGCAGATCGAGAATCTGGGTGCGCTGGCGTACCAGAAGAACCTGCCGAGCTTCAATTGCGCCACCGCCAAGCGCCAGGTCGAAAAGGCGATCTGCGCCGATCCCGGCCTGGCCCAGCTCGACCGCAACATCAATGACGTGTTCCTGCGGGTGATCGCGGACGCGGAATCCGACAGTCACCGCGCGGCGCTGGCGCTGACCCAGGAACAGCGCAATTTCGTCAACGAGCGCAACGCCTCGTTCGGCCGCCGCGGCTACGACCTGCGCCAGGCGATGGAAGAGCGGCTGGACAAGCTCAATACGATTGCCCGGCAGTAAACCTATCCTAATAGTCGCAGCTGTTCCGGCTTGATCTCCCGCCGCTTCCCGTGACAATGCGTCCGGAAAGCAAGGCTACTGCCGCCTAATCCGTCATGGCCGGGCTTGTCCCGGCCATCCACGTCTTGTTTCTCCCGAGAGAAGGAAAGACGTGGATGCCCGGCACAAGGCCGGGCATGACGGGGTAGGTGACGCCGCGGGAGACACGCCATGAACATCCACGACAAGAGCCGGTATCACGAGGTGCATGCCCGCTCGCTCAGTGACCCCGAGGGGTTTTGGGCCGAGGCGGCGCGCGAGATCGACTGGATCGAACCGCCCAAAAAGATTTTCGATGCGTCGATGGGCGCTTATGGCCGCTGGTTCGCCGGCGGCGTGGTCAATACCTGTTACAACGCGCTCGACCGCCATGTCGCCGATGGGCGCGGCGATCAGGTCGCGCTGATCCACGATTCACCGCTCGCCAAGTCAATCTCGACATTCACCTATGCCGAGATGCTGCGCGAAGTGCAGGCGCTCGCCGCCGTGATGCAGGATTTCGGCGTCGCCAAGGGCGATCGCGTCATTCTTTATATGCCGATGGTGGCGGAGGCCGTAGTCGCGATGCTGGCCTGCGCCCGGATCGGCGCTGTTCATTCGGTGGTGTTCGGCGGCTTTGCCGCCAAGGAACTGGCGACGCGGATCGAGGATGCCAAACCGAAACTGATTTTCTCGGCGAGCTGCGGGCTCGAGCCAGGCCGCATCGTGCAATACAAGCCGCTGCTCGACGAGGCGATCCGGCTTTCCAGCGTCAAGCCTGCGACCTGCATCATTCTGCAGCGCCCGCAACATGGTTGCGACCTCACCGCCGGCCGCGATCACGACTGGGCGTCGTTGCGCCGCGCGGCGCTCGATGCCGGCAAGAAAGCCCCTTGCGTGCCCGTGCTCGCGACCGACCCGCTCTACATTCTCTATACGTCGGGCACCACCGGAATCCCCAAGGGCGTGGTGCGCGACAATGGCGGGCACCTGGTCGCGCTGAAATGGTCGATGTTCAATCTCTACGGCGTCAAGCCCGGCGAGGTCTGGTGGTGCGGCTCCGACATCGGCTGGGTGGTCGGCCACAGCTACATCGTCTATGGCCCGCTGCTGCATGGTGCGACCTCGATCATGTATGAGGGCAAGCCCATCGGCACGCCGGATGCCGGCGCATTCTGGCGCGTGATCTCGGAACACAAAGCGGTGGCGTTCTTCACCGCGCCGACGGCGTTCCGCGCCATTCGCAAGGAGGACCCCGAAGGCACCTTCATCCGCAAATACGACCTGTCGAAATTCCGCACACTGTTTCTGGCTGGCGAGCGGGCCGATCCGCCGACGGTGGAATGGGCGGAACAGCAGTTGAAGGTGCCGGTCATCGATCATTGGTGGCAGACTGAAACCGGCTGGTGCATCGCCGGCAATCCGGTGGGGCTCGGCATGCTGCCGGTCAAGCATGGCTCGCCGACGGTGCCGATGCCGGGCTATCAGGTCGATGTGGTCGACGAGGCCGCCCGACCCGTACCCGCGGGCACCATGGGCTCGATCGTGATCAAATTGCCGATGCCGCCGGCCTGCCTGCCGACGCTATGGGAACAGGATGCACGCTTCAGGGAGGCGTATCTCACCGAATTCCCCGGCTACTACAAAACCTCGGACGCCGGCTACAAGGACGAGGACGGCTACGTCTTCGTGATGGGCCGCACCGACGACATCATCAACGTCGCCGGCCACCGGCTCTCGACCGGCGGTATGGAGGAAATTCTCGCCTCCCATCCCGATGTCGCCGAATGCGCGGTGCTCGGCATCAAGGACCCGATCAAGGGCGAGGTGCCCTGCGGCTTCCTGGTGCTGAAGGCCGGCGTCAGCCGCCAGCCTGCGGATGTCGAGAAAGACGTGGTGGCGCTGGTGCGCGAAAAGCTCGGGCCAGTCGCGGCCTTCAAGCTCGCGATCACCGTCGCCCGGCTGCCGAAAACCCGCTCGGGCAAAATCCTGCGCGGGACCATCAAGAAGATCGCCGACGGCGACACCTGGTCGATGCCGGCGACGATCGAGGACCCCAGGGTGCTCGACGAAATCGGCGACGCGCTGAAGGGCAGGGTGTAGGGTTCCCTACGAGGCACGTCATGCCCGGGCAGTAGCGCGAAGCGCGTCTTCGCGCTAGATGACCCGGGCATCCAGCATCTTCAATGCAAGATGCCATCTTTTTGATGGATTGCCGGGTCAAGCCCGGCAATGACGAACAGATCGCAATAACGCTGGAATTCAGATATGCGGCGCAAGACCACGCTACTCATTGCCCTGCTGCTCGCGGCGCCCTTGCTCGGCGGCTGCCTGGAGCGCGGCCAGCCCACCATGGTCGATTCCACCCGCGACGACGACGCGTTCTGTCAGGCCAACGGTACCGTCAAGGTCGGCTCGCCCGAATACATCGCCTGCCGCAAGGACCGCGACGTCCAGCAGGCCAACGCCAACGCCCGCACCGACCGCCGCCAGCGCAATCTCGGCGAATACATGCTGAACAACCCGACCCGGCCCTGAGCCAAGGAGACGGTCATGAACGAGGATGTTTTCAACACCAGCCTGCGCGGATTTCTCAAGAAGGTCGGCATTACCTCGCAGCGCGAGATCGAGAAGGCCGTCCGCGACGCCGTCGCCAGCGGCCGCATCAAGGGTAACGAGAACCTGCCAGCCAGGGTCGTGCTCACGGTCGGCGGCGTCAGCCTCAGCCACGAGATCACCGGCGAGATCGAACTGGGTTAGGCCTCGGCGCCTTTCCCATCAGTCAATGCGCGCCAGCGCGGAAAGCACGACATGGACATCAAGGTCAGGGATTCCAACGGCGCGCAGCTCGCCGAGGGCGATACCGTCACGCTGATCAAGGACCTGAAGCTGAAAGGCTCTTCCACCGTGCTGAAGCGTGGCACCGTGATCAAGAACATCCGCCTCACCGACAACGAGGACGAGATCGAAGGCCGCACCGACAAGGTCAAGGGCCTGGTGCTGCGCACGGAGTTTTTGAAGAAGGTGTGAGAGGCGGAATACACCGCCGTCATGGCCGGGCTTGTCCCGGCCATCCACGTCTTTCAAGCCGCAATACGCTTAAGACGTGGATGCCCGGGACAAGCCCGGGCATGACGAGAAAGTGGAGCGTGCAACTCCCCAAACAAAAACGCGGCAGGTTGCCCCACCGCGTTTCGAAATCTCTCCGACCGACGAAGACGCCTATTCCTCGTCGTCCTGCTTCTTGCCGCCGATCGTCTTCAGCTTGGCGAACACCGCGTCGACGTTGAGGTCGTCGCGCTGCTTTTCGGTCGGCTCGAATTCCGGCTCCTTGCGGGTGGTCTCGGAGGCCGGCAGCAGGGTCGCGCCACCATAGGCAGCAGGCACCGGCTTTTCCTTGGCGGCGCGCTGCACCTCGAAATCGAGCTCGATCTGTGAGCACAGGCCCAAGGTCACCGGGTCCATCGGGGTCAAGGTCGAGGCATTCCAGTGGGTGCGGTCGCGGACTGAGGCGATCGTGGTCTTGGTGGTGCCGACCAGGCGCATGATCTGCGCATCCTTCAGCTCGGGATGGCTGCGGACCAGCCACAGGATCGCGCTCGGCCGCTCGTGGCGGCGCGACACCGGGGTGTAGCGCGGGCCCTTCTTCTTGGCCGCCGGCGGCAGGGTAACCTTGCTCTCGCCGAGCTTGAGCCGGTAATCCGGGTCCTTTTCGCCCCGTTCGATCTCATCCCGGGTCAATTGACCCGTTGAAATCGGGTCCATGCCCTTGATGCCCTGGGCGGCGTCGCCGTCGGCGATGGCGCGGACCTCCAAGGGGTGCATTTTGGTGAAATCGGCCACCTGGTCGAAGGTCAGGGCGGTATTATCAACCAGCCAGACGGCCGTCGCCTTTGGCATCAGCGGTGCATTGCTCATGGCAAATCTCCTTTGTGCCTCGCCCACCTCTTTTTGGGGAGGCGAAGTCTGCGGTCATCGGTGATGACGGGAATTCGGGGTCTATATACGCCTTCAGGGGGTATTGGCGCAATGGTCTGCTAAAGTGCCTTGACAGAGCCCAAAAGCAGTCCCAAGTCCTTATACGAATTGACCGTTCCCCGCCCGCCGGCGAGGGGTGATTCGGTCCCGGATAGCCCCTATGTCAGCCAAACCAGACCTCAAAATCGTGCTTTGTTCCCCCCGCGGCTTCTGCGCCGGGGTGGTGCGGGCCATCGACACCGTGGAACGGGCGCTGACGATCTACGGCGCCCCGGTCTATGTCCGTCACGAGATCGTGCACAACCGCTATGTCGTCGACAGCCTGAAGACCAAGGGCGCGATTTTCGTCGAGGAACTGGCCGAGATCCCCGATAACACCAACGCGCCGGTGGTGTTCTCCGCCCACGGAGTTCCGAAGTCGGTGCCGGCGGACGCCCGTGCCCGCAATTTCTTCTCGCTGGATGCGACCTGCCCGCTGGTCACGAAAGTGCACCGCGAGGCTGCGATCCATTTCAAGCGCGGCCGCGAAATCCTGCTGATCGGGCATTCGCACCATCCGGAAGTGGTCGGCACGCTCGGCCAGTTGCCGCAGGGCGCGGTGACGCTGATCGAGACCGCCGACGATGCCAAGACCTTCACGCCAAAAGATCCGAACAACCTCGCTTTCGTGACCCAGACGACGCTGTCGATCGACGACACCGCCGAAATCGTCGCGATGCTGAAGGAGCGTTTTCCGAACATCTCCGGCCCGCACAAGGAAGACATCTGCTACGCCACCACCAACCGCCAGCTCGCGGTGAAGAAGGTGGCGCCGGTGGTTGACGCCCTGATCGTGGTCGGCGCGCCGAACTCGTCGAACTCGCAGCGCTTACGCGAAGTCGCCGAGCGCGAGGGCTGTCCGGTCTCGGTATTGGCGCAGCGCGCCGCCGATCTCGACTGGAAAATGTTCGAAGGCATCAAGAGCCTCGGCATCACCGCAGGCGCTTCCGCGCCGGAAGTGATCGTCGAGGAAATCATGGGCGCCTTCGCCGAGCGCTATGAACTGCATGTGGAGACGGTCTCGGCCGCGGAAGAGAACGAATTCTTCCCGCTGCCGCGTTCGCTGCGGCCCGACGCCGCCTAAGGTTTTTCACATGGCGGTTTACACGGACGTTGCCGCCGAAGACCTCGCGGAATTCCTCAAAGGCTACGACATCGGCGAGTTGCTCTCCTACAAGGGCATCGCCGAGGGCGTCGAGAATTCCAACTTCCTGCTGCACACCAGCAAGGGCGCCTACATCCTCACGCTCTACGAAAAGCGCGTGGCGGTGGGCGACCTGCCGTATTTCCTCTCCTTGATGGCGCATCTCGCCGAGCGCGGGGTGCGCTGTCCGCAGCCGGCGAAGAACCGCAAGGGCGAGGTCTACAGCGAACTCGCCGAACGGCCCGCGGCGATCATCAATTTTCTCGAAGGCGTATGGCCGCGGCGGCCGAACGCGGCGCATTGCACCGGCGTCGGCGAGGGGCTCGCCAAAATGCATCTGGCAGGACGCGACTTTCCGCTGTTCCGGAAAAACCCGCTGTCGGTCGCAGGCTGGCGGCCGCTGTTCGATCTTGCCGCCCCGCGCGCCGACAGCGTTCAGCCGGGTCTGCGCGATTTCATCGCCCGCGAACTCGATCATCTCGAAACATGCTGGCCTGCGGACCTGCCGGTCGGCGTCATCCATGCCGACCTGTTTCCCGACAACGTGTTCTTCCTCGGCGACAAATTGTCGGGGCTGATCGACTTTCCGTTTTCCTGCAACGACATCCTCGCCTTCGATGTGGCGATCTGCCTGAATGCTTGGTGTTTCGAGCCGGATCATTCCTTCAACGTCACCAAGGCGCGGGCGTTGCTCAACGCCTATGGCCGCGAGCGGCAATTGTCCGTGGCCGAGCAGGAAGCGCTGCCGCTGCTGGCGCGCGGCGCGGCGATGCGGTTTCTGCTGACGCGTCTGGTCGACTTCCTCAACGTGCCAACAGGTGCGCTGGTGAAGCCAAAGGACCCGCTGGAATATGTCCGCAGCCTGCGCTTCCACCAGAGCGTCGAGAGCGTGCGCGATTACGGCGTGACGCAGCCGGGATGCGCCGCTTGAGCGAATTGCCTCATGTCACTGTCTTCACCGACGGCGCTTGCTCGGGCAATCCCGGGCCGGGCGGCTGGGGCGCGATCCTGAAATTCGGCGACACCGAAAAGGAATTGAAGGGCGGCGAGGCGCACACCACCAACAACCGCATGGAGTTGATGGCCGCGATCTCGGCGCTGGAGGCGCTGAAGAAGCCCTGCGTCGTCGACCTCACCACCGACAGCCAGTATGTCCGCCAGGGCATTACCGGCTGGATCCACGGCTGGAAACGAAACGGCTGGCGCACGGCCGACAAGAAGCCGGTCAAGAACGTCGACCTGTGGCAGCGCCTCGACGCCGCGCTAAAACCGCATCAGGTCAACTGGCACTGGATCAAGGGCCATGCCGGCCACGACGAAAACGAGCGCGCCGACCAGCTGGCGCGCGAGGGCGTGGCGATGGCGAGGTTGAAGTAGGCGGATACAGTCGTGCGCGACCACAGCTGTCATCGCCCGGCTTGACCGGGCGACCCAGTACGCCGCGGCCTCTCGATTGATTACTGACGCCTCTGGAATACTGGATCGCCCGCCCCAGTGCGCAATTGCGCACAAGGCGGGCGATGACAGTCTTTGCTTGTTGAGACTCAAAAACGTGGATGCCCGGGACACCTAGCGCGAAGACGCGCTTCTGCCCGGGCACGACGGCATTTGAATTCGGTCATTGCGGGGCGATGCGTTAGCATCGAACCCGGAAGTTCGAGATTCCCCGGGAGTGCAATTGCACCCCTGAGGTTCGCTTCGCGCCCCGGAATGACGAAAAAACTCAGAGCTGACCCAACAGCGTATCGCCGCCGGAGACTTCGACCTTGCCGGGGGCCGGCTCCTTGTTGAGCTTCTTGACCACGCCGTCTTCCACCAGCATCGAGTAGCGGTGGGAGCGGATGCCGAGGCCGTTGCCGGAGGCGTCGAGCTCCATGCCGATCGCCTTGGTGAAGTCGGCATTGCCGTCGGCGAGGAACACGGCTTCATCGCGCTGGTCGGTGTCGCGCTTCCAGGCGTTCATGACGAAGGCGTCGTTGACGGAGATGATTGCGATGGTGTTCACGCCCTTGTCCTTGATGGCGTAGGCGTTCAGGAAAATGCTGGGCAGGTGCATCTTGTGGCAGGTGCCGGTGTAGGCGCCGGGCACCGCGAACAGCGCCACCTTCTTGCCCTTGAAAATATCGTCGGTGGTTTTGACCTGCGGGCCTTCCGCCGTCATCACACGAAACTTGGCTTCCGGCAGCTTGTCGCCAACACTGATGGTCATCGTCAATTCTCCTTGAATGTGCGGGTGTTTCTTAGACCGGGCAGTCGGCTGGCACAATATTGAGCGGAGCGGAAACGGCAACGGTTGCGCCCGTTCACGCTTCCGTCATCAGGGAGAAAAACCTCCCTCGTCCAGGAAGGCTTGCTCGTCCGGGGTGGTCGCACGGCCGAGGATGCCGTTGCGATGCGGGAAACGTCCGAAGCGGCGGATGATCTCGGCATGGTGCTCCGCCCACTTCGCGCTGTCGGCCAGGCCCGCTTGCCGCGACAACTCGATGCAGCGGATCTGGTCGGCCAGCTCTTCCGAATGCATGAAGGGCAGATAGAGGAATTCGCGCAAGCCCGGATCGATCCGCGCATCGACGCCGCGGTCGATGGCGCGCCGCGCCACATCGCGCGCCAGCGCATCGCTGGCATAGGTCTCAGCACGGCCGCGGAAAATGTTGCGGGGAAACTGGTCGAGCACGAGGACGAGCGCCAGCGCACCGTCATCGCTCGTTTCCCAGAACGCCAGTTCGCCGGCCACGGCCGCCTGCCACAGGTCCAGATACCGCGCGCGTATGCCAGCATCGAAATCGTCGTCGCGCGTGTACCAGCGGTCAGGGCCGGCGTCGCGCCAGAAAGCCAGAATACCGGCCGGCGCGACGTCAGTCTCGGTCATGCCGAGAGGTCCGTATGCATGCTCAGGCCGCGGCCTTCTTCTCGTCGCGCAGTTCGCGGCGCAGGATCTTGCCGACATTGGTCTTGGGCAGGTCGGTCCTGAACTCGATCTGCTTGGGGACCTTGTAGGCGGTGAGCTGGGTGCCGCAGTACTTGATGATGTCCTCCGGCGTGACGTTCGGGTCCTTCTTGACGATGAAGGCCTTGACCGCCTCGCCTGACCTTGCGTCCTGGACGCCGATCACGGCGCATTCGAGCACGCCGGGATGGCTTGCGATCACTTCCTCGATCTCATTGGGATAGACGTTGAAGCCGGAGACCAGGATCATGTCCTTCTTGCGGTCGACGATCTTGGTGTAGCCATTGGCGTCCATGACACCGATGTCGCCGGTGCGGAAATAGCCGTCCGCCGTCATCACGTTCGCGGTTTCCTCCGGCCGGTTCCAGTAGCCGGCCATCACCTGCGGACCCTTGGCGCAAATTTCGCCGGCCTCGCCGATCGGTAGCTCGTTGCCGTCGTCGTCGCGGATCGAGAGATCGGTCGACGGCACCGGGAGCCCGATCGTACCCGAGAACGCATCGATGTCGGCGCGGTTGCAGGTCAGCGTCGGCGAGGTCTCGGACAACCCGTAGCCTTCCGACAGCGCGCAGCCGGTGGTCTTCAGCCATTTCTCGGCCACCGGTTTTTGCGTCGCCATGCCGCCGCCGTTGGATATTTTCAGCTTGGAGAAATCGAGCTTGTCGAACCCTGGCGTGTTCAACAGACCATTGTAGAGCGTGTTGACGGCAGGGAAAAAGCTGACCTGGTACTTTCCGAGCTCCTTGACGAAGCCGGCCATGTCGCGCGGGTTGGGGATCAACAGATTGGTGCCGCCGGTGCGGAGTCCCAGCAGGTAGCACGCGGTCAGCGCGAAGACGTGATAGAGCGGCAGCGCGCAGACGATGACCATCTGATCGACGATCGGCGGCTTCTTCAGCGCCGGCTGCAGCCACGCGTCGTTCTGCAGCACGTTGGCGAGGATGTTCTTGTGCAACAGCGTCGCGCCCTTGGAAACGCCGGTGGTGCCGCCGGTATATTGCAGGAAGGCGACATCGTCGCGCGTCAGGCTGGGCTTGCTGAGTTTCATGCCGCGGCCGGCGGCAAGTGCGTCGTTGAAGCTGACGGCGCCCGGAATGTTGTAGGCCGGCACCATCTTCTTGACCTTGCGCAGCACCAGATTGACGATCACGCCCTTGAAGCCCAAGAGGTCGCCCATGCTGCCGACGATCACGTGCTTGACCGCGGTCCTGGCCACGACCTGCTGCACGGTGGTGGCGAAGTTCTCCAGCACCACGATCGCTTCAGCGCCAGAATCCTTGAGCTGATGTTCGAGCTCGCGCGGGGTGTAGAGCGGGTTGACGTTGACCACCGCATAGCCGGCGCGCAAGACCGCTGCGGTCGCCACCGGATACTGCAGTACGTTCGGCATCATCAGCGCGACGCGGGCGCCCTTTTGCAGGCCCTTGCTCTGCAGGTAGGCGCCGAATGCGGCCGACATCTCGTCAAGGTCGCGGTAGCTGATCGACTTGTCCATGCAGATGAAGGCCTTGCGATCGCGGAATTTCGCAAAGCTTTCTTCCAGCAGTTCGACCAGCGATGAATACTGGGCGACATCAATCTCGGCGGGCACGCCGGCCGGATATTGCTTGAGCCAGATCCGCTCCATGGTATTTCCCCTCTGGTTTTGAGCCCGATTGATTGGCCGGGACGCTTGTTTTTTTGCAGTATTGTGAATGCCGCCGCCGATGGCAAGCGGCTGTGCGCTATCGACGCATTGGCTGATCTGAATCAGCGCGCCTGCGCGGGGCAAAACCGCTTATTTGCTCGGCAAAAGCCCGTTAACCAGCCGGCTTGGTGTCGGTCTTGGCATCAGTCTTGGGCTTGGCGGCGGCCTTCGGCTTGGCCGGTGGCTTGGGCGCGGCCGCGGCGGGTTTGGCCGCGGCATCCGGCTTGACGCTGGCGTGGCGGACCGCGGCCGGTTTGGCATCAGCCTTCGCATCGGCCTTGGGCGCCGCTGCCGCATCTGGTTTGTGCGCCGCGACGCGGGATCGCTTGCCACGCTTGGCCGGTGTCTGCTTTTCGGAATCGACCGCAACGGCGGCGATCAAAGCCGGGCCGGTCTTCTTGGGGCCGGTATAGACCACCATCGGTTCCGAAGCCGCGGGGACTCCGGCCAGCATTTCCGAAGCTTTCGGCATCGCCGGCTGCAGCCCCGAGGTGAAGAACATCGCCGAGCCTTCGCCGCTGGCACTGCCTGAGGAGGCGAGGGTCGTGTCGTCATCCTCGTCGCTGGCGGGACGCTTGCGGTGGCCGCCGCACATCTCGTCACGCAAATTCGGCGGCGAGGCGTCGATCGGAACCAGATTGTCGACGGTTCCGAGCGAGGGACGCAGCCAGCCGAGCCCGTTTGAGGCAAAGCCGCGCTCGAGCAACTGGGCGGCGCGCACCGCGCGCTGGTGACCGGAGGACGAGCCGAGCACGACCGCGATCAGCCGCTTGCCGTTGCGCGTCGCAGATCCCACCAGGTTGTAGCCGGACGCGCAGATGAAGCCGGTCTTGAAGCCATCGGCGCCCGGATAGCGCCCGATCAGATGGTTGAAATTGTTGGTGACCCTGCGCCCGAAACGGATCGAGGGGATGTGATAGAAATATTCGTACTCCGGAAGGTCGCGAATGATGGCGCGGGCCAGGATCGCAAGGTCGCGCGCCGAGGTGATCTGGCCGTCCGCGGGCAGCCCGTTCGGGTTGACGTAGCTGGTCTGCGTCATGCCCAGCCGCTGCGCGTTCTGGTTCATCAGCGCGGAAAACCCGTCGATCGAGCCGCCGACGCCTTCGGCCAGCACCACGGCCATGTCGTTGGCGGACTTCACCAGCATCATCGCCAGTGCGTTTTCGACGGTGACCTGGGTGCCCGGACGGAGCCCCATCTTCGACGGCGCCTGCGATGCGGCAACCGGCGACACCGTCACGAGCTGTTCGAGCGTCATCCGCCCTTCCTTGACCGCCTTCAGCGTCACATAGGCCGTCATCATCTTGGTGACGGATGCCGGATACCAGGGCATCGTCGCGTTGTCGGCCTGCAGCACCTTGCCGGTGTCGGCTTCGACGACCAGCAGCGCCTCGGCGGAAGCGCGCGGCGTCACCACGGCAAGCGCCGCGCCGACGAAAATCCATTTCAATGACGGGTTGCGAAGCAGCGGGCGAAGAAAATGCACTTTTCCGTTCCGGTCCTTTGAGACCCGCCTTCGAAAAGGAGGTCCGGTAATCAACGTTCGGGTTTCAAGCGTTTCCGGTTGCCGTCGCTAAGCGGCAGATCGCAAACCTATACCGGCTTGCAGGTCCAGAACAGAGCCCGGGCGATTAAATCGTGGACGAAATGGGCTGAAATTCGGCAGATATTTCAATCACACAGCGGTGGCGCGGAACCTATTTGGCGTCGATGCCGGCGCGTGCATTTTCCTGCACCATGAACTGGGCCTTGGCCAGTTCGGCAAAACGGCCGCCTTTTGCCACCAGTTCATCGAAAGTTCCGGTTTCGATCACGCGGCCGGCGTCGAAAACCAGGATTCGGGTGGCGTTGCGAATAGTCGAAAGCCGGTGCGCGATCACGAATGTGGTGCGGCCCCGCATCACTTCGTCGAGAGCGGCGTTGACCCTGGCCTCGGTGACGGCGTCGAGCGCGCTGGTGGCCTCGTCGAGGATCAGGATCGGCGGGTCCTTCAAAAGTGCGCGCGCGATCGACAGCCGCTGCCGTTCGCCGCCGGACAGCATGCGGCCGCGTTCGCCGGCATGGGTTTCGAATTTCTTCTCGCTGCGTTCGATGAATTCGAGCGCCTGGGCGCGCGCCGCCGCGGTGCGCATTTCCTCGTCGGTGGCATCAGGCTTGCCGACGCGCAAATTGTCGGCGATCGAGCGGTTGAACAGCAGCGCCTCCTGGAACACCACGCCGATGTTCCGCCGCAACGCCGTCAGCTTGAGGCCGCGGATATCCATGCCGTCGATCTTGATGATGCCGGATTGCGGATCGAACGCGCGGTGCAACAGCGCGATCGCGGTCGATTTGCCGGCGCCGGTCGGGCCCACCAGCGCAATGGTCTGGCCGGGCAGTGCTGTGAACGACAGATCCTCGATCGCCGGCCGCTTGCCGTCGTAGGAAAACGACACGTCGTTGAATTCGACGAGGCCCGCCAGCCGTCCGGTATCCATCGCGCCGGGCCGGTCGCGCACCGCGGGCACGGCGTCCAGCACGTCGAAGAATTCCTGCAGCCGCGGCGCCTCCATGAAGACGTTGTTGATGAAGCTCACGACCTGTTCGAGCTTCTGGATCAGCATGGTGGCGAAAGAGACGAACATCACGATCTCGCCGACCGTCGTCAGTCCCTGTTCGTGCAGGAAGATGCCGACGGTGAAGATCGCCAGCACCGTGATGGTGGTCGAGGCGCGGGTGATGACGGTGACCAGCGCCCACCACGACAGCACCGGCATCTGCACCGCGAGCAGCTTGTCGGCGACGAAGCGCAGCCCCTGCACCTCGGCGTCGATGCGCACGAAACTCTGCACCAGCGCCACATTGCCGAGCGCATCGGAGGCGCGCGCCGACAGGTCGCTGTAATGCGCCTCGACCTCGCTCTGCATGCCATAGGTCTTGCGCACCACCATCGTCGTCAGCACGGTGAACACCACGCACAGCGCGAACAGCAGGATCGCGAGCCGCCAGTTGAGGTACATCGACAGCGGCAGCAGCACCACCAGCGACATGATGGCGGCGAAATGCTCGCGGAAAAATCCGAGCCAGAGCCGCCACAGCGCGTCGGTGCCGTTCAGCATCACCTTCATCAGTCGGCCGGAATGGGTGCCGGAGTGGAAGGTCAGCGGCAACTGCATGATGTGTTCGAAATAGCCGGTCAGCACCGCCTGGCGCTGGCGGTGCGCCAGCCGGTCGGCGTGCAGCGCTACCGCGGCGCTGCAGAGTATCGTGAACAGGCCGAACGCCACCCAGGCGCCGAGCAGCGGCCAGGCCGAGTTGGCGGACAAAGGGCCCGCCTGCGGCTTGCCGGACAGCACGTCGACGATGCGGCCGAACAGCACCGGCTCGGCGAATTGCGCGCCGGCCAGCAACAGGTTGGCGCCGGCGAGAATCCAGCCCAGCCGCGCCTCCTTGCCGAGCAGCTCGAGCACGCGGGTATAGAGGCGGAGCAGGGACATCGGGATGCGGACTCAGGAGGCCGGGACGGCGGGACGCGATTGCAATCTAAGCAGGGATCGCCGCCGAGAACCAGAGTGCGGCTGCTTTTCTCAATCGCCTTTTGAAGTGAATCCTTTCCGTCGTGGCCGGGCTTGTCCCGGCCATCCACGTCCTTTCTTGCTGCGAGGCTGTAAGGACGTGGATGCCCGGCACAAGGCCGGGCATGATGGAGTCAATTAATCAGGCGGCCGGTGAGCGGGGGCAAGAACTGGTCGTCGAAAATATCGGACGCGTTCGGCCGCTTCTGGAATTTGAAATCTTCCGCGACCTGCTCGATCGACCGCTCGAAGCGTGCCGGATCGATGCCGCCGATGCCATTGCGCTTGACGTCGCCGGTCAGGATGTTGTCGCGCAGGATAGCGCGCAGGCGTTCGAGTTCCTGTTCGCGCGAGCCGCCGTCCATGCGGCTGACGACTTCGGTGGTGGCCTTGACCGGATCCTTGATCACGAGATTCACGCCGCCGATCACCGCGCGCACGAATCCCCTCACGGCCTCCGGCTTGGCGGTCGCCAGCGTCGGATTGACGATGACCGCGAAACCATAGGCCTCGCAGCCGTAATCGGCGAATTTCAGCACCGCCAGATCGTCGGCCGGGATGCCGCGGTCGCGCAGATTGATCGCCGACAGATAGGAAAATCCGGTGACGGCATCGATCTGGCCGGCCGACAGCATCGGCTCGCGGACCGCGGCGCTGATGCTGCTCTGCTTGATGCTCCCGGTCTTGATGCCGTTCAGACGGGCCACCGCCGGCCACAGCCGGATCGACAGGTCGCCTTCGGCGACGCCGAGGTTCTTGCCCTCGATATCCGACAGCGCGGTGACGCCGCGGCTCTTGCGGGCGATGATGGCGTAGGGCGCCTTGTTGAACAGCACGAACACCGCCTTGACCCGAGGCACGCCCTGCTTGTCGCGATCGCGAAACCGGATCAGGGCGTTGATGTCGACGAGGGCGAAATCGCTGCTGCCGGCGGCGACGCGCGCGATGGCGTCGGGCGATCCGGCGGCGATGTGGGTCGTGACGGCAAGGCCCTCCGCGGTAAACAGGCCGCCGGTCGCCGCCATCACGAACGGGGCTGCCGCCGCATCGATCGGCCGGTCGAGCGAGAACTGGATCGCGAGCGGTGGCCGCGCTTCATCGGCGGCGCGCACCGGGCTCACACCTGCGCCTGCCAGGCCGAGCAGCGCGGCCAGAATGATGCGGAGGAGGTTGGATCGGATGGCACGCATGGAGCTTACGTCAGCAGGAGGTGAGACAAGTTGCCGCGCTGGCGATATCAGTTTCATGACATCAGTTTCGTGGCACTGCGCACGGCAATACAGGCCGGAAACGCCGACATTGTGCCGCATCCATTGTGAATGATCGATGACTGCCACGATTTAGCCAGAGATCGTTCAGCCTGCATTCGGATTCGGGAACCTAAGGTGTGCTCAGTGGTTAGCCATCCAGGACCTGTCAGGCCAGGCGACCACGGAGGGTTTTGAGATGTTTGCGCGAAAAGGTGTGTTTTCATTGATGGGCCGCGCCGGCGCAGTGGCAACGGTGATGGCGGTGGCGCTGACGGCGGTCGAGCCGTCGATGGCGTTCGCCGGATCGGCGCCGAAAGGCAACGGCATAACGGCAACCAGCGGCACCAGCGGCGCAACCGATATCAGCGCCCGTCGCCGGTATTATCGCGGTGGCGGCGGTGCCGCGGCAGCCGCGGCCTTTGCCGGCATCGTCGGCACGGGTATTGCGATTGCGGCCAGCCAGAACCGCCGCGACTATTATGACAGTTACGGCTACTACGACGCCCCGCCGGCCTACTACGGCGGCGGACCGGCCTACTATGGTGGCGGCCCGTATTACGGTGGTTACGGTGGTCGTTACTCGGGCGTGCCGCACTATCGCGGCCATCCGCTCGCCAGCTGGTAGTCGCGGCGTTTCATGAAAATTGAAGCCACCGGCTTAACCAGCCGGTGGCTTTTTTTTTAGGTTGTCAAGCCGGCCGTTAACACGCTGGCCACGGCTTTGATTTAGGCTTGCAGAATGAGTGATTCGCTCGAACGGCTTTATCTGGCGGTGCTCGCGGCCCGGGATCTCGACCCGGCGACGTCGCGCACGGCACGGCTGTTTCAGCGCGGCCCGTCCAAGATGGCCAAGAAGCTCGCCGAGGAAGCCATCGAGGTCGTGATCGACGCCGTCAACGGCGACGCCCCGGCCGTGGTTCGCGAGAGTGCCGACCTGCTCTACAACCTGACCGTTCTGTGGGCCTCCGCCGGCGTCACGCCGGAGGACGTCTGGCGCGAAATGGAGCGGCGCGAGGACATGCTCGGGATCGCCGAGAAGCTGCCGAAGTCGGCGGCCAAACTGTCCAAGGAAATGTCCAAGGAATTGACCAAGGCCGTTGCCAACGACACGACCGCTCAGCCTCTGGCCCGGCGGCGAATTGTCGCGATGGAGCCCCGCGCACTGCGCAAGCGGCACTAGAGCCTTTTCGGTTCTGACTGGACCAGAACCGGGCTCTACTCTTTTGTTTTGACGCATTTTCTTTGGCGAACCGGCGTCCACTTCGCTCGAAAACGCTATAGATCCCTCAAAAACCCCGTTTTCCCGGCATGGACAAATCCGCGCCAGGATGGTTCATGCGGCCATGCTGAGACGAATATACGACTGGTGCATCGACGCCGCCGACAAGCCCTACGCGCTCTGGATTCTGGCAGCCGTGGCTTTCGCAGAGAGCTCCTTCTTTCCGGTGCCGCCCGACATCATGCTGTTGCCGATGTCGCTGGCCCGGCCGAAGCGGGCGTGGTGGTTCGCCGCGGTGTGCACGGTCGCCTCCGTCGCCGGCGGCATGCTCGGCTATGCGATCGGCGCGCTGCTCTACGACTCGATCGGGCACTGGCTGATCGAGCTCTACGGCTTGAGCGGCAAGGTCGACGCCTTTCGTGCCTCCTATGCCGAATGGGGCGCGGTGATCATCCTGGTCAAGGGCCTGACGCCGATTCCCTACAAGCTCGTGACCATCACCTCGGGCTTTGCCGGCTACAACATCTGGCTGTTCGTCCTGTGCTCGATCGTCGCGCGCGGCGGCCGCTTCTTCGTGGTAGCGGTACTGCTCAATCGCTATGGCGACGTGATCCGGGCGGAACTGGAAAAGCGGCTCGGCCTGTGGGTCGGGCTTGGCGCCGCGGTGCTGGTGTTCGGCTTCTATATCGCATACCGGCTGATCTGACGGGCATTGCGCAGCCAGGAACCCAGTCAAGGCTTCAAGTTGCCCTGCCTTCGGGTTACGTTTCCGGATATGTCTGATCGAGTCGGTCGAAAGCTCTGCCTGTGCGTGACCAAAGTCGCGACGGTAGGCCTTGCGCTGTCGCTGCTGGCATCAACCACCGACACGGCGTTGTCAGAAACGGCACCGCAGCCTTCGCTCGGCCTGCAGTCGCCGGCCCAGCAACCGGTGCCCGTGCAGCCCGCGCCGCAGCCAATCGAGCCGCAGCCACCCGCGCCTGCGGAAAATCCGGGCCTGATCAACGAAATCGGAAAACTGTTCGAGAAGTCGAAATCGTTGCTGCCGACGATCAAGAGCCCCGGCGAGACCTTCGACGATCTCAACGCGCGCGCCAAGGATGCTGCAAAGGATGCCGGCGACAACCTGAGCAACATGGCGAAGCCGTCGACCATGGTGAAGGGACGGGCGGTCTGTGTGGTCGCCGCCAACGGCGCGCCGGACTGCAAGGCGGGCGCCGACAAGCTATGCCAGAGCAAGGGCTATAAGGAAGGCAAGAGCCTCGACACCGACGCTGCCGAAAAATGCTCGCCGAAAGTGTTTATCCCCGGCCGCCAGCGCGAGCCGGGCGACTGCAAGACCGAAAATTACGTGACCCGGGCGTTGTGCCAGTAGCGTCCCCTTTTCGGAAAGATCATGCTCGCTCGACAGTCCGGCGTGGCATGAAATTTCGAAAAGACGCTATCCCGTGCCAGCGTCCAGACGCAATACTTGACACTGGAAAGATAGCCTTGTTGGTATGATGCCCGGCATCCATCGCCGGATGGTGCCTGATGCTGGAGCGTTTTCAAGCGAAGTGGACACCGGTTCGCGTGAAGAAAACGCGTCAAACTAGAATCTAGAGCCCCGTTCCGATTCAATCGGAAGGGAAAAGGCTCTAGCCGAAACCCATAAGGATCGCTTCGAATGTCCATGCCTGCCTTGTTCAAGGGCCGCCTGTCGCTACCGGTGATCGCAGCACCGCTGTTCATCATTTCGGTGCCCGATCTCGTGATCGCGCAATGCAAGGCCGGGGTGGTCGGATCGTTTCCGGCGCTGAATGCGCGGCCGCCGGCGCTGCTCGACGAATGGCTGGCGCGGATCAAGGAAGAGCTCGCCGCCTACGACAGCGCGCACCCCGAGCGGCCGTCGGCGCCGTTCGCGGTCAACCAGATCGTGCACAAATCCAACAACCGCCTCGATCAGGATCTGGCGCTTTGCGAGAAGCACAAGGTGCCGATGATGATCACCTCGCTCGGCGCGCGTGAAGAACTCAACCAGGCGGCGCACAATTGGGGCTGCGTCGTATTCCACGACGTGATCAACCAGAAATTCGCGCACAAGGCGGTCGAGAAGGGCGCCGACGGTCTGGTGCTGGTCTCGGCCGGCGCCGGCGGCCATGCCGGCGAGATTTCGCCGCTCGCCTTCGTGGCGGAGACGCGGGCCTGGTTCGACGGCCCGATCGCGCTGTCGGGCGCGATTGCGACCGGCCGCGCCATCCGCGCCGCGCGGGTGCTGGGCGCCGACTTCGCTTACATCGGGTCGGCCTTCATCGCCACCAAGGAGGCCAATGCGGTCGAGGGTTACAAGCAGATGATCACGGCCTCGACCGCCGAAGACATCGTCTATTCGAACCTGTTCACCGGCGTGCACGGCAATTACCTGAAACCGTCGATCGTCGCGGCCGGCATGGACCCCGACAATCTACCGACTTCCGATCCGTCGAAGATGAGCTTTGGCACCGACGCCTCCGGCGAACGGGCGAAGCCGAAGGCCTGGAAGGAAATCTGGGGCTCCGGCCAGGGCGTCGGCAGCATCCCGAAGATATTGCCCGCCGCCGAACTGATCGCGCGGTTCAAGAAAGAGTACGACGAGGCGATCGACCCGCCGCTGTGATGCTCTGCAACGGACCCCGGATCTGCCATGCGCGATCCGGGGAAACAGCATAATCGGGGAAAGTGGGTACCGGTTTTCCGAAGAGATCATGCTCAAACAGAATATTGAGCGGGATGACGATTCGAAGATAAGTCATACCGCGCTTCACCCGATCGGCAGATAATCGCAGACGAATTTGAACGGCTTCTGCTCGGTGGCCGGCTTCAGGCTCAACGTATAACCGTAAGCCTCCAGCGAAGCGGCGACGTCGATCGCCTTCTCGACCTCGAACAGATTGTCCTTGTGCGGCAGCGACCAGCTTTCGATCTGGGTCAGGGCTTTGGCCTTGGCGGCCTTCGCATCCGGCGCCACCAGCAGGACGTTGCGGTGCAGTTCGCTGAACTCAGCCGGATCGTAGCCGCCGAGATTGACGAAGAACAGCCTGTCGCCGCCGTCCTGCGGGGCGTCCGTGGTCAGCACGACGTCGAAGCCGTCGGCCTGTTCGACCGCGCCCCAGCAATCCAGATGCAGACTTTTCGGATCGCCCCACCACTGTTCGCGCAGGTCGTCGTGGCAATCCTCCGGCGTCTCCCCGATCGAAAACCGCACATCATGCAATTCGACATTCGAGTTACCGCAATTGCCGCCGACGTAGAACATGTAAAGCTTCATCGCCATGTCTGTTTGATGCACTGTCTGTTTGATGCAACGTCTGTTTGATGCCCTCGGGCTAACGCCGGTTCGAGAGCTTGATGGGTGGGGATTGGTTCTGACGCACTTTCTTTGGGCGAACCGGTTTTGCTTTGGGCGAACCGGTTTTGCGCGAAAACGCTATAAGGCATTTTTGTCCTCGTGATGACCGGGCCAGCGCCGGAAGGAATTTCATGACAGCCAGCAGCGTTCATCTCGTCCCTCATCCCCTGATCCAGCACAAGCTCACGCTGATGCGCGAACGCGACCGTTCGACCAAGGGCTTTCGGGAACTGCTGAACGAGATCGGCATGCTGCTATGCTACGAGGTCACCCGCGATCTGCCGCTCGAGCTGGTGGATATCGAGACGCCGATTTCGTCGATGAAGGCGCCGGCGATTGCCGGCAAGAAATTGACGTTCGCGCCGATCCTGCGGGCCGGTGTCGGATTTCTGGACGGAATGCTGGCGCTGGTTCCGTCGGCGCGCGTGGCGCATATCGGGCTCTACCGTGACCCCGAAACCCTGCAGGCCATCGAATACTTCTTCAAGGCGCCGCACGACCTGTCGGATCGCACGGTGATCATGATGGATCCGATGCTGGCGACGGGCAATTCGGCCTGCGCGGCCGCCACCCTGCTCAAGAGCCGTGGTGCCCGCGACATCCGCTTTGTCTGCTTGCTGGCCGCGCCCGAGGGGATTGCGCAATTCCAGCGCAAGCACCCTGACATCCCGATCTGGACCGCCGCCGTCGACGAGAAACTCAACGACCACGGCTATATCGTGCCGGGTCTCGGCGACGCCGGTGACCGCATGTTCGGCACCAAATGATATAGTCGCCTCCGTCATTCACGGCGGGTGAGGTTGGATCGATGACTGGGCAGGATCTTCGCAGGCGTGTCGCGCTGGTGACGGGTGGTTCGCGCGGCATCGGGGCGGCGGTAGCTGTGGCACTGGCGGAAGCCGGCGCCGCGGTCGCCGTGAATTATCGTGAGCGGGCGGAGGACGCCAACGCCGTTGTCGCCGCCATCACGGCCAAGGGCGGCCGCGCGATCGCGGTCGCGGCCGACGTGTCGCAGGCGGCGGCCGTGACCAAAATGGTCGAGCAGGTCGCGGCGGCGCTCGGCCCGATCGACATTCTCGTCAACAATGCCGGCATCGCCATCGTGCGCAGCGTCGACGAATTGACCGAGGACGATTTCGATCGGACCATTACGGTGAACCTCAAATCGGCGTTCCTGTGCACGCAGGCGGTGGTGCCGGCGATGCGAGCGCGCAAATGGGGCCGCATCGTCAACATCACCTCGGGTGCGGCGCGCGGCGCCGGCGCCATCGGTCCGCACTACAACGCCTCCAAGGCCGGCATGGAGGGCCTCACGCGAGGATACGCGGCGCGGCTGGTGAAGGACGGCATCACCGTCAACTCGGTGGCGCCGTCGCTGATCGAAACCGACATGATGCGCGGCCGCACGGATCTGGCGCGCAACATCCCGCTCGGCCGCATGGGGCAGGCGGCGGAAGTGGCGCACGCTGTCACCATGGTGCTCGGCAACGCTTACATGACCGGGCAGACCATCGTTCTCAATGGCGGCATGTCGTTCATCTGAGAGTGCTCTCCAAAATCCTTGGATAAGCGAGAAAAGCTGACGTCGTCCGGCGTCCCAGCCTGATGGACTTGACAGGTGACTGAATGGTCACCTATGGTTGACGCATGGATGCTGTGTTCAGGGCCCTCGCGGACCCGACCCGCCGAAGCCTGCTCGACGAACTGTTCCGCCAGGACGGACAGACGTTGAGCGCGCTGGAGGAGCGGCTGCCGATGACACGCTTTGGGGTGATGAAACATCTCAAGGTGCTGGAGGAGGCCGGCCTCGTCGTCAGCAAACGGCGCGGCCGCGAGAAGCTGCACTTTCTGAACCCGGTTCCGATTCGGCTCGTCCACGATCGCTGGGTGAGCAAATACGCCGAGCCTTGGGCTGCCGGACTGAGCGACCTCAAGCGCGACATGGAGAAGACGATGGAGAAGGTTTTCGAGATCTACATCAAGACGACGCCCGAGCGTCTCTGGCACGCCATCACCGACACCGAGATGCGCAGCAAATATACCTTCGGCGCCATCGTCACATCGGACTGGGCAAAGGGTTCACGCTACGAGGGTCGCGGCCATGGCAACCTGATCTTCGAGGGCGAGAATCTGGAAGTCGATCCGCCGCGCCGGCTGGTGCAGAACTTTCGCGCGGTCTGGGGCGACGACGTCAAGGCCGAGGGCACGTCGCGGGTCACCTGGGAGATCGTGCCCATCGGCGATTCCTGCCGCCTCACGGTCACCCATGATCAATTGCGCGAAGGCGCCAACGATCAGCTCTATGGCGGCTGGCCGATGATCCTCTCCGGACTGAAGACGCTGCTCGAATCCGGCGAGATGCTGACGACGCCGGGATCGCTGCGCTGGCTGGAGGGCGCCGGGGAACACCTGTCCGAAGTGAAGTGATCGGTAACGCGCGCGAATGTTCGACCGCATATTCAAACAAGGAAGCTGAGCATGCCAAAACTGGTTGTTTACAATTCGATGTCGCTCGACGGATTTTTCACGGACGCCAAGGGCGACATGAGCTGGGCCCACAAGCAGGATCCGGAATGGCAGGCCTTCGTGAAGGAGAACGCCAGCGGCGGTGGTCAACTCTTGTTCGGCCGGATAACCTACGAATTGATGGCAGGTTTCTGGTCGACGCAAGCTGCGTTGCAGAGCAATCCTGTCGTCGCCGAGCGGCTCAATGCCTTACCGAAATTCGTATGCTCCACGACGCTGGCGCAAGTGACCTGGAACAACACCACGCTGTTGAAGGGCGACCTGGCCGCGGAAGTCCGCAAGCTGAAGCAGCGGGCGGGTGCTGATATCGTGCTGATGGGAAGCGGCAGCGTCGTCGCGCAATTGGCCGAAGCCGGGTTGATCGACGAGTACCAGATCGTGCTCAATCCGCTCGTCGTGGGCCAGGGCCGGACGTTGTTCGAAGGCGTCCAGCGCAAGCTGCCGATGAAGCTCGCCAAATCGCGCCCCTTCGCCAATGGCAATGTCGTGCTGTTCTACGAGCCCGCGGCGTGACCGAGCCGGCCATCGTCCTCAACGCGGCACGACGTTGACCTGACGGAGGAGATAAGCCCGTGAGTCTCGCTCCCGAAATCGCGGTGTCGCGCTGGTTCAACACCTCCGAGCCCCTGACGTTGTCGGCACTACGAGGCCGGCCGGTTCTGCTGCACGCATTCCAGATGCTGTGTCCGGGATGCGTCGCGCACGGCACGCCGCAGACGCAGCGCGCCTTCGACCTGTTCAAGAATTCGGACCTTCAGGTGATCGGCCTGCACACGGTATTCGAACATCACGCCGCCATGACGCCGGTATCGCTGGAGGCGTTCATCCATGAATACCGGCTGACCTTTCCGATCGGCGTCGATGAAGCGTCGGAGGATATGCCGATCCCGGTCACGATGGGGCGATATGGCATGCAGGGGACGCCGACCAGTATTGTGATCGGGCGCTCGGGCCGCATCGTGCATCACGGCTTCGGGCAACAGAGCGATATGGCGCTGGGCGCGATCATTGCCGCGGAGCTTGCCAACACGACCTGACAAGACGCCTGGATGACGCCTGTGGGCGACCCTGCCGCACCCTCGACTCCCGCCGGTCGAGCAGGCAAGAAGCGAATATGGACAGCCAGCAGGACCCCTCATTGATGGACGCCATCTTTCGCGTCGACGGCAACGACGTCGTCACCAGCCCCAACGCGGCCGGGCCGTGGGACCCGAGCATGCAGCACGGCTCGCCGCCGGCGGCGCTGGTGGTCTGGGCGGCGGAGAAAATCCCGACACCAACCGAGATGCGGATCGCACGGGTGACCGTCGATCTGCTGCGCCCGGTGCCGGTGGCGCCGCTGACGATCGAGAGCGAGGTCTTGCGCGAGGGACGCAAGATCCAGCTCTGCGCGGTCAGGCTGTCGGCGAACGGCGTCGTCGTGGTCGCTGCGACCGTGCTGAAAATCAAGGTGCAGGCAAATGAATTGCCGCCCGAGGCCGATATCCTGCCGGTCGACCTGCCGGGACCTGATCAGTCACCGGTCGAGGACGTCGATTTCTCCTCCAGCCCGTTCGTGACCGGGATGTCGCTGCGCGCCACGCGCGGAAAATTCGGCGTGCCGGGCCCCGGCGCGATCTGGTATCGCGCGGACCGGCCGATCGTGGAGGGGGCTGCGATTTCGCAGGCGATGCGCGCGATGATCGCCGCGGATTTCTCCAACGGCACCTCGGCGGTGCTGAATTTCCAGCAGTGGACGTTTCTCAACGCCGATCTCACCGTGAATTTCGCGCGCCAGCCGGTCGGCGACTGGATCCTGCTCGACGCGGAATCCTGGATCGGCCCCGATGGCGCGGGGCTGGCGATGGCGCGGCTGGCGGACGCGCGCGGCTATTTCGGCCGCGCGGTGCAGAGCCTGGTGATCGAAAAGCGATAGAGCCCGGATCTGATTGAATCAGAACCGGGCTCACCTCTTCTGTTTGACGCGTTTACGCGAACCGACGGCTATTCCAGCTCGAGCGGCTGATAGCGGGCGCTTTCGTCCAGCGCCGTGCCCCAGATCTTGTGCGAGGCCTGGTGCTCGGAACGGCCGAAGCCGAGCTGAGTTCCAAGGCCGAGATCGAGGTTGCGCGTCGTCTCCAGCGTGTCGATCAGCCTTTCGGTGTCGAGCTGCGGCCCGGTGCGCTTGATCGCCTGGATCAGGACGTTGGCGGCGACATAGCCCTCCAGCGAAACGTAGTCGGGCGCCTCGCCGGGAAAGTACTTGGCGAGCGCATTCTTGTATTCGAGCACCGCCGATGAATAGCCCGCCACCGCCGGCACCACCTGGGTGACGATGACGCCGTTGGCGTAGCGCGGCCCCAACAGCTTCAATTCGTCGGCCAGCGCCGTACTGCCGACGAACGAGACGTTGGAATAGATCATCGCCGGATAGAGATCTCGGGTCTTTTCGATGAAACGTGCCGCGGCCCGATAGGTCGCGACCATCACGACAGCCTTGATCGCCGGCTTTTGAATCTTCAACTGGTTGACGGCTTCGTCCACATCGACGGTGTTTCGCGCGTAGTTGAGCCGCACGATCGACGCGTCGCTGATGCCGAGCGCGCGAAACGCCTTGGCCACACCGGCGAACCCGGCATCACCGTAGGAATCCTGCTGCGCGAACACTGCGATCTGGCGGGGTTGCAGCTTGCGTAACCTGACCAGGTAGCGGACGACGGCGTCGGTTTCCTCGGCGTAGCTGGCGCGATAGTTGAAAACATAGCGATCCGGCGGATCGTTGCGCAGAATGTTTGAGCCGGTGAATGCGCCGAAAAACAGCATCCGGCGTTCGAGCGCATAGGGGATCGCCACCGCAGCCGTCGGCGTTCCGACGTTGCCGATGATGCCGAACACCTGGTCCTTTTCGGTGAGCAGCTTCATGGCCTCGCCGGTGCGCGAGGGCTCATAGCCGTCATCGGCGGCAAACAGCTTGAGCATCCGGCCGTCGACGCCGCCGGCATCGTTGACCCTGTTGAAGGCGGTATCGATGCCGAGCTTCATCTGGCGTCCGAGCTCGCGGGCGGAGCCGGAGAATGGGGCGGCGATGCCAAAACGGATTTCCTTGTCGCTGATTCCGCGTGGCAACGGACCGGCCGATACCGACGCAATCGAGGTGGCGGCGGCGGCGCTGGATGGCCCGATCACGCTGGACAGGCTCGGACCTGCGACCGAGCGTTCGAGATCGGCGAGCTGACGGTCGGCGACCTTGCAATCGATCTTTCCTGCCGTCACCGCGGCGCGGCCGTCGTTGACGCTGCGATCGAGCACTTGGCTGAGGTCGGAGCGTTCTGCTTCGTTTGCCGAGGCGTCGCGGATCACGACCGCGAATTTCTCGACCACGGCCTGAATACGGGGCCGTGCGATGTCGCGGCAGGCCAGTGCCGAACCGATCACCGGTCCGACGCGTATAGCGAGATCGCGCACGATGTCGGTGTTGTCGCCGGCGCCGGCGGCTGATGTGCCGGACAGCACGGCGGCCAGCAGCAGCCATATCCTGCGCGAGGTCATGGCATACTCCGTGAGAACTGGATCGGCGCTGGCATTTTACTTCCTCCGTCTGGATTTCTTGCAGGCAGCGCTATGGCGCTGTGGGAGCAGGCTTCTGACCCCATTGCATGAACTGCTTGAGCAACTGGCCGGACTGACCCTTTGGCGCCGGCGCGTTGGCTTGAGCCGAGGACAGAAGGGCCTTGAAATCGCTGGGTGCAGCGGCCGCTGCATTTGTGGGTGCAGCCGCGGGAGCAGTCGCCGCCGGCGGCGCGGAGTTGGCCTCACCGGACTGGAACAAGGCGGTCTTGATCGACTGCACGATCCCGGAAGGACCGGATGCTTCGCCATCGGCCTGTCGCGACGCCGGCACGGCGACGACGAAGAACAGCGCCACCAAAGCGGAGACGCCGACCGCGGCGGCGAACCGCACCGTGATGCTGCGCAGCGCCCTGCGCGAATCCAGCTCGTTCGGATAGCCGGGCTCCTGCATGACCTCGGGATCGAGCGGATGCGGATGGCGCAGCGCGTTGGATACCGCGCCCTCGAGCTGGGAATCGAACGAGGCCGGCGAGAACGGTGTATCCGGTGCGGCTTCCTTCATCGGCCGGGAACCGGATTTTTCACGCAACCAGCGCGGAGCATAGTAGCGGGGATCGCGGGGATTGAGGTGTTCTTGTTCACTCAGGGCACTCATACGCTTACTCCTCATGATACTGGACTGGTTACGCGACGAACGATCAGGTTGCTTCGAGGAGCGGTGCCATGATTCCACCCTGGCTCTCCACCAACCGCTAAACTTGGTCTGAAAATTTGAGTCAAAGGCGCGGGCGCTACGTCCATTCCGGACGGCGCCAGTCTGCGGGATCAAGTCCCGCGATGACACGCTTCCCACCGCTTCCATTGCCCGTCCCCCGGCAATTGTCCGCTGACCTAACGGAATGAACTATCGGGGATATTCCGAGAGTTCACCTGTTTTTGATGGAACTGCGCGGTGACGAATCTTGGTTCAAATCGTGACCAAAGTGAGTGATTTTTGCTTCACCACTTTGACGCGATATGGTGAAGGCCTCATTCAGCATGCCGGCTTGTTTTCCGGTGCGAATTGAAAAACGGCCGCATCTCCGCCGGATTTTCTGCCATCGCGCGCGCCCCCGGTGGATATTAATCACTCGTTAACCAAGTTCGTCTCTTCTTAACCATTCAATAAGAAAGGCGAGTCGAACACATGGACGTCCGAACGGATCCCACGCGTCAACTGGTCCGGCTGCGCGGCCGGTCCTATGTCGCGTTCGTGTTCAGCCCCGTCGTGCCGATCGTCGAATGGCTTTCGGAAATCGACGCCACGCTGGCGCGCTCGCCGGGCTATTTCGTCGGCAAGCCGATCGTGCTCGACCTTGCTGCCGTCGATCTCTCCACGTCGGCGATCTCTCATCTCCTCGGCAGCCTCGACGAGCGCGGCATTCGCGTTCTCGGCGTCGAGGGCGTCGACGAAAGCCGGCTGTCGACCGGCATGCCGCCGCTTTTGACCGGCGGCCGGGCCTGCGTGATCACGCGAAGCGAACCGGCAAAGGCCGAAGAGCCCCGGGAAGAACCCAAGCCGAAGCCGACCTCGCTGTTGCTCGACAGCCCGGTGCGTTCCGGCCAGTCGATCGTCTTTACCGAGGGCGACGTCACTGTGCTGGGCTCGGTCGGTTCCGGCGCCGAGATCGTCGCCGGCGGATCGATCCATATCTACGGCACGCTGCGCGGCCGCGCGATGGCCGGCGTCAACGGCAATTCGGCTGCACGGATTTATTGTCAGAAGATCGAGGCGGAGCTGCTCGCCATCGACGGTTATTATCAGACCGCGGAAGAAATCGACCCGTCGCTGCGCAACCGCCCGGCGCAGGCCTGGCTGCAGGGCGACACCATGAAAATTACCCCGCTGAATTAACGCGCAAGGAGATCACGTATGGCCAAAGTCCTGGTCGTTACATCCGGCAAGGGTGGCGTCGGAAAGACCACCTCCACGGCAGCCCTCGGTGCGGCGCTGGCGCAGAGCGGTCAAAGCGTCGTCGTCGTCGATTTCGACGTCGGCCTGCGCAACCTCGATTTGGTGATGGGAGCCGAACGCCGCGTGGTGTTCGACCTCATCAACGTCGTGCAGGGCGTCGCCAAGCTGCCGCAGGCGCTGATCCGCGACAAACGTCTGGAAAATCTGTGGCTGCTGCCGGCCTCGCAAACCCGCGACAAGGACGCGCTGACCGACGAGGGCGTCGGCCGCATCATCGCCGAGCTCTCGGCCCGGTTCGACTGGATCCTGTGCGACAGCCCGGCCGGTATCGAGCGGGGCGCCACGCTCGCGATGCGCTACGCCGACGAGGCCGTCATCGTCACCAATCCGGAAGTCTCCTCGGTGCGCGACTCCGACCGCATCATCGGCATGCTCGATTCCAAGACCGTGAAGGCGGAGAAGGGTGAGCGGGTCAAGAAGCACATCCTGATCACCCGCTACGACGCAGCTCGCGCGGCGCGCGGCGAGATGCTCACCATCGACGACATTCTCGAAATCCTCGCCACTCCCTTGCTCGGCATCATTCCCGAGAGCCAGGACGTGCTGAAAGCGTCCAACGTTGGCTCGCCGGTGACGCTGAACAATGCCGACAGCGCGCCGGCCCGCGCCTATGTCGATGCCGCGCGACGCCTGATGGGCGAGGAACTCGCCATGGTGGTGCCGGTCGAGCGCAAGGGCTTCATGGACCGCTTGCTGGGACGGAGGGCCGCATGAATATGAGATTGCTGCGGCTGTTCGGCGGCCGTGATACGTCCGCGCCTGTCGCCCGGGAGCGGCTGCAGATCCTGCTGGCGCATGAGCGCGGGCTGCTCGGCCAGCCCGATCTGCTGGCGACGCTGCGCGAGGAAATCCTCGCCGTGGTGTCGAAGCACGTCACGCTCGATCCGGAAAAGGTGATCGTCCGGCTCGATCGCGGCAAGACCGTCTCGACCCTGGAAGTCGATATCGAGGTCCCCAACGATTTCGAGAAGTCGAAGGCGGCTTCCCAACGCCGTATGGCCGGCTGAGGCGTCACGTCATTTTCCGTCATGGCCGGGCAGAAGCGCGAAGCGCGTCTTCGCGCTAGGTGACCCGGCCATCCACGACTGCCTTTGCGCCAAGACGTGGATGCCCGGCACAAGGCCGGGCATGACGGCGATGGCTGTGCGCCTATCCCACCATCCGGTCGCGGCCGGTCCAGAAGCCGGCTTTCAGCACCTTCTTGTCGACCTTGCCGACGCCGGTCATCGGCAACTCCGTGACAAACTTGATCTGCTTGGGCGCATGCGTCGAACCCTTGCGCGCCTTCACGAGGTTGATCAGCTCCTGCTCGTTCGGCCGCGCGCCTTCGCGCAGCACGACCACCGCGGTAACGGCTTCGCCCCACTTGTCGTCGGGCACGCCGACCACGGCGACCATCGCGACGTCGGCATGTTGCGACAACACATCCTCGACCTCGCGCGGGAAGATGTTGAAGCCGCCGGAGACGATCATGTCCTTCTTGCGGTCAAGGATGAACATGTAGCCGCGCTCGTCCTTGCGCGCGATGTCGCCGGTGTGCAGCCAGCCGCTCTTGAGGGTTTCGGCGGTCTGTTCCGGCCGCTTCCAGTATTCGGCCATCACATGGGTCGCGCGCACGCAGATCTCGCCGGCGTCGCCCATCGCGACTTCCTGGTCGTTGTCGTCCAGTATCCTGACCTCGCAGGCCGCGATCGGGAAACCGCAGGACAAAAACAGTTCCGGCGTCTTGGGATCGTGATCGGCCTTGCGCAGCACCGACACCGGATAGCATTCGGTCTGGCCGTAGAGCTGCGAGAACACCGGGCCGATCCGTTCGATGCCTTCGACCAGCCGGCTCGGCGACATCGCGGACGCGCCATACAGCAGCAGTTCGAGCGAGGAGAGATCGGTCTTGTCGAGCGCCGGATGATCGAGCATCACGTAGATCATGGTCGGCACGAACAGGGTGAAATTGATCTTTTCGCGTTCGATGGTCTTGAACACCGCCTCGGGATCGAAGCCTTTCAGCATGTGCACGGTGCCGCCGCGCATCAGGGTCGGCAGCACTTTTGTCCCCGCGACATGGCTGATCGGCGCCACCGTGAGGTAGCGCGGCGTGTCCGGAATTTCGAAATCGGCCAGGATCGCGTTGGCGAAGCCGCCCAATTCGCGGTGATGGCGCACTGTGCCCTTGGATTTGCCGGTGGTGCCGCCAGTGTAGTTCAGTGTGGCGATGTCGTCAGGCCCGGCGAACGAGCGCGCGGTGGCGCTGCCGACGGCCTCGATCGCCGCGAGCAGGTCCGCGCCGTAAGAGGCCGGGCCGAGTGTGAATACGGTCTTCAGGCAGGTGGCTTTGGCGGCGAGTTCGCCGCCGCGGTCGCGAAAGGTGACGCCGTCGACGATCAGCATCTGCGCTTCGGAATCCTCGAGCTGGAACAGTTGGTCGTCCAGCGAACCCATCGGATGCAGCCAGGTGATCGACAGCCGCGCCAATTGCGCGGCGACGCCGGCGCACCAGGTGTCGGCGCGGTTGGCGGTGAGAAAGGCGACGCGGGTGCCGGGCGCGAAGCCGAATTTCGTGAACACGGCCTGCATACGGCCGATCATGTCGGTGGTGCCCTGATAGGTGATGGATCCGCCCGGCCAACTGAACGCCGTGCGCGACGGGTAGCGCGCCAACGCCCGCAGGGTCTGTTCGCATGTCGTCGGAAACGCATAGAGCGGATTGCTCATCCTGATCCCTCCCGGGTGTTTTGTAATTGGCGTTAGCCCGTGCCAATGTTGGAGCATAGCGTTTTCGAGCGAAGTGGATACCGGTTCGCGGGAAGAAAACGCGTCAAAACCAAGAGACGCTAGCACAACAAAGCCGGGAAGAAACACCTTGCCAACCATCGATCCGCTTTCGCGATTTCGCGACCGTCTCAGCCTGCCGCTGATCGCAGCCCCGATGTTTCTCGTTTCCGGCGTCGAGCTCGTGGTAGCCGCATGCCGCAACGGCGTGATCGGCTCATTCCCGACGGTGAATTGCCGCAGCCCCGAGCAGCTCGACGAATGGTTGAGCGAGATCGAAAGCCGATTACGCCGGCATTCCGACGAAACCGGAAAATCCGCGGCGCCGATCTGCGCGAATCTGATCGTGCATCGCTCCAATGCGCGGCTGGAGCAGGATCTGCAGGTGTTGTTGCGCCACAGACCGGAGATGGTGATTACGTCGGTCGGTTCTCCAGCGCCGGTGCTGAAGCCGTTGCACGATGCCGGCGCGATCGTGTTCGCCGATGTCGCCTCGATCCGCCACGCCGAGCGCGCGGCGGCGGCCGGCGCCGACGGGCTGGTGCTGCTGACGGCGGGGGCGGGTGGCCAGACCGGCTGGCTCAATCCGTTCGTGTTCGTGCGCGCAGTGCGGGCGTTCTTCAACGGTCCGCTGGTGCTCGCCGGCGGCATCAGCGACGGTCACGCGCTGCGCGCCGCCCAGGCGCTCGGCTGCGACCTCGCTTACATGGGCACCAAGTTCATCGCGACCCGCGAGAGCATGGCGGATCCGAGATACAAGGACATGCTGGTTGCGAGCAGCGCCGACGATATTTTGCTGACCACGGCGTTCACGGGGCTGCAGACCAACATGTTGCGGCCCTCGATCGAAGCCGCCGGCCTCGACCCCGACGATCTGCCGGCGCGCGGCGCCATCGACATCGGCAAGGACATCGACATCGGCGCCCGCGAAAGCCGCCCGAAACGCTGGAAGGATATCTGGAGCGGAGGGCACTCGACGTCGGGTGTTACCGAGGTGCTGTCGGTCGACGAGATGATCGCGCGGACGTTGTCGGAGTACCGGGCGGCAGATCTACGCCTGCGGTAGCGCATTCAGCGGACGATCCGCCCCAGAATGCGCGCGGCCTGATCGATCTCCTCGTCATTCCACGCAGCGAAGCCGAGAAACAAACCCTGCTCCCTGGTCTTGTGGAAAAACAAACTCGACAGCGGGCGGCTGATCACCCCGGCTTCGCGCAGCCTTGCCGCGAGATGCTGGTCGTTCACGGACGTACGGCACCGCGCCAGCAGCTGCATGCCGCCGGCGGGCACTTCGACCGTGAGCCGGTCGCCGGCTTCGGTCGCGAGCGCCTGCAGCATGCGGTCGCGCCTGACCTTGTAGAGCCGCGTCATCCGGCGCAGATGGGCGAGATAGGCGCCTGAGGCGATGAACTCGGCCAGCGCATCCTGCGTCGTGAGCGGCGTCAGCAGTCCCATGTGGCGCTGCGCCAGCTCGAATGTCGCGACCAGCGGCTCGGGCACCACGACATAGCCGAGGCGAATGTCGGCATAGGTCGATTTCGAAAAAGTGCCGAGATAGAAGGTGCGGCCCGACGGCGCCAGCCCCTGCAGGGCGGCGACCGGGCGCGCCTCGTAATGAAATTCGCCGTCATAGTCGTCTTCGATAACAGAGGCGCCGACCGTGTCGGCGTAGCGAATGAGTTCGAGCCGGCGGCCGATCGGCATCATCCGCGCGGTCGGATATTGGTGCGACGGGGTGACGAAGATCAGCCGCGGTGCATGTTTGTGCGCGCGAAGCGTGATGCCGTGTTCGTCGAGCGGGATCGCTGACACGACGGCGCCGGCCGCCCGCAACGCGACATGGGCACCGCCATAGCCGGGGCTTTCGATCCAGGCATGGTCGCCGCGCTGCAGCAGTGCGTTGGCGATCATGGCAAGTCCGGCCTGCGCGGTCGGCACGATCAGGATCTGACAGGGTTTGGCCTTGACGCCGCGATGAACGGCCAGATGCGACAGCAGCGCTTCCTGCAACGGTGGATGGTTGATGGCGCGGTCCCGGCGTGACAGCGCGTTGCGCGCGGCGCGCCGCAGGCAACGGCTCCACAGCTCGTGCGGAAACTCCCGTTCGTCGGCGAGCCCGGGCTGGAATGGCCGCGGCCTGACGTTGTAGACCGGCGGCCAGTTTGCCCGCTGCAGTCCGCGCGCCCACGACGATAGCAGCAGACGCTCGGCCGGCGGGCGGCCGCCTTTCGACGCCGCTTTGCCGCCATCGAGCGACAGACCTTCGGCGACCTGCGGCCGGCGTCCGGTCGAAAGGCTGACATAGCCTTCAGCCGCGAGTTGCTCGATCGCAAACGAGACGGTGTTGCGCGACAAGTCGAGCGCCTGCGCCAGTTGCCGGCTCGACGGCAGGCGCTGGCCCGGCGCGAGACGTCCGCCGGTGATCAGCAGCCGCAACTGGTCGGTGAGCTGGCGCATCAGCGTCTCGCTGCCGTCGCGTATGAGATGCAGCATTCCCGGCAGCAGGTCGTCCATAACTGGCCCCCATATTTTTTCCGAACTGGTTCTTTTGTTAGGGCCAGTTTGGGCGCTAGGCAATGCGGGTCAAAATGGTGAAGGACGTTAAACGCGATATGAGCGGTGGACTTTCAACCCGGGGCGCGGCGGGGCTGCTTGCGCTGGTCGTGTTTGCCTGGGGCACCAACTGGCCGGTGACCCGGACGATCGTGCACGAGATGCCGCCGCTATGGGCGACGGCGATCCGCTGCATGATCGCGGCCGCGGGCCTAGCGCCGTTGTTGTGGGCGCAAGGCGATTTCATCATCCCGAAACGCGGCGACATGCCGGTGGTGCTCTGTACCTCGGTCCTGCACCTGGTGGCGTTTTCCGCACTGGTCGCGGCCGGGCTGCAATTCGTGCCGGCGGGCCGGGCGATCGTGCTCGGCTATACGACGCCGATCTGGGTCGCGATCGGGGCGTCCATATTCCTGTCGGAAGCGATTTCGGCGAGGCGTGCGATCGGCATCGGTTGTGGCATCGCCGGCCTTGCCGTGATCTTCAATCCCGCCACCTTGAACTGGAGCGACCGCAACGCGCTGTATGGCAGCGGCCTGATCCTGATCGCGGCGTTCTGCTGGGCCGGCAACATCGTCTATGTCAGGGCGCACCGCTGGATTTCGACGCCGTTTCAGCTGGTATTCTGGCAGGTGTTGCTGGCGGCTGCCTTGCTATCGGTCCTGGCGTGGTTCACTGAAGGCGCGCCGCATATCGCCTGGACACCGCGGCTTGCCGCGTTGATGCTCTACAGCGGGATTGTCTGCACGGCGTTCGCGAATTGGGCGATGACGATGGTCAACCGCAGCCTGCCGGCCGTCACCACCTCGCTGTGCCTATTGGCAACGCCGCTGCTCGGGATCGTCAGCGCGACGGTGCTTCTGGGCGAGCCGCTGGAGCCGTCGCTGTTTCTCGCGATGACCTTGATCATCGGCGGGATCGCGCTTGGCGCAATCGGCGGCGGCAGCTCGCAGGTCGCAAGCAGCGCGAGAGTCTAGCGCAAGAATCTAGCGGTTCTGTTGGCCCTTGGTCGTGGGCAGCGGGCAATTCGTACAGACGCTGTCGTCGCACATCCGGCAGATCGTGAAGCGATCCAGTTCGGAAGTGTCCTGCTTTGCCAGCAACTCGCGTATCAGCGTTCCAAGTCGTTTCGTCTCAGCCGGCGACAGCACATCCAGAAGTGACGCAACGGCTGAAATCCGGGAATCCATCAGATCGTTCCGGGTCGCAGCGCCCTTGGCCGTCAAGTACAGGGCGACCTCCCGGCCATCCTTTCCCGGACGGCGTTCGACAAGATGATCCGACACCAGACGGTCCACCAGCCGGACCGTTCCTGAATGTGACAGGCCGAGGATCCGCCGCAGCTTGTCGTTGGTCATGCCCTGGCCGTATCCGATGACGACGAGGGCCGCAGGCGTCTCGCCGCCGCGGCCTATGACCTCGCGCGCTCCCTGCTCGATCCGATCCATGACGGCGAGCGACAGCGCCCCCAGCAAATTCGCGATTCCGTTTTCCATGCGGTGAATAATATGTGCGCTGCGCACAAAAAACAACTTGACCAGATATGTGCGCAGCGCACATATTGGGCCAACGATGCGATGATGAGATCCGAACGGTCTAGGCACGAGGCCCCGGTGGCATCGATCCCGGCGGCTTTCACGCGCGGCTTGACCACGAAGAGACATGGAGAACTGCGAATGACCCAGAGCACCGCATTAAAGACTTCTGACACCGCCGGCCGTGAACCCGCCCTGAAATACGTGCAGGCCAATGGCGTGCGGTTTGCCTACCTCGAACAGGGGGAAGGGCCGCTTGTCATGTTCATGCATGGCTTTCCCGACAACGCCTGGTCATACCGAAAGCAACTGCAGGTGTTCGCCGATGCGGGCTATCGCGCGGTCGCGCCGTTCCTGCGCGGCTATGCGCCGACCGAGATTCCGGCGGACGGGATCTTCGATCCGATCGCATTGGGCAAGGATCTCGAAGCGCTGATCGCGGCGCTGAGCGATGACGGACAAGCGTGCGTCGTCGGCATGGATTGGGGCGGCACGTCGACGTTTCAGGTGCTGTCCACGGCGCCCTCCGCGATCAAGGCTGCGGTGGTCATGAACACCGCGCACCCGATCACAGTCGCGAGCCTCAGGAGCGATCCCGATGCCGTTCGATCCGTCTTCCATGTCTATTTCTTTACGGTGCCTGGCGCTCACTCGGCGGTCAACATCGAGGGGCTTCCCTTCGTCGACTACCTTTGGAAGTTGTGGTCGCCGACCTTTGAGAACGACGAGCATATCCGCTCGGTCAAGGAGACGCTCAGTTCTCCCGGCACCATGAAGGCGGCGCTGAAATACTACAATGGCCTGGTCGATGCGGGAGTTGCGGGCAGGCTGCCGATCGTCGACATGCATACGCCGACGTTGACGATTTACGGCGGTAACGATCCGACGGCGCGGTATTCGATGAAGGAAGAGCCGCTCTTCAAGGGGCCGCATCAGCGGATCGTCCTGCCCGACGTCGGGCATTTCCCCCACCTCGAGCGTGAGGCCGAAGTCACCGGTCTGATCATGGACTGGTTCAAGACGCACGCGCCCGACTGAGCGCACAGGGCGGTCACAACATCTTTCAAGTTATCTGATCAGGAGCGCGCAATGGACCTCAAGACACAGCAGCAATACGCCGAGACATTTCACGGTCTTCACAGCAAGGGCGACCCGCTCGTCCTGTTCAACGCCTGGGATGTCGCCACCGCCAAAGCCATTGCGAAGACTGCCCAGGCCGTAGCCACCAGCAGCGGGGCGGTCGCGTCGGCACTCGGATACGCGGACGGAGAACATGTCCCGCTCGAAGTGGTGACAGGTCTGGTGGCGCGGCTAACCGCGGCTGTGCCGGTTCCAGTATCGATCGATCTGGAGGCCGGATATGGCGACACCCCGGACGCCGCCGCGAGGTCGGCGACCGAGATTTTGAAGGCCGGCGCCATCGGCATCAATATCGAAGACGGGCTGTCCGCGGGAAAACGGCAACTCGTCCATCCCGAACAGCATGCGGCGAAGATCAAGGCTGTACGGGACGCTGCGCAGCAATTCGGAATTCGTCTGTTCATCAATGCGAGAACTGATCCGTTTCTGCTGAAATTCGGATCACCGAATGAATGCCTGGATGAAGCGGCAAGGCGTGCCAAGGTCTATGCCGACGCCGGCGCGGATGGAATTTTTGTACCCGGCCTCAGCGATCTCGCGCTAATCGAGAAGTTCGTTCAACTCACGCCTTTGCCGGTCAACATCATGGTGACGCAGGGTGTTCCCGAAATCCCGGATCTCGCTTGCGTCGGTGTTCGGCGGGTGAGTCTCGGGCCGTGGCCCATGATGGCGGCGATGCGCGTCATTGGACAGGCCGCGGCTGCTGTTGCCGCGAGCAAGCAATACGGCGCGTTCCTGCAACCGAATGGCTGAGCCAGAAAAATCCGCTAGACCCGATGTTGAGATTTTCACCCGTGAACGCTCGCACGCGGACATTCCCTCGGCCTCCAGTGGCGACCGTCATGCCGAACCGGGGAGCGGCTTCCGCCAGGAGATCCAGCCGACGGCTATTGATAGTGTCGCCGCGATAAGCGGCGGCACCCCGTGCCCGTATTCGCCGTGGAGGGTAACGGTCGCGAGCGCCGCCAACATCACGGTGCAGCCGAGCGCCGAGCCCCACAGCCGCGTGCGTGCCTGCGCCAGCAGAACGGCGGTCGTGAGTTCCAGCAATCCGGTCACGAAATGGAACCAGTGCGGGTATCCCCACCGCAGATATTCCTCGTAGATAGACCCAAGGGCGAAGATGTTGCTGAGCGATCCCACGACGAAGAAAGCTGCAAGTGCCAAGGCCGAGACTTGGCGCCAGGAAATCTTTGACATTTGTCCGACCTTTTCTGACAGGGCACCGCGGAGGACCTGTGTGGTCGCGCCAACAGACGACCGGCCGCGACGCATTCATTCCGAAGGAGATGCGAATTTCCGGAGCAGGTCCGAAAGTCGCATCTCATCGCTGATCCGCGGACCTACGCCGTGGCGGCCTTCTGGGCCGCCGCCAAGACATCGCGGGGAAGCGTTGTGCCGGCGACGTGCTCCGTGCCGGCGACGCCGAGGTCCATCCAGCCCGCGTTAACGGCCTCGAACATCGCTTCCGCCGGTCCGGTTTGGCCCTTCGGGATGCCAAACTGCTCGAACGCAGCCGGCCACTCGGCCCGCGGGACGGCGAAGGCCCTGACTTCGCGCTGCATGACATCGCCCAGTTGCGCTGCGACTTCATCCGCGCTGACCATCGAACCAAGTTCGATGACGCGATGCCGCGACCACGCCGGCCCGGTCAGCAGCGTCGCCACCTCGGCACCAATGTCGTTCGTCGCGACCATCGTCGATTTCCGGCTGGTCGGATTGTAGTAAACTGGGAGCGTGCCGCCCTGGGCGACGTGCAGGCCGTAAAGGAAGTTCTCGAAGAATCCGCCGGCGCGCACGACAGCGACCGGCGACGCCAAGTCGCGAAAGCCTTGCTCCAGCAGCGACAGGGCGGTGATCATTCCCAGCCCGCTGGTCCGGTTCGCCCCCATCGACGAGAGTGCGACCACACGCGGCGGCGCTGCCTTGGTCAGCACCTCGACATAGTTCGCGATGACGGCCTTGGCTTCCTTGAAATCCGGCGAGGGGGCCCAGTTTGCCGGCAGCATGACAAACGCGCCGTCGACGCCGTCGAGCGCCCGCTCGATCGCTGCCGTGTCGTTCCAGTCGCCGTCCACCAGTTCGACGCCCTGGTCGATCCAGTCCGCCGCCTTCTCGCGACTGCGGACCAGCGCGCGGACCCTCTTGCCGTGAGCCAACAGATGCCTGGCCGTTGCGCCGCCGACTTTTCCTGTAATTCCCATAACTAGAAACATGCGTATTCTCCCGGTGCTAGATGGTCTACATTCTAGGGTAGGTCTCATATAAAGACCTTAGACCTGCACCGTAAGGAGGCAGGTTTTTGTAACCAGGAGAGAAAAAGGGAACCCGCATGAGCGACGCATTGAGAGCGATCGAGCGATTCAGCCGATATCAATCGGACGACGCCCAGTCAGTAGACTCCGTACATTGCCCAGTGCGCGACGTGCTCGACTGCATCGGCGACAAATGGAGCATACTCATGATCATGACCCTCGCGACGCGACCGCAGCGCTTCAGCGAGCTTCACAGAGCCATCCGCGACATCTCCAAGCGCATGCTCACCCAGACGCTGCGCGACTTGGAGCGCGACGGACTTATCACCCGCCATGTCTTTCCGACCAAGCCGCCGAGCGTTGAATATTGCCTTTCCCCGCTAGGCCAATCCCTGCTGGACCCGATGGCGAGCCTCATCGATTGGGCCGACCGTCGTTATTCCGAGATCCATGCCGCGCGCGTTCGCTTTGACGGAGCACCCTGTGATGTCCAGCGCTAGTGATCTGAAACAGAAGTTCGCATCATCGCATGTGGGAGGTCTGGCGGCGTGCTTCAGATGGAGATACCTGCGGCCGGCTCGTTGACTCGCTGCCGAGAGAATGGATGAGGCGATGCCCGGTTTGAGTCTGCAATACGCCGCATAGCGGACATGGGTCGAGCTCGCTCACGAACCTCGATTTATGAGTACACGCCCTGGCTCAAAGCTTATTGGCACACAGCCTAGTTCGCCACGAAGTACCAGTCCTTGTCGTAGCGAACGAGCCGGCTCGGCGGCTTGTCGTCGAACTCGAAGAAGTCCTTGGGGTCCGCGCCCGCGGGCACGTGCAGGAAGCCGCTGAAAGTGTGCTTGAGCCCGCGCGAGGTCAGGAACAGCACATAGCTGCCTTTCTCCATCCGATCGACGACGATGTCGTTACCCCCGGCGGAAACGTTGGCCTCGCCGTCGCCGAGCGCGATCAGGTTTTCATTGTAATTGACATTGGGCTTGAGTTCGCCGGCCTCGACCCGGGCCACGATGCGCTCGCGGCTGGCCCGGTGCCAGGCGAAATTCCGTTGCAGCGCGATCTCCTGCAGCGGCGCGTAGATCAGTGTGGCGAGCGTCAGCGCATAGACCAGGACGGGCGCGGCGAACTTCACGCCGTGAGGTCGGATCTGCAGCAGCAGGGTCATCGACCACAGGCCGCAGCCGATGAAGGTCAGCGCCGCCAGCGGCACCAGCACCAGCAGCACAAAGCCCGACGGCCAGTCGGCCATCGATAATTCGAAGGTCGCGATGCCAAGCGTGACGGCCGAGATGACCAGCGCCGCCAGTAGCGCGGCGCGAACCGACGGTTTCGCTCCGGACGCTGTCGCTGATGTCGTTATTTCCGCCATTGGGATGTGTCGCGCCGCCCTCGGCCAGCGTTCGGGTTTAACCGGCCATTAACCAAAACCGCCCCAACAATAGCCCCAGAGGATGGCCCGCCGCCACGGCCGGGCTGACCGCAACGGAAGAGGGCGCGACATGGACCGCGATCTGGACCTCGAGCAGCTTTTCGCCAAGACGCCGGCAACCCTCGACGAGATCAAGTGGCGGGTGACCCGCGCGCTCGACCGCCATCCGCTCTGCCGCAACGTCGAGTTCGACATCGTCAGCATGCCCCGGACCGGCAAAAGCAACTGGACCATCAGCCTGCGCTCGGTCGCCCCCGACGCGCTCTGGGAAGCCTCCGATATCGTCGCCGATATCCAGGAGGCCTATGACCTCGCCGTTGCGGCCTGATTCCGTATCATTTCGAGGCAATTGCGGGCATTTCGCAGCCGGGCTAATGGTCCCGGCGGCATGGTAAAGCCTTAATTACCATTCAGTTATCGAGCAACCGGCAAGGGCGGATGGAGACCTTTTTGACCAGAGCCATGACCATCGTCGCGCTGACCTGCTTTCTCGTGGTCGGCGCCGCCGCGACCAGCATTCTCGGTCGCGACAGCGTGCCCCTGGCGCGCTTCGAACTGGCTTCCGCCTCCACCTCCAGCATTCAGGCCCCGGTTGCGAACCGGGAAAACAAGAAAGACAAGCTCGCCGTCGTTAGCCAGGCGCTGGCCGCGTTCGAGCAGGTGCAGACCGAACCGGTGCAGGCCGACCCTGCGCTGAACGAATCGCTGCGCCGGGCCTATGCCTCGACGTCGCCGGCCGATCTCGGAGTGCCGCAGGCGCTCGGAGTGCCGCAGGCGATTGCGCCTTCCGCGGCGCCTGCGCCCGCCACCGCTGTGCCGCCGAAGCCGAAGGCCGCCGCCAAGCCGCAGCCGCAGAAGAATTATGCGCTGCTGAGCGACATCCAGATCGCCGGGATCAAGGAGCGGCTGAAACTTTCCTCTTCGCAGGAATCCTACTGGCCGCCGGTCGAGAACGCATTGCGGGCCGTCGCCCGCAAGATCCACGCCGGCCGCCAGGCCAATCCGAATGCGCCCGGCGTGCCGATTGATCCCGACGCCGAGGAAGTCCAGCAGTTGAAATCGGCGGCGATGCCGCTGCTGTTCCAGCTCCGTGAAGACCAGAAGAGCGAAGTGCGCTCGCTCGCCCGCATCATCGGGCTGGACAAAGTCGCCTCGATGATCTGAGGCGTTGCGGCGGCCGCAGGCATCGCCGGTTCCAATGCTTCTCCGCTCCAAGTTCCCGGAACATCGGCCCTGTGCCGCGCGTTGCCCGCGTGAATCAAGGAGCCGATACCATGCGCACAACGACAGCCTATTTTGCAGGCGTGGGAACCGTGGCGGTCGCGATCGCCGCTGGTCTTGGCGGCGGATTGCTGTTCGCCAATATGGTCGCGCCGCACCAACCGAAATATGCGGCGGAGCCGACCAAGCTGGAGCAGCGGATGGCGGACCGCACGATTCCGGTGAGTTCGGCGCCGTCGGAACCGGTGCCGTATCTTGCCGCCACGCAACCCGCGGCGACAACGCCGGTGGCCGCGGCCGCGCCGGCGCAGGGCCAACCGCAGGCACAGACAGAGCCGCCTGCCGCGACGCCGCCGGTTGAACAGCAGGCGAATAATGCGGCTGCGGCGCAACCAGCAGCATCAACGCCCCCGACGTCCGACCAGATCGCGCGTGAGCCGGCCGCTTCGCCGCGCGAGGCGTTCGCCAAAGCGCGCGGCGCCGACATCAAACGCGCGGCCACCGAGAAGCGTCGCGCCGAGCGTCATCAGCAATGGGCCGACAAGCGCCGCGTTCGTCAGCCGCGCGAGCAGGAACTGGAGGCGGTCGAGCAGAGCGTCCGCGACGCGACCGAGCCGCGGCAGGCCTTCATGGCCGAGCCGGCAAGGCTTGATACGCCGCGGATCAGGCTGTTCGGCGACGACTGATCGAACGCCGCATGAGGCGTTGTCGATAAATCACCCGGCGCGGGACGAGGGCTGATCGCGCCTCGTCCCGTTGCTTCAAGCGCCTGCGCGACGCCTGCGCCTTCAGCTATTTACAGTCGCCCTTGCGCAGGAAAACCGCGTCGGCCTTTTCCGAAAGGCAAAGGTTCGGATAGGTACGCGGGAAGCCCTGTGGATCGCGGGCGCATACCGGGTCGTAGATGAAGGGACAGAACGACCCGAAACATTCGCCAACGTGCAGCACGCGCGCGTGCGCCCGCCGGGCAAAGCAGGCGTTGTTGTAGGTCGAGCGCGTTCCGTCCCGGTTCAGCGCGCAAACCTTGAGGACATAGAGCGGGCATATGCCCTTGGCGACTGCCGGCTGTTGTCCAGTGAAGGTGCTGACCGCAAGGGCGCCAAGCAACGCCAATCCCGTCGCAATACTGTGAAGCCGCATGACATTCCTCCCTCATCTGTCATTGCTTTACGAAGTCCAGTCAACTTGAAGTAGAGTGAATGGCGAGTCAAGATCGGAGGTCACAGGACAACCCGATCGTGTTCAGGGAGCGGGCTTCATTCAAGGAGCAGGTTTGGCCGACCCGGCGCGCCCCGTCACGCCGTCGATCAGAATATCGAACTCGCGCAGCGCATCCTTCAGCACTTTCTTGGGATGCGACGACCGCGCGATCGCCATCGCCGCCTCCGACAGCGCGCCGAGGATCATGTGCGCGAGCATGTCGACCGGCCGCTCGGCGATCGCACCGGTTTTGATCGCGCCACTGAGGCCGTTGCGCAGCGCCGCCAGCGTGTAGCGCGATTCGATCTCGCGCAGCTCGTCGAGCGACAGCACGGCGCGGGCATCGCGCAACACGATCCGCTGCACCACCGGGTCGAGGCAGGCCTCGAGGAAGGCGCGGCAGCCGGCATGCAGCCCGGCCAGCGCATCGGGCTGGGCCTGGGCGACCTTCATCAGGCGCGCGGTGAGCGCTGCCTCCTCCTGCTCGAACACTGCGCGGAACAGCGCCGCCTTGTTGTCGAAGTGATGGTAGAGCGCGCCGCGGGTGACGCCGGCGGCGGTGAGGATGTCTTCGGTCGCGGTGTCGGCAAATCCTTTTTTCGCGAACAGGTCGCGCGCGGCGCGCAGCAGCAGCGCGGTGGTGGCGGCCGAGCGCTCTTGCTGGGTCTTTCGCGGTTTCTTGCGCGCCGGCGCATCTGACTTGCTCATGTCAGCGACGATATAGGCTCCGCGCCGGTCTTGACAGGGGAGGGGTTCCAATCATAAACATACAGATAGTATGTATACTAATTAGGGAGTGTCCGATGACCGTCGATGCGCCAATGGCCGCCCACCTCTACCGCTCGCCGTTGCTCGGCACCGCCCGAAATGTCCGCGTCGAGGCCGGCGACATCAGGGTTTTCGAGCGCGGCGCCGGACCGGCCATCGTGTTCGCGCATGGCTGGCTCGCCAATGCCAACCTGTTTCGCAACGTGGTGGCGCGGCTCGCCGACCGCTACCGCTGCATCGCGCTCGACCTGCCGCTCGGCGCCCACGGCATCCCGGTCGACCGCGAGGCCGACCTCAGCCCGCCCGGCTGCGGCGCGATCATTGTCGACGTCATCGAGGCGCTCGGGCTCACCGACGTGACGCTGGTCGGCAACGATTCCGGCGGCGCCTATTCGCAAGTCGGCGTTGCCGCCCGCCCCGAGCGGATCGGGCGGCTGGTGCTGGCCTCGTGCGAGACGCCGGACGACGTGTTTCCGCCGCCACCCTTCACCGGATTGCGCCAGGCGGCGGCGTCGGTCGAATTTCTCAAGGGCGCGCTGCAGGGGCTGCGCAGCCGCGAGCGCCGGCTGCGCCCGGAAGCCTTCGGGCTGCTGGCGAAACATCCGATACCGGATGACGTGTTCGACAGCTACGCGCTGCCGGTGGTCGAGGACGATCGCATCCTGCACGATATCGCCAAAGCGATGCGCTCGGCGTCGGAGACGCATGTGCGGCGCGCCGCCGACGCGCTGATCGCGGACTTCCGCAAACCGGTGCTGATGGCCTGGGCCGCGGAGGATCCGGTGTTTCCGCTCGCGCATGCGCAGGCCTACGCATTGAGATTGCCGAACGCCCGGGTCGATACCATCGCCGACGCCTACAGCTTTACGGCGGAAGACCAGCCGGAGAAACTGGCGGAACTGATCGCGGCATTCATCGCAGAAACCGGCGGCGGGTCGTGACCACGGTGCCGACGGCGTGGCCGTGATCACTGGGTCTTGATGCCCGCCTCTCGAATGACCTTTGCCCATTTCGCGCCTTCGGTCCTGAACAGGGTAGCAGCCTGGTCAGGCGTATTGCCGACCGCCACGAAGCCAAGCGTCGCCATTTTCTCCTTGATGTCAGGCAGCGCGATGATCTTGACGATCTCGCGATGAAGCAGCGTGGTAATCTCCTTCGGCGTTCCGGCCGGAACGATGAACGCGAACCATCCCTCGCCCTCTACTTCAGGATAGCCGGCCTCCGCCATGCTGGGCACCTCCGGCAGTGCCTGCGACCGCATCTTGCTCGTCACAGCCAGCGCGCGCAGCTTGCCTTCGGTGATCTGCGACACGGCCGGCGGCAACGAGGTGAAGGCAATGGGCGTATGCCCGGCGAGCGTCGAGCCGACCGCCAAGCCGGCACTATTGAAGGGTACATGCACAAGGTCGAGGCCGAGCAACAGACGGAAGTGCTCGCCGATCAGATGTGGAGGTGTCCCGGTTCCCGGAGAAGCGAAGCTGTATTTGGCGGGACTGGATTTGATCAATGCAACGAGATCTTTGACAGTCTGGACTGCCAGGGACGGATGGACCGTGAGCACCGTGGGCGAGGTAACGGCAATCGTTACCGGGTCGAAGTCCTTGTAGGGATCGTAAGGTACCGTATCGTACATGGCTGGATTGACGACGATATTTGGCGGAACCACAAGGACGGTGTAACCGTCGGGTGCGGCTCTCGCTCCTTGACCGATGCCGATATTGCCACCGGCACCTCCGATGTTCTCGACGTAGAACGTCTTTCCGAGCTGGTCGGACAATTTTTGTGCGATGAGGCGCGCCAGGATGTCGGTCGGACCGGCGGCTGCGTAAGGAACGATCACGTGCACCGGCCGCGTCGGATACGTTTGCGCCGACGCAGCCGTCGACAGAATAGGCGCGAAGGCCGCACCCGCCGTGAGCTGCAGAAATTGCCGGCGCAAAAGTCTCATGACGGATCTCCCGGCTTCTAGGGAACATCGTTGCAGCACTGCCTCGGCGTCAATGCTCCCCAAGAGACCAGATTACCATTTTCGAGAAAGACGAGATATAGTATGAGAATAGCGAAAATCATATTGAATTGGATATGGCAATGGAGCTGAGGCATCTTCGGTTTTTCATCGCCGTCGCGGAAGAGGGGCATATCACGCGGGCCGCGGAGCGCCTCGGGATCCAGCAGCCGCCGCTCAGCCAACGGATCAAGGCGATCGAGCGCGAACTTGACGTCCAGCTCTTTCGCCGCAAGGCGCGCGGTGTCGAGTTGACCGAAGCTGGCCGCGTCTTCCTTGATAATGCGCGCGCGATGCTCGCGCATAACGAGCGGGCAATCGACTCGACACGGCGTACGGCACGCGGCGAGCAGGGCCGGCTTTGCGTAGGCGTTACGCCCACCGGTCCATTTCATCCGTTCGTGCCGCGTGTTATCCGCGCGTTCCGGGAGGCCTTCCCGCTGGTGAGCCTGACATTGGAAGAGTGCCTCAGCCCAGAACTTCTCATACGCCTCCGAAACGAGCAGATGGACGCAGCCTTTCTAAGAACGCCCATGGCCGAGCCGGAGCACCTTGTCATCGCCCCCTTGATCGAGGAACCGATGGTGGTGGCCTTGCCCAACGCTCATGCGCTGGTTCAGAACGACGGTGACCGCGCGGCATTGTCATTGAAAGACCTCGCCGGCGAAACCTTCATCGTCTACGCGCGCCAACATGGGCCGGGACTGTATGACGCGACGACTGTGGCGTGCCTCAAGGCAGGCTTCAGCCCACGCCTCGGCCAGGAAGCCCCTCGCGTCACATCGGCGCTGGGTCTCGTCGCCGCCGGACTTGGCATTTCTGTCGTGCCGGCTTCCATGCAGCGAATGGCGATGGACGGTGTAGCTTACCGTCGGCTCAAGGGCGCCGCGCAACCGAAGGCCGTTCTGACTCTCGCATCGCGCCGCGGCGACCCCTCAGCGGTGGTTCGCAACTTCCTGAGCCTGGTTAGGCGAACCGCGAAAAACTTCCAAGCCGATTCGGAAAAAGCGGCATAGCCCGAACGGCTGCGCCACAATGGCGTAACCATTTTTTCACGGCGTCGGGCCGAACGCAATTGTTGGCTTTCATGGCCGCGCGATCGCTGCCCGTGCCCGGCGAAACGAATGAAAATTATGATTCGCCGGCATGATATATGCAAGCTCGCTGTTTCGCCCCCCGGAGCGGCCCATGCCGGCAACACGCGGTGAAATGCCCATGATTGAAACCCTGATCACGTGTTTACCCAAATGCGAACTGCACATTCACATCGAGGGCAGCCTCGAGCCGGAACTGATGTTTGCGTTGGCGCACCGCAACGGCATTTCGCTGCCCTATGAATCGGTCGAGGCGTTGCGCCGGGCCTATCAATTTTCGAACCTGCAGGATTTCCTCGACATCTACTATCAGGGCATGTCCGTCCTGATCACGGAACAGGATTTCTACGATCTGGCGTGGGCCTACCTGGAGCGGGCGCGCGCCGACAACCTCGTGCACGTCGAAATGTTTTTCGATCCGCAGGGCCATACCTCCAGGGGCGTTGCGTTCGCCACCGTGATCAACGGCCTGCATCGCGCCATCGTCGATGCCGAAAAAACGCTGGGCATCCGTGCCAGCCTGATCATGTGCTTCCTGCGCCACCTCGACGAGGCCGATGCCGAGAAGACGCTGGATGCCGCGCTGGCGTTCAGGGACCGCATCGTCGGCGTCGGCCTCGATTCATCGGAAGCCGGGCATCCGCCGAGCAAGTTCAAGCGCGTCTTCAACCGCGCCCGCGATGCCGGCTTCTTCCTCTCGGCCCACGCCGGCGAGGAAGGCCCGCCGAGCTACATCTGGGAAGCGCTCGACGTGCTCGGCGTCGGGCGCATCGACCACGGTATCCGCTCGATGGAAGACCAGGTGCTGGTCGGCAGGCTGGCGCGGGACAAGACCGCGCTGACCGTGTGCCCGCTGTCAAACCTGCGGCTAAAGGTGGTTGATGACCTCGCCAACCATCCGCTGCGGCGAATGCTGGACAAGGGACTGGTGGTGACCGTCAACTCCGACGATCCCGCTTATTTCGGCGGCTACGTGAACCAGAATTTTCGCGCGGTGTCGGAGGCATTGGGGCTCGGTCGCGACGAGATCGTCGCGCTGGTTCGCAACGGGATTGAGGCGTCGCTGATGACGGCTGACGAGAAGAGCAAGGCATTTGCGGAGATCGATCGGGTCATCGCCGCGATCGGATGAGGCACCGCAACGCATTGCCGATTGCGTGGTTCATTTGACGGGAGTCGAAAAAGGACTGGCCGGCTGCTCGGCGCGGATGAAATTGGCCAGCGCGCGCGCCGCCGGCGCCAGTGATCCTCTGGCCGGAACGACAACGGCGGTCTCCAGCGAGATCTTGAGGTCCAGTGGCCGGAACACCAGGGCTTTGTCTGGACGCAGTTCAAGCGGGAACGGATTTAGAACGGCAATTCCAAGACCTGCCCGCACCATTTCGGCCAGAAACACCGAGGTCGTTGCTTCTGCGACGATCAGCGGCTCGGCGCGCTGCGCCGCAAATGCGGCGTCGAGTTTGGTGCGAAGCGAAAAGCGCCGGCTGAGGGCAAGGATGCGTTCGCCGACGAGATCGCCGATCGCCAGTTCCGGCCGGCTCGCCAGACGATGGCGTTTCGGCAACAACGCATGCGGCCGCGCCCGCCGGAAGACCTCCAGCCGGACGCCGTCATGGGATGGCGTCTGGTCGACAAGTCCGAGGTCGGCGCTGCCTTCCGCCACCGCCGCGAGGCAGTCGGTTGATTTGCCGATCTCGACCTGAACCCTCACCCTTGGCTCGCTCGCGATGAAGCGGGCGAGTATCGGCGCCAGAAACAGGTTTGCCAGCGTTGGCGGAGTTGCGAAGCGGATCGTGGTCACGGCATCGATGCCGGCCCGCGGCGCGGCAAGCTGGTCGAGCAGATCAAAGATCACCGCCGCGCGCGCCTCGAACGCGAGCGCTTCCGCGGTCGGCGCCAGGCGGCCGTTTCTTCGCATGAACAGCGGCTGACCCAGCCGTGCTTCGAGGCTTGCGATCGCGCGCGAAACGGAAGGTTGCGAGGTGCCGAGATCGCGCGCTGCCTGCGTGGTTTTTCCAGTCGCGACCATGGCGCGCAGGGCCTCGATCTCGCGCAGCGAGGGACGAACGCTGATGCCTTCCGCGGCGCCGGATGCCATCTTTTGACTATTCATTTTTCGCATAGATTTTCCTAATTTAAATAAATAATTGCATAACAGGAACTTACGTGCAAGTTCTTTGCGGCGCCGCTGGCGCGCGCGGACACGTGATGGCTTTGACGAGAGTCGAACTGTCGGATGAATCCGGCCCTCGTCATGTCTCCGTTGATTCTGACGTCTCAAGAAACTCAAACAACATCGGGGGTAGGGGTGAGCGCAATTGCGGAAATAACGACGGCGAATCCACGCCAATCGGTCGGCCGCGCAGTTGTTGCCGCAACGGTCGGCAACATGCTCGAATGGTACGATTTCACGATCTATGCCGCGTTCGCGGTGCCGATCTCGAAGACGTTCTTTCCGGCCGACAACGAAGTCGTCTCCTTGATGCTGGGCCTGGTAACATTCGGGCTGGGCTTTGTCGCGCGGCCCTTCGGCGCGGCCTTTCTCGGCGGCTATGCCGACAGGCGCGGGCGGCGCGATGCGCTCAGCCTGACGATCATGCTGATGGCGCTTGGCACCGGCATCATCGCGCTCTGCCCTGGCTACAACAGCATCGGAATCGCGGCACCCATCGTTATTCTGCTGGCGCGCCTGATTCAGGGCTTTTCCGCCGGAGGCGAAATCGGCGGGGCGGTGTCGACGCTGGTCGAATACGCGCCGCCTGAGCGTCGCGGTCTATATGCTTCGTTCCAGCAATTGTCGCAGGGCGGATCGACATTGCTGTCAGGCCTGGTCGCGACCACCATCGCGCTGCTGTTGCCGGCCGATGCGATCCTTGATTGGGGCTGGCGCCTCGCATTTGTGGTCGGCCTGCTGATCGCACCCGTTGGACTGTATATTCGCCGCGAGCTCGAGGATGCTCCGCTGTTCAAGGCGTCCCAGCACGCAAAGGAGCTGCCGATCCTCGTCGTGTTGCGAGACCATTGGCGCGCGGTTCTGACGGGCATGCTGGTCGTCATGCTGTGGACGGTTGCCCAATACATCACCAATTACTTCCCGACATTTGCGGTGCGGGAGCTGAAAGTCTCGCTCTCCCAATCCTATCTTGGGCCGCTGGTGGTCGGCACCGTGCTTCTGTTCTGCCCGGTGGTGGGTATTCTGGCGGACCGGTTCCAGCGCAAGCGCGTCATGATCGTGGGCGCGCTCGGCCTTGTGGTCGTGGCTTATCCCGCATTCTCGTATTTGATTGCAGCGCCATCCACGCAACATCTGATCGCCACGCAGATCGCTGTTGCCGTCTGCATGTTGATCTACACGGCGCCGGCATCCGCGGTACTGGCGGAGCTGTTTCCGACGGCGGTTCGGGCGACCGGAATTTCCCTGACCTACAGCCTTGGTGTGGCGATCTTCGGCGGATTTACGCCGGCGATCATTACCGCGCTGATCGGCTCGACGGGGCAGCCGATCTCGGTGGCGTTCTACCTGATGGGAGCGGCCACCATCAGCCTGATAACGGTGCTGATGCTGAAGGATCACACCGGCGAGGTGCTGTCGTGAGCACGCTATCGCGTCCGCTTTCTGCAGCAGGATATCGGCGGTCCTTTCTTCAGATCGTTGCCGAGAACACTTCGACGGTTGCTGGGAGGATCTCCGATGCAGGCCGTGCCGCGCGGGATCTGCTATCCGGCCAAGCCCGTCCTCTCAATGAAATATCCGCCCCGCGTCGATGACGACCGTCTGGCCGGTCATGGTCTCGGTGCGGCACATGGTGACCACCATGTCGGCGCAGTCGTCCTTGTCGGCGGGCTTCTTCAGCAGTGAACTCGACGCGGAGCGCTCGACCTGCTCGGGCTTGAGATTGGCGGTCGCGCGCGTGCCGTCCAGGAGGCCCGGCGCCACGCAGTTGACCAGCGTCTCGGGCGCCAGTGCCACCGCCATGCAGCGCGTCAGGTGAATCAGCCCCGCCTTCGACACCGCATAGGCGATGGAAGAGCCGGTCGGGCTCAGCCCTGCGACGGACGCGATGTTGACGATGCGGCCTTGGCCCTGGGCCTTCATGACGGGAGCCACCGCCTTGGTCAGGCGCATCGGCCCCGTCAGGTTGGTGGCCATGATCCTGTCCCATACTTCCATCGAGAGACTGTCAAGATCGCCGAACGGGATCGAGAGGTTGTAAGCGGCATCATTGATCAGGATGTCGACGCGGCCGAACGCCTGGGTTACCTCGCCGATCAGCCGATGGACGGCCGCGTCGTCTGTGATGTCACAGGCGAAAGCGTGCGCGTTGACCTGATATTGCGATTTCAGTTCGCTGGCGACGCCTTCCGCCTGCTCGCGGCTCTTCGCATACATGACGGCGATATGTACGCCCTCCTTTGCGAGCGCGTGGCAGATGCGCTGCCCCAGCCCGCCATTGCCGCCTGTCACCAGTGCAACCGTACCCTTCAATTCCATCGCTTCCATCCCGTTATTGAAATGCGCTTGCCCTTATAGAGGACAAGTCGAGTTATATTTTCATTGGAGCACGGAAATCGCGAAGGCGATAGCGCGCAAGATAGGTAGAGCGAAGCGAAACCCATCGCTCCTGGCTATGTCAGAAAGCAAGCTTGGTCACCACCTCAAGGCCGGGCGCCCCGCCGATACCAAACGGGCGGGTGTTACCCGCTTGCAAGCATTGTCCTGACGCCGGCGGCGGTTCCCGCGATCCCGACATCCGAGCGTCGTATCGCGGTTACATCGATGTGATTGCCTCTCAATCGCATCACGCCCCGCCGAACGCAGGATCTTTGTCATGACAAAAATCGATCACATTTCTACCCTGGCCGTCGCGCCCGCTGGCAGCAAGTCGCCGGATTCCATCACGTTGGCGAATGGCGACATCTGGGTTGCCTACACCAACGGCGCCGATTCCACCGGCCTGTCGGGTTCCAGCACGATCGTCGAATATGATCGCTCCGGCCATATCGATCACAGCTATCAAATCAACGGTTACGTCGACGGTCTGAAGTTCGATCCGTATACCGGCGACATCTGGGCGCTGCAGAACCAGGACGGCAATTCCACCCTGAGCATCATCGATCCCGAAGACCACACGGTCAGCAAGCCGTTGTCCTATGCAGATCCCTCCTCGACGCGAGGCTACGACGACGTCGTGTTCACCCACGGCAAGGAGTTTTTGAGCTTCACCAATCCGGTCAATCCCGGCGATCCGACGCTGGTGCAGTTGACCAACGGCAACGATCCGGATGGTCCGCTCAAGACCCAGGCGATCCTGAAGTTCGGCGATCAAGGCATTAATCTCGAAACCGGCAAGACCGAGATCATCCCGCAGAATGATCCCGACTCGCTCAAGCTCGCGCCGAACGGCGACCTGCTGTTTGCCAGCGGCAGCGACCAGGTCATCATCGATGTGCAAAACCCCGGCACCTCGCACCAATCGGTCGCCTTCACCCAGGTGCAAGGCGTGCCACCCGGCGCCGGGCTCGACGACGTGCTCAAGGTCGATGCCACCGCCGGAACGTTCTATCTGTCCGATACAGCCGACAACCGCGTGCTCACGTTCCACGCCACGGGTCTCAACACCAACGACTACTACGCCTCGGTCGGCGATGCCTTCGGCGAGGTCGATCCGCTGACCGGCCAGTTCACCGCGCTCGTTTCCGCCGCGAACGCGCCCGGTTTCAAGTTTGGCAGCGCCCACGGCGTCGAGTTCGTCGCCGACCACCATTCCGAAGCGGCCGAAGTCGATCACATCTCTACCCTGGCGGTCGCGCCCGCCGGCAGCAAGTCGCCGGATTCCATCACGCTGGCGAACGGCGACATCTGGGTTGCCTACACCAACGGCGCCGACTCCACCGGCCTGTCGGGTCACAGCACGATCGTCGAATATGATCGCAACGGGCATATCGATCACAGCTATCAGATCGGCGGTTACGTCGACGGTCTGAAGTTCGATCCGTACACCGGCGATATCTGGGCGCTGCAGAACCAGGACGGCAATTCCACCCTGAGCATCATCGATCCCGAAGACCACACGGTCAGCAAGCCGTTGTCCTATGCAGATCCCTCCTCGACGCGAGGCTATGACGACGTCGTGTTCACCCACGGCAAGGAGTTTTTGAGCTATACCAACCCGGTCAATCCCGGCGATCCGACACTGGTGCAACTGACCAACGGCAATGACCCGGATGGTTCGCTCAAGACCAAGCCAATCCTCGCCTTCGGCGACACTGGCCTCAATCTCGAAACCGGCAAGACCGAAGTCATCCCACAGAACGATCCGGACTCGCTCAAGCTCGCGCCGAATGGCGATCTGCTGTTTGCCAGCGGCAGCGACCAGGTCATCATCGATGTGCACGATGCCGGCACCTCGCACCAATCGGTCACCTTCACCCAGGTGCAAGGCCAGCCGGCTGGCGCCGGGCTCGACGACGTGCTCAAGGTCGATGCCAGCGCCGGAACGTTCTATCTGTCCGATACCGCCGACAACCGCGTGCTTGCGGTTCACGCCACCGGCCTCAACACCAACGACTACTTTGCCTCGGTCGGCAATGCGTTCGGCGTGGTCGATCCGCTGACCGGACAGTTCACCGCACTCGTTTCCGCGGCCAACGCGCCCGGTTTCAAATTCGGCAGCGCCCATGGCGCCGAGTTCGTCGCCGACCACAACCCTGGAGAAGCCGCGCACCACGGCAACGACGTTTCAGCCCTGGTGGACACCCTCAAAGACGGCTTCGTGTTTGCAAACGGCGCCGGCGGAGGCAGCTTGACCATCAACAACGACCCGCACATCGCTCCGCAAGGTGCCTCACTCGCGGATGCGCTCCTGCATCTCTCCGCGAACCTGCCCAACCCAGGACAGGGTGACGTTCATCTCGAGGCCTCGCCGGTTCATGATGCCAAGCTCGATTGGCACGATTTTCATCTGATGTAGCCGGGAAACAGGCGCGGGGACGCGGGACGTAAGATCCGCCGCATCCAAAGACGAGCGCAGCGTGGGTAGCCACGCTTCGCCCTTGCGATCTTGCGTGGCCCGCCTACGCTCTGCGAGCTACGGCGCGGTAAACTGGCCTGCCAAGCCGTAGCTGCGCAGCAGCGAAGGCTGGCGCCCCTGGCCGCGAATCGAACCGGTCTTCATGCGAAGGAGTGTGTAGATTTGGCCGTTGGCGAAGTCGTTCGATCTAACGCCGACTCGAATCATTTTCCGAGAATCAAGGAATGCGTGATAAAAAAACTCCCTTATAACCAGGATTAGCTCCGCGGCGCGCCAGCCGAGGCTTGAGGAGCGAGCCAAGGCCAAGGACGTCTTGTCAGGATGGCGAATGCGTGAGGGCGACTTTTTCAAGCCTCTTGTGGGCGCAGCGGCTCGAGAGATCGGCTTCATCGCCGGAATGGCGTTGCTGCTCGCCGCTCAGTTTCCCGCTTCGACGTTTGCGCAAGGTGGAATTGACCGGGTCACTGGCTTTGCGCGCGACCCGGTCCATGTCGCCGCCTGGCCTGCCGGCAAAAAGGTCGCGGTCAGTTTCGCACTATTTGTCGAGGAGTTCGGCTTCGGCCAAGGCCCTGTCTTCCGTCCGGACCTTGCGACCCGTAACCCGGACCTCGTCAACGAGGCTTTCCGTCAATACGCGATTGACTGGGGCATAGCGCGCGTTGGCCGATTGTTCAAGGAATTGGATGTTCCGCTCAGCATCGTGCTGAACGCCGAATTTCCCGGTGCACACGCGTCGGTGTGGAAGGAGTTGCGCGCAGCACTGCCGAATGCGCCAATCGTCGCCCACGGCATGAACAACAGCAACCACATCCTGCCGCTCGGCCGTGGGCTCGCCGAACAGAAAGCTTACGTCCGCGCGACGCTCGATCTGATCGCCGGCACGACTGGCGTTAAAGCGACCGGCTGGTCGTCTCCGAGCGTCTATGCCGATGGCGACACGATGCAGGCAATGGCGGCCGAGGGCATCACCTATAACCTCGACCAGATGGATTCCGACATCATTTCAAGCCTGAAGACGCCGGACGGGTCGTTGGTGTTGCTGCCCTATCCGGTCGTCACGGTCGACATGGGCCAGCAACTGGCACGGATGAAAACGCCCGTCGAGATCGAAGCGCTCTGGCTGGACTACGTATTGGAGCTGGCCCGGGAAGCCCGCGCCGACCCTGCGCGAGAAGCAACGACCGTCGTTATCGGAATCCATCCCTTTGTAATAGGCACGCCCGACGGGGCGGCCGCCTTGCGCCGTGTTCTCGTGCGCCTCAAGGCGGATGACGCGGTCTGGCTGACTGATACCGACGCAATCCTGAAGGCGGCCAGCCTGAAATGATGGATCTGCGGCCTTAAATGTAGTGGCGTTTGAGCTTTCAAATCGGCTCACCGCATGAATGGCACCTTTTCTCGACAAGCTGCTTGGTGCCCCTGGCCGGAATCGAACCAGCACTCCTTGCGGAACTCGATTTTGAGTCGAGCGCGTCTACCAATTCCGCCACAGGGGCATTCGGACATCGGCCCAAAGGGGCGGTGTCGCGAAGCGGGCGGAATATAGCTGCAGGTCTGCCCGGGTCAACCCGCGCGGATGTGATTGTTGGCTGCCTCGACAGTGCCGCGTCCGCGGGATAGGACCATTTTGCAGGAGATTCCCGTGACATCCTATGCCGCCGCCCATCCGTCGCAGTCGCGCCTTTCCGCCAATCCCGCGCTGTCGGCCGCGCTGGCGGTGGCGCTGATCGCAGCAGTGACCTTGGCGGGGGCCTGGTTCTTCCAGTTGGTGCTCGGCATCGTGCCCTGTCCGCTCTGTCTCGAACAGCGCTACGCCTATTACCTGGCGGTCCCGCTCGGCCTGTTGGTCGCTTTGCTCGCGGCCAAGGGTGCGCCGCGTCAGGTGCTGCTGGCGGGGCTGGCGCTGCTGGTGCTTGCCGCGCTCGCCAATGCCTGGCTCGGCACTTACCACGCCGGGGTCGAATGGAAGTTCTGGCAGGGCCCGACCGATTGTTCGGGTCCGGTGGTGGATTTCGGCAAGGCCGGCAGCCTGCTCGACCGGCTCGACACCGTGAAGGTGGTGCGTTGCGATGAGGTGCAGTGGCGTTTTCTCGGCCTCTCGCTCGCCGGCTACAACGTGCTGATCTCGCTGGCGATGGCGTCCATTGCGGCGTGGGGTTTGGTTTTAACGCGGCGGGCGTGAGCGTAGGGTGGGCAAAGGCGCGCTTGCGCCGTGCCCACCATCTATTGCTCGCGAGGTGTCATGGTGGGCACGCTAACGCTTTGCCCACCCTACGAAGTTGATTCCACTCCGGGCACAAGCACAATCTTCCGACGCCACCTGCGACAAAATGGCACGACGGGCAAATCAACAAAACCTGTCCAGCCCTTCGGATAAAAATATTTCCGTTGAGCCGTCGGGCAAATCAGATCTAGGACTCCCGCCATCCTGTCCCACCAGAGCAACTGTGCTGAAGTAAACCGGCGATCGGCCGGGCCTCAAGGCTGGTGCGGGGCGCGCCCCGCCTTCGGCGGCTTACGGCCTTGACCCCGTCCGCTCTCCGGTCTGTTGGCTTGGCATGCGCTCGGTCGATGACCGAGCGCGGTGAGGTGCGCTCGCTCAGTTCAGTGCGTAACGGCTGGGATCCCATTTCTGCCGTCGTGCGATCATGATGTTGAGGATGACGATGAGCTTGCGCATGCAGGCGACAAGCACCACTTTCGGCTTCTTTCCCTTGGCAATCAGGCGGTCGTAGAAGGCCTTGAGCACCGGGTTGTTCTGCGTGGCTGCGCCGAGGCAGGGCATGTAGATGGCGTTGCGGACCCAGCGGCGGCCACCCTTGATATGACGCTCACCGCGCCGATGGCCGCTATCGTCGTCGTACGGGGCGGCGCCTAATAACGCACCGGCGATCTTGTTGCTCACCTGCCCAAGCTCCGGCATCCCCGCAATGAGGTTGGCGGAGGTCGTTTCGGCGAGGCCCGGCACGCTCTCGATGATCTCGGCACGCTCGGCAAGGTGTGGCGAGGCCTTGATCTTGGCCGCAATTGCCGCCTCGAGCTTGGCAATTTCACTGACCAGATTCTTCAAGACGCGGGCATGCGTTTTCTGAACCAGTCCTGGTGCAGCATGCTCGTTTTGGCTTTGCAAGCGCGTCTTGAGATCACCCAGACCGATGCGCGCTTTCACCAGCGCCAGCAACTCCTCGCGTGCGGCATCGTGGGTCTGGCTCGGCGCCTCGGTAAATATCTCGGCGAACCAGGCGATCATCTCCGCGTCGATCACATCGTTCTTTGCCAGCCGGCCGGCCGATAGCGCGAAGCTGCGGACGCGTTTGGGGTCGACGATCCGCACCTCGACACCGGCCTGGCGCAGTAGCTTGGCCCAGTCACGCTCGTAACCGCCGCTCGCCTCCATCACAGCCCTGGTTGCCTTGTACTTGCGAAGCCAGGCCACCAGCTTGCGGTGGCCTTGTCCCGTGTTCGGACAGACCTGACGCAATGACAGCGAGCGAATGCACGCATCCACCTTGTCCTTTGCCACATCGATGCCCACGACAATGCGATCATCTTGTGCCATCATCCACTCCCTTCCTTGCTCGGTACGGGCTCGAAGCCCTTGCAACTGTTCGGGTTGAGGAAGACGCCGGAGCTGTCCCTCGCTCTGGTACAGGCTCTGTCGCCTTTGGGGCGTACGGGCTCAGTTCCAGCAACGGGCGGTTGGTCCGCAACCGCCCGTTCGCTCATTCTGCCAAATTTTTTGGACACAAGGGGCGTTGGCCATCGTCGCAAACGAGGGGCAGGGAGCGGTGGACGTAAGGTCGCGACTGACGAGCGTGGTCTTTACGTACGGTGAAATCGTTTGGGTCCGACGCCCCGATGCAGGCGTCAAGTTCGAAGGCAGCCAACGCTGCCCGAGAGCGATGGTGTCACAAAAAGCAGGGTCACCAGGACGATCTCGTATAAGCCGTAAAGCCATTGCGCAGGGAAGGCCGGAGGCTTCCGCCAAACCTGTATGCTCGTGCGCAAATCTTGTTGCAACTATCGCGTACGAGACCGCGGGTGCGGCGCGCACCCGGTCTTCCCTGCGCCCTCTGATATCGAGGGCAAGGATTTCTTGCAAAACTCCGGGCGCATCGCGTCGCGAGACCAAAAGCGGATGTCTTGCAACGTCATTGCGAGGAGCGAAGCGACGCGGCAATCCATTCTTTCTTACTGCGGCGCGATGGATTGCTTCGCTGCGCTCGCAATGACGTGGAGGGCTCGGAGGTGTGGCCCCCCTAATCGTCGACATCCTCCTGCGGCCGTCCGAACAGGTGGACGATGCCGGGCGTCGTAATCGAGACGAACACGAAGCGGGAGAGATGATGCGCGCCGACGAAGATCGGATCGATATGCAGGGTCAGCGCCAGCGCCAGCATGGCGTCCATCGCGCCGGGTGCGAACGCCACCACGACGTCGGCGAAGCGGACATGGGTGGTCAGTACGATGACGGTGACGAAGATCGCCGAAATCACGATCGCGACCGCGAACGAGCCGAGTCCGGCATTGACATGCTTGAGCAGGGTCGCGATTCGCATCCGCGCGAAGCGCGAGCCGATCAGGGCGCCGATGCCGACCAGCGCCACGTTGCGAATCCAGTTCGGCAGGCCGCCCTCGATCAGCGAGGTGCCGTGCAGCACGCTGGAGGCGATCATCGCGCCGAACATCCAGCTCGCCGGAAATTTTGCCAGCCGCAGCAGCAGCGCGACCCCGATCGCAGCCGCGATCAGCGCGGCGAGCTCAAGTGGCGAGGCGGTCGCGGTGCCGAACACAGGCGAGGGCTGCGCCGAGATCCCGCTGAGCGCGACCAGGAGCGGCAGCGCCGCCGTCAGGATGATCACGCGCATGGTCTGCACCACGGCGATCCCGGCGACATCGGCGCCCTTCTCGACCGCGAGAATGGTGATTTGCGACAGCGCGCCGGGGCTGCCGGCCAGCAACGCCGAGGTCGAATCCCAGCCGTGAACGCGCTTCAAATAAAGGCTAGAGCCGAAGGTCGAGCAGAAGGTCGCGAGCGCGAGGAGCCCGATGGTCAGCGGATAGGAGGAGACATGCTGGATCAGTTGCCGCGACACCAGCGAACCCAGGGATATCCCGAGCAGCACCAGCACGGTCTGGGTCAGCAGCGGCGGCACCGCGAGCGGCCGCCCGGCCAATGCTGCGATGCCCACCGTGGTCATCGCGCCCGAGATCAGCCCACCCGGCAGGCCTGCCCACAAAAACAGCAGGCCGCCCGCAGCGCCGATGGCGAGCGTTTCGAGGGTCTTGAGCAGATTGGCGCGGTCGGGAAGGGCCGATGCGACGGAGGCGAGGATCAGGTTCACGCCACCTTATGGCAAATCCGCTCGAGCGGGACAAATGCGCGAACGCGGTGCAGCAATGCGCACCGCGTCGCAATCGCAAATGTTTCTTTCCCTCCCCCTCCAGGGGAGGGTAAGACGCAAAAGCTCAGTTACTTCGCGGCAGGCTTGTCAGCCTTCGCGGCGGTGGCCTTGCATTCGGAACGGAATTTCTTGCGTTCCTTGCCCTTCAGGCCCTTGGCGTCGGCTTCCTTCGAGCATTCGAGCGAGGCGGCGGTGCGGGGCTTCTCGGCCTTCTTTTCCGCCGGCGCCTTGGTATCGGCCTTGGGCGCCTCGGTCTTGGCGGGCGCGGTGGTCTGCGCCGAGGCGGCGCCCATCAATAGCAGCGAAGCGATGGCGGTCGCGGTGGCAAAGGCGGAAATCCTGGTCATGGGGGCACCTCGGTTTGAAACAAGGCCGCAACCGTCGCGCCGCAATGCTGAACCGCAAATGAATGGATCGGGTCATAAGGCGATTTCGCCGCCACAATATTTTGAACGTCGGATCGCCCGGCGCGTTGTCGCAAATTCCCCGTGCGCTAGGATGGGAACTGCAGATGACTGTCCCAAGGAGACCAAGGATGACCATTCAAGCCAAGATATTGTGTGCGGTTGCGGTGTCGGGTTTTATTGCATTTGCGGCGACGTCCCCGGTGCAGGCCCTGACCACGCAGGAATGCAGCGCGAAATACCAGGCCGCCAAGACCGCCGGCACGCTCGCCGGCCAGAAGTGGAACGACTTCCGCAAGGCCAATTGCGGTGCGGATGCCACCGCGACACCCGCGGCTGCGCCCGCCGCCGCTCCGGCGCCTGCTCCCGCGCCGAAGGAAGCCAAGAAGGAAGCCGCACCCGCGGCAGCGCCCGCTGCGCCGTCCGGACCCGCGGTGTTTCCGAGCGCGATCGATCCGAAGTACGCCAAGGAAACCCCCGGCAAGGGTCGCATGCACACTTGCGTCGACCAGTACAACGCCAACAAGACCACCAATGGCAACGGCGGCCTGAAGTGGATCCAGAAGGGCGGCGGCTATTACAGCGAGTGCAACAGCAAGCTGAAGGGCCCGGCGTAAGTCTTACGCAATCAGGCGCGGCCGGATCAATCGTCCGGCCGCGTTTATCATTCTCCATCGATCAGCTTCTCGGCGGACTTCGCCACGAGTTGCGCGCGCTTGCGCGGGCCCCGCTCGAGAAACAGCAGGCTCTGGCCGAAGATGAAGCAGTAGAACAGGAACGCCTGCGCGTCGGCTTCCTCGGCCGGCAGGCCGGTGGCACGGTAGAGCTGCCCGACATTCTTCAGACGCGCGGCGTCGACACCGGCGACGGCGGCGGCCGCCAATTCGTCGGACCGGGCCCATTGTCGGATCGCGAGCTCGATCCCCATGCCTTCGGTATTCATCCGCTCGGAATAGAGCGCGATCAGCGCCTTCAGTCGTTCGCGTGCGCTCGTGCCATCGAGGCTGGTTTGTTTCTCGATCGCGGCAATGCGACCGTCGCGCCAGTCAGCCAGCATGGCCTCGAGCAGCGCCGCGCGGTCGCGGAAGCGGCGGTAGAAGCCGCCTTTGGTGACGCCGAGGTTTTTCGCCAGCACTTCCACCCGCACGCCGTCGACGCCGGAGCGGGCGATTTCGGCAAAACCGGCCTCGATCCAGCTCTCTTTTCCAATGCCCTCCGTTCCGATGTCGCCCTTGCCGCCGGCCATGTGCTCTCACCGATTCTTGATACGGTACCGTATTGCTAACCCGTTACGGTCTTGATACGCTACCGTATCAGACTGAAAAGATAGCGAAAAATAGCGGGAGCGAACGATGGCGACGGACGCGACCTATCGCGGCACGGTCTATCCCTGGCAATGCGACCATGTCGGGCACATGAACATCATGTGGTATGTCGGCAAATTCGACGAGGCCAACTGGAACCTGTTCGCGCGGCTCGGCCTGATGCCGTCCTACTTGCGCGAATCCGGCCGCGGCATGGCGGCCGTCCAGCAGAACATCGCCTACAAGCGCGAACTGCTGGCCGGCGACATCGTCGAGGTGACGAGCCGATTGCTGGAGATCCGCGAAAAATCGATCCGCTTCCGGCACGAGATGCGCAACGCCGAGACCGGCGAGGTCGCCGCGACCTGCGAAATCACCGCCGTCCACATGGACCGGCAGGCACGTAAATCGGCGCCGTTCGCGCCCGCGATTCGCAACGTCGCGCTTGATCATCTCGATCCCGAACCGGCGATGGCGTGAAGCGCATGTCGTCGTTCCAGCCGAAGAATCCGAACTATCGCGCGATTGCGACCGACACCTTCGAGCGCCAGCGCGCGATGCGCACGCTCGGCATCTCGATCGCGCGGATGGAGCCGGGCGAAATTGAACTGGCGATGGGCTACGCGCCCGAATTCACCCAGCAGAACGGCTTCGTGCATGCCGGGATCATCACCGCGGGGCTCGACAACGCCTGCGGCATCGCCGCCTTCACGCTGATGCCCGCCGGCTCCGATATCCTGACCGTGGAATTCAAGACCAACCTGCTGGCGCCGGCGCGCGGCGAACACTTCGTGTTCCGCGCTGCCGTGGTGAAACCCGGCCGCACGCTGACGATCTGCGAGGGCCGCGCCTATGCGATCCATGACGGCGTCGAAACCCTGATCGCGACCATGACCGGTACGCTGATGGCGCTGCCGCGCCGCGAAGCGTCACCTACAGCGGAGAGGACGCAGGTCCCGGCCTAATATTGACAACCGTCCGCTGCGGCGACCTGATGCGGTCGTTGCCCCAACGCGGACGGTCGCATGATTGCCAGCCTCAGCCTGATCCTGCTCTGCCAGTTAGCCGGTGAAGTCATGGTCCGCGGCCTCGGCTTGCCAATGCCGGGCCCGGTGGTCGGGCTGATCATTCTGCTATCGTTGCTGCTGGCGCGAGACCGTTTCGCGGTGCTCGCGCGCGGACCGCTGCAGGGCGACGGCGTCGAAGGCGCCAGCCGGGGCTTGCTGGCACACCTGTCGCTGCTGTTCATCCCGGCCGGCGTCGGCGTGGTGCAGAAACTCGATCTGCTGGCCGAGCACGGCGTCGCTATCCTCGTCGTCCTCGCGGTGTCCGTCGTCATCACCCTGCTGGTCACGGTCGCGACCTTCCTCGCCGCCAGCCGAATGATGACGCGCGGAGGGGAAAAGCCATGAGCGAAAATCCGTTCTCGCTGTGGGTCTACCTGTCGCAGTCGCCGCTGCTGTGGCTGACGGTGACGCTCTTGACCTACGCGACCGTGGACGCGGTCTCGCTGAAAACCAACCGGCATGCGCTCGCCAATCCGGTGCTGCATTCGATCTGGATCATCGGCGTGTTCCTGCTGGCCACCGGCACCTCCTACACCACCTATTTCGGCGGCGCGCAGTTCGTGCATTTCCTGCTCGGGCCGGCCACCGTGGCGCTGGCGGTGCCGCTCTATGAAAATCGCAAGGTGGTGGCGGCGGCTATCCTGCCGATGCTGGTGGCGCTGCTGATCGGCTCCATCACCGCAATCGTCTCGGTGGTGGTGCTGGCGCAGGTGGCCGGCCTGCCGCGCGGCATCATCCTGTCGCTGGCGTCGAAATCCGTCACCGCGGGGGTTGCGATGGGAATCAGCGAATCGCTTCATGCCGATCCGTCGCTGACCGCGGTCTCGGTGGTCCTGACCGGTATCATGGGCGCGATCATCGTCACCCCCTTGATGAACCGGACCGGCATCACGGACTTCCGTGCCCGCGGCTTCGCGGTCGGCCTTGCCGCCCATGGCATCGGGACTGCTCAGGCGTTTCAGGTCGATGCGGTGGCCGGCGTGTTCGCCGGCATCGCCATGAGCCTGAATGCACTGGTGACGTCGCTGCTGGTGCCGCTCGCCGTGACATTATTGGTGCGCTAAGCGCTGTTGCAGTGCAGCTTTGTGCTACGGGCCTAGTGATCTATGGAAATTCCTCCTATGGTCCCGCCGTACACGTGAGTCTCTCGTCTTGATCATCTCCACAACGCAAAGCCTGCTGGGACTGGCATCGGGCATGCTGGTCGGGTTCTCGCTCGGCCTGGTCGGCGGCGGCGGTTCGATTCTCGCGGTGCCGCTGATGGTCTATGTCGTCGGCGTGCCCGAACCCCATGTCGCGATCGGCACCAGCGCCATTGCGGTTGCCGCCAACGCCGCGATCAATCTTTCCAACCACGCGCGCGGCGGCACGGTGATCTGGTCCTGCGCGCTGGTGTTCGCCGCGGCCGGCATCGTCGGCGCCTTCGGGGGCTCGATCCTCGGCAAGATGGTCGAAGGCCAGAAGCTGCTGGCGCTGTTCGCCCTGATCATGCTGGTCATCGCCATGCTGATGCTGAAGACGCGGTCGCGGATCGGGCTGCCCGACGTCAAGATTTCGATGTCCAACATGCCGGCCATCACAGGCCTTGGCCTGGCGACCGGCACGCTGTCCGGATTCTTCGGCATCGGCGGCGGCTTCCTGATCGTGCCGGCCCTGATGCTGGCGACGGGAATGCCGATCATGAATGCGGTCAGTTCCTCGCTGGTCGCCGTCACCGCGTTCGGCATGACCACGGCCGCGAGCTATGCCTGGTCCGGCCTGGTGTCGTGGGCGCTGGCGGGATTGTTCGTGGCGGGCGGCATCCTGGGGGGCCTGGCCGGCACGCGTTCGGCGCGGCACCTCGCCGAGCGGCGCGGCGCGCTCAACATTGTGTTCGCGGTGGTCATTATTGCGGTGGCGCTCTATATGCTGGTGCGTAACATAACCGCGTTGTGACCGTATAATTGGGCAGGCCAGCCCCCGCGAGACCAGTAAAATGAACCGAACCAACGATCGAGCCCGGAACCATAGCCGCCGCGAGGCGCTCGGCCTGCTCAGCGTGAGCGCGGCGCTGCTGGGCGCCGCCGCGATGTCGCGTCCGGCGCTAGCCGCGGATGACGAGGTTCTGACCGAAGCGCTGGTGCTGCGCGACCCGGAAATCCCCGCGGCGGGGAATGTCGACGGCGACATCACGATCGTCGAATGGTTCGATTATAACTGCCCGTATTGCCGCAAGATCGATCCGGAACTCCGGCAGGTCATCCAGGACGACGGCAAGGTCCGGCTGGTGCTGAAGGACTGGCCGATCCTGGGACCGGTCTCCAAGGTCGCTTCCCGGATGGCGCTGGCCGCCAAATACCAGGACAAGTTCATGGCCGCGCATGAGGCCATGATCGGCGTCGCCTCGAAACTGACCGAGCCGCGGATCGGCGAATTGTTGTCGGGCGCCGGTATCGACATGGACCGCCTCAAGCGCGACCTCGAGACCAATGCGAAGGCGATCGACGCCATCCTCGCCCGCAACAACGATCAGGCGCTGGCGTTCGGCTTCAAAGGCACGCCGTCCTTCATCGTCGGAAAATTCCGTGTGCCCGGCGTGCTGACCATGGCGGAATTCGAACTGGTCATCGCCGACGCCCGCAAGGCCAAGGCGGGCAAGGGCTAGCGTCAAAATTCAACCTCAGACGAAACGGGCGCTCCCGTCCGAGACGAGGGCGCCCTTATCGTTGCGGCGAGTGCTGCCGCGCTTACTTCGACGAAATCTTGACCCAATCGCTATGGGCGCGTGTCTTTAGCGCCGCCCAGTCGGTCGCCGCCACATCCCAATTGACGATGGTGCGGTTGGCCGTCGTGGCCTGGCCATTTGCCACGGTTGACGTCTGCATGGAATCGTAGACATAGACGCCGCATACCAGCAGCAGTGCGCCCAAGATCATTCCGATAAACGTCTGCATTGATAATCCCTCCGGTTCCTCTGATAACGTGGCGAGCCGAAGATGGTTCCGCACCTCATGCGCGGTTGAGCCAGGCCAAAATCTCCGCGTTCATCTCGCGCGGATAGCAATGGCTGAGATCGTCGAGTTCGCGATAGGTAACGTTGGCGCCGGCCGCTGACAGCGCCTGGCTGGTCTGCCGCGCCACCTGCACCGGAAACATCCAGTCGAGTTTGCCGTGCACGATATGGATCGGCAGCCCGCGCAGCCGTTCGGCATCGGCCATTTCGGCCATCAGCGGATGGAAGGTTGCCGACACCGGTGCCAGATGGGTGAAGGGCGAGGCGCTCTCGAAACCGGTCACGTAGCAGAAGGTGCCGCCGTCGCTCATCCCGGTTAGCAGCATTCGTTTCGAATCGATGTTCCAGCGCGAGCGCACCTGTTCGAGGATTCGCATCAGGTTCGGCGTGTCGGTGTCGTCGCCCATCAGCGCCCAGGTTTGGCCGGTCGCGGTCGGCGCGATCAGGATGGCGCCGCGGCTGCGGGCATCGCGCAGCCAGCTCCAGAGGAAGCCGCGGCCGTTGCCGCTGCCGCCATGCAGCGCCATGACGAGCGGAAGCGGGCGATCGGGCGTGTAATATTCGGGAACGTAGAACGAGAAGCCGCCGCGGCTGCCCGGCTCGTTGGCGTCGTGAAAGATGCCGGTGTTGTCGTTGGCGGGCGCGGCGAGCCGGGCCGTGAGATCGGCGTCATCGCGCAGCTCGGGATCGACGAAGAATTCACTGACCGGCGGCAGTTTCGCCGACAGCGCATACAGCGCCTCCTGCGCGCGCGGCGCGTAACGCAGCGCCTTGAACACGCTGACGAGGTCGCCATGGCCGTTCTGCACGGTGCGCAGGCCGTCGAACGAAGCCAGCGCCGCGTCGCTCGAGGTTTCGAGTGCGGTTCTGATACCGGAAAATTCCTCGGGCCATTGCGCCAGCCGCGGACGAACCGCGCGCAACGCCTCGTCGGGTTGGCCTGCGGCTTCCATGACGCGGCCGAAATCCGGCGGGTTGAGGTGGCGCGCGACGAAGCCAAGCGTCTCCAGCGATTGCAGCAGCGGCGGCAGCACGGCCACGATGTCGTCCACCACGGCCTCGCTCATCCGGCGCTCTCGCTTTTGTCGTTGACGCTATTCGGTATACGGACGTCAACGACGGCCTTCAAGGTGTCTCGCGTGGCTTGAAGCCGAGGTACATCGAATTGGCGATCCCCATCAGCAACAGCAGATTGGGGTCGAAATTGACGAAGGTGAAATTCCAGACCGTGTTCCAGAAGAAGATGACGGCCAGAATGCAGGTCCATATGACCACCTGAACGCGGTGCAACTGGGCGCCGCCGCTGCCGTCGCAAATCAGGTCGCTGAAAAAGTTCTTCGACACTGCCGGGAGCGGCGGAACGGCTGGTGCCGTCACATGGTCGATGGCGATGGAGGCCAGCCCCGTGGCGCCGTTGATGCCGAGCAGCACGAGAATCGCGGCGGTGATGACATCGAGGTAGAACCCAAGCGTCAGCCAGAGGAAGATGAAGCCCGCGGCCGTCAGGCCGAGCCACAGCGCCATCTGGGTTCGCCCGAGACTGAACGTGCCGAGGGGTTGGTCGAAACTTGAGCCAGGTTCGCTGCCGCCGCCGCCGCTGCGGTGGCATCGTCTGATTTCTGCTTGAGGTCGGCGTTGGCAGGATCCTCGGCGAGGGCAGGCTTGGCGTCGGCCGCTGCAGCAGTTGCAACGCTCAACCTTGTTATGGTGCTGTCGCGCAGCACGGTCGAATTCGCGGCGAAAATCACAAATGCGGCGGTCAGCAAGACAGTCGCGGCCGCGCCGGACAGCAGAATCGGAATGCTGTACACGGTGATTTCGATGGCTCGGGTTGCTGAAGGTCCCGAAGTGTTGTCGCCGGCTCGCGAGATGCTGACGCCGAATTTGGGGGTTCCTTCTCTCGCCCTGCCGGCAAGCAGGTCCCGCCAGAATGTTGACGAGCCGGACTTCGCACTGTCGGAGCGGCTGAACTCGTACATCAAGGTTTGAGGCTCAGAACTTGCCTTTGCCGTTGGCTTGTAGGCAAGCGGCACAGGAACGTTGTTAAGCAGAAGCGGTATCTCTACACGCGCGCGCTTGGCATCCGCCTCGGCATCGGCGGTTTTCTTCGCAACGCCCGCGACGACGATACATATGCCGTCCGAAACTCCCACCGGTTGGGGCCAGAAATCCACGATGCGCAAGACGCCCGCTTCATCATCGCCGGATTTGGCAGGCTCCGAAGCATTGCGCGTTGGAAACTTGCCGGCGCAATTCACAAAAGAATCCGCGTGGGTGCGGTCATACAGTATGCATCCCATACAGATAAGCAGCCCGACGCCGCCGAATACCCCAAGCCAAATCGCGATCCGTTTGGCGCGCGAGCCATAAAGTGTCATTGTCATCATCGCCCCCAAAAAAGTGATGAAATATTGCCGCACATCATGACGGCGGCACCTCAATCTCGAAAAAGGACCGCAATTGGCCCCTCAGCCCATAATATCACCAGCCGGAAAAACATCCAGAGATTGCAAAAGAATGCGGGACTGCGCCACCGTCGGAAAGGAACGCCGACCGCGGTAGATCCGAGGATATTGGCAGATTCAATGCAGCTGCGGCGCCTTCAGGAACCTGGCGCGATCGGTCGAGGTCAGCGTGACGTCGAAGGTGACGCCCTCATGATAGACCGTGAGCGGCACGTCGACGCCGGCGGGGCCGAGCGACCATAGCTTGCGGTAGAAGTCGGTCTGGCTGGTGATCTTGTCGCCGTTGACGGCGAGGATGACGTCGCCGGTCTTGAGCTCGGCGCGCGCCGCCGGACCCTTGCTGGCGATACCGACCACCACGATGCGATTGTCGATCTCGGTCGAGAACATTCCAAGCCAGGGCCGCGACGGTTTGTTGACGCGGCCGAACTTGCGCAAATCGTCGAGCACCGGCTTCAACAGGTCGATCGGCACCATCATATTGACATGCTCGGGCTTGCCGGCGCGCTCGCGTTCGAGCTGCAGCGAGCCGATACCGAGCAGCTCGCCACGGTTCGAGATCAGGCCGGTGCCGCCCCAATTGGGATGGGCCGGATGGGTGAAGATCGCTTCATCCAGCAGATACTCCCAGTAGCCGGCGAACTCCTGCTTGGCCGCGATCTGGCTGGCGACCGATCGTGTGCGTCCGCCGGCGCCGCCGACCACGACGGGGTCGCCGATTTGGGTAGCGGCGGAGGAGCCCAGCGGCAACGGATCGAGGTCGAGATTGCCGAGCGCCTGCACCAGGCCGAAGCCGGATTCGAAATCGAAGCCGAGCGCGTGGCCTTCCACGACGCGGCCGTCGCCGCGATGCAGCCAGACGGATTCGGCCTCGGTGATGAGATAGCCGATGGTCAGCACCAATCCGTCATCGATCAGCACACCATTGCCGGCGCGTTCGGTGCCGAGCGTTTCGGCGCTGAAGGCGTCGGGCGCGATGATCGAGTGCAGTCCAACCACCGACGACAGCGTGCGGTCCAGATCGAAACCGTAGTCGCCCGGGCGCGGCTGGTTGGCTGGCGGTACCTTCCATTCGGTCAAAGAGGGCATCGATGGTCTCCTGGCCAGCGGGTGCGCTTCCAGCGGACGCGCGAGCTGATGACAATCTATGTTGCAAACGGCCGTCTTTGAAGTGTCTCTCAAAACGAGCCGCCATGCGACTCATAACCGCGTCATAATCAAGGAGATCCCGGGTTTCACGGGGGCTGCGCCGTGCGGGATCGTCTGCCCCGAGCCGCCGCCGCTCACTCCGCCTTGGCGTGCGCCCGGGCCGGCACAATCCTGAAATCGCGATTTTCCTGGATCCAGCCGGCGCGTTCGTCGCGCAGCAGGGTGCGGCGGACTTTACCGGAATCGTCGCGCAGGCCGACATGCACGATTTCGAAACTTTCCGGATGCTTGTAGCGGCTGAGCTGATCGGCGAGGAACGCGGCCATGCCGCCGGCGACCGCCTGCGCATCGGTTGCCGGGTCGAGCTCGAGGATGGCGTGCACGCGTTGTCCGAATTCCGGATCGGGCAGGCCGACGACGACGCAGGAGCGGACTAAAGGATGTGCCGTGACGGCGGCTTCGACTTCGGCAGGATAGATATTGGCGCCGCCGCGCAGGATCATGTCGGCGAGCCGGTCGCCGAGATAGAGATAGCCGTCGGCATCGAGCCTGCCGATGTCGCCGAGCGATTCCCAGCCGTCGGGCCGGCGCTTCGGCTCGGCGCCGAGATAGTGATAGGTGCTGCCGGCGCCGTCATTGGGCAGGAAATAGATCTCGCCGGTCTCGCCGGTGGCGACCTCGTTGCCATCCTCGCCAAGGATCTTCAGGCGGCTGGTGTCGCCGATCTTGCCGACCGAGCCCCTGTGCGCCAGCCATTCGACGCCTGATATGACCGCGGCGCCCTGCGCCTCGGTGCCGCCATAGAGTTCGTAGATCCGCTCTGGCCCCAGCCACTCGATCCATTTTTCCTTCAGCCAGGGCGGCATCGGAGCTGCCATGTGAAACACGATCTGCAGACTGGAGAGATCGTGGGAATTACGCACCGCGTCCGGCAGCGCCCAGATCCGGTGCATCATGGTCGGCACGAAATTGACCCATTGCACCTTGTTGGCCTCGATCAGGCGCAGCGTTTCCCCGGCGTCGAATTTGACCAGGCCGGTGACGGAGAACAACGCGGTGTGCGTCGCGATAAACGGCGCATTGTGATAGAGCGGGCCGGGATTGAGCAGCGAGCCGTTCTGCGGAATGCCGAGCGCCGATGGGACGGCTGTGTCGTATACCGCGGGTCTGTGATCGAGGATCACCTTCGGCCGGCCGGTCGAACCGCCGCTGGTCATCGCCTTCCAGTAACGCGCCACCGGGTTGGTCAGCGGTTCGTCCGAGAAACCTTCGGGTACGAAATCGGCCGGCAGCGAATTCGGTGCGTTCCAGTCCGGCCGGCCGCCGACCACCAACGACGGTCTGAGAATGTCGAGCACGGCTGCGGCCTCGCCGCGCGGCAGCCGCCAGGTCAGCGACGTCGGCGTCGCGCCACATTTCCACACCGCAAAAGTCGTTTCGAAAAACGCGTTGCTGTTGGGCAGCCCAATGGCGACGAAATCGCCCGGCTTGACGCCCTTGGCGGCAAAGGCGCGGGCGCGGGCGTTGGCGTTGCGCTCGAGTTGTTCCCAGCTCAGTTCATCGGCGCCATGGCTGACGGCAATCGCGTCCTTAGGCTTGCGGTCGGCATACCAGCGCGGCACGTCGGCGATCGGGATGAGCATGGGGGCGTTTCCGTTTGTGGCGTCTTGATGCCGCTCTTTTTTGTTTCGAACGCGGTGGTACGCCGCCTCCAAAATATCCTGCAAAATATCCTGCAAAATATCCTGACAGAGTTGGGCACCAGCGTGAAGCGATCCGGATTCAGCCGCGCTCCATCAATGGCAGGGCCATACAATCGTCCGTTTGGCGTGAATATCTTTGATGGCTCATCCTTGGATTGCCAGTTTTCCGGCAGCCGTTGACCGAGGGCGATCGATCAACACCGGATCTAATTAGTAAAATAATATTACTAGTCAGACCATATTCCCCATGGAATACTTCCCTCCGCTACCGCGACAGGTAGCCGCAAAGGTGCTTGGACACCGATTGGTGAGGCCGGGCGCCGCGACAAACATTGTTTGGGAGACGCGCCTCATGACCATCAAAGCCCTTCTTGCGGCCACGGCACTGGCTGCCACCACTCTCTCGCTTCCCGCTGTCGCCGCCGAACTCACCGTCGGTTTTTCCCAGATCGGTTCGGAATCCGGTTGGCGGGCGGCAGAGACCACGGTCTCCAAATCGGAGGCCACCAAGCGCAAGGTCAATCTCAAGATCGCCGACGCGCAGCAGAAGCAGGAGAACCAGATCAAGGCGATCCGCTCCTTTGTCGCGCAGGGCGTCGACGCCATCTTCCTCGCGCCTGTGGTATCGAGCGGCTGGGATGCGGTGTTGAAGGAAGCCAAGGAGGCCAAGATTCCGGTGGTGCTGCTCGATCGCGACATCGATCCGTCCGGCAAGGATCTCTATCTCACGGCCGTCACTTCGGACAGCGTGCAGGAAGGCGCCGTCGCCGGCGAATGGCTGGCGAAGACCGTGGGCGAGAAGGCCTGCAATGTCGTGGAGCTGCAGGGCACCGTCGGCGCCAGCGTCGCCGCCAACCGCAAGAAGGGATTCGACAGCGTCGTCGCCAAGCACGCCAACCTGAAAGTCGTGCGCAGCCAGACCGGCGACTTCACCCGCGCCAAGGGCAAGGAAGTGATGGAGAGCTTCATCAAGGCCGAAGGCGGCGGCAAGTCGCTCTGCGCGGTCTATGCCCATAACGACGACATGATGGTCGGCGCGATCCAGGCGATGAAGGAAGCCGGCCTCAAGCCGGGCAAGGATATTCTGACCGTATCGATCGACGCCGTGCCCGATATCTTCAAGGCGATGGCGGCCGGCGAGGCCAACGCCACCGTCGAACTGACGCCGAACATGGCCGGCCCCGCGCTCGACGCCATCATCGCCTACAAGGGCAAGGGCACGACACCGCCGAAGTGGATCCAGACCGAATCGAAGCTCTATACGGCAGCCGACGATCCGATGAAGGTCTATGACAGCAAGAAGGGCCTCGGCTACTGATCCGCCGGTGTTGTGCCGCCGGCCCGTGGACCGCGCCGGCGGCGAAACCCTTCTCGACCAGAGCGTTTTCCAGCGAAGTGGACGCCGGTTCGCATAGCTATCAAGTTTACGCAGATTGCGTAGACTTATCTGCGGTAGAAAACGCGTCAAAACAAGAATCGAGAGCCCCGTTCCGATTCAATCGGAACGGAAAAGGCTCTAGTCCGCCCAACAAGGCAAACATGCCCGACGTCCGCGGCCGGCGCGGACGTTGACGGGAGTGATGTCGGCATGAATGCAAGTCCCGACCCCGGTTCTGCGCTTCTGGAAGTGCGCGGGCTGAGCAAGAGTTTCGGCGCACTGCAGGCACTGCAGCAGGTGGATTTCACCTTGCGGGCCGGCGAGATCCACGCGCTGCTCGGCGAGAACGGCGCCGGCAAGTCCACGCTGGTCAAGGTGGTGACCGGCGTGTTCGAGCGCGATGCCGGCATTGTCCGGCTTGGCGGCGCCGAGGTCGTGGCACGGTCGGCGCGGGCCGCGCTCGATGCCGGGATCGCCACGGTCTATCAGGAGGTCAATCTGCTGCCGAACCTGTCGGTGGCGCAGAACCTCTATCTCGGAAGGCAGCCAACCCGCTTCGGCCTGGTCCGTGACGCCGAAATGCGCCGCCGCGCCACCGCGCTGCTGGCGGAGTTCGATTTGCATATCGACGTCGCGGCACCGCTCGGCAACTATTCGGTTGCGGTCCAGCACATCACCGCCATCGCGCGCGCCGTGGACCTGTCGGCGCGCGTGCTGATCCTCGATGAGCCGACCGCGAGCCTCGATCGTCACGAGGTCGAGATTCTGTTCGCGGTGATGCGCAAGCTGGCCGCGCGCGGGATTGGTGTCCTCTTCGTCACCCACTTTCTCGACCAGGTCTATGAAATCTGCGATCGCATCACGGTGCTGCGCAACGGCCGCCTGATCGGCGAACGGATGACCGCCGAGCTGCCGCGCATCGAACTGATACGGATGATGCTCGGCCGCGAGCTCGCGGAGACCACCAGCGCGCGCGCGGCAGAGCACGCACGCCCGGTGCGCGAGGTCTGCGCGCGCTTCGAGGGCTATGGCAAGGCAGGCTACGTGTCGCCGTTCGATCTCGTCCTTCACCATGGCGAGGTGGTTGGCCTCGCCGGCCTGCTCGGGTCCGGGCGTACCGAGACGGCGCGGCTGGTGTTCGGCGCCGAACGCGCCGATAGCGGCCGGGCCCTGGTCGAAGGCCAACCGGTCCGCCTGCATTCGCCACGTGACGCTGTCGCCCATGGCTTTGGCTATTGTCCGGAAGAACGCAAGATCGACGGCATCATTGCCGAGCTCTCGTTGCGCGAAAACATCGTGTTGGCGCTGCAGGCCAAACGCGGTCTCGCCCGGCCGTTGTCGCGATCCGAGCAGGACGAGATTGCGTCGCGTTTCATCAAGTTGCTCGACATCCGCCCGCCGGAGCCGGAGCGTCCGATCGGCCTGCTGTCCGGCGGCAACCAGCAGAAGGCGCTGCTGGCGCGATGGCTCGCCACCGCGCCTCGGCTGCTGGTGCTCGACGAGCCCACGCGTGGCATCGACGTCGGCGCCCACGCCGAGATCATCCGTCTGATCCGTGATCTGTGCGATGACGGGCTGGCACTATTGGTCATCTCTTCCGAGCTCGATGAGATCGTGACCTATTCGGACCGGGTGGTGGTGCTGCGCGACCGCGCCCATGTCGACCAGTTGCAGGGCGACGCCATCGACGTCTCGAATATTCTGGCGGCGATTGCGGCCGGCAGCGCCGCCGGCGCGGAGGCGACCCAGCCATGACATTCAGCCTGCAACGCCGCGGCCTCGCCCAGATCATAGCCTTGCTGGTGATCCTCGCGGTCGACCGTATGGTTTCGCCGCAATTCTTCGACCTGCGGATGCAGGACGGTCGTCTGTTCGGCAGCCTGATCGACGTGCTCAACCGCGGCGCACCGGTCGCCTTGCTTTCGCTCGGCATGGTGCTGGTGATCGCGACGCGCGGCATCGATCTGTCGGTCGGCGCGGTGATGGCGATATCGGGAGCGATCGCCGCCAGCCTTGCCGACCGGCACGGCGTGCCGCTGGCGATTGCCGCGGCACTCGGCGCCGGGCTGCTGTGCGGGCTATGGAACGGCTTTCTCGTCGCGGTGCTCGGCATCCAGCCGATCGTCGCCACCCTGATCCTGATGGTCGCCGGCCGCGGCATCGCCCAGCTCATTACCGAGGGCCGCATCGTGACCTTTACCGCTGCCGACTTCGTGTGGCTCGGCAACGGCGCCGTGCTCGGCGTCCCGGTGCCGGTCGTGATCGTACTCGGCATGCTGGCTGTCACCGGCGCGATGGTTCGTGGCTCCGCGCTCGGCCTGCTGATCGAGGCGACCGGGGGCAATGCCCGGGCAAGCGAACTTGCAGGGATCGGCACCCGCGCCATGATTCTGGCGGTCTATGTCTGGTGCGGCCTGTGCGCAGCACTTGCCGGCGTCATCGCCGCCGCCGACATCATGGGCGCCGACGCCAACAATGCCGGGCTCTGGCTCGAGCTCGACGCCATCCTGGCGGTCGTGATCGGCGGCACATCGCTGTTCGGCGGCCGCTTCAGCCTGGTGCTGGCGATGGTCGGCGCGCTGATCATTCAGGCGATGAACACCGGCATCCTGCTGTCGGGCTATCCGCCGGAGTTCAACCTTGTGGTCAAGGCGGCTGTCGTGCTGATCGTGCTGTTGCTGCAATCGCCGCGTCTTTCCAGCGCCGGAGCGGCGCAGTGGAGGACGCGCTCATGAGGAGACTGCCGCCGGCCGCCATCACCGCGATGGTTCTGATCATCGGATTTGCACTCTGCGCGACGCAGTTTCCCAATTTTGCCTCTACCCGGGTGGTCGCCAATCTCTTCACCGACAATGCCTTTCTCGGCATCGTCGCCACCGGCATGACCTTCGTGATCATTTCCGGCGGCATCGATCTGTCGGTTGGTTCGGTGATCGGATTCACCACCGTCTTCGTCGCTGTTATGGTCGAGCGCCTCGGCGTGCCGCCGCTGGTCGCTTTCGTCGCGATCCTGGCGCTGTGCGCCGCCTTCGGCGCGACCATGGGCGCGATCATCCACGTCTTCGACATGCCGCCCTTCATCGTGACGCTGGCAGGCATGTTCCTCGCCCGCGGCAGCAGCTTTCTGATCTCGACGGAATCGACGCCGATCACCGCGCCGATCTACGCGACGGTGTCGGACTTCGCGCTGCGGCTGCCCGGCGGCGGCCGGCTTACCGCGATCGCGCTCATCATGCTAGCGGTGGTGGCTGCCGGCGCCGTGTTGCTGCACTTCACCCGCTTTGGCGCCAACGTCTACGCGCTCGGCGGCAGCCGCGTCACGACGGCGCTGATGGGCATTCCGGTCGGCTCCATGACGGTGCGCATCTACATGCTGTCCAGCGTTCTTGCCGGCCTCGCCGGCATCGTGTTCTCGTTCTACACCGCGGCGGGTTACTCCCTGTCCGCGGTCGGCGTCGAACTCGATTCCATCGCGGCGGTGGTAATCGGTGGCACCTTGCTGACCGGCGGCCAGGGGTCGGTGATCGGCACCTTGCTGGGCGTTCTGATTCAGGGCCTGATCCAGACCTACATCAATTTCGACGGCACGTTGTCGAGCTGGTGGACCAAGATCGTGACCGGCATGCTGCTGTTCGCCTTCATCGGCCTGCAGCAGGCAATGCTCGGTATTGCTCGGCGCGCCCGCGCCGCCAAGGCAGGAGCTTTGACGCCGGGAGTTCTGAAGCCAGAAGTTTTGAAGCCGGAAGTTTTGAAGTCAGGAGTTTTGAAGCCATGATTTCCCCGCTTGTCGTCATCCGGACGCGGCGCGCGCATTCCAACCACGCCGAGGTCGCCCGCAGCATCGGCGTCGACATCATCGCCGGCCGCTACGCCGAAGGTGTCCGCCTGCCGGGCGATGTCGAGCTCACGGCGATGTTCGGCGTGTCGCGGCCGGTCCTGCGCGAGAGCGTCAAGACGCTGGTGGCCAAGGGCCTGCTCACCACCAAGGTGCGGGTCGGCACCGTCGTGCGCGAGCGCGGCGCCTGGAACATGTTCGATGCCGACGTGCTGGCCTGGCATCTCGATGCCGGTATCGACCGGCGCTTTCTCAACGATCTCGCCGAAATACGTCTCGCCGTCGAGCCGCGCACGGCAGCACTTGCGGCGGCCCGCCGTTCCGAGGCTGACATCACCGAGCTGCGGCGGAGTATGGAGCGGATGCGGCGCGAGCCCTCGGACTCGGTCGCCTTTGCCGATGCCGATCTCGCTTTGCACCTGGCGGTCGCCAACGCCTCCGGCAATTTGTTCATGCGCTCGATCGGCAACGTTATCGAGGCGGCGCTGCGGGCCTCGTTTCTGCTCAGCGCGCCGGTCGAGACCCAGGACCGGGAGACGGTGCTGTCGTGGCATCAGCGCATCGTCGATGCGATCGTCGGCCAGGACGCCGAAGCGGCAGCGGCGGCGATGATCGAGGTCATCCACAATGGATTGCGCCGCCACGAGGGATCGGTCCCCGGACACGAGGTGTCGGTCCAGGAATCCGCGCCGGCGTCGTCCACGGCGGTTGAGCCCGGTGAGAAATCATGAGCCCGCTTCGCATCGCCATCGTCGGCTTCGGCAAGATCGCGCGGGACCAGCATGTGCCGGCGATCGCAGTGACCGAAGGCGCGATGCTGGCCGCGGTCGCCGACCCGAACGCCGCGCTTCCCGGTGTGCCGCATGCGCCGACGCTCGCAGCGCTGCTACGCGACGGCCCGCCGATCGATGCGGTGGCGGTGTGCACGCCGCCGCAGGTGCGGCGCGCGCAGGCTGCGCTGGCGCTCGCGGCGGGCAAGCATGTGATGCTGGAAAAGCCGCCCGGCGCCACCGTCGGTGAAATCGGGCCGTTGCTGACCGCAGCGGCGGCGGCGCGGCACGCGCTGTTCGCGACCTGGCATTCGCGCTTTGCGCCGGCGGTCGAGCCGGCGCGGCAACTGCTGGCCGGCCGGCGGATCACTGCCGTCCGCATCACCTGGAAGGAAGACGTGCGGGTCTGGCATCCCGGCCAGGACTGGATCTGGCAGCCGGGCGGGCTTGGCGTGTTCGACCCCGGCATCAACGCGCTCTCGATCCTGACGCGGATTCTGCCGCAGCCATTGTTCGTGACGTCGGCGGATCTTTGCTTTCCGGCCAATCGCGACGCGCCGATCGCGGCCACGCTCGCGTTGAGCGATGCCGCGGGATTGCCGATCTCGGCCGAATTCGATTTCCGCCAGACCGGTCCGCAGAGCTGGGACATTCACTTCGACACAGATACCGGACCGGTGACCTTGTCGTCGGGCGGTGCGAAACTGTCTGTCGGAAGCGAACAGCACGTCGATGCTATCAAAGCAGAATATGCCGGGCTCTACCGGCGCTTCGTCGAGCTCACCGCGACCGGCGAGATCGACGTCGATCTTGCGCCGCTCCAACTTGTGGCCGATGCCTTCCTGCTCGGGCGACGTCGGACGGTCGAACCATTCGAGGATAAGGCATGAACCGGCTGTTGACGCCCCGCGTGGCACGTTCGTCCTTCGGCGTGATGCCTGACGGTAGCGAAGTGGAATGCATTACCTTGCGGGACGCCGACGGCCTGGAAGCCCGCATCATGACCTATGGCGCTTCCTTGCAGACCTTGCTGGTGCCGGATGCCGCCGGCCGCCGCGACGACATCGTGCTCGGTCATGACACGTTCGATCGCTATCTCGCCCGGCGGCAATATTTTGGCGCCACCGTCGGACGCTATGCCAACCGCATCGCCGGCGCGCGTTTTGCGCTCGATGGCGCCGTGGTGCAGCTTGCGGCCAATAACGGCGCCAATGCGCTGCATGGCGGGCCCGAGGGTTTCGATCGTTATAATTGGCGGATCGTCACGATCGAGGAGGGCGCGCGTCCGGCGGTCACGCTGGCGCGCACCAGCCCTGACGGTGAAGAGGGCTATCCCGGCACGCTGGAGGCCGAGGTCACCTGGCGCCTGACCGGCCCGATGGAGCTCTCGCTCGAGATGACGGCGCGAACCGATCGCCCGACGGTCGTCAATCTCACCAATCACAGCTTCTTCAATCTGGCCGGCGCGCGCTCGGGCCGCGATATTCTCGATCACCGCCTCACGGTCGCCGCGGATCATTTTCTTGGCGTTGACGCCGGCGCCATTCCGCTGCCGGAGCCGCCTTGTCCCGTTGCCGGCACGCCGTTCGATTTCCGCGCCGGCGCAGATGTCGGCGCGCGCATCCGCGACGACCATCCGCAGCTACGAACCGGCCGCGGCTACGATCACAATTTCTGCCTTGCACCGGCAAGCGGAGAATCCCGTTTCGCCGCGCGGCTCGCCGATCCGAAATCCGGCCGGGTGATGGAGCTGCACACCAATCAGCCCGGCTTGCAGGTCTATTCGGGAAATTTTCTCGACGGCGGCATGCCCGGAAAAGGTGGCCGGCTTTACCGGCAGTCCGATGCCATCTGCCTCGAGCCGCATGCCTGGCCCGATACGCCCAACCGGCCCGATTTTCCTACCGCGCGGCTTTCGCCGGGCGAGATCTATCATCACAAGACACTGTACCGGTTCGCAACGGCATGACCGGGAATGCGATGAACAGTGACGTGGCGATGGAAGAGGTCCCGACCGCCGTACTCGGTGACGAGCGGTGCCACCTCGGCGAGGGACCGACCTACGATGCCGCCACCGACACGGCGTGGTGGTTCGACATTGTCGAGCGCCGGCTGTTCGAGGCGCATCTCGGCGGTGGACGAACGACGATCCATTCCCTCGGCGTGATGGGCAGCGCGCTTGGGCGCATCGACGCGCATCGCCAGCTCGTCGTCGCCGACGACGGCCTTTATGTTCGCGCACTGGCGGATGGACGAATGGAACTGTTCCGTCCATTGGAGGCGGATAATCCCGCGACGCGGTCGAACGATGCAAGGGTGCATCCGTCCGGCACGTTCTGGATCGGCACCATGGGACGCCGCGCCGAACCCGGTGCGGGCGCGATCTATGCCCTTCATCGCGGCGAGCTGTCGCTTCTGTATGGCGAGATCACGATTCCGAACGCGATCTGCTTTTCACCGGATGGTGCCGTCGGCTATTTCGCTGACACCGGGAAGAATGTGCTGTTCCGTGTCGACCTCGATGCGGCGACCGGCTTGCCGCGCGGCGCACCGGTGCCGTTGGTTCGCCGACGCGGCGGCGGCGGTATCGATGGCGCGGTGGTCGATGCCGACGGCCTGATCTGGAATGCGCGCTGGGGCGGCGGCTGCGTCGACGTCTACAGCCCGCAAGGCCGGCACCTGCGCAGCCTGCGCGTGCCGGCACGGCAGTCGAGCTGTCCCGCCTTCGTCGGTCGCGATTTGTCGCGGCTGCTGGTGACCTCGGCCTGGCAAGACATGGGAGACGACGCCAGGCGTGCCGATCCCGACCATGGCCGCACCTTTGTGCTGGATGTCGCCGCGCGTGGCCGGCCCGAACCCGAGGTGAAACTCGCGGCGGCTTGATGCGGCGCTACGGATCGAGCTCGGTATCCCAGTATAAATAATCCAGCCAGCTATCGTGCAGATAGTTCGGCGGGAACAGCCGCCCGTTGCGGTGCAGTTGATGCACGGTCGGCGCGAACGGGTGTTGCCTCGGAAACATCCGTGCCTGCTGCGGCGTCAAATTGCCCTTGCGCAGATTGCAGGGCGAACAGGCCGCGACCACGTTTTCCCAGGTGGTCTGGCCGCCCTTGCTGCGCGGGATGATGTGATCGAAGGTGAGGTCGTTATGCGCGTGGCAATACTGGCAGACGAAGCGGTCGCGCAAAAAGACGTTGAACCGGGTGAAGGCGGGGTGGGTGGTCGGCTTGACGAAGGATTTGAGCGACACCACGCTCGGCAACTGAATCTCGAAGCTCGGGCTGTGCACCGCGCGGTCGTAGTGCTCGACGATGTTGACGCGATCGAGAAACACCGCCTTGATCGCGTCCTGCCACGACCAGAGAGACAGCGGGTAATAACTCAGCGGCCGGAAATCCGCGTTCAGCACCAGTACCGGCCAACCGCCTTGCGAGACATGTGCGTTCAAGTAACGCTCCTGACTCCCATGTTAGCTGCGAAGCAGCATTGCGTCTGCATACTACAGGCAGCGTGACGGGATTGTGAAGAGCGTTCCGGGCCTTATCCGTGGCCGCCATGATCCTGCCCAATTGCGTCACCGGCGCAAACACCGCTAAACCGGGCGCCAAGCCGCTTGCCGCAGACGGACCCCGCCAAATGACCACCAAGAGCCGCTATCTGGAGGCGCCACGCCGGCTGCGGGCTTTCGTCCGCGCGCATGAAATCAGCCTGGTAATCCTGGCGGCGCTGATCGGAACCATCAGCGGGGCGGTGGTGGTCGCCATGAGCGTGGCGGTCGCGGGCCTTCACGCCGTACTCTTCAATATTTCGATCCGGGAACGGCTTTCGAGCCAGCTCTCGATCGAGCCGCTGCGGGCCCTGCTGGTGCCGAGCCTGGGCGGGCTCGTGCTCGGCATCGCCTTCCTGCTGATCGCGCGCTGGCGGCCGGCGCGCGAGATCGACCCGATCGAGGCCAATGCCCTGCATGGCGGGCGGATGTCGTTTCGCGGCAGCGTGATCGTGGCGCTGCAGACGATCTGGTCCTCCGGCGTCGGCGCTTCCGTCGGCCTCGAGGCCGGCTATACCCAGCTTGCCAGCGGGCTTGCCGCCTCGCTGGGGCGGGGATTTCACCTCCGCCGGGCCGACCAGCGCGTCATGGTCGGCTGTGGTGCGGCGGCGGCGATCGCCGGCGCGTTCGGGGCGCCGCTGGCCGGCGCGTTCTATGCCTTCGAGCTGGTGATCGGCGGCTATACGCCGGCGAGCCTCACGCCGGTCGGGGTAGCGGCCGTCGCCGGCTACTTCGTCACCCACGGTTTTTCGGCGCTGTCGCTCGGCATCGGCATCGAATCGTTCGGCGAGGTGCGCGGCCGCGACCTCGCCATCGCTGCGGTGTTCGGGCTGCTGGCGGGACTGTTCGGGATCGCGATCATGCGCGGCGTGGCGCTGTGCGAGACCTTGCTGACGAGGATACGTTTGTGGGCGCCGCTGCGCCCGGCGCTGGGCGGTCTCGCCGTCGGCGCCATGGCGCTGTTGACGCCGCAGGTGATGTCGTCCGGTCACGGCGCGCTGCATTTCACCGGGATCGTCTCATTGCCGCTCGCGGTCATCGCCGGCGTGTTCCTGCTCAAGGCGCTGGCCTCGATCGTCTCGCTCGGCAGCGGTTTTCGCGGCGGACTGTTTTTTGCAACGCTCTTGATGGGCGCGTTGGGCGGCCGGCTGTTTGCCGCCGGTGTCGACGCCATCGTGCCGGGCTTCCACCTCGAACCCAGCGTCTATGCCGTGATCGGCATGAGCGCGCTGTCGGCTTCGGTGGTCGGCGGTCCCCTGACGATGTCGTTCATCGCGCTGGAATCCACCGGCAATCTCTGGCTCACCACCGCGGTGCTGGTCGCGGTTATCATCTCGACACTGATCACCCGCGAACTGTTCGGCTACTCCTTTGCCACCTGGCGGCTGCATCTGCGCGGCGAGACCATTCGCAGCGCCGCCGATGTCGGCTGGATCCGGGACCTGACGGTCGGACGGCTGATGCGGCCTGACCTGACCACGGTGAATGCCGATATTCGAATCGCTGAGTTCCGGGCCAAGTTTCCGCTCGGCTCCAAGACGCAAGTGGTCGCAGTCGACGGTGAGGGCCACTACGCCGGGCTGGCGCTGGTCGCCGAAGCGCACGCGGCCGATGTCGATGAAGACAAGGGCCTGATCGATATCCTGCATCACCGCGAGGTGGTGCTGCACCCCGTGATGAACATCCAGGAAGCCATTGCCGTTTTCGACGCGGCGGAAGCCGAATCGCTGGCGGTGGTGGAGGCCGGCGGCGAGCGCCGCCCGATCGGGACCCTGACCGAGGCCCACGCCATGAAGCGCTACGCGGAAGAATCCGAACAGCGCCGGCGCGAGGCGGTCGGGGACTGATCAAGTTCACTCCGTCATGCCCGGCCTTGTGCCGGGCATCCACGTCTTGCGGTCTTGCAGCAAGAGAAGACGTGGATGGCCGGGACAAGCCCGGCCATGACGGAAAATGATTCGATCGAGTCGCTTTTTCGCCCGCCGCTCTAGATTTTCTCCAGCTTCTGCAGGCAGCGCGCGACCCCAACCTCCGGCGGCATTGGCGTGTCCGGGTGGCTGGTCTTCCAGTCGGTGACGCCGACCTCGCCGAGATAGATGTCGCCCCTGGAATCCACCGCGATACCGTGCGGGGCGAGGAATTTTCCGGCCTCGATGCCTGGGCCGTTCTCCCCGCCGAGACGCGCGATGCGGTTGCCCTTGGCGTCGACGATCGAAAGCCGCGGTCCGAGGTTCGGCGACTTGCGGTTGACCGCCATGCCCGGACCGAGTTCACCGATGATGAAGGTCGGCTGCTTGCCGCCGCAGCGGCACAGTGCGCAGGGGCGATGGAGGTTGTTCCACTGCGTCTCGTATTTGCCGTTGCCGTCGAACACCTGCACGCGGTGGTTCTCGCGGTCGGCGACATAGACATACCCGTCGGCATCGGTCGCGATGTTGTGCACGATGTTGAACTGGCCGGGATCGGTGCCGGGTTCGCCCCAGGTCTTCAACAGTCTGCCGTCGGGCGAATATTTGTGGACGCAGGCATTGCCGTAACCGTCCGAGACGTAGATCTCGCCCTGCGGCGACAGCGCGGTATGGGTGCAGCGGTGAAACGGCTCGCCGCTCATGAACGGCGCCGGCTTGTTCGGGATGCCGATCGTCATCAGCACCTTGCCGTCGGTCGAGCACTTGCGCACGGTGTGGTCGCCGTCATCGGTGCAGTAGAGATGGTCATCGCTGTCGATATGCAGGCCGTGGGCGCGGTTGAACAGCCCTTCGCCCCAGCTCCGAAGAAAATTGCCGTCGCGGTCCAGCACCACCATCGGATGGGCGCCGCGGTTGAACACATAAAGGCGGTCCTTGCTGTCGACCGCGACGGACGCGACGTCGGTGAGGCTCCAGCCGTCAGGGAGTTTCGCGAAATTCTCGACGACACGGTAGCGATGGTCGCCTGAGCCGAGAATGGCCGGCATGTGTGTGCCCCCCTGAGTGCTGCCGTCATTCCGGGATGGTCTGAAGGACCAGACCCCAGGGGTGCAATTGCACCCCGGGGAATCTCGAGATTCTCAGATGCGCAATTGCGCATCATAGTTCGATGCTGCGCATCGCCCCGGAATGACGTTGATGGATTTATGCCGTCACCGCCCTTGGCCCCACGTCCCGCGGCAACAGCCCTTCCTCGATCGCCTTGATCTGCAGCGCCAGGTGTTTTGAGCCGATGCGGCACTGCGCCAGCCCGCCGGCGATCAGCCACAGGCCGGGCTGGCCGGTGCGCGTATACATGTTGCGCAATTCCTGCCCGTCGCCAAAACCCCAGATCGTGCCGACGCGCTTCTCCACGCCTTCGCCGAACAGCTTGCGCACCAGTTCTTCCTGGCGCTTGTAGCCGGTCGCCAGCACCACGAGGTCGGCGGCGACGAGCTCTCCGCTCTTCATTCTGGCGCCATCAGCGACAAACGTGTCGATGTCGGCGAACTGCTTCAGCGCGATATCGCCCTTCACGATCAGGTCGGAGCAGCCGACGTTGAAATAATAGCCGCCACCGCGGGTGAGGTATTTGAACTGCCAGCCGGTGTTGTCCTCGCCGAAATCGAGCTTGAAACCGGCACGCGCCAGGCCGTCGAGCAGGTCCTGATCGAGCTCCCTGGATTTTTGGCAGGTTATCGCATGGCTCTTGCGCGCGACGGGTAGCGGCATCGAGGTTGCGATCAGGTCGTTATCCTCCAGCGTGCCTTCGTTGTAGGGCGTGTAGACCAGTTGCGCCGAGGGCTCGATGCTGACCACCAGGGTCGATGAGCGCTGCACCATGGTGACCTCGGCGCCGCTCGAATGCAGATCCTGCGCGATGTCGTGGCCGCTGTTGCCGGTGCCGACAACGATCGCGCGCTTGCCCTTCCAGCTCTCGCCGTCGTCATACTGGCTGGAATGCATCACCTTGCCGGCAAAATCCTTCAGGCCGGATATTTCGGGCACGCTCGGAATGCCGCTGACGCCGGTCGCCAGCACGACATGGCGCGGATGCATGGTGCGCTGGCTGCCGTCGGCACGACGCAGCGTCACGGTCCAGCGGCCTTCTTTCTCGTCGTAGTCGCCGCCCTCGAACTCGGTCTCGGTCCAGAAGTTCAGCTCCATGGTTTCGACATAGGATTCGAACCAGTTGGCGAGCTTGTCCTTCGGGATGTAGGTCGGCCAGTTCGGCGGGAACAGCATGTAAGGCAGGTGGTTGACCTGGACCTGGTTGTGCAGCGTCAGCGCATGGTAGCGCTTGCGCCAGTTGTCGCCGATCCGCTTCTCGCGATCGACGATCAGCGTATCGACATTCAGTTGCTTCAACCGGGCGGCGATGCTGAGGCCGGATTGGCCGCCACCGATCACGAGCACGGTGGGATCGCGATCGGCATAGGCGTTCGATGCCTTGCGCAGATCGAGCCAGTTGGGGCCACGGAAATCGCGCGAGTAGGCGCTGCCGCGCGGGCGCTGGGCGCCGAGCTGTTCCTCAAAACCTTTCAGCTCGCCGAGCTCGGTGAGCAGCGTCCAGGCCTTCAACTTGCCGTCGGCCGTATCCGGGATCAGCCGGATGATGCCGTTGCCGCGGCCGACCTCGGTTTCGAATTTGAAGATGGCTTCAATGCAGTCGGTGCCCGCGCGCATCACCCTGCGCGGCGCCCGGCGGTCGGGATCGATCGCAAAGCCACGCGGCGCTGCGCCGCGTGCGTGCGCCTTGATTTCCGTGAGGATGCCGTCCGCGCCGTTGATGGTCTGGATGTCCCAGCTCAGCGCCAGCACGTCGCGCCAATGGCTGTCCCGGCAAAACAGTGACGTCAGCAAGCCATCGTCCGGCCTGGTCACCGCCTCTTCGAATTGCGCGAGCCAGTTGTCGGCCGCCACCGAAATATCGTCGGTCTTGTCGAGCATGAGCGTTTCTCGTCACCGGCCGTCTGTGCGGCGTTTTCCCTGGCTGCGAGCCTATACCCATTCGGGAGCGCGCAGAAAGAGCGTGAGGAGATATCGGTCATACGCTGGCGGTCGATCAAAGCATTTTCTTTTGACGCGTTTTCTTAACGCGAACCGGGATCCACTTCGCTTGAAAACGCTATGAAAGCGACAGGATATGCCCGAGATTCGGCGGCACGCGGCCGTTGAGGGTATCGAGATAGGCCGTCTGCACCGCGGCCGGCCCGCGACCCTCGGTCACATCGAGCCACTGATCGAGTTTTGGCGCGAAGCCGGACCATGCGGCGCCGAAGCGCTTGTCGATGCCGCCGGGGCCCCATTCCTTCGCGCGCTTGCGGATCTGGTCTGGCGCGAAGAACCACGTCGGCTTGGCGCCGGGCAGGGTGGGTTCGTCAGGCGAAACGCCGCGGTGGGTGAGTCCGACCTGTCCGGAATATTTCATCTGCTCGCCGAAGTGCCGGTGCAACCGTTCGCGCAAGTCGCTATTCCCGGCCATGTCGACGAATGCAACGGGCGAGTCGGCGGGCACCGACGTAACCTGATCATAGGTCACGACCTCGTCGTAGCAGCCAAGCGATTTGACGAAGGCGGTGTTGCCGGCCGAGGTCAGCCCGATCACCTTGATGCCCCGCGCGTGCAGGAGATGGGCAAGGCCGAATGCGGTCTTGCTGGAAGCCGACGACAGCATCACGCGTTTGGCGCCATAGTCTTCGTTCTCGGCGAGGAAGTCGTCGACCAGGAACGACAGCATGAACAGCGGCCGCAGCAGCGCCTGATAGTCGCCCTGCTTGCCCGCGAACGCTGGATCGCCGCTGACGCGGGCATAGGCGTTGTAGACCGGCGAAACCCCTTGCCGGTGCGCGGCCGCATCGCGCAGGCCGCGCTTGCTGACGTCGGCGGCTTCGATGACCAGATGTGTCGCCATCGGGAAATAGCCGAACAGGGTTTCGCCCGCAGCGATATCTGGATGTTTCGAGGCGATCACCTCGCCAAATCCCCACACCGGGACGTTGCCGAAATCCTTTGGCGCCGGAAATAGCTGCCAATACTTGAGCTGATCGCCGAGCACGGCGTAGGTGATGTTGTTGGCGGTCAACGCGAACCGCGTGACCTTGACCAGCAGCGCCTCATCGGGAAGCGATGCGGCGTCGGGCAGTTGCATCTCGATGATCTTGCTTTGCTGCAGATCGTTGCGGGCGACGACGAAATCGGTGGACTGCATGGCTCTATCCCTGCTCATCATGTGACGCGATCATTGCCCGGTTCGATGACTGCTTTGCAACAGCGAATAGCGTTTCAAACGTTGTTCGTTTCAAACGCTGTTCGGTTTCCTCTCTTCCGTCATTGCGAGGAGCGAAGCGACGAAGCAATCCAGTCTTTCTTCGTGCGGCAAGATGGATTGCTTCGCGGAGCCTGTCATCGGGCGCGCATTCGCGCGACCCGTTGGCTCGCAATGACGTGGAGAGGGCGTCTCACACCGCCGCGCGCAGCCCGCCTTCCGCATGCAGATCGCGCAGCTTGCGCTTGAAGATCTTGCCGCTGGCCTCGCGCGGCAGCGCGTCGAGAAACTGAATGTCCTTTGGCACCTTGAAGTTGGCGAGTTTTCCGCGCAAAAATTCCTGCACGGCGCGCGGCGAGAGCGAAGCGTTCGTTTCCGGCTCGATGCAGGCGAACAGCCGTTCGCCGAACTCGTCGTCGGGAATGCCGAACACCGCGCAGTCGCGCACGCCGTCCATGCCGATCAGCGCGTTCTCGATCTCTGCCGGGTAGATGTTGACGCCGCCCGAGATCACCATGTCGCGCTTGCGGTCGCACAGGAACAGATAGCCGTCCGCGTCGAGGTAGCCGACGTCGCCGACGCTGATCAAGCCATCGCGCCCGGCCTCGGCGCGCGCCTCGGCCTTGCCGTGATAATCGAAATCCGAGGTCGCGACCTGGCGCATGAAGATCTCGCCGGGTTCGTTGACGTCGCACAGTTCGCCGTCGGGGCGGAAAATCTTCACGATGCCGCCTTCGATGGCGCGGCCGACGGTGCCGGGCTTTGCCAGCGCTTCCTCGGCCGAGTGCCACACCGGAATGCCGGTTTCGGTCGAGCCGAAATATTCGTGAACGACGGTGCCCCACCAGTCGATCATGGCGCGCTTGACCTGCGGCGGGCAGGGCGCCGCGCCATGCACGATGAAGCGCAGCGACGACAGGTCGTAGCGGCGCTTCACCTCGTCCGGCAGCCGCAGCAGGCGGACGAACATCGTCGGCACCATGTGCATGTGGGTGACGCGATGGCGCGCGATCAGTTGCAGCATGTCCTCGGGGTCGAAGCGCGGTTCGAGCACGATGGTGCAGCCGTTGCGGAACGCCAGCATACCGTAGGAGTTCGGCGCCGAATGGTACATCGGGCCGTTCATCAGGATCACCTGGTCGTCGCCGGCCTTGATGCCGTAGGCGATGGTGCCGACGCGCGCGGAGGCTGCCTGCTGTTCGGGCTGCATCGGCTTGCGGCGCACGCCTTTCGGCAGGCCTGTCGTGCCCGACGTATAGAACATCGGCGCGCTGCCGATCGCCGGCGTTTGCAATGGGGCGTGGGTGTCGCGCCAGTCGTCCCAGTCGGTCATGCCTTCGGGGACCCGCGTCAACGGTGTCGCGACGTTGAACGCGGCCGCGATTTCCGGCGGCGTCGTCACCACGAACAGCTTCAAGTGCGGGGGCAGGCCGTCACGAATCTGCGGCAACAAATCAGCGTGGCAGACCAGGATTTCGGCGCCGCTGTCGGCCAGGATGTAGGCGACCTCTTCCGCCTTCAGGTGCCAGTTGATCGGTACCACGGGGCTGCCGAGCGCCGCAGCGGCGCCGGACACCTCGAACAGCGCAAAGTCGTTGCGCAGCATCATGGCGACGGGCGTGCCGCCGCCAAGGCCGATCGCTCCGAATCCGGTCGCCGCCCGGGCGATGCGGGCTTGAATGTCGGGATAGCTGATGCTGCGGTCGCCGCTGATGATCGATGTCACGTTGTTCTCCCCGGCCTTGGCTCAGCGGTCGTCCAGAATTTCGCCGAAGCCGACCCAGCTCTTGCCGTCGAAGCGGCGCAGCCGAAGTTGCTGGAACGGCAGATAGTCGTCGGCATCGGTCGACACCGTCATTCCCGGCAGCAGCAACGGCAGCGGCACCTCGCGCAGCGACGCCGCCTGCTTCATGATGTTGTCGCGGCCAAGATCGTCCTTGCACGCCGTCAGCACCTTCATCAGCAGGCTGGCATAGTGGTAGCCTGCGGCATAGTTCGAATTGTTGAGGTCGGCGTTCGGCAGATACTGCTTCATGAAGGCGAAATAATCCTTGACGCCGGCATCGTCGGCCCATTGCGCGTCCATCGCGTCCTTCTGGTTGCTGGACGAGATCAGGCCGACGGCGTTTTCGAGGCCGGCGGGTTCCAGGAACGAGATCGATGACGCCGAGGTCGGTACGAAGAACAAATCAGGTTTCCAGTTGATTTCGGCCGCACCCTTGATCATCTGCGAGGTGAATTTTCCGAGCACGACGCCGAACATCACGTTGGCGCCGGAGGCCTTCAGCGTCGCCAGCTGCGAGCTGATGGTCGGCGCGCTGGTCTCGTAGCTGGCTTCCGCCACGATCATGGTCGCGGCCTTGTCGCCGAGCGCGCGCTTGAAACCGGCGACATAGTCGCGGCCGAAGTCGTCGTTCTGCGAGAGAATAGCGATCTTGGCGTCGGGTTTGGTCTGCAGGATATGCTTGGCATAGACCACGCCCTCGGACTGGTAGGCCGCCATGCCCGGCATGGTCCACGGAAAGTTCTTCGGGTCGGCCCATTTGGTGGCGCCGCTCAGCACGAACAGTTGCGGCACCTTCTTGCCGTTGAGGTAGCGATGCACGGCGCTGTTGGTCGCGGTTCCCAAGGAGCCGAACATGATCTGCACTTCATCCTGCTCGACCAGTTTGCGGGTCTGCTCTACCGTCTTCGGCGGCGAGTAGGCATCATCGAGACTGATGAATTTGATCTTGCGGCCGTTGACGCCACCGTCGGCGTTGACCTTCTCGAAATAGGCCTGTTCCGCCCGGCCGATGGTGCCGAAGCCCGATAGCGGTCCGCTGTAGGGCAACGTCTGGCCGATGCGAATTTCGCCCTTGTCCTCGGCGCGGGCTGTCGCGCCCGCCAGAAGAGCGAATGCGAGCGTCACTATGTGCCGCGAGAATTTCATCGTTCCAGTCCCTTGGTCTCTGTTTTTCTTGTTGAAGCGAGGTCGCGCCGATTTTAAGCTCGCGCCCGCTTCAGGAAGTCGCCGCTGGCGTCGATGAACTCGGCCTTCATGCGCTCGACCAGTTCGGAAACCGGCGGAGCGTCGGCGATCTGGCCAATGCCCTGGCCGGAACCCCAGATGTCGCGCCACGCCTTGACCTTCATGTTGCCGCCGGAGCCGAAATTCATCTTCGACTTGTCGGCGACCGGCAGGTTGTCGGGATCGAGGCCCGCCGCCACGATCGACGGTCCGAGATAGTTGCCGTGCACGCCGGTGAACAGGTTGGAATAGACGATGTCGTGCGCGGCGTGTTCGATCAGCGCGGCCTTGTAAGCCTGATCGGCGTTGGCTTCGGCGGTCGCGATAAAGCGGGTGCCGATATAAGCGAGGTCGGCGCCAAGCGCGAGCGCGGAGGCCACGCCAAAACCGTCGGAGATCGCGCCCGACAGCAGGATGGTGCCCTTGAACCACTGCTTGACCTCGCGCACCAGCGCGAACGGCGACAGCGTGCCGGCGTGGCCGCCGGCGCCGGCGCAAACCAGAATCAGACCGTCGACGCCCTGTTCGGCGGCCTTGCGGGCGTGCTTGACGTTGATGACGTCGTGGAACACGACGCCGCCATAGGAATGCGCGGCCTCGACGATTTCCTGCGGCGGGCGCAGCGAGGTGATGATGATCGGAACCTGGTGCTTCACACAGGTTTCCATGTCCTTCATCAGCCGGTCGTTGGAGGCGTGGCAGATCTGGTTGACGGCGTAGGGCGCGACCTTCTTCTCCGGATGCAGCGCCTTGTATTCGCCGAGCTCGTTCTCGATCCGGCTCAGCCATTCGCCGAGCTTTTCGACCGGACGGGCATTGAGCGCCGGGAACGAGCCGACAATGCCGGCCTTGCACTGGGCGATCACGAGCTCGGGTCCGGAGACGATGAACAGCGGCGATCCGACCACCGGCAGTTCGAGCGTATTCACAAGCGAAGCGGGCAACGGCATGCGGTCTCTCCCTGGGAACGCGGCCCGGGCGGATCCGGAACGCGGCTGTCATGTTGATTGATGCGGTGCATTATAGCGCTGGACGGCAAGGCCGGCCTGTCCAATATTGAACAGATGACTATCCAGTTATGAACACGATCCGGCGGGAGAGCACGATGGACTGGGACCTCTGCAAGACCTTCGTTGCGGTGGCCGAAACCCGCAGCTTCGCGGCGGCGGCGCGCCAGCTCCGCTCCAGCCACCCGACGGTCGGCCGCAAGGTCGCCGAACTGGAAAGCCAGCTCGGCATTCCCCTGTTCGCACGTTCCAACGATGGGCTGTCGCTGACCTCGCAGGGGCGCAAGTTTCGCGAGCATGTCGAGGCGATGGCGGCGGCGGCGTTGCGCGCCGAAGCCGCGGTGTCGGCGACCGGCGCGCAGGCCCGCGGCGTGGTCAAGCTGTCGATCGGGGCGACGCTGGCCTCGCACTGGCTGATGCCGCGGCTCGGGGAGTTCTTACGCGCCCACGACCATATTCAATTGGAGATCATCACCCATCCGTTTCCGGCCAGCGTGCGCCGCCGCGAAGCCGACGTGGTGCTGCGTCCGGTCGACAGCGGCGAGGAGAACCTGATCGGCCGCCGGATCGGCCGGCTCGGCACCGGCTTCTACGCCTCGCGCGCCTATGCGGCGCGGCGGCCGCTGCCGGAACGGCGCGACGAGTGGAAAGGGCACAGCGTCATCGGCTTTGCCGACCGCGCCTCGAACGAGCGGCTGGCGCGCTGGAGCGATTTCATCACTCGGCAGGGAACGGTGGTGCTGCGTTGTTCGTCGCAGGGCGACATGCTGGCGGCGGCGCGCGCCGGGCTCGGGATTTCGGCGCTGTCCTGTTTCGTCGCCGCCGCCGATCCGGATCTGGTGCGCGTCGCGCCGCAAAAACTCCTCAGCGTGGCCGACCTCTGGCTGCTGGCCCATCCGGACCTGGTCGATCTCCCCGCGGTGCGCGCGGTGATCGGCTTCGTCACCGCTTGCGCGCGCGAGGACCGGGTGACTTTGAGAGGCTAGGCTTGGCGGGGTTAACTTTGGCGAGGCTAACCTTGGCGGGACTGACCTTTTCCGTCAGCACGCCCTCGCGCTTCTTCAACACGCGATAGTAACTCCACCACAGATGCGCCGCCGCCCCACGCAGCGGACGCCACGGCTCCGCCAGCGGCGCCATTTGTTTTGGCGTCGGGCGTGTCGCCAGACCGAGCCCGACCTTGACGGCTTCCTGCACCGCGATGTCGCCGGCCGGCCAGGCGTCGGCGTGGCGCAGGCAAAACAGCAGATAGACGTCGGCGGTCCACGGCCCGATGCCGTGGAGCGCCGTCAGCGTGTTGTGCGCGGCGTCGGCGTCCTCTTCCGCCAGCACGTCGAGGTTCAGCCGCTCGGCATCGAGTTCGCGCGCGATGTTCTTCAGCGTCTTGATCTTGGCCCCGGAAAGACCGAGCCGGCCGAGGCGGTCGGTGCGGGCCTTGCGGATGGCGGAATGATCGAACGGGTCGAACGCCGCCGAGAGCCGGCCCCAGATCGCCGCGGCACTCGCGGTCGAGACCTGCTGGCCGCAGACGATGTGCGCCAACCCCGCAAACCCCGGCTCGCGCTGCCGCAGCACCGGCATGCCCGTGAGTTCGAGGATCGGCCTCAGCCGCCTGTCCTGCTTGACCAGCACGCCAATGGCGTCTTCGAGATCGGCCTGGGTGTTGAGATGGATCGTCATTGTTTCCTTCTAGCCGTCATGCGCGGGCGTAGCCGTCAAGGACGGCGTCGCTTCCGCTTGCCTTTGCCCGCGCATCCATCTCCTATCGTAACAGAGTCCCTGTTCGTGCGAATGCTGCCAGATGCCGCCACCCGTTTTCCGATTTGCGCCGAGTCCGAACGGCTATCTTCACCTCGGCCACGCCTGTTCGGCATTGCTGAACTTCGACCTGGCACGCGCGGCTGGTGGAAGATTCCTGCTGCGCATCGAGGATATCGACGCCACGCGCTGCCGGCCGGAATTCGAGGCCGCGATCTACCAGGATCTCGGCTGGCTTGGCCTCACCTGGGAAACGCCGGTGCGGCGGCAGTCGGAGCATTTTGACGCTTATCGTGAGGCCGTCGAAAAACTCAGGGCGAGCGGCCTGATCTATCCGAGTTTCGAGAGCCGCACCGAGATCGCCCGGCTGGTCGCGCAACAGCAAAGCGCCGCGCTATGGCCGCACGATCCCGATGGGGCGCCGCTGTACCCGGGGGATGCAAAGTCGCTTTCGCCGGAGGAGCGCAAGCGCCTGATCTCGTCCGGCGTGCCTTACGCGCTGCGGCTCGATATGACCGCGGCCTGCGCCCAGGCAAAAGATCTCGGCTGGACCGAGCTTGGCGAAGGCCTCGATGGCGAGCGCGGGGCCGTCACCGCCCGGCCGGAGGACTGGGGCGACGTCATCCTGGCGCGCAAGGAGACGCCGACCAGCTATCATCTGTCTGTCGTGATCGACGACGCCCTGCAGGGCGTCACCGACGTGGTGCGGGGCAGCGACCTGTTCTGGTCGACCAGCGTGCACCGGCTGCTGCAATCGCTGCTCGGGCTTCCGCAACCGCTCTACCGTCATCATCCGCTGATGACGGATGCATCGGGGCAAAAACTCTCGAAATCGACCGGGGCCATGGCTTTGCGCGAACTGCGCGCGGCCGGGGCGACCCCGGCGGACATCCGGGAACGGGTGCAACTGCCGTAGTTTACCGGCTGTGGTAACCGCAAACCCGCCCGTGACTCGCGCCGCCGTGACATGGCATGCTGGGTACCGCGGGGACACGGGGACCATGTCGGCAAAACCACGCGTACGGCGTTTAACAGGGCTGACCAAAAAGCGGCCGGCGAAGAAGCGCGCCAAAAAGCGGCCGGCCAGGAAGCCAGCGGCCAGGAAGCTGCCGGCCAAGCAACCGCTCGCCAAGCCGCGTCGCAGGCGCGCGGCCGTGTCGGGACCGGGCATGGTCGAGGCAGCACTTGCGGCATTCGCCCATGAGGTCCGCACGCCACTGACCGGCATCCTCGCCATCAGCAATCTCCTGGCAACGTCCGATCTCGACGAACGCGAGCGGCGCTGGGCCGATACCATCAAGGCCGGCGCCGAACATCTGTCGAGCCTGGCAACGCTATTTGTCGATGCCGCGCGAAGCCGAGGCGCCCATGCCAGCGTGCGGCAGGACCTGTTCGACCTGCGGGCGCTGGCGCGCAACGCCGGCGATTCGCTGGCGGGACGGGCGGCGGCCAAAGGGCTGCAGTGGTCCGTCGAGATTTCCGAAAAACTGCCGGCGTTCGTGGTCGGCGATCCGGTCCGGCTGCGCGCGGCACTGGAAAACCTGATCGACAATGCCGCGAAGTTCACCGAGCAGGGCGCCATTGAACTGACGGCGGTGCCGCTTCGGGCTGCCGCCGGCAAGGTCGGCGTCGCCTTCGCGATATCGGACAGCGGCATCGGCCTCGCGCTCAACGAGGTCAAGCGGCTGTTCCGGCCGTTCTCGCAGGCCAATGTCAGCATTGCTTCGCGTTTCGGTGGCGCCGGGCTCGGTCTGGCATCGGTCAAGCAGATCGCGCGCGCGATGGGCGGCGACATCATGGTTGCGGCGCGGCGGGGCGGCGGCACCACCTTCACGCTGGCGGTGACGCTGACGCGTGCGCGCGCCTCCAAGCCAGCCGGCGGCCGTGGCGCCGACGGTGAGATATCGCTGCCCGGCCAGCGGCCGCTCAAACTGCTCAGCGTCGAGGACAACCCGTTCGGCCGCGTCGTGCTCAACGCCATCCTGACCGAACTCGGCCATCAGACCGAATTCATCGGCCGCGGCGAAGCCGCTCCCGAGCGGATCGCGCAAGGCGCGTTCGATGCCGTGCTGATGGACATGGTGCTGCCCGGCATCGACGGCATCGAGGCCATCAAAAGGATACGTGCGCTAGCTGCGCCCTACGGCCGGATTGCTGTTATCGGCGTGTCGGGTCGCGGCGACGACGAGACCGCGGCGCGCGAGGCCGGCGCCGACGCCTTTCTGGTCAAGCCTGTGTCTCCGCGCGCGCTCGCGACTGCGCTGCATGAAGCGACACGCCGTGGGGTAGTTGAGACTTGATGATCGCCGCATTCAGTTCGCCGCCATAGACGAAGATCGCTGCGATGAAATACAGAAACACCAGCGCGATGATCACCGATGCGAGGCCGGCATACATTGTGACGTAGTTGTTGGCGAAGCGCGCCAGATACTGGCCGAACACGATGCCCGACACCAGCGACGCCGCCAGGGTGAAGATGATGCCGGGCAGGATCTGCAGAAACCCTCTGCGTCCGGCCGGCAGCCAGGCGTGCAGGATGAACAGTGCCACGATCAGCGCCGAGATGGTGATGCCGTAGCGGCTGACGTTGAGGAAATGCTCGTTGGTCTCGACGAAAAACGGGATGTGGCGCCGCGCCGCTTCCAGCATCAACGGCCCGAGCACGATCAGGAACGCCATCGCTAGCGAGGTGAACGCCGCCACCAGCGTGTAGCCGATCGATTCCAGCCGCAGCCAGTACCAGCGCCGCGGCTCGATCACGGAGTAGGCGCGGTTCAGCGCCACCCGCAGCGCCTCGACGCCATTGGAGGCAAAGTAGACCGCGAGCACGGCGCCGATGGTCAGGATGTCGCCGCGCGTGGTGGTCAGGACGTCGTGGATTTCGCTCGACAGCGAATCGGCGACCTGCTTGGGCCACACTTCCAGCAACAGGCTGACGGCCTGGTCCGCCAGTTCCTTGGAACCGAAAAAGCCGGCCAGCGAGGTCAGCACGATCAGGAACGGAAACAGCGCCATCAGCGTCGACAGCGCGATATGGCTCGCGATTGCCCAGCCGTCGTCGGCGAGGAAGGTGTAAAACGCATCCATCGTGACATGGTAGACGTACCTGACCTGCCTCACGTCCCACCTTGTGTCTGGCAATGGTTGTTCGATCCGGGCATTCGGCGACCTTCTGATATTATTGCATTAAAAGCCAGATCGTTGACCCCTGTGAACGTGTAGCAGTCGGCCCAAGGCGGTGTTATGTAGCGCCAATGGCATCCTTTCTGAGTTCGATTGTTCTTCCCATCGCCGTTGCGGCGGTCGCCATCGTGCTGCTGCTCGGCCTTATCAACATGATGCGCGGCGGCTCGCCGAACCGGTCGCAACAACTGATGCGGCTGCGGGTGTTGCTGCAATTCGTCGCCATCGTCATCACCATGATCGCCGTCTGGGCGATGGGCAGGTAGGGGGAAGCAGCCGATGGTCATACTCAACCGCATCTATACCAAGACCGGCGACGACGGCACCACCGCGCTCGGCAGCGGCGAGCGCCGTCCGAAATTCGATCTGCGGATCGCCGCCTACGGCACCGTGGACGAGACCAACGCCGCGATCGGCGTGGTACGGCTGCATCTGGCCGGTGCGCCGGAGCTCGATAAAATGCTGGGCCTGATCCAGAACGATCTGTTCGATCTCGGCGCAGACCTCGCCGTGCCGCAGCGCGACGGCAAGGCGGAACGCTTAAGGGTGGTGTCGAGCCAGGTCGAGCGGCTCGAGCGCGACATCGACGACCTGAACGCCAATCTGGCGCCCCTGACGTCGTTTATTCTGCCGGGCGGCACCCCCGCCGCGGCATACCTGCATCTCGCCCGCACCATATGTCGCCGGGCGGAGCGGATCGTGGTGGAACTCGCCGCCAATCCGGCTGAGCCGGTCAGCGAGGCTGCCATACAGTATATCAACCGCCTGTCGGATTTCCTGTTCGTGGCCGGCCGCGCCGTCAACGACAACGGGGCCGGCGACGTGCTGTGGGTGCCGGGTCAGAACCGCTAAAATACCCCTCGGCTCAGGGGCATCGCCGGGCCGATTTTTGGCTTTCGCGCGTTGACCACCGGTAGCGGGACCTTTAGGTTCCGCGCCCAAGCCAATCAAACCCCAGAATTCAAGCGAAAGAGGATCGATGAAGGTTCTTGTGCCGGTAAAGCGGGTGGTCGATTACAACGTCAAGGTCCGCGTCAAGAGCGACGGAACGGGCGTGGAACTCGCCAACGTGAAGATGTCGATGAATCCGTTCGACGAAATCGCCGTCGAGGAAGCCCTGCGGCTGAAGGAAGCCGGCAAGGCGACCGAGGTGGTGGTGGTGTCGATCGGCCCGGCGCAGGCCTCGGAAACCATCCGGACCGGTCTTGCGATGGGCGCGGACCGCGGCATCCTGGTCAAGGCCGAAGGCAATGTCGAACCGCTGGCGGTCGCGAAGATTCTCAAGGCCATCGCCGACGCGGAAAAGCCCGGCCTGATCATCCTCGGCAAGCAGGCGATCGACGACGACTCAAACCAGACCGGCCAGATGCTGGCAGCCCTGCTCGGCTGGTCGCAGGCGACCTTTGCCTCCAAGCTCGAAGTCGAAGGAAGCGACTTCAAGGTGACGCGCGAAGTCGACGGTGGCCTGCAGACCGTGCAGCTGAAGGGACCCTCGATCGTCACGACCGACTTGCGATTGAACGAGCCGCGCTACGCCTCGCTGCCCAATATCATGAAGGCGAAGAAGAAGCCGATCGACGACAAGAGCGCGTCCGATTACGGCGTCGACCTCACGCCGCGTCTCGAAGTGCTCAAGACATCGGAACCGCCCGGCCGCAAGGGAGGCGTCAAGGTCAAGGACGTCGCCGAACTGATTTCCAAGCTCAAGACCGAAGCCGGGGTTCTCTGATGACTACGCTGTTGATTGCCGAACACGACAATGCGTCGATCAAGGACTCCACCAACAAGGCGCTGACTGCGGCTGCCGCCCTCGGCGCCGACGTTCACGTGCTGGTCGCCGGCGAAAACGCCAAGGCGGCTGCGGATGCGGCGGCGAAGCTCGCCGGCGTCAAGAAGGTGTTGCTGGCGGACGGTCCGCTCTATGCCCACGACCTCGCCGAGCCGCTGGCCGCGCTGATCGTGGCACTCGCCCCGGGCTACGACGCCTTTGTCGCGCCCGCGACCTCGCGCTTCAAGAACGTGATGCCGCGCGTCGCAGCCCTGCTCGACGTCATGCAGGTCTCGGAAATCATCAAGGTGGTTGCGCCCGATACCTTCGAGCGTCCGATCTATGCCGGCAACGCGATCCAGACCGTGAAGTCCAAGGACGCCAAGAAGGTCATCACGGTGCGGACCTCGACCTTTGCCGCCGCCGGTGAAGGCGGCAGCGCGTCGGTCGAGAACGCCGCATCGGCAGCCGATCCCGGCCTCTCCAGCTTTGTCGGCGAGGAAGTCGCCAAGAGCGACCGTCCCGAACTGACCTCGGCCAAGATCATCGTCTCCGGCGGCCGTGCCATGCAGAGCCGCGAGAATTTTGCCAAATATATCGAGCCGCTCGCCGACAAGCTCGGCGCCGGCGTCGGCGCCTCGCGCGCCGCGGTCGATGCCGGCTACGCGCCGAACGACTGGCAGGTCGGCCAGACCGGCAAGGTGGTGGCGCCGGAACTGTACATCGCGATCGGCATCTCCGGCGCGATCCAGCATTTGGCCGGCATGAAGGATTCCAAGGTGATCGTCGCGATCAACAAGGATGAGGACGCGCCGATTTTCCAGGTTGCCGATTACGGCCTGGTCGCGGACCTCTATCAGGCGGTTCCCGAACTGACCGAGGAACTCGGCAAGCTCGGAAAGTAACCAACAAGGCACCGGCCGGATAAAACGACTTCCGGCCGGTGTTTATTCGACAGGCGTTTTCAAGCGAAGCGGATACCGACTTTGCGTGAAGAAAACGCGCCAGAGGTGGGACTGAAGGCTCGATTCTGATTATATCAGAACCGGGATTCAGAGATGAACAGGCGCTGACTGCGCGCCGTTCCGGTGGATGGCAAGATGGCGGTGACAATCAAGAAGGTCGGCGTGATCGGCTCGGGCCAGATGGGCAACGGCATTGCGCATGTGGCGGCGCTCGCCGGTTACCATGTGGTGCTGAACGATCTGTCCTCCGAGCGGCTGAAATCGGCGATGGCGACCATCAACGGCAACCTGTCGCGCCAGGTCTCGAAGAAGATTATCAGCGAGGACGCGCGCAAGCAGGCGCTGGACCGGATCGTTTCCGCCGAGACGCTCGACGGGTTGTCGGATTGCGATCTCGTGATCGAGACCGCGGTCGAAAAGGAAGAGGTCAAGCGCAAGATCTTCCACGATCTCTGTGCGGTGCTGAAGCCGGAAGCGATCGTCGCGTCCAACTCGTCGTCGATCTCGATCACGCGGCTTGCCGCCTCGACCGACCGGCCCGAGCGCTTCATCGGCATTCACTTCATGAATCCGGTGCCGCTGATGGAGCTGGTCGAGCTGATCCGCGGCATCGCCACCGATGACGAGACCTTCGATGCGGCCAAGGGCTTCGTCGCCAAGCTCGGCAAGCAGATCGCGGTATCCGAGGATTTCCCGGCCTTCATCGTCAACCGCATCCTGCTGCCGATGATCAACGAGGCGATCTACACGCTGTATGAAGGCGTCGGCAACGTCGAGGCGATCGACGCGGCGATGAAGCTCGGCGCCCACCATCCGATGGGGCCGCTGGAACTGGCCGATTTCATCGGGCTCGATACCTGTCTGTCGATCATGCAGGTGCTGCACGAGGGGCTGGCGGATTCCAAATACCGGCCGTGCCCGCTGCTGGTGAAATATGTCGAGGCCGGCTGGCTTGGCCGCAAATCCCAGCGCGGCTTCTACGACTACCGTGGCGACAAGCCGGTCCCGACGCGGTAAGGGCTCAAGCATCGGTGCCGTAGGGTGGGTTAGGCGTAGCCGTAACCCACCATCACCTTTGCGAGACTGCGGTGGATTACGCTTCGCTAATCCACCCTACGGACCGCCACTTCCAGAATTCATTAACCACCTCGCGCTAGGGTCCTCGGCGACGAGGAGTTCTGCGTATGGACATGATGGCAATGGTATCGAGCGTGCTCGCCATGCAGGCGGGGAATACCCAGATGCAGGTCGCGACCTCGATTATGAAGTCCAACTCGGACGCCGAAAAGTTCGCGGTCCAGACCCTGCTGGGCGGCCAGGCCTCGCCGTCGACCGCCAATCTTGGTCCCGGAATCGGCGGCAATCTCGACGTTTCCGCCTAGAGGCCGGCTTTAAACTCGGCTCGATCTTCCCGATTCGGGCGCTGCGCGGGAAGTTCGCGGCGACCTATATTCGATGCCAGCCGCGGTTTGGTGTCTTCCCCAGGAACTCGAGGACTTTCGTATTCACCTCGGCCATGCCGGAGATGGTCAGGTCGTGCCCGGCATTTGAGACAAGCTCGGTTGCAATATGAGGTGCAACGCGGTTGAGCCTCTGCAAGGCATCTTGGGCCGAATTGAGCTTTTCATTCTCTCCGACCATATAGAGCGTCGCGACCGACAGAGCGCGCAACTCTTCATCGGTGAGGATGGTGGGGACGACAAGCCTTTTCGATTTGAAGCTTCTGAGACCGAGATACCCATCGTTCACCATTGCATCGACCCATTGGCGGCTGATGCCATTCTTGGCCACGGCATCCGCGGCCAACCAGTAGATGAAGCTTTTCGTGAACCGCCGGTGCGGGATCATGCAAAGCATGGCGCGCAGAATGAATGCTGTCCGCAAAGGCAGCACCGTGAACACCGGAGCCAGCAGAACCAGCTTCCTTAGCCGGCCCGGGTAACGGAGAGCATACTGGCTCGCGATCCATCCACCGTAGGAAACTCCCATCAAACTGACATTTTCGCTAAGCCCAAGCTGGGCAAAAAGCTCATCGAGCCAATTCACGAGGTCGCTGGCGGTGAGCATCGGCCGCTTCCACACACTCCGTCCGAAGTCGTAAATGTTGTCCACCGCGTAGACGCGATAGCTCTGCGAAAAGTCTGAAATGTTGGGCAGCCACATCAGGGAGGACGCATTCACTCCCGGCAGCAGAACAAGAGGCGGCGCATCGGTGGGGCCGCTGATACGGACATAGGTTTGCCCGTCCGAGGTCTCCACAAGCCGGCCTTCTGCGGCAACCGGCCATTGGCTGGCCCTCAAATCGTAGTGGGCCAGATATCGCTCCCGCGCCTTCTCCGATTTGAAGGGATGAAAGTCAGAGTGAGCCGTCATCAGCGCTTCCGGCGGTTCAAGGCCTGCGTGCCGCCGGCAACCAGGGATGCAGGGGGTCAATCGGACGGAGGAGCCGTGGTTTGATCACTAACTGTCCTTTTCCAACATTTGCCCTTGCTCCTGCTGGTTCGGACGGACCCTCCGCGTCACTGGCAGCGGCACGCCAACGAAGGCGAGAGCGATAAAGAGGGGCAAGAAGCAGAGAAAGAGGATGCGTTTGGCGTTCATCGTCGGGAACTGGGCCTACCGGGAGGAAAATCAAGGGGCCGCGGTCCGATCTGGCGGAAACGGAGGTTAACGCGACAGCGAGTGTTAGGCCGGCCCTAGAATCCCGCCTTCGTCGGCTGCACGGCAGCCTTGATCAGCTTCACCGCATCGTCGCTGGCCCATTCGGCCGGGCCGGCAATGTTGGCGATCTCGCAGCCCTGGCCGTCCACCAGCACCGAGGTGGGCATCCCCAGCGCCTTGCCTATGTTCTTAAGATCCTGAAAAACCTTGGCTTTCTGGTCGCTGAAATAGCTGAGTTTGGTGAGATTGCCGTCTTTCAGGAAGTTTTTCGGCTTTTCGGCGTCGCGGGTATCGATGTTGATGGCGACCACCTCGAAATCCTTGCCCCCGAGCTTGGTCTGCAGGCTGTCGAGCGCCGGCATTTCCTTGCGGCACGGCACGCACCAGGTGGCCCACAGGTTCACCAGCACGGTCTTGCCGCGCCAGTCCGACAGCTTTCTGGGCTTGCCGTCGGCATCCTCGAAGGCGAGGTCGGGAAGCCGCAGCGGGGTCGTCGCCATGGTCAGTGCCGCCACTTCGCCCTGCGCCAGCGGTGCGATCTTGCGGGCCAGGTCGACCGCCCCGTTACAGGCGGAATCGCCGGCCGGGCCGCGTTTGAAGGCGCCGAAGCCGTAGACCGCGGCAAAACCGATCAGCGCCCCGACCACCACCGCGCCGATGGCGAGCGGGATCCGGCGCGTGACGGCCGGGCGGGGGGTGGGCAACTCGGGCATATCGTTTGTCATCCTGTGTCAGATACGGCTATGCAGTGCCCATATTACGAATGAAACCGGCACGGCGTTTCGCCGGGTTCGGCAATAAGTGGCTTTAGACGACAGGGCACGGGAAGTCATGAGCAACAAGATGTGGGGCGGCCGGTTCACCGAGCGTCCCGATGCGATCATGGAGGAAATCAACGTCTCGATCGACGTTGACCGTCACCTCTATGCCCAGGACATCGCCGCGTCCAAGGCCCATGCCGCGATGCTGTCGGCGCAAGGCATTATCACCGCGAGTGATGCAAAAAATATCGGCAAAGGGCTAGACACGATTTTGTCAGAAATCGGCAACGGCTCGTTCGAGTTCAAGCGCGCGCTCGAGGACATTCACATGAATGTCGAGAGCCGGCTGACCGACCTGATCGGCCCCGCCGCCGGACGGCTGCATACCGCGCGGTCGCGCAACGACCAGGTGGCGACCGATTTCCGTCTGTTCGTGCGCGACACGATCGATGAGACCGACGCCGCGCTGGCGGCGTTCCAGCAGGCGCTGGTGGAACGGGCGCTGGAACATGCCGGCACCGTCATGCCGGGCTTCACCCATCTGCAGACCGCGCAGCCCGTCACCTTCGGCCATCACCTGCTCGCCTATGTCGAGATGGCCGCGCGCGACCGCGGCCGGTTCGCCGATGCGCGCAAGCGCCTGAACGAATCGCCGCTTGGGGCGGCGGCGCTGGCCGGAACCTCGTTTCCGATCGACCGCACTGCTACCGCCAAGGCGCTCGGTTTCGACCGGCCGATGGCCAATTCGCTCGATGCGGTGTCCGATCGCGACTTCGTGCTCGAAACGCTGTCGGCGGCGTCGATCGCGGCCGTGCACATGTCGCGTTTTGCCGAGGAGATCGTGATCTGGACCTCGCCGCTGGTGGGTCTGGTGCGGCTGTCCGACAAGTTCACCACCGGCTCCTCGATCATGCCGCAGAAGCGCAACCCTGACGCGGCCGAACTGGTGCGCGCCAAGACCGGCCGGGTGATCGGCGCGTTGACCGGGCTCCTGATCGTGATGAAGGGGCTGCCGCTCGCCTATCAAAAGGACATGCAGGAGGACAAGCAGGGCGCGATGGAAGCGTTTGCCGCATTGTCGCTGGCGATCCGGGCGATGACCGGCATGGTGATCGACCTCGTGCCTGACGAAGCGCGGATGAAGGCGGCGGCCGGCGAGGGCTATGCCACTGCCACGGATCTCGCCGACTGGCTGGTGCGGACCCTGAAAATGCCGTTCCGCGACGCCCACCACGTCACCGGGCGCATTGTCGGTCTCGCCTCAAAGCAAACCGTTGCCCTCCACGAGCTGCCGCTGCAGGCGATGCAGGAGGTCGAGCCGAAGATTACGGCGGAAGCCCTGCGCGTGCTGTCGGTGGAGGCGTCCGTCAAAAGCCGCACCAGCTATGGCGGCACCGCGCCGAAGAATGTGACGGCGCAGGCCAAAGCCTGGCTGAAGCGGCTCGAAAAAGAGCGAAAATTGGGCTGAAGGAAAAAATTTCGCTGCAATTTCATGGTTATCCGTCAGCCTTCGGGTCTCGCCAGACTGCGCCAATCTTTGTATGGTGCGGCCGCGCGGAGCATGATCCGGAAAAGTGGGGACCGGTTTTCCGGAAAGATCATGCTCAAATCGAAGAAGTCAGAGCGGGATGACGGCTCGTCATCACGCTCTAGCGGGGAATTCGTCGTGATCAGTAACTACCGCCCGTCATCGTCGGGATGGGCCATTATCCTGCTGAGCGTCACTGCGCTCGCGCTGGGCGGCTGCGGCCGCAAGGCCGGCCTTGATCTGCCGCCGAACGCGCCGCCGCTGTCGGCCGCGCCCGCGACCGCAGATTCCGAGACCGAGCGCGCCGCGCAGCCCGGCGTCTTCAATTCGACCTATGGGTCCGAAGCGGCTCCTGCGGCGTCCAAGGGCCGCAAGAAACCGTTCGTGCTCGATCCGCTGCTGGGCAACTGAGCTAGCTCACCATGAATCACTTCGACTATCGCAACGGCGTGCTGCACGCCGAGGCGGTTGATCTCATCAAGCTCGCGGACGCCGTGGGCACGCCGTTCTATTGCTATTCGACGGCGACGCTGGAGCGCCATTACCGGGTTTTCACCGAGGCCTTTGCCGGCGAGAAGACGCTGGTCTGCTACGCCATGAAGGCCAATTCCAACCAGTCGGTGCTGCGCACGCTGGCGAAGCTCGGCGCCGGCGCCGACGTGGTCTCCGGCGGCGAGCTGAAGCGGGCGCTGGCGGCGGGAATTCCGCCGAGCAAGATCCTGTTCTCCGGCGTCGGCAAGACCGAGCTTGAGCTACGCGCCGCGCTGGCTCACGATATTCTCTGCATCAACGTCGAGTCCGAGCCCGAACTCGAACTGCTGTCGAAGCTCGCAGTCGAGGCCGGCAAGACCGCGCGGATTTCGGTGCGGGTCAATCCCGACGTCGACGCCGGCACCCACGCCAAGATCGCCACCGGCAAGTCCGAGAACAAGTTCGGCATCCCGATCGCGCGCGCCCGCGAGGTCTACGCGCGTGCGGCCAGGCTGCCGGGCATCGAAGTGACCGGCACCGACATGCACATCGGCAGCCAGATCACCGATTTGTCCAAGATGGAAACCGCGTTCCGGATTCTTTCGGATTTCGTGCAGACGCTGCGCGCCGACGGCCACAACATCGAGCATATCGATTTCGGCGGCGGGCTCGGCATTCCCTATCACATGGACCGCGAAGCGCCGCCGCTGCCGTCGGCCTATGCCGCGATGGTCAAGCGGGTGACGCACAATCTCGGCTGCACGCTGATGTTCGAGCCGGGCCGGTTGATCGTCGGCAATGCCGGCATCCTGGTTGCGCGCGTGATCTACGTAAAGCCGGGCGAGGCCAAGAATTTCGTCATCATCGACGCCGCGATGAACGATCTGATCCGCCCCACGCTGTATGAAGCGCATCACGACATCCTGCCAGTCCGCGAGGCCAGCAAAGACGCGCGCGTGATCACGGCCGATGTCGTCGGTCCGGTGTGCGAAACCGGCGACTACCTCGCGCTCGACCGCAATATGCCCGAGCCGAAGGCCGGCGACCTGGTGGCGATCATGACTGCCGGCGCCTACGGCGCGGTGCAGTCCGGCTTTTACAACACCCGTGCGCTGGTGCCGGAAGTGCTGGTCAAGGATGATCAGTATGCGGTCGTGCGTCCGCGCGTGGAAGTCGAAGAGCTGATCGCGATGGACAAGCCCGCGCCGTGGCTGTGAGTTAAGCCGTCGTCCCTGCGAACGCAGGGACCCATACCGCGTGATCTAACGGGTACGGGCAGTGCCAATAGACACTGCCCGTAACAACACCCGCCGCGGAGTATGGGTCCCGGCTCAAGGCCGGGACGACGAGATCATTTCGCTGCGTGAGCACCCTTCGCGCCACCCACGATCACCCCCGCCGCTTTCTCGATCGGCTTGATCGCTTCGGTGAAATCCGACTCCGGGCCCTGATCACGGATCACGACTTCCCAGAGCCGGCCGACCGCTTCGGCAACTTCCATCGACAGGCCCAGCGATTTCATTTCTTCCAGCGCCAGCCGCACGTCCTTCACCATCAAGCCGGTGGCGAAGCCGAAATCGAAAGTTCGCGGCAGCACCGCGCGCGGAAACTTGTCGCGGCTGGCGGTATTCAGCCCCGAACCGGAGTTGATGACGTCGATCATGACGGCGGGATCAAGCCCGGATTTGACGCCCATCACCACGGCTTCCGAGGTCGCCACCATTGCGGTCGCCGACAGGAAATTGTTGGCGAGCTTCATGGTCTGCGCCGAGCCGGGCTTTTCGCCGATGAAGAACACTTTTCCGATGACGGCGAGCGCGGGTTTTGCAATTTCGAAATCGGCGCGCGGGCCGGAGACCATCACTGCCAGCGTTCCCTTTTCGGCGCCGCCGACCCCGCCGCTGACGGGGCTGTCGAGCTGGATAATCTTTTTCTTCGCCAGGAGGCCGTGAATCTTCGTCGCCATGTGCGAGCCGACGGTGGAGAGATCGATGAAGCGCTTGACGCGCTTGCCTTCGATGACACCGCCGGCGCCGGTCGCGACCTCCAGCGAGGCCTGCAGCGACGGCAGGCTCGCCATCGCGGTCTCGCAACGGTCGGCGATATCCTTGGGCGAGGAGGCGGCCTGGGCGCCGAGTGCGACCAGCTTGTCGACCGCTTCCTTGCGGGTGTCGAACACGGTGAGCTGATGCTTGGCCTCGATCAGGCGGCGCGCCATCGGGAAACCCATTTTGCCGAGGCCGATAAATCCGATTTCCATGGTGTTTTTTTCCTTGTTGTTTCGTCATTGCCAGCGCGCCAAGCGATTCACGCTCTCTCGCTGGATTCTCCCGGTAGTTTTACGGTCACGGCGGACGTTACGGGCTCACGGCCCGGCAGTCACGCCTTCGTGTTATGCGTATTTCCGGGTGTGGGAACCCCGTTGAAGCGGGATGCCTCATTGCCGCCGCCGTGCTAGGCTGATTTGCCGGCAACCCGGAGAGTTTATTGAGCGGTAGCCCACCTGACCTCCCACAGCCCGCGCGCGAGCCGGATGCTGTCGCGCGGCTGCAGCTGACGCAGGCCCTGCAACGGGCGACCTATGCGATCGCATGGGAGCGCGCCTGGCCGGGTCTCGCCCGGCTGTTGAGCGCGGTCGGACTGTTCCTGGTGGTGTCGTGGGCCGGACTGTGGCTGGCGCTGCCGTTCATGGCGCGCGCCATCGGCATTGCGCTGTTCGCCCTGCTGGCCGTCGGCGCACTGTATCCGCTGATTCGTTTCCGCTGGCCGACCCGCGCCGAGGCGCTGGGCCGGCTCGACCGCGGCACCGGCATCCGGCACCGTCCGGCCACCGCGCTGACCGATACGCTGGCCACCAAGGATCCGATCGCGCAGGCGCTGTGGCAGGCGCAGCGCGAGCGCACGCTGGCCTCGCTGAAGCGCATCCGCGCCGGACTGCCTTCGCCGCGGCTGGCGATCCACGATCCCTGGGCGCTGCGCGCGCTGGTCATGGTGATGCTGGTGGCGTCCTATGTCGCCGCCGGCGACGAGCGCACCATGCGGGTGGCCGCGGCGTTCGACTGGAACGGCGTGCTGGCGCCGGCCAATATCCGGGTCGACGCCTGGGTGACGCCGCCGGCCTATACCGGCAAGCCGCCGATCATTCTTTCCGCCGCCAACCGCGATGCCGGCGCGCCCGACGGCGGGCCGCTGTCGGTTCCGGCAGGCAGTGCGCTGTTGGTGCGCTCCAGCGGCGGCAGCATCGACGTCGTGGTCGGCGGTGGCGTCACCGAAATCGCGCCGAGCGAAGCCGCACCGCAAGGCACCAACGAGCGGCATTTCAAGATCGCCGCCGACGGCACCGCGCATGTCCGCGCGCCGGCCGGCCAGCCGCAGTGGAAATTCACCGCGACGCCCGACCATCCGCCTTCGATCTCGCTCGCCAAGGATCCGGAGCGTCAGGCCCGCGGCTCGCTGCAGATGTCGTACAAGCTCGAGGACGATTACGGCGTCACCGAAGCCCGCGCCCAGTTCGCCGCCCGCCGCTCCGAGGCCACGGAATCCGGCAGGCCGATTCCCAGGGATGCCAACGCGGCCGAGCCGCGGCCGCTATTCGAGGCGCCGCAGTTTCCGTTGGTGCTGCCGAACGCGCGCACCCGCAACGGCGTCGGCCAGACCGTCAAGGATCTCAGCGAAGATCCCTATGCCGGCGCCGATGTGACGCTGACCCTGACCGCGAAAGACGAGGCCGGCAACGAGGGCAGGAGCGAGCCCTTCAACATGCGGCTGCCGGAACGGCTGTTCACCAAGCCGCTGGCGCGCGCGCTGATCGAGCAGCGCCGCATTCTGGCGCTCGATGCCAACCAGAATTCGCAGGTCTACGCCGCGCTCGATGCGCTGATGATCGCGCCGGAACTGTTCACGCCGGAAACCGGCCACTACCTCGGCCTCTACAGCATCGCGCGGCAACTGGAAGCCGCGCGCACCGATGCCGCCTTGCGCGATGTCGTCGCCAGCATCTGGGCGCTCGCGGTCACCATCGAGGACGGCAACATCAGCGACGTCGAAAAGGCGCTGCGCGCGGCGCAGGATGCGCTCAAGCAGGCGCTGGAGCGCGGCGCCAGCGACGAGGAAATCAAGAAACTCACGGATAATCTGCGCGCCGCACTTGATAATTTCCTGCGCCAGCTCGCCGAGCAAATGCAGAAGAACCCGCAGCAACTGGCGCGGCCGCTCGATCCCAACACCAAGATGCTGAGCCAGCAGGATCTCAAGAGCATGCTGGACCGGCTGGAGCGGTTGTCGCGCTCCGGCGACAAGGATGCGGCCAAGCAACTCCTCGAACAACTGCAGCAGATGCTGGAAAACCTGCAGATGGCGCAGCCCGGCCAGTCCGGCGGCGACGACATGGAGCAGGCGCTGAACGAACTCGGCGACATGATCCGCAAGCAGCAGCAGTTGCGCGACAAGACCTTCAAGCAGGGCCAGGATTCCCGGCGCGACCGCATGCGCGGCAAGCAGGGCGACCAGAGCATGAGCGACCTGCAGCAGGACCAGCAGGGCCTGCGCGACCGGCTCAAGAAGCTGCAGGAAGAACTGGCCAAGCGCGGCATGGGCCCGGGGCAGCGCGGCGACAAGGGTCAACAGGGTCAACAGGGACAAGACGGCCAGCAAGGCGCCGAGCCCGGCGACGGCGAGGACGGTCTCGACCAGGCCGATAGCGCGATGGGCGATGCCGGCGGCCGGCTCGGCGAGGGCAATGCCGACGGCGCGGTGGATTCGCAAGGCAAGGCGCTGGAAGCGCTGCGCAAGGGCGCGCAGAGCCTTGCGGAGGCGATGCAGCAGGGCGACGGCGACCAGCCCGGTGACGGCCCGGGCAACGCCAAGGGCCGGCAGCAGGCCGGGCAGAACGGCACCGACCCGCTCGGCCGCCCGATGCGCCACAACGAATTCACGGATGATTTCTCGGTGAAGATTCCCGGTGAAATCGACGTGCAGCGGGTGCGCCGGATTCTGGAAGAACTGCGCCGCCGTCTCGCCGATCCCTCGCGCCCGCAGATCGAACTCGATTACATCGAGCGGCTGCTGAAGGATTATTGAGGGTCTTGATCCCGCGCGACACTGTCATCACCCGCGAAGGCGGGTGATCCAGTGTTCCAAAGACGTCAGCGATAGAATCGAGAGGCTGCGGCGTACTGGATCCCCCGCCTTCGCGGGGGATGACAAGGGGGAAGCTACCCCCTCTTCCTCGCCGCCAGCGCGTCCGCTACCGCAGTGCGGATATCCGCCACCGAGAACGGCTTCGTCACCACGTCGTGCACGATCGCATTGAGGCCGGAGGCGCGTTCGCGCTGATCGGCGAACCCGGTCATCAACAGGATCTTCAAATCCGGAAAATCGCGCGCCGCCGCCAGCGCCAGCGCGATGCCGTCCATCACAGGCATCTGGATGTCAGTGAGCAGCAGGTCGAACGCGCCGCTTTCGCGGGTCAGGACGTCAAGCGCTTCGGCGCCGTCCTCGGCGGTGACGGTCTCGTGGCCGTCCATGGCGATGGCGCGCGCGACCAGCGTGCGCATCGAATCCTCGTCGTCGGCGATCAATATCCGCGGCATTGCTTTCGGCTCGTTCGCGAGCGGGGCGCAGGATCAGGCTCAGGCGTGGCCGCCGGCGAGATCCCGCTTGTTGAAGAAGCGTACATCAATATTGCGGCCTTCGGGCGGCGGCGAGGCCAGCCGCGACTTGAAATAGGCCCGCTCGCCCGGATTCAGCATCGGCTGTTCGAGCACGGCGTTCCAGGCGTAGATCTCGGCGCCCTGTTCGTCGCGGACGGAGAAGCGCAGCCGCGGCAGTTCGACCGGCTTCTGGCTCTGGCCGACGATCATGCCTTCGATCACCAGCACCGGTTTGCCTTCGACGGTCTCGTTGGTGATCTTGATGTCCTTGAACGCCAGTCCGCGCAGGTTCACGTCAAGCCCGACCATCCGGTAGAAGGTCGCGGTCTGCGGCAGCAGGCGGACGATGTCGGCGCGCCAGATCACCAGCGCCAGCAGCAGCGCGCCCATCGCCGCGCAGGCGGTCGGCAGGCCAATCGTCGGCGCAAAGGGAATGCGGGGCAGGCTGGGCAGCTTGAACAGCTTCGCCAGCCGCTCGCGGTGGCTGGTGATCGGGATGTCCTCATGGCCTTCGGCATCCTGCCGGGCGATCGTCGGCCAGTCGGAATCGCCGCTTTGGGGGGCGCTTTCGCCCTCGGCTGGCCAATCGGCGGAAATCGACGGACTGTCGACCTCGGGCGCGTCCTGATCGCTGTCCTGGCCACTCTCCTCGCGCGCCATCGCGTCCCATTCGGCGGCGGCATCGTTTCCGGCCGCTTGGCGCGAGGCGGCCATGGCGGGGACCGCGGCCGCCATTTCGATCGCGTCCTCGGGCCGGGCCAGCCAGGTCTCCTTGCAGCGGGAACAGCGCACCGTGCGTCCGGAAGCCCCAAGGGTGCTCGGATTGATGGCGTAGGATGTTGTACAATGGGGGCAAACGATGTGCATGGAGCCCGTTCCACAGTGTCTTTGCCCGGATGCTACATAGCGACCGTTAACGAATCGGAAACCATAACGGACGCACAACCCTTTTGTGCTGACGGCGCCGCCAGTGCCGGGTTTCCAGCCGGGGTTCACGCCGGGCGCAGCCCGGCCAAGGACTATATCAAGTCCCAACTCGAGCGGAGCTGAGCTTGGTTCGGTTCGAAAATGTCGGTTTGCGGTACGGGCTCGGCCCGGAGATTCTGCGCGACCTGTCGTTCCTGATCCCGGCGCATTCGTTCCAGTTCCTCACCGGCCCCTCGGGCGCCGGCAAGACCTCGCTGCTGCGGCTGTTGTTCCTGTCGATGCGGCCGACCCGCGGCCTGGTCAACCTGTTCGGCCACGACGTCTCGCTGCTGGGCAAGGAGCAGATCGCGGACCTGCGCAAGCGCATCGGCATCGTGCTGCAGGATTTTCGCCTGCTCGATCACATGACGACCTACGAGAACGTGGCACTGCCGTTTCGGGTGATGGGCCGCGACGAATCCAGTTACCGCCGCGAGGTCATCGACCTCCTGAAATGGGTCGGCCTCGGCGAGCGCATGGATGCGCTGCCGCCGATCCTGTCGGGCGGCGAGAAACAACGCGCGGCGATCGCGCGCGCCGTGATCTCGCGGCCGCAATTATTGCTCGCCGACGAGCCGACCGGCAGCGTCGATCCGACCTTGGGCCGGCGGCTGCTGCGGCTGTTCATCGAACTGAACAAGTCGGGCACCGCCGTGATCATCGCAACCCACGACATCACGCTGATGGACCAGTACGAAGCGCGGCGGCTGGTGCTGCATCAGGGACGGCTGCATATCTATGAGTAGGCTCCTCAATGGCTGGGCAAATTGATGGCTAGGCGTATTCATGGCTAGACCTGGCGAAGAGCATATCCCGCTGGTGGATCTCGGGCATGACAGCCCGCGGGTCGCGGCGCAGGCGCGCAACTTGTCGCCGATCGTGCCGCGGGCCTCGATCTCCGGCCGCGCGCTGGTCGCGGTCGTCGCGATCATGACCTTCCTCGCCTCGATCACCACCGGCGCCGTCTTGTTGGTCAGCGCGTCGGCGGCCGAGTGGCAGTCGGAAGTCGCCAGCGAAATCACCGTGCAGGTGCGTCCCTCGGCCGGCCGAGATCTCGACCGCGATGCGGCGGCAGCGGCCGAGGCGATGCGCACGCAGCCCTATGTCGTCCAGGTCAAGCCGTTCACCAAGGACGAGTCGGCGAAACTGCTGGAGCCGTGGCTCGGCAGCGGATTGTCGATCGACCAGTTGCCGGTGCCGCGGGTCATCGTCGCGCGCGTGCAACCCGGCGCTACGCTTGACCTCGCCACGCTGCGCAGCCGGGTGACGCTGGTGGCACCATCGGCCAGCGTCGACGATCACCGCGCCTGGATCGAGCGGATGCGCTCGATGACCGGTGCCACCGTGTTTGCCGGCATCGGCATTCTCGCTTTGGTGATCATCGCGACCATCATTTCGGTTTCGTTTGCCACCCGCGGCGCCATGGCGGCGAACCGCCCGATCGTCGAGGTGCTGCACTTTGTCGGCGCCGGCGATACCTACATCGCCAACCGCTTCCTGCGGCATTTTCTCCGGCTCGGGCTTGAAGGCGGCCTGATCGGCGGCGGTGCTGCGATGCTGGGCTTCGGCTTCTCCGAATCAATCGCCGGCTGGTTTTCCGGCACGCCTGTGGGCGACCAGTTCGCGGCCTTGCTGGGGACGTTTTCGCTGCGCCCGTCCGGTTATCTGGCGCTGGCGGCGCAGGCCGTGCTGATTGCCGCGATCACCGCCTGGGCCTCGCGGCGCACGCTGTTCGCGACGCTCGATGATATCGACTGATCCAACACTTCCCATCCGATCCAAGACTCCACTTCGCCCGAAAACCCGATAGAATTGAGCTGGGGGAGAGGACCAGCAGAACCACATGAGCTTGCCACCCGACGATAGGTCGCCTGAACCGCCGGCCGCGCCGCCGCGAGGCCGGCTGCGCTGGGCTGTCGTGGTGACGCTTGCAAGCGTCCTTGTCGGCGCGGTCGTGGGGTTCGTTGCCTTTCTTGCGCAATTGCACGGCGTCGAGACCCAGCCGGCCCGCAACGCCGACGGCATCGTGGTGCTGACCGGCGGTTCGTCGCGGGTGTCGGATGCGATGGAATTGCTGGCCGGCGGCTACGGCAAGCGTCTGCTGATCTCGGGCGTGCACCCGACCAGTGCCGCCAGCGATATTTCCCGCACGCTGCCTGACAACCAGTCGCTGCTCCGCTGCTGCGTCGACCTCGACTATTCCGCGATCAATACCCGCAGCAACGCCGCCGAGACGCGGCGCTGGGCCCGCGAGCGCGGCTTCAAGTCGCTGATCGTGGTGACGTCGAACTATCACATGCCGCGCGCCATCGCCGAAATGTCGCATGCGATGCCTGACATCACGCTGATTCCGTTCGCGGTGGTCGGCGACAAATGGCGCGACGAGCCGTGGTGGAGCAGCGGTGCTACGTTCCGCCTGCTGCTGTCGGAATACGCCAAATACGTCGCCGTGGAAGTGCGCGTGCGGCTGGCCGATCTCGGCTTCGACCTGGTGCCGGAATGGTCGGATCAGCCGACCGGCTCGCTGCCGCAGCGCCCGGCGACCGCGCAGGCGAATTGACTTCTTCTTCACCTCTCCCCGCTTGCGGGGAGAGGTCGGATCGCACTTGCGATCCGGGTGGGGGTACAGGTCTATCGATAGCATTGCGGTCGCGGAGAGAGCCCCTCATCCCGACCTTCTCCCCGTAAGAACGGGGAGAAGGAGAAGTCTACCGTCCGCCGTCTCCATCCCGCACCGGCACCGCATGCTCGCCGTGCAGCATCATCGCGAGCTGATGCAGTTGCGGATCGCGAAAGCCTTCCGCTTCGATCGCCTTCACGGTGGCGAGCACGTAGTCGCGGTTGATGCCGGACTGGCCGTGGCCCTGCAGCACGTGACGCAACTGATCGGCCAGCGTCAGCCGCCCGGCATATTGCACATGGCCGCGATCGACCACATAGGCCAGCGCGCTGACGCGCTGCCGCGCCTCGTTCTCCAGCCACACCGAACGTTTCACTTCGCGATAGACCGAGGTCACCTGCTCGCGCTCGCGCAAATAGTCGACGGTGGCGCTGCGGTTCTTTTCCGCGACCCGGAACGCGATGCCGCGGCAGGCGCCGCCGCGATCCAGCCCGAGCACGAGGCCGGGCTTTTCCGGTGTGCCACGGTGGACGAACGAATAGACGCAGAGCGCGCGGTGCTCGCCGATCAGCCGCGCCGGAACCCGTTCGACGAAGTCGAAGCCCGGCCGCCAGATCAGCGAGCCATAGCCGAACACCCAGAGGTCGCCTGTCGGGAATTCCGAGTCGTGTAAGGTAATCGAGGACATTTTTGCTAAGCGTTTTCGAGCGAAGTGGACCCCGGTTCGCGTAAAGAAAACGCGTCAAACAGAAAATGGCTATCAGAACAGAGCGCTGAAGCGAAGTGAATTCAGCGCCTTTTGTTGTGATGTCCAAGCGCTTACATTTGACAAAATCACCGGCCAAAGGACGCCGCATGCCTGACATGACCCCCGCACTGCGCCGTCGCCCGCTCTGGCGCCTCTTCATCATGCCCGCTCTGCTGGTGGTCGCTGCCATCGCCTGGAGCGGCTTCTGGTTCTATGCGGCCTCCGAGGTCGGCGTCCGCGCCGACGCCTGGCGAGCCAGGGAGGCCAAGTCCGGCCGGGTCTATGATTGCGGCAAGCGCTCGGTGGCCGGCTATCCGTTCCGGCTCGAAGTGAGTTGTGAAGATGCCAGCGTGTCGCTGGTGTCGCAGACGGCGGGGGCGCCGTCGGCCTTCACCGCGCGCTTGAGCGAAATCATGGTGATCGCGCAGATCTATCAGCCGAACCTGCTGATTGCCGACTTCAAGGCGCCGGCGACGCTTGCCGACCGCGGCGAGCCGCCGTCGATGAAGGTGAACTGGACCACCGGCCGCAGCAGCATCACCGGGCTGCCGACCAATCCGCAGCGTGCCTCCATCGTGTTCGACAATCCCGCGATCGACCGCATCAACGGCCCGGTGCAGACGCCGCTGGCGAAGGCCGGCCATGTCGAGCTGCACGGCCGCATCGCCGAGGGCTCGCCGCAGGATCATCCGGTGATCGAAACCGTGCTGCAGATTTCAGGCGGCACCATCCAGGAAGTGCATCCGCTGTTGGCGCAGCCGTTCGATGCCGACGTCCAGACCAAGCTGAGCGGGCTGAAGGATTTTGCGCCCAAGCCGTGGCCGGAACGTTTCCGCGAGATTCAGGCCGCCGGCGGCCATGTCGAAATCGTGCGGTCGCGGATCCAGCAGGGCGACCTGGTCGCGGTTGCCGCGGGCACGCTGGGCCTCAACGCCAGCGGCCGGATCGAGGGCGAATTGCAGATGACGGTTGCCGGCATCGAGAAGGTGATTCCGGCGCTCGGTATCGAAAAAATGCTGGAGGAGGGCGTGCCGCAGGCGACGCTCGACAAGGTGGCGCCGGGCGTGAAGAGCCAGGACCTCAACAATCTGTTCGGCGCGCTCGACAAGGCGATCCCGGGTCTCGGCAAGGTCGTCAAGCAGAACGCCAATGCCGGCGTCGCCGCCGGCATCAACTCGTTCGGCACCGCGGCCGAACTCGAAGGCAAGAAGGCGCGTGCCTTCCCGTTGCGCTTCGTCGACGGCGCGGTGTTCTTCGGCCCGATCAAGGTGGCGCAGCTCCCGCCGCTGTTTTGACTCGTCCCGGCGAACGCCGGGATCCATAACCGGGAATCGTAGCGCGGCGTAGGGTGGGTTAGGCGAAGCCGTAACCCACCTCTGCTCTTTCCCCAGCGAGAAGGTGGGTTACGCTTCGCTAACCCACCCTACGAAGTTAACGACTCTCTCCCGGTAAACTGCCGCTCGCCAAAGCGTGATGGCGCGGCGGGAATGCCTCGCCAGCTATCGCAGTCTTGCTCTCTGACGACCCAATGACACCGTGGGTCGATAACGAGGAGAGCAGAGATGACTACGTTCAAATTGCTTGGTGCGGCAGCCGTTCTGTCGGCGCTGGTCGTGTCTTCGGCATCGGCGCAGGCGGTAATCGACGAGCCGGGCATGTATGCATTTTATCATCCGAACGGCGACGTGCTTCATGCAGGATCGTCGCGGCCGGCCTTTGATGCCCAGGCGAAGGCGCGACCGGTGATGATGCGCCATCCGCTGCCGGCGCGGCACCGGTCCGTCAAATAAGATCCGCGGTTTCAACTCATGCGGGCTCGGTCGGTGAGGGCTGAGCCCGTACTTTTTGCACAGTGATCTTGTCCGCCGAAGCTCTGCGAGCGAAGGCGGAAGGCGTAACCCACCTCTGCTCTTTCCCCAGCGAGAGGGTGGGTTACGCTTCGCTAACCCACCCTGCGAAGTTAACCACCCTCTCCCGGTAAACTGCCGCTCGCCAAAGCGTGATGGCGCGGCGGGAATGCCTCGCCAGCTATCGCAGTCTTGCTCTCTGACGACCCAATGACATCACCGTGGGTCGATAACGAGGAGAGCAGAGATGACCAGTTTCAAGTTTCTTGCTGCGGCTACCATTCTGTCGGCCTTGATCGCAACTTCGGCATCGGCGCAGCCGGTGATCGACGAGCCGGGACTGTACGCGTTCTATCATCCGAACAGCAGTCTCGGTCTTGGTTATTCACGGCCGTCTGCCGATGCCCAGGCGATGGCGCCGCGGCCGGTGATGATGCGCCATCCGCTGCCGGCGCGGCACCGGTCCGTCAAATAAGATCCGCGGTTTCAACTCATGCGGGCTCGGTCGGTGAGGGCTGAGCCCGTACTTTTTGCGCGGTGATGTGCAGGGCGGATTAGCCGACTTGTCCGCCGAAGCTCTGCGAGCGAAGGCGGAAGGCGTAATCCGCCGATGCTACGTTACTGGGCAAGAGAATGACGGTACGCTGGCGCTAAATCCGCCCTACATTTCTGCCGTCGTCATTCCGCGATAGCGGAAAAATACCGGAGAGGCTGCGGTCGCGGCACTGTGATTGAAATCGCTCTGGCCGAAGGCCGATCAACGCACATCTCCTGACGACGGTTTCAAAAAACCCGCTGCGTGCAACGGGTCGAATGGATGGAGAGAACAAATGAATAATTTCAAGATATTGGCCGCTGCGCTGGTTCTATCCGCGGCGTCGGCAACGTCAGCTTTTGCCCAGGCCGCGATCGGGGAGCCCGGCCTGTACTCGTTCTATCATCCGAACGGCGACGTGCTTCATGCCGGATCGCCGCCCCCGGCGGCGGATGCGATGGCCGCCTACACCGGCCGGGCCGTGACTTCAGCGCCGCATCGCGCACGTCATCCGCATTCGGGGTACGTGCGCTAACGCTTTCGACGGCTTGATTCCGCCAACGACGCAAGCCGTGAGGCGTGCGACAAAATGGCACGACGGGCAAATCACCAAAAGTCTGTCCAGCCCTTCGGCTAAAAATATTTCCGTTGAGCCGTCGGGCAAATCAGATTTAGGACTCCCGCCATCCTGTTCCGCCAGAGGGGCGTCGGCCGTCGTCGCAAACGAGGGACAGGGGGCGGTGGACGCGGCAGCACGCGAGACGAACGGGCTGCTGTGTACGGTGAAATCGTTTGGGTCCGACGCCCCGATGCAGGCGTCAAGTTCGAAGGCAGCCAACGCTGCCCGAGAGCGATGGTGTCACAAAAAGCAGGGTCACCAGGACGATCTCGTATAAGCCGTAAAGCCATTGCGCAGGGAAGGCCGGATGCCTCCGCCAAACCTGTATGCTCATGTGCACCATCTTGTTGCAACTATCGCACATGAGACCACGGGTGCGGCGCGCACCCGGTCTTCCCTGCGCCCTCTGATATCGAGGGCAAGGTCGATTGCAAAACTTCGGGCAGATCATGCCGCGAGAATAATTCTTGTCGTCCCGGACAAGCGAAGCGCGATCCGGGACCCATACGCCGCGGCAGGGGTTGTTTGGTGAGATGTTCGACGACTTGCGTCCGACAACCAACATTCGTGGTTATGGGTCCCGGCTCAAGGCCGGGACGACGAGTTGATGGAGCGACGTGTAATCCTACTCCGCCTTCTTCTCCAGATTCGCATGCGGGCGGCCGAAATCCGGCGCTGCCGAGTCCTGGCCGATCTCGACGATGCCGCGGCGGATGGCGCGGGTGCGGGTGAAGTGTTCGAACAGCGCTTCGCCGTCGTTGCGGCGGATGGCGCGGGTGAGCTTCGAGAGATCCTCGGTGAAGGTGCCGAGCATTTCGAGTACCGCGTCCTTGTTGTTCAGAAACACGTCGCGCCACATCGTCGGATCCGAGGCCGCGATGCGGGTGAAGTCGCGAAAGCCGCCGGCGGAAAACTTGATCACTTCGGACGACGTCACCTGCGCCAGTTCATCGGCGGTGCCGACGATGGTGTAGGCGATCAGATGCGGCAGGTGGCTCGTAATCGCCAGCACCAGGTCGTGGTGGTCGGGCGTCATGATCTCGACCCTGGCGCCCATGCCGGCCCAGAACGCACGCAGGCGCTCGGTGGCGGCAGCGTCGGTGCCTTCCGGAGGGGTGAGAATGCACCAGCGGTTGATGAACAGTTCGGCGAAGCCGGAATCGGGGCCGGAGTGCTCGGTGCCGGCGACGGGGTGCGCCGGTACGAAATGCACACTCGCTGGAAGGTACGGCGACATCTCACGCACGATCGCGCCTTTGACCGAACCGACGTCGGAAACGATGGCGCCGGCTTTCAGGAACGGCGCGATCTCCTGCGCCACCGGCCCGCAGGCGCCGACGGGAATGCAGAGGATGACGAGGTCGGCGTCCTTGACCGCTTCGGCGTTGGTCGCGAGCACGGCGTCGACGATGCCGAGTTCGGCGACGCGCGCGCGCGTCTTCTCCGAGCGTGCCGTGGTGACGATTTCGCCAGCCAGGCCCTGGGCCCGCGCGGCGCGCGCGATCGAGCCGCCGATCAGCCCGAAGCCGATCAGCGCGACGCGGTTGAACAGCGGAGCGGCGCTCACTTGGCCGCCATGAAGTCACGCAGCCCGTCGACGACGAGGCGATTGGCCTCTTCGGTGCCGATGGTCATGCGCAGCGAATGCGGCAGGCCGTAATTGTTCAGCGCGCGCAGCACCAGGCCGCGTTTGGTCAGATACACGTCGGCCTCGGCGGAGGTCTTGCCCTTGTCGAGCGGAAAATGGACCAGCACGAAGTTCGCCACGCTCGGCGTCACCTTGAGGCCGAGCTTGGTGATTTCCTCGGTCAGCCAGTTGCGCCACGTCTCGGTAAACGCCTTCGACATCTGGACATGCGCGGTGTCTTCGATGGCGGCGACCGCGGCGAGCATCGCCGGGGTCGAGACGTTGAACGGGCCGCGAATGCGGTTGACGGCGTCGACGATGTTGGCCGGGCCGAACATCCAGCCGACGCGCAAGGCGGCAAGACCGTGAATCTTGGAAAACGTATGCGTCATCACGGTGTTTTCGGTGGTCGCCACCAGCTCGATGCCGAGTTCATAGTCGTTGCGCGACACGTAGTCGGAATAGGCAGCGTCGAGCACCAGCAGCGCCTGCGGCGGCAGCCCGGCGCGCAAGCGCTTGACCTCGTTGAACGGAATATAGGTCCCGGTCGGGTTGTTCGGGTTGGCGAGCCACACCAGCTTGGTCTTCGGCGTGACACGCTTGAGGATGGCGTCGACGTCGGCGGTGAATTCGGTCTCGGGCGCAACGACGTTGGTGGCGCCGTTCGCCATGGTCGCGATCGGGTACACGAGGAAGCCGTGGGCGGTGGAGATCGCCTCATCGCCGTGGCTGAGATAGGTGTGCGCCAGCAGGTTGAGGATTTCGTCCGAGCCGGCGCCGCAGATGATGCGGTCGGGATCGAGCCCGAAGGCGCGGCCGATCGCCTCGCGCAGCACCCGCGAAGTTCCTTCCGGATAGTCCTCCAGGCCCGCCGCCGCCTGCTTGTAAGCTTCCTTCGCCTTCGGCGACGGCCCAAACGGGGTCTCGTTGGCGGACAGCTTGAACACCTTGCGGCCGGGCTCCGGCACCGGCGTCTTGCCGGGCGTGTAAGGCGCAATATCGAGAATGCCGGGATTCGGCACGGGGCGGTACATCGTCAACTCCGGATCGTCAGGGTCGTTTCAGGACTTGGCAGTTCAAGATCTGGCAGTTCAAGATCTGGCAGCCCCGTTCGGGGGCACCGTATAGCGCGTTGCATGGCTGCCGACGAGTGCCGACGAACGCACCGACGCACCGGCCCCAATCAAGGCCATCTTGATCTTCTCAAAGCCGGTGCCGGCATCCGACACCAGCAGCGCCGCGCCGTCGAAGGCGGTATCGGGCACGGCGACGATTTCCGCGAGCGGCGCCAGCGCGCGCGCCGTGTCGGCGTTCCAGCCGGAGACGCGGACGCTCCACATCTGGACTTCGGTGTCCATGGCGTCGTCGGCGACCCGCGAGATCACGAACACCGGAAGCGCTGCCGGATGGTCGGCGCGTTCCAGGAACGGAAAGCGGGCGATGATCTTCGGCGCGCCGTCGGCTTCGAGTGCGATCCACCATGGCGTGCGGCTCGAGATCGCCGAGACCAGCGCCAGATCGCCCTTGGATTTCGCCACCGCCTCGACCGCGGCCTGGGCGCTGAAATGCGCCACATAAGGCACGACGAAGCCGAAATGAAACCGCGCCGAATCCCGCATCGCGGGCTCGCTCACCGAAACATCCGCATGCACCGCGAACGGCGCTTGGACAAAGGTGAAGGTCGAGATGATGACGCGCCAGATGCTCTCGATGGTGTCGAGCGGCAGGATGCCGCGATGGCGCTTGACCAGTTCGCGCATCATCGAGGCCTCGCGCGCCGGACGGAACGCCGAGCCGACTTCCTGGGTCTGCTTGACCTGGATCAGCCGGTCGATGATGTCGCCGCGCGCCATCAGCAGACGGTGGACCTGCTCGTCGATCGCGTCGATCTCTTTGCGTAGCTCCTGCAGCGAGGGCGGAGCCGGGGGTGCCTTGGACATATTCTCAACTCTCAATGCCGGATCGGTCGAAATTGCCGGCAAACGCAGTCATTGATTAGGAAAGACGGCCGATGAAAGCAAAGGAAACGTGCGGGACCGTGCGCTGCGGCGAGACGGTTAACCATGGACAAGCCTTGACGAAAAGCCTGCCCGGGACTAGCTTTGGCTTTCTCCGTGGTCATTTGAGCCGGCCGGCTTGCAGCCACGTTAAACAACTCGCTAAACAGGCCGGGGACAGAAGTGATCCCGGCCGAACCTTTGTTCAGGCCGGGTTTTTTATTGGCCTGATTCTGTCCATGGACCTCCGCTAAGGAGGCCGGTGCCGATATGACAAATGTGCAGTCGATACCCAGCCCGTCGATCCACAGCGAGGATCGCGCCCATGAGGCCGATCATCCGACCTCGCTGGTGGCGAAGTTCGGCATGGAGCAGCCGCTGAAACTCGATTGCGGCGTCGATCTCGCGCCGTTCCAGATCGCCTATCAAACCTATGGCGAACTGAACGCGGACCGTTCCAATGCCATCTTGATTTGCCATGCGCTGACGCTTGATCAGCATGTCGCCAATGTGCACCCGATGACCGGCAAGGCGGGCTGGTGGGCGAACATGGTCGGTCAGGGCCTTCCACTCGATATCGACCGTTACTTCATCATCTGCGCTAACGTCATCGGCGGCTGTATGGGTTCGACAGGGCCGGCTTCGACCAACCCGGCCACCGGCAAGCCGTGGGGGCTGGACTTTCCTGTCGTTACCATCCCCGACATGGTGCGCGCGCAGGCGATGCTGCTCGACCGTCTCGGCATCGATACGCTGTTTTGCGTGGTCGGCGGATCGATGGGCGGAATGCAGGTGTTGCAATGGACGGTGGCCTATCCGGAGCGGGTGTTTTCGGCGATGCCGACCGCCTGCGCGACGCGTCATTCGGCGCAGAACATCGCGTTTCACGAGCTTGGCCGGCAGGCCGTGATGGCGGATCCGAACTGGCACCAGGGTCGTTACACCGAGAACAGCACCCTGCCGCATCGCGGCCTCGCGGTGGCGCGGATGGCGGCGCACATCACCTATCTGTCGGACGCGGCGCTGCATCGCAAGTTCGGACGGCGGATGCAGGATCGCGCTTTGCCGACCTTCTCGTTCGACGCGGATTTCCAGGTCGAGAGCTATCTGCGCTATCAGGGCTCGTCGTTCGTCGAGCGCTTCGACGCCAACAGCTATCTCTATCTGACGCGGGCGATGGATTACTTCGATATCGCCGGCGATCATAACGGCGTGCTGGCGCAGGCGTTTCGCGGCATCAAGACCCGCTTCTGCGTGGTGTCGTTCACCTCGGACTGGCTGTTCCCGACCTCGGAATCGCGCGCGCTGGTGCATGCGCTGAATGCGTCGAGCGCGCGGGTGTCGTTCGCCGAGATCGAGACCGATCGCGGCCACGACGCCTTCCTGCTCGACGTTCCCGAATTCTTCGACATTTCCCGTGCCTTCCTGGAATCCGCAGGCAAGGCGCGCGGGTTGGGCTCAGGTGGCCCGGGATCGACAGGTGGTTGAGATGGCGTTGCAGGAACAGAGTTTGCCGCTCGGCGGCATCGCGCCCGAACGCATCGGGAAATACCGCACCGATCATCTGCTGGTCGCCGGCATGGTCGAGCCCGGATCAAAAGTGCTCGACGTTGGCTGCGGCGAAGGTGAACTGCTGCAACTGCTGGAAAGCCGCGGCATCGACGGCCGCGGCATCGAGTTGTCGCGCGAGGGCGTCAACCGCTGCGTCGCCAAGGGGCTCGCGGTGGTGCAGGGCGACGCCGACACGGATTTGCTCAACTATCCCGACGACGCCTTCGACTATGTGATCCTGTCGCAGACGCTGCAGGCGACACGGCAGCCGCGCGTGGTGCTGGAAAACCTGCTCCGGATCGGGCACCGCGCCATCGTGTCGTTCCCGAATTTCGGCTTCTGGAAGATGCGGCTGCAGTTGCTGGTGGGCGGCCACATGCCGCGCACGGAAAATCTGCCGGCGACCTGGTACGATACCGCCAACATCCATTTCTGCACGATCAAGGATTTCGTCGAGCTCTGCGGCGAGATCAACGTCAAGATGGAACGCGCGGTGGCGCTCGATCTCTACGGCCGGCCGGTGCCGCTGAACCTGCCATGGTGGGTCTGGAACATGTTCGGCGAGCAGGGCGTGTTTTTGCTGTCGAGGGCTGGAAAGGGGAAATAGCTGTTGCCCGTCATTCCGGGGCGATGCGTAGCATCGAACCCGGAATCTCGAGATTCCGGGTTCACGCTTCGCGTGCCCCGGAATGACAGCTAGACGATCACCCCGGCTTCATCGACCTTGCATCCCGCACCGGCCACCTCCCGGCCTCGACCAGTGCAATGAACCGCTCGACCATCTCGTTGAACAGTGCGGGCTCCTCGAGATTGAGCACATGGCCCGACTTCGGAAAGAACGACAGTCCCGCCGCCGCCAGGTGCTGCTTCAGGAACAGGCTGGGCTCGACGCAATTGTCGTCCTCGTCGCCGCACAGGATCAGCGCCGGCGTCGGCACCTTCCGGATCGCGTCGGTCAGGGTGTAGATCGAGGGCCGGCCACCCTGAAAACTGCGCATGGTGTTGGCCGAGCCTTGCGCGCTGTGCCGGGCCAACGCCGCATAGAAATCGGCGTGACCGCGCGGGTCCTTCAGCAAGAACGGAATCCGGCTCGGCGCCTCGCGCGTAGCCTTGGCGACCTCGATCGAGCCTGTCGTCTCGTACTGCACGGCGTTGGCCTGGCACTGCTTGCGGAACGCGTCGAGATTTTCGAGATTCGAGCCCGAGCCGACCGCGGCGAGCGTCATCGACAGCGCGCGTTCCGGAGCGTTGAGGCCAACTTGAAGCGACGAATAGGAGCCCATCGACAGGCCTATGAAATGCGCTCTTGCAATGTTGAGATGATCGAGTACGGCGAGCGCGTCGGTGTAGAAATGCTTGTAGGTGTAGACATCCGATGTCGGCGGCACGTCGGAGGGCGTGTAGCCGCGGGCCGAATAGGCGATGCAGCGATGGCCGCGCGAGAAGTAGCGCATCTGCGGCTCCCAGTTGGTATGGTCGGCCGCGAATTCATGCAGGAAAATAATCGGAGTTCCGCTTCCCGCTTCCTCGAAATACAGACGGACATTATCTTTCGCAATGGCATGGGGCATTGGCATTTCCTCTCGTTGGCCGGCCCCAGATTTGCAGTTAATTCTCGCGGCGGCAATGCGGCACCATTGATCGCTTATGGCCACTGAATCATCGCGGAATGACCCCGAAATCGATTTCGCACTGCCACATGAAATCTTCCTCTCGTCACACCCCGAATCTCAAAACCGCCGCCGCGTTCGTTTCCGCAGGAACGCGACAGGGGAAGGGGGGCTACAGAGGATGATCTATGATTCAGTTGCTTGCGTTTCTCCGCTCACTTCGTGTCTCGCCTCGAGTTCTGGCACTGGCTCTATGTTCGGCGTCGATCGCCGTATCCGTCACGCCCGCTCACGCACGGTCTCATCATGGCGGAGGGCGTCATGCGCGCGCCTATCACGCCGGCCATCACGCGAGGCGGCATTACGTTCACATCCAACGTCGGCATCTGACGGAAAGTTCGCGCTGGGAGCGCGGTGTGGCGCAGATGCAGGCGGGCGGCTTTGCCGACACCCATGCAAGCTTCTCACCGAACGCAAGCGCCGCAGCGAGCGCAAGCGCCGCAGCGAATTCAACCCTGACGCCGACCGGAGGCGCGATGGCGGCGAGCTTCACCTCATCGAACGTCGTCGCCGAAGCGCGGCGCTACCTCGGCGGTAATCCGACCGGCCGCGGCAGTCTGTGGTGCGCGCGGTTCATGAACCTGGTGCTGCAGCACTCCGGCTATCGCGGCACCGGCTCCGACATGGCAAGTTCGTTCGCGCATTACGGCGAGCGCGTTTCCGGTCCGCAGGTCGGCGCCATCGCCGTCATGAGTCGCGGACGCGGCGGCGGCCATGTCGGTATCATTACCGGCATCGATGCGTCAGGAAATCCGATCATGATATCCGGCAATAACGGCAATCGGGTCCGGGAAGCGCCGATCTCGCGCGGCCGGATCTACGCCTACGTCATGCCGACCGGCTAGATCAGGCGATCTGCAGCAGACGGATCAGGCCGAGGCTGATGAGGCCCAGGATGACAAGCGAAGCGGTGACCGCGGCTGTGACGCGGACACCGGCGTTGGCCACGACCCGCACATCCACGCCCAATCCGAGCGCGGCCATCGATACGGTGGTGAGCAGGCTGGCCGTGGTTGCCAGCGGGATCAGCATGGCCTGCGGGATCAGTCCGAACGACCGAAAGGCGGCGACGATCAGAAAGCCGAGGATGAACCATGGCACCAGTTCGTGCAGCGCAGGGCCGGAGCGTCTCGTCGTCCTGACTTCGCTCGCGCCGCTCCGGTGTTGCGGTGGAAGGTGGCGGCTGATCAGCGAAAGGCCGAGCACCACCGGGCCCAACATCAGCACGCGGACCAGCTTGACCACGGTGCCGACCTGGTTGCTCAACTCGCCGATCGGAAGCGTAGCCGCCAGAACCTGTGGCACGGCATAGACGGTAAGGCCGGCCATAACGCCGTATTGCGTCAACGACATCTTCAACAGCGGCACGAGAAACGGCAGGCATAATACGACGACAACGCCGAGCACGGCCGTGAACGCGATCGAGGAGGCGACGTCGTCACTGTCGGCGTCGATGATCGGCGCGACCGCAGCGATCGCCGAGTTGCCGCAGATCGAGTTGCCGCACGCCACCAGGATCGACATCCGCAACGGCAGGCCGAGCAGGCGGCAGATCGCGTAACTGCTCGCGATCGCAACCACCACGATGCCGGCAATGCCAAAGATCAATGCCAGCCCGAGCGCCGCCGCGGCACTGGCGCTGACGGCGGCGCCAAGCAGCACGACAGCGACTTCCAGCAATATCTTCGCGCTGAACTGGATGCCGGCACTCCAGGTCGGCCCGGGCGTCCAGGCGGTTCGGATCGCGACGCCAAGCAGGATCGCAATGACCAGCGCTTCCAGGTAAGGCTGGCCGGCAAAACCGACCTCCACCCGCTCAAGCAGCATCGCGACGACGGTTACCGCCACGCAGAGGATCAAGCCAGGCAGGAGGCGGATGACGCGTTCGAGCAAGAGATGACCTCAGGGGGCTGCGTGCCCGGTCACGATACCGGAATCGCGGCCAAGACTAATGCACAATCGTCGCGATCGCGTCGCCCGCGCCAATGCTGCCGCCGGCGATGACCTCGGCATAGATTCCGCAATCGTTGTGGCCGAGGCGGCGCATCAGCGTGTTCGGGATCGAGAGGTCGCGCGCGCCGGTGTCGGGATCGACATTGACGGCGGCGCATCTGACGATGCGCTTGACCACCTTGAGGCGGACATCGCCGATGGCGAGCGTCCGGTCGAGTTGCTCGAACTCGTGCCAGGCCGGCCAGCCCTCGACATAGAGGTTGGCCCGAAATCGAAGCGGGTGGACGGGGTGGTCGACCATGCTCTCGATGGCGCGGAGGCTCGCGAGATTGATGATCGAGACGACCTTGCGGGCGACGTCCGAAAAGCTGTGGCCCGGGCTGGTTAGGATCCTGGGCGGCCCCTTGATCTCGCCGGCATATCGGTGGGCAAAGAACTGCTCGATCGCGGTCCGGCCCTCTGATGTTTCGAGGTCGCCCTCGGCCGCCACCGCACCGTTCCGGCGGATGGTCAGGACGTGGCTCGCATCGTCGAAATGGGTGCGCAGCGGCGCCAGCCATTCGTCCCGCTGCAGCATCAGGAAGTGGGGTTTTGACAGCCATTTCGGTTCGGCCGGGTCGAAGCCCGAGGGGCCGTTCTCGATGGCGTAGCGGCGGTCGGCCGACAGCGTCTCGCCGGGCAGAAGCGCGGCTTGGCCGAGCGGTTCCGGGGAGAGGCCTTTGACGGGATAGCGGTAAATGCCGGCGATTGTCGCGGTCGGAGACGAGGTCATTCGGCCTTGTAGGGGATTCCCTCAAGCCCCGCTACCGCCCCAAAATTGCAGGCCGGCCTCTTCCGTTTCGGCCGCCGATGCCCACATTTGCATCAAGCCTACAAAATGATGGCGACGACTGCCGGCCGGTTGAGGAATGTCAACGCAGCCGCGCGGAAACCCAATGAAGATGCCATTTTCATGCCTTAGGGGTGGGAACGGCAGGCCGAGGGAAAGCAACAATGAATATTGAAAAATACACCGAGCGGGCGCGCGGATTCATTCAGTCTGCGCAATCGCTGGCGGTGCGCGACGGACACCAGCAGTTCTCGCCGCTGCATATGCTGAAAGTTTTGCTGGACGACAGCGAGGGCCTGGCCGGCGGTCTGATCGACCGCGCCGGGGGTAATTCCCGCGCCATCCTCAAAGCCACCGAGGACGCCCTCAACAAACTCCCAAAAGTCTCCGGAAGCGGTGCGGGGCAGGTTTATCTGGCCCCCGATCTGGCGCGCGCTTTCGATGCTTCGGAAAAGGCCGCCGAAAAGGCCGGCGACAGTTTTGTCACGGTTGAGCGGCTGTTGCTCGGGCTCGCGCTCGAAAAGGGCAGCGACGCCGGCACCATCCTGAGCAAGGGCGGCGTCACGCCGCAGAATCTCAACGCGGCAATCGAATCGCTGCGCAAGGGACGCACCGCCGATAGCGCCACGGCCGAAAACGCCTATGACGCGCTGAAGAAGTACTCCCGCGACCTGACCCAGGCCGCGCGCGACGGCAAGCTCGATCCCGTGATCGGGCGCGACGAGGAAATCCGCCGCACCATCCAGGTGCTGTCCCGCCGCACCAAGAACAATCCGGTGCTGATCGGCGAACCCGGCGTCGGCAAGACCGCGATCGTCGAGGGCCTGGCGCTGCGCATCCTCAACGGCGACGTGCCGGAAAGCCTGAAAGACAAGAAGCTGCTGTCGCTCGATCTGGGTTCGCTGATTGCGGGCGCCAAATATCGCGGCGAGTTCGAGGAGCGGTTGAAGGCCGTGCTGCAGGAGGTTACTTCGGCCGAAGGCAGCATCATCCTATTCATCGACGAGATGCATACGCTGATCGGCGCCGGCAAGGCCGACGGCGCGATGGATGCGTCCAATCTGCTGAAGCCCGCTTTGGCGCGGGGCGAACTGCATTGCATCGGCGCCACCACGCTCGACGAATACCGCAAGCACGTCGAAAAGGACGCTGCTTTGGCGCGCCGGTTCCAGCCGATCTTCGTCAGCGAGCCCACGGTCGAGGACACCATCTCGATCCTGCGCGGACTGAAGGACAAATACGAGCAGCACCACGGCGTGCGCATCACCGACTCCGCATTGGTGGCGGCGACCACGCTGTCGAACCGTTACATCACCGACCGTTTCCTGCCCGACAAGGCCATCGATTTGATGGACGAGGCAGCGGCACGGCTGAAGATGCAGGTCGATTCCAAGCCGGAAGAACTCGATTCGATGGACCGGGAAATCATCCGGCTGAAGATCGAGCAGGAGGCGCTGAAGAAGGAAACCGATGCCGGCTCGAAGAGCCGCCTGCAGACGCTGCAGAAGGAGCTGGTCGATCTCGAGGAGAAATCGGCTGACCTGACGTCGCGTTGGAGCGCGGAGAAGAACAAGCTCTCCAACGCCCAGAAGCTGAAAAGCGAGCTCGACGGCCTGCGGATCGAACTCGCCAACGCGCAGCGCCGCGGCGAATTCCAGCGCGCCGGCGAACTGGCCTATGGCCGGATTCCCGAGCTCGAAAAAAGGCTCGCCGATACCGAGGCCAAGGAAAATCCCGGCGAGATGATGGAGGAGGCGGTCACCGCCAACCACATCGCGCAGGTGGTGTCGCGCTGGACCGGCGTGCCCGTCGACAAGATGCTGGAGGGCGAAAAGGACAAGCTCCTGAAGATGGAGGGCAGTCTCGGCAACCGCGTGGTCGGCCAGGCTGAAGCGGTGCGGGCGGTGGCGACCGCCGTGCGCCGTTCGCGCGCCGGCCTGCAGGACCCGAACCGGCCGATGGGCTCGTTCATGTTCTTAGGCCCGACCGGCGTCGGCAAGACCGAGCTGACCAAGGCGCTGGCGGAATATCTGTTCAACGACGAGACCGCGATGGTTCGCCTCGACATGTCCGAATACATGGAGAAGCATTCGGTATCGCGGCTGATCGGCGCGCCTCCCGGCTATGTCGGCTATGACGAGGGCGGCGCATTGACCGAAGCGGTGCGGCGGCGGCCCTATCAGGTCGTGCTGTTCGACGAAATCGAGAAGGCCCATCCGGATGTCTTCAACGTGCTGCTGCAGGTGCTCGATGACGGCCGCCTGACCGATGGCCAGGGTCGCACCGTCGACTTCCGCAATACGCTGATCATCATGACCTCGAACCTCGGTTCGGAGTTTCTGGTCAACCAGCCGGAAGGCGAGGACACCTCCGAGGTGCGCGAGCAGGTGATGGGCATGGTGCGTGCGCATTTCCGGCCCGAGTTCCTCAATCGCGTCGACGAGATCATCCTGTTCCACCGGCTGCAGAAGAGCGAGATGGGCCGGATTGTCGAGATCCAGTTCGCCCGCCTCCAAAAGCTGCTGGAGGAGCGCAAGATCGTGCTCACGCTCGATGCCGGGGCGCGCGACTGGCTCGCGGCCAAGGGCTGGGATCCCGCCTATGGCGCACGGCCGCTGAAGCGGGTGATCCAGCGCAGCCTGCAGGATCCGCTGGCCGAGATGATCCTCGCCGGCGAGGTCGCCGACGGCGACCGCGTCGCGATTTCCTCGGAAGGCAACGTGCTGACCTTCAACGGCAAGGCGCCGCAAACCGCCGAGATCGCGCAATTCGAAGCGCCGGTCCCGAAGCGGAAGTTGAACTGAGTACGGTTCAGCTAAACGACGACGTCGTGCCCGGGCAAAAGTGCGAAGCACGTCTTCGCGCAGATGTCCCGGGCATGACGGTTGTGGGTTATTTCTTCGTGATCTTGTAGATCGCATTCTCGATGTTCGACGAGAAATAGATCACCCCCGATGCGCCGACGCCGACGCCGGTCGGGATGTTGGTCGGCAATCCGCCGGGGGCGCCGGCGAGGCCGATCGGCAGATTGGCGGCGATCTCGGTGATGGTCCCGCTCGCCGGGTCGATCTGGACGATGCGTTTGGCGCCGACTTCGGCGACGATCAGCTTGCCGTCAGGCGCCAATGCAATGCCCTCGGGCATCTTCAGGTCCTTGGCGATCACGTCTTTCACTCCGTTGGTCTCGATCTTCGATACCTGTCCCGAAAAAGCCTCCGTAATGTAAACAGCGCTGCTCGATGCCTGGACCATGCCCACCGGTCCTTCGAGAAGGCCGATGATCGGGGTGCGGGTATCGCCATGCTCGCCCTGGACCCGCACCAGCGACTTGGTGCCGAGTTCGTTGACGAGAATGCTGCCGTCACTGAGCTTGACGGCGTCGTGCGGGGCCTTGAAGCCGTGCAGCATTTCGGTGGTCTTGCCGGTCTTGCGGTCGATCACCTGCACCGTGCCGGTGAACCAGCTCGATAGCAGCACGTCGTCGCCTTTGGCGGTGGCGCTCATCGGATATTCCAAGGTCACGCCGTCGGCATGCATGCGGGCGGGTTCGGAGACTTCGCCGGTGGCGCCGTCGACGGTGCGGTAGGCGAACACGTCGGCAACATAGATGGTGTCCTTGTCGCCGTCGGAAACCACGCCGATGCCGCCGGGCAGCGCCAGCTTGCCGATAATCACCTGTTTGGCCGCGCCGGTTTCCGGATCGACCTCCTGAATGCCGTTATCGGCCATGTTGGAGACGAAGATGTGGTCCTTGTCGTCGATCGCGAGGTTGTCGAGCGAGGGTTTTAGCTGCGCGACCATCTTCTTGGCGCCGGTTTTGGGATCGACCCGAACCAGCTGCCCGAGCGCGGTGTCGACGACCCAGAGATTGCCCTTGGAATCGAAGTTGACCGCGGCCGGAACCTTGAAGCCGTCGGCGACGACAGTCAGTTCGGCCTTGTCGACATCGACCTTGGCGACCTGGCCCTTGAACCACAGCGGGCCGTACAGCATGTCGTCCGGGCCGAATTCGAAGCCGTTGAGGCCGCCCATCTTCTCCATGATCTGGCGCGGCGGTTTGACGCCCTCGACGTCGATCTCATAGAGGGTGTCGCCGAGGAAGACGGTCGTCGCATACAGCCTTCCGTCCTTGCGGTAGGCGAGCGAATTGATGCCGGGCAGCCCCGAGGCGAGTTTCTTGATCGGGCCGTCGCCCTTGCGCGAATAAAGATCGCCGGTGAGAAAGCCGGTCCAGGCCATGGTGCCGTCGGGCGCGAACGCGATGTCGTCGGCCATGCCTTCCGGCGTCGGGATCGCAATTTTCGCCGTGCCATTAGTGAGATCGACCTCGTACAGCGCGGCGCCTGCGACGCTGCCGGCGAACAGGCGCCCGGACTTGTCGATGCCGAGCCCGTGCACGCCATGGAACGCCGAACCGGGAACGAGTTTGGTGACCTCATAGGTCTGCGCCGAAGCGCCGATAATGGTGGTGGTGAGAATGATCGCAGCAACAGTCGCACTGCATGCAAGCCTGCTCGTCATGACGCTACCTCCCGTTGATTTTGGAGGAGAGTATTCGTCCGGGATGACGGTTTGGCAAACGAAACCTGTCGCAAAAACCACTGTGCCGCAGCCACAAAATCGACACACGGCCAAACCGGCGCACGGCCAAATCGGCACGACAATCGTGTGCCGGCGATTTCAGTTCGTCAGGATCTTATCGAAAATTCAGCGATTGCTGACCTGACGCACCGGCGGGGCGCCGGCGGTGCCGGTGGCATCGGAGACCCGTGCGCCGCTGCCACGGTTGCTCATCTGGGTATCGAGACGATCGCGCTCCTTCTCGAAGCCCGCCATCATCGGACCCTCGAGCGAGCGGCCGCGCGGCAGCTTGACGCGCAGCGGGTCGACGAAGCGGCCGTTGACCAGGATTTCGTAGTGGACGTGCGGGCCGGTCGACTGGCCGGTCGATCCGACGAAACCGATGACCTGGCCCTGGCGGACGCGTTTGCCGGGCTCCATGCCCTTGGCGAAGGCCGACATGTGGCCGTAGGCGGTCTCGTAGCCGTTATTGTGCTTGATGCGGATATATTTGCCGTAGCCGCCTTCGGGGCCGACCTTTTCGAGCACGCCGTTGCCGGAAGCGAAGATTGGCGTGCCGTAGGACGTGGCCCAGTCGACGCCGGTGTGCATCTTGACGTAACCGAGGATCGGATGGCGGCGGCCGCCGAAGCCCGAGCGCATGATCGCGTTGTTGACGGGCTTGCGGACCAGGAACTTCTTCGCGCTCTTGCCGGTCTCGTCGTAATAGTCGACCACGGCGTCGTCGGGGGTCTGGAAACGGTAGTATTTCTTGGTTTCACCGCCGACGGTAAGGGCCGCGAACAGCACCTCGGTCTTTTCGGTGATCGCCGAACCTTCGTCTTCGCCGGCATAGAACACGTCGAAGGAGTCGCCGGGCTGCACCTTGCGCTGGAAATCGACGTCGTAGGAGTAGATCCGGATCATGTCCTCGATGACGGTCGCCGGCACCTTGTTGCGCAGCGCGGTCTCGTAAATGCTCTGGTAGAGCCGGACGCCGGTGCCGTCATCATCTTCGTCGTCGTCCTTGCTGTCGGCGGGCTCGGCAACGGTATTCATGCTCTGGACGTCGACGGCAACGTATTTGCCGATGTCCGACAGCGCGGCGACGGCTTCGATGGTGGTGTCGTTGGCGACGATCACGCGATAGGGCTGCAGCCGCACCCCGGGTCCGGGACTTGCCGGCGCCATCAGGATGCGCAGCTTCTGGCCTTCCTTCAGGCCGCCGTCGCGGCCCTTGGGACCAAGCGTGGCCGCGATCGCCTTGGCTTCATCGGGGGTGGCACCCTGATCGCGCAGGATCGAGGTGACGGTATCGCCCTTTTTCACGACATGAACGCGTTCGCCGGACGGGTTGCCGCCGGTGATCTGTTCCTTGGTCTTGGCCAGCAGGGTGACGTTTTCCGGCACCACGCGGGTTTCAAAGCCGGCATAGGGATCGGAGACGTTACCCTCGGTGGCATAGGCCAGCTTCATATCGGATTGGGCGCCGCTGGCGTCCGCGGTGGCGTTGGCGAGCGCGGTGTAGCGCACGCCGGCACCGGCGCCGCGCCAGTTGGCGGCGTCGCGTACCCGCAACAGGATTTCGTCGAGCGCGACCACGGCTGCGAGCTTCGCCTTCGGCAGCACCGAGGCGAGGTCCTTGGTGACGAAGGAGACCTCGGCATCGGGTTCGGCGGCATCGGCCGCGTTCGGATCGTCGGAGGCGGCGGGCGCCGCACTGCCGACATCGGTCAGCATGCGCTGGGCGTTGAAAGGCGGAATTTTTGCGGAAAGGTCGCTCGTCGTCATCGACAGGTTGCCGGAGATGCGGATGAACGGCCGTACCCGCATCACGTCGCGGTTGCCGACGCGGGTGACGGTGGAGACCTTCACCACATTGCGCGAGGCGCTGGATTCGCCGGGCGGCGGCAGCCGGTCGCTCTTGTGCAGGGTGACGGTGCGGTCGTTGGCGCCGAACGCGCCGCGCAAGGCGCCCTCGACCCGTTCGGGAACCTTGGCAAAGGTCATTTCGCCGTCGAGCGACGCAAAAACGGCGCCGCCGATGAGAGCCGCGCCGCACAGACCAGTCAGGATAGTGCCGCTAAACCATTGTACGGAGACGCGGCGGCGATCGATCACCGCAGCCTCGGAGCCGTCGACGGAAAGTGGCGGCTCGTGGCCGAGATCAATGATCCCGGCTTCACGCCCATAGCCGCTTCCGCGTGACGCCTTCTGGCTCAACCCCGTATCCCCCCAAATTCCATCGACATTCGACAAGACCTTCGCCCGTTCCGGAACCGTATTGTTCGCCCCTTTTGCGGGAGCGATCCCGGAGCATGGCGTGCCGCACGCATAAATATTCGGGAATCAGAGGCCAGAAGAAGACCGGCCGGAGTCTCGAACGTCAATGGTGTGCAAATCTCTCGAAGTTCGCGGCCGTGTGGGAAAGGCGACGGGTTCACGTGAAGATCGCCATTCCCGGGTAGAAGTAGATCGCCCTGGTAGATCAACACCGGCAGCCCCCACTGGCATCCGGTGCTTCGATGCTTACCTTATTGTCAGAACGTCGCAGGATTGTGGCTCAAGTGCGGCGCAAAGCCCCTAAATATAGGGACTTCTTGGCGCCGAAAATTTCTTCCACATGATGCGACAATTTGTTGACGATGGCTGTTGACAGGTCCGATAGGGCGGGCCTATAACCCGGCCACTGAGCGCGGCGATGCATTGGCTCTGAGGCCAAGGCATCTGTTCGTGCCCGTGTAGCTCCTCATTACGGTGAGTGACTCAAACAGCCGATAACAATCGGTTGTTATTTGTCGTCGGAATGAGGAACTAGCGGAGCCTTCCAGCAGTGGAAGGGTGGGGTCCCAGCGATCCCGGGCTGTTTGACAAGTGAAGATGAAGAAAGAGAAACGTGGACGGCGGAGTCCTTGCGGGCCTCGATTACTTGAATACGCAAGTATTGAAGTGTTGGGGCCGGACGAAAGACTTCGGCGGTACACGTTTACATAGGTTACACCATCGTTGCCCGCGATGTGAATCGCAGGCAGCTTGTCAGCTTCGGCTGGCAAAAAATGGTGGGACCTCGTCAAACGTTGTGATCAGCCGGTTTGAAGTTTCAAGTCCAACTTGAGAGTTTGATCCTGGCTCAGAGCGAACGCTGGCGGCAGGCTTAACACATGCAAGTCGAGCGGGCGTAGCAATACGTCAGCGGCAGACGGGTGAGTAACGCGTGGGAACATACCTTTTGGTTCGGAACAACACAGGGAAACTTGTGCTAATACCGGATAAGCCCTTACGGGGAAAGATTTATCGCCGAAAGATTGGCCCGCGTCTGATTAGCTAGTTGGTGAGGTAACGGCTCACCAAGGCGACGATCAGTAGCTGGTCTGAGAGGATGATCAGCCACATTGGGACTGAGACACGGCCCAAACTCCTACGGGAGGCAGCAGTGGGGAATATTGGACAATGGGCGCAAGCCTGATCCAGCCATGCCGCGTGAGTGATGAAGGCCCTAGGGTTGTAAAGCTCTTTTGTGCGGGAAGATAATGACGGTACCGCAAGAATAAGCCCCGGCTAACTTCGTGCCAGCAGCCGCGGTAATACGAAGGGGGCTAGCGTTGCTCGGAATCACTGGGCGTAAAGGGTGCGTAGGCGGGTCTTTAAGTCAGGGGTGAAATCCTGGAGCTCAACTCCAGAACTGCCTTTGATACTGAAGATCTTGAGTTCGGGAGAGGTGAGTGGAACTGCGAGTGTAGAGGTGAAATTCGTAGATATTCGCAAGAACACCAGTGGCGAAGGCGGCTCACTGGCCCGATACTGACGCTGAGGCACGAAAGCGTGGGGAGCAAACAGGATTAGATACCCTGGTAGTCCACGCCGTAAACGATGAATGCCAGCCGTTAGTGGGTTTACTCACTAGTGGCGCAGCTAACGCTTTAAGCATTCCGCCTGGGGAGTACGGTCGCAAGATTAAAACTCAAAGGAATTGACGGGGGCCCGCACAAGCGGTGGAGCATGTGGTTTAATTCGACGCAACGCGCAGAACCTTACCAGCCCTTGACATCCCGGTCGCGGACTCCAGAGACGGAGTTCTTCAGTTCGGCTGGACCGGAGACAGGTGCTGCATGGCTGTCGTCAGCTCGTGTCGTGAGATGTTGGGTTAAGTCCCGCAACGAGCGCAACCCCCGTCCTTAGTTGCTACCATTTAGTTGAGCACTCTAAGGAGACTGCCGGTGATAAGCCGCGAGGAAGGTGGGGATGACGTCAAGTCCTCATGGCCCTTACGGGCTGGGCTACACACGTGCTACAATGGCGGTGACAATGGGATGCTAAGGGGCGACCCTTCGCAAATCTCAAAAAGCCGTCTCAGTTCGGATTGGGCTCTGCAACTCGAGCCCATGAAGTTGGAATCGCTAGTAATCGTGGATCAGCACGCCACGGTGAATACGTTCCCGGGCCTTGTACACACCGCCCGTCACACCATGGGAGTTGGTTTTACCTGAAGACGGTGCGCTAACCCGCAAGGGAGGCAGCCGGCCACGGTAGGGTCAGCGACTGGGGTGAAGTCGTAACAAGGTAGCCGTAGGGGAACCTGCGGCTGGATCACCTCCTTTCTAAGGATGGTTCTTCAGAAGCTTGCTTCTATCGAGCCGTTTTAGAAACATCAGTGGCCAACGATCGTCAGGATTGTTGAGCTGCATTGGCGGGATTTCGCCGTCTACGTTTCTCTTTCTTTTGCGGACGAACACGCGCCGGGGCTTAGCGTTGTGCGTTGCATCGGCGTGAGCTGGTGCGCGCAGGCAAGACCCTCGTGTTAGGGCTTGTAGCTCAGTTGGTTAGAGCGCGCGCTTGATAAGCGTGAGGTCGGAAGTTCAAGTCTTCCCAGGCCCACCACTTTGATCGAGTGCATGCGTCTCTACTAGCCGGCAAACAGCATTCGTCTTCTGGTACGGGGCCATAGCTCAGCTGGGAGAGCGCGTGCTTTGCAAGCATGAGGTCGTCGGTTCGATCCCGTCTGGCTCCACCAGATGGAATTGAAGATCGATGCAATGCTTTCAGCAAGGCGCTTCGAACATCGTCCGCAAAACATCACTTCGCATGTCGCGTCCTACGGGACGCGCTTGCGGGATTTCTGACATCGTAAAGAGGAGATTGATCCGAGTTTTGGATCTGCAAAGCAATTTGCGGAATCCAATTCATAATCTCCAGGTCATTTCGGCGCTCGCGCATCGAAACTCATCGCAAGATGAGTGAGGTGAGTGAGTTGTAAATG